>CAWHDP010000002.1:0-1921053 GCA_963828125.1 uncultured Chlamydiae bacterium | reverse complement strand
CACGTCATTCAATATGGGGGCGTTCACGGGGGTTGCAGGGAGTGTGCTCAGTCTCGGCGGCAACGGAGCTATTTCGACTTCTTCCTCCGCCACGACATTAAATAGCACTGTGACGGGAACCGAGGGAAACTCACCCAGGCGGGCACTGGCGTCATGACAGTGACCGGAACCAATACGTATACGGGTGGAACTACTTTAAGTGCCGGGACGATCAACATCAACGCCGATGCGGCGTTGGGTAGAGCGGCACTAGTATTACTGTGTCGGGTAGCTCGACGTGCAGCTCGCTGCAACGATATCGGGCATGGGGCGCTCCATATCGATCGGGAGCGGCGACACGCTGACAGTAGATACGAATACGTTTAATCTCACCAATTCGGGAGCCATCTCTGGAAGTAACGGCAGTTTAACCAAAATCAGCGCAGGGACGTTCACCGCAAGTGGCGGGATGAGTCTTTCAGGGACGACCACTGTGAGCGCGGGAACATTGGCCATCAGCGGGGCCTCCTCAGGGTATAGTTTAAGCACCATTGATTTAAGCGCCTCGGGCGCCACGTTGGATATCAGCGGCCTGACTCCGTCAGGCACGTCATTGAATATTGGGGCGTTCACGGGGGTTGCAGGGAGTGTACTCAGTCTCGGCGGCAACGGAGCTATTTCGACTTCTTCCTCCGCCACGACATTAGATAGCACTGTGACGGGAACCGGAGGGAAACTCACCCAGGCGGGCACTGGCGTCATGACAGTGACCGGAACCAATACGTATACGGTGGAACTACTTTAAGCGCCGGAACGCTCAACATCAACGCCGATGCGGCGTTGGGTGAAAGCGGTACCGGAATGACTGTGTCGGGGAATGCGACGTTGCAGCTCGCTGCAACGATATCGGGCATGGGGCGTGCTATCTCGATCGGGAGCGGCGACACGCTGACGGTGGACACAAATAGTTTTAATTTGACGAATTCAGGGGCCATCTCTGGAAGTAACGGAAGTTTGACCAAAATCAGCGCAGGGACGTTCACAGCCACCGGTGGGATGAGTCTTTCAGGGACGACCACTGTGAGCGCGGGGACGCTTGTCCTCAGCGGGGCCTCCTCCGGATATAGTTTGATACCATTGACTTGAGCGGCTCGGGCGCCACGTTGGATATCAGCGGACTCACTCCATCAGGCACGTCATTCAATATTGGGGCGTTCACAGGGGTGACAGGGAGCACGCTCAGTCTCGGCGGCAACGGGGCTATTTCGACCTCTTCCTCCGCTACGGCATTGAATAGCACTGTGACGGGAACCGGGGGAACGCTCACACAGTCGGGCTCTGGCGTCATGACAGTAACCGGAACCAATACGTATACGGGTGGGACTACTTTAAGTGCAGGGACGATCAACATCAACGCCGATGCGGCGTTGGGTGAGAGCGGTACGGGAATAACTGTGTCGGGGAATTCGACGTTGCAGCTCGCTGCAACGATATCTGGCATGGGGCGCGCCATATCGATCGGGAGCGGCGACACGCTGACGGTGGATACAAATACGTTTAATCTCACCAATTCGGGAGCTATTTCTGGAAGTAACGGAAGTTTAACCAAAATCAGCGCAGGGACATTCACAGCCACCGGCGGGATGAGTCTCTCAGGAACGACCACTGTGAGCGCAGGAACATTGGCAATCAGCGGGGTCTCGTCTGGGTATATTTTAAGCACCATTGATTTGAGCGCCTCGGGCGCCACGTTTGACATCAGCGGCCTGACTCCATCAGGCACCTCATTCAATATCGGATCTTTCACCGGGGTCGCAGGGAGTGTGCTGAATCTCGGCGGCAACGGGGCTATTTCCACCTCCTCCTCTGCTATAGCATTACGTAGCACTGTGACGGGAACTGGAGGAACACTCACGCAGTCGGGCACTGGTGTACTGACTGTGACCGGAACGAACACGTATAGCTGGCGGAACTACTTTAAGCGCCGGAACGATCAACATCAATGCCGATGCGGCGTTGGGTCAGAGCGGCACTAGGATTACTGTGTCGGGTAACTCGACATTGCAGCTCGCTGCAACGATATCCGGCATGGGGCGCGCCATCTCGATCGGGAGCGGCGACACGCTGACAGTGGATACGAATACGTTTAATCTCACCAATTCGGGAGCTATTTCCGGAAGTAACGGAAGTTTAACCAAAATCAGCGCAGGGACGTTCACAGCCAGCGGCGGGATGAGTCTCTCAGGGACGACCACTGTGAGCGCGGGAACATTCGCAATCAGCGGGGCCTCCTCTGGGTATATTTTAAGTGCGATCGACTTGAGCGCCTCGGGCGCCACGTTTGACATCAGCGGCCTGACTCCATCAGGCACCTCATTCAATATCGGACCTTTGACCGGGGTCGCAGGGAGTGTGCTGAATCTCGGCGGCAACGGGGCTATTTCCACCTCCTCCTCTGCGATAGCATTGCATAGCACTGTAACAGGAACTGGAGGGACTCTCACGCAGTCGGGGACTGGTGTACTGACTGTGACCGGAACGAACACATATAGCGGCGGAACTACTTTAAGCGCCGGAACGATCAACATCAACGCCGATGCGGCGTTGGGTCAGAGCGGCACTGGGATCACTGTGTCGGGTAGCTCGACGTTGCAGCTCGCTGCAACGATATCGGGCATGGGGCGCTCCATATCGATTGGGAACGGCGACACGCTGACAGTGGATACGAATACGTTTAATCTCACTAATTCGGGAGCTATTTCTGGAAGTAACGGAAGTTTAACCAAAATCAGCGCAGGGACGTTCACCGCAAGTGGCGGGATGAGTCTCTCAGGGACGACCACTGTGAGCGGGGGAACATTGGCAATCAGCGGGGCCTCGTCTGGGTATATTTTAAGTGCGATCGACTTGAGCGCCTCGGGCGCCACGTTTGATATCAGCGGCCTGACTCCGTCAGGCACGTCATTCAATATTGGGGCGTTCACAGGGGTCGCAGGGAGTGTGCTCAGTCTCGGCGGCAACGGGGCTATTTCGACCTCTTCCTCCGCCACGACACTAGATAGCACTGTGACGGGAACCGGAGGGAAACTCACCCAGGCGGGCACTGGCGTCATGACAGTGACCGGAACCAATACGTATACGGGTGGAACTACTCTGAGTGCCGGGACGATCAACATCAACGCCGATGCGGCGTTGGGTCAGAGCGGCACTGGGATCACTGTGTCGGGTAGCTCGACGTTGCAGCTCGCTGCAACGATATCTGGCATGGGGCGCTCCATATCGATTGGGAGCGGCGACACGCTGACGGCGGACACAAATAGTTTTAATTTGACGAATTCAGGGGCCATCTCTGGAAGTAACGGAAGTTTAACCAAAATCAGCGCAGGGACGTTCACCGCAAGTGGCGGGATGAGTCTTTCAGGGACGACCACTGTGAGCGCGGGAACATTGGCCATCAGCGGGGCCTCCTCCGGATATAGTTTAAGCACCATTGATTTAAGCGCCTCGGGCGCCACGTTGGACATCAGCGGTCTGACTCCGTCAGGCACGTCATTCAATATTGGGGCGTTCACAGGGGTCGCAGGGAGTGTGCTCAGTCTCGGCGGCAACGGAGCTATTTCGACCTCTTCCTCCGCCACGACATTAGATAGCACTGTGACGGGAACTGGGGGAACGCTCACGCAGTCGGGCTCTGGCGTCATGACAGTGACCGGAACCAATACGTATACGGGTGGAACTACTTTAAGCGCCGGAACGCTCAACATCAACGCCGATGCGGCGTTGGGTGAGAGCGGTACCGGAATGACTGTGTCGGGGAATGCGACGTTGCAGCTCGCTGCAACGATATCTGGCATGGGGCGCGCCATATCGATCGGGAGCGGCGACACGCTGACGGTGGATACGAATACGTTTAATCTCACCAATTCGGGAGCTATTTCTGGAAGTAACGGAAATTTAACCAAAATCAGCGCAGGGACGTTCACCGCAAGTGGCGGGATGAGTCTTTCAGGGACGACCACTGTGAGCGCGGGAACATTGGCCATCAGCGGAGCCTCCTCAGGGTATAGTTTAAGCACCATTGATTTAAGCGCCTCGGGCGCCACGTTGGACATCAGCGGTCTGACTCCGTCAGGCACGTCATTCAATATTGGGGCGTTCACAGGGATCGCAGGGAGTGTACTGAATCTCGGCGGCAACGGAGCGATTTCGACCTCCTCCTCCCCTACGGCATTGCATAGCACTGTGACGGGAACCGGAGGGACACTCACACAGGCGGGCACTGGCGTCATGACAGTGACTGGAACCAATACGTATACGGGTGGAACTACTTTAAGCGCAGGGACGATCAACATCAACGCCGATGCGGCGTTGGGTCAGAGCGGCACTAGTATTACTGTGTCGGGGAACTCGAAATTGCAGCTTGCTGCAACGATATCGGGCATGGGGCGCGCCATATCGATCGGGAGCGGCGACACGCTGACGGTGGATACGAATACGTTTAATCTCACCAATTCGGGAGCGATCTCCGGGAGTAACGGAAGTTTAACCAAGATCGGTGCAGGGACATTCACAGCGAGCGGCGGGATGAGTCTTTCGGGAACAACGACTGTGAGCGCGGGAACGCTCGCCCTCAGCGGGGCCTCCTCCGGGTATAGTTTAAGCACCATTGATTTGAGCGCCTCGGGGGCCACGTTAGATATCAGCGGACTTACTCCATCAGGCACCTCATTCAATATCGGATCGTTCACCGGGGTGACAGGGAGCGTACTCGATCTCGGCGGCAACGGGGCTATTTCGACCTCTTCCTCCGCTACGACATTAGGTAGCACTGTGACGGGAACCGGAGGAACACTCACGCAGGCGGGCACTGGCGTCATGACAGTGACCGGAACGAATACCTATAGCGGCGGTACAACCCTGAGCGCCGGGACGATCAACATCAACGCCGATGCGGCGTTGGGTCAGAGTGGTACGACTCTGACTGTGTCGGGGAACTCGAAATTGCAGCTTGCTGCAACGATATCGGGCATGGGGCGCGCCATATCGATCGGGAGCGGCGAGACGCTCACGGTCGATACCAACAGCTTTAATCTCACCCACTCAGGCTCGATTTCTGGGACGACCGGGGCTCTCACTAAAATAGGCGGAGGAACCCTATTTTTGAATGGGACGAACAGCTATGAAGGGGCGACGAACGTGGAGGCGGGCTCCCTTTCAGTCAATGGATCTACGAACAGCCCGACGACTGTGGCTGCGGGAGCGATGCTTCAGGGAACTGGGACGATCGGAGGGATTGTCATGATCTTAAATGGGGGGACGCTGAAGCCAGGCAACTCGATCGGCAGGCAGAACTATACATCGGGATTGAACTTAAATAGCGGGAGCACCCTCACGATCGAATTTAGTCCAACCCAAAGCTCGCTGGCCTATGTAACAGGCGCCGCTAACATCGCGGGAGCCACTCTCAATCTCATCGCAGACGTAGGGACCTATTCCAATGTGACCTGGACGATTTTACAAGCGAGCGAAGTGACAGGTACGTTTGCCCATGTGACGGTTCCGATGGGACTGACCCTTTTCACCGAATATCTCCCCCCCTTTTCCCCACAATGGTTGTCATTACGACCAATGGAGTGATTGTCAACTCGCTTCCCACAAATTGCTTTGCTCCAGGAAGCAATCCGATGCGAATCGCCAATTATCTAAACTCAATCATTGAATTTGATTCGATCCAATTGATTATCGCTGGACTTACCACAAGCAGCTGCAGCGATTTAATTGAGGCGATGAATGCGATTTCTCCTGCGCGCAACGCCTCATCCTCTGTGGCAACAAGCAATCAAGCGTTTCGAATCACAGATATTTTTTCGAGCCGTCTCGGCGAGCAGCGCTTGATCCGCTCTATGAAGCAAAGGAGTGGAGCGATCGCAAGCCTTTATGAAACGTCGCTTCAAGAGGGGTTGATCGCTCAAAACGCAAACCAATTTAGAGCCTCGCAAGTGCAAACGCCCGCGGGCAGCACAACGACTTATGCTCGAGAGGAGTCGAAACAGACTGTGTGGGTGGGAGGTTTTGGAGATTTTACCCATCAAGACGGCAGTGCTGGAAGCCCTGCTTTTGATACCACAGCCGGAGGATGCGTCCTGGCCTCCGATTATTTTGGACATTCGGACGCGATGGTGGGCGCTGCCGCCGGATATGCCTACAGTTCCATAGACCAATCGCACCATTGGGGCAGCGGCGCCATCAACTCCTATTTTGGCAATCTATACGGGACGCTCTATCTAGGAAACGGTTATCTCGATCTCTCCTTTTTGGGGTCTTACAACCAATATAAAAATAGCCGATCGATCGCTATTGTCGGTTTCGACGAAAAAGTTAAGAGCTCGCACAACGGCTATCAACTCACGCCGTATGGATCGGTTGGGTATGATTTTGGATTTAACTGGGGCGTGATAGAGCCCTTTGCAGCCTTTGATTGGACCTATTCATTTGAACAAAAATTACGAGAAAGCGGAGCTGAATCTTTTGATATGGAACAAAAGAGCCGCTCCTATTCTATGCTGAGAAGCCAGATCGGATTGAATCTCTACGAAAGTTGGAACTTTCATTCGGGTCTGCTGATCGTAAGAGAAACAGCCTCCTACGTTTGCAAAAAGCCTTGGGACGTAGGAAAGATCACAGCTGCGATTGTAGGGGCCGGAGGATCTTTCACGGTAGACTCCTATGAGGGGATCCAAAACCTTGGACTATGCGGCGTAGAAATTTTTTTTCGAACCCAAAGCGGTTTTTTTGCGTCGGGGAAATACAGCGGCGAATTTGGCCGCTCCTACCTATCTAATGCAGTAGAAGTGAAGATTGGTAAATATTTTTAAACTGGACATTGGCCATTTAAACCAGGATTTTTTCATCAAACTTTTGTGGCTCATTGCTGCTTTCATCCTTAAGTGAACGATCAAATCCTTGTTTTTTGGCAAAAAAAGTTGTACAATCCTCCCTCATTATTACTCTAATGAGACGATGATGATTAGACGGATAGCATTTTTTTTAAACGCAATCTTTTTGAGTTCTACTCTTTTTGCAACAAACGCGGATACGCATGTAGTGCGGGCGGCTATAGACATAGGGATGGGTGGTCCTAAATTGCAAGTGGCCGAAGTAGACTTAAAGACAAATAAAATTGTGAAATTGTTGCACAGTCAAAGATACTTTGTTAACTTTTATGAGGGAATTTCTAAGGATAACGGTAATAGACTATCTGCCGAAGTGATGACGCAGGGATTGGATGCGTTTAAGAATGCCGTAAATATTGCACATTCATTCAAAGCAGATGGTATTGTAGCAATTGCCACCGCTTCTTTTCGTTCTGCTTCCAATGGACTTGAGTTTGCAAAAGAAATCCAGAATGAGACTGCTATCAAAGTACATATCGTTGATCAGAACTTAGAAGGGAAATTGGCATTTCAAGCGGTTCTTTCAAAAATAGACATTCAACCCGAAAATCTTATTGTATGGGATATTGGCGGAGGTAGTATTCAGTTTGTCGGAATGGCATCGGATGGCTCTTACTTAATCGATTGTGGTACAAAGGGCGTAGGTGCGTTTAACGATTATATTATCGGGAGCATTCAATATCAGAATATCAAGGAACGTAAAACTCCAAACCCGATGTCTAATAGCGATATTTTTCGAGCGGAAACATATGCATGTAGCCTATCTCAAAAAGTCAATACATCAATCAGTGATAAACTTAAAGACCCTGCTACAAAAGTTGTGGGGGCAGGAAGCGTGTTTGGACATGGTATAGCTGCAATAGTCGGAAAGGATACATTTTGCTTTGATGATATAGCTGCAGTTGTCCAGACATTTGCAGGGAAAACTGATGCCGATTTTGGGGGTGGTGATTTTGCTTTTTGCGAAGGCTCAAATACGATACTAGCTTTTGGTTTTATGCAAGGATTAGGAATCGCAAAAATGTCTATCCTCAATGTGAACAACGCGGATGGTGCGCTGATTTACGAGGCTTTTTGGAAATGAAATGCGAGTTAGGCGGCCGTAGTCATTAAAGAAAAGATTGGGGGTGGGTCACTTTCTGGTGTCGCTTGACAAGGTGTTCTCGGTAGAATTTGAAACCTTGAGTCATATCAGTATAGAAGCCATAGAGGTCATGTAGAATATCTATATATCTATCGAGTATAGACTTAAGAGCATCAAAATTATTGGTAGTCATATTATTTGTCTTGGGGTGTTATTGAACATGAGATTCAAGTTAATCGTAAATTCAATCCTAGAGCAATCACTAGAGCAACAAGAGTATGCCATTTAGGATTGCCCTTTTCTGAAAGAGTTTTATAGAGACTTTAATTAAAATTTGGGACGGGTACGTGATCGGGAAGAGGGATGATGAGAGTCACTCTGTCATTTACTGTTCTAATCCATTGTTTTTCTGGATACCAGCCATGTTGCTGGCTCAAGGTTCGGATGACGTTTTGGATGTAGAGAATGTGCGGTTCCATACGTCGTAAGCTCACTTGAGATGGATCCTCATTCTGTGAAAGACGAATTACTTCCTTCCCATCTTCTATTTCTTCTATTACTGGACCCCCAACTTGGAGTAGAGGCGGTGGAGCATCTTCGAAAACATCTTGAATATCATAGGACAATTGCTGGTTTAAATTGTAGGTATACGGCCTATCACTAGATGAGCTTGCAGACAAACTACAACCCTCTGCTCTTATCCTACATGCAAGGGACAGTTCACTGCGAATCTTCTCACAAAACTTTTCGGTAGCTCCGGGCACTCCATTCAATCTTGCCCACAGGCTGTACCCGTTTTCAGGGGCAATAAGGCATAAATTTATAGCGATTCCTACAAGGGCTAGTACACCTAAAGTCAAATAGGCGAATATTCCACTCACTACATAGGAAATTGTCCATGCTGTACGCTCACATGCGCTTTCACTGGCCTGGATTTTGTTTTGAAACCAGGTGTTATATGCGCGCAGAGGGGCCGTACAGTACGAACCGACTAAATTGTCCGCGTGATAAGCTTTTGAAATAGTTTCCATCACCATAGGCGAGCATTTTAACCAACCCTTCCTTTTAAAGCAAACTTCATGATAGTGGACCAGCAGCTCCCGCTCCAGCGGGAGCTGCTGTTGGAAGAGTTAACTCTTTGAAAATAAATATATATTTGGTTCATACTGTCGACCTATGCATCTTTACTTTATCGACGATTCTGGAGATCCTAGCAGATCCACAACACATTTTGTTCTGGGGGGTGTTGTAATACCCGGGGATCAGTGGCACAAGTTGAAGGATTCGTTTGCATATGCTTGCGAAAGGTTCAAAGTGCATGGCGAGATTAAGTGGAGATTATTTGGGAAAAAGCCGAAACCAGAAGATAGAGAAAATCCTATTTCCCATCTGAATTTTGAAGAAAAAGACGAACTTAGAAAACTCCTGTTAGAATCTCTTGTAAAATTCAATTCGGTAAAAATAATTGCCTCTGTAGTTCATCTTCCAACAATCTATTCAAATCATCAGCATCTCACTCCCGAGAATGTTTATTCCATGGCGTATAAACCTCTAACGGAAAGGTTCCAATATTATTTACAGGTTTTCGAACATGGAGATGAGAAGTGGTACAGATTGATTGAAAAAAGCATCCGAAGGCATCCACTTTCTGGAAAGATTGATGGATAAGGATTGGTGAGGGTTCCAAACGAAACATGGAAAGAAAATGACGCTGAGTCGAGAGCTGATCTCGAACCTGCGATCCTGACGCAGTCTCAGCGTAAGCCCGATGATACATAAACGTCGAATTTAGATCTAGACGGCCTAAATTTTGGACGTTTAGGCGTTTTTTTTAGATTAACGATTTGCGCATGGGCAGTCAGCGAGATGATCATCCACGAGGCCAACGGCTTGCATGAACGCATACATGATTGTTGAACCCACAAAAGTCATTCCTCTTTTTTTGAGATCCTTTGAGAGGGCATCGCTGATAGGGGTGGAAACGGGGACATCTTTGAGAGATTTTCTTCTCGTGAGCGCTGGCTTGTGATGCACGAAATTCCAAACATAGTTAGAAAAAGAACCGAATTCCTTCTGGATTTGCAAAAAAACGGACGCATTCTGGCGCGCAGCATAAATTTTCAATCGATTTCTAATAATGCCAGGATTTTCAAGCAGGGCCTTTAATTCGCCATCGGTCATGTTGGCCACTTTTACAGGATCAAAATGGTGAAAAGACCGTCTGTATTCTGCTCGCCTTTTAAGAATGGTTTCCCAACTGAGTCCTGCTTGCGCCCCCTCAAGGATAAGCATTTCAAATAGATGCTTATCGTCATAAACTGGAACACCCCATTCCTTATCATGGTACTCCGCGTAGAATTCTTTGCCAGGTGCAGATCCAAAGCATCGCTTGCTATTTTCTTTCATGTTTTAAAAGCCATTCCTTTCTCTTAACCCCTCCGCCATATCCTCCCAAACTGCCGTTGCTATTCATGACACGGTGGCAGGGTATCACAATCGCAATTCACACTTTTTGGGTGGCCGCAGTATAGCTGATTCGGATTAAACGGGCCACAAAAATTTGCTGAAAAAGCCCTGCATTTAAACAGATTTTTAGGATTTGGGAACGTCGAGGTATATCGGAAAAATCTTCAGAATGATACAATCGGGATTTCACCTATGCGAAGATTATGACCGTTAAATCACGTACAATCGACAATCTCGGGATCGAAACCTCCTCCCGCTATGCAAGGGATCAGGCCCAACTCGACACCAAACTGATCGATGAATCCCGTTTCATCCCTCTGAAAACCGAAGTGTCGGTAGTCAAGCCCTATTTGCCGACCGAATTTGAGGAGTATTTCTCAGCTGGAACCTTGACCCTTTGGGCCTCATTCGAACCCCCTCCCGAATACTACACCTATGCCAAACCGCTGTTTAGCTATCAGCTCATCCCGAGCCTAGGCAGTTATGAGAAGCAAGAGGCCGACGAAGATAAGCTTGAAGCGTTAGAAGATACTCTCAACAAGTCGTTTCAGGAAGGCAAACGGGATCAGCAACAGCAAAAGGAAGATGAACGGGAGAGGAAGACCCTGTTGAATCTTTTAAAGACGATTGGCAAACTCGACCGGACGCTAGGGATGATCAATTCCCGCCGCAACCAATATCAACGAGGCTGACCTTTGCGTGAGATGAAGTGGCTCGACATTCTCGGATGGAGTTCCGATGAGATCACCGATCTCCGGTATATCGCTTATTCCTACATTCGGCAAGGGATCTACGATGTGGCCCTCACCTTTTTTGACGCCATTTCCGTGTTGGCTCCTCCCATTGCATACGACTTGCAGACCGTCGGCGCCCTCCATTTGCAGCTAGGGAATGGTTTAAAAGCGCTCGACTATCTCGACCGGGCTCTCAAAATGGATCCGACACATCTACTTACGCAACTCAACCGGGCGAAGGCATTGTTGATGCTCGGCTACAAGCGGCAAGGACTCATGCAAGCGCTTGCCCTTGAATCGGCAGAAGAGAAAGAAATTGCCTCGCAAGCCTCCGCTCTCGTTCTCGCCTACCGGTGAAATTCCCTTGCTTCGATCGTCCGTTCCTTGATAGATTCGTGACATGCTAGACTGTGAAATAAAGAACGGGTGGGTTCAGTTTCTTGAGTTCATTGAAACCAGGTGTTCCTCTGCCGAGTTCCAGAATTGGATCTCTCCGATCTCTTTGATTGAAGCAACACCGGAAAAAATTCTCCTTGAGGTGCCGAACGTCTACGTTCAAGACTATTTACTCGATAACTTTAAGGAAGTTCTCTGCAATTTTTTGCCGCTCCTTCCATCGGGCGAACCGGCCATCCAATTCGTCATCTCCTCCGAAAAACGGCCCCCGGCCGCCGCTCCAGAACCCATGGCGTCCGAAGAGCCGGCCCCGATATATGAGTTGCGCCTAAACCATCTCTATACCTTCGATAACTTCATCGAAGGCCCCTCGAACCAATTCGTCAAGTCAGCGGCCGTCGGCGTGGCCAACCGGCCTGGCAAATCCTACAACCCCCTTTTTATTCACGGAGGCGTCGGCCTTGGAAAAACGCACCTTCTCCACAGCATCGGCCACTACGTCGGCGAGCACCATAAAAAGCTCCGGATCCAATCGATCACCACCGAAGCGTTCATCAACGATATAGTCGACCATCTGAGAAATAAATCGATCGATAAGATGAAACGGTTCTACCGGACTTTGGACATATTGCTCGTCGACGATATCCAGTTTTTGCAAAATCGGCTCAATTTCGAAGAGGAATTTTGCAACACCTTTGAGGCGCTCCTCAATCAAAACAAACAGATCGTCATTACAAGCGATAAAGCGCCCGCCCAGCTCAAACTCTCCGAGCGGATGGTCGCCCGCCTTGAATGGGGTCTCGTCGCCCACATGGGGATCCCCGATTTAGAGACTCGGGTCGCGATCATCAAACACAAGTCGGAGCGGCGCGGACTCGACATCCCGAATCAAATCGCCTTTTTCATTGCAGAACACATCTACAATAATGTCCGGCAGATTGAAGGGGCCATCAATCGCCTCTCCGCCCATTCCAGACTCATGTCAGCCACCCTCAATGAAGAAGTTGTTGAAAAAATCCTCAGTGAAATGTTTCAGCACAACGCCCCGAATAAAAAAATCTCCGTCGAAGAAATCCTGAAGAGCGTCGCCGCTGTTTTTGAAGTGCGCATATCAGAGATCAAAGGAGAATCGAGACATAAAGAGATCGCCCTCGCCCGCCAAGTCGCCATGTATCTGGCCAAAGAGATGATCGACGATTCACTCATGAAAATCGCCGCATCCTTCGGAGGGAAAACCCACTCCACCCTTCTCCACGCGTGGAAAAAAATCACCGATCAAATCCAGATCAATGAAATGCTCCGCCGTCAAGTACAAATGGTAAGAAAAAACATAGAAACTATTTGAGTTGCGCAAATTAACCCACTCATTCGATAATTGATTTTCTTTTTCAACGGAGGTAAATATGAAAAAGGAAATCACAACTGCATTATTGACGCTTGCAACTGCGCTTGGATTTGCTCAAGAGGCAATTCCAGAAGTTCTTCCGAATGTAGCACACCTAGCAATGGCCCCTGCCCTGCCTTCCATAAAAGAGAAAGTGGCTCCGAAGGGATCGTTTGGCTATTTGAGAATGGGAGTTTCCGATTCTGATTTACAAACGACCGACATTGAGATGCTTCCCGGCTTTGGTCTTGGATACCGGATTGTCTCTGGAGCATCGGCCATTGACATTTCAGGATCTTTCAATCGGAGAGATACGATCACAGATGAGGGGAGAGAGAGGACCTATCTTTATACAGTGCCCAAAGCGAACTACTACTATTATGTAAGTTCAGCCAGCAACAGCAGCCTCTATGTAGGCGGAGGAGCAGCTTGGGGCGGAGTCATGAGTCGAGAAACAGCGACACGCGACGAGGTCAAATTTGTGGGACTCATTCCGAACCTTGCGCTCGGCTACGAGTTTAATCGTGCAGGTACGCTGCGCAGCTTCGTCCAATTCGACGTGAGCCAGCCAGCGATTGCAGCGATTCGGGAAGGCGAATTTCCGAAAGCGTTTGCTGAACTTTCAGTAGGCGCCGGTTTCTAAATCAAAAGGGGGGATCACTCCCCCCTATCTGCTTCGGAAACAGATTATAAATTTGTCTCTTCTTCAGATGCGAACTCTGAGCAGTTCTCGTACACCATATTTTATTTAAAAAATAAATTTTTTTATTTTTATCGCTATAACAAAAATCTGATATGTAATTGGCGGTTATTTCAGGTTAAACCAGAATAATAAGAATGATCGCCAGCGTAACCGGCGCTAAAGATACAGAAAGGTTAAGAGAGGTAAAAGTTCAGGCCCCTTCGGGGCCTGAACTTTTACCAAAAAAAAGCGGTAGAGTCAATAAATTATTATTAATGGGATTAATGGACTGGAATTTTGGACTCTGGGAATGGGTAGGGGCTATGAGGAGCCGACTTTTTTTTTAGCGAGTCGTAGATGGCCATCGCTTCGGCGACCATGGAGCCGGGGTGCTGGAGATTAGATGGGAGGACAATGGTGTTGGTCTCTTTGGCAAGCTGGCGGAACGCCTCGATATATTTTTCAGCGATTTGGAGCGAGGCAGCCTTTTCTCCGCCGGTGTGGTTGAGAGCCTCTGCGATCAGCCTAATGCCGCTCGCGGCGGCTCTCGAAAGAGCTTCGATCGCCTCCGCCTCTCCTTTAGCCCGGTTGATCCGATCGATTTGCGCAGCTTCCGATTCATTGATGCGGGCCTGTCTTTGCCCCTCCGACTCGTTAATATGAGACTGCCGCACCCCTTCCGATTCGAGAATACGGGCCCTTTTTTGTCGTTCGGCGGTCATCTGAAGTTCCATCGCCTTCCGGATATCTTCCGGCATCTTAATGTCTTTAATTTCATAGCGAAGACACCGGACGCCCCACGTGACAGCCGCTTGGTTAATCGCCTCTACGATTTTCGCATTGAGCGATTCCCTCTCTTCAAACGTCTCATCGAGGGGAATTTTGCCGATTTCGGAGCGCATCGTCGTTTGGACGAGCTGCGTGAGGGCATGCACCGGATTTTTGACCCCATAAGAGGCGGCAACGGGATCGAAAATTTTGATATAGACGATGCCATCGAGGGTGACGCTGACATTGTCTTGCGTAATCGCAGTCTGCTCTGGCACTTCAATCGCCTCCTCTTTCAGCGAATGGCGAGAGGCGATTTCATCGGCAAATGGGAGAATCCAATTTAGGCCCGGTTCGAGCTGGCGCGAAAATTTTCCCAGCCGTTGGACGATCCAAACCTGCTGCTGCGGCACGATCTTCATGCCGCGAAGGAGAAAGGCGAGAAATAGAAACAGACTGAGCAGCGTGATCAACATCAGAACAAGCTTAATAGATAAATTCTTTTTGGGAAAGACTCCGATAGAGCGAGCGCCCCTTTTTGCAACAGTTCAACCGGATGTAAAACATCGAAAAGGAGGAGGGTTTGATCCTCTTCGAGCCGATCTTCTTTATATCGGCAATCAAACGTCAAGGCTCTGACAAAAGGGAAATCGAGCAGCTCCGCAAACTCTTTGCCGATACAAAGAGAATGAGCATCTGGCATGGGAATGACCGCATCGGGCGTCGGCCATTCGAGTTGAATCCATTGGAGAAGCGCAAAACTGGCAAGCGCAACAGGCGCGTCAAAACCCAAAAATCGGGCGGGCGATTCTGGATCGAAAACAAAGGCGCGCACTGCCGGAAGGATCTCTCTTTTCAAACATTGAGCGCAAAGCCCCCCCTTTCGGTCGAGCTCTTCAAAGCAATGGCGGCACCGTTCGATAGGATCGGGTAGGGCGCAAAGGGACCAGCAGGAGGGGCACAAGACCTTGGTTACACGCCTCTCCTTGCACGCACGGCAAAGCGGCGGAAAGATGAGATCGGCGAGAAAGCTCAAATAAACCTTTTTAAAAAATGGAATTGTAGCGCTTGGGGACCCGCAGTAGACGGTTGTACATGGGCCTATTGTAGGCGAAATTTATGGAGTCGTCAATTCCATTCCCTGGCATTTTTCGGAAGATCCGGCTCAATTTTTATAACAACATAACAATCAATCACATAAGTCCAAAAAACCGCTTTTTCTTGAGATGGATTTGTGGATCATCGAGGATGCCGTCGATAGAGATGAGGAGCGATTCGGTGATTTTAAGGAGGACGAACTGCTTCATTTTGATGAAGATTTCGAGATTGCCGTCGAGATCCATGCGGGGCGGGGGGGTATTTTCGAGGAAGAACTGGGATCGTCGTCCTTCGCTGTAGGCGTTTGTAAGTTCGAGGAGATTGAAATAGCCGTTTTTGATGTTGAAGGTCAGATCGCCAGTGACTGGAATGAGGAGTTCCAGATCGAGGCCGACAATCCGGCTCAGCAGGTTGGCTGGGAGATCAAAGACCGTCTCTCCTCGCTTGTAAGAGTTGATGAAGTGGAGATCGCCTTTGGCTGTATACGTTTTTCCATCATCGAGGAGCCCTTTAAAGTCTTCGATGTTCAGTTCGCGGACGACCAAAGGGCTAATTGGGCCGACCAAACCGCCAGGCCTTTGCATGAGACTGGGGCGCATTTCGAGAATCGTTAAGTGCGGAATCTCGATTGTCCATGGTTTATCTTCTTTTCCTTCAAGGAGAATCTGATCGATTTTCATGATGCCGGCGCTATCGCTGATTTTGACGTCAAAAATCTGAATCGATTCGGGATGGAGATCGACTTGAGCCAGCAATGTTCGGAATTGAAAGCCAAAGAGCTCGACAGCTTTACCGCTTAAAAGACCGCGGAAAGAAGGTCGATTATTTTGGATATTCAGCTGCCCTTTCAATTCGTATCCTTTTCCCATTTTGATCTCTGTGAACACTTGAGCCACATCAAGGGGCAGCAGAGGCGACAGGGCGGTAAAATCGACACGGGCGCTACCGACGAGCTGATTGGGGCTTTCGGCATGGAAAGAAGCCTCGACGCCGCCGAATGAACCCTCGATCGACTGGATGAGAAATGCATCGCGGTATTCCCAATCAATGCAAAGGGGCGTCTCCTCCTCGCCCACAGTCAGTCGACCGGTCATTCGATCATCCAGCTGCATTTGGAGCTGATGGAGATGACCCTTGTAATGGAGGGCCGCAGCGCATTTTCCGTGGCTCCACGAAAGGGCCAGATCGTCAATGGGCAAAGAGGCCCCCTGGCAGGGGATCCACCCTTCCCTGAGGGTGCAGACAAACGTCGAAAAGTCGGAGGCAACATCGAGATCGGCGGTGAAATTGAGCTCTTTTTCTTTATCTAGGAATCGGAGGAAGGGGCTCGTCAACAAAGAACATGGGAGGTGTACTTGCGCTTTGTGGAAAATCCAGTGGGATCTTTGAATGTCATATTCCAGTAGATCGACAATGCAATCGAACAGCCCATGGAGGTTCACTCCGGTAAAGAGGGCGCCGCGGAGAGAAGAGTAAGAGAGGTGAATGGATCCTTGATTTTCGAGCGGCTCTGATTGGATGGCTAGAGAAGAGGGGGTAAAATCGAAATCGGATTCGATCTCGCCGTTGTAGATAAAGTGACCCTGCCCCTCGATGGTTCCCTCCATGCAGAGCGGTTGGCTGATTTTCAAATCGGCCGACACTCTGGGGAGGGAAAATTCGCAATGAAAAGCGGGAGTGATCTGACCATCGAATTCGACCTCGACCTCCGATTTCCAACGCCCCTTTCCTTTAGCGCTCCCATCTTTTTTGACCACAGCTTGCAACGCGATATCAGAATCGAGATCGATCTTCCACGCATCCCCTTTTTGAGCAACGTGCAAAGAAAAGGGGAGAGAATCTGAATGGGCTGTTAGATCGGCTTCCCCTCCCCTCCACTGAAAATGGAGAAACGTCTTTTCAACGGGGGGGATTTTTTTTAGATCGAGACCCCACTCTTTCAAAAAAGGTCCAGCCGAGAGAAGCGCAGACCAAGGAAGTTCTAATGAAACGTCCAATTCTCCCAAAGGGGCTGGATGGAAAACAAGGGGTACGCCGAGGAGGTGATTTTTGGGGTGATAAGCGATTTCGTTTTGGGAGACGGTTCCCCCTAGCCGGAAGAGATCCCACATTTTTCGGGGGGCCCGAAAATCAAACGTCCACCCCCCCCCCTGCCTACTCAGCTCAGGACAATGGATCGGAATTTTTTTTTCGAAAAGGCTCCACTCTCCATGGAGTGTAAAAAAAAGATCGAAAGCTGGATCGATCCATCCAGAGCCCCAAAATTCTAGAGCCGCAAGAGTCCCTTTGCCGATCTGGATCGGGACCTTTTGTCCATCCCAACCGCCGTGCAGAACAAGATCGATGGGGCCGAGACGAACCTCCCCATTCCAATCCTCCCATGTACCTGCGAATTTCAGATCGGCCGCAGGGCTGAAGAGGACGAAACTCCCCCCCTCCTCCGTCAAATCGCCCTTCGCTTTCGTGCAAGCGAATAGCGCCTCCCCTATCTGCACGGTCACATTTTGCCCTTCAAACTGGGCATTCCATGAAGAATGGGCGAACGACGCTTTCCCACTGACCGATCCATTCAAGATAGAGCCCTTGCCAAACTCATCGCAAAAAAGGGCGAGCCCCCCTTGGAGCCAGGAGACCTGCTCCGCTTTGAGCTGCCAACATTCAACATTCCACCCCTCATCTCGCCCCATTTTGCACCATGAATCCCCAAACTCGATGTTCGATTCGATCCACCGTTTTTTAAAAAAGGCCCTGCCGACAGAAGTGAAGGGGAACTCTTTGCCCTGAGATTGACCCAGACCGTCCAGCTTCCATTTGGCTCCCAGTTGGGCATTGAAACTGAGACTACCGGCTAAGCGATCGACGCTCCCGCCAGGCCACGCGGCCTTCAGTTGTTCAACTGAGAGATTGGCCTTCAGCGGGCATCCCTCATCGTCGATCGCCATCTGGCCTGTCGCTCTGCCCTCGACAATCTCCCCGAACGGGAGCCACGGCTGTAGAAGAGAGAGCCGGAAATTTTTGAGATCGCCCTGCAGCTCTCCATTTTGGTAAATCATAAGGGCGCTCGCATCGCCCCAATCTAAAGACAGATCGCTGCGGGAAGAGGTGTGTTCGGCAGAAAAACGAACCGGCCCATCCCAATCGAGGATCCCATCCTTCACTGAGAGGGAAAGATCGAACCAGCTAGAATCCATACGCGGAGAGATGATCCGCTCTGTGATAGAGAGATAAGGGGAATTGAGAGTGAGGTGACCCTTTATTTTGCGCGGAAAAGATCTCCAATCGGGGCGAAATGAGACCTTTTCCATGTGGGAATAAAAAAAAGAGCCGGAAAAAGTTACATCGGAGAATATAAGTTCCCCTCTTTTCCAATACAAAGAGCGGTAGGCCATTTCGCAACCCGTTTTTTTTCTCATGATGATCCGCGCCGCGGCGCCTAAAATTTGAGTGTTGAAAAGAGCGCATGCGAGAAAAAAGAAAACAATGCAAAAAAAAATCCGGTTCACACATGGCATTCTAAAGGAAAGGCAATTTCTTGAAAAATTTTATGTGGTCGGTCATGGAGTAGAGGAGCCGATCACTCGGACTCCCCCTCTCATCCAATATGAGATTCGATCATTTTCTCTCTGTTTTTTGGGGCGCTGGGCTTCCCCGCCATCCTGCCGCCGTCACAGACCAAAAACCTCACCTACAATTCCCTCAGACGTCCCTGTTCTTTCACAATATCGAAAGCTTTTGAATAGACTTCTTCGTGAAACACAAAATGTTTTCCAAAAGGCACTGGTTTGATATATTCGTATATTTCATATCTTACATATCTAATTTTATCGTTATCTACATACACTTTTTGAACCCCTCCGTTGCCAAGCCCAATATCATTTTCATCAACAAAGACTATGTAAATGGACATTCTATTACTAGGAAACGGAAATGCAGCAAGTTTTTTTCTAATTTTTTGGTTCGTATTTATGTCTCTGAGAAAACTTTCGACAACAGAAATAATCAGACATCTAGCTTCATCTACAGATACAACGTTTTCCTGAGTTTTACGTAAGGCATATATAACCTTAAAATCCCCTACGAGAGCGTTTGACGGATAGTCCCTTAACAAAGATTGATTGATTCCATAACTCCAAGAAATTAACCCCGCCTCTTTTCTTGCACGGCTAGAAAAATTTTTTATTAGTTTATGTTCTGGATTATTTAAAATGTCATACCTGCAAGATGCAGACAAACTGAGCAAACAAAAAATCATAAACCTAATGTATTTCATAAATTTCCCTATTATCATTTAGGATGGTCCTCATGTATTCTTGATACTGGGGTTGCTCGAAATAATGACCAAACACGCCTAGTTTGGTCTCATGTTGCTCTATAAATTGTACAATGGCATTTTCCCTCTCTATAAATGACTTAACCAACCCATTGCAGATTCTTGACGGCCAATCTTTTTCCCCAATTATATTATATGCTTTATGAGCCAAGTGGTTTTCGATCATCGTCGTAGGTCCTGCAGAGATAGCGATAACGGTCTCGCGAGCTTCTGGAGATATCCTTTGCAACGCCTCTCTAAACGGGTAGCTGGCGTTGCTGAAAAGGACATGTACCTGCTTCAAAAGCGGGTTGTTTTCTTTTAGGATATCCTCTGCTTGGCGGGAAAGCAACCGCGTTTCATACTCAATGACATCTTGCATATAGGAACGACCCAGATAAAATCTGCCCAAAAGAGTCAATCCCGGGCATACAGTGTAATATTGATTCTTCGCGATTTTTTCTGAACCAACTAAGCCGAGACCGCGAGTGATTTTATGATCATGTATCCAGTGGGCTGTAACAGCCCTTTCTCCTCCCAAGATGTTGTACAAAGCCATTTGGGCCTGCTTCACTTCCTCCTCTGAGTTATTGATCCCGCAATGATAATGAATATTTCCTAAATTTGAATCTCCTATGGTGCCCACAGAAAAAGTATTCGACTCAAAAATACTACTTGGATCAAAAAAATGGACATCAGAGGCTCGATCTGAAGAATATAAGCCAAAAAAATCGACGTAGCGAAATGGATTGTTGTTCACAAACGAATACAGATTGGCCGTTGATTCAACGGGATCTGGGGTCAGCCAACGACCTAGAGAAGGGCAGTAATATCTTTGGCCGAAATAGACAAGACCTGTCTCTCGATCTATCCGCTTAGAGGCAAACCGCCAGGGGATAGAAGGATCGTTGGCCGGGCTTTCTTCGCCAAATGCATTATATTCGAAAGATCTCGAATCCTTAGAATCCACTGAAACAAGGTAACCGAGATTTCCCATGAGATCGTGAATAGGCGCATAAATCTTGCCTTGCATTTCAATAGCTATGGAAGAACCAATCTCTGATGAGGCTGCCGGGTTTAAAATGCGAAGCTCAAGTGTGTTCCCAAAGGCATCAAGGATCCCGATTTCTTTCCGGCCATCATAAAGATAGAAATTCCGTGAGACCCCACCATCGTGGATCACAGTTTTTGAAAGGCGCCGATGATCCGAATCATAGGTGAATGCAATCCGTTGAGAGGGGGTTTGCACTTGAATCAACCGATCCAATGCATCATATGAAAAACAAGAGTCATTGTGTTGAATAGGATTGCCATTTTGATCATGCTCCAGATGCGAGATCAGTTGCATGAGATCATTATGCTCATATTCCTCTCCATTTTTTTTCAGGCGGCAATAGTCAGCGTCAGCCGTATAAGTGAAAGCCTGTTCTGAGGTGAGTTGATACAGATCATCGTAGACAAAGGCGCAAGTATTGCCATTGAGGTCGTATTTTAAGATATTCCCCAATGGATCTCGCTCCATCACTTCCTGGGAAAAATAGATTGAGTTACACCCATCTCGCTGCTGTAGCTGATTGTACTTATGTGTAACTATCCCCAGATCTTGGATAAGAGTTTCCCGAATGATATTGCCGCTTTGATCATATGAATCAAAGCTATGGCTATATTGCGCTGATTTATTTGGGCTATAGCGGGTTATTCTGCGCACATAAAGCGGATCATAATCATACCGGACAAAAGACAGGTCTGGAAGAGTCAATTGAACGCGATCACCAAAAGCATTATATTCATTTTGAATGGTATGGCCGCTTCCAAGAGTTTCTTGCAGAACCCGGCCGTGGGAGTCATATCTTTTTTCCGTTTTTTGATCGAGATTCAGATCCCAGGACGTAAGTTCCCTACCTAAACGATCGTGAAAATAGAGATACCTGATGGTTTGATCGGATGAACTCATGGAGGCGAGATGACCTAGCCGATTGTAGGAGTAATTGAGAGATATCCCATTTGGCTTGACCGTTTGAACGAGGCGCCCTAACTTGTCATGGGTATATTTCGTCGTTTTGGTATAGGGCCGATCGGCAGCCTCTATTTTTTGGGTAAGCCGTCCCATAGAATCATAGGAGTAGCGGTTAGAAAAGGGGCGAGGAATATGAAAGGCATGCTCTAGGAGATTCCCACGAAAATCGTACGTGAACGACTGTTTTGACAAAATGGTTCCTTCCCCATTGACGATTTCAACCGATGCGACTTTCTGTAGAGCATTATAGCTTTTGATCGTTTTGAGTCGAAGAGGATCAATAATGGCTTCCTTTAAGAGCGGTGTTACGGCGTAAATTATGTGAGTATTCGCCCCAAGGGGGTTTGTCGTTTGGATGCAACGCCCAAGAGAATCATAAATCGAGCTTTCCTTACTCTCTTCCCCCTGAATAAATCGGGTAACAGCTATGCGGTTGTCAGCTGAATCATACTCATATTGAATACGATGTAAAATTTCTCCTCCACCTTCTTTGCTTTCTTCAATAATGCGATTGAGTATATCATATTTTTTCTTTGTGGACAGCGACCCGACTTTTTCGAGAACTTGGCGTCCTAAGGAATCATAACCAAATTCAATTGTTTCACCACCCATCCGCGCAGCAAGAAGCTTCCCAGAGAGATCGTAAGTATAAGTAGTCCGCTTTCCTTCAGCATCTACTTTGTCCGTGAGATATGGGCCATCATACCGGTAAAATTCTTCGGAGAGTCTCTGCCCATTAGCAGACAGGGTTTTGGAAACAACATTTTCTTGATGGTCATATACATAAGAAGTTTCAACACCTTCCGAATTAATGGAAGTTTTAAGCGATCCATTGGAATAATAGACGAACTCTTCAACTCCTCCATCTGGGTATTCAATGCGAATGGGTTTATTATATGCATTATAGGCTGTTTTTGTTTCCGATTTATCAGGATTAATCTTCGAAGAAATCCTCCCAAAACTGTCATAAATAAAAAGAAAAATCCCAATTGAAGGGAATTCTTTTTGACGTAGATTACCGAACGGATCGTAGCCGAACTTCGCCACATGCCCTAAAGGCTTTGTTTCGGAGATCAATCGGTGTTTTTTATCATAGACATATTTCTCATTGAGAATGATTCCATCATCCCCTCGTTGTGAAGATGAGATCAGACGATTGGAAAAATCATAGTTAAAAGTGGCCTTCTTGCGCTCAGATGCATGTTGGTGAGAGACCTGATTTCCACATTCATCGTAAGAAAATTGTTCATGTCGTCCAGCCGCATCTGTTTGGTCGATCAATTGCCCTTTCTGATTGTAGACATATTTGAGGCTATAGCAAAACTGATTTGCGGAATCGTAAACATCTTTTTGGGCGACTTGAGCGCCTATCGTATATTGCAGAACCACTTTACTCTCTAAATGTTCTTGGCCCTCCTCCAAATACTTTTCTTCAATCATCCATGGCAAGCCGAAATAGGGACCGTCTGGCTTTGGCGTGATTTGCCGAATCAAATGAGCTGTTTTTGTGTCCGTGACCTCTTTGATCAGAAGATGATTGGCATCGTATTCCCAAAATTTTCTCTCCTTGATTTCTCCTTTATGGTACGTCGTCTGTGAAGCGATTAAATTCGTTTGGGGCAAATAGGTGTTTTCAATCCTTTTTTCGCCATCGTCCATCGATTGCAAAAGAGAAAAATCGCCGATTATGTAGGTAAATCTCTGAACGTAACTTTCTACCCCATTTTCTAAGGGAAGATTGTCTGTATTCAGAACCAGCTGGGCGCCCATTCCTGAAAGATTGCCAAAGAACCGCTCCTCAACAATATCGCCTCGGGAATTGTAGGAGTATGTCTTAGCCCAAAGGGGCTTTCCATTGCCGTCAAGCAAACTTTTGCAAACAAGGTTTCCGAACTGAGTCCATGAAAATTGTTCGATTTTTTGCAGTTTTCCATCAGTGCCATATCTGGCGATTTGTCTTAATCGAAAACTAGCATCCCAAATGTAATCTACTCGTTGGTTTTCAATATCAAAAACAGAGGTCTTCCGATTTTGTAAATCGTAAAAAAAGGCATGAGTCACATGAAGACTGGCATCAGAGCCTACAGGAGCGGAAAGGGTCATGGCGCGTCCACACCGAGGATCTGGTACAAATTGATCATAGACTTGTCCATTGAAGGTGGCTTCATAGCTAGAATTTTCCATCACAATTTTTTGTCCATTCACCGATTTGGTCTTCGGCGTGTAATAATCAGCCTGAAAATTTCGACTCAAGGGCAACGATATCCGGTTCAGATGCGTGAGGTTGTCTTGCAAAATATATCCGAAAGTTTGATCGGACCTGCCTGAAGATCTAACTGATATCAGAATACCTTCCTTATTGTAATTGTATTCAACTGTTTGACCATCACTTCCAACAATTTTAAAGTTTTTATTACTCCACTTGTGATCTGCGTAGATGAAATCTGCGCGAGCGTAGACCTGATTTTGGGATGGATTTGTCGTTCGGATTGAACTCAGACGTATTTTTTTCTTTCGATCTAAGTACTCGTACAGAACCCAGTTGCCGTTCGGGAGATGCTCAGAAAGGAGTCGATACTGGTCTTCAACATGATCGATTTGAAGATAAGTGCGAACCGTTCCGTCCGCACAGTATAAAATAAACCGCTTCTCCTTGGGGCCGACAAAAAGAACATTATTTTGCAAATTGGTAGAGCTCGAGATTGTACCTCTTGAGGTATTCGTGTACCCGTATTCAAGGTCTGCAGGAGTATATTTGCGGTAACGCTCATTTTCAATATGCATCTTCTGGTTTGTAAATTTATAACGAACTCTAGCCCCTGAACTTTCCAGAATCGAATACGAATGACCTTGATTATGAGAAGTGGTTGCAACCACTTTGAGGGACGGAAAAACAGCCCACTTTCCTTCCACAAGAACCCGACGAATCAGAATCGGCTCAAAACCTTGAATCACAAGATCTGTCTCGCCAACCGACCATTTTCCCGTAATTGCGTTGACTGTGCCTGCAACCAATGCCGAAGGCTCATTTTCAGCCGAAATCAGAGATGAATCATCCGACTCATAGGAATAGAGAAAACTGCCAAAAATAAGAAGCAAGAGCCTAAGTACCATACACCACAAAAAATGCGCAGGCCCAGTATGGAGTATAAAATATTTTATTGTCTACCAAATAAAAATGTGACTTGACGAGCCTATCCGCAATGTCGGGAGAAAAAAATGAGAGGAGATTTCGGGATAAAAACTGTCTCAATTTTTAGAGCGCATAGACGTCAAAACGGTTCGGGCTGCCTAGAAATTCCTCAGAAACGGTCTGTTTTTATTTCTAGACGCCAATTTTTGCGACAGTCGGGTCAAAAAATTCACTCATCCTTAAAAAATCAATCCCCATCACCTGGTTTTGGTGTTTTTAAAGTACAAAATGCCTTTTATTCGCGAACTTCTTCCGCTCTGTGAGAAATGCGGGCTAGACATGTATACAATCATCGGCCAATCACTTGGATTTTGAATCCAAGTCAAAGCCCTGGACGCCCAGCGCTGAGAAATGCCCAATGTCCAGCCCAGATCTTTAATGCGCAATGAGGGCTTGATAGCGCTGCTCGGTCAAGAGGTGATCGAGTTCTTTTGGGTGGGTGATCTCGATTTGGAAAAGCCAGGAGGCGCTTTCGGGACTCTGATTGATCGAGGCGGGGTTCTCCCGAAGGGCCTCGTTCACGGCGATGATTTTGCCAGACATAGGGGCATAAACGTCGGCGGCCGCTTTGGTCGACTCGAGGACGGCGACCTCTTGGCCTGCTTTCACGTGAAGGCCGAGCTTGGGGAGCTCGATGTAGACGATCTCCCCGAGTTCGTTTTGCGCGTAGTGGGTCACGCCGACAGTCCCCGCTTTCCCGTTGAGTTCAATCCATTCGTGCGATTCAGTATAGTGCTTCATTCGCTGTCTTTGAGGAGTTTGAGGGTTCCCCACGTGGCTGGGTGCTGCTCGATGTTGTACTCCTCCGAGGAGACGGCAAAGTGCTGCGGGGGCCCTTCGGTCCGGTTGATCCGATAGGTGAACCCGATGCGGGAAAAACTGAGGGGATCATAACCGTGGAGGCAGTGGGACGGAATCTCGATGGAGAGGCGATAGGAGGAATCGTCGAGGTCGGCGGTGATTTGGAGATCTTCGGGATGGCAGAGGCGGTGGGTCTCTTCATTGCGGAAGCGGGTGATCTCCCTGCCGAGAAAGTTCTGATAGAGGACGGGGAAAAAGACAAAATGGTGGCAATAAGGGGTCCTCTCCGCTGTCGTTTTGAGATCGCGAGTGTCGATGAAAAGCTCGACGCTCTCCCCTTTCCGAAAATCGGGCTCCCCTATCTTTTGAAAAGGGCGGTGGACGGCAATATAAAAACAGAGCTTCTCAAAGTTCCAAGCGCTATAGACGTCGGCAAACGACTCTTCGTCTAAGAGGTCGCTCGTAGAGGGAAGGAGATGGGTCTTCTCCGGTTTGAGGACGCCTCGGATAAATTGGGAATCGGCCGTAAGCCCGAAAAATTGAACGGGGGAAAGGGCCGGAAGATCTTCAAATAGGCTCATTCATCCTCCTTTTGGATGGGGATCACGATTGCTTGTTTCTTTTTGATTGCGTGCAGCAACTTTTCTGCAACATAGGCCTTGGCGTCGGCCGCCAACGTTTCCTTGCCAAAGGCAAGTTGATCCAGAATAGGGACAGGATTTGTCTTTTTCTCTTGTACATAAAAAAAGGCAACTTCCCCATTCTCAGCTACATGTATGGGAGACCAGAGGCCAACGGAGAGTAGAAATACTTGTTCTTTCATCCAATCCTCTTTTGAAGTGCGCAAAATCGTTTGCTCTGTTCTTTCTAACTTAAATTGATCGAGCAGAGGGTCGGCGCCGCTCTGGACCCAGCGGAGATCTCCCCTGTCCTGCTCTAAGGCGGCGAGAGCCTCTTTCCCGATAAGCGCAAAGGGGCTTTTTCTCGGATCGTACTCTTCCTCGGCCGTTTTCGGAACGAGCTTGGCAAGGGCTTCTCTCGCCTCATTGAATGGGAGAATGTGTTTTTCCTGGACAAGCTCTTGATGTTCAACGCGAATATAGGGAGAGTCGTAGGGCGTCTCAGCGCCGGAAACAGTCCAGGTTTTCTCATTTTTGGGGGCGGAGGCGAGGGCCTCTTCGAGCCAAATAGGATTCTCATCGACCAGTTTCTCCCGCACCCAAGCGTCGATTTCGGTCCGTTTTGTAGCTTCCAGCTGCTCTAAAATTTTGAACCGCTCGTTCACATCTTGAGCTGTTGGCAGTGAAAATTGGTTTTTCAATAGAGGCCAATGAGATTCGTCGGTCTCCCAATCCCAAATTTGCTTTAAGGTGGCCCTCAACGCGAGCTCTTTTTTGGACACTTCGGCAACGGCGCCGCGATAGGTTCTAGAGACGAGCTGAGGCACCTTTTTTTCGACCTCTTCGACCGGTAAAATCGCTGTCGGCAAAAGGGTGGTCCCTTTGGGGGAAATCGCTTTCACATAAAATCGGAATTCGGCGAGATCTTGATGATTGCGGAGGACGATAGGCCAGCGATAGGTTTGGACAACGGCCGCCTCTTTGGCGTATTCGGCGAAATCTTTGTAGGGGAGCCGATCGACAAAGGCGGCTGCGCCGACGTCCTGAAAATAACGGCGGAAGAGAAGCACTTTGCGCCACACCTCTGAGGCCGATTTCTCATCGAAACCGAGAGTCCGGAGGTGGCTGTGGAAGCTGATTTCAGGGTTCGCTTTCGCGTCAGTCAGTTTTTGAATCGACTCTTGGAAATGGTGAATCAAGTCCCCTTTTGCCTCCTGGAGGCTGACCCGATACCCTTTTCCCTCAGCAGCAGCGGCGGCGTTCAATATAAACTCGGAGATGAGATCGATAAAGCGGCGGCCAAACCAGTCGCTCGCCGAATGGAAACCAAAGAGGGAGAGATCCTCATAGGAGAGCCTCTGATCGACGGTGAGCCAAGGGTACTGCCGGTGCTGGTAGATGAGGATCTGGCGGAGCGTTTCAGGCTGAAGTCTCCCCTGCAGTTGATACAGCCGCTCGAGGCGGGAAAACACGGAGAGGGAGGCGGCGCTCTCCCCTTGCAAGCCGCCGATCTCCCGATTTATTTCGGGGACGAATTGATTCCAGATGGTCTTCGCACTGAGAAAAGAGGCCTCCGGGTGGACGTAGGGCTTAAACCGTTTGATTCTCTCAAGGCGATCTTCCAACTCCCCTTTCAGAGCGTCAAAATACGGGCCAACGATGAGGCTCGCTAGCCCGTCTTTAAGAAAATCGTAGCGGATCACGCCGTCGTTGCAAAGGTTGGGGAGGGCGCCTCGGCTCTCAGGCACATCCTCCCTGTCGGCCGCGATGAAACGGGAGAGCTTTTGCACTTCGAAGAGGGTCATTGAGGAGCCGTCGATCTTTTGGCCAATGGTCAGGTCGGGACGCTCCTCGCCGCCGCCAAAGGTGCTGTACGTCCCAAAAAACAAAAGCGAGCAGACAAGAACAACACTGATCACTAGGAAAAAGTAACGCTGATAGATCCGAAAAAACTCGAGCATGGAACACTCTTTGGAAAAAGAGACATCATGTTAGCAAATAGTGAGATTGGATTCAAGCTCCGCGTGAAAAAATTTAATAGGACTTGGCGAAAATCACTCTTTGCGGACTCGGCTCCCCGGTAAATAAACACCGGCCCGGCTGCGCAGGCAGATGGAATGGGATACACCGGATCGTCACATTCAGATCCTCTTTGAGCTTTGCTTCAATGGCTGGATCTCTATTCCAATGGCAGAGAGCAAAACCGCCGTGGATCTCCTCCCCTTTCCCGCTAAAAAAGTCGTAGAATTCTTTTTTGTCGTCGATCTCAACGGTATACCGGTCGCGGAAGGCGACGGCCTTCGCCAATAAATGTTCCTGGATCTCCTCGAGAAGCGGCACAACGGCCTGTTCAGAGAACGGGGAAACTTCACGGTGAGGTTTGTCCCTCCGGCAAATATTGAATTGGCCCGCTTCGATCTCTCTCAGGCCCACTTCAAGCCTGAGCGGGATCCCCTTCTTGATCCATTGCCACGATTTTTCACCGCTGCGGAGATCGCGCGCATCGATGATCACGCGGAGGGGCTGTCCTTGGTAGTCGATTTTTTTCAGACGGGCGGCAAGCTCCTCGCAGGTTTGGAGCACTTTGGGGCGGGCCTCGTCAGTGTGAATGATCGGGAGGATGACGAGGTGGGCGGAGGCAATTCGGGGGGGCAGCACGAGTCCGTCGTCGTCGCTGTGAGTCATAATCATCGCGCCGATTAGACGAGTTGTAGCGCCCCACGAGGTGGTCCACCCATATTCTTGGTTCCCGTCGATGTTCTGAAATTGGATGCCGCATGACTTGGCGAAGTTTTGGCCAAGGAAATGGGAGGTTCCGCACTGAAGCGCTTTTCTGTCCTGCATCATCGCCTCGATGGTGTACGTATGGACCGCTCCTGGAAACCGCTCCGATTCGCTCTTCTCCCCTCGAATCACAGGGAGGGCAAGGTACGTTTGGCAAAAATCGGAATAGACTTCGAGCATCTTTTTCGTCTCACCCATCGCCTCTTCCGCCGTGGCGTGTACGGTGTGCCCTTCCTGCCAGAGAAATTCGGTGGTTCTGAGGAACATCCGGGTCCGCATTTCCCAGCGGACTACATTGGCCCATTGGTTAATCAACAGGGGAAGATCGCGGTACGATTCGACCCACTTGGCAAAGGTGTGGCCGATGATCATCTCCGAGGTGGGGCGGACGATCAGCGGCTCTTCGAGTTCGCCTGCGGGGACGAGTTTCCCGTCTGTCCCCTTCTCCAGGCGGTGATGGGTGACGACCGCGCACTCTTTGGCAAATCCTTCGACGTGCTGGGCCTCTTTCTCCATGTAGCTAAGGGGGATGAAGAGGGGAAAATAGGCGTTCTGGTGCCCTGTCGCTTTAAAAGCTCCGTCTAAAATTTTCTGGATGTTCTCCCAGATGGCATAACCCCAAGGCTTAATGACCATGCAGCCGCGCACGGGCGAGTGTTCGGCTAAATCGGCGGCTTTCAAAACGGATTGATACCACTCTGGGTAGTTCTCTTCGCGAGTCGGGGTGATGGCTGTGCGAGCTTTTTGTTTTGTCATAGGCTAAAATTCTAGGGCGTTGCGGAGTTTGTCGGCAAGGAGTTTTTGTAGCTCCTTACGGATTTTGGGCAATCGATTGATCTCTTTTACTGGCGCAAAGGTCGAAGAACTCATCGCCTGCAGAACTTCCTGTTTGGAGGGGAGGAGATCATGTAACAATTCGATGTTCGGGGCGCCGAGTGAAAGGGTTCCCTGATGCAGATAGCCTTGCCGCGTTTTTCTCTGAGCGGCGCCGGCGATTTTCATCCCCTGGCAGACCACGTCGTATCGGGTCGGCCCTGCCATGCAAAAATGGCGGCCGTCGGAAGAGGCTGATGGGGCGTCTTGGGGGATCAATTCTGGAGAACAATGAAAATATTCTTGGACAGTTTGTAATACAGCGCCGTTGACGAACCGGTAGTTGTCCAATGTGCCGAGAGAAAAACGGGGGTGAGCTGCCGGCATCAGAAAAGAGAAGGCTAAATCCCAAATGTGAAAGACGATCCCGCCGCCGGTGGGTCTACGGGCAAGATCCATTTGATGGTCTTCGGCTTTTTTGAGATCGAGATGATTTTCAGGCCGGATGAAATAGCCGTACGTGGCCGAAGGGCGGCTCCATCCATATAGGTGGAGAATCGGAGAGCCGTGCGGCTCTAATGTCTCTAAGAGCTTCTCGTCGAATCGCATATTGGCGATAGCCGAGTCTGCTCCAGTGTCTAAGATTTCGAGCATAAAAAAATTTCACTTCACAAAGAATGATAGAGGCTTTATTAGAAAGATCTTTGAGACTACCAACATTTTGCCTAGGATGTCGAGAAAAAAACTCGAAAGGGTTATAATAAAGAAAAGGGTTCCTCATGTTTGATAAATTCACCAATCGCGCAAAACAGGTCATCAAGCTCGCTAAAAAAGAGGCGCAGCGACTGAACCACAATTACTTAGGCACAGAACATGTCCTTTTAGGGCTGTTAAAACTAGGTCAAGGCATTGCGGTCAACGTACTGAGAAACATGAATCTCGACTATGAGGCGATCCGGGCCGAAGTGGAGCGGATGATTGGCTTTGGGCCAGAAATACAGGTCTATGGGGATCCGGCTCTGACTGGAAAAGTCAAGAAAGTGTTTGAATATGCAAACGAAGAGGCGGCCAGTCTGAACCATAATTATGTGGGGACGGAACACCTTTTACTCGCTCTTCTCCGCCAAACCGACGGGGTGGCGGCGCAGGTCCTCGAGAATCTGAATGTGAATCTGAAAGAGATTCGGAAAGAGGTGCTGAAAGAGCTTGAGACGTTCAATCTCCAATTGCCGCCGATGGGAGCCAACCCTCCTCCAGCCAATGGGCAACCGAATGCTCCGCAAGAGCGGATGTCGTCCGGGTCGGCCCCTGTGACTGATAAAATGCCGGCGCTCCGGGCGTACGGCCACGATTTGACCGAGCTTTGCCGCGAAGGGAAAATGGATCCGGTCATCGGGAGGAGAGACGAGGTCGAGCGGCTGATTTTAATCCTGTGCAGACGGCGCAAAAACAATCCGGTTTTGATTGGCGAGGCAGGGGTTGGCAAAACAGCCATCGTCGAGGGGCTTGCCCACGCGATCGTCCGAGGCGACGTCCCGGATAATCTCAGGAAAAAAAAGTTGATTTCCTTGGATCTGACTTTAATGATTGCCGGCACGAAATATAGAGGCCAGTTCGAAGAGCGGATCAAGGCAGTGATGGACGAGATCAAGAAGAACGGGAACGTCCTTCTATTCATTGACGAAATCCACACGATCGTTGGGGCTGGCGCCGCAGAGGGGGCGATCGACGCCTCCAATATCCTGAAGCCCGCTTTGTCTCGGGGGGAAATCCAGTGCATCGGCGCTACGACGCTCGACGAGTACCGGAAGCATATCGAGAAGGATCCTGCCTTGGAGCGGAGATTCCAAAAGATTATCGTCCAGCCCCCTTCTGTGGAAGAGAGTATCTTGATCTTGACCGGGCTGAAGCCGAAATACGAAGAGCATCACAAGTGCATCTATACAGACGCCGCTGTGAAAGCGGCCGTCTACCAGTCGGAGCGCTATATTTCGGGAAGATTTTTGCCCGATAAGGCGATCGATTTACTCGACGAGGCGGGAGCGAAAGCCCGCATCTCCATGATGCATCAGCCGTCGAATCTAACCGAGCTGGAAGAGAAAATTGAGCAGGCCCGCGTAGCGAAAGAGGAGGCCATCGGCCACCAGGAATACGAAAAGGCGGCGAAGCTGAGAGATAACGAAAAACATTTAAGAGAAGATTTGCAGAAAACTCGCGCCGAATGGGAGTCGCATAAAGACGAGCATCAGCCGATTGTCGATGAAGAGGATATTGCAAATATCGTGGCCAAGCAGACAGGCATACCGGTGACCCGTTTGACCGAAGGGGAGACCGAAAAAGTGCTGAAAATGGAACAGGAGCTCAAGCTCAAGATCATCGGCCAGGATGACGCCCTCGGTACAGTTTGCAGGGCGATCCGGAGAAGCAGGGCCGATATCAAAGATCCGAACCGGCCGATCGGCGCCTTCCTTTTCCTCGGACCCACCGGGGTTGGGAAGACCCATTTAGCCCGTTTGCTCGCCTCTCATATGTTCGGCGGCGAAGACGCTCTGATCCAGGTCGACATGTCCGAGTACATGGAGAAATTTGCGATCAGCCGGATGACAGGTTCGCCTCCAGGATACGTCGGTTATGAAGAGGGGGGCCAGCTCACAGAACAGGTTCGAAGACGCCCCTATTCGGTGATTTTATTCGACGAGGTCGAAAAAGCTCACCCCGATGTGATGAATCTGCTCCTCCAAATTCTCGAAGAGGGGCGGCTCACCGATTCCGTCGGCAGGAAGATCGACTTCCGGAATACCATCGTCATCATGACCTCCAACTTGGGGGCCGATCTGATCCGAAAATCGACTGAGGTCGGTTTTGGGGTGAAAGAGAGCCTCATGGATTACAAGTTGATGGAGGAGAAGATCGAAGGGGCTGTGAAAAAACACTTCAAACCCGAATTCATCAACCGTTTAGACGGACTCGTCATCTTCCGCACATTAGATAAAGTCGCTCTCCGCTCAGTCGTCGATCTCGAATTCAATAAATTGAGGGGGCGCCTCGAGAAAAAGCATATCTTCGTCGCTATCGACAACTCCGCACGGGATCTCCTCGTCGAGAAGGGCTACTTGCCCGAGATGGGGGCGCGGCCGCTCCGCCGGATCATCGAACAGTTCCTCGAAGATCCCCTCTCCGAGAAATTGCTCCAAAACCCGAACCAGACGAAAAAATACCTCGTCTCCGCCAAAGAGGGCCAGATCATTTTCATCGATGAGGAGCCAGACGCCGCTCTCGAAGAAAAAACCGTACTCGCGAAGAAATAGGGGCTTATGGCCCCTGTTTTTCCTCGAGGATGCCGAGAACCACCATGAAGAGCCGATTCCACTTGGGGGGATTGTTGTAGTCAGCCCTCGATTCGTCGTCATTCAATAAAGGCCCTGTGAGGAGCGTCTCTTTTTGTTGAGCTGAAAGGGCGTCATTTGTGTTCACCCAAGCTCTCAAGTATTCCAGAACCTTGTTTCGGCGTACATCGGTCCGATCAATAGCCAGATTTGCGATTCCCGTACCCGCATCATCCAACCATCTCCGATATTGTCTCAATAACTCAATCTGAGGGGGAAGAAACAGCGTCTGGTTCAACATGAGTTCGATGAAAGAAAAATCGTTCCTTTCTTTTTCTGGCAGAGGAAGCAAACCCCGCCCCAATGCATGAGTCATAGCTTGATGGAGGTGAATATCTGCAGCCGTATCCTGCGTCTCCTCTTTGTTTTGCAACCAGGTAGTCGCCTCTCTAAAAAACGCCTGCCCTCCGGCCAATCTCATCCTTTGCAGAGTGTTCATCACTTCACATTCAAACGCCTTTTGTGGCTCCATAGACTGCAGAGCCTCTTGTCTCAGCGGCTCTACAAACCCCTCTTTGACCTCGTTGGAAGCGCGCCACATTCCCAAAGCGCAATAATCTCCCCCCTCGACAGCGATCTTTTCGAGGGCGTCTTCCACGTAAAGACGAAAGGTTTTGGGATCGAGCAGGAAAGGGATGATCTGTGCCGTATTTTCGGCGGCGTCGCAGAGAAACCGATGCTGCCCCTCGCTAGGACGACGTCCCTCGAGTTTCTCTACAAAACATCTAAGTTGCTCCTTGATCCAGTCCGCGATGAATCGCTCTGAGCTACACCCTTTCTCTTTCGCCAAAATCTCAACGTAGCCTTCGATCTGCTTTTTATGCATGGTTAGGGCCGCCCGCTGGCGCTGTGGATCCTCATTTTCCTTGTAATGGAACCGCTTGGCCTCGGGGAATCTGACTTTGAGAAAATCGATAAATCGTTTGTCATCGACCGCCCTACTTAATAAACGCCTCGCCGTGTCAGGCTGAGTCCAACCCTCTCCGATCTTGTCCCAAAGACGGATCAACTCGCCGAAATCCCAGTTTTCTGCAAGCTTCAAAGGGGGCTCAAAGTTCTTCGTTAAATGCGTTGGATTGATCCTATACCGATCGTCATTCGCATCTAAGATCGCCTGAATCTCTTCAAAATTCAATGTCTTCCTGTCGTTAAAAGGCGCCTCGGACTGCTCTAACGTGGGGAACTCTTCGAGCAGTTTATAGGATGCATCCACATTCGAGACTTCGCCTCCCTTGCGCTCGACGAGTCTTCTGATGAGACCTTTCGTCCCTAAGAGGACAGCTCGGACTGCCTTGCTGACTTTGTGATGAGTCCAAACATTTACGGATGCGATCATGAGGAGAAGGCTCGCTCCAGCCATGATCTGGCTCGTCAAAGAGCCCACGATCAAAAGCCCTACCATCGAGATCGCCGGCATCCATCTCTCCATAAAGAGGCTCACCCTCCTCGGAATGACCCCTAAGTCGTGGTTGAGGTATTCGTATGAAACGGCAGCTAACACTCCGAGCGCCATATAGCCGTGTCCGAAAAAGGCAAAAACAACTCCAGAAACAGTCAGTGCAATCCGGATGATCTGGCTCATATTTGCACTCAGCCAATCGAAGGTTCGCGTCGCGAAACGGCTGAGTCGAGTGGGCAGTTTGATCGGAAGTTTGGAGATCAGATTCCATACACCAGACAGTCCCAAACTGGGACTACTGACATATTTGGCGCTCGCAAAGTGTCTCTGCTGGCCGTTGATCATAAAGCTATAGGAGCCATCTCTGGGAGCGTCGATTTCCAGCCCTGTGTCATAATAGAGAGTCAATGCATCAGCTTCGATCTTCACAGAATCCGGCCGCTCCTGAGCCACCTCTTCCATCCTCACACGCTTACGAGCGCGCCCTCCCGCACATACCACCTCTGGGATGGGCTTTGCCACCTCATTCCCTAAACGGTAATAATTCGTCCTTCCCCCTTCCGTTTTCGCAATAAACTTTTCGTCTATCTCCCATCCGAGCCGCACCCGAACTTTCCCTTTATTCGGCAAATCGATCTCTCGGCATTGATCATCAAAAACCTCGTCCTTCTTCAACATGGAAAAATAGTAACGCTTCCCGTTGTCTATCGTGCTATTCTCAACAGTCCAAGTGATCTCCTCTCCCACGAGGAAATGTCTGAGCTCACCCTCCACCTTCAATGAGACCGTCCCCAGAGTGGGCTCCTCGTCGGTAACTGCTCCACGAACAAAATATTTCGTCTGCGGGGCCGCAGTCACGGCCACGCTCCCTTCGTAAAACCGCTCTTTGACCGCGCAGGAACCAATAGCAAGCGGATAGCTGACAAGCGGGTTGAATGCGATGCGGAAGAATTGAGCCAAGGCATACAGGGGCCCTCCGCCGACAACCTGAGCCACCTCAGCCATTACAGGCCAAGCCCACATCGCCTGGGCGCCGAGAGGCTCAGCTGCGAGGAGATGATTGCCCCCTTGCGTGACGTTCCTCACCTGGATGCGCCGTTCCGTACTCCCATAACTGTTCGACCAACAACAAAGACCTGCAGCTAAAGACCCCATGACCTACCTCTCTCAAAAAAATTGGATCAAATCTTAATAAAGAGGCTAAAAAATAACAACAAAAATTTTTTACACGGCAGCGATTTCCCCAGCGCCAGTCTTGATATTCGCCTCCCAATTCTTCACATATTCGAGAAGTTGAGCCTTAGGCGGATGGCCGTTTAGAAAGGCGAGATTCTCTGGTTTGCTGCTGAGGTGGGCGAGCTTAGCAAGGAGGTGGAGATGCCGCTTGTCATCGCAAGCGAAGAGGAAAAAGAGAGTATGAACCGGCTGGCCGTCAAGGGCGCCATATTCAATAGGTTTTGCGGGGAAAACGACGGCGATCACATCATACGATTCCTGGAGTAGAAAATCGCGCGTATGGGGGACCCCGATTCCGTTGGATAGCGCCGTTGGCATCAGGTTTTCCCGATCGAGCAGCAGCTCGGTGATCACTTCGGCGTCGAGATGAAGATCGGAGGCGATCTGTTCCATTGCGTTCCGGATCACCTCTTCTTTCGTATCGCCTGGGATGTTGGAATAGACCCCCCCTTTGTGAACGGCGCGGAAAAGGCCGAACTGCTGCGTCCCCAATTTTTCTTTGGGAGATTCCTCATCGTCAAAAGGGGAGAAATCGCCCCCCTGCTTACAGCTGAGGACCCAATTTTCGATTTCGCTCCGGCTGAACCGGTATTGGTTATGGAGTCGGTAATAGGGAATTTTTCCGTCAGAAATCCAACGCTTGACCGTCGCCTCTGAAACATTGAGTAATTCGGTCACATCTTTGAGCCTTAAATCCATGATTATCCCCCGATATGATCAAAAAATATTAGAATTGAGAGAAAAGTGCAAGAGCTTCTTCAGAAGATTGCGCATTGAGCAATTTTTTCCGAAGATCCACATCTCGAATTGCAGAGGTGAGAAGGGAGAGGATTTGGAGGTATTCAGTCTGTTTATCTTCAGGGCCGCCGATCATGAAAATGAGGCGGACAGGGGCTTTATCGAGCGCATTCCAATCGACCCCTTTTTTCTGCTGAATCCCGACAACAATAAAAAAATCGGATAATTCCTTCAGTTTGGCGTGTGGTATCGCAACACCCATGCCGATTCCGGTCGAGACGAGCTGCTCTCTATGAAAGATCGCTTTGCGGAAAGCCTCTTTATTTGGGAGATACCCCTCTTCTTCCAGGAGATCGACCAGCGCGTGAATAGCCTCATCGCGGGTATCGACGTCGAGAAAAGCAATGAGCCGAGAATTCAAATACTTCATGAATTCCTTTTTTTTAAAGGTCCTTGGGAAGGGATTAATTCGCGCCAGTATGGCCAAACTTACCTTCTCCCCTTTGTGTTTCCGATAAGGATTCTTTACGGACAAACTCAGCCTGAACCACAGGAGAAACGACCAATTGGGCAATCCGCATTTTAGGGGTTACGACAAAAGGCTCTTTCCCATGGTTGATCAGAATGATGGCAATTTCCCCCCGATAGTCGCTATCTATCGTTCCGGGCGTATTGAGCACTGTCAGCTGATTTTTCAATGCAAAACCGCTCCTCGGCCGCACTTGGATTTCAAACCCTGCAGGGAGGGCTACCCTGACGCCGGTCGGCACCAGGGCGCTTGCCCCGGGGGGAATGGCTATCGATTCGGCAATCGCCGCACGGGCGTCGCAACCTGAAGCTAGCGGAGTCGCATAGGCCGGAATCAATTCTTCATCCAGCACATGGATAGCGACAGAAATTTTGTTATGCATGAGCCCCTTCTGCGATCTTCAGAAGCTCTTTTAACGCCCTGGGCATTTTTTTAGCAAGCTCATCTTTTTCGAATGTCCGTTCATTGCCGGTCAAAAATCCGATGAAAAAGGAGATGCGGGCCTTGAGCTCAGAGCGCTTTACAATGCAGTCCAGCATCCCCCTCTCAAGGAGAAATTCCGATTTTTGGGCACGTGGAGGGAGCTTTTGGCCAATGGTCTGTTCAACGACGCGAGGGCCTGCAAAAGCGATGAGAGCGTCGGGCTCGGCGAGGATCACATCGCCGAGAGTCGCAAACGAAGCAGTGACCCCGCCCGTCGTCGGGTTAGTGAGTACAGAGAGATATGGGATCCCTTTTTCATGAAGCTTTGCCAGGGCTGCCGCCGTCTTCGCCATCTGCATGAGCGATAAAATGGATTCCTGCATCCGGGCGCCGCCTGACGCCGACACGATCACGAGGGGAAGTCTTTTTTCTAGCGCCCACTCAATGAGCAAGGTCAGCCTCTCTCCAACGACAGAACCCATCGATCCCCCCATATAGGCAAAATCGAGAACCCCCAGCGCCGCCGTCCGTCCATCGATCAGACATGTGCCGACGCTCACAGCCTCATTCCGGCCTGTCTTTTTAACAGCCTCTTCGATCCGCTTTGCATAGCTCTCCGTATCGACGAACTGGAGCGAGTCCAGGGGGTGAATATGGGTGAATAATTCTTGATACGTCCCCTCGTCTGCAAGCAGCTCGATCCGCTGCTTCAAAGAGAGGCGGTAATGGTAGCCGCATTTCGGACAGCCGTTGAGATTCTGCGATAATTCGTTCGCATGAATCAATTCGCTGCAGCCGGAACACTTGATCCACCCGCTAAATCCATCCTTCTTGGTCGTCTGGATTTTAATTTTTGGTTTACCGCGAGAAAATAGTCCCATACATTATCGTGGACATCATAGGTGAAACGGGGCAATCAATCAAGCGCCTAATGCCTTGGTGAACCTATCCTCGATGTGCTTCCAATGAAAAATTTGCCATATCGCTTTGACATAATCTACTCTAACATTCTTATACTGAAGATAATAGGCATGTTCCCACACATCGACTCCCAAAATGGGAACTAATCCGTGAGTGCTGAGCGGATCTTGATTCGAACAGGTGGCGATTTCGAGCCGTTTTTGGCTCTTGTTGTAGCCGAGCCACCCCCAGCCAGAGCCTTGAATGCCGACCGTTGCGGCGCTCAATTTTTCTTTGAACAGATCGAAAGATCCAAAATCACGCTGGATCATCTGAGACAGATCCCCCGTTGGAACCCCTCCGCCGCCTTTAGAGACGGGGGCCAGAATCGTCCAAAAAATGCTATGGTTGATATGGCCGCCGCCATTGAACTTAATGGCAGACTGCAAAGCGATCATTTGAGCCACATCGTTTTTGCTCTCCGCCTCGTGATATTTTTCCAACGCAGCATTGAGATTCGTCACATAACCCTTATGGTGTTTCAGATAATGGAGTTCCATAATTTCCGAGGAAATCACAGGCTCTAATGCATTGAAAGCGTAGGGCAGTTCGGGAAGCTGATAACTTGTTTTTTGGTCGACCATACCGGGGATCTCCTTTTGATTCAACTATATCGTTTCCCCCACTTTCTGATAAAGATTTATCCCATTACAGGCGGAGGAGTCTGGGGGCGTGCGAACCAAGACGTTTTACCACAGCATTTTTCCCTGAAAAGATCGATAAGGACAATGATGTTCAGCGTCTCGACAAGGATAAACGGAGCGGCGAACAATCCGAAAATAACCTGCATCCCCTCTCCCTTCATAGAGCTAGCTGCCAACGAAAGGCTCACTCCCCCCCCTATTCCGATGCCATGCCCAATACATTGATTGACTGCGAGTTTAGCCATTTGACCTCGGGGACCCTGGCACCACATGGAAACCACATCCCCAAATACGCGGATGGTCCTGATTACTGACTTGATGGCCGATAGGGGGTCTATCGGCTTTTCTATCACTTGCGCTACTATCTGCACTGCTGCTTCTTGTGCTCTCTGTATATTTGTTGGTTGCATAAAATCGCCTCCGATAAGACATTTACTTATAGACCGACGTCTAGTATAATCAACACACACTAAAATTCAAGACAAATTCACACTTTTGGGGTGGCCGCAGTATCACCCGCATTTCTCACGCATCCGCGGGCTAAGGGATCACCCGTTTGACTGCCACCACACCGACGAGATCATGAGGTCTCAAGTCATGAGCGCCGATCGTTAGACCGCTCTCATTAGAACACCCAACAGCCAAAGACAAATCCCCGACCCTCTCTTCGCAACGGCTCAATGTTCCTGCATCATCTTCGCCATCGGGCAAAAAAGTTTGATCCATAAAATAGACGGCAATCATCTCTCCGCCTCTCGGCATCGCATATCCCGCGCCTACAACACGCTGTTCGTGATCATCCCCAGACAGACCCACACTATTGGGGATTATATTCTTCGTGACACGAGCCCAATAGGCTTTGTCTTCTGGATTGATGGGTTGATCTCCCAAACCAGCTTTCACATGCCGACATACAAATCTATATCCAGCCGCCCCTTTGGATTGCATCACCCTCTCCAAAGTGTTCAAAGTCAAACGTTCTATCTGGCGAGCAGCAGAACGGCCGGGAATCATCGTAAAGCCGCAGACCGTCGTTGGCTGTCTTACAAGACCAGGTATAGATCCACGATTAGGGACGAGGACGAGCCTTTCGGTCTCTTCCACCGTTTTACCGTCCCAAAATGGACTGGGACTCTTCATATCCTTCAATAACACCTCTGGCACCGGCGGCACATCATCAAGAGTTCCCAAATATTGGCGCATCACCCAATTGACGAACGCTTTTTTCGAGCTTTCCGCCAAAGGAATGCCAACCTTTTGACATTGCGTCCTCCAAATAGGCGCCTGATCGAGATCTTCCTTCCACTCCTTACATACCGACTGGCAGCAGGCGATTTCCTCATGTCGTAAAAACGGTAGGATCGCATCCCCCAAAAAATTTTCTGGAAGCCGATCGCTCGGGGGAGGAGCTTTTAATAAATCCTCTTGAAGCTCCTCTGAATAGGGCAAGCAGTTACAGCAATGACTTTTAGAATACAGATTTACCGACATGCAACTCTCTTTAATTTTTGCTCAAATACTTTTACACTAAACATCCATTAAAGTTCAATAAAAAACTCGCAGTCACTGGACCGATCGGGGTCAGTTTTTTCCCTTTCGGGAGCGTCCCATAAATCTGAAGAAAACCCCTCACTGTGGAGGGGCTTGTGAAGACGATCTCGTCAAACTCGGCGAGATCGGGAATGGGTTCGAGCCTCTGGAAATGGGTATCGTACAGATCTACAGCATGGAACGGGATCTGCCGCTCTTGCATAAAGTCGGTGAGAGCAGCTCTTGCCAAACGGGATCGAGGAATCAAAAAATATCCCTTCATTTCTCTAATCAGTTCAATGACCCCCTCTTGCGTGGCAAACGGCGCCATCTTGGGCTCCACCCCATGGCGCCGCAAGGCAGCCGCCGTCGCCTCTCCAATGGCAATCGCCTCTTTGTCCCAAGGGCCTGGCCAATATTCGACAGCCGTTTGGCTGGTAAAAATGATGTGTGTGAATTTTGGCCAAAGGGCAAGCGCCTCCCCTAAATCACCACAAAATTCTGTCCGGATGACAGGGTAATGAAAAGTCCCCGATTTTGGCCTAAGCCCCAAATATAAAATCATCTTCTCTGCACACAATGGCGAGTTTTCCTTGGAGCGGGGCTGTCGGGCCGGGAAGAAAAATCCGTTTTAAACCGGTCAACCCCAATCGAATGAGGGCAGCTTCAGCGACAACCACTCCATCGACCTCTTTTTTCAGCCGCTCATGAATCGTCCCGCGAAGATCGACAAACCGGCAATCGGGAAACAATTGCCGCACAGCCTCTTCTCGCCGCTCGCTCGAGGTAGCGACGACCTCGACTGGCTCCCTTTTGATCACCAAGCTGTCGCGCGGATCGAGTCCTCGGGTGAGAAGAGCGATCTTGAGCCCTTTCGGCAACGGGTCGGGGAGATCTTTCGCCGAGTGGATTGCCGCATCAATGATCCCTTCCAAGAGCATTTGGTCGAGTTCCCGCGTGAAAAAATCGGTTTTTTCCAGACTGCGGAGAGAGCTTGCCTGATCGAGATCACCGCTTGTTTCGACCCACACGGGCTCAAACTCTAGACCTAACTCCTGCTGAACCTCTGCGAGCTGCGCCTGCGACAAGGGGGATGATCGAGCGCCTATCCGCATAAAATACTTTGGATGGCCTGGTCGACCAATTCGACGCCGACGAGGTTGATTTTTTCAGAGATATGCGAAGAGAGTCCTTTGAGATTTTTCTTGGGAAGGATGCACTTCTTAAACCCCATGTGAACCGCCTCTTTCAGCCTCGTTTCGATCCGGCTGACGCCGCGCACCTCACCGCCGAGGCCGACTTCGCCCATCACGATGCAATCGGGAGGAATAGGCCGATTCGTGAATGAAGAGGAGACGGCGAGGAGGATCCCGAGGTCGATAGCGGGTTCGACGATTTTGAGCCCGCCTGCGAGGGCCACAAATACGTCGCAGTGGTGGAGATTGTAACCGACCCGTTTATCGAGGACGGCAAGGAGGAGGCCGAGCCGGTTCGGATCGATTCCGGCCGATCTCCGAGAGGGATTCGGGAAAGCAGTAGGCGTGACGAGGGCCTGGATCTCCAGAAGGAACGAGCGGGCCCCTTCGAGACCGGGAACGATCGCCGAGCCAGGGATCTCCTTCATCCGCTCTTCGAGGAAGGCCTGCGAGGGGTTGGGCACCTCCATCAGACCCGTCTCCTTCATCTGGAAAATGGCGATCTCATCCGTCGCGCCAAACCGGTTTTTAATAGCCCGCAACAGCCGAAATCCGTGCTGCCGATCCCCCTCAAAATCGAGAACCGTGTCGACGAGGTGCTCAAGGACGCGAGGTCCGGCCAGCTCGCCTGATTTGGTCACGTGGCCAATCAAAAAAGTGGTGATGCCGTGCCCTTTGGCCAGATGCATGAATTCGGTCGCGATTTCGCGCACTTGGACGACGGATCCGGGCGACGAGGGGAGTTCGGGTTTATAAACGATCTGAACCGAATCGACGATCGCAATGTCTGGCTTGATCTCATCAATTTGCACCTTGATGGCGCTAAAATTGGTTTCACTGAGGAGATAAAGATTCTCCGCATGGATGTTGAGCCTCCGAGCCCTCAGAGAGGTCTGCTCCGCCGACTCCTCGCCGCAAATATAGAGAACGGTCAACCCTTGCATCGCTAACGTATTGGCGATCTGGAGCATTAGGGTCGATTTGCCAACACCCGGCTCTCCCCCGACCAAAATCAGCGACCCTTCGACCAATCCCCCGCCAAGCAGCCGGTCCAGTTCTCCCATTTTCGTCGCGATCCGTTTATATTCGCTCGCATTAACGTCCCGAATCCGAACCGCCTTGGTCTTCTCCATTTTTTTCGATTCGAACCGCTTCTCTTCTTTGACGGTTTGCTCTTCGACTAAAGTGTTCCAATTTTTGCAAGTGGGACAGCTCCCGCTCCATTTCAGTTGCGAATGGCCGCATTCACGGCAAGCCCAAATCACCTTCATCTGTTCCCCTTTGAAATCGCATCAAAAGCGGCCCTTTGCTCAGCCTCTTTTTTTGAGGCGCCTGTACCGATGCCCACCTCTTTTTCGTCGACAAAAACCATCACGTGAAACACCTTGGCGTGATCGGGACCCGCCTCATCAATGACCTTATAGACAGGCGGCTTTTGAAATTGTTTCTGCGATAGATCCTGCAATTCCGCCTTGTAATTGCGGGGAGGACTTCCGATCGCAGCCTCAAATTCAGCCTCAAAATGGAAGAGCAAAAATGACTTCACTACCCCAAGCCCTCCATCAAGATAAACAGCCCCCAAAACCGCTTCGAACGCATCGGCAAGGATCGACGGCTTCGTCCTCCCTTCCGTCATCGCCTCCCCTTTGCCGAGAAGGATATACTCACCCAAATGTAGTTTGCGCAGATATTGCGCGCAAGCGGCAGCGTCGACGAGCCGCGAACGGAGCTGGGAAAGCTGCCCCTCCGGATGGTCGGGCAACCGGTGATACAGGTAGCCCGCCACCACAAGCCCCAACACCGAGTCGCCCAAAAATTCGAGTCTCTCATTGTGCTGCAGCGTGCGCACTCTGTATTCATTAATAAAAGAGCGATGGGTGAATGACTGGATCAAAAGATCTTTATTTTCAAAGACATAACCCAATTTTTCCTCAATCGCCTCTAGGTCGGATTGGAGTCGTTCAAGCAAGTTCATATGATCTACATTTTGTTTCACTTGAGTGTTATGAACAAGGAGATTATTCTGTTTTCCATGACAAAATTGAATCTGCACTACCACAAACTCACCACAGCCTCCCCGCTTCTTGAAATGGAGAAGCGAGTCGAGGCATTAAAAAAGAAACATCCAACCGCGTCCATTCTCAATTTGGCAATGGGCGATGTGACCCACCCCCTTTTCCCGAATGTGACTCAGGCATTGAATCTCGCTGCGAAGGAAATGGGGGGAGCGAAGACGCTGCGCGGCTACGGTCCGAGTGCGGGATATCTTTTTTTAAAGGAGGCGATCGCCGAGCATGACTACAAAAATATTTCACCTGATGAAATTTTTATTTCAGATGGCGCCAATACGGATTTCGCCAATCTGCAAAAGATTTTTTCTATAGACAACCGGATCGCGATTCCCGATCCCGCTTTCCCGGTCTATGTGGATACGAACGTGATGGCGGGGAGGACCCGTCCTATCCTTAAAACGGGGCGTTACGGCGGGATTACCTATCTCCCCTGTACAGAGGAGAACGGATTCCAACCCAACCCGCCGGATGGGCATGTCGACCTGATTTATCTCGCCTCCCCCGGGAATCCAACAGGCGTAGCCCTGAGCAAGGAGCTGCTGACCCGTTGGGTAGACTTTGCGAAGCGGCATGAGGCGGTGATCCTATTTGACGGCTCCTATCAAGCGTTCATCACTTCGGGCGCTCCCCGTTCGATTTATGAAATTGCAGGAGCCGAGGAAGTCGCGATTGAAGTCCGGAGTTTTTCGAAGACTGCCGGTTTCACCGGGCTCCGCTGCTCCTACACAGTCGTCCCCCGCGCGCTTCAAGTGAGAGACGCCGGATCTACGCACTCTGTCCATGCGCTTTGGAAGCGGAGAACTGAAACTGAATACAATGGGGTCTCCTATCCGATTCAACGGGCTGCCGAAGCGCTCTACACGCCGGAGGGGAGAGAGGCGATCCAAGAGACCATCCTCAGCTATGGCGAGCGGGCGAAATTTCTCCTTGAAGGGCTTAAAAAACTCGGCTACCCCGTCTACGGCGGCATCGATTCTCCCTATATCTGGTGTAGGACGCCTCCAAAAGTGAGTTCTTGGGAATTTTTTGATTTTGTCCTTGAGAACGCCCATGTGATCGGCATGCCTGGCCTCAGATTTGGCCCGGGCGGCGATGGATATATCCGGCTGTCGGCCTTTGCAGAACCGGCAGCGATTGCCGAAGCCCTCAACCGGTTTAAGAATCTAGCATGAGGACGGCCATTTCAGCCCAACAAGCGGCCTTTTTCACCAAAAATGGCTTTATCGAGTTTGAAATTCCCCATCCCACGCCGCTCCAATCGCCCAATCGGGATCTATGGCGGCAAAATGGGGAACTGAAGGAATTCATCATCCGGACGCTGGGGCAAACAGCCCTCACATTGACTGGGAAAAAACGGCTCCGGCTCGGTTTAGACCAATGGATGACCCAAGAAAACCGGCCGGAGAGGCCGTGTCTGTTGAAAGAGATGTTTTGTATTCAAGGATCTGTACTCGGAGCCATGATGGCTCCCCATCCGATCCTTCCCGCGAAGAGATCTCCCCTTGGGATCCTCCCCCTCCCCTCAAGCCCGGCCAACATCCTCTTTTTCCGCACCGACCTCATTCTCGACTGGCCCCATGCCGCCTCTGACGCCTTCCTCATTGTATTTACCCTCTCGAACGCCGTCTATATCCATAATCCCAAAGATCCGTGGACCCATTTCCTCAAGTCGTTCGGCTACCATTTCGGCGATTTATTAAGGAACGAGACCCACCCGCTTATTTTGACAAAGTCACATTAAGATCTGATACCTTTTCGCCTCTTAGTTTTTTGAATAATTCCATCTATTTCCTGGCTTTCCTCCTCTTAGAGGCTGGTAATGGCATAATGGAGAAATTCCCGTTATCTGCGGCCACACTGTTCTTCGCTTGTTATTCATAACTTTAACTTGTTTACACTGATAGTACCCCATAAATGTCACCTGCTCACGTTCACCAAACTGTGGATAATAATAAATTTGATTCCCCTGTGTTAACGTGCATAACCATTTGTGAACCTGGTCTAAGGTGGTAAATTGACCCCTTCCGCCTGTAAGAGGGTCGCATCCAGTCAACTCGTCCCTTGGCTGGACGGAAGAGGGGGCTGAACTAAGAACAAGCCGAATGGCCTCATGGACAAGTTGCTCACGTGACAAGCAGCCCTGAGGAGCCGGTGGCTGTAACAGCGAGGCCGTATCTGCTGGGATCTCTGAGAAGGTTTTGAAATCTGCCGCCTCTTCGACTAGGTTGATAGAATCCTTGGGGGACGGCGGATAGCTTCCTATCAGATCGAGAAGAGGCAGCTCTGTGAGCGCCCGATAGGAAGATGTAAGGATTCGGTCTATACCATCCGCACAAAGATCATCGCCCAGCTCCGAGAGCATCGCCACTTCTGCCTGAGGCTGGTACTGATCCGACAGAGTTAAAAGATGACTGTAAGAACAATCAGAAACACTATGTATCATAAAAAACCCCCATCCCGATACCACGCCTTGCGTAAGAATCATTAAATTTAACTAGACACTGGCCATTTCTCAGCGCTGCGCACTCTAGCCCGCAGCGCTGAGAAATGGCCAGTGTCCAGTTAAAGAGGAACATGGTATCCACATCAGCTCATAAAAATCCAATGTTTTCTCTACGTGAGAGGCAGTCGAACTCCGGTTATGCCTCCATCATTCCCATCCTCTCTTCGACCGAGTGCATAATAGCTGCAGCGATCAGCGATTGAGTCTCTTTTTCGGTCGGATTTAGGGTAGCCCCCGCCGCCGCCTCCCAAATGAGCTGATCGATCTTCAGCCGAACCTCTTCAGGGAGCTGGAGCAATCCCTCCATCCCCTCTGTAAGACGGCCGAAAAAAAACGCCTCAGCCACTGTCACCTGATGCTTCAGCGCCTCTACATATTCTTTCATTGCATGCGCAAGGATCTCTGGACTCATGCACCCCTCCCTTCGGCAAAGCGGATTACCTCACGTTGCTGAACCGAATTGAGTTGATGAAAGGGCTGCAACGAGTGGGTCTGAAAAAGTTGTTTGGCCACTCGGCGGGTTTCACTCGCAAAAGTCGGAGGCATCGCTTTACCTGGCGACTCCAATTCCAGCGCAACAGGGAAGACAAACCGAAAATGGAAATGCTCCAGCTGTTTTTTGACTTTATCGACCAAGGGAGACGGTTCTTTTAGACTCGCCACCCTCGCCTCAAGATCAATGATCCTTTCAGCCAACTCTTCGGGATGCAACAGATTCCAGTCTCTCCGAATACTTTTGGACAGATCAAGCGCCCCTTTTAAAGGCGTCCATTGCCGATCTCGCAATCCTCCCTGCTGAACGACCGGCAATTCTACCGTTTTATTGACCTTTGCAGCCGTAGCTGCGCTGCGGCAGACCCCTTCAGCTTTGCGAGATTCCGGAACACCCGAACCTCTTCTTATCGGATTAATGTTACCCATATATACACTCCAATCTTTTAAGTTATTAAATTACTAGGAGCTATCAAACTAAAATAATTCACCTTCCTCTATGTTATAATAACGCTAATTAAAGAGCAATTCGTAGAAAATTTTTTATTATTGAATGCGCATTTCGGGATTATTGCCTCCCTTCAGCGTTGATTTCGCTGAACATGATCTCAAAAACCTGGAGAAGTTCGTCCCTCGACAAATAATTAATTTGATCTTCCTGGCCAATAATATCCTCCAAGAGCCCCTTTTTCCGCTCGATCATTTCGTGAATGTGCTCCTCGATGGAGTGTTTCGTCACGAGTTTGAATACCTGGACGCCCCGATTTTGTCCAATCCGGTGAACCCTGTCGGTCGCCTGGTTTTCTTTCGCTGGATTCCACCACCGGTCATAGTGGATCACAATCGAGGCGACCGTTAGATCGATCCCGACGCCTGCAGCCAAAAGGGAGGCGACGAACACTTCGCAGCCCGGATCTTCGCGGAAACGGCGGAGCTGCTCAGGCCGGTCGCGAGTCGATCCTTTGATCGTCGCAAAGCCGATCCCTTTTTTTTTCAAGTGGGCCTCGATGATCGCGAGCATTTCGAGATATTGCGAAAAAATCACCACTTTTTGGCCGCTGTCACGCGCCTCATTCAGGAGTTCGACGAAAAGATCCCACTTGCCTGAATGGTGAGACTGATAATTTTTTGGATCTTTTAAAAGGAGCGCCGGATGATCGCAAATTTGCTTTAACGTCGATAGCGCGGAAAAGACGTGGACTAGGGGCACCGGCTTCGTGTTGTCTTTCAAATCTTGGTAGACTGTGTCGCGCATTTTAAACGCAACCTCTTTGTAGAGCGTTTTTTGCTCGGGACTCAAATCACAATAGGCGATCTCCTCGATCTTTTCGGGCAAGTCGGTGAGCACCTCGCTCTTTTTTCTCCTTAAAATAAACGGCTTAACCAACTTGCCGAGCAATACTTTTTTTTCCGCATCGGAGCTCTTTTCGATTGGATTGATGAAGATGTCGCGGAAAACGGCGTCAACCGGCATGTAAGCGGGGAGGACGACGTCGATGAGCGATTTGAGCTCGCGGAGCCGGTTTTCAATGGGCGTTCCGGTGAGGCCAAGGCGCATCTGGGCCTTCAACGAACGGAGAGCCTTGTGGGTCTGCGACGCATGGTTCTTGGCGATCTGGATCTCATCGAAGATCACCACTTCAAAAGAATATTCCCTCAAATTTTCCCGTCCGGAGCGCAAAATGCCGTAGGAGGTAAGGATGAGATCGTAATTTGTGTCAAAATCTTCCAAAGTCCTCTCTAGCCCGTAGTAGGTGCAGACGCGGAGGTCGGGGAGAAAGCGCTTCAGGAGCTGCTGCCAGTGGTAGATCACCGAGGTGGGGCAAACGACGAGATATTTGTTATTTTTTTCTTCATCTTCATGGATCACGGCCGCCAACAGGGCCATCGTCTGGTGGGTTTTTCCAAGCCCCATATCGTCGCAAAGAAGCCCTGAGAGTCCATGGCAATAAAGAAACCACAACCAACTGACCCCCTGCTCTTGATACGGGCGGAGCGTCGCTTTCAGCCGTGAAATATCGGGAAGCCGGTTGCTCTCAAATCGATTCAGCTCCTCGATGAGCTGTCTCGTCTCGGGATCCGCTGGCGCCTCGATCGACTCAAAGACAGTCAATCGGATCCATTCTAAAGTATTGAGCCGGATGAGCCCCTTTTTCCGATCGATCCGCTTGGCAGGGAGCTGCCGAATCCAATTGAAGCGGGGCTCTTTTAAATAAAGGAGTCCTGCCGAAGAAAACAGATGCCGTTTTTTCTCTTGGAATGCGTCCCAAATCGAAAAGATATCGATCGCGCCCGTCTCGGCTGCATAGACGAGATCGAGAAGCCACTCCTGCCCCTTCCTTTTTTTACTCTGCGTAATTTTCCTGATGGTCAACTTCAAATCAACCGGTTCCACAAGCCGCGGATCGATCTCGATAATATAGGGCTTTAGCGGCTCCATTTCGTAGGCCAAAAAGGCCGACTCTTGCGGCTCCGCAATCGTCAACGGACGCTGATATCTTTCAGGGAGGCGGGCCGCAAGAGGAATTTCGGCAAACCCCTTCCCCTCCCTGTATACGTAGTCGCCAAACCGTTTCAACAAGGAAGGATCGACCCCTGGCGCATATTCCATTTTAGGAACGATTGAGATGAGACCTTGCTCATTCAACGTGATATGGAGCCCCGTCTTTAAAATCGGCAAATCGGCGCTGTAAAATTTTTGGATCTGCTCCAATTCTTCTTTATGAGCGGTGATAAAAGGAGAAATGTCTTCCTTAAGCACTTTGAGTCCGGGATGAAGCGGCAAACGCCCCCGAGCCTCTTTTTTCATATAAAAGCCTTGCCCTTTGATGTAGACCCATTCGTCGAAATGATGAGTCTCTTCATAGTCCTCTGGAAAATTCAGCTCAGCATCAAAAGAGAGCTCATCCTCTGAGCTGAGATGGTAAATCAGATGGGATTCCAAACTCCCGAGATGGGTTTGGAATCCGGGAAAATTATGAAGCCATAAACGGTGTCGATTGACAAAATCGGCCACCTCGGCCTTCGGGACGATTTTTTCTTGCCCCTCAAAGAGCCAATCCTCAAGGAGGTAAAAGCCCAGGTCCGGCACATACGCCCATGGGACAAAACAACTGGCCCTCTCCGATCGCAAATCGCCCGGCTCCAATACGTAAAGTTCGATATGCAAATTCCCTTGAGGATCGAATCGGAGGACGTATTTGCAGGGCCTCTTCTCAGGGAAAATAGAGAGAAAAGGGGCGAGCGTTTTGGCCGACTGATTTAAAATACTTGCAATCCGATCGGCTGGGATCCGATCCTCAGCTAAAATCGGATCGTACCTCCGCCGATAAAACCCACGCCCCTCAACATAGAACCAATCGCCGATCGGAATCCCGGCAAAATCGCTCTCCCCTACCGGCTTATCCCCCTTATGATGAATATGGAAACACCGCTCTTTTTCATCATATTCGATCCTCTCAATCGATTCATCCTCGGTATCAAATACTTTAAGAGGAGCGTTCACTGTCGAAAGGGCCGGAATAATCCAGGGCCAGTTCACATCGGAAATATAAAACCAGATCCCGAGCCCTGGAAATTTCAATGTGATCTGATTGGGCAGCGGCGCCCCGTCAAAACCGATCTCATAAGGCTCTTGCGCCTCCTCTAAAACCATCAGCCATTTAGCTAAATCGGACCAAAAAGAGAGCTCGAATCGGAGAGTGTGGCTGGGACGACCCGTTCGATAGGCCGCGATCTCCTCCGCAGGGAGATTGGAAAACTTGATTGAGGTCTCCTCCGTCTCAACGGGACGCTCTGAGACGATCGCAGCCAACTTTTTTTTTGCTTTTGCACTCACCGCCTCAATGGAGAAAAGGGGTTTTTTCGTCTTCGACTCACAAGTATAAATCCCCTCTCTCCCCCCCATCAACACGTCCGCGCTATACCCATGCCGCCGACTCGCCATCTGGAATAGACGGCTCCAGAGCGATCTTCGGAAACGGACATGAAGCGGCTCGTTTGTTCCATTGAAAATGCGTAAATAACCGGCAGCCAAATGAGGACAGCCCCTCCCCGCCTCAGATACCTTACAGCTACAGAAAGAGTCGGTCAGCTCCCCATCATCCTTCATCTGAATGAACGGAAACGCCTTTTTTTTCCCCTTTTCCTGCACTTCGAATTGATAAGTCCCTCTGGAAAAGATCGGCTCTCCGACGGCCCCCGACTGCAGGAGTTCCCCGGCTTGGAGCTTATACTCTTGAACATATTCAGGTTGACGATCCATAAGCGAAAAACCAGACCCATTTTAATATGAGCCTTCCCCTCATTCTACAGCCGGCGCCGTTTCCTGTCTATGCAAGCGCGAGCCCCCCTTTACATAAATGAGCCCGATCTAAATAATTAAAGGTACAAAAAAGGGGGTTGCGTCATGTCAACAAATGGTACAGCACTGCAGAGGAAGACAAAAAAGCACAAGAGGCCCTCAATCAGAACCCCGGTTTCAAGAACTACTGGGACGCATGCCAACGCATGCCAGAACCCCGTCCTAGCCTAATCCAGATCTACCAAGTATATTTCAAGCAAGATCCCCTCTAGCTCGAGTTCGGGAGGGGACGACCCCTAACGGAGGACAGCGTCTACGTCTTTCATTGAAGTGACCACTTTGTCGAGAAGTCCGAAGTGGAGCGCTTCCTCGGCAGACATCCAGTTGTCTCTATCGATCGCTTTCTCGATGGTTTTCCGATCTTTGCCCGTCGCCTCGACATAGATATCGACGATTTGAGCCCTCGTTTTCAGCATCTCGCGCGCTTGGATTTCCAGATCGGTCGCCTGCCCCCGGATCACTCCGCCGATGAGCGGCTGGTGGATCATGATCCGAGAATTGGTTGTAGCCAACCTCTTTCCCTTGCCAGAAACAAGACTGAGCAGCGACCCCATTGATGCAGCTAGCCCCGTCACTAAAGTAATGACAGGCGAGGAGAGGAGCTTGACCTGATCCCAGATAGCAAAACCCGAATCGACCGAACCGCCTGGCGAATTGATGATAAAGAGGATCGATTTGCCCGGAGCCTGATGATCGAGATACCAAAGCTTCCGAATGATGTCCTTTGCACTCTCCGAATCAACGGCGTCGGAGAGAAAAATCCGCCGCTTCTCCAGAAGAGCCTGATCTAGCTTGTCGTTTACGAATTTCGGTTTTTCTTCCCGTTCACCGTCTGGCATAATCCACTCCCTTTTATCCCATTTTCACAAGTGACCGATTTTTAGTCGACTACGAACCTACGATTTTCAATAAAAACATTGGGATTGGCCTAGTTTTTCATAGACAAATCCCAGTCTAGACTTTTAGCTATACAAAATCTCTGGCATGGAGTAGCCTTGAGAGCTTGAAACCAGTTTGTGTCATTTTACGGATAGGTTTTCCGGAAACGCGCAACGCATTCATTTTTATGCAGTTAAAAATTTTAATTACAAAATTAGTACAACTTCTTTTAAGAAAGACTAACTTTGTGATACAATATAAACCACAAACATAGCAATGTGTATTACGAATTATTAAAAAATTACAGAGGCAGTATATGTGTACTTTTATCTACAACATCCAAACGCCAGGCCATTTTGGCTACAATGATTTGAAGGGCGGCTACCGCTTAGATCCAGCATTCATACACAAGGCTCGCTTCGTCCAACAATATGCCATCCGGCAATTGATGATGTATCATTTAATGGCGGAACTCCTCCCTTGGGTTTTGCTCGCCGCAGAGCAATCCTCGCGGCCATCGATCCCAAACCAACCCTATATCCATAATTATCTCCCCAAGCAGCCGCCCGTTTTCACATGGAAACACAAACCGATCCCCACAGAGTGGAAGACAAACCAGGCGTTTAAAAATAGATCCTATTTTACAGTCCCTAAACCCAAAGCGCAACCCCAGAATACACCTCCTTCCGCAGCGCCCCTGCCACCCAAAGTCAATGTAGAACAAGAAAGTTCTCCATTCGCGGCAGAGTTTAATTTCATCAAAAAGCATTTACCCGCAGGATCCAAGGAACCGGTGGAAAAGGATCCCTATTCCCATCTCGGTTTAGAGAACAATGCATCGGTAGACGAAGTTAGGCAGCGTTACAAGAAACTGGCTCGCGCACTGCACCCGGATAAAGTGTCGGAAGAGGATTGCAAAGCAGCTACAGCGGCGTTCCGAATCGTTAAAGAGGCCCACGATCAGATCGTCAATGCCAAAAAATGAACGTTGATAGCTTAAAAACAACATAATGGCCAATCTCATCAAGATACTGTCAAAACACGACAGTATCTTGCGCAAAATAATAATTAAGCAATGAACCTATCTTCAGTTACTTAATAAAGTGAGCATGATTGGAATCCTTTAGCCGCGCACAGCGGCTTGTGTCCTCAAAAAGGAACAGGATCTGCATGATCACACGTGGCATGATGAGTAGGATGAAGGATACGGCTTTGAAGCGGCTATCGTCATCGCAAAACGGGGAATCACTAGCAGCGATATTAGGATTCAAGAGACAGCTGTAGATTTTTTCGGCCGGTTAATTCAAAAAGGACGTGGCGTTGAAGAAGCTATTGCAGAAGGCTAATTATCGGCCTCTGCACCTTTCGCACCTGTCACTCAGACCTTTTTCATCAACTAAACTTTGCGTTACACAACCAATTCGGGGTAGAGAGGAAATGCGCACAATAGTTCCGCGACCCTCTCCTGAGCCCTCCGCATAGCCTCAGGAGGCACATGCGTCTTGGCGCGGGAGGCCCCTCCCGTTTTTTCGTCTATTCCAGGCCGGGCCGACCGGAGCAATTCATAGAGGATTGAGGCGATTTCCCTCATGTGAACCTGCGTCATCCCCAATGTGGTTATTGCAGGGGTTCCAATCCGGACGCCTGACGTATACCACGCGCCGTTGACGTCTCTTGGGATCGCGTTTCGACTGACCGTGAGGCGCGCCTCGCGAAGAACCGTCTCAGCCTGCCGTCCAGTGAGTTGGAAGCTCTTGGCCACATTCATGACAAGCAAGTGGTTGTCTGTGCCGCCGGTAAGGAGCTCGATGCCGAACCCTTTCAGAGCTTCAGCAAGGGCTCGGGCGTTCTCCACAATCTGATGGGCATAACGGCTGAACTCTGGCTGGGCCGCCTCCTCAAAAGCGACAGCTTTTGCAGCCATCACGTGCGGCAACGGACCTCCAAGCACAATCGGACATCCTTTATTGACCGTTTCGCGAAACTCCTCTTTGCAAAGAACCAATCCGCCGCGAGGCCCTCGCAGAGTCTTATGAGTCGTCGAGGTGACAATATCGGCAAACGGCACCGGATCGTAATTCCCCTTCATCACTTTTCCCGCTACGAGACCTGCAAAATGGGCCATATCGACCATCAACACTGCGCCGACGCTATCTGCAATTTCGCGCATTTTGGCAAAATCGATCAGCCGCGGATAGGCCGAGTATCCGGCAATCAAAATCAGCGGTTTTTCTCTAAGCGCTTGTCTTTGGAGCGCCGCATAATCGATCCATCCGCTCTTCTCGTCCACTTCATAAGCTGCCGCCTGAAAGATCTTGGCCGAAATATTGTGCCTATAGCCATGGGTCAGGTGCCCTCCCGAGCCGAGAGACATCCCCATGATTTTCTGACTCACCAAGAGCTTCCGGACCTCCTCATACTCCTCCGGGGTCAGTTCATCGACCGTTTTCTTTCCGAGCCTTTCGACCTCTCTCGACTGGATCCTCTGCACCAAAATAGCCCAAAAAGCGACCAAATTCGCATCGGCGCCCGAATGGGGCTGCACATAGGCGTGCTCTGCGCCAAATATTTTTTTAGCCCAATCAACCGCCGCCCCTTCAATCGCATCCACATTTTCACACCCGGCGTAAAATCGGTGACCCACGTACCCTTCGCTGTATTTGTCGGTCAACAAATTCCCCATCGCCAATTGAACCGGCAGGGAAGAAAAATTTTCAGACGCAATCAATTTAAGATGAGACCGTTGGTCCTTTAATTCACTGACGATGCTGGCGGCAATTTTCGGAGACGCCGCACCCACGGCGTCGAGCGACGCGGCAAACGCGATCGCAGCGGCAGAGCGATTTTTTTCGGGAACTTTGGAAAAATATTGTTTTAAATAAGACATTTTTGACTCCTGCGAGAGACTCTGATGAGGATTTGCTTGCTTCATTAAGCTCATAAACATTATAGTATCCCCAACAATCCGATTATTTTCCAGAGGTTCCGTACATGCTGCAAGAGTTAAAAGTCATTCTAGACATCCAAGAATTCGACATGAAGATGATCCGCCTCATGCGTCTGAAGCAAGAGCGCCTGAAGGAGTTGGAGCATATTGATTCGCTCCGCCATGAGCTGCGCCAGCAGCAGCAGGAGAAAGAGGAAGAGATCGCCGATCTGAGCCGCAATATCGCCGTCCAAGAGACGAAGATTTCCGACATCAAAGAGAGGCTCAAAAAGTTGGAGGCGAAGCAGAACACCGTCAAAAAAGTCGATGAATTCAACGCATTGACGCAAGAGATGACGAGTTCTGAGCGGGAACGGATCGCCACTGAGCACATCGCGAGCGATTTAATCGATAAGAGAAATCTCGAAGATGAGATTCTCATAAAAATTAAAGAGTCGCTTCTCCAGTCGGAAGAGAGCAGCCATAATTTAGAAAATGAGATTCGGGAGAGTATCCGGCTCATTAATCTTGAAGGGGCTGGTCTTAAAATCTCTCGTAATGAACTGGCCAAAACAGCCGACCCCGAGGTTCTTCGGATCTATCAGCGCCTCCTCAATAATAAAAAAGACCGCGTTGTCGTGCCGATCGAAAATAGGACCTGCTCCGGCTGCCATATTGCACTCACCGCACAACATGAAAACGTCGTCCGAAGAGGAGAGCGGCTCACCTTTTGCGAACACTGCTCCCGCATCCACTTCTGGCAGCAAAGCGAAGAGTTGGAAGGAACTGCAGTGGCTACGAAACGGCGTCGTCGCAAAACAACAAGCGTATAAGTTTTTGGGGTGGTAAGTCATCGCACCTTCAACAAGGTGAGGAAAGTCTGGACTTCGCAGGAAAGGATACCAGTTAACGGCTGGGCGCCGCAAGGTGACGGAAAGTGCAACAGAGACTATACCGGTTAGGTTGAAAAGTTCGAGTTGTTCACTCGATCGGATCCCGGGCGACCGGGACCGTTGTAAACCCTGTCTGAAGCAAGGTCGAATTTGGATAGCGTGTTCCGCGCAGCGACTCCTAAGCTGACCGCTTGAGGGATTTGGCAACAGATCTCCCAGAGGAATGATGGCTCTCGACAGAATCCGGCTTAACGCCACCCCAATTTTTTTTCAGGCTCTAGGATGTGTTTTGTCATAAACCGCCCGCTTGAGCTTCGGAGAAACATGAGTATAAATTGTCGTCGTTGAAAGAGATGTGTGACCTAAAAGCATCTGGATCGTTTTCAAATCCATTCCGTTTTCGAGCCAATGGGTAGCGATGGTATGCCGAATCGTGTGAGGGGTGATCCGCTCGGAAAGTCCGCTGGCTTTCAAATAGGCGGCAAAGTTCCGATCGATCGACCGGGGAGAGAGCCTTCTCCCATATTTATTGAGAAAGATCGCCTGATCCTCTTTTTCGTCCCGCTCGGGATGATTGAGATAGCGGCGGAGCCAACCCGCTGCCGTTTCAGTAATGGGGATCTGCCGCTGTTTTTTCCCTTTGCCAAAAATATTGACAATACATTGATCGGCATCGAGATCTCTCCGGTTCAGCCCCGCAAGCTCGCTCAAACGGAGCGCTGAGCTATAAAAGAGTTCCATGATCACTCTGTCCCTAAATCCCAAATAACTCGATAGATCGGGTTGGTTGAAGAGGTGCTGGATTTGAGGGTAGGTGATCGAGACGGGGAGCCGTCTCTCTTTTTTAGGGGTATCGATCTCCTCCAGAGGATTTGCGGCGACCCATTTTTCCCGAATGGCGTGCCGATAAAAGCTCCTGAGAGACGAGATCTTGCGCAAGACGGTTTTAGAGGCAGCTTTTTTCTGATAGAGGTGGGCAAGATAGCGGCGAATCACCTTTTTAGAGATCTCCTCGCCCCCGGCAAAAGTAAAAAAAGCGCTCAGATCGATCTTGTATCCCCTCAGGGTATGCGGAGAGACCCCCTTGGCCAATTTGAGGTGGAGCAAAAACTGGTCAATATTCTTGAAAAAGTCCATAGCCGTATGGTATCATTTTTCAGCATGATTACATTAGAAAAAATTTCCAAGCGGGTCGGCAATCGAACCCTTTTTGAGGACGTCAATTTTACCTTTAACGATCACTGCAGATACGGCTTAACGGGTCCAAACGGCTCTGGCAAATCGACCCTTCTCAAGATCATCATGGGCGCAGAGCCCCAGACGACGGGGATTGTCACCCTGCCGAAAAAAGTGGGATTTTTAAAACAGCGGATCGAAGATTTCAGGGATTTCACCGTGATCGATACAGTCATTATGGGAAACAACCGTCTATGGGACGCACTAAGCGAGCGGGATCGGTTGTATGAGGTGGAGATGACCGATGCGGTCGGCATGCGGCTTGGCGAACTCGAAGAGGTGATCGCCGATGAGGAGGGGTATTCGGCTGAATCGGAGGCCGAAGTACTCTTGACCGGCATGGGGATACCGGAGGAGCAGCACCGGAAGAAAATGCATGAAGTCCCAAGCGACCGGCAATTCCGCGCGCTCCTCTGTCAGGCGCTCTTCGGCCATCCGCAAGCGCTTCTTCTCGATGAACCGACGAACCATCTCGATCTCGACTCGATCTCCTGGCTGGAGGAATTCCTCCACAATTATGAAGGGACTTTGGTTGTCGTTAGCCATGACCGGCACTTTTTGAATTCGATCTGCACCCACATCGCCGACATCGATTATGAGACCGTCATCACCTACCCGGGCAACTACGACTCCATGCTCGTCACCAAAACCGCAGTCCGGGGGAGGGCCGAGGACGAAAACAAGGCCAAAGAGAAAAAGATTTCCCAGCTGAAAGAGTTCGTCGCCAAGTTTGGCGCCGGAACACGGGCCAGCCAAGTCCAGTCGCGGATCAGAGAAATTAACAGACTCCAACCGCTCGAATTGAAGAAATCGAACATCCAACGCCCCTACATCCGCTTCCCCGCTCCCGAAAAACAGTCGGGTCAAATGGTGCTGAAAGCGGGCGAGCTCTCTAAGTCTTACGACGGGATTCCGGTCTTTCAAGGAGTTTCTCTTGAAATTCAGCGGGGCGCTAAAATCGCAGTGATCGGAAATAACGGCAGAGGCAAAACGACTCTGCTCAAACTTCTCGCTGGCCTGTTGACCCCGGACAGCGGCAAGATCACTGTAGGCCACGGCGTAAATATTGGCTATTTTCCCCAAAACCACGGCGAGGTGCTCAACAAACACAGCCAAGAGACCGCCTTCGATTGGCTCAAAGCCCGTAAGCAAGCGGTCTTTGACCAAGACGTGCGGGGCGTCCTCGGCAAAATGCTCTTCAGCGGCGATGACGCGTTCAAGCCGCTCTCCAATCTCTCCGGCGGCGAGGCGGCCCGCCTCATTCTCGGGAGCCTGATTTTGACAGGGCCGAACACATTCATTCTCGACGAGCCGAACAATCACCTCGACCTCGAAGCCGTTTCAGCGCTCGCTTGGGGTCTAGAGGACTTTAAGGGGACCGCGATCGTAGCGACGCACGATAGAGAACTCATCAACGGCTTTGCCACTCAAATCATCGCCTTCGAAGACGATGGAATGCATATTCACGACGGCCCCCTAGAAGAGTACCTTGAGAAGAGGAAACACTGATTTTGTTGAAAACCGAAATCGGTTCAGTGTATAACTGTGGTAGGTGCTAAAAATGATCCGAAAGTCTCTTGTGAAACTCTCTTTTCTTCTCCTGCTCCTTTTAGCTGGGTGCGCAGCGAACCAATCGATCGTCAGCAATATCGATGAGCGCGATGCGAATGAGATCATTGTATTTCTCGCCTCGAAAGGGATCGCAGCGCAAAAAATAGCCGCCCCCCCCTCTTCGACTGCAGCGGCAGGCGCAGCGACCGACCTGTTCAACATCGCTGTCTCTGAAGACCAGTTGACCCAGGCCATGGCCCTGCTCAATCAGTACGGTTTGCCGCGCAGACAAGGGACCAATCTCCTCACTCTGTTTGCCGGAGGAGGGCTCGTCTCTACAGATAGAGAGGAGACGATCCGCTATCAGGCAGGTTTGGCCGAAGAGCTGAAAAATACGATTTTGAAGATGGACGGAGTGCTCGACGCTGACGTTCAAATCTCTTTCCCCGCAAGCGAGGGGACGCCGACGCCCGGAGCTCCGCCGCTAAAAACCACCGCCGCCGTCTACGTGAAGCATCAAGGGATCATGGAAGATCCGAACAGCCATATGGAAGTGAAAATCAAACGGCTGATGGCGGGGAGCGTCAATGGACTCAATTTTGAAGACGTCTCGGTCATTTCAGACAGGTCCCGCTTAGCAGACATCATTTTGCAGCCGGCGGGAGAAATGATCGGAGCCAAATCGCTCCAACAGACCTATGTGAGCATCTGGGGGCTTGTTTTAACCAAGAATTCTCTGACCCGCTTCCGCGTGATTTTTTTCTTCTTTATTTTCCTCCTCCTTCTTTTCGCTGGGGGGATCGGTTGGCTCCTCTATAAGTTCTATCCAATCATGCGGCTTAAATCCGAGGAAAAAGCGCCTGAAATTCCACCGCCGGGGACTTAGAGCGTGAAAAAATCCAACGAACCTCGAACAGGGATGGTTCTCAAGGCTCTCTTAGGCCGCTGCGAGCCCACGAAGAGGGTGGCGTTGGAGCGTTTTTTGCCTGAGTCCGAGAGGAGACAGCTCGACGCCCTCCCCATGATGGGGGCCGAGGTGCAGCCCGACCGGTTTTCACACGGCAATATTCTTGAAAAAGTTCACTGGTCTTGGTTTTTACCGACGCTCAAAACCTACCCCGAAACGGAACAAAAATTGTTCCTATCGGCCCTCAACCCTTACTCCGCCAAAAATCTGGCCAAGGCGCTGATCCTATCGTCCAATGGCCATGAAACGAGTGAAATCGGCAGAGCTTTTTTGCAAAAAATTCTCTTAGACAGCCTGGTGGGGCCGGAAGATCGGCTCCTCCCGCTCGACTATTTGCCCTCCTCCTCCCTATCTCGATTGCTCCATTGTTCCAAAAAAGAGCTGACCCGGCTGATCGATCTCCTCTCGATCCACGACCTTGCGGCAGAGCTCAGGCAAATTGTCGAGACAAAAATCTTGAAAAAAATCTACAGTCTTTTATCGGAAGAGGAGCGGAAGTTCCTCAAAACAGCCACAGCGCATAAAGACCCGTTCACTCTCGGCAAATTGGGACTTGAGAGGTGGGACGGCTCAGAAGAGTCGCTCCGGACCCTTTTGCACAAGCGGGGCCTGGCCCGTTTTGGCGCAGGGCTATCGGGGCAAGATCCCGATTTCATTTGGTACATCTGCCATCAGTTGGATATCGGCCGGGGGAATGCCCTATACAAATTGTGTGCAAAAGAACCGATCCACGGCGTGACCGATGCGATCCTACCCCAGATAGAAGAGCTTTTATGAAGAAATTTTTTTCCCTCATTTCCGGCAAGGAGGTGCGGATCGCCCCTGGAGAGAAAGTCATTCCCGCCAAAGAGTTCAGCACCCTCTCTCAAGCAAGCGAGCTATTGACAACTGTGAAAGAAGAGGCCCTTGCCTATAGAAAAAAAATCGTCGAAGAGGGGGAGAAGACGAAAGAGCTCGCCTTTCAAGAGGGATTTCAAGAAGGGCTCGTCTCACTGAACAAGCACTTGCTCGCTCTCGATGAGGAGTTGAAGCGGCTGAGAGAAGAGATCCAGAAAAAGATACTCCCCCTCTCCTTAAAGGCGGCCCGGAAAATCATCGGCGAGGAGCTCCGGCTCCATCCCGACCGGATCGTCGACATCGTCCTCACCTCCTTAAAACCGGTGACGCAACATCGGAAAATCGTCATCTACGTGAATAAAGCCGACCTCCAAATCCTCGAAGATCACAAGAGCCAAATCAAAAGCATTTTCGAGCGCCTTGAGAATCTTTCGATCCAAGAAAGGGGCGATATTGAACCGGGGGGTTGCATGATAGAAACCGAAGCAGGTATTATCAATGCGCAGCTCGAAAATCAATGGCGGGCGCTGGAATCGGCCTTTGAATCGTTTATGAAAAAATAGTATGTGGAAATATCTGATTTGCCTTCTTCTCCTTATCGGCTCGCCTCTCGCGGCGCAAAACGCCCCTGTCCAAAAAACTCAAAGCCAAACCGTCTCCGATCTCCCGCCGAGCAATAACCCCTCGATGGTGACCAAGCTCGCCGTTCTAGCTGGCCTATCGCTCCTCCCTTTTGCGATCATGCTCCTCACCTCATTCATGAAGATCATCGTCGTCCTCTCTTTTCTCCGGCAAGCCCTTGGCGTGCAGCAGACCCCCCCCAACCAAGTGCTGAACGGGATCGCCCTCCTCGTCACCCTGTACGTCATGTTTCCAACAGCCCTCTTGATGTACAAGGCCTCCGAAGGGGTTCTTAAAACCAATCCTCCCGCCGACATCCTCTCGAATCAGTCGGCCATTTTTGTCGTTGACGTGATCGATAAAGCGAAAGAGCCGCTGCGTGATTTTCTACAAAGAAACGTCTCGGCCAAACACATCCAAAGTTTTTACGCTTTAGGGACAAAAACCTTTCCCGAGCCGTATAAAACGGAGCTTAAACAGACCGATTTTATCGTCCTGATCCCCTCATTTATCACCAGCCAGCTCAAGACCGCCTTTGAAATCGGAGTTCTTATCTATCTCCCCTTTTTTGTGATCGACCTTGTCGTTTCGAACATTCTCCTTGCAATGGGTATGATGATGCTCTCGCCGCTCACCATTGCCCTGCCAATTAAGCTCCTCCTCCTCGTCATGATCGACGGATGGACGGTCCTCGTTCAAGCATTAGCCATGTCGTTTAGGTAACTATGTTTGCAAATGAGATCTATTCCCTATCGTACCAGGCCCTGATCTTAATCCTGATCCTCTCGGGTCCCCCGATCATCATCAGCACCGTCCTCGGCCTCATCGTCGCCATTTTCCAAGCTGCGACCCAAATTCAGGAGCAGACCCTCTCTTTCACCGTCAAACTTTTTGCCGTCGTCTTCACCATCATTTTTCTTGGCGGCTGGCTCGGCTCGATGGTTCTCCAGTACACAAACACCATCTTTAGCGCTATCTCGAAGGCAGGCGCGGGATGAACTCGCTCACCGCCACAGAAGATTACGTCTCCCTCCTCCTCGCGCTTCCACACCTGCAACCGGCCACCGTCCTCTCCCTTTTTTTCCTCACCCTCGCCCGGATCCTCCCCATTTTGGCCCTCGCCCCTTTTTTCGGCTCCAAAAACGTCCCCATGGCGATCCGGATGATGTTTGCAACTGCCCTTGTCGCCATCGTCCTTCCTCAGAATCTAATGGTTGCTAAGGGAGAACTCCCCTTCAACCTCACTTTCATCGGCTATCTCATCAAAGAACTCCTCATCGGCATGATCCTCGGTTTCCTCGCCGCCATCCCCTTCTTTATCGCCCAGATGGCGGGCGGCCTCATCGACCACCAGCGCGGTTCAGCCTCGCTCCAAGTGACCGACCCGACCACCCAGAGCCAAACAGGGCCCATCGGCCTGCTCTACAACTATGTCCTCATCGCTATTTTCTTCTCCCTCAACGGCCCCTTTCTCTTTCTCGACGCCGTCGCCGCCTCCTACCAGCTCATCCCCGTCGACAGCCTCGTGAACGCCACCTTTTTTTCCCTCAAAACGCCATTTGCAAAAATGGTCATCCGCCTCTTTGCGAAAGTCATGAATCTCGCCATCCAGCTTTCAGCCCCCGCCCTCGTCGGGATCCTCCTCACCGACATGTTTCTCGGCATCGCGAACCGGCTAGCGCCCCAAGTGCAGATCGTATTTCTTGGCATGTCGCTCAAATCGTGGATCGGAATCGCCCTCATGACAGCCGCATGGGCTCTCATCATCAAAGTGATGGGAAAAGAGGCGCTCTTGTGGATGAAGTCGATCAATCAGTGGGTTCAGCAAATCGGCTATAGCTATACCGCCATCGGCCAATAACTTGGATTTGGACCCAATTTACCCGTCTCTTGTCCGGTACTTTTTATATCCGATGAAAAAGAGGATCGGGAGGATCAATACGATATTGCCGATGGCAATCATCAGGATGTAGCGGAGGGATGAGCCGACATGGACGTGGTCTGGCGGGACGAAACCAAAGAAGATGGTGAGGGCGGAGCCGATGAGTCCAAGCAGGCTGACAAATCCGAGTCCAATTTTGCCTCCGGGGATTTTGAAGGCCCCCTGAAGGTTTTTGAGGCGGAGCCGGTAGACGGCGAGAAACATCAAGATATACATGAGCATATAAAGGCAGTTGCTGAGAGCCGTGAGGAACCAGTAAAAAGCGTTCACTGTGGGGAGGAGAAGGAGAGCTACGCAGACGATCGTGACGAGGACAGCTTGGGCGATCAAAACTCTGCTGGCGACGCCTTGCTTGTTGGTTTTTGTGAAGTAGGGGGGGAGAAACCCATATTGAGACGCGTGGAGGAGCCCTTTGGCAGGGGAAATGAGCCAATTGATCATCCCTCCCACGCTGCCGACGACAATCAAGAAGCTCATCAAAGGGATCAGCGCCTTCAAGTGAAATACATCGAAAAAATTGGCAAAGACTTGCATGAGGCCGCCCGCGAGATTGATCTTGTCTGCGGGGAGGACTACGGCAATCGCAAGGGAGCCGAAGAGCATGGTGACGAGAATATAGAGCGAGGAGAGGAGAAGCGCCTTCGGGAAGGTTTTTTGCGGATGGGGAACGTTGTTGATGTGGACGCCGGAGAGTTCCATCCCCAAAAACGAACCCATGACCGCTTCCAAGGCTGTCCATGTATCGAATTTAGAGAGGGAGGGGAAAATCGCATCGAAGGTGATCGGAATTTGAAATGGGTGGCCGCCGAAGGCCCAGATCATTGCCAGCACGATGAGGAAGAGCATGGGGAAAACGGTGCCGATACTAGCGAAAATAGTGTTAATCCGGGCTGAAACGGTGATTCCGAAGAGATTGGCGAGGGTGAGGGCCCAGAAAATCGCAGCAATGACTGAGATCATGTAGATTTTGTTATCCATCAGAGCAGGATTGAATAGATAGGTCAAAGTGCCGGCAATGAAGGAGAGGATGGTCGGAAACCAGACGACGGTGTTGATCCATTGGAGCCAAATGGCGAGCATCCCTATTTTTTCGCCAAAGGCGGAACGGACCCAATGGTAGATCCCCCCTTCTTCGGGAAAGGCGGCCGAAAGTTCAGCGGCGACGAGCGCGCTTGGGAACAGAAAAAAAACCGCTGAGAAGAGGAAAAAAAAGATGAGCGGAGCGCCAAAAATAGCCCCTGAGGGGAGGTTCCTATTGCTATCGATCGCCGATATAATCAGCAATGCGAGGGCTAGAAAAGAGATCTTGCCGCGAGATGATACATGCATATTTCGATAAGTAGTCGACGGAGAATTTAAAAGCAAGCTATAGTGACCCCATGGATGTTTTAACCTTGTCCCCTCCCCTGCCGCAGCCTAAAACGGAGATCCATTTTGGATTGAACCGTCTTGCGGAACTCTGTCACAACCTCGCTAGGCGCGGGGCGATTTTGGTCGACGAGACAATCGGTGAGATGCATGGAGCCAGGATCCAGAAAGTTCTTGGGTTCGAGTTGATCCTCGTCCCTCAGCAAAAAACGAGGGAGGTCAAGCAGGCCGTTGAAGATGAATTGCTGAGAAAAAAATTGGGGCGCGATTCGGTGATCGTCGGCATGGGGGGCGGGGTGACGACCGATCTCGTCGGCTTCATCGCTTCGACCTATTTGCGCGGCGTGCCGTTGGTGTTAATCCCAACTACGCTCCTCGGCATGGTCGATGCAGCCATTGGAGGCAAAACGGGGGTCGACACGCCGTTTGGCAAAAATCTCATCGGATCGTTCTATTTGCCGAAAGCGGTTTTCATCGATGCGGCTTTCCTCTCGACACTCCCCGAAAAAGAGATGAAAAATGGACTGAGCGAGGTGCTGAAATACGGACTCATTGAAAATAGGGAAATTTGGGAGAGGTGCGCCCATTGGGAACAGGAACTCCCCTTTTTGATCGACGCTTCGATCCGGTGCAAAGTGAAAATCGCCCAAGAGGATTTTGAAGAGACAACAGGGCTCCGGAGAATCCTCAATTTCGGCCATACGGTGGGCCATGCGCTCGAACTGCTGTCTGGTTATGAAATGGCGCATGGCGAGGCGGTCGCTCTAGGATGCATGGCTGAGAGTTATTTAAGCCACGCTTTAGGGTATTTGCCTCGGGAGGAGCTCGAGGAGATTTTAGCCCTCTACCGGAGCCTCGGCTACCGTTTTAAGAAGTTCGATACAGAAGCCTTTTTCGAAGCGCTATCCATGGATAAAAAAACCGAAGCGGGAGCCGCCCGCTTTGTTTTGATCGAGAAAATCGGCCAGTGTGTCCCGTTCGGCGGAGAATATTGCAGAACAATCCCCAAAAAACAGATTGAGTCGCTCCTAAAATGGATGGGGCTGGCATTTTAGCAGCCCTTCAGTCTATATTGCTGTTAATGGCTTCTAACTTTTTCGGTCAGCTCTTCCGGATCACCACTTTTGGCGAGTCGCACGGCCCCGCCATCGGCGTCGTCATCGACGGCTGCCCTGCCGGTTTGCTGATCAGCAAAGAGGAGATCGATCGGGAGCTTGCCTTAAGACAACCGGGCAACAACCCCTACACCTCCCCCCGCGCCGAAAAAGACGAGGTCCAGATTTTATCTGGCCTCTTCGAGGGGAAAACGACCGGCGCGCCGATCGCCCTTTTGATTTGGAACCGCGACGCCGACTCCTCTAAATACGAACCGATCAAAAATCTCCTCCGCCCTGGCCACGCCAATTTCACCTACCTGCATAAATACGGTATCTTCGACTACCGAGGCGGAGGACGCTCTTCGGCCCGCGAAACCACCGCCCGCGTCGCAGCGGGCGCCGTGGCAAAAAAATTTCTGGACCATAACGGGATTGAGCTCTGCGCCTTTGTCGCCGAAATCGGAGGCCTCGGTATCGCCGAACCGAATTTGGACTCCCCCGCAAAACTCAGAAAAAAGGTGTTTGCCAGCCCGATCTTCTGCCCCGACAGCAAAGCCGCTGACAAAATGATGAAAGCGATCGAAAAAGCGAAAGAGGAGGGGGATTCCCTCGGCGGCATCCTCCAATGCGCAGTGGCTAAATTGCCTCCCGGCTTAGGAGATCCCGTCTATGGAAAACTCGAGGCGAATTTGGCCTCGGCCATGCTCTCGCTCCCCGCGACCAAAGGCTTTGAAATCGGCTCCGGCTTCGCCGCAGCCCGAATGAAAGGCTCTGAACACAACGATGCGTTCGACGTCGATGAAAAAGGGGAGATCACCACAACCACCAACTACGCTGGCGGCACCCTCGGCGGCATTTCAACGGGACTCCCTCTCACCTTCCGCGTCGCCTTCAAACCCACCTCCAGCATCCAAAAGACTCAAAAAACGGTCAATCTAAAAGGGCAAAGAAAGCCGTTTAACTTGCCCGAAGGATCGAGACACGACCCATGTGTCGCCATTCGCGCTGTCCCCATCATCGAAGCGATGACCGCCCTTGTGTTGGCCGACGCCATCCTCCTCAACCGCTCTGCGCAGATAAAAGAATAAAAAAAGCGCCCTGATTGAGGGCGCTTGGGATAAATAGGGTGTAATGGAATAATCAACTAACAGGGTGATCTGTTAATCAAGAAAGATTATATCAAAATGATTAATTGTTATGAATATAATTTTTGCCACCAATATTAATTATTTATTTTTAATAAGTTATAAAAGTTTTACTGGGACAGCCAGGCTCTTCTCGGACAAATCTAGGCACTCCATAGCCGGATAGATGAGTTTGGATATAGCGGATAAGCTGGGGACCCCGCTCTTGAGGAAGAGCGAAGTGGCCAGCTCCTTGGATCGGGTCGAGGGAGTGGAGGTAATAGGGGATAATGCCGCTGTCGATCAGGGTCTCCGATAGAGTGAGGAGGGTCTCTTCGTCGTCATTAACCCCCTTGAGGAGAACAGATTGATTGAGGGTGGGAACTCCAAGCCGTTGGATTTGTTTGAGGGCAAGAAGGACGTCCTGATCGAGTTCTCTGGGGTGATTGGCGTGGATGACGAAAAAAATTTGTTTGGAAGAGGCGGCGAGCACATTTAAGAACGAGGGGTCGATCCGTTCGGGAATGCCGATGGGGAAGCGGGTGTGGAAACGGATCCGTTTGAGATGGGCGATCCCATCGAGAGCAGATAAAAGCGCCGCCAGCGCGGCGTCGCTCAGAGAGAGAGGGTCTCCGCCGCTCAAGACGATCTCTGAGACATCCTCTTTATTTTTTATATAGGAGATTTCGGCGGCAAAGTTTTTATCCTCTGTTTCATAGGGAAAATTTTGCCGAAAGCAGTATCTACAGTGCATCGCGCAGGCGCCCGTTGCGATCAAAAGAGCCCGCCCCTCGTATTTATGAAGGATTTTTTCTGTTTTTTTAAACGTTTGGTCTTGAACCGGGTCATGGACAAATCCAAAGGTGGGGATCAGTTCCTCAGAGAGGGGGACGAACTGACGCAAAATAGGATCGTCTAACGTGTTTTTCCCGATTTTTGCGGCCAACCGCTGCGGCAGATTCAGCGCAAAGCGAGGACGTGTCAGAATTTTCCCACGGAACTCCTCTGAGAGGGCGAGGAAGTCCAAGAGCTCTCCCATTTTCGTGAAGTTATTTTTTTGGATTTGGCGCCAGAGAGGTGGTATCGTCATAGGGGACACGAGTTTAATCCACGGCATCCCCTTGAGTCAAACAAGAACTTCCGCGGGCGCCGGCTTTTTTTTAGGAATCGTAGCCCGGGTGATATCGGCGCCGAGCGAGGTGAGTTTTTCGACGAGCGCCTCGTAGCCTCGGTCGAGGTAGTCGACATTGGCGACGGTACTCGTTTCGGGCGTCAGCAGCGCTGCCATCACATAAGCAAAGCCTGCCCTCAAATCGGGGATGGCGATTTCCTTAGCCCTCAGGGGGGTGGGCCCTTTGATGACGATGCTGTGATGGTGGTCGCTGGAGGCAAATCGGCAACTTTTGCCGCCGAGGCATTGGGTGAAAAGTTCGATATCGGCGCCCATTTCTTTGAGGGTCCGTGTGTAGCCAAACCGGTTTTCATAGACTGTCTCGTGGATGACCGACACCCCTTGAGCCTGCGTCATTAGGACGACGAAGGGCTGCTGCCAGTCGGTCATGAATCCTGGATGGACGTCTGTCTCTAAGTGAAGGCCGCCGCGCAGTTCATTTTCATAGAAAAAATCGATTCCGTTTTTTTTGATTTGGAAGCCTCCCCCGATTTCTCGGAGTTTATTGAGAAAGGCGATCATATTGAGATGTTCGGCCCCCTCGATAAAGACCCGTCCTTTCGTGCTGATGGCAGCCATGGCGTACGAGGCGACTTCGTTCCGATCGGCGAGTACCGTGTGTTCGACCTCTTGAAATTGATGGGCGTGCTGAACGCAGATCGTCCGATCGGCGTCGACCCGGATATTGGCGCCGAGTTTTTGCAAAAAAAGGATGAGATCGATGATTTCAGGTTCAATGGCAGCGTTTTTGATGAGAGTCGTCCCTTTGGCGCGGACAGCGGCGAGGATCGTATTTTCGGTAGCGCCGACCGATGGATAGTTGAGATGGACGATCGCCCCCTTCAATCCTTGATGAGCCTGCGCGAAATAGGCCCCCTCTTTTTTCATCTCCCGGTATTCGATCTGAGCCCCCAGCTTTTGAAGCGCGTGGATGTGAAGATCGACCGGACGGGAGCCGATCAAATCGCCCCCGATCGTTGGAACGATGATATCTTCGTCGGTCCTTCCGAGCAGGGCGCCGATCATGAGGATCGGAATCCGGTTAGAGCCCGAGTAGCGCTGGGGAACGTACGAAGTTTTCAATTCTGGCGTGCAGATCTCGAGAATTTTATCTTTTTTATCCCACTTGATCTCCGATCCAATTTCCCGGCATAGATTCACTGTGATTTCGACGTCTCCGATGTTAGGGACGTTGGTAAACGTACATTTTTTATCGGAGAGGAGTGACGCCACCAATAATTTTGTCATCGCGTTTTTTGCACCTGCCGCTTTGATCTGTCCTGAGAGCGGTTTCACACCTTTGATTTTCAACACATCCATAAATTCCACCTCTCTGCCATGTTATACTGAACTTGAAATTTTATGGTATTTTTTGAGACATTAGGAAGAATGGTCAAGACAATTTTAGCCCTGATTTTTGCTCTGCTTCTCGGAATGAGCGCGACTTGTCTTTCGATGGAATTTTTACAGATGCGCTGGGAAATTTGGGCGGTTATTTTAGCGGGAAGCGGGATCGGCTTGGGGCTCTCCCTCTATTTTTTCCGTCCGGGAGAAAAACGGGACATGCGTCCCTGTCTTGAAGAGTTTGGGCGATTTGAGCGGGAATTCAAGCAGGCGCTCCGCGGGCATTTGAAAGTGTCGATCCTTTTTTGGAGCTATTACTATAAAAAAGAGAAAATCAAAACCTTGGAAGAGGCAAAGAAAGAGGTGTTCCAAGACCTGAAGAAAGAATTTGCTCAAGTGGAATGGATGGAGCCGCTTCTAGAGGGGATCCGGCAAGAACTGGCAAAATATAAGTGAACGGCCCTATGAACGATAAAAAATTAGCGCTGACCCCGTTGAAGGAGCCTGTTTGCGCAAACGTCCGGATGCCCGGTTCGAAAAGTTACACCAATCGAGCTTTAATCATGGCAGCGCTCATAAAGGGCCCTGTATCCCTTAGGAACCCTTTGTATAGTGAAGATACTGAGGCAATGATCGGCTGTTTGCGAACCTTAGGGTTAGAGATTGAAACCAGGCGAGACGAGATCATTGTGCATGGCGATATCCGTTCTGTGGAAGATCGAAACTACCAACTATTTGCTCATGATTCAGGAACCACAGTTCGCTTTCTATTGGCCCTTCTTTGCATTGTTCCAGGAATCAAAACAATCGGAGGGAGCCGACGGTTAAATGAGAGGCCGATCAGAGACTTAGTGGAGGCTTTGCAAACCTTAAACGCTAGGATTGAATATTGCGGCCAAGAGGGCCAGCTTCCCGTCAAAATTTCCACCTCTACCCTATCTGGCGATTCGGTCCATCTCCAAGGCGATGTGAGCAGCCAGTTTTGCTCGGCGATCCTTTTAATCGCCCCCTACATTTCAAAAGGATTTACCATCCACATAAAAGGTCCGCTGATTTCGAAATCCTATATCGATATGACCCTAAGCTGTATGCAAGAGTGGGGAGTTAAAGTGATCGTAAAAACGGGCGGAAATTATTTTGTCCCCGGGGATCAATCCTACCGAAAGGAAAAATATATGATTGAAGGCGATTTTTCGAGCGCCGGATATTTTTTTGCGATTGCAGTTTTAACGAAATCGACCCTTACGGTAGAGAATTTAAACTCCTCCTCCGCACAAGCCGACCGAAAATTTTTAGAGATTTTGGAGAAGATGGGAAATATCGTAAGCCTGGAAGAAAATAAAGTCCGCATCGAAGGAAAACGCCTTGCGGCCCTAGATGTTGATATGGAAGATTGTCCAGATCAGGTGATGACAATGGCAATATTAGCGGCATTTGCGAAAGGGGTCACTCACATTTCAGGAGTCCGCTCTCTCAGAGTCAAAGAAACAGAGCGCGTCCTCGCTCTTAAGAATGAACTGAGTAAAATGGGCATTCGAACCGAAGATACACACGACACCTTAACGATTCATGGAGGTTCGCCCCACGGAGCCGAAATCGATACTTATAATGACCATAGGATAGCCATGGCTTTTGCTGTGGCAGGCATGTATTTGCCCGGTATTGTCATTCGTCACCCTGAGGTTGTGAATAAGACGTTTCCGAACTTTTGGGAAGTTTTAAGGAGCCTGAAATGAACATCATACTCATCGGGTTCATGGGTTCAGGAAAATCTACAGTTGCCAAACGGTTGAGCCAGTTATTAGGCCTTGCCGCCGTTGATATGGATGAGCTCGTCTACAAAAAAACAGGCAGCCGAAATATGCATGAAGTATTTGCAAAAGGGGGAGAGTTACTCCTTCGCGAAACTGAGATTGCCATCGCAAAAGAATACGCATCGAAAGATCATTTGATCATCTCCACAGGAGGTGGAGTCGTGCTCAATAAAATCACTCTGGATTATTTCAAAAAAACAAACGGACAAGTGATCTTCTTGAACGCTGCATTTGAACAAATCTCCAAACAATTAGAAGAAGATGATTCAAGACCGCTATTTAAAGACTTAGCGAGCGCCAAAAAATTATACGATTTTCGACTCCCTCTTTATGTAAATTACGCAGACGAGATCATCGATGTAGATTTCCGATCCGCAGATGAAATCGCCTTACAAATCCAAGAAATGATCAACGCAAGTAACTAACAACCAAAACGATACAAAAACGATCTATTGCAGTAGGTCAAAATCTGTGAATTTGATACAGTGGAGTATACTGGACATTGGCCAGTACGCCAAACCACGCCTTAGAGGGCCATGCAACAGGAAATTCTCAAATCTCTTTATGACTGGAATCCTTGGATCGAGGGAGAATTTCCAAAACAGCTCGCCGGCTATCCACGGGCTTATCATCTAGAAACCTACCTCCAGATACCTGAAATTAAAATATTGGAAGGAGCCAGAAGAGTCGGGAAAAGCACTTTGCTGTATCAGGTCATCGAAAAAATATTCAAACAAGACAAAAACGTTCTTTATATTAATTTCGAAGATGAAATCCTAAAAACATATACATTGAGTGAAATCATTTCAGCCTATCAGACAGTGGCTCCCCTACAGAATTTATTGATCGATGAAATCCAAAATTGTAAAGATTGGGCATCTTTCATTAGAAAGGCCTACGATCGAAAAGAGATTGCCCAAATTTGGATCAGCGGCTCCAACTCCTCCTTCATCAAAAAAGAATTCGCTACCCTCTTGACGGGGAGAAACATCACCATTGAAGTCTATCCGTTATCTTTTCCTGAATTTCTGAATTTCAAATCTATTGAAGAGATCCATTTTCCCATGTCTTCAAAAAAAGAGGCCGTGATCAAAGACCATTTCATCCAATATTTGGAGATGGGAGCCTTTCCAGCCGTAGTTTTACGCCCTGTGTTGCAAAAGGAATTACTCGTTAATTATTTTGAAGATTTTATCTACAAAGACATTGCTTCAAGACATGAAGTGAACATAACAAAAATAAAAGAATTGGGGATTTATTTGGCTACAAATAGCGCCAAATCCTTCAGTTACAGGGGGTGTGCGACGGCATTGGGAATGCATCCTCAAACAATTATGGATTACTGCTCCTATTTTTATGAGATTTTTCTATTTAGCGAGCTACATAAATTTGACTATTCTCTTAAAGGTCAAATTGGCAGCGACAAGAAAATATACATCGCCGATATTGGTTTAGCAAATGCGATTTCATTTCGATTTTCTGAAGATCGCGGACGAATTCTGGAAAACATGGTTCACAATGAATTCAAAAGGCGCCAAGAGGAAACCTATTTTCATAAGCAAAAATATGAGTGCGATTTTCTTTTAAAAAAAGATTTAAAAATTGTGAGAGCCATACAAGTGACGAAATCGCTAGAAGATCCTGACGTAAGGGAACGGGAATTGCGAGGACTTGTTGAGGCCATGAATCAGTATCAACTGACAGAAGGGATCATTTTGACTTTGGATGAAGAAGGACATGAAGAGCCAGGGGGGATGCAGATCCAAATCATCCCTGTTTGGAAATGGCTCTTATTTGACTTTGGATGAAGAAGGACACGAAAAGGCTGAAGGGGGAATGCAGATCCAAAGTAAAAAACCCTATTGATATCTTTAAATGGCGGCGATATGCTGTGAATGTAACCAATATTTTGTGTGGCAGGTATCGGATGGGAAAGTTGTCGGTGGGTTGTTGTTTAGGAAGTTTGTTAGTGACAGCGCTTTTTGGAGCTGAATGGACTGCGCCAGAAGAGACGTGCGAGCGATCGGAGAGGCACATGCGAGTGGTCGCGCGCTATACAACGCCTCAAGGTATTGGCTACAAGCATGGCTATGCCACATTAGAAGGTTTTTTTGCTCCACGGAATTTTCTAGGCGGCGCATGGCTCCCCTTCATCGATGTGCGCGGGCACGTATTTGATAATGGTAAATGTGCGGCCAATGGAGGCATAGGATGCCGTTATTTATCTACATCGCGGCTCTGGGGCGTTAACTCCTATTACGATTATCGGAACACGGCCCATCAGCATTACAATCAAGTGGCCGTAGGGTTGGAGAGTTTAGGAAGGGTCTGGGACTTCCGGCTCAATGGATATCTGCCCATTGGATGGAAGCAGAGTCCTTCTCGAGGCTTTACATTTGGGCGCTTTCAGGGCAACACCTTGCTCATTCGCTCTACAAAAGATTTTGCTCTAAAGGGGGCGAACGCTGAAGTGGGCGCCCATATCAATCATTTCAAAAAAGCGCCCCTTTATTTCGGAGCCGGCCCCTACTACTTAACAGGAAAAGGGGCGACAACATGGGGTGGACAATTCCGCGCTGCGGTCGATCTTTTCTCCCCCTATGTCAGACTCGAGGCTCGGACTGCCTATGACCATTTTTTCAAATGGACTGGCCAAGGACAGATTAGTCTCAATTTCTCTTTTGGAGGGAGAAATCAAAGAGCAAACAGAGCGGGTGAGTCTTGCGGGAAAGCGATCGCCCTCAATAACGCTGCGCTCCAGCCAGTAGAGCGCCATGAAATCATCCCTACGGGCAAGCAGCATGTATTCTCCCCGGCTATCAATCCCGCAACCGGCGAGCCCTATTTCTTCGCTTTTTTCAACAACACGAGCCATTCCCTCGGCACCTATGAAAGCCCCTATCCGACTCTCGCCGCAGTCGACGGAGACATTCTCTATGTATTCCCAGGCGATGGGAGCGCCTATGATACCTCCCAAGGGGGGTCTCTTACAGAGGGGCTCCTATTGCAAAATTCGCAAATGCTCCTCGGCGCCTCCACTGTGCAGCCTATCCCCACAACGGTTGGCGTCATCTCTATCCCAGCCCTTTCGACAAATTTGCCTTTGATTGCGACCACAGACAATAGCGGCAACGTAGTCACACTCAATGACAACAACACAATTTCTGGATTTTACATCGGAGGGTCAACGTTTCCCGCTATTGCCGGAAACGGGATTGCTAACTTCACCTCGAATCACAATACAGTGAATGGAACCGCCAGTTCCAGCAATTCTGGAATCTTTTTATCTGCCGCCTCAGGTCAGATAAATATTAACAACACCACCTTCATTTATAATCATAACGGCCTCTTGGTAGACAGCGGCTCTTTCATTGAGGTATTGAACGTCTCAGACGCCGTTTTTACGATGAATGAGAACGGGATTCTGATCGCCGGTTCGGTGGACGCTTTGAACATCCTCAACACCTCTTTTCTGCATAATTTTAACGATGGGATCCAGTTCTTTAACGGTTCGACAACAGGTTCGGCGAACATTTCAAATAGCGTGTTCTCCAATCAAGCCAATGGCGTCGAACTGGACGGCTCCAACCTCATCGACAATTTAAACGTCTCGAGCAGTTTATTCGATAGTAATAACACCGGAATCTATGCGAACGGACAGGTCAATAATACGGTGAACCTTTCAGGTAATATCTTCAATAATCAGGTCTATAACGGCTTCGAACTGACCAATAATGCCGTCACCCACGTGAACATTACGGGGAATTCCTTCAATAATAACGGTCAGTGGGACGTCGCTCTAGATTCGGGGAACCTGGCCACTTATGTGACCCTTACGAATAATGAATTTCACCAAACCCCCATCGGCTTTGTTGCCGATCTGACGAACGCATCCTCCTGTTCCGTTGCGGACAACCTGTTTGATCAGAATGGTTTCTCTGGAATATCCATGGGAAGCACGGGTACTGGGAGTTGCGTATTGGATATCACTGATAACGGCTTTAAAGGCTTTTACACCAATCCAAATGCCGGCTATGCCGCAAACATCGCATTTAGCGGCACCGGTGAGATCTGTGTAGAATTGGTCGATAACACATCCGATCCAATCATCAACTCATCCGGAGGAGCCGCCTACCTACTATCGAATACTGGCTCCCTCTTCTACGTGACTGAGTCCTCGGAAAACTCAAATATTGGCGAAATTACCTATACCGGCGTCACATTTACACCCCAATGCGGCCGATGATCATATACTGCGGCTACCCCAAAAGTGTGAATTTGGGGTGGCCGCAGTATATGATATCCAGTGACTACAGTCACCCTCGCGTCCGTTTTATGATGTTGGCGGCAGTTTTCGGTTTCAAGACGCTGGAACCCCCGTGCGCGGCAAGTGTGATCTTGTCTCTTCTAGCGTTTACCCATGTTCGATGGCTTCCCTTGGATCGAGATGTGGGGAAGAATCCTTGTTTTTTTAGCCGCTCAACCAGATGTCTGTATTTAAGACCTCTCGTTTTTTCTCTCGTTTTGTGCGTCTTAGTTTGTTTCACGTTAGGGGCAGGGGGAACGGGATGCTCTCCTTTTGTTTCTACCATTTGATGAGGTGGTGGCTTATTGGTACCCATCGAGGCTGTATTTGGTTGATCGACTTCTGGGGTCGGTTGGATGGATTCTAGCACTCTTTGGGGCATTTGAGGCACGGCTATGTGGAATCCCGACAACACTTCCATCTTTTGGGTCGTGATGGCAAGACTCTCTGCATTTTGTTGCGCCGTTTCGCACAATATTTCAAACGAAGATCTTTCTTGGGGGGACGAGGAGATGAGTTCGGGTATGTCAGAGCCTTCTTGAACAGACTCAGTCGATGGAGAGGAAACGTCTTCCAGCGCTAATAATTCTAAAATGTCATCGGGAACAGCCGCTTCATCTTGATCCGAAAATTCTCCATGGGTTAACGCGTTGAAATCCTGTTGCAAGCAGTAGATGCGAATCAATTCTTCCGCGTAACGAACATATGTATCCTTTAAATCTTTTTTTGTTTGTTCTGAAGTTTTGTTCGCGAGATTACTTTTACATGAGTTCCTGTAAGTTCTTAATGCCTTTATTGGATCAGCAGAAGTATTTAATACTATAGCTCCGCTAGTTACAGCTAATCTAATGGAATCAAGTGGTCCTATTTGGTGAAATGGAGGTATTTGTTGGGTTTTTAATTTATTTTGTACGTCTAAAAGCATTTTGCAAAAATCGGGGTTTTGTTGTTGAAAATTTAGTATAAAAACCAGCGCTGCATTGTTTTCTTGGCTCTTATCGAATTCATTTAGCTTTGAGTGAATAATACTTTCTTTTATTCTGGACAGTAATTCTATGACTGAGCTGCCGCATTCTAACTCTTCAAAAATCTTAAAAATCAAATTAAATGAATACATAAAGCTTTCTGCAGAATTTTTGAAGCTAAGGCGCGTATCTCCCTCTGTGAGATCGATCGCCTTATCAGTATATTGTTTTACTGCGTTTAATAATTCCCTTAGACTGACTAAAAAGGGGAATTTTTCTGTTCCTGACGCTAAGTCTATTAAATGATTAATTCTTTCTTCCAAATTAATTTTTACCATGGCATTACTAGCTTGTTTTTTGCCAATCTTAATAGCCTTAAGAATTACTTGTCTGTACTGATCTATCTTAAAATTTTTAAAGCGTGATTTCAAGAACCGCTCTAAAATAAAAACGAATGATTCTATTTTAAGTGGCGGCAGAGAATCGTTGAAGTGAATCTGATCTTCGAGCATGAATGTATTATTGAAATCGAGGCTCAGAAACAGTTTTAAATAGAGACTTAGCCATTCACAAATTTTCTGATCGCTCTCGATCATTCCCTTAATTGCGTTTATTGTCATAACTTTATCCTGCGCGCAAGAGAAGCCATCTGGCGAAGGCGCTGATAGCCCTGTCATAGATTTCAAAATGGCCTGACCGTCCTTCTTTTTATCCTGAAAAGTTAGGTAACAGCGCTGAAGAGCCCGGTAGAACCCTATGTCGTTTAGTGCGTTTTTTACCTTATTTTTAATGTCTATTGTGTATGAAAAAAACCACTTTACTAACTCTTCGTGCAACTCCTCTTTACCGCCGTAAGTAGAGTCAAGAATTAACCTTAATGTCTCCCAGGTCAAAACATAACTAGCCGGAAGGAATTCAGTGAAGGGCCAATTTTGAAACGCGTTTGCAAGTAATTGTTTTTCTAGATTTGTAAGCTTTAATTTATTTATCTCTGGACTTGATATATAGACTGGATTTTCTGATATTAAGTGAGAAGGCAATCCGTTTTGTTTCGTTTCTAAGTTTCTAGCATTTTTTGGCACAGTCGGAATTTGGGATAGTGTTGTGTGGGCGACAGGAATCGGGGGTTCCATCGACGGGGTTATTGGCGTTGACCTCGAAACGGAAAGAGATGATGTTACTGCATTTATCACGGTACTTCCTTTTTTTGACAGAATTGTACTATCTTTTTAATATTAATTAAATGATTAAATAAATTATTTATCTTATTAATTCCGTGTTTTTGAATTCCGGTCTAGCGTTTATACTGCGGCCACCCCAAATTCACACTTTTGGGGGGCCGCAGTGTATATTTCTTAAGAACTCAGTTTTTCCAAGACGACTTGGAAGGAGCCCTTGACTCGAACGGGTGTAGAAAAGTCTCCCCCCCGCTAGCTGCAGGGCCACCCAACTCATGGTTTTTCGTCCGTTGATTTCGACGATTGGGTGGAGCCGTCTTTCCCCCTCCCAAAGGTAAATAAATGCGTCAATCCCTATATGTCCCCCATAACCCATTTTACCCATTTTCTCAATCAGCGGCAGGGCTACCCTAAGGTGGTCTTCCAGCGCCCATTCTTCGACAACGCCCGCATAAGTTCCCTTATAAGTTCCGTTGGGCTCATTTTCAAAGATTGTCACACCCACGAGCTGACCGTCTTTCCATTGAGTGCTGAAATCAAGGATCCGTTCCACCCACGGCTCTCCAATCATCGGTGGCTTGTAAAGCTGCTTTACATTAGGATTCAGAATATGGCCTCCGCCGGCTGTGCCAAAAGGGGTTTTTAAGACTTTGGGGCCAGGAGTCGATTCGATCCAAGCCCGGATCTCTTCTTGGCTATGTAGGAGGGCAGAGCCAGGGAGTTTAGGGGATTCGGTGAAGGAAAAAACCTTCGAATTGATTTTGCGGACGAGATCCCAGTCGGGGATTTGATAGGGGAGATCGTGTTGTTTCGCCCAGAGGTCAATAGCTCGCGATGGGCCCCAATGTTCAATAAGAGCTTGCGGAGGCGCTTCATCGATGAGTCGGAGACGGGAATCGGGATTTTCGGGAAGATCAGAGACGAGGACCGTGTCATCCAGGGCCGCGTAGAGCAGGGGGAGGAACTGGAGCTGCATAACGACTGGATGGGAGCGCATCCATTCGGCAAGCGTGCGAGTCGCTCGGGTCTCCAGTTCTCTTTCAAAAAATGTATTGCAGATATGAATGCGGGACATTTATCGATATTTATGCCACAATAACCCCATTATGAAAACTCCATTTCCTCTGTTCCGGACTGGAATCGGCCAAGACAGCCACCGCTTCTTGCCGACTGAATCATCGAAGCCTTGCATTGTCGGCGGCGTGATTTTCGAAGGTGTGCCAGGTCTGGACGCAGATTCTGATGGCGATATCGTTTATCATGCGATTTGCAATGCCATCACCTCCCTTTCCGGCATCCCCATCTTGGGGGGGATTGCTCGAGATCTTTGCCGAAAGGATGGAATCACCGATAGCCAGGTCTACCTAGAGAAAGCGCTAGAGACTCTGGGGCGACAAAAAATCGTCCACGTGGCCTTGAGCATTGAGGGAAAACGGCCCTATTTCGAAGAGAGGATCGAGTCTATGAAGGAACGGATTGCATCGGTTCTTCGTGTCAGAGTTGCAGCGGTTGGGATTACGGCCACTTCGGGCGACGGCCTCACCGATTTCGGCTGTGGCGACGGCTTGCAGTGCTTCTGCGTAGTGACCACCGTAGAAGAGTGAAAGTCATATTTTTTTCGCACCCCAAGTATACCGAAAATGGTGGTTTGAACTGGGGTTTGTCCAGTGAAAAAGAAGTGACTAAACCGTCGATCAGCAAAGTGCCGACATTAGTTTCAACTGGACATTGGCCATTTCAATGGAAACTCTTCATTTCTAGCCCGCATTTCTCACACAGACGCGAGAAAAGGGGCTCAAGATGTTACGCCAGATTTTGCAAATTTTCCGCGGATGTGTGAGAAATGCGGGCTAGTACACATCCAAAAGATACCGTTTCTCGGCTCTTAGCGATTTGAGATATTTACGGGACTCCTCTTCGGTCATCCCCCCTTCTTCGCGGGCGATTTGTTGGAGGGCGGCGTCGACGTCTTTTGCCATCTGGTCGGCATCGCCGCAGACGTAGAGATAACTCCCCTCTTGGATCCAGCGCCAAAGGCTCTTCTTCTCCTCTAACATCTTGTGTTGAACATAGATCTTCTCTATTTGATCCCGGGAAAACGCCGTGTCGAGCCGAATCCTCCCTTGCTTTTCCAGTTCCGTCCAAAAATCGCCGTAATAAAAATCAAAGGCTCTGTGTCTCTCTCCGAAAAAAACCCAATTCTTCCCTTCAGCCTGCGTCGCAAGCCGCTCTTGGATGAAGGCGCGGAACGGGGCGATGCCGGTGCCAGGTCCGATGAGGATGATGGAGGCGTTTGGATCGGCGGGAAGAGTAAAGTGGTTGGAGGGTTGGACGTAGATGGGGATCGGGGTCGATTCGATGGCGGCGTATTCGCAGAGAAAGTAGCTGCCGACGCCAGATTGGGTCTGTCCGTTCACAATATACGTTGTGAAGGCGACGGTGAGGTGAATTTCCTCAGGATAAACTTTAGGCGAGGAGGCGATCGAATAAAATCTGGGTAGGAGGGGGTGGAGGATTCTACAGAGCTCTGAGGGGCTAGGTTTGTGGTGTTCAATGAGTTCGATCAGGGGGAGCGCGGTTTTTTCGACGTTGAAGAGCTTATGGAAGGAGACTTTGCCGATGTTGGCCCGATGGAGGAGGGTCTCTTTAAAAGAGTGGGCGCTATTGGATCTAGGATCGAAGATCTCCTCCTCTCCGGTGGCTCCTAGCTTTTCGATAATTTGATCTACAACAACAGGATCGTTCATCGGAAGCACGCCGATGCTGTCGCCCACTTTAAAGCTCAAACCAGAGCCTTCGACGTCCAAAACGATATGATACGTTTTTTTAGTGGAGCCTACCTTGGTGAGGAGAATCCGTTCTTTCATTCTAGCTGCGTAGGGGTGGGTGCGGGAATACATTTCTATAGACAACGGGGTAAAAAATCGTTATACCAAGCCAAAGGGGACTTTAGATCTATGCGCATCGTATCTTTCATCGTTTTATGCCTCATCTCTACCGCCTGTAACCACACTGACCCTTCCCATCATAGAAGCTATGTGATTTCAAAATCCAACGAAACTGTTGAAGACGCTGAAGTTATTTCGGAACCGCCGCCGGAGTAACCAGTTCTTTGCAGTTTTTTTTATCCCATCCTCTCTTCAAAAGGTCCATTTTTTTGTTCGATAGACCGCCCAACAGCTCGATGGCGCTCATGAGTCGGACGCGGGTCCGGTCCTTGCCAAGGAGGGTGACCGACTCAAAGAGGGGCGGCCCTTGCAGTTTGCCCATGATCGCGACAAAAAGGACGGGGATGATCACTTTCTTGTAGTGTAGGTCAAAGGCTTCGGCAGCTTCATGGGAGGCTGCTTCCAGGCCCTTTCCAGTCCAGTCTTCCCTTTCATCAAGGCTCCAAATCACCGCCTGCAAAAGGGAACTGATCGTCTCCGGCGCATAGCCTTTAGGACAGAGCTTCTCAGAGGTGATCTTCAAATCGTTGACAAAGAAAAAGTCGCAAAGCTCCATAAAATCGCCAAATGTCTTGATCCGCGTGTGGGCAAGCGGCATCAATTTACGCATGAATGTTTCATTGAACTGCCACTCTTGCAGCCGTTCCCACAATCCCTCTTCCGGAATCGTCTCAATGATCCGTTTTTGGTTGATCCAATTGAGTTTCTGGATGTCGAAAAAGGCGCCGGAGATCCCGATCCGTTTAGGGTCAAAATCGCGGATGATCTCCTCCAACGGATAAATCTCTTTGTCGCCAGGCATGCTGTATCCCATTAAAGTCAAAAAATTGATGAGCGCCTCAGGGAGATAGCCGCTGTCGCGAAAATAAAAAATGGAGGTCGGATTTTTCCTCTTAGAGAGTTTTTTGCCGTCTTTTCCTAAAAGGAGCGGCATATGCATAAAGACGGGGGGCTGCCAGCCGAAGGCTTCATACAAAAAGATGTGTTTGGGGGTGGAGCTCATCCACTCATCGCCTCGGATGACGTGGGTGATTTTCATCAAATGGTCATCGACGACATTGGCAAGGTGATAGGTGGGGAAACCGTCCGATTTCAAAAGCACCTGATCGTCGATGTCGGCCCAGGGGACTGTGATCCGCCCTTTAATCTGATCTTCATAAACGCATTCGCCAGCGAGGGGGATCTTGAGGCGGATGACGAAAGGCTGACCGGCCTCTTCTCTCTCTTTTACTTCCTCAGGATTGAGGGTGCGGTATCTCCGGTCGTAGCCCGCTCTTTTGCCTTGGATGGCGGCAAGCTCGCGCATTTCGGTCAGTTCTTCTGCCGTGGCAAAGCATTTGTAGGCGTGGCCCCTCTCAAGGAGCTTATAGGCTTGCTCTCTATAAATTTCGGTTCTCTCCGATTGCCGGTAAGGGCCGTAGGGGCCGCCGACGTCGGGCCCTTCATCCCAACCGATCTGACACCACCGTAGGGCGTCCATAATGTTTTTTTCATACTCAGGCCGGCTGCGGGTCTGATCGGTGTCTTCGATCCGGAGAATAAATTGTCCGCCAAAATGGCGAGCGAAAATTAAATTAAACAGGGCGATGTAGGCGGTGCCGACATGGGGATCGCCGGTCGGGGATGGGGCAATGCGGACTCGTACGGTCATACTTTTTTACCTATTTTCAATATTCATTAAAAAAATCAGATCTTTCATGGCATTGTGGGCTTCCACAAGCTGTAGATCGGTTTGCCCAAATAACTCGATCGGTTCGGAATCAAAATTCTTTTTTCCGAGTTCCGTTAAAAAACTTTGATAATTTTTGTTTGAGCCGATCCGGATCGCCGAATTGCCTTTGAGGATCTCCATATAAGGGACATAAGTGGTCAATTGGGTCTGAAGGTTGTATTTGTACATGGGGCCAAGTTGGATCCGGTGAAAGGGGGAAATATCGGAGAGATCGTCTTCAAAATGGGGTTCGATTTGGTCATTTTCCAGAGGGAATTTGGCAAATTTTTCTCCAATGTCGAGCCGAGAGAGGATGCCGGGAATTTCGATGTCTGAAATCACTCCGGTGAGTTGGGGGCTCTTGCCGGAAACGGTGTAATATCTCCCGCGGGTGACTTTATACTCCCCTTGGGGATTTATTTTCGGATTGCTGATCGGATCGAGGGTAAACGTTTGGAAGGAGCCCTTGCCAAAACTGTGGTCGTCGCCGACGACGACGGCCCTACCGTAATCTTGGAGCGTTTGGGCGACGATTTCGGCGGCAGACGCGGAGGCGCGGTTGATTAAAACGAAAAGGGGGCCCTCCCAAGCCGGTTTTCCATCCACTTCGCGGAGATGCTGCACTTTGCCGCTATTGTCCTTGATGGAGACGACGATCCCTTTATTGATAAAAAGACCTGTCACACTGACAGCTTGGGTGAGCAGTCCGCCGGCGTTGCTTCTCAAATCGAGGATCACCCCTTTTAGTTGATGATCTTTCTTGATTTGCTCTATGGCTTTGCGGATGTCCGAGGCGGAGGAACTTTTTGGGTCTTGGTAGAAAGAAAAGAGCTTGAGAGTGGCAATCACCCCATCGCCGTACGGCTCAACGCCGCTCTCGAGTCTGGTCTCTTCGAGGACGACTTCGTTGCGGATGAGTTCGATCTCGAATTTTTCCATTTGCCTCTCTCCCCCTTCGCCGATCTCGCGCAAAATAGTGAGGAGGACGGGGGTCCCCTTCTCTCCCCGAATCAACTCGACCGCCTCTGTGATCTCCATGCCGACGACCGGTTCGTTGTCTACGGCGATGATTTTATCATTGATCTTGAGCTTGTTGCTCTGGCTCGCCGGACTGTTTTCCAAAATCCGCGTCACGGAGAGTCCGTCGAGATCGTCGCGCAGCTGCGCCCCAATCCCAAAGAGCCGTTGCTGGACTTGGATCATGAATTGGTTTGCTTCGGTGGGCGTAAAATAGTTCGTGTGGGAATCGAGCGCGGAAGTGGACGCCTTGAGGATTAGACTCAACGTCACTTTATGCCGGTCTTCAACGGTGGCGCCGATCATTTCAAATTCCCGATTCAATCGCCGTTTTTGGACGCGCTGAAAAAATTGGGCCTGGCTGTCTCCCCCTAATTTTGCAGCCGCTTCCTGCTGGAGCGCCTTAATCCGGAGAATCCGCCCCCCAAGCTCCTCATAGCAAACGGCCCAATTCAGATCCTTGAATTCTTCGCTTTTCACGCCCGTTGGAAGTTCTCTTGCCAGAAGATCCGTTTCGATCGCATTGCGCCGTTCAATGGCTAAAATATAAGCCGCGTGAATCTCGTGAAAAAGGGAGAAATCATTATTTTTAAATCCCGCTAATCCTCTTTGTAAAACGGCCTCTGAAGGGTAGATCCAATCGGCGATCTCGCTTTCAATAAAATAGGTCTTAGTCGGATCGAGTTCTTCAAGAAAATTCTGCAACGTTCGCTGCATGATTTCGGGATTGAGCGTTTTATAGCAAACATGAGCCTTCAATATCTCCTCGACCTTGACCCTCACGTCTCTTGGGGATAGCTGAGGGGGTTTCCCTTCGCAAATAGCTGCTAATACGAATAATAGAAGGAAAAAACTGCTTCGGATCGCCTGCGTCATAAACTTACCTAAATTCTTTGTTGTCAGGAAGCTGTTATTCGTCCACGCCGAATAACAAAATACTCTCCTGGTCAAGACTATTGACTATACAGAAAAGATCCACTTTGCCGCTAATCAAAAATTTTGAGAACAACCTATTGATGGTTAAATATTTATAAAATATATTTTCCGATCCCAAAAATAGTTGGGCCGTTCGAGAAAATTCGGTTGATTTATAGTCGTTAATATGAAATAATCATTACTTAAAGAACGGAAATAAAACGAAAAGCGATAAAGTTTAGTCTTTTATAAACATTTATTTTGTAAATCAGACTAAATTATTGGGAACTTAAAAGTTTAGAAAAAAGCTATATTAAGAGAGATACATTTTTTAAGGAGGAAGGAACCATGAATTCGGAAACAGCATGGAGCCAAAACCAGGGACAAATTAGAGATTCTGCAAAGGTCGTTTCGATTACTGAAGCGGCTCGAATTAATAATGTAACCAGGCAGGCCATCTATGTTGCTATCAAACAAAAAAAGTTGAAAGCAACCAAAGATTCGACACGTTGGACTATTCATTTAGATGATCTAGATGAGTACCGCAAAAATAAATATTCCCGCACAAAATCGATGTTTGACGGCGAATTATTATTTGATAACCGCAAAGGATATTATTCTGTCAACCAAGCCGCGAAATTGCTCGGCGTGCCAGCTCAAAAGATTTACTACGCAACTCGCGTGGGTCTTTTAAAAGCCCATCGGAAAGGCGCAGCATGGGTTATTCATACAGAAGATATTAAGGGTTACCAGGAAAATTATCTGAATCGAAGACCTAAAGTTGGTTAAGGTAATGTTTTATTTATTGTGAATCGCCCCTAGTCGAGGAGGGCGATTTGCTTGCCTTAGATTAAAATAATTTTTACCACTTACAGTCGAGCCGGAGACTGCCCAATTGATTGAAGAGAATCGTCTGGTGTTCGGGGGAGATTTCGGCGTTGTATTCGATATCTAAACTATAGCATTTATAGGCAAGCGAGAGGCCGAAGTGGACATTGAGCAGATTCCAGGTCCGCTTCCATCCCTTGACGAGGAAGGGGATTTCGCCTCCCTCAAACGTCGACTGAATCAAGCGGCGCTGGATGGGGCTCATGAGGACCCAGCCGAGGGATACCATTGGAGAGATACACACTGTTTCTGCGGCATTCATATCCCTGATCTGAAAACCCAGCCCCATCTCGCTCCGGATCGTCCCATCGGTCCGTTTCCGGACGGTGAGGTCGAGTCCGCCAGCCCCTTTCTCATTGATTTGGTGGGTGTGGAGGTAGAGATAATCGACGTTTGCATAGGGGTAGAAGTAGGCGTGGGGAGCGCCGAATAAATAGGCGGTCCGGATCTGGGCCATCAGGTCTAGCGCATTGAAGTTGGCTCTGGCATGGCGATTGGTGGAGAGGAAAGTGATGTGGCGGTTGGCGTCGTAAAAATCCATTCCCCCCAAAAAGGTTCCGCTCACATAGAGGTTGCCGTACTCATAATCTAAATAGGCGCCTCCGTAAAGGCCATTGATTTCGTTGCTGCCGCGGCTGTGCTGCCAATGGAGGTAGGTCCGATTCCACGCTCCGCCGAGGCCCAACGCGAGATGTTCCGACACTTCCCCGTCATAGCCGAAAGCGATACCGCCCGTATTGGCTTGAAATCCGATTTCGAGGCCGCGGTGTTTCATGTGGAGGTTATTGCCGAACGGTTCGACCCAAAGGCGATTGGGGTTAGCGCAGGCGCAAGGGAGGCATGGATATCGATGGAACAGATTGAGGAGCTGGCCTCCCAATTCCGCCTGGAGTTCAGTGAATGCGCTATAAGGGGCTGGATGCATTTGTTCCATGGCGCTGTTGATGAAGCTGACGCTTTGACCGACGAGAGTGTTAAAAATATTTTTAAGATCAGGGGAGAGCTCTCCTGCGACGTTCAGAGCGTCGATATTGTTGCCGACGGCTGCCGTATTGAAGTTGGAAAACGGGAAAAGGGCAAAGGGGGCTGGGATCGCCACTTCAAGGAGGACGTTCGTCCCTGTATAGGAGACCGAGGGGATGAAGGCCGGATTGGTCGAGGTCACTGGAGCAAAGCCGGGGGATAGGGTCAAGCCGGTCGATTTGAGGATCGTATAACTGGCGTTAAAGCCGTAGAAGCCGGGAACGGGGTCGATGATCAGAGCGCCGTCGATGGTGGCCGTGCTATTTGCGATGATGAGATCAGCGGCAGTGGGCGCTAGGGTGATGTTGACATTGGATGAGCTCTCTAGCAAGAGGGCGCCGTTGACAGTCAGCGTCTCTGCCGCGCTGCCGTTGCCCGGAGAGATTGTGCCGCTATTCGTTGTGGCTCCGACCGTTCCCGATCCGCCTAAAGTGGTTCCCAAACTGACAGTGACCGGAGAGGCTCCGATCGAGCCGTTCACGATCAACGTCCCTTGACCGATATTTGTAGGTCCGGAGAACATCGGGCTGGCGCCAGTGAAAGTGATGACGCCCGATCCCAATTTAGTCACCGTACCGGCTCCAACGGCGCCGCTTGCCAATACCCCCGCATAAGTGCCATTGACGTTTTGGCTGAATGTGAGCTGCGAGGTGTTATCTGTGTTCAAGGTGATATTGCCCTGAAGAGCTGTTGTCGTTCCTACTAATTGGGTCCCTGCAGCGATAAAGGTCCCTCCGCTGTAGCTATTTGTCCCCGTTAAAGTGAGGGTCCCTCCATTTGTGACTGTGAGAGAGCCCACTCCCCCAAATGAGCCGGAGAAAGTGCTGGCATTGCCGTCTGTATTGATCGTGGCAGCGCCGGTAATCGAGCCATTGCGGGCAGAGGTAATGGCTCCGTCCGTAAGGAGAGTGCCCCCTCCAAGGGTCAAAGAGCCAGACGTATTGCCTAAATTAGAGTCGCTGAAAATTTGCAGTGTCCCCGCGTTGATCGTCGTCCCTCCTTGATAGGTATTGGCTGTTTGAAGAATTAAAGTGCCTGCATCGACTTTGGTGAGGCTCCCAGTTCCGCTGATGACTCCCGTTAATGTGGAAGGGAGTCCTGCCACGACATCGATCGTCGCATTTCCTGTGAGCGCGATGGGACGGCTGGATGTAAAATTAGGAGGAATTTGGAGCGTGCCGCTATTGATCGTGAGGGTCACTCCCGCAGTACCCAAATTATTGTCATTGGAGATGCTCAGTGTTCCTGAGCTGATCGTCATCCCCGCGTAGGAGTTGGCGCTGCTCAGAGCCATCACCCCCGTACCTGACAGTGTCATTGCTGCGCCGCTGATCGCTCCGGAGAGGGTAAAAGTGCCCGTCGATCCTTGAGTGACATTGAGAGGGCTGCCCAAAGCGAGCCCCGCACTCATCGTATGAGCGCCATTCCCGTTGGCAGCTGTGACATTGATCGCAGCGCTCGCAGAGCCGGTCGCCTGAAATGTGAGATTGCCGACAGCCGGGCCTGGGGGGATGATCCCTGCGGCAATCGTATAATTTGTGGATGAGTCGAACGCGATGATGCCAACGGTAATCGCCTGATTTAAATTGATGAGGGGGTTTGCGGGAGGGGGAATTGAGGCGCTGTTGAAATCGGCCTCCGCTCCAACCGCATTCGGTATTGTGGCCGGAGTCCAGTTCCCCGAGTTATTCCAGTTATTAGGGTCTGCTACTACTGCGCCGGTCCACACAGAAGCCGCAGAAAACAGGGAGCCTGCTTGGAGAAAAAAGGCCAAGAGAACGGATTTCGATTTCATAGATCTATTAACAGATACTATAAAACTCGTCCTGAGTCAATCTCCGAATTTTCTCCCGAGACGAGCTGAAAATCTTTGATCTGAAGCTGGATGCTGGCTTTATTTAAGAATAGGTTGACGTGAGGAGTGAAGGCGATCCGGAGCAAGATGTTTTTGCGCCGGATCAAATGTCTTCTGTCGGCGAGGCCAAAGGCGATCCCCTCTAGCATCCGGTCTCCTTGTTCTAAGAAGAGTTTGAGGTGGTATTTACCGACGACTTTAGGCGGCCAAATTTGCATAGCGTCGCAGTAGAGGATGGGTTGAGGATTTTCATGGCCGAACGGGGCAAGGAGTTGGAACGATTCCATGAAATCGAAGGTGATGTCATTGAAATTGATTTGAGCGTCGATATGGAGTTTGGCGATGACGTCGTGTTCTTGCAAGACCCCTTCTGCAGCAGCGATGAACCTTTTTGTAAATTCGGGAATATGTTCTTTTTTAATCGTAAGGCCCGCAGCGTAATCATGGCCGCCGAAATTGATCAAAAGACCTTCGTTTTGTTTTAATATAGCCAAAAGAGGGAATTCGGGGATGGTTCGGATCGAGCCTTTGCCGATTCCTTGTTCAATTGAGATAATGAGGGTAGGGCGGCTGTATTGTTTGGCGATGCGGGCAGCGATAATCGGAATGATGCCGGGGTGCCACTTTTCCGATACAAGGATGATCGCTTTGCCGGTTAGCGTCTCTGGATTTTGAAAAATAAATTCCTCTATATCGCCAGAGGCCTCTCGTTCGATTTTTTGCCGCTCGATGTTGTGGAGATCGAGTTCTTTGGCGAGGCTCTCGGCGTCATTGCTGTCTCGGATGAGGAGGAGCTGAACCCCTTTGATTGGATCGGCAATCCGGCCGAGCGAATTGAGCCGCGGGGCCACTTTCGATGCGATGTCGATCGGTGAAAGATCGCCCTGTTGCATTTCGCTCACCTGAAAGAGTTTAGCCAGGCCGACCCGCTTCATTTTCCTCATTTGCTTGAGGCCGTAGCGGACGAGGATCCGGTTCTCCCCTTTCAAAGCGCCCATGTCAGCGATCGTGCCGAGTGCGACGAGGTCGAGATAGTTCTTTAAATCGATTTTGGAAGGGGGGATCTCCTCTGATGCGATCAGTTGATTTGTGATCGCATGGGCCAGTTTGAAGGCGACGCCCACTCCGGTCAATTCGCGGTTTGGATAGGTGCTGTTGATCAATTTAGGATTAAGCGTCGCAATGCAGTTTGGGATTCTGGAGGTCGGTTCATGGTGGTCGGTCACGATGACATCGATTCCGTTTTCGACCACCTCCTGGATTTCTTTGGCTGCCGTGATGCCGCAATCGACAGTGATCAGAAGGGCGCAGCGGTGTTTGAGAGCGTATTCGAGGGCATTGCCGATGAGGCTTTTTTTCAGACTCGCCCGGTTGGGAATATCGAAAAAAACCTTCGCGCCGATCGCTCGGAGAAATTCGGTGAGGAGGGCCGCCGCGCTCATCCCGTCGACGTCGTTATCGCCATAGACGAGGATCGGCTGTTTATTGCGGACAGCGATGAGAATCCGGTCGACCGCCTTGTCCATATCGGGAAAAAGGTCGGGATCAAATAAGTTGGGGAGTTTCGCATAGAGGTATTCGTGGATCTCCTCCATGGTTTTGAAGCCGCGCGAAATGAGGATTTGGGCAGTGACAGGATGGATATTGAATTCGGAAATGATGTGTTGAAACAGGTGTGGGTTTTTCTCGGGATAGACCCAAAAAGGGACGGCAGATTTGGCTGGATGCGAGGACATGGTCTCCCGGGGCGGTTTCTCCTGGAGTCTATCGATATAGACTATAAAAGGAAAGGGGTACCCGGAATGTCAAACGGCCTTCGCGATTCTCCCCTCCTCCCGCTCATGGAAATAGAGCATGAGAGGCGAGGCAATATACCACGACGAGAGGGTTCCAAAGAAGACCCCGATCGTCATCACGAGGGCAAAACTGAAAATCGATCCCCCTCCAAGGCCTACGAGCGCAATCAGCACCAATAGGGTCGTCCCCGAGGTGATCGTCGTTCGGCTCAGGGTCGCATTCAGAGCGTGATTGACAAGCGGGCGGAGCGGCTTATTGCGATGCAGGCTCATCTCTTCCCGAATCCGGTCAAAAATAATGATCGTATCGTTGAGCGAATAGCCGACAATGGTCATGATCGCCGCCACGGTATTGAGATCGATTTGAACGGGGACGCCGATCGCGTGGAGTAGGCCCATGAGCCCGAGAGTAATGAGGACGTCGTGGAGAAGACAGAGGATCGAGGCGGCTGCAAATTTGTATTCAAAACGGATAGCGATATAGATGAAAATGCAAATGAAGGAGATCAGAAGACCTAAGATCGCGTTATTTCGCATGCTACTTGACATTTGCCCGCTCATGGCAGTCCAATTGGCGTCCGCATGATCGAGTGAATGTTGAGTGAGATGCAACCCCTTCAGTGCGAGGGAATGGACGACCCAATCGATACGTGGATTAGTCCGGTTTTCGGTTTCCATGGGCATGCCGAAGAACGGCTTTCCGGCTTGCTCCATGCTAGCGCCGAACAGAATCCGGAGATGGTTGGAAGGGTCGAGTTCGCGGAGCTGAAAATCTCTCGTTGATGCGCCTTGTGCGACAAGAGCTTCTTCGACCGATTTCAGAAAATGGCCGTCCCCCTCCATTTCTACGTGGAGCGAATAACCGCCCGTAAAGTCCATACCAAAAATGGTCGCGCGCTGCGCATAGACGAGATATCCGCCGACCAGAATAATCGCCGCTGCGAGGGCAAAGGCGAGCCTTGCCCGCTTGAGAAAATCGATCGCACTGGCCTGGATCCAGTCGGCCATCTTGAGAGCTTTATGTTTCGGATTTTGGATCCAGCCATTGAAATAGAACCGGGTCATAAAAAGGGCGGTAAACATCGATGAGGCGATTCCAATGATGAGGGTGGTGGCGAACGCCTTAATAGGGCCTGCATCAAAGTTCAGTAGGATGAGGGCGGCTATAATGGTCGTGACGTTTGAGTCGACAATGGCGCTATAGGCTTTTTTATAGCCGGCCGAAATCGCTGATGCGATCCGCCCCGTACTTGCAAACTCTTCCTTGATTCGCTCAAATACAAGGACGTTGGCGTCGACAGCCATTCCGACAGTGAGGATAATCCCCGCAATGCCGGCGAGCGAGAGGGTGGCGCCAATATTTTGGTAGGTGGCCCAGAGGATGAGGAGATTGAAGAGGACGGCGACCGAGGCGACCACGCCTGCGAACCGGTAATAGACAACCATAGAAATCATCACAAGGATCAATGCCGCTACCGTGGCCAAAATGCCCTGCATCCGGTCTTTTTGGCCGAGCTCGGGGCTTACGTTTTTCTCCGAGAGGATGTGAGGAGTGAAGCTGAGCGACCCAGCCTTCAGATCGGCTGCGAGCTGATTGACCTCGCGCTGTGAAAAACTACCGCTGATGGAGGCGCTATCGCGGATCACTGCATCTAGCGTCGGCGCGCTGATGACTGTATCGTTGAGAATCACTGCCATCCTCCAGCCATGTCCTCGGGAGTATTCTTCGAGGCGGGTCCCCACGGCTTTTTCCTTAGAATAGAGCGAGGTCCAAGCGTGGAGAGCGTTGCGGGAAGCTGTTGTCCCCACTTCAAAACTGAGGTAATTCCCCTTCTGGGGATCGTAGTTCGCCTGAACAGAGCTGAGCTGTGAGCCTTCAAGGGCGTAATTGCGGAATACAATGAGGAGCGGATGGCTTTGGCCAAACCAATTGTCGCCGCGAATCAGGGCGATCTTCGAGACCGAATCGTCGATAGAGGAGCTGACGGCCAAATCTTCGGGCGATTGGAGTACGAGACCGCTTTCAACGAGGATGCGGGCCGTTTCCGAAAGAGCTTCGGCGTGGAGACGCTTCCAGGCAATCGCGTGTACGCTCTGGGCGTCCTTTCGATTCGTGACGAGCGCTTCGTTCCAAACTTCCTGCAAAAAGCGTTGGGTAGCCTCGGCAAGAGGCGAAGAGGGGGAGGAAAATTTCTCATTCACCACGTGGAAATACATCGAAGAGGCTTTGATCAATTCCGAGGCGGAAAGGGATTGGGAACCAGGGAAATCAAGCACGATGTGGCGTCCAAGCTGTCGGATGGCCACTTCAGAGACGCCCATTTTGTTGACCCGGTTGTAGAGTTCGTTCATCCCCTGTTTGATATCCTCCTCGTTCGACACAACCCGGTTGTTTGCATCGCGGAGCTCAATCTGGACAGTCTTTCCGCCCGAAAGATCAAGCCCCCAGCGGATCACTCTCCGCTCATCGCCGCGGAAAAATTTCGTCCAGGAGAGGGCGAGATTGTGGAGAAAAAGACTTTTAGCCGGTTTGGGGACTTCGAAGCGGGCCCCTGGATGGATACTCACTTGGGCGGCGTCATAGTCATCCTTCCACTTCATCAGATCTTCGTGAATTTTGGTGTCGATCCGATTGGCTGTAAGGAGGCGCTGTTCAAGAGTCGAAAGCTCGAGGGCCGCATATTTTTGAGTCCCTTTGACCTGAAAATCTTCGCGAGTAGCTGCAAGGAGGAAGACCCTGTCATCCTGCCGTTCAAAAACCAGTTCGCTATTCGGGCCGCGGTAGCCCTTAAAACCGTTTTGTTCTAGCAAAAGGGAGAGAGCATGAAAGTCGGAACTAAAGGTTTGGGCCAGTTCGGAATCGGGAAATTCTTGGTAGTTTTTGATGATCTGGTCAATTCCGTGGGCGGAGATGTAGAGGCGCTGGAGCCTCTCGGAAGGGGGATGGACGACGAGGCTGAGGGCTTTATCTGCCGCCGGAAGGGAATCAAAGTTTTTGGCGTCGACGATCGCCATATTCTGCAAGTCGGGATGTTTTGGATGCCAACGATTCCGCAATAAGGCGAGAATGTCTTCCGCTTGCACCTTGCCGACTTCCTCGAGATTGAGGACGAGAAATCCAGATGAGTCAGGGAGAGTGTGTAGAGAGATTGAGTAGCCCCCCCCCTCCGCAGCTAGGGTCTCCCCAGCAAATCTCGCCACTTTGGCCGCCTCATTCATCAGAAGCTGACCCAACTGAGCGGGATCGACGTCGGGATGGAGTTTGAGGAGGATTTTTCCATTTTCCCAGTCGATGGACAATTCGGAAAAGAGAGGGTTTTTATTCCCGATCCGGAGAGTGTCTGCAGCCGTCAAGAGGGTTTGGATTTCGGCAAGCGTCCACGGAGTTTCTCCAGAAGCAAAAAGCGCCTCGTGTTTTTTGAGGAAGCTCTCCGCACGGATGAAGAGGGTCTCTTTTTTCTCCATCTCGGGCCGTTTTTTCCACTCATCGCGCATTTGGCCGAAAGCGGCAATTAGAGTCTCGACAACCCCCCGGCGATTTGCGAAGGGGCCTTGAGTAAAACTGGCTGCGAACCGGTTAGCCGCCCCTTTATTCACGCATTCAAGTTCGGCGATCGCATTGATTTGAAGAGCCAGAGCCTCGAGAGATTTTTCATTGAGCGACGCCAAAGCGGCCGCAGACTCGCTGGGACCCGCTAGAGCCAGGAGAATTTGGGCGGCGCGGTCGTGAATGACTGTCTTATACTCTTGAGAGCGCTTGGGAGCGAAAAAAAAAGTTTTTTTATCGAGGCCTGTTGAGATCCGTCTTTGAACGAGAACCTCTTTTGTACTCTCTTCCTGCGGAGCTAAGCTCAATTGAGCAGGCACAAAGGGGATAAGAGAACCGGCCCTGGATAAAAACCGCTGGAACTTGGCGGCGTCTTCCGATTTGGTGAATGTGACAATCCAATTGCGACCATCAGGCTGAATGGCTTGCGGTTTTACGTCAATGAGACGAGAGAAAGAGAGGAGCCAATCTTTGGATTCCGCCTGAAGAGCGCCTACCCTTTTTTCGATAGAGCTTACGATCTCCTCGGCTTGGACCGCGTCAATAGGACCTTTCAGCGGCTTCAGGTAATAAAAGAGGGTCGGCAAGATATTGTACAAGGTGAGCGCAATCACCGCCAAGATGAGAAAAAACTGCCACTTCTTCTGCTTTTCCATTGGAACCCTTTTCACATGAAGTGAACCACGATAACAGGATCCCGCCAAATTGTCTAGCGCTGGATTTTTTGACTTTGGGATGCGGACAGTCATAACCAAATCTTTTTTTTCTTGCATAGAGACTGGTCACGGAAAAACCTCTAACGAGGCGTCGTTGTAAAAAAAAGTTCCCGTGATTTGGCCGTTCCGATATGATTGATCCAATCTAAACAGGGTTCTATGAAAAAAAATAGAAGCTCCGTCGCCATAGTCGGCATGCAATGGGGCGATGAGGGGAAGGGAAAAGTAATCGACCTTCTTTCTGAAGGCGCTGCCCATATAGCGCGCGCCCAGGGCGGCAACAATGCGGGCCACACCATCATGGTCTCCGGCAAAGAGTTCCGCTTCCACCTGATCCCCTCGGGCGTCCTTTACCCTCATACCAAGTGCTATATCGGCGGGGGTACTGTGATCGACCCAGCTTCTCTTTTGGAAGAGATCGAAGGGTTGAAAAAGCATGGCGTGCCCAATGTAAAGCGGCTTTACATATCGCTTTACGCCCAGATTGTTTTCCCCTATCACCGATTGATCGATCAACTTTCCGAAAAGGCGAAGGGCGCCTCCGCCGTAGGGACGACCGGAAGGGGCATCGGCCCTTGCTATGTCGATAAAACGGATCGGTGCGGGATCCGACTGGCCGACTTGCTCAATCCGGAGATCTTTAGGCTGAAGCTTGAGGGAGCTGTCGCTAAGAAAAATAGGGAGTTGGAGAAATTGCATGCCCACGCGCCGCTTGATTGGGAGCCCATTTACAAAGAATATGTAGGCTATGGAGAGAAGCTGGCCCCTTTCGCGGCTCCGGTTGAAGAGATCTTGTTTCAGGCGGCAAAGAGAGAGGAAAAAATTTTATTTGAGGGAGCTCAGGGTGCGCTGCTCGATGTGACATTCGGCACCTATCCGTTCGTCACCTCCTCTTGCACCCTCTCAGGGGGGATTTGTGCAGGATTAGGGATGGGTTCGTCGAAAATCGATCAGACGATTGGAGTGACAAAGGCCTATACGACTCGGGTTGGCAACGGCCCCTTCCCAACAGAGTTATCGGGGGATGAATTGTCTCAATTTCCCGATCATCATGCGTCCCGCGAAGTGGGGACGACGACGGGGCGCAAGAGGCGGATGGGGTGGTTTGACGCCTGTTTGCTGCGGCATACGATTTGTTTAAACGGGGCCGATGCTTTAGCATTGATGAAACTCGATATTCTCGATGGGGTGGATCGGATCAAACTTTGCACTGGCTATAAGCACTGCAAATCGTTTCCTGCCACGATCGAAGAGTTGGGCCAGGTTGTCCCGATCTATGAAACGCACCCTGGTTGGAAAGAGTCGACTCGAGACGTCAAAGTGTACGATGATCTCCCCTCGCTCGCCAAGGCCTATATTCGCCGCATCGAAGAGCTTTGCGAGGTTCCGATTGTGCTAATCTCCGTCGGACCGGAGAGAGAAAAGACCCTTTGGCTGGATCGCTTTTTTAATGAGTGAATTATGACAGCTCGTTTTTTCGAATCGCCTGAGTCCAAATCGATCTATTCCCCTGAAGAGCTCGATGGGATCGATCTTTTTTCAGTCCCCAAGCATATCGCGATCATTATGGATGGGAACCGGCGCTGGGCAAGACAACATGGGTTGCCGCCGATGATGGGTCATTGGGAGGGGGCAGAGACACTGACTGAAGTGCTCCGAGGGGCCGCTGAGATCGGCGTTAAAACGTTGACGGTGTATGCATTTTCTACAGAAAATTGGGGGAGATCTCCCGATGAGATCGAAGATTTGATGGATCTTTTTGAACTCTATCTGACCCGGAAAAAAGAGAGTATGCTCCGCGACGGCGTCCGGCTGAACGCAATCGGCGATTTGTCTCGACTCCCAAAAAGGGTATGGAATGCTTTGGAAGAGACCCGCAAAGCGACTGCACATTGCGATCGGATCTGTTTGGTATTGGCTCTGAATTATGGAGGACGCGACGAAATCAGGCGAGCGATCGTAAAAATAGTTGAAGAGAAAATCGCCCCTGATCAAATTACAGAAGAGTGTATCGGCCGGCATTTGGATACGAGTCTTTATGGAGATCCCAGTTTGTTGATTCGGACGAGCGGTGAAATGAGGATCAGTAATTTTCTTTTATGGCAGATCTCGTATGCGGAATTTATCTGCACCAAGGTGTCGTGGCCCGATTTTTCTTCCAAGGAACTATTGAGAGCCATTGAATTATTTCAAAATCGGAGCCGGAGATTAGGAGGGTAAAATGACCGATTTGCATCGGAGAGTATTTGTTTCCAGCGTATCCATTGCGATGGTGGTCTGCTTGATTGTCTTCGCTTTCCACCCGATTTTCCAATACGTTGTCGCTGGGGTAACCGCCCTCCTTGCCGGGATCGCCATTTGGGAGTACGAGCAATTTGCAAAGGCAAAAGGGGGTCAGATGATTCTGCCAGGACTCATTCTTTTGACGATTGGCGAAGTTCTCTCATTTTTTGTCAGCTCTAAGATTGGCTGGTTTCCGAGCCTTCCGATTATTTTTTTCTTCATCGCCTTTCTCATCCTTTTCGCGCTCCACTTTGGGGAAAAAGATGGGGCTGTGGTCGATTTGGCCGTTTCGTCATTCGGCCTGCTCTATATCGCGGTTCCGATGGGGATGATCTTGGGGATCCTCTATTCTGCCGGAGTGGACGGCAGATGGTGGATCACCTATCTTCTGGTCGTGACCAAAATCACCGATATCGGAGCCTATTTTGCGGGGAGTCTTTGGGGAAGGCGGAAGCTGGCTCCCAATATCAGCCCTAAAAAGACCATTGAGGGGGCGATTTTTGGCTTAGCATGCGCCCTTTTGGCCAGCTTTATTTTTGGTCTCGGCAGCCAGTACGCGGGTTTATTCCACCTCGGGTATTTAGAATGGATTTTTTTAGGACTCGTTTTAGGCGTTGTAGGACAGTTTGGCGATTTGTCTGAATCGCTTCTTAAGCGGGACGCCAATAAAAAAGACAGTAATGCGCTGCCGGGCCTGGGGGGGGTTCTCGACGCCCTCGATTCGATCCTTTTTACTGCGCCCATTATCTACATATATCTCCACTGTATAAAATTATGATTATTACTATCGATGGACCATCCGGCACCGGAAAATCTACAGTCGCAAAAGGGATTGCCAAGAAACTCGGCTTCACCTTTTTTGATACAGGCGCCATGTATCGCTCTATGGCATGGCTGATATTGAAGGAGAAGATCGACCCTCTCGATCAAGCCAAAGTCGAGGCGATCCTCCCTCAGTTTGAATATGAAATTCGGACGGGAGCCGAGGGCGAGCGGCACTATTTTGTTCAAGGGACCGATATCACCCACGCGATTCGGACGCAGCCCATTTCGATGGCCGCCTCCCAAATCGCTGTTTATCCGAAGGTGCGTGAGGCGATGGTTAAAATCCAAAGATCGTTCGGCCGGTCGGTTGACGCCGTGTTTGAGGGGAGAGATATGGGGACCGTGGTATTTCCAGACGCCGATTTAAAGATCTTCCTGACCGCTCAAGCAAAAGTGCGTGCCGAAAGGCGGTATCAGGAATTGATCCTTAAGTTTCCCGATTTGTCGGTGAATTTTGATGAAATCCTCAAAGAGATCGAAGCGAGGGATAAGACCGATTCGACCCGAGCGATCTCTCCTTTGAAACAAGCGGCTGATGCGATTCTGATCGACACCTCGCATCTGACAGCCGAGCAGGTGATCGAGAAGATCATTCAAATGGAGCCGAAGAGTCGGTTTCCCAAGATGAAGAGGTCTTATAAGATCGTCTATTGGATGGCCCGCCTCTTTTTCAAGAGCTGTTTTCGGCTGAAAATCTATGGTTTGAACCATTTTCGGCCCGGGGCTGGGGTCATCGCCGCCAACCACTCATCCAATTACGATCCTCCAGTCCTCTCCATTTCGTGTCCTGAGGAGGTTCATTTTCTCGCTAAAGGATCGCTCTTCGACATACCGCTTCTCGGGAGGCTCATTCGGATTCTGAATTCGCATCCTGTAGCGCGCGGCGTCTCGGACGCCGCCGTCTTTCGGACGATGGTGCAGCTCCTCTCCGAGGGGAAAAAGCTAATCCTTTTTCCGGAAGGGAAGCGATCGAAAACGGGAGAACTGCATCCCTTAGAGCGGGGGCTTGGGTTTCTCGTTCAAAAGGCGCGGTGCCCGATTATCCCCGCTTATATTCAGGGAAGCTTTGAGGCTTGGCCTACGGGAAAGAAACTGCCTCGGCTCTTTGGGAAGATGAGCGTCGTGTTCGGTTCGCCCATCGAATGGCAAGAGGGGGAAGACAAAAAAGAGGCTCAGGCGCGAATCACTGCGGAGACGGAAGCCTCTATTCGGAATCTAAAAGAGTGGCTGGAAAATGGCGCTCATGGAACGCCGCCTTGAGTCATTCTCTGTATACTATCTCACACAGACGCGAGAAAAGGTGCTCAAATTGAGCAGATTTTCCGCGGATGTGTAAATGCGGGCTAGCGCCGCTTTCCTTGAGTTTGATCAGCTATGGAAACGAGTTCTTTTTCGCTGCAACCGGTAATTTTAGAAATGATCGCGAGAGGAAATCGGTCAGCAATGAGATTTTGAATGATCTTTTTGCGCTCTTCTTCACGTCCCTCTTCACGCCCCTCTGCACGCCCTTCTTCACGTCCTTCTTCGCGAGCTCCTTCAAGACGCGATCGAGCATCCCTCAGCGCCATCATATTGTTGTCGTAGGATCTGAGTTCTTGCTCAGTCCAGCTAAACCGTTCAACAATGTCGTAGGCGTCGCAAATCTCAGATGTGGATGCGAGGGCGGGAATGATTTGGTTGCTCTCTGCTGCGTGTTTGAAAAAGTAATACCACTGATCTTCGATTGTCTTTAACTCTTCTTCTTTTTTAGTAAATTTGGGCAACTCTACAAATGTAAAGGAGAAGTCTTTGAGATCCTGTTCATATGTTTTTTTATCCAGGATTACATGTTCAGATTTATAGTCTGATTTGTTTGGAAATACGACATACGAAGTAACTGCTAAAAAAACAATCTCTTTTAGATGGCTATATGGATCCCCCCCATTCAGAGATGAACTGTAAGTCTTGGCGGCATAATACTGAGCCCGTTTTTCAAAACCTGGGGTTTTCGATACTTGCATTTCAACAATGTAGCGATTCCCCTTTTGGTCCTTAACCAAGACGTCGACTATACTCTCTTTTTGACATTGAATGGCGGGGGGCTGAACCGTGTTGATGAATTCCAGATCAAGAATCTGATCCTTTCCCTCTAAGCGGAGTACGGCGTTGAGAAAACTGATGGGGATATTTTTGTGTTTTTCCTCCCCAAAAATCTTCTTAAAAGCCAAATCATTCTTAGGATCCAAATATTTACTGAACATATCGGTTATGGCCCCCTTTCGGGAATTTGATCAGCTATGGAAACGAGTTCTTTTTCGCTGCAACCGGTAATTTTAGAAATGGTCGCGAGAGGAAACTGGTCAGCAATGAGATTTTGAATGATCTTTTTGCGCTCTTCTTCACGTCCCTCTTCGCGTCCCTCTGCACGCCCTTCTTCACGTCCCTCTGCACGCCCTTCTTCACGTCCCGCTTCACGTCCCTCTTCGCGAGCTCCTTCAAGACGCGATCGAGCATCCCTCAGCGCCATCATATTGTTGTCGTAGGATCTGAGTTCTTGCTCAGTCCAACTAAACCGTTCAACAATGTCGTAGGCGTCGCAAATCTCAGATGTGGATGCGAGGGCGGGAATGATTTGGTTGCTCTCTGCTGCGTGTTTAAAAAAGTAATACCACTGATCTTCGATTGTCTTTAACTCTTCTTCTTTTTTAGTAAATTTGGGCAACTCTACAAATGTAAAGGAGAAGTCTTTGAGATCCTGTTCATATGTTTTTTTATCCAGGATTACATGTTCAGATTTATAGTCTGATTTGTTTGGAAATACGACATACGAAGTAACTGCTAAAAAAACAATCTCTTTTAGATGGCTATATGGATCCCCCCCATTCAGAGATGAACTGTAAGTCTTGGCGGCATAATACTGAGCCCGTTTTTCAAAACCTGGGGTTTTCGATACTTGCATTTCAACAATGTAGCGATTTCCCTTTTGGTCCTTAACCAAGACGTCGACTATACTCTCTTTTTGGCATTGAATCGCGGGGGGCTGAACCGTGTTGATGAATTCCAGATCAAGAATCTGATCCTTTCCCTCTAAGCGGAGTACGGCGTTGAGAAAACTGATGGGGATATTTTTGTGTTTTTCCTCCCCAAAAATCTTCTTAAAAGCCAAATCATTCTTAGGATCCAAATATTTACTGAACATATCGGTTATGGCCCCCTTTCGGGAATTTGATCAGCTATGGAAACGAGTTCTTTTTCGCTGCAACCGGTCATTTTAGAAATGGTCGCGAAAGGAAACTGGTCAGCAAGGAGATTTTGAATGATCTTTTTGCGCTCTTCTTCACGCCCTTCTTCGCGTCCCTCTTCGCGAACTCCTTCAAGACGCGATCGAGCATCCCTCAGCGCCATCATATTGTTGTCGTAAGATCTGAGTTCTTGTTCAGTCCAACTAAACCGTTCAACAATATCGTAGGCGTCGCAAATCTCAGATGTGGATGCGAGGGCGGGAATGATTTGGTTGCTCTCTGCTGCGTGTTTGAAAAAGTAATACCACTGATCTTCGATTGTCTTTAACTCTTCTTCTTTTTTAGTAAATTTGGGCAACTCTACAAATGTAAAAGAGAAGTCTTTAAGATCCTGTTCATATGTTTTTTTATCCAGGATTACATGTTCAGATTTATAGTCTGATTTGTTTGGAAATACGACATACGAAGTAACTGCTAAAAAAACAATCTCTTTTAGATGGCTATATGGATCCCCCCCATTCAGAGATGAACTGTAAGTCTTGGCGGCATAATACTGAGCCCGTTTTTCAAAACCTGGGGTTTTCGATACTTGCATTTCAACAATGTAGCGATTCCCCTTTTGGTCCTTAACCAAGACGTCGACTATACTCTCTTTTTGACATTGAATGGCGGGGGGCTGAACCGTGTTGATGAATTCCAGATCAAGAATCTGATCCTTTCCCTCTAAGCGGAGTACGGCGTTGAGAAAACTGATGGGGATATTTTTGTGTTTTTCCTCCCCAAAAATCTTCTTAAAAGCCAAATCATTCTTAGGATCCAAATATTTACTGAACATATCGGTTATGGCCCCCTTTCGGGAATTTGATCAGCTATGGAAACGAGTTCTTTTTCGCTGCAACCGGTCATTTTAGAAATGGTCGCGAGAGGAAACTGGCCAGCAAGAAGATTTTGAATGATCTTTTTGCGCTCTTCTTCACGTCCCTCTGCACGCCCTTCTTCGCGTCCCTCTTCGCGAGCTCCTTCAAGACGCGATCGAGCATCCCTCAGCGCCATCATATTGTTGTCGTAAGATCTGAGTTCTTGTTCAGTCCAACTAAACCGTTCAACAATATCGTAGGCGTCGCAAATCTCAGATGTGGATGCGAGGGCGGGAATGATTTGATTGCTCTCTGCTGCGTGTTTGAAAAAGTAATACCACTGATCTTCGATTGTCTTTAACTCTTCTTCTTTTTTAGTAAATTTTGGCAACTCTACAAATGTAAAGGAGAAGTCTTTGAGATCCTGTTCATATGTTTTTTTATCCAGGATTACATGTTCAGATTTATAGCCTGATTTGTTTGGAAATACGACATACGAAGTAACTGCTAAAAAAACAATCTCTTTTAGATGGCTATATGGATCCCCCCCATTCAGAGATGAACTGTAAGTCTTGGCGGCATAATACTGAGCCCGTTTTTCAAAACCTGGGGTTTTCGATACTTGCATTTCAACAATATAGCGATTCCCCTTTTGGTCCTTAACCAAGACGTCGACTATACTCTCTTTTTGACATTGAATGGCGGGGGGCTGAACCGTGTTGATGAATTCCAGATCGAGAATTTGATCCTTTCCCTCTAAGCGGAGTACGGCGTTGAGAAAACTGATGGGGATGTTTTTGTGTTTGCCCTCCCCAAAAATCTTCTTAAAAGCCAAATCATTCTTAGGATCCAAATATTTACTGAACATATCGGTTATGGCCCCCTTTCGGGAATTTGATCAGCTATGGAAACGAGTTCTTTTTCGCTGCAACCGGTAATTTTAGAAATGGTCGCGAGAGGAAACTGGTCAGCAAGGAGATTTTGAATGATCTTTTTGCGCTCTTCTTCACGTCCCTCTTCGCGTCCCTCTGCACGCCCTTCTTCACGTCCCGCTTCACGTCCCTCTTCGCGAGCTCCTTCAAGACGCGATCGAGCATCCCTCAGCGCCATCATATTGTTGTCGTAAGATCTGAGTTCTTGCTCAGTCCAACTAAACCGTTCCACAATGTCGTAGGCGTCGCAAATCTCAGATGTGGATGCGAGGGCAGGAATGATTTGGTTGCTCTCTGCTGCGTGTTTGAAAAAGTAATACCACTGATCTTCGATTGTCTTTAACTCTTCTTCTTTTTTAGTAAATTTGGGCAACTCTACAAATGTAAAGGAGAAGTCTTTGAGATCCTGTTCATATGTTTTTTTATCCAGGATTACATGTTCAGATTTATAATCTGATTTGTTTGGAAATACGACATAAGAAGTAATTGCCAAAAAGACAATCTCTTTTAGATGGCTATATGGATCCCCCCCATTCAGAGATGAACTGTAAGTCTTGGCGGCATAATACTGAGCCCGTTTTTCAAAACCTGGGGTTTTCGATACTTGCATTTCAACAATATAGCGATTCCCCTTTTGGTCCTTAACCAAGACGTCGACTATACTCTCTTTTTGACACTGAATAGCGGGGGGCTGAACCGTGTTGATGAATTCCAGATCGAGAATTTGATCCTTTCCCTCTAAGCGGAGTACGGCGTTGAGAAAACTGATGGGGATGTTTTTGTGTTTGCCCTCCCCAAAAATCTTCTTAAAAGCCAAATCATTCTTAGGATCCAAATATTTACTGAACATTGCCCAAATGTTACGACCTTCACGGAACAGATTCAAGAAAAATATTCAATCATAGTCCCGACTGCCGCATTGTTTGCCACACATTGCGGAGAGGCTCCTATGAGAACGGGTCGGATGAAATTTGTATGGATAAATCAAGGAACAGGATATGTGCAAGATCGCACGCAGCACGATGAGCAGGATCAACAACAAAGGCGATGAATGAAAATGTTGGAGACATGGTCATTTCTGAAAACGTCTCCGGGGATGTGCGGCCAAAAGGAGTCGAACCTTCACCGAGTTACCTCAACTAGAACCTGAATCTAGCGCGTCTGCCAGTTCCGCCATGGCCGCAAAAAGATGTTCGGCATTTTGAACCTCTCTCGCCTTTAGGCGAAAGATTCTTGCTTCACGGAGCCTCTCAAGAGATCCCTCCACAAGCTTTTAACGTCCGGTCGTCCCGACCTAGACGATCGCTTGGTTGTCGCGATGGAGGTGAGTTTAGCAGGAACAAGGATTTTAAAGAAAGCGCGATTCATCTCGGCCCTGAAGGGTCGAGTTTTCTCGCGTCAGTGGATAAAGCGAAGGGGCATTCGTTGTCTATTTGGAAAAAAAATAGATTCCCTGTAAACTGACCTAAAAAGGAAGGGAGTATCCGATGTCTGAGCAGGGGCTGATTAAACATTTTACTGACGGCGAGTTCCAAAACGAGATCAAAAAAGGGGTCACCCTGGTCGATTTCCACGCGAATTGGTGCGGCCCTTGCAGAACCTTGGCGCCGGTTCTTGAGCAGGTGGCAAAAGATATTAAAGGGAAAGCAACCATTGGCAAGATCGATATCGATAACGAGCAAAAGACCGCCGCCCAATTCCAAATCACTTCGGTTCCCACAATGATCCTATTCAAGAATGGGAAAGAGATGGGCCGCCTGGTCGGTTTGCGAACGGCGGATGCGGTGAAAGATTTTATCAATTCAGCCCTGTGAGTCAGTTTTTAGGAGGGGCCATTTTTTTGACGATCGCCGCTGGCTTGGCTCTCCATGCTGGGGTCGAGTGGCCGTGGTTTTTAGATTGGATCGGGAGGTTGCCAGGCGATATGATCATCAAAAAAGAGCACATCACTCTCTATTTGCCGCTCACTTCATCTCTTCTCATCAGCGGGGTTCTCTCTATCCTCCTCTCTTTTTTCTCGAGGAGATGAAAGAGGGCAACGCCAACGCTAGTGGCGAGGTTCAGACAGCGGGCGCCCGCGATCATCGGAATGGTGCAAAAACGACTCTCCCATTTTTGCAAATAGCGGGGCGGCAATCCATTCGTTTCCGATCCGAAAATAAGGAGCGCGTCTGAGGAGTATTCGATCTCGGCGTATGTTCTCTTCGCCTTGCTTGAAAAAAAGAAGAAGGGGGCGTTTGTCCCCTCCAAATACCCATCGAGATCGTCGATCTCCTCCACATCCACCCCCTCCCAGTAATCGAGTCCGGCCCGTTTGAGATGGCGGCTGCCCGTACTAAAGCCGAGCGGCCTGACGAGGATAAGTCCTGTCCCCGTCACCGAGCAGGTTCGGACGATATTACCTGTGTTTTGCGGAATCTGTGGCTGGAAAAGGACAATTTTCATCTTCGGCATCGTTAATTTGTTCACCGTTGGACACAGCGTCGGCCTGATTGAGTTCTTGCTCTGCTGCAGCTGTCATCTTTTCCTCTTGAAGCGCTGCAATCGCCTGGACGCACTCATCTTCATTCAAAGGAGAGCTTTTCCCCTCCGATTCCTCTCTCAACCCTTTCACGATCGCATCTATATCAAAGTCGAGACCGAGTAAATCGAGATTTTGCCGAATCATATGCCCCATTGCCTCAGACACTTTAGCCACATCAGGCTCTTCCCCAAATCCGAAAAATGGAATCGTACAAATCAGAATGGTTTTAAACATTAGATAACTCCTTGAGTAAGACGTCAAATCTCACCTCCCGCTGTTCTCGGGTCTGTAAATTTTTCAGCTGAATAACCCCTTTGACAAGCTCCTCGCTGCCGACAATCGCGCAGTAGGGAATCTCGGCCCGAATGGCATTCTGGATCGCCGTCTGCATTTTCTTCGCGCTTAACTCGATATCCGCGCCGATTTTATGGTGCCGACACTCTGTTGCAAGCTCAAAGCATTTGGCTTTTGACTCCTCGCCCATGGGGATGAAATAGACAACAGGGCGGCGAGGCTTTGGAATCTCTATTTTTTGCGCGAGCATCACCTGCAAGACCCGCTCTAGGCCGGTCGCAAAGCCAACGGCCGGTAAGTCGGGGCCGCCGAACGTCGCGATCAATCCGTCGAACCGCCCTCCGGCGCCGATGGTATTCTGCGCCCCGAGATCCCCTGCCAGCACTTCAAAGACTGTCTTATTGTAATAGTCGAGCCCCCGGACGATTTTATCGTCGATCACATAGGGGATCTCGATCTGATCCAAGCAACGGCAAAGTGTCTCAAAGTGGCCCCGGGCCCCTTCCGTGAGATGGTCCAAAATCGAGGGGGCGTCTCGGATAAGCTCTTTATCCTTAGGATCTTTGGAATCGAGAATGCGGAGCGGATTTTTTTCAAAGCGGATTTTGCTCTCTTCCGACAGGTCGGCAAAGCGGGGCCTTAGATAATCCAAAAAGGCCCCCCTAAAGCGGCTGCGCGACTCACTATCGCCCACTGTATTGACGTGAACCTTGAGATTTTTCAGCCCGAGTCTGCGGTAAAATTCGCAAAGCAAATCGATGACCTCGGCATCCTGTTCAGGACCCGGATTGCCGATCGCCTCGATCCCGAATTGGTGGTGCTGCCGGTAACGGCCCGATTGGGGGCGCTCATAGCGAAACATGGGTCCGGTGTAAAAAAATTTATGAACCAATCCCAAATTCATCAGCCGGTTTTCGATAAAAGATCGCATCACGGAGGAGGTTCCTTCGGGACGCAAAGAGATCGATCGTCCCCCTTTATCTTCAAAGGTGAACATCTCCTTCGTCACAATATCGGAGGTCTCGCCCACCCCCCGATCAAAGAGGCCTGTCATTTCGTAAATGGGGGTCCGAATCTCTAGGTAGCCATAGTCGCGGGCAATCTCACGGATCACCGCCTCGACAAATTGCCACAGATCGGAAAGCTGCCACGCCTCCTCGGCGCCGTACGGCAAAATATCGAACGTCCCTTTCGGAATTTGGTGTTGCATAGGAGACGAGCATACCGCGAACGCTACTTCTCTTTCAAGACCCTTGAGATTTCCTCAATGAGATCCGTCCACTCGGAAAGGGCGCTGGAATCGGGGTCTTTTTGGTATTCCGAATGGATTTTTTGCACCAGTTCCATGTAAGGGAATGGAACCCATCTTTGCCCTGCATATTCGGTTAAATAATAGCCAAAACTGTGCGTTTGATTCTCTGGATAATGGGTGATTTTTTTAACTAGCTCTTTGAATATCGACGCAGCCTCCTCTTGTTTATAGTTGAAGCTCTCTTCTAACGCCTGGTTCCAGGTCTTGGCCAACTGGTTGAGAAATTGGACGTCTTGGCTCCGGTCTGCTGTCTTGAGCATTTCAAAGAAATTTTTCAGAACGAGCAATGTTTTTCTAGATTCTCTCCCGTCTGCTTTTCCATATTCCTCCAATAAGTATCGGATCGCTTTTTGCAAAATGAGAATGAGATACCCAATGACCCCTCCCCCCTGTTTTTCAGGAGGCTCCCCTCCGTCGCCCTTTGGCTGATCGTCCTTCGTCTGTTTCTCCCCAACCCCCTCGACCCGATATCGCTCGAACGGATCTGGAGGCCCCACTGGATTTTGATAGAAACCCATAAAAAACGCCCCTTCTTTCCCCGATCTATACTCGAACGACCTTTTTGTTGACAGAAGGGAATGGGGTCGATTACCCTAATGGCTTTTGATCCGCTAGCCTTGGAGGCACTGTGTCCGTATTGGATCTATTTAAACCTGCTCCTACGATTGACGAAATTCAGAGTCCAGATTTAGTAAAAAAAAATTATAAATATTGGCGCCTCCGGACCTTCTACTCCATGTGGATTGGCTACGCCTTTTTCTATTTTACCCGCAAGAGCTTCACTTTTGCGATGCCCGTCATGCAAACAGAACTGGGTCTCGGGAAATTCGAGCTCGGCCTTCTTGGGAGCATTCTCTACATCTCTTATGGGGTGAGTAAATTCCTGAGCGGTATCTTGGGAGACAAATCGAATCCCCGCTATTTCATGTCGGTCGGCCTTATTCTAACCGGCGTGTTTAATTTGCTCTTCGGCATGTCCTCTGTTTTTTGGGCGTTTGCCGTATTTTGGGGGCTGAATGGCATTTTCCAGGGCTGGGGATGGCCTGGCTGCGCTAAGCTTCTCACCCACTGGTACTCCCAATCGGAAAGGGGGAGATGGTGGAGCATGTGGAACACCTCCCACAACATCGGCGGCTCGCTCATTCCCCTCATCGTCGCCGCCTGCGCCGGGTATTACGGCTGGCGCTTTGCCATGTACGTCCCTGGCGTACTCTGCATTCTGGCCGGCCTTTTCATTATGAACCGGCTCCGCGACACCCCCCAATCGCTCGGACTCCCCCCGATTGAAAAATTCCGCAACGACTATCCGAACGGGAACGCCCGTAAAGAAGCGGCTCGCCTTACGACCAAAGAGCTCCTTTTTGAATACGTCATTAAAAATAAATATATCTGGATCCTTGCGATCGCCTATTTTCTCATCTACGTAATCCGGACTGCGGTCAACGACTGGAGCATGGTCTACTTGATCGAGGTGAAGCATTACACGTTGAAGCAAGCCGGCGTCTGCCTTTTTTGGTTTGAATGGGGCGGACTCTTTGGCAGCTTGAGCGCCGGATGGGCCTCCGATCTCATCTTCAAGGGCAAGCGCAATCCGATCAATGTCCTCTTTACAGTCGCGATCTTAGGCCTCCTCTTGGCCTTTAAGATGTTCCAATCCTCCTCGCTGCTCATCGATTCGGCCTTTATCTTTCTCTTTGGGTTCTTCATCTTCGGACCCCAAATGCTCATTGGCATGGCTGCGGCCGAGCTTTCGCACAAAAACGCGACTGCCACTGCGACCGGTTTCGTCGGCTGCTTCGCCTATCTCGGCGCTGCGGTGGCTGGCGGCCCCCTCGGCGCCATCACCCAAAAATGGGGATGGGATTTCTATCTCTTGACCCTGTTCATCTGCGGCGCTTTGGGAGCTCTCATCTTGTTGCCCCTCTGGTCTGTCAAGACGAACCCGAAAGAGGAAAAAGAGACGGCTGCCACAACGTAGCAGGTTAAAATGCGCCGCCGAGACCTAAATAAAAAGAATTTTGAATATAATCTGGATTCCATTGCAGATCGGAACTCGCTTCTAACTGAAAGGAGCGGTATACGGTGAGAAGCAAATCGAAGCCGACCCAAAGTGTGTTGCGTGCCGCTCTCACAGATTGTGAAGATAGATTTTGGATCTGAGTAAAATTGGGCGTGGCGAGCGTCACATGGCGCGTCCCATGCAAAAATTCATATCTCCAACCGAGATCGAATTCGGTGTTGAGCGCAACAGAGTCATTTTCAAAGAAATAATCGGCCCGCGTGCCGAGAAGAGAGCTGAGCGAGTTCGCTATTTGGCGCCCTGCTTTGAGATCGTAGACGCCCGCTCCATGTTCTTGAAAAGAGTTCAATTTATTCCAGACATACTGGACGTTGGCAAGGGGCGTTAGGCTAAAGCCTTCCGGAATTCTAGCAAACATCTCTTTGGCAAATGTGAATTCGGCGCCTAAGACAGCATTGGCCTCCAAGCCATTGGGCTTAGCTATAGCGGGTATTGTAGATCCGCTCGGGCCTGCCTCTCTATGAAAGCGGCTGCTTACGTAGCCGGCGCCCCCAATGGCATAAAAGGACAATTCTTTAAGATCTGGAGGGAGGTATGTCCCATATGCTGAAAGGGAGACAAAATCGGTGCGGAAATGACCTGAGCGGCCTCTATTGGCCCCTTGAGTGTGTAGATATTCGGAGGCGAGGCCGCCGCCAAAATCGGCGCCTGCATAGTCAAATCCTGTGAAAAAGCCGGCTGAATGGGCGCCGAATCCTGTCTGATTGGTTCCGAGTGAGTCGAATACGCTATAGGAGGCGACAGGCCCCGCGTAAAATCTCCAAGGGGGCGTCGGGCCTCGCATCCGCTCTGCTTCTTGATGGATATTGCGCTCAATCATTTCATCGAAGGCGATCTCATTCATCGCCACAGGCTCATTCGTTGCTGCTGTAATGGAGGGACCTCGGTTGCGCATCATCCGTCCGTGGACAAGGGAGAGGGTCCGTTCGATCCGATCATTCAATTCATTGACCGTGGCAAAGGTCAAATTTGGCAAAGAAAAAACGGCCGTTGGAGTCAGGGTCGGGGCCAAGGTGAGCTGTACGGCGTTGGTTAAATAGGCAATCTGAGGGATGAGCGTATCGGGGAAATTCACAAAATCGACGTTTGAAAAAGTTCCAGAGACTCCTCCTTGGGCTGTAATCAAGTCGGCCGTATCTCCGGCGGTCAAGCTGCAATTTGGCAAAGCTGTAACGATCAACGAACTCGATACTTCAGCCATCCCCAGCGCCTGCACTGTTCCGTAATGATTCGGCAAGTTCGTCAATTCGACATTCAGGGTCGATGGGCCGCTTTGGGTGTAGCTATTGGCAAAGACGTCCCCTGCCGTTTGGAGGGCGCCGCCAGAGAGGACAAGGCTTGCAGACGAGGTGCCGATTGTACTGACGAGATCATTCACCACAAGGCCCCCGGAGATTGTAATGCTTCCCGTGTTACCCGCTTGAAGCAGGGCGCCCGCTTGATTCGATACAGTCCCGTTAGAAATCGAAACGGTTCCCCCGAGTCCGAAGGCCCCCATCTGCACGCCGCTGCCGGCATTGACGACAACCGTGTTAGCCCCTTCCACGGAAAAGAGCCCGCCTGTTCCGGTAGCTCCGATCAAGGCTCCAGGGCCTGTATTGTAGATCCTGGTCCATCCATTGCCGCTAATGACCAAGGAGGCGTCGTTCCCCGACGCGATAACCTGCGCGCCTGCCCCGATGTTGTAGAGATTCGTGATCCCCCAAACCGGAGATCCCTCATAAAGCGATGTGGAGCTGGTGATCAAAAACGCCCCTTCAGCGCCCCCGCAAAGGATTTGTGTACCCGATTCGATATTGACTACAGTCGTTGAGCCGAGCCCTCCGATAATCAGGACACTGCTCGGTTCGGTCGTCTCAGCCATCGCGCCGATGCTGTTGTTATAGAAATATCCATTGTAAAGATTTCCATTGGCCTCTCCGCTGACGATGGCCAAAAATTCCCCTGCTGAAATCGCAAGATTATTTTCCACTGTCGCAGAGTCGACAAAAAATTGAGAGGGCGAAAGGGTGGCGTTATTGATTAAAGTGCCGCTCCCAAGCGGAGCGCTATTCAAATTGCCCACGGTAAAGAGTATGCCGGCTGTCGAGGTGAGCGATGCGTTGGACTCAAAAGTCATCTGAGTCCCATCCGCGAGGAGCAGCTCCGTATCTTCATTCAAAATCATAGGAGCGTCGATCGTGGGCGCTCCTGCATAGACGTTGATTAAAGGGACCGCGGGGGACATTTCATATTCACTATTGGAATCGAAAGTGATCGTACTTTCGCTCGAATATTGTTCGATGGTGTAATTGTAGGCGCTATCTGTTGTACTGAAGTCAAGCTGGTAGAGGGTGATCGGCAAAGCGGCATTGCCTGCAGAGTTGGCTAAAGTAACGGTGATATCTTCCGTCAAGGCGCCTCCCGTGTCGGAAAAAAAGGCGAGATCGTCGGCATTGCCCATAATGCCGGGAACGCAACCCCCCCCCCAATTGCCCGACGCGCCCCAGTTTCCGCTTGCCGTGTTGTCGATCCAGTCTGAATCGCAGCCGGCAAAAAAGAGGCTCACAGCTCTGAGAGAGGTGACAAAATTCGGGGCTGAGGTAAATCCGGTGCTCGATTCCGAGGCAAAAGAGCCCTCCACGCGATAAGGGCTCACCGTTTGCAAAAGGACAAAGCTCATGTTGAAAGGTTGAGGGAACCCTGCGTAGGATTGGGCCACAAGATGGCCGCCGAGAGTGATATTTTCCGACGCAGTGACAGATCCGTATTGAGTTGCCGACATGACCTCCGAGAAAATGGAAGTGAGCGTCGCTCCGGAGTCTTGCGTGTAAGTTGTACAGACGATCCCGTTATTGTTATTCAAATTCCCTCCCGAAAAGGAGAGCGACGTATCGCTATCGCCGAACACGCTCGGATCTGTCGTCGCGGGGGTTCCATTGGTGAGCGTGCCGCCGCTGATCGTGAAAGAGGAGCCTGAGCCGTTTCCTAAAAAACTGGCGCCAGGTCCAGGGTTTGCGTTACTGAACGTTCCGGTATTGATCAAAGAGGCTGTGTGGAAAATGCCCGTGTTGGAAACGGATCCTCCGTTGGTCAAACTCACTGCGCTATTTGTATCTTCTAAGTTCAATACTCCGCTTCCCAGTATAGTGACGCTCGTCGCCGAGGGGAGAGCGCCCGATGCAAAGATATTCAACGTCCCATTTTCGACTCTCGTCGCTCCGCAATACGAATTCGACCCATTTGTGAGGGTCAGATCCGTTCCTCCCGCAATCGTGAGGCCTCCGCAGGGAGCGCCCAACGTCAAGGCGAGTCCTGCGGCGTCTTGGATCGAACCGGCAAATGAGGTCGTCGCCCCTCCGTTGAGGGTCAGGACGCCCCCTCCCAATACGACTTGGGAAGAGGACTGATCGCTCGCAAGACTCAAGAGGGTGTTGCTGTGTCCGCCGAGATTGAGCGTCCCGCTTGCATCGAGGGTGGTCGCCGAGTCGGGCGAGAGGGCATTGATCGCTCCCGCTTGAAGCGTAGCGCCCGATTGGACCTCCGTCGTTCCCGAATAGGTGTTGTCTCCGGTTCCGTTGCTCAGGACAACAGCGCCGCCAGCCGCCACAATACCGCCAGCACCCTCGATTCCCCCCGAGAAGCTAGCTCCGTCGGCAAAAGTCAGTTGCTTCTCTCCCAAGACGATCGTCCCGCTTCCTGTTAGAGGGGAAGAGAGGGAATAGCCGCTCCCCGAGAGGGCCGAAATCGAAAAGATCCCATCTACAGCAAGCGAGCTCGTCGAAGAAATCGATCCGGTCATGGCAAGGCCGAGCGTAGCTTCGCTTTGCACCTCAGTCCCGCCTGTATAAGTGTTTGTATGAGTCAGGACGAGATCCCCTCCAGAGAGAATGAGCGAGCCCCCCGCGCCGCCGATCACGCCGCCAAAATTTATATCCATCCCGCCCCCTTGGAGCAGGCTCAAGTCGGTATTTTGAATGTCAATCGTATAGTTGTTGTCTGAATCGCCTGAAATCGAGAGCACTGTATTGGAGCCCTGAACTACAAAACTCCCCGTGCCGGCCAGATAGATGGGAGAATTGGGACTCATGCAATTGGCAGTTGCCGCAGTCAGGTTCGCGCTGTTGCTGATGGTCGTTGTTCCCGAATAGTCGCTCGTGACAGCTGTTCCATTGAAGACGACGCTTCCATTCGATATGGTAACCCCTCCTGATCCTGTAAAAGAGCCGGAATACGTCGAGGTCTCTGCAGAGGCAAACTCGAAGGTTTTAGATCCCAAGGTGACAAGACCTGCGCCTGAAAGAACCTGATTGAATATGTAGACGCTTGGGGTGATTCCCGTAATAGAAAAATTTCCGTCCATTTGAATGGGGCATGAGAGAGACCCGCTGCCATTCAGAGACAATTCGGTGCCAGAGTACACAATGGAAGAACCTGTAAACGTATTCACCCCTTGGAACGCTAGCGTCCCTCCCAACAAAAAAATGCCCCCCGAACCTTCGATGACCCCGTCAAAATTGCCCCCAGTTAAAAGGACTAAACTGGCCGACCCCATACTCACAGTCCAAGGACCTCCACCCGCATCATCCGTTAAGTAGCCAATATGACTGTCGTAGTAGGTCCCTCCAGTTCCCAGGGCAAGCGTCCCTCCGCTGGAAAGATTGTAGGTAGAAACAGGCGACAAACCTGTTGTCGAACCGGCTATCAAAATCGTCTCGCTGCTAATGAACGTAGGGACGGAGTAAGTGTTGACTCCACCCACTATCAAGCTCCCCACGCCCCCTAAAAATATTTGGTACGGGGAGTCTAAATTGGTCGAGATGGTGTAGGGGCCGCCTGTGACATTGATGTTCCCAATGACCATATCGTCGCTCCACAGCACAATCTCGTTAAGGCCATATGTCCCGGCCAAGATAGAGTAGGGTTGCGTGCTGCTGAAGACAAGATTGAAGACGTTGATGGTTGCGTCCTGATGAAGGGTAATACTTCTGGGCGCGCTGATATTGTCTGAAAACAATACAAAATCGTTAGGATTGTTTGGATAGCTGCCCGCGGGGGCGTCTATAATCAACCAGTCGTTTGAATCCTCCCAACTTCCGCTCGCATCCACATTCCATTCATACGCCTGCCCATGTGCGCGAACGGAAGTGAGGGTGAAAAGAGAGACAAGGACAAAGAGAGAGGAACAATTCATAGAATGAGCCTTACAAGCAAGATCACATTTAATACCATTATTGTCAAAATTGCTGCCTTTCCAGCATACGGGCAAACATTCCCCCCTGTTTTGCCAGCTCAGTAAACGTCCCCTGCTCAACAAGAGCGCCTCCGTCGAGTACAAAAATGAAGTCCGCATCGCGCAAGTTCGCCAGGCGATGAGCTATGACGATCCGCGTCATGTGCAATTCTCTTTGAGACTGGAGAAAATTCTTTTGGGTCGTATTGTCCATCGCGTTCGTCGCTTCATCTAGAATCAAGATGGAGGGTTGGGCGACAAGCGCGCGCGCAAGGAGAAGGCGCTGCCTCTGCCCGCCAGATAGGACAGCTCCGCCAGAAGGGGTATAAGTATGCAGAGCCATGGGCATCCCCTGAAGATCGGTATTGAATCCGGAAAGAGATAGGGCTTTTGCAATTTGTTCCTTTGTATAAGAGCCGCCGCAAACGATATTTTCATAGAGAGTTCCGGAAAAAATCGCCCGTCCTTCGGACTGGAATACAGATCCGATCTGCCGTCTGACCAAATAGGGATTGAGGCTCTCTAAATTTTGAGAGTCGTAATAAATGGCGCCTGAATCGGGCCGTTCAAATCCGAGCAGAAGGCGGATCAGGGTCGATTTTCCGCTGCCGCTCGGTCCGACGATTCCAACCAAGCTCTCCGGTTTAATCTCGAGGGAAAGGTTCTTCAATACACAGGGGGATTGAGGATCGTAGCGAAAGCTCACTTGGTCAAATCGAATGTGGCCTCTCAGTTTACCAGGCAACACTTTTTCTAGAACCTCTTCAGCAGGTTCCTCTAAAATCACTTGGATCTGCTTCCAAAGGGGGGTAAAATGGGATAGTTTTACGAAGATGGGAATGGCAGGAAAATAGAGCGCAGCAAAACTGCCGAGGGCGATCGTAAAAGCGATAAAATCGGGAAGCGAGGGCTTGTCTAAGGACGTGCTATGGATCATCCAAGCAAAAAGACTCCAGTAAATTAAGAGAGGAATCACAGCGCTGGCCGCAGTGGCCCCGTTCAACCATAACTGAGCTCGAAATTGCAGAGATTTTAAAGTGGCATACGAAGAGAGCCAGTGAGAGAAGGCGCTCTTTACAGCCCCTGCAGTGCGGAGCTTGCCAAGGCCCATGATCACTTCCAAGGTCAATCCGCGAAAGTTCTCTATTAATACGAGGCAATCGGACAAAAACCGGGCCCTTTTCCGGGTGCAAATCCAGCCGAGCGTCGCGCCAATCAGGACAAAAATCCCTACAAAAAGGGTGAGCCGGATCGAATAGAACCCCATGGGGATGAAAAAGAGGAGGGAGACAATCCCTGTCAAAAGGTAATTCAACTGACTTAAAGGGACAAGTCGCCGCATTTCATCGCAAATCGTCATCCATGCAAATATCTTCCCGACCGAATATTTGCGAAAAAAAGCAGGGACGACCTGAAGGAGCCGGTCCCAAAGACCTCCTTGTAAAAAATGGATCAAATAGATTTGAAGCCGCAAACTTGCGACATTTCGGCCTGCATAAAACAAGACGACCCCGACCGATGCAATCAAAAGGCCTGAGCAAAGATACACGACAAGCGCCTCTGAATGGTTTGGCACCGCATTGCCGAAAAGAAAACGGGAAGCAACCGGCGGAATACACATGAGCAGCGTTCCAATGACCGTGTATCCGAGTGGGGCGGCAAAAAACTGGATATGCCGTTTAAAAAATGCAAATAAAATGTTCTCCCAACGGCTCGTCCGTTGAGGAAAGGGGGAATAAAAGACGACTTTTTCTGGAAGGATATTTTTGCTATTTTCTTCATTCAAAGGGACACGGGTCAGTCCATCGAGTCGATCGTATCCGCCCGAAGGGCGGGGCAAAAGGGCAATGGGATGGGCATAATCGGATTCAAAGGCTAAAAAAGGGCCATAATCATTTTTCCACCAATGTTTGGATGACAGGTGGACAACCCTCTTACGAACCTGCGAAATTTCGCAAATCTGATCTATGGCTTCCATCCCTTCGATTTTTGTGTGGAGGGAGGAGGGAAACTGAAATGTGATCTGAGAGACCCTCCCAATTTGTCTGCACGCTTGTTGAAGAGGGGTGTCATACGTCCGGACGTCGAGAAACGATTTTGAAAAAACCGAGTAGAGTTTTCTTAGCGCTACCGACAATTGCTTGTTTTGCGCCTCTCCCCGCTCTTTGAGAGCCAACCGGTCCGCCTGTTCTCCCTCTTCAATAAAACGGGAAACGAGTCGGTGATAAAAGAAAACAAATTTGTGCAGCGCCTCCCGCCAGTTCGGCAAAACGGGACAAATTTCGATTTTTGACAGCCCCTGAGCTTTGAACCAGATCGATTTCGTCAGCGGATAGAGTTCCCCCGTTGCAAGGACCCAGTCGCCCTCTCCAAAGAGCAAAAGTTTTCCTTCTACCACCCGAATCATGACGATATCTAACTGGTGAGGCGTGAGGAGAAGTTGTTCAGGTTCGATTGAGACAATCTCTCCTTGGGCAAATGTGACAAAAGAGTCTTCAGGCAGTTTTTTTCTATAGATCGAAGCAAGCCCCTCCACCCTCTCCGCAAAAACAGGCAAAAATGCATCGGCGAGCAGGGGATCTGCCTCTATCGCCAGAGCGAGATCTTTCTCGGGAACGACTGTCACAACAGCATCCCCTTCGCACAACACCGCGATATCATACGGATCTGGTTCAGATCCGCTATGCAAAGAAAAAAACAAAAGGTGATCCGCTTGGCGCAAAAAAAAGCGGGTCTTATCCCCTGTTTTAGGAATCGCAAAATAACTCAACCTCTTGCAAGGAGTAGTGAACCAAAAAACCCCTGCCCGCTCCGCCAGGGAGACGAGATCTCCATTTTTATATTCTTTTTTGTCTGGATACCGTTGAAAAAGATCAAAGAGAGGAGCCTGCATACACCTCTTCTTGCGCTAAAGATTGATAAATACCGGGTCTATGATTCAACTCCTCATGCGTCCCTCTTTGAACAATTTGGCCCTGGTCGAGAACTAAAATTTCATCGCAATTTCGAATCGTGCTGAGCCTGTGGGCAATCACGATCAAGGTACAGCCCCGCCTGAGAATCCGTTCAGTAATTTCATATTCCATTTGACTGCCCAAAGAACTGGTCGCTTCATCTAAAATCAATAAGGAGGGATGATAGAGAAGGGCCCGGGCAATCTCCAATCTTTGCCTTTGCCCTCCGCTTAAATTTTTGCCCCCTTCCGTCAACAAGTTATCGTAGCCTCGAGGGCGCCCTAAAATCTCTTCGTGGATACAAGCGTCATTCGTCGCTTTTAAAAGCATTTCTTGAGGCACTTGCACATTCCACAAAGTGAGATTTTCTTGAATGGTTCCAGCAAAAAGGAAAATCTGCTGATCGACTGTAGCGAGCGATCGCTCCAACACCTCAGGAGGGTGTTCGCAAAGGGGTTTCCCATCGTAGAGAATCTCTCCCTCCCAGGGCTCGTAGAGTCCTGCGGCCAATTTGGCAATCGTCGATTTGCCGCTCCCCAAAGCCCCGACCACTGCCAGCCTTCGGCCGGCGGCGACGCTAAAATTCAAATTTTGAATCAAGGGAGGCTTATCTCTGCTATAGCCAAACGTCACATTTTTGAACTCCAAATTCCCCAACAGCTTGCATTCAACAGCGGGAGAAGGGGAAGAGATAGAAGTAAACACACGATCGATCGGATGTTCCATGACATCGTCAATTCTCGCAAAATCCACCTGGAGATTTTGTAATACTTGGCTAAATCCAATAAATCGGTTGATCGGCAGGAAAAAGTTCGTCAAGAGGAGCTGAAGTCCCATGAGCCCCCCGATCGAAAGATCTCCCTGCATGATCCGAAAACTCCCCACCGTCAGAAGGGCGACCGAGGCAAGAAACTGGAAGGAAAGGGGAGCTGTCGCGAGGACAATATCTTTTTTCCCGATCTCTTGCTGAGCCTCTAGATTTTTGGCAAAGTAGCCAGCCCATTTTGAAAAAAACGTCCCTTCTGCCGCACGCGATTTAATCGCATCCATCGCTTGCAGCCCGCTGATCGTCTCTCCTGTGCTTTTCACTAGATCCTGCTGCAGACGGGCATAAGAATTTATCCTTAGGCGAAACGCAATCACAACGAGGATTAAATTCATCATGCCGAATAGGATCCCAATGGAGGCAATTAAAGTGTCAAAAGCGAATAGAATCAGTCCAAAAAAGATCACCAAGAATAGATCGATCGTACAAGAAACAAGCGTCTCGGTAATCGATTCGATTGCGTTTTCATTGAGCTCGGTCCGGTAGGCGATCTCTCCTGCGTGGCGCAAGTCGAAAAAATAGATCGGCAAATGGAGCATATGCCAAAAAAATTGACCTGTGAGACGGGTCGAAAGCAGAGCGTTGAAGCGCGAAGAAAACTGAAGGCGGAAAAAGGTCAATCCCCCCGTAAACAAGGCGGTGGCGAGAAGCGCTGTCAAGAAAAAAGCATTGGATGGAATGAGATTTTCGGGGGAAAAATAAAGCGAAAAAAGCGATGACAAAGCCGGGCAAAACAAAGCCCGGCAGGAGGAGAAAAAAGCTGATGCAAAACAGAAAAGCAAGGGGGCTTTTCATAGGAGAAAGACGTTTATAAAGCGCCTTGGGAAGGGAGCTTTTTTCTCCCCCTTTTTGGAAGGCTTCTGAGGGGGAAAATAGAAGGGCGACGCCTGCGTAAGATTCCTGAAATTCTTCAAACGAAATAGTCCTCCGGCCCACGGCCGGATCGTTGAGATAGACCTTTTCCTTTCGGATCCCCTCTAAAACGAGGAAATGGTTGAATCTCCAAAAAAGGATCGCTGGAACCGCGATCTCTCTGAGCTCTTCCGCAGTTTTTTTAATTCCGTATCCATCCAGGCCATAACGTTTGGCTGCAGCAATTAAGTTAAAGGCGTTAGATCCATCGCGCGAAACAAAGCACTCGTCCCGCAAATTGACCAGAGGCACATACCTTCCATAAAACCCGAGGACGATAGCAAGCGAGGCGACCCCGCATTCAACAGCCTCCATTTGAATGACTCGAGGAGTATGGACCCGTTTTGGCACTGTGTTTATCCTTTTCTCAAAGAGGGGATTAGGAAAGCGATCGGAGACTCTTCGGCCAATTGAACCTGCGCCCGCCCTAACATCCCCGCCTGCAATTTTTTGTCCGGACCTTTTCTAGAGGACCAATGAAATCCGGAAAAAGTGTTCTCGTCTTGACGGGGACGAATCATAACAAAAAAAGAGGGCTCAGCGCCCCCGATCAAGTAATTGCGCAGCCGCTCCGAAGGGATTTTTTGTAAATAAAAGTCGGAAGGGCTGATCGGATAAGGAAGCACTTCTTCCACAACCCCTTCCAACATCCCATATTGGCCGCTATTGATGGCGCTGAGCGCGACATTTGCCTTCATTCCAGGCCGAATCAACTGTCCTAAATCAAGGGAGAAAAAAGCGTACACTTTAAGGCGGCTTGGATCCGATTTGCCTTGTAACCAAAACAAAACCGTTTCTGGAGCGACTAAGTCTCCCCGAATGACCCCCACCCAATCAATCACCCCCTCCTGCGGCGCCAAAACGGCATATTCCGCCCCTGAGGAATCGAGCAGGGTCGCGAGAAGATCCCCCTCTCCTACAAGGCTTCCGCTGCCCACGTGAATGGAGCGAACGGTTCCCCCTCTGATCGCCCTCACATTGACAGAGCTCGCAGGGTCGAATAGGATCGCTTTCCCGTCCGCATCGATCGGAACAGCGCCAAAACAGATCCAAATACCGAACAGGACGACGACAACCGCTATAAAGGCCAAAACCGTCCAACCCCGAACCGCAATGATCGCAAGGGGAATATCGGTTCTTTCCAATAATTGAATCTGGCGGATCGACGCCTCTTCTTCGTCCATACTCCTAGTCCCTGCTTCCGATGAGAAACTCTCCCACCGTGGTTTCCGCATAGAGGTCGGTCTCCGCCACCTCGGCAAAAAGAACGGAATCCCCTCCCCCGATAGCACAAGGGGCCAAATTCATGCAAGTCGCTGTCAGATAGAGAGTCTGAAGAAGAGCCCCAGTGTTTTTTAAAATAGTCGCATAGGCGATCGATTCATATTTCCAACTCACCCGGCCAAATCGAGCCGCGAGCAAAATGGCGGCTTGTGCGACTCCCTGGAAATGGGCGGCCTGTTCGAGATCTGACATCACCCTCTCTATGGTTTCATTCCACAAGTTGACCTCTTCAAGGGCATGTTCTTCCGGATCGTAGCGATAGAGCCCCTTTTTCAAGGCTTGATCTGCCGCTTGGAGTACGATATAGAGCTCTAGTTCGTGACAGCCCCCTCCTCCTGCAGAAGGACGGCCAGTCGATTCGTAGAGAGGTCCTGGCCATTTTTTTTGGATCCTCGCAGCCCTGAATAGAAATTCCCCCCACTCCGCTAAAGTCAAAGGGATAGATCCATGTTTGCGCAGGGAGCGCCGCTTCTCGGCAACAATAGAAAAAGGGGGATCTTTCTGAGCCAATTCCATCAGGGAAGGGGAAGGGAGGGCGACCCGCGGTTTTCCCGAAGGGGGCTTAATAGCAGGGAGAGGGGGCCTCATCCCTTCGAAGCGAAATGTCCCCCCAAAGGGATTCCGCTCAAATCCTTTCCGGCTTTTGCAGTGGAACACAAGATCGTGAAATTCCCACATCGCTAAAGAGGGGGCCTGATCGGCGTCCGACAGAAGAGAGCCGCCCTTTAAAACAGCCATCAATTCGGAAACATCCGGTTGGCTCCCCCCTGCGCATAAAGCAGTGAGACATTGAGGCGAGGCGAGCTTCTGTGCGAGGGTCCATAGGGCAGGATCTACGATCTCAACCTGAATGGGAGAAAGGGGCGATTCAATGATCCAAGCCCCCCTTTCTTGCCTAAAAAAAGCAAAGCGGGACATCTGTAGACCGAGCGCCGGATCGATCTTTCCCGAGAAAGGGGCCCAATTCCGCTTGGGGACGACGACAAAAAAAACCTGAGAGCGGTCCGCGAAGCGATAAGAGAGGATATTCTCTTGCTGGAGCCTTTGGAGAAAATAATAAAACAAATAGCGATCGCCCCGTTCTTCAGTCCAAGCTTGATACAGCCCCTCTTCCGTCGAACCCTCTGCCAAGGAACGAAGACAGCTGATCCATTGAGGAGGGGGCGACGATATAGTGATTTCGTTTTTTCTATGGATGAGGGAAATTTTTTCTTTAGATAAGGAGTGAAGTTTTACATCGGGATGAAGGTGCAAATGGATCATAAAAACATCGGTACAGGGTTTAGCTCTTTTTCTGATAAAGGGCGTTCAATCAGACCGAGCTGAACAGGCACATCGTACAAGCGGCCCGGAGCGAATCGATTCCAGAAATGGCGCAAACCTGGCACAACGACCCTGACTACAGGCAATCCAATTTCAGGCCTTGTTTGATTGAGGACGAGCATCTCCATGTTTTTTTCCTCGACAGAACGGCTGCAAAGGGAGATCGCCTCAAGAGAGGTCTGATAGATGAAAGGGGGATAATCGGAGAGCCGTTTACAATTTTTCTTAGCGCAAGGGAGAAGATAAGAATGTTCTTTGACAGTAGCGCTCTCGAGCCAGCTGCGGAACGCCGGATTTTTAGCGGGGCCATTTTCCTTAAGCGCCCGAATCGCACCCAGAGTTTGGCCCATCTCATTAAAAGCTCGAACCAATGCGATGTTTGGATCAAAATGAGATCCAAAACCCATTAGGATCCTCTCCCCTCCCTCTCTGTTTTTCTCTCGAGAAATCGCCGCAAACGTCGGAAATCCCAAATCAAACGTTAAGTCGATAGCCCAAATTTCCCGACCCTTTTTTCTATAATATTCGATCAACCGGTCCAAGTATGGATCGTGAAAACTCTCCACATCGACGCCAGACAGATTCAGCCGGTTGTACCACCAAATAGCGATCCCATCCCGCTCCACCAACTCGAAGAACCCCTGAAGGATCGCCTCTTCGATCGTATTGCCAGCAGCGCAGCCGTTCGAATCTCCGATGCAAATAGCCTCTTTTCCATCGCCAGGAACGCCATAGTAGCAAAATTGGGTGGGAATCCACTTATGCCGCCTTTCCGTTAAAGACCAAATCGGCGACCAATCGATCTTTTTTTCTGGATCGAATCGCTCTCCAATCCAATGAAATTTGTGAATTCCCGCATTCCATAAATCGCGCCCCTGATACTGAAGGTCGCTGTAGTTTAAGCATTGAGGGGGGAAAACAGCATCCTGGTTCAACTCAATGAATGCAGCTGTTTTCCAGATTTCAGTTCCCTGAAATCCTCCGCTATAGCGCTCGATCGCCTCACAAAGACAACTCGTCTTGGCCTCCGCCTCCGTTTTCCCTTTCCCGCCGCTGTGGGTAGATCCGCCCTCCATGAAGGGACGATCGATGAATTTGTGCAGCTGGGACATGGAGTGGGAAGCCCCATACGCTTGAATCATAGAATCTTTGTCTTCCATAGACTCTAGAAAACGGACAATCCCCGTGTGGGGACTCACCACGTGCCGATACCGGAGCCATGTTAATTCCGGAGCGGTCCGGTTTTCATGAAGAGGGAAATCTCTAAGCTCCAAAGGTTCCAGCCGCTCCTTGGGAGGCGTCGATTTTGTGTAGCCCACCTTGAATATAGAATGCGAGTGCCAGCTAAAGCGGATCGAATCAAAGATAGAAATGCGATTCTGCAATTCGGGATTTTCCCCCACCAAAATCCACCTCGCCATTTCACCTCCGATCAGAGAAAAACCGATTTGCAAATTCGTGGTCAACCTCACCCGGCTGGGAGAAAACATACGCCCTTTTTTCCGCTCCAGCTCCACCTCTTCCTTTGCATTCATCTCTAACCTATGGAGGAGATCTTCGTATTGAACCGATGTTTGCGAGCTAAAAAAGGGGCCCATCCAGACCTCCGAACCCGATATGTTTGCAAGAAGCCAAGGCGTACCCGCTTGCGATAATTCAAGCGCGACCTCTTTGAGTTTTGGGTTCCGGTAATCATCGGTCACCACCAATGCGATATCTCCCTTTGGGCTCAACCGAACCGAGAGCCTCTCTAAACTTCTTTCGATCCCTCTCCGAATTTTTTTATCGAACGCGATCACCGACACATTGACTTTATTGAGAAGCTGATAAGCCTCCTTCTCACCCTTTCCCAAAAGCGAGGCAAAAAAAGCCGTAGACGGTCTGAGCCGAGCCTCTTTTTCCTCAATATATCCCTTCTCAGCCAACCTCATCAGAGCATATAAAATTTCGGCCGAGGAAAATTTTTTCTCCAGCTGAGCATAAATCGCATCGAGACAAGCTCCCCTTTTTAAGAAAGGGACCAGGGCGACATAGACTCTTCCTGAAAGCAGATGAGGATCTTGATTGTTTTGCAAGAGAAGCAGTTCTGTCGATGAGAGCGCCTCTACTCGGAATTTAGATTTAAACCGCGGCTTTTCAAACATTTAGCTCCTATAAATCTAGATCCATGAAAAGAGAAAAAAGCCAGTTTGCAAAACTGGCTCTTGCGATGCGGGCTAGCCCGAATTCGTGAACTCGGGCTAGGTTGTTTCGAGATCGGCCAACAGCCGGGAGCGGCCGCCGCCATTTTTTTCACCCCTACTCGAAACCCCGATTCGTTGTATAACCACCCGGAGCTGCCGCCGCTATTTTTTTCAGCTCTGTTTCAGAAAGATTCTCCACAGGTTTTTCCGGCAAAACCAAGTAGTACATATCTTGAGTATTTTCGACAATATTAAGCCGCACATTCCCAGGCATTTTCAACTTCATCTCTCGCAACACCTCATCAGGATGCTGCAAAAGTTTATGTTTGAATTTTGGGTCAATCCATGCTTTTGCTACGATCTCCGCCCATTTATTTTTTAAAGTTTCGTGACGAGACATTGTTTTCCTCCTTAAACGTTAAGTTCCTGCAAGCAGCTGTGCCTACACCTATTTTTCCATATAACAAAATGGTGTATAAACACCAAATATATACTTTTACCTCCTCTACTCCCTAAGTTTTTTGTATTTGCAGGAAAATAATGGCCAATGTCCAGTACAAAATCGGGTTCAAAAAATGGGTCTTTCTATATACTCTGGCTCATGGCCTATATCCCTCTGAACGTCCATTCGCAATTCTCCATTCTCGATTCGAGCGCCTCGGTCGCTGCGTTAGCAGAAAAAGCCAAAGATTTTGGCATTCCTGCCCTCGCGTTGACGGACGAGGGGAATTTGTATGGCGCGGTCGATTTCTACAAAGCGTGCAAGGGGGCGGGAATCAAACCCATTTTGGGTTGTGAAATTTGGATGGCTCCGCACTCGAGACTCGAAAAAAGGCGATCTCCAGGCGTCTCCAACGGACACTCGATTGTACTCCTCGCGAAAAACAATGGAGGCTATCAGAATTTATGCAAACTCTCTTCGATCGGTTTTTTGGAGGGGTTCTACTATGTGCCGCGGATTGATAAAGAGGTGTTAAGCGTCCATAAAGAGGGGCTGATTTGTCTTTTAACCGTTCCATCTGAGGTCGATTGGTATCGGAATCTTTTTGGGGAAAATCTCTATCTGGAGCTGCAGCGGCATCCATTGCTGGACGAAGATATCCAGGAGAGCTGGCTCTTGCAAAAGATGCGCGATTTTACGGCGGCCGAGGAGAAAAGAAATGGGGAACTCATCGCTTTAGCCAAACAGTTTGGAGTGGGCGTTGTCGCAACAAACGATATCCACTACATCGACCGAGAGGATTGGCGCGCGCATGAAATTCTACTCAACGTCCAGTCGGGGGAACCATCCGAAATTTGGGAGCGCGATTCGATGGGCAACCCGAAGAATAAAGCGCCGAATCCCAAAAGAGAGACGGCCCCGACGCGGGAGCTCTATTTTAAATCCCCAGACGAGATGAAAGCCCTTTTTGCCGACTTGCCAGAGGCGATCGAAAATACGGCCAAGATCGCCGATCTTTGCAAGTGCGAGCTCGATTTTAAGACCAAACATTACCCGGTGTTCGTCCCTCCAGGGATGGAGGGGAAGCTCATTTCGAAGGAAGAGCGGCTGAAAGGGGCGGAGCGGTTTCTGTATGATCTTTGCCAAAAGGGGATCGAGATTCGCTATACGCCGGAGAGGCTCGCTCGTGTGCCGGGGGAAAATCCGCTCGAAATCGTCAAAGAGCGCTTTGAGTACGAGTTCGACATCCTCACCTCTAAGGGGATGTCCGATTACATGCTGATTGTCTACGATTTTATCGCTTGGGCCAAGGGGCGAAAAATTCCGATGGGGCCAGGCCGCGGGTCGGCGGCAGGTTCGATCATTTCCTATCTGATCGGGATTACCGATATCGAGCCCCTCCGCTTTCATCTATTTTTCGAGCGGTTCATCAATCCGGAGAGGATCTCCTACCCAGATATCGACGTCGACATCTGCATGGATCGCCGCCAAGAGGTGATCGATTACGTGGTGGCCAAATACGGAAAAGAAAAAGTCGCCCAGATCATCACCTTCGGGACGATGAAGGCGAAAATGGCAATCCGGGACGTGGGACGCGTTTTAAATGTTCCGCTCTCCAAAGTCAACGAGATTGCGGCGCTCGTTCCCGAAGATCCGAACGATGACGCTTGAAAAAGCGTTCCAGATCGATCCGGCGCTCGGCGCGCCTCATGGAAAGCGACGAGGAGGCGCGGGCGGTTCTCGAAATGGCGAAAAAAGCGGAAGGGTCGATCCGCAATACGAGCACCCATGCGGCGGGGCTGATTATTTCGGCAAGCTCCGATCACCGATCATATCCCTGTTTGCACGGCGAAAGATTCGGAAATGGGGGTCACGCAGTATGCGATGAAGCCGGTCGAAAGCGTCGGGATGCTCAAAATCGACTTTTTGGGACTCAAAACGCTCACCTCGATTCAAAAATGCGTCGATGCGGTCGAGCAAAATACGGGACTCAAGATCGATTGGGGCAATTTGCCGTCTCGATGACCAGGCCACCTTCGATCTGCTCAATCAGGGAAAAACGCTCGGAGTCTTCCAGCTCGAGTCTGGCGGAATGCAGGATCTTGCCAAGCAGCTCCACATCGATACGTTCGAAGAGATCATCGCGGTAGGCGCCCTCTACCGGCCCGGTCCGATGGACATGATCCCCTCCTTCATCAACCGGAAACATGGGCGGGAGCCGATCGAAATCGACCATCCGCTGATGAAGGACATCTTCTCTGAGACCTACGGCGTCATGGTCTACCAAGAGCAGGTGATGCAGATCGCAAGCGCGCTTGGCCGGCTATTCGCTCGGCGAGGGCGACGTGCTGCGCCGCGCGATGGGGAAAAAAGATAAAGAAGAGATGTCCCGGCAGAGGGAAAAATTCGTGGGCGGCTGCGGGCAAAAAGGGATCGACCACGACACAGCTGTCAGGATCTTTGATAAGATCGAAAAATTCGCCTCCTACGGCTTCAACAAATCGCATGCAGCGGCGTACGCCTATCTCTCTTATGCGACCGCCTATTTCAAAGCCAACTATCCAAAAGAATGGATGGCAGCGCTGATGACTTGCGATCAGCGACGACACAGCCAAAGTTGGCCAAATTCATCGGCGAGGCCAAATCGCTCCACATCGATGTGCTCCCACCCGACATCAACCAAGCGTCAAGCGAATTTACCGCCTCGAAAGACGGGATCCGCTTTGCCATGGCAGGCATTAAAGGGGTCGGCCACGGGGTCGTCGAACATGATCATCGAAGAACGAGACCGAAAAGGGGCGTTTCAGAGCCTCTATGATTTCATCCAACGGGTCGATAAGACGCAAGTCGGCAAAAAACAGATCGAACTTCTGATCGACGCCGGATCTTTCGATTTCACCTCGCTGGACGCGCGATGCGATGCGCGAGAGCGTCGAGGCGATGTACGATCACTCCTCCCGCGAGCAAAAAGAGGCCTCTCTCGGCGTGTTGAATCTATTTTCGCTCATCGAAGAGCCGGAAAAGCCCTTTACGACGCCCCCGGCTCTCGTTAAACAATCGTCGAACTTACAGCTCTTGCAGAGGGAAAAGGAGCTCCTCGGCTTTTACTTGACTGGCCATCCGATGGACGGGTATAAGAAGGTATTGGGACGTCTCTCCTGCGTCCCGCTGACTGAGATTGAGAGCCTCCCTGACGGATGTTTATTCAGAGCTGCATTCGTCGTCGAAACAGTGCAGATGAAAATCTCCAGCAAAAATCAGAAGAAATTCGCCATTTTGACGATTGGCGATGGGATGGAGAGATTCGAACTCCCGATCTGGTCGGAGATGTTCGAAGAAAAAGGGGCTCTTTTGAGAGAAAATCAGCTCCTCTACGGCATCCTGCAACTAGAGAGAAAGGCCGGAGCGGCGCAACTCTCTTGCCGCTATCTGGACGATCTCACAATGATTGATGAGGCTCGGATCAAGGCATGCGACGACGCCTACGACCGGCTGAAGGCCCAAACGAAGGGGAGCGAGCCGAAATGGAAAGCGGCAAAGGAAAAAGAACTACAGATGGAAAAGGCGGAGAAGGAAGAGATGAAAAAAGTGACTATTCATCTCGATGCCGACAAGATCAGGTTTAGCGAGATCTTGGCAATGAAACAGTTTTTCCGCCAACACCCAGGCAAATCGACCCTGGAACTCCATTTTCAATCCGGAGAGAGAAGGTTGGGAACCGTGTTCGTCGATTCCCAATGGGGAGTCAAAGCCGATCAACCGTTTCAAGATCAGCTGAAGGCGTTCATCACAAAATTAGGCTATCGAATCGAAGTGAGGTCGAATTGAAAAAGATCAAGGTACTTACCCTAGTGTTGCTTTTTGGCGCCTGCCTGCATGGAGGCGAACCGTGGGCTGTTCGACCTAACCACCTCAGATTCAAGCATTTAGAGTATCAAGGGATCGGATTTGACCGGGGATACTCGACTGTGGAGCTGTTTTTATCGAACGGAGCCCTTTGGAGAGACTCAAACCTCTTTTTTCTCGATTTGCGCGGCCACGTATTCAACGACGGGAAGCCAGCAGGCAACGGAGGAATCGGATGGCGCTATCTTTTCGATTCTCAATGTCAGGCAGTTGGGCTGAACGCCTACTACGATTACCGGAAAGGGGGACATATGCATGCCAACCAGTTGGGGTGCGGCCTAGAATATTTGACCCCTCGATGGGAATGTAGAGCCAACGGATATGTTCCATGGGGATCAAGGATCAGCCATCAATACGATTTAAAATTCGACCATTTTTCTGGTCATCAGCTCTACATCAGCCGGAAGCATCAATTTGCCCTCGCTGGCGGCGACGCCGAAGTCGGATATCGATGCGTCCGATCTAAAAATTTTGAACTCATGGCAGCAGCCGGGCCCTATTATTTTCAGGGGAGCCTCGGTCAGGCCGCCATTGGCGGCAAGGTTCGTCTCGAAGCCTCCATCACCCCCTATCTCCGTTTAGAAATGGGGGATTCCTACGATTCGGTTTTCCACAACCGGTTCCAGTTCCAAGCAGCTGTTTCGATCCCCTTTGGCCCTCGATCCAAATCAAAAAAGAACCCCCCTTGTTGCAGTGACGCCATTGCGCTGCAATCCCGAGTCCATGAAGCCCCCTATCGGAATGAGATCGTCGTCTTCAATACGGAGAAAAAGACCAGTGTAGGGCTCGATCCGGAGACAGGACTCCCCCTCTTCTTTGTATTTGTGGACAACACCAGCTCATCCGACGGCACTTTTGAAAGCCCCTACCCCACCCTTTCCGCAGCTCAAGCCAATTCAACATCCGGAGATGTGATTTATGTCTTTCCTGGGGATGGAACCGCTCAAGGGATGGAGAGCGGCATCACACTGCAAAACAATCAAAGATTTTTAGGCGCTGGCATTTCTCACTCCTTTTCGACCACATTAGGAACCGTCGACGTCCCTCCGCAAGCGATTGGATTGCCCCACGTGATCGCCAGCATATTTCTCGGGAACAGCAACGAGGTAAGCGGTTTTTATATCGATGCAACAGATGACTTTGGGATCACAGCCCCCATTAACACCGGAAACAATAGCGTGATTTCTCAAAACACGATTCTTGCGGCAAACAACGGCGCATGTATTGCCCTTATGGGAAATCCCTTGATGGGAAATGTGAGCATTACAGATTGTATTCTCCTCGGAGGAGATTTATCTGAGACGGTCGGAGTTGTATTTTTTACGGCAGAAGTGGGAAATATTAGGGTCGCAAATAATATATTCAGCGGAGTCAATAGCGCGACAGGGCTGGCCTATGGGATCGATTTTTTCCAGACCCAATACCTGAATGTAACAATTACAAATAATATTTTCTCCTCTGCCATCAACACAAGCCTAGAGACCCATGCGATCGGCGTCGATCCCTTCGCATTTCAAGATACCCTTTTTCTCAATTTGGCGATCACAGACAACCAGATCAATCTTCCTGTAACCTACACAGATTTGATCGGCGGCGTCGTAGTTAAAAACGAAGCTGGAGAGGGACCCTTTAATATTGTTTTGCAAGGGAATACGACGGTCACTCCCTTCGGGATTCCAGGATATTGGATCGATAATACAGGCCCCGGCAATGAGGTTTTCTTGCAGTTTGGACCAGATAACTCAGGCACTTTGCTCATCGATGGTTTAGTCACCATCGAACCCTCAGCCTACTAACGAGCGATTGGCGAAAGATGGCGTGACAAATTGAGCAGATTTTCCGCGGATGTGTGAGAAATGCGGGCTAAGGGGCCTGTAGCAGATCCTCATTTTACGATTTTTGTAAAATCTTCCTCACCTTATGCAGTTTTTTTTTGGCCCGCTTCGCTATTTTACCCAGCTTTTGCTTCACTCTCCTCTTTCCTCCGTGGACGTATCCTCTCATCATATTTTCGATTTTCTGGTACTTGCCCGCCATATCGTGCTGGATCTTATGCCCTGTTTTTGTTGTAAACATCATAGCCGTCAACGCACCTAGCGTACTGCCAATCATGGCGCCCAAAAGAAAATCTCTTCCAGGATGATCATCTCTATACATATTCAATTCCCTTTTTTCACTTTATTCCATAAATTAATCCCCGTGGCCACCCAGTTCAATACGTGATTGATCGTATTCTCTCCTTTCGGGAGGCTCTTCTCAATTCGATCGATCGCATCGCCCCGATCGTCGACCGCGCTATTTTCCAAAATATCGCCCATCTCTGCAATCGCCCTGCCGATTTTATTCAATACAGGCCTATCTGGGCCGTGGATCGCATTCCAGAGATAAAATGCGCTCCCCCCTACAATACCGCCGACGACAACTCCAATCACAATTTTTTTGATTTCATCATCTTTATTTCTCATAACGTCTCACCACAGCCCTGATTTTTTCGAATAAAATTAAACTGATTGCAACCCAATCTGTGATCTCGGTCGCAGTATCCCTAGACAAGTTGTTCAACGACTTTAAAGGCCGAAATACACAATTGAGCGCCTCTGACTTGGACTGAATATCCATCGTAAGCGCCTCTAATTTTTGCATCAGCTCGACAGCCTCTATAGAGACGTTTCGGAGATCTTTTCGCGCCGATTTCACCGTTTTACGCACCTGCACAAGAGCGGCGATCGCAAACCCCGCCAAGAGCGCGAAAGAAACGGCGATAATAATTATAGACACCTCTGTGATCATATTAAATAACGCCTTTTTTTTATTATTACATCAAAACAAAGAATTGTAAACAATAAAACTAAAGTTCTTTTTATTAAGCAATTAGGAGCCCCACCCCACGATTAGAGCGTAGAGCGGGGATTTTGGTATTGCCTGCAAAGAAAGATTTTTCTTACAATACCCCCATCTATGGGGATCGGGGATATGTGTCGAAAATTTTTGGGGATCTGGCTCATCCTGAGCGCGTTGGCCGTGAGTGGCATCGCTGAGGAAAGCAACTACTTGTACATGCAAGCCAATTTTGGCTATGCTAACCAACCTTGGGAAGATGTCTTTGGAAGCTTTGCCTATCCGGACGGTCAGGCTCAATTGAATTGGAGTCGAGGGGACAACAATCTCACCTATGGTTTTAATATCGGGTATCACCCGTTCAAATGCCTAGGCATAGAAGCGGGTTACTTTGGTATTCCCCTCTCTCGCCTCACTTCCGATAGCCCTCAGGAATATGGATTCTCTACCGCCGAATTTTATGCGAATGACGCCTACCTCGCCATGAGAGCCCTTGGGTCGCTAGCCGATCGACTCCAAATATTCACGAAAATCGGCGTAGAGGCGAAGATCATTTCCGGCGCGAGGAAAGCTTTTAACCAAGCCTGGCAATACAAAGAACCCACGGCGGTAGGTCCGATATTTGCAGCGGGGCTGCAATACATGATTTACCGGAACTTCGGCTTAAACTTACAGTACACATACCTGGGAGGAAGGGTGGAAAACATCAACACCATTCAAGGCGGGGCCACCTCTATCAATCCAAACGCTCAACTCGTAACGCTCGGCTTGGTATTTCATATTTTTTGGAGGAAGAAAGATGTTAAAACGGATCATTAACCTGACCCTTTCGATATCTATCCTCTCCTCGCTTCATCCATTGAATGTGACGAACGTTCAATCGACGGAGAATAGGGGCGTCCTCTTAGAACTGCAGGTCGATTTTCAAGCAGACGTCTCGGTGAGCGATTGGGTGTTTGGTTTTTATAGTTATCAATGTCTAAACACCTGCACGAGCTGCTCGACGCAGCTCAACCCCTCCATCGCGATCCAGATCGTCGATCAAGCGGCCCCCGGTTCCCCCATGAATATGCAATTTGTCCCCAAAAGCATGGAAAATCCACGAGTCTTTGGGGACGGCACTGCGGCTGTGTTTGCCCCGAATTCAAGTTTTCCTCTGACAGCTGGCCATCGTTACACGTTTACGGTTCAAAACACCACAGTGGCAGCTCCCTATAATGTATCGACAGTCGCCCAGAATTTCTTTATCTACGACACAGCGCACAATTTATTTGACAACGGAATCGCTCCAGTGACCGCCTACGGAGACGACATCAACACTCTCACGAATATCGGCGGGTATAACTATGCGGCCGTGCAAGAGGAGATCCAAATCCATATTGCAGAAAACTGGAATACCTCGGTTCCCCTGGCGCCTGGCCAATTGGCCGACCTCTACCATTTGGTTCCCGCGCCTCAATCCATATCGCTCCTCAACGGGAGGGCGACCAGCCTGCTCCGTAAGCGATCGGTCTCCCTTTATACGGACTTTCCCGCAAACCAGACCTTACAGAATTATCTCACCGCCGACTTAGGGGTGCGCGTGATTTTAGTGTCGGCCCCGTCGCACGCCGACATCGCCATCGTTCAAAACAGCAGCGTGAACCATCCCGAAGGCTATACGTTGAATATCCAAAATAACCATATCCAGATTGAGGCGTCGACCGATACAGGGGCATTCTACGCTTTTCAAACCCTGCGCCAATTTTGGTATCAGACCCTGCTCCTTCCGGCCATTTCTATCCAAGATGCGCCGCGCTTTGCCTACCGCGGGGTGTTGCTGGACACAGCGCGCCATTTTTTTTCCGTTGATCAGATGAAAGTGTTGATCGATGCAATGGCAGCCCAGAAACTCAATACGCTCCATATCCATTTTTCCGATGATGAAGGATTTCGGTTGGCGATTTCAAGTTTGCTGACCACGATCCTCGATGACGCCCAGCTTCGAGGCTTTGTAGACGGCTCTACAAACGTCCCCGCCGTCTTTACACAAGCAAACCTCGATAAGACCAATTACGTGGGGAACCAACCCAGCCTAGACCCCGCCAATTTGATCGTTAGCTCCTATCCAGAGGCCAATACAGCCTACCAGCTCATTTTTAGCCCGCAAGATCTCCGAACGGTCGTCGCCTACGCGAATTTGAATAAAATCACAGTGATCCCCGAAATCGATTCCCCTGGACATGCCTGTGCGTTGGTCCAAGCGGATCCAGCGGTCTTTGTCGATCCCAATGATATGACCGAATACTTGAGTATACAGGGATATTACAACGATTTGCTGCCGGTTTGTTTGTACGACAATGATGCGGTCAATATCAATGCTTTTACAAATGCCATGAATAACATCATTTCTGCTATTTCGGACTTATTCGCAAATCAGACAACCTTGTATTACCAAAATGAAGTCAGTATTGGGGCGGATGAGGTGACCCAAGACGCTTGGACTTCCGACAGCTCTTGTTCCAGCTCTCCTTGGTCAGGACTTTCTGCCCTATCGAAATCTCACTATTTTGCCAAACTGTTAGCCATGGCAAATCCGAGCGTTAAATTTTCTGGATTTCAACAGCTTGTTCAAAACAACGACACTACGATCGATCCAAACTCGATGTCTTCCGCGTATACCGCGCACATCTGGGTTTGGGAGCCGACAGCCACCGGGATTAGCCAGGCGGCCGCTCTCGCAAGTAGCGAGTACAACTATCCGATCGTACTCTCCTTCGCCGACTACCTCTATTTTGATCTGACCTATACACCGGACGCCTGGGAACCTGGTTATGCTTGGGCCGGCGCATTTTTAGATACCAACGCGGCCCTCAAGGGGTCGCTGCAGGCAGATTCTGTTTTATCTAGGCTCACTGCCGAGGAACAGGAGAATGTTTTGGGAATGGAGGGGGCGCTTTGGAGCGAAAACCTAGTGAATTTTAGACACTTTGCCTATATGGCTCTTCCTAAGCTCACCGGCCTGGCCGAGGCAGCTTGGTCGAATCAAGTTGTGGTTTTGGACCAGGTAAACTGGCAGAGCCTAGCGACCCGTTTGGGGACTGGAAATGAGGGCTTTTTGGGTTATTTAAACGCTATCACGGGCCTTGAATACCGGGGATACCCAAATGGGATCTCCCTGGAAATACCGAATTCGCCCTAAGAGAGCGTCGCATTTCTGTTGCAAACTGCGGCAAAGAGCAGCTAACCTGGTGCTTATGCGCTGGCTATTTAGAAGTGACTATCGATCTTTTTATTTCCTCAATGCGACGCAATTTCTTGGCGCACTCAATGATAACATTTTCAAATTGCTCGTCATTTTTCTTCTGATCAATGTGAAGGGGCCCGGCTCAGCCAATGCGATCCTCTCTCTTGCGGGAGCGATTTTTGTGATTCCCTTCCTCTTTTTTTCTTCTGGAGCAGGGGTATTGGCTGACCGGATCAGCAAGCGGACGATTGTTGTGTTTACGAAGGCGCTTGAGCTTGTCATCATGCTCTTCGGGGTGACAGCTGTATATTTCGAATGGGAATTCGGCTCCTTTACAGCCCTTTTTTTTATGGCGGCGCAAAGTGCGATCTTCGGCCCTTCGAAATATGGAATTATCCCTGAGCTAGTCGATTCAAAAATGGTGCCTAAGGCCAACGGATCTCTCACCTCTTTGACCTATCTTGCGATCATTCTCGGCACGTTTCTCGCCTCGTTCATCACAGATGTGACCGATAAGAACTTCGTATTCGAGGCCAGTTTTTGCGTCCTTATCGCAGTGGTCGGCCTGTTTACAAGTTTTGGGATTAAGCGGACCGAACCGCAAAAATCGACAAAAAAAATCAACCCTTTTTTTCTCTATGAGATCTACCAAACATTGAGATTTAGCTGGAAAATACCCCATCTTCTTCCAGCGATCTACGGCTCTTCCTTCTTTTTATTTATCGGGGCTTTTACCCAGCTTAATATTATCCCATTCGCTATGGAATCATTGGGATTAAGCGAAGTGGGAGGGGGTTATCTATTTTTGTCGACGGCGGTCGGAATTGCGGTCGGGGCCATTTTGGCTGGCCAAGTATCGAAAGGACGCGTGGAACCGGGGATCTCTTGCATTTGCGGCTTTTTTATCGCCCTTTTTTTTATTTGCCTCTACATTTTTTCTGATTCGTTGATCATCACGATCATCATGCTTGGGCTTATGGGTATTTTTGGCGGCGCCTATCTCATCCCATTTGATTCATTTCTTCAGCTCAATAGCCCTGATGAAAAACGGGGTCAAGTCATCGCTGCCGCAAATTTTTTCAGTTTTGTTGGCGTTTTGACGGCCTCGTTCGCCCTGTATCTCATTAGCGGGAGATTCGGATTTTCGGCAGCGAGCGGCTTTGCTTGGATGGCCGTTTTGACCCTCATCTCAAATATCATCACGACAGGGCGGCTCTCCGGGCTTTTTTTCCCATTTTTTGTGAACAAAATCTTGAAGCGGTTCCGAAAACTCAAACTCACTGCGGAGACGCCCGATCCATCTGCCATTGTGATTCTCGAGAGCCATTCGTGGTATGACGCGCTGCTCCTCTTCTCGTGTCTCCCTAGATTGAAAATTCTCGTGCCGGATCATTACATGAGACATTTTCCCTGGTTTAACGGATTGGTGGAATCGATCCGAATCATCCCTCCAGAACCCGACATGCGCTCGACCCTTAAAAATCTCTTTGGCGAGGCCAAAAGATTTCAGGGGCAAAATTCTTCAGTCTGTCTTTTTTTTCATCGGCGCACAGACAGCGCTGAGATCATCGAGGCTTATAGTAAAGTATTCGGCAAGCTCAATTTGCCCATCGTTTTCGCCCACGGGATCAAAGAGCGGATCCCTAAGCGATTTCTCTTTTTCCACTATACGCAAAAGGAAATCACTTTGAGATTTTCAAAAAAAGCGGCACAATACCCCTTATAGACCTATAATCCATAACGCATGCTCAGTTACCGCAAAAAAATTTTCCTCAGCCAATCGGTTCTCGTTGCCTTGTTCATCGCTGTTCTTTCCCCTTTTGTGACAATAGAGGCGCTGATTTTTTGCTTTGTTCTCTTAATGATCCATGGTTGGGTCGAGATCGCTATTGTCCACCGCATTCTCCGTCCCGTCCAACAGATTATCGATGCGATCCGCTCGTACAAAGAAGGGAAAGAAGAACTCCTACCCCGGATTATCCTCAATGAATCGATGAAGTCTGGCGAATTTAGCAAACTCGCCTCGATCTTCAATTCGCTCACCGACAGGATTCAGCGGCAGATCGAATTTCTCTTGCGTCAACGGGAAGAGACAGAGGAGATCCTCGAATCGATCGGCGAGGGGATCATTGCGGCCGATCCGAGCGCCCGGGTCACTTTTGCCAATCGCGCCGCTTGCCGGATGCTCGGATTTTCTCGAGACGAGATCCTCAAACAAACACTCGACTCCCTTCAGACCCATTCCGATGGCCTCTCAAAAAAATGTCATGATCTGATTGTCCACGCTTTGCAAACCTCAGAACCGATGATCCACACTTGGATTGTGCGGGAAAAAGGGCCCCTCTACCTCGATTTAGTTTCGGCGCCCCTCGCACATAAAGATGGGGCTCTCCTTGTTTTACAAGATAAAACATCAGACTACCGGATCGTCGAACTCGGCAAAGATTTTGTCGCCAACGCCTCGCACGAACTCAGAACGCCGATCACCATCATCCGCGGCTTTGCGGAAACGCTCCAGGATCTCCCCGAGATTTCCCCCGAGATGCTGCAGCAGATTACCGAGAAAATCGTCCGCACTTGCGGTCGGTTAGATAAGCTGGTCCGGAGCCTCCTCACTTTGGCCGACATCGAAAATCTTCCCGAAGACCGTTTTAAGCCAGTCGACATCGTTCCGATCATTGAAAATTGCATACACACTCTTTTGGCGCTCAATCCAAATGCCGAGGTATCCTTTCAATCTGAAATGACCTCTGCTTCCATCGTGGCGGATGGCGACTTATTCGAATTGGCGATCATGAATATTTTAGAAAACAGCGTCAAATATTCTCAGCAACCTGCCAAAATCGAGATTTCGATGCAACGGAGCGCCTTCGAGTTCCTATTGAGAATCACTGATCAAGGGATTGGCATTTCCGAAAAAGATCTGCCTTACGTATTTGAACGGTTCTACACAGTCGACAAGGCCCGTTCGCGTAAATCGGGAGGCGCCGGTCTCGGTCTATCCATCGTTAAAACGATTCTCGAAAAACATCAGGGCAAGGTGGCCGTGCAATCCGAATTAGGCAAGGGGAGCTCTTTTATTTTTACCCTGCCGATATATATAGGGAAACCGGCAAACGCCCCTTTGACGGTCTCCGCATGTCAAGCGACATCAGAAAGTGACCCACATTTTGGAATTGAATATCAACGAAATAAAAGGTCATGATCCGTTTTTGGCCGGAGAACCACGCACACTCTTGACTTCGATCAAGTGGCTTTGGCCGAAAAATTAACGATCGCAATATTGCAAATATTAAAATATGATTCTTGAACTGGACATTGGCCAATGTCCAGTTATACTGCGGCCACCCCAAAAGTGTGCATTTGGGGTGGCCGCAGTATAAACACCGTATTTTTTACGGGTTTTTTTAATTCGGCGTGTTGTTCATGCTATGTGCAGCTTTTAAAAGGAGAAAGCCTATGTCATCAATATTACCAGTAAATTCATATCCTCATGTTCAGTATCCTAAGTCCGAACCATCTCCAAGCAGCGACGTTGCGTTGGTTGAACCAGAGTCATCTGCGCCGCCTTCCCCAGCTCCTGCTTTTGGAGAGCATATGAAAGGAGGATGGGGTGGAGATTTTTCGTATGCGACGAGCAAGAGAACAAAAGATTCAACTTCCTGTCCCTGCACCATCCTCTGAAAAAGTGAAGTGCATTGGCTGTCCCTTCGCGTAAGCGAAAGGGACAGCGAATCTGGTTTTTTATGAGGGGGATAGCCATCCAAAACCCTCAAAATTTTTTGCTAACGATAGTTCATGCTGCAGCTGTCCATCACTTGTGTTTAGAGAGGCGCCGAGCTGATGGAGTTGGGTTATTTGCCTATTGACCTTCATGTAAAGATCGGCGCTGCCCCCCAAACCAACCCACCAATGCCATCCCTCACACACTCTTTGAATCGTTGCCGCTGCCTGATTGCAAGTCTCACCTAGTTGGACAGGGTCTTCGCATTGTGCAGGAAATGAAATGGATAAATCTGTCGTTTTTCCAACCAGCCTGCGCCAGCCAGGAGAGGATGGCATTTCATAGATTTTTTGATAGAGGCCCCTGGGCCCGTCATATGAAAATCCTGGCACGGGTGGGGGAGGCCCATTTTTTTCCTCTGCACCAGGCAGATTCAATACTTTGATGCGGGAGCGGATATTTGGCGCGTCTAAAATAGAGGAGATCAGAGTGCGGCTAGGGTATTTTCCCAGATCTAGTTGAGTGACCTCGGTGCAGAATGAAAAAAACAGTCTAAAAAGTCTCGCCTTCTTTACATTGCCCTCATGCAAGTTTACGAGCCCCCTCAGTTCATTTAGAAAGCGGGTAAAATCCTCAACTCCTAGATTTTGTATTTGTGTATCTGTTAAATGCGTAAGTGCAGCGATATTGTTCTCAATCTTGTCCCAGTCGAGAGATTTTGCATTTTTTAAATGGAACTCAAGGAAACTGGCAGCGTTTTCGTGGCGAAATGCCGCTGCAGCCTTGTCTACACGAGCATACAAGGCAAGATCTTTAGGGCTGCAGAACAAGAGAGCTTCTCGTTGTACCTCCGGAGGCATGAGGCGCAGAGTGAGAGGACTATTTCGGTTCTGCCCTGTCATTACAATAGACATAAATTATTTCTCCTTCTGTTGTTTATACTGCGGCCACCCCAAAAGTGTGAATTTGGGCAGCGTCAAAGCATTGAGAAGCGCCCGATACACAGACAGCCTGTATGAGAGTGTCCCAACCGGTTGCATGTCCAGTTAAAGAGAACGATCTTAATAAGACGAGCGGTTTAATATCTCCTGTAGAAACTACGGTGTTATTCTTTTCCGTTGTCAAAACTGTTTTTCAACATAAAAAACATTTAAATGACCAATTTGGGGTGGCCGCAGTACTTTCTACGGATTGAAAAGAATCCCTACGTGGCGCACCATCCTCTTCTTTTCATTTTCAGCCATTTATAAATAAGGAGAGTGTATGACTGTTAGAGAAGTTCAAAATCAAGTGAGAAGCATCGATATGGCTCTTTTCTCAGGCGTTAAAAGGCAATTGGGGGAGAAGCAAACTTTTGTGTATTCGTTGTTGGCGGGCTTTTGCCAATTGGCGGCTTCAGATTCTTCCCAACAAACAGCAGCAATTCAAGAGTATGTAATGCAGGTTCGGACTGTTGTTCAAGACTGTTTTCAAGATATCAAATCACACAACATGCTATTGAATCATCCCGATTTAAAAAGGAAGTTGCAGGAAAAGTTAGATACTCTTTTATTTTATCCTAAAAAGGTAGACTTTGAAAGAATTGACGACCCACAAATTGTGAGCGCTCTTCAGGGGGTGATCACAACAGGGAGCTACACTCTTTATAGATTACCCAGCGATCAGACCAAGGATTATGGGGGGAGAATTGACATTTCGGAGCAGGAGTTTGCAGCAGCAGTCAAGATACTGCAGCCATATCGGCAGGAAAAAGACGAGGTTGGATCTGCTTTTGATCGCGAGGGACATATCACGACGGTTGAGCCGGGAGAAATGTCTAAAGAGCCCGAAAAAATTGCCAAAGCGCACGCAAGCTTTGTTGAACAAGGGCAAGAGGTCCGCATTAAGCCCATTGGTGTGAAAAGAGGGGCTCCTCAAGCGGGCAGGCTATCGAATGTGTTGAGTATTGTTGTAGAGGTGACAGGACTTGACCAATATAGGAAAGCGCTCGGTTTAAACGATCTGAAATTCCCTCCTCATATCTCTGTATTTTCGCAAGAAATTCAGCCTGCGGAGCCTTGTATGAATCAGGAGATTGTAGATTTCGCACGGCAGAATAAAAATAACCAACTGCTATCGACATTGAAAAATTGTTTTGAATATTTCTTGAAAAACAGGTACACAGTCAAGTGTCTATCGTGCGTACCTCCTCAACAAGACGCAGATCGGATGATCCTCGATGGGAATCATTGCAGAAGCCTTTTAAGAAGAGATCAACACGGCGCCAGGGGTTGGCTTGGCCGAGCAGTGCTTCCTCTCAAACAACACGAGTTGAATCCAGAGCAAGAGATCCTTGTGGCCCCAGAAAGGATAAGAATGCAAAAAATCCACTTCACTGCTTGCCAACGGTTGTTCAATGCGAACAGGGGTAATTATGCGCAAGCTGGCAATATGGACAAAGACGAAAATGGAGCGCGAACCTCCGATCCCTTATATCACCACCCTCACAGCCACGTCCTGCCGCGCTATGAGAAGGAGATTCTCTGGAGAGGGAAAAAATTTGTCGACCACACATTTTCTGATCCAATGAGTTTAGATCCGACTCCTACAGATAGGGAAAAGGATTTGAATACCAATCTCAATGTAAATATTCCGCTTACGCCCGAAGAACTTGGCCTTTTAAAAGAGGATTTGCAAATGGAACTTGTCAGGATGATGTTTGATAGGACAGTATTAAAGATTTTACAGCCTGCATGGTTTGAGATTGCCGCTGCTTTCCCTTCAGAGAGAGTTATCGCACTTTATCAGCAATCGAGCAAGAGTAAAGAAGACAGCAAAGAACTGCAGTCACACGCAAAATTATAGCCGAACAAGCCCAAGTGTCTAATACTAGGCATTGGCCATTTCTCAGCGCTGCGGGGCAAATATCCAAGGCGCGCAGCGCTGAGAAATGGCCAATGCCCAGTCATATGAGCAAAATGGACATCTTCACAAGCTTTGTCATCTGTTCGACCGGCCACTGTGGCCGCAGTATAGATCCTTTGTGAAGTTGGATTGGGTGAGGTCGGTCAGGGGTCAGTTTACGCTGTCGCCCGACAGCTACCGTATTTTTTACGGACTTTTTCAAATCCCATACCCTATACAATCTTTGCAATCTATACAGAAACAACCTGAAGAATCGGGAATTTGTGTATAACTAACCCGCATTTCTCGCGTCTGTGTGAGAAATGCGGGCTAAATGGAGGGTAAAAATGATTGAATTGTCAGTGAAAAAGATCCATAGCAGTGATCCCATAGGCGGAGTTCGCCCGGAAGACTTCGGATTTCAAAAAATGGGTGAGAAGTATCAAACAACATACCATTTAGTCGCGCAGGGCGCCAACTATTTAGGCGCGCAGGGCGCCAAGTCTGAAAATGTCGACGTCTCCTTTTCATTTTCTGCTGACAGGACTGACGAAGAAGCTCCTCAAGCGTGCATTCGGCTCTTTGATGCGATAAAAAAGATGTTTAAAGCTCGTCTAGAGACCCCTTTGACTTGGTCTTGTGTACTGTGTACATTAAAAAATGAGTTCCGCGAAGCAAAGAGACTCGTAGATGCGCAGCAGATAGAAATCACCACAAAGAATGAGTTGTTGAAAAGTGGACTCGAGCGCAACGGCGTATTTGAATGGCTCCGTTGTGAGGCAGAATCTGCGGAAGGCCACCAATCGGCGTGGACCCAATTTTTCAAACCCAATCAAGTGGATTATACGTAAACAAAATTATCTAATCGCAAGTATACTGCGGCCGGGTGGCCGCAGTATAAATTAAACTGGACATTGGACATTTAAAAAAATCATATTGTTGGTTTTTATGCGACTACCGTATTTTCTACGGCATTTTATAAAGCCTCATTCCCCGCATAATCTTCGGAGATTGAGTAGAATGAACGAGGGATCGTCCAACAATAATTGATTTGTCGATGCAAAAATCCAACACAACGAGAGAGAAAGATCGTGCGGCTAGAAAGTAACAAGGTGGAAGATACGATTCGGAATCGTGGAGAGAGAGTGGCCACTGGGAGATCTCCATATATGTATATGCACGCTTCGGGTCCGCGGATTTTCTTCTGGCAGGGCCAGAGGCCCCAGTTATATGTAGATCAACCGGGTCACTCCAGACCTCTCTCTTCACGGCACATTTTTATTGCAAGACATTCGGCCTCTCCTCCGAGGCTGACTCGGCCTAAAGATATGCGGTGGCAGCTTTGGTTTGAGCGTGTGATGAAAACGATGCCGGAAGAACCAGGGACCAACGATTATTCTTGCCCTCTGCCGCAGGACAAAAGCGCAACAGGAGATTTTTCTGCGAATGCCCACCTTGAAGTGCTCGGATTAAATTCCAGTGCCAGTCCAACAGAGGTAAAAAAGCGATATAAAGATCTGGCGCTGAAACACCATCCGGATAAGGGAGGCGCTCCTGGGCGTTTTAAAGAAATCCATGAAGCATACCTAGCGTTGGTACGGAATCATCCATCCGGCGGCTTTCGATACGATTATACAGCAGGAACAGAAACTAACTATATTCGAGCTAAAGAATACGGAATCTGTTTGGATCGGATACGTCCTCAGTACCAATTGGCCGATATCGAAGCATTTATCCCCCTCCTCAAGACATTTATGTTTGAAATCAACCTGATAGATGCAGCGCCCGATAATCTGTCGCTAGATCTCAATCGACGCCAGCTTGTTTTAAATTTCTGGAGGGTGCTGAATTTTGTTAAAACCAAACAAGCGGTTCTCTCTATTCATCCGCCGGATCGCTCTCTCCCTATTGCTGAAAGGGCCTCGCAGATCAGAGCCAGCATACAAGAGCTCGATAAACTGCCTCATAGATGCAGTTTGTTTAATGATTATGGTCCCTGGGGAACTGACGGCTTCATTGCAAATCGGATGGTTCTCGATAAATACCTTTCTTTATATCGCAGCTTAATTGAATGTTCGCCGCAGGATGAAATGAAAAAAATTAATACATTGGCTCGCAAGAAAGTGTTGTTTTTTAGCGTGAAATTAAGAGAATGGACAGAGAGGATGGAGCGCTACAGAGAGCAGCCCATTCACAACGAGTGGCGTATCAACGATCAGAACGTAGAAGAGCCCTTGCTACAAGCATTGATTCATCCAGCTCGACATGTCCTCCGTCAGCTGGAAAGCAATATAACACTCCAGCAGCGATTTTTTGAATTAGGCCCTCACCATCCTGTGAGGCATGGCATATGAACGAAATAAAAGGTCATGATCCGTTTGTGACCGGATTGAAAAAAAATATCTGGGAGCAATTAGAGCTTGAAAAGGAGCGTAGTCAAAAAAACTTCAAAAAACCAAAGTATGACCTATCGGTATCCATCGCCGCTTTGAATGCGGCTATTTTGGAAGGGATCGATGCCGTCGTAGATTTTGCAATCCCATTGGCAGGGCGCTCTAGATTGAATGAACCTTTGAATAGCAGAGGGCTCACCCCCCTTCATATAGGAGTGATTTTTAAAAACCAGGGGGCTGTGACTAGGTTGGTGGAAGCTGGCGCCGATCTCAATGCCGCAGATTCGACGAAGTGGACGCCGCTCCATATGGCTGCCTTGGGATCCGATGCTCAAATGATCAAGTACTTGCTCAGTCGAGGGGCCGACCCCGCTTGTTTGACCAGACAGGGGGGAAGCTACACGGATGTTTTAAATCTAGTCAAGTCCCCATTGAACGATCCCCAGGCGCTCATTGGGGTGATTTGGAGAGATGAGCAAGGGGCAGAAACAGTGTTGACTCGGGGAAAATTTCAGGAACTCACAAGGGCGACTTTCATTGATGAACACCAGATTCCTAAGCACCGTTTGTTTGAGGTTGGCTCGCTGCCTGAGGTGTTCCCATTCACAGATCAATTTAGGAATAGATATACGCGGCATATTCCTGTGATGCATATTTTGTCCAGAGTGACTCACGACTCTGTCGGTAGCAGGTTAGTATGCAGCCCCGGACTCGGCCTTTTTGCTAAGAACTCTATTGAGTCGCAAAGCTTCATCGGAGACTATAAAGGTGTGCTGACCCATCGGGAGATCCATAACCCCTACGTGCTAGGTCCAATAGACAGTCTGGAATTTAGAAATGAGATCCCGCAAATCAACGATGGGTTCCCCAATACGGCCTTGCTCCATATTGGAGATCTACAAGGAGTTCATGACCGCCGTGTCCTAGTTGCCACAAACCCCATTGCACCAGGAGAACAGTTTTGTTGGCATTACGGCAAACACGCCGTTAAGTATGGGCCTTATGCAGAACTCCGGCCAAAAGAGGTTAGAGATTTCATTCAACAGCACGATATTGCTGAATTGGGACGTTACCTATTCGTCCGTGGTGCCACGGGCGATCTTGACTTCAATCAAGTGGCTTTGGCCGAAAAATTTCGGTATATTTTGGAAACTCTATCGGTCTATTTTTCAATGATTTTCGACGGGACGTTGAACAAGGAAAAAGCGACAGAACTTGCGAAGATGATTTCTCTCTTTGACGCTCTTCATACTCAAGCGAAAATAGATGCACAACAGCTTCTCAATACGGCTTTGGAGTGCATCGAGGTCAGGGAAGGAGTCCGGACGTATTCTTCTAAAGCCGCCTCAGCCTATGAAGAATATTTTAAGCGTCTCCCGTCCAGAACAGGTATTAAAACTGTTTTGATTGTTGCGACAAACACCAATCAATTCCTATTAAAAAAAATAAAAGCCCTTGGGCAACTATCCGAGATCAACGCCTCTTTGCTAGAAGAACCTTTTTTAAAAGTATGGAATCATCTTCAAACCGTAAACGATCGAGCCTGCATTTCTCACACAGATTGAGCAGATTTTCCGCGGATGTGTGAGAAATGCGGGCTAGGTATTGCAAAAAATTTATAATATGATGCTTGAAATTCCTTTATTATAATAGTTAACGCCTTTTCTGAATCAACTTGTAGGAAATAATAACAATCTGTAAAATGCCCGGTATGAAACCTCTGATAGAGATGACGAGGAGAAATCAATCCTCTCCTTATTTTGGGTCGATGGTTCGTTTTGCCCAGCCCCTTTTCGATCATTTTGGGATCAACCATTTTTGGTATTACCGGATCTTGTCCGATGGAACTTATGCGTACGTAGGGACGCATGAGGCATGGAATGAGTACTGCGCCCATTATGGCCTTATTAAATACTTCCCTTGCGTACGCCATCCAGATGTTCTGCAGCCTGGAATCACGTTCATGAAAACGGGTTTAAATGCGGAGGCCCAAGAAATATTGAACACCATCTGGGAAAAATTTGGCATTCATTTCAATCTCAATATATTCGAACGCTGCTCTGAAGGGATCTCCGCATTTGGATTTGGTACCCGTTTCAATAATCTTGAGGCGGAAGAGAGGCTTCTGAACGAACTCCCTCTCCTCCGTTATTTCACTAAGGAATTTCGGAAAAGACATCAAAAACTCATCCGTTCGGTCGAGGATAACGGGGTCGATTTAAATCCATTGATGGGCAGGGCCCTTTATGAGCCTCCAAAAGGGGGAGTCACTCCCTGCGACCGGTCCGGTTTTTTACGCGAATTGGGGTGTACTGCGATTTTTGCCCTCTCGCCACGGGAAAAAGAGGTCCTTGCATTTTTGGCAAACGGGTTTCCCGCCTCCTATATCAAGGAAAAACTCCACTTAGGCAGCGTTCGAACGGTTGAAAGCTACATCTCATCCATAAAAAATAAACTCTCTTGCCACTCAAAAGTTGAATTGATCGAAAAAGCGAAAGAAATTGCTTCGACTGGCTTTCTGGAGTATACCGATGCTTGAGCTCTTTCACTGGGCATTGGCCAGTGAGAAGTCCAAATGCATATTTTCTAGCCCGGCCTGATCATCAGATGCTTGTGAATCCCGATCTATGTCAAACAAATTAAGGCTTATTAGCCGCTTGAATCACAACAATTCCCCTTCCCGGCTAATAATCGCCTCTACGATCCCCACATCTTCTGGACGATCGACAGAGCCGTGCGTTCTTCCTCGGTAATCGACTTCGACCACCCGGATCGGAATCCCATGCTCAAGCGCCCTGAGCTGTTCGAGCTTCTCGGCCCGTTCCAGAGGCCCTTCAGGAAGAGTCCCGAGCCTCTCCAGAGTCCCCCTTCGGTACGCATATAGACCGATATGCCGAAAGAGGATCCTCTCCGGATTCTTCTCATCCCGCTCGTAGGGAATGAGCGCCTTTGAAAAATAGAGAGCGTCCCCCCACCGATTGAATACGACGACGGTTCCGCTCGAGCCCCCTCCCCGCTTGCTCTCCACAAATTCGCTCAGCGCCTTCCCTCGAAGCCGCACTGCCGGCGTGGCCATTTGGATCGCCGGATCTCTCAGCATCGCTGCCAGCACCTCCCCGATCACCCAGGGAGGGGTGAGAACGGCGTCGCCTTGCAGGCTAAAAAAAATAGTGTATTCATCAAACTGGAGCGCCGCCTCGGCAACCCTGTCCGTCCCCGTGGCGCAATCGGGACGGGTCATCACAACCTTCGCCCCAAATCCCATCGCAAAATCCCTCAGCCCTTCATCATCGGTGGCAATCACGGCCTCCCCTGCCGCCCTCCCAATCTCCCAAACCCGCTCCAACATCGTTTTCCCCCGAATGAGCGCCATCGGCTTATTCGGGAAGCGGGTGGAGGCTTTCCGGGCAGGAATGACGATCAACGCTTTCTCAGACATGCGCCGATTTTACCGAATCTGAAAAAAAATAGCGATTTTCAATTTCTATTTGAGTAATATGAACCTCCGTATGAATCTGGCCGTTATGTCCGAGCTCAATCCGCAGCAAGAGATCGCCGTCAACCACATAGAGGGACCGCTGCTCGTCCTCGCAGGCGCCGGCTCAGGGAAAACCCGTGTAGTCACATTCCGGATCGCCCACCTTCTCGATCTCGGAGTCCTCCCCTCCGACATCCTTGCCGTCACATTCACCAACAAAGCGGCGAACGAAATGCGCGAGCGGATCCGGACGCTGAAAAACGCCCAGGTGTTGGCCTGCACTTTCCATAGCTTGGGGGCCCGTATTCTCCGCGAATCGATCGGCGCGCTCGGCTATCAAAACGACTTCACGATTTACGATGAAGAGGATAGCGAGAAGCTGCTCAAGAGCTGCCTGGCGGGCCTTTCCGACGACAAAGCCTCTATGCGGAAAGTGCGCCACCAAATCTCCTCCGCAAAAAACGATCTACTGGATCCAGAAGAGGCCGATCAAGAATTTGCCGAAATTTATGCGCAGTATCAGAGGAAACTAAAAGAGTGCAATGCGCTCGATTTCGATGATCTTCTTTATCTGACCGTAAAATTGCTCAAGACGGACGGGGCTGTGCGCAGCCTCTACCAAAAACGGTGGAACTTCGTTCTGATCGACGAATACCAAGACACGAATTTAGCCCAGTATAGCCTGGCCAAAATCTTGGTCGATGGGCATAAAAACATCTTTGCTGTCGGCGATCCGGATCAATCGATCTATTCTTGGAGAGGGGCCCGATATCAAAACATCTTGAACTTCGAGAGCGATTTCCCCGGGGCAAAAGTGGTGACGCTCGACCAAAATTATCGGAGCACCAATCTGATTTTGCAGGGGGCCAATGCGCTCATCCAGCACAATGACGAGCGGTTCGATAAAAAGCTTTGGAGCCATCTCGGCGAAGGGGAAAAAATCGGAGTGTATGTCGCCCAAAACGAACGACAGGAGGCCGAATTTGTCGCTCACCGGATTCTGAAGGAGGCTCTTCGGTTCCCCTTGAATGAAATAGCGGTTTTTTATAGGACAAACGCCCAATCGCGCACCTTTGAGGACGCCCTATTGTCCCGAAAAATCGACTACCAAATCATCGGCGGCCTCTCGTTCTACCAAAGACGCGAGATCAAAGACGTCCTATCCTATTTGAAAATGGTCGTTTCAAACGCCGATCTGATCTCTTTTTTGCGCACCATCAACCTGCCAAGGCGAGGCATTGGCCTCGCGACCCTCGAAAAAATCGTCGAGGCGGCGGCCGAAAGGAACATGCCAATCTTTGTTTTTTGCGAAGAGGCGCTAGGGCGCTCAGATCTATTTAAATTGGGTCCTAAACAAAGAGAGGGGCTCCGCGATTATATCAGCACGATCCACTCGCTCCGGCAAAAACGGGCGAGTTTGAGTTTGCACGAACTGATCAGCGAAACGGTCTCAAAGACCCGCTATTTGGCCTATCTGAAAGAAGATCCCGAAACGTTCCAAGACCGAAAAGAGAACGTCGATGAACTGATCGGAAAGGCAGCCGAATGGGAACAGGAAGAAGAAGGGGCGAGTTTGCCCAAATTTCTAGAAGAGCTCTCCCTCAGGACAAACATCGAAGAGCGGGTCTTTGTCCCCTCCGTCAAACTCATGACGCTCCACAACAGCAAAGGGCTCGAGTTCAACGTCGTCTTCCTCGTCGGGTTAGAGGAAGATCTTTTTCCCCACATCAACACCAAAGACGACCCCAAAGCAATCGAAGAGGAGCGGCGCCTTTGCTACGTCGGCATGACGCGCGCCAAAAGACGGCTCTATCTATGCTCCACGACCTACCGGTATATGTGGGGAACTGCCCGCTTCATGCGCCCGTCTCGCTTTCTCAAAGAGATCCCCGCCCAATACCTCGATAATCTCTCTCCTGCGACCCTCTCTATGCACGAAGAGGAGGAACCTGGGAGAGGATTTGCGCCCGGCGACTCGGTTCTCCATAAAGAATTTGGCATAGGCGTCGTTCAAAAGGCCTATCAGGGATCGTTCGGCCTCACCTACGAGGTCCACTTTCCAGACGCAGGGACAAAGAGGACGCTCGCTGCTAAATATGCCAAACTCGAGCCGTACCCTTCATGATTTTCCCAGATGTAGAACAGAACAGTGAGGATGTCGCAAAACACTACAATTCGTTAGATCTGTGGTATCGAAAATTGTGGGGCGACCATCTGCACCACGGCTTTTGGAAAACAGGCAAAGAGAGTCCAGAGCGGGCGGTCGAGCAACTGATTGAACGGATCGCGGAAAAAGGGGCTCCTCAGCAGGGAGAGACCCTTTGCGATATCGGCTGCGGCTACGGCGGAACGGCCCGTTTTTTAACCGAACGGTATGGCGTCAAAGCGACCGGCTTTTCTCTCTCTTGTAAACAACTCGAATACGCCCGAGCCCAAACCCCTCACGTCAATTATGTTCAAGCTGATTGGCTCCACAATACACTCCCGCCCAACAGTTTCGATATGGCCATCGCAGTAGAAAGCTCCGAACATATGGTCGATAAAGGAAAATTCTTCCAAGAGGCTTACCGCGTTTTGAAGCCCGGCGGACGGCTCGTCGTTTGCGCCTGGCTCGCCAAAGAACAGCCCAAAGCCTGGGAAGTGCGCCACCTCCTCGAACCGATCTGCCGTGAAGGGCGCCTCCCAAGTCTCGGCAGCGTCAGCGAATATACAAAGTGGATGCTCCACGCCGGCTTTCAAAAAATCGGCTTTGAAGAATGTACCGCCAACGTCAAAAAAACCTGGTCCGTCTGCGGCTTCAGAATGCTCCGCGAATTCCAGAATAAAGATTTCCGCACCTTCTTTTTTACACACAAGCCCGCCGACCGGATCTTCGCTAAATCGGTCTTCCGGATCTGGCTCGCTTATCAGACCCGCAGCATGATTTACGGGATCTTCAACACCACCAAATAATTACAAAAAACGCAACAACTTCAATATAAGCCACTTAAAGAATATTTGCCATTAATAATAAATAATGTAGTATAATAGTGTAATTAACACTTAACAATTGTTGCAATAATATGATTCGGCCAAACGATTTTAACCAAAATAATGCGCCCATTATTCAGAATGAGTTCTCAATTGAGACGGATGACATATGGCTTGTGCAGCAACATACCGTATCTAAATGGTTAGCAGTTATCCCCATATTCGGATGGTTGTATATGCTGGTCAAATCATGCCTGAAATCAACTGCGCTGAATCGGTTGAAAAATGCGGTGATCACAGTCGCACCGTCTGCAAAACTCAATCCTGAGCAACAACGATTGTATGGGGCCGCCACGGACGTGCTGCTCAACCATTTGTCAACGCCAGAAAGCCGCCTGCAAGTACAAAAAAATAGGTTTCAGCGAGAAATACAACAAGCTTTTGTACTTGAACAACAAAAGCCGAATTTTCACATTTTAACGCGATACTACCTATTCCTTTCCGATGGAGGACATATAAACTCGATCCCAGACAAGATGATAGAGGACAATGTATACAAGGAGCTAATGAATGTGATGGCATCATACGGTAAGGAACTTTCGCAAAGCGGCTATTCCCAACGATTCTCTGAGCAATTGATTGATCTCTGGCTGAGAGAGATGCTTCCCGCATTTCCTAAAGCTCAAAAGCACAACCTGGAATGTGTAGATCACCGAACCTATCTCCTCGAAGCGGACATTTTAACGAGGATGGGAACTATTTTTGGCGATCTGTGGACTCCAGATTTTATCGAGCGGATCTTTCCCATATATTTAGATTTGGCCACTTATCCCCTTGAGGCGGGACTGGAAATAACACAAGCCTTGTTAGATTGTCTTCCGTATGACAACGCAAAATTACACGAGATTCTCGGGGAACATCGGATCCAAGTCGATCTACTAAACAAATTGAAACAAGCGTGCGCTAATCTCAATGACACATTACAGAAAGATCAGACACTTACCAAGCGGTTTAATTCGCCAGAAGAATGGATTAAAAACACAATCCCCGGCCAATATGGATCCACGTCTTGCGACGTAATAATGAACACCGTAATCCGCCTATTAACACTTTGGAATGATCCAAAATATCAAACTGAAAACAAATCAGATTTATTTAAATATTTATTGAAAATTGGGTCGATTGACGACAGCGAACAAACTCTACATCAGATAGATGGGTTCTTGTCGTTAGACCAAGATCTTTTCCAAGGAGAAGATCGAACCTACAAGCGCGATGCAGAAGTCACCTTCTTCGAGTACTGCAACCAAGTATTTAGCGATAAAATTCTCAAAGATGTGGATTTTGCAGACAAAAAACGTTTATTCAAAATATGCATGGCATTAAGACCCATTGGATCTGATGCAGACATGTTTTGGAGGATAGAGCACAGAGTTGTTCGTTGTCTTGAAGACTGCGAACAAGAATTTGAAGTAGAATTTAAAAAATGGGAAAAATTAAAGGGGAAAATAAAATCAAGTGGAATCCATTTTATTGACAGTTTTATGGAGAATACAAGAAAATTGCAACTGCAAGAGTTGATGATTAACGAGTTACAGATAGGGCGCACACCAGAAGCGGCTTTGCATATCTTTGATGGGCTTACAGTTTTAATTCCCGATTTTTACGAGCAACTTAACGAAAAAGAGAACATCGCAAATATTCCAGATTTTATAACAGCCTGTTTTTATCAATGCGGGAAGTATTTAACGGATGATGCATTGTTCAGAACAGACAATATATGGATAATTCAAACTGCTTTAGCGCTTAGAACAAAAGGCGATAATGCAGATGCTTTTAAAGTTATAATAGACCAAGTGTATCTATGCATATTACAGAACGAAAATGAATTCCGCGAACAATTTAAAAAATGGGATCCAAAGATACAACTAGGCAGCCAATTTCTAGCAGATTTCTTGCTGCCGGGGTTGCCCTTCGATCGTACTTTCCAGGCGATCGAACGATTAGATCGGACTCCATTTAAACATCGACAACATTAACCAATAAAATACAACAGCCTTAAAGTTAGCGCGTTAGATATTTGCCGTTACTTATATTAAATATTAGTTTATAATAGTAATAAAATTAATAATAGTTGTGACATGAACGTGCAAAATTTTAACCAAGCGCCTACTAATCAAAAAACATTTCCAATAACTAAGGATGCGATATGGGTTGTGCAGCAACATACCGTATCCCGTTGGTTCGTAGTGATCCCAATATTTGGATGGTTGTATATGTGCCTGAAATCATACCTGAAATCAACGGCGCTGGATGGGTTGAAATCTGCATGGAAATCCATATCGCCGTCTGCACGGCTCACTGGCAAACAACAAAAATTATATAATGCTGCCACAAAAATTATAATCAATAATGTGTCAACACCAGAAAGCCGTCTGCAACTACAAAAAAATAAGTTCCAGCTACAAATACGGCAGGCTATTTCAGCTGAACAGGCAAACCCGAATTTTCACATTTTAATGCGATATTACCTATTTGTGGCTGCCAAAGGCAATCCATTGATGTTGCAAGACAAGGTAGGATACAAACACTTGATATGCGAGCAGCTAGAAAACATCAGAGACAACCTCGATCAAGAACTGTTACGGGATGGCTATTCCCAAGTATCTTCTGATCAATTGATCAGTCTTTGGTTGAGAGAGATGGTTCCCGTATTTCCTAAGCCTCGACAGCAAAGACTCACTGAGTCTGTATCCCCTGAAACATACCTGTTCGAAGCGGAAATTTTAACTAGCATGAGAAAGATTTTTGGACATCTATGGACTCCAGATTTTATCGAGCGGATCTTTCCCATATATTTAGATTTGGCCAGTAGTTCCCTTAAGGCGGGACTGGAAATAACACAAGAATTATTAAATTGCATTCCTTACGAAACAAGCGAGATAGGCTGGGCTGTTGGAACCTATCGATTCGACGCTGAAAAAATCAATCTATTGAAATTAGCGATCAATGATTTAGACAATAATTTAAAAGACGCTCCAACCCTTAAGATAAAATTTCATTTGTCAAGACAATGGATTGAAAACACAATAGAAACTAACCAATATGAATCCACGTCTTGCGATATAATAACGAACACAGTACTCCGCCTATTAACACTTTGGAATGACCCGAAATATCAAACTGCAAATAAATCCAATTTATTTAAATATTTATCGATACTTGGATCGATTGATGACAGTGAAAACACTCTACATCAGATAGATGGATTTTTGTGTTTAAATAAAGAACTCTTCCTGCAAGAAGCTAGATTATATCAACCAACGAAAAATGTGAATTTACTCCAGCACTGCAACCAAGTATTTAGCAAAGAGATTTTCAAAAATTGGAATTTTAGCCCCGAACAATATGCATATGCATTCGAAATATGCATGGCATTAAGGTCGATTGGATCTAATAAAGAAACATTCTTATATATAGCAAGGAAAGTTTGTTTTTGTCTGGCTGAGTACGCACAAGATTTTACACAAAAATTTGAAGAATGGAAAAAATCAAAGAAACTTCAATTAAGCGGCATCGAATTTATTGATGGTATTTTTGTTCATTATAAAAAGACATTAGTATTAGATGGGTTAATGGCTATATGCCCAACCCTAGCACTTACAGAACAAGAGGCTTTGCACATCCTTGATGGTTTGAAAATTTTAATTCCTGATCTTGATCGGCGACTGGAGCAAATAAAAAACCGCGAAGATATGTTACTTGTTATAGAGACCTCGTGGGATGAATGCGCGGATCGATATCTAACAGACAATAAATGTGCGGAGGAAGATCGGCTATTGATCCTTCAAACCGCTTTAGCGCGTAGAGGCCAAAACGATACTGTGGATGACTTTAGAAAGACAATAGCGCAATGCCTTGCGCTCCAGCTTAAACGCCAGCAATAAATCCGGTTGTCCAACTGGCTTGAAAATTAAATCCGCCGGTCACTCCGTCAATATCTAAAATTTCTCCAGCAAAGTATAAACCAGGGGACACTTTGCTCTCCATGGTTTTGAAGTCGACCTCTTTTAACGTTACGCCTCCGCAGGTGACAAACTCCTCTTTGTGGGTCGTCTTGCCGTCTATTTGGTAAAAATCTTCATGCAGTTTCTGAACGAGTGTCTGAAGGTCTTTGTTCGAGAAGTCGTTGAGCCGTTTTTCATCATTGAGTAGAGCTTTCCAGAGGTTTTTGGAGAGCTTAAAGGGGTTTTCTGTGCAAAGGGGTCGCTGGGGGGCCGATTTCTTGAGAGCTTGGAGGATGGCGAGGGTTTGGGTTGGGTTGAGCTCGGGGAGCCAGTTAATGGCTAGAGGGGCGCGGTAATCGCATTGATGCAAAACGGGGGCTCCCCAGGCAGAGAGTTTAAGGGCAGCGGGGCCGCTAAAGCCAAAGTGGGTGATCAGGAGGGCCCCTTTTTGGGTTAGGCCTCGTATTTTGAGCTCGACTGGGTTGACCGAGATGCCGCTGAGATTTTTGAGGGGTGAGGTGGGGACGTTAAAGGTAAAAAGGGAGGGGACCAGTGTTTGAATCGTGTGTCCGAGCTGAGCTGCCCACGCGTGCCCTTGGGGGGCGCTGCCAGTGGCGAGGAGGAGTTTTCTCGATCGATAAGGGCCGACGGCAAAGCCTTCGGAGATCTTGACGATGAGGTCTATCCGTTGACGGGTGAGGATTTCGACGCCAAGGCTCTTCGCTTCCGAGAGGAGACAATCGATAATCGTCTCCGAGCTGTCGGTAACGGGGAATACCCTGCCGTCAGGCTCGGCTTTGAGGGAAACCCCTCGCGCCTCGAACCACTCGATCGTGTCGCGGGGCTGAAAGCGGTGGAAGGGGCCGCGAAGCTCGGGGCCGCCGCGGGGATAGTGGCAGATGAGCGCAGCGGGGTCGAAGCAGGCGTGGGTCACATTGCACCTGCCGCCGCCTGAAACGCGCACTTTAGAGAGGAGTACCCCGCTTTTTTCTAAAAGGAGCACCTTGGCTGCCGGGTTTGCAGATTTGGCGCTGATCGCGGCAAACATGCCGGCGGCACCCCCTCCCATCACAATCAAATTGTACATGGCGCACAGGATAGCAAAGGGGGGGAAAAGATGTCTCTGTTCAAAAAATTCCTAATGATTTAACAGAAAGATAGAACATCGAACCCAAGGGATCTATGGAATTTATGATGAATTTATTTGATTTAATCGGAAGAGTGCTGATCGGGGGTATTTTCCTCTGGGGCGCTTTCGAGAAAATAAGACACTGGAGCCAATCTATGCACTACATGCAATCAAAAGCTGTGCCGAGCGCGCAAATTGTTCTGCCTATAGCAGTGGCTCTCAAAATCATCGGGGGACTTTCCGTATTATTTGGTTGGCACGCCCACATCGGCGCTCTGATTTTGATTGTAGTAGCGACGGCTTCCGTGCTGAAGTTCCACGACTTTTGGACGAAAGAGGGGAATGAGTACGAAGTGGAGCGGAGAACCTTCATGAAAGAGGTCGCGGTGATCGGCGGTCTATTCCTCCTCCTCGCCATGGGCTCGGGCCGTTTCGGGATGAATTAGCCCGCATTTCTCACACAGACGCGAGGGAGCTAATAGGAAGAGTCCTATTAGCGACGAGCGATTGGCGAAAGATGGCGTGACAGATTGAGCAGATTTTCCGCGGATGTGTGAGAAATGCGGGTTAGTGCAGCGGCAAATGGACGAGTTTGTTGAACGCCCGTTTGGCTTTGGCGACCGAGATAAATTTTTGCCAGTGTCGGTCTCTCAATCGCAATCCCCGGATGTTGGGAATCCAAGAGCTGGGGGTCACGACGACCCCTCTCTGGAAGCTGGGGGCCCACATATTGGCCAGTTTTTTCCTGCGGCAGAATGTAAGGGTTGGGATACCGATCGCTGAGGCGAGGTGGCCAAGGCCGGAGTCGTTTCCGACTAAAAATCCCGATTCGTAAAGGTAGCGTGCCAAAAGATCCAAGGTAGGGAAGAGGGCAATTTCAAAGCCGATCCCTTCCCACCCCTCTTTTTTGCCGGGAATGAAGACCGGATCGTATCCCCATTGCCGCAAATGGCCTGCGAACTGGAGGAATTTCTCTTTAGGCCAGTTGCGGGTCTCCCGTCCGCTCGTCGGGTGGATGGCGATCCGTTTGAGGTATTTGCGGAATGTGAGGCCGGCGGGGGGGATGAATCCGTTGCTCCGGGTGATCTTGGGCAGATGGAGAATCTTCTCGGCGAAAAGGCGCATGTTTTCGGCAATCGACAGGGTGGGATCGGTCAAGCAGTCGGTGTAATAAGGTTCGTTCACAATGTTGGGAGAGGGATAGAGATAGATCACTTTTAGCAAATCCGGAAATCGCCTCTTCCCTTCCTGAATGAGCTGAAGGATAAAGGGATCTGTATCGTTTTGGACGACAAAAAACCAGTCGTAGCTGCCCAGGATGCGGGGGAGTTCGTCAGGGCTGGGGTAAGGCTCCACTTTCAGGTGGGGAAACCAGTTCTGCATTGATCCAATGACATTTTGGTAGGTGTCCACCCGCCAGCCGTTTAAATGTAACTGATTCGAAAGAACCAGGCAATTGACCCCGTCTCCTAACCCATTGTGGCAAAAAACACCTGCTCGCGGACCCATGAATCCCTCCAAAAGGGTGCAGTTTAACTGGTTGGCAAAAAGAGAATCAACCACCTTGTTTCCGAATGGGGGGTGTGCTATGGGGACTGGCATGGATCCAAAGCTCTTTTTAAAGCTCGCTCCAGAGCGGCGCATGACGATGACGTTCGCTCTCAGTCAGGCTCTCGCGATCCTCCAAATGCCTCAGCAAGAGCTGGGCGCGTGGCTGCGTAGCGAGATCGAAAAAAACCCTCTGTTGGAGCTGAAGGCGGCAGGCCCTAAGAAGGGGATTATGCCAGAGATCCCTGCCCGTATCCACCTCTATGAACATCTGCAAAGCCAGATTAGGGAACATTTTTCAGATGAAAAAGAACTGAGGATCGCCGAGGATATTTTAGAGCGTTTGGATGAAAGGGGGTTTGTGGATGGCCCGCTTACGGAGTGTCAGAGGCCGATCTTGACGGTGATGCAAACGTTCGATCCGCCGGGCATTTTTGCAAGGAATCTGCAGGAGGCGCTCATTTTGCAGCTGAGGGCCGAAGGGAAAACAGGGACCCCCGCCTACGATCTCGTCCAAAATAGTTATGAAGACCTTTTGCATGGCCGCTATGCAGCCATCAAAAAACGGCTCGGCTCAGGCGATCTGAGCCAAGCCATGAGCCATTTGGCCCGCCTTTCTATGCGGCCTGCCCAAGGTTTTTGGGAAGAGCCTATCTCGCCTGTCTACCCCGATCTCCGCATCGAGAGGGTCGATGGAGGATGGAGGCTCGAGCTGATTGAAGATGAGTGGCCTCAATTCCAAATCCAAACAGAGTATCTTGAGGCAAAGACAGAGTCGATCGAAGAGCAAGAGGCTCTCCGGATGTTTAAGACCGGGGCTAAATGGATTTTCCGGGTTCTCAATAGGCGCCAAAAAATGCTCCGTGAAATAGGGCGGGCGTTGATTTGTAGACAAGCCGCTTTTTTAGATCAAAAAGGACCTCTCGTTCCGTTTGGGGTGAAAGAACTGGCCGAACAACTCGGGATCCATGAGTCGACCCTATCGCGGGCGCTCTCTGGGAAGTACGCGGCAACGCCCCGGGGTCTTCTCCTGCTCCGCTCTTTAGTCACAGCCGATCCGGCAGCCAGCCATGGAAGAGAGGCTCTCCAACAACTGATCGACGGGGAAGACAAAGGCCGCCCGTTGACCGATCAAGAACTGACGGAAAATTTGAGATTGAAAGGTTTTTCCTTGGCCCGAAGAACCATTGCGAAATACCGTACTCAATTAAAAATCGGATCGGCCTCTCAAAGAAAGAACTCGCGGTGAACAGCCAATGTCCAGTTGTACAAAATCGAGGTTACGCCTTAACGGCTCCCAACCACTCTCTGTCGGGATGGTGGAAAAAGATTACAGTGAAAACGGAGATTCCGGTCAGTCCGGCGAGGAGGAGGAAGGCCCCTTGATAGTTGCCAGTGAAATCGATCAGCCACCCGGTCAACATCGGAGCGATGACTCCAGCGACGGAGAGGCAACTCGAAGTGACCCCTTGGGCCGTTCCCGAACGGTCTTTAGCTACGTCGATATTAATGCTAAAAAAGGCCGGCTGGGGCATGAGGCCGAAGCCGAGGGCTAAACTTAAAAATAAGATCGAGAGCCCTAACGTATGGGTGTAACTGAGAAGGACGAAGAAGATGGCGGCCAAGAGCTGGCTGACCCAGATCAGGTGGGAGCGGGCGAATCTTCCGCTGCCAGTTTTCCGATAGAGATAGTCAGAGAGAATGCCTCCCGCTTTTAAGAACAGGGCGCCGACAAGCCAGGGGATGGTCAAGTACCAGCCGACACTCTTTAAATCCAGGTTGTGCTGCGAGAGAAAGTAGCCAGGGAGCCAGAGAGTGGCAAAGAAGAGCATATAGCCGAAGGCAAAATAGGCGATATTGTTGGCGATAAGGGCCGGATGGGTGAGGATGAAGCGCCAATTAACGAGCGATTTTCTCTTTTCTGCATGCAGAGAAGAGGGGGCGGCAATATATTTTTTCTCTTCAGGGCAAACATATTTGCAATCTTCAGGACGGTCAGTGAAAAAATAGTACCAAACGGCTGCCCAAAGGACGCCGGCAAGGCTGATGATGAAAAACATCGGCCTCCAGCCAAAATCAGCGACAAGATAGGAGGTGATCGGCGCCCCTATCACCGAGGAGAGGGGGATCGCGACAAGTCCAAGGGAGAGGGCGCGAGCCCGCTCGCCAGGGGAGAGCCAATTGCTAATAGAACGGGTCATAGCGGGAAAGTGAGGTCCCTCAGCAACCCCTAACAGAAATCTCAGCCCAATAAAGCCCCAAAAACCAGTAGCGACCCCAAGTAATCCGACACAGATGGACCACGCAGTGGCGGCAAGCGGCCAAACGAGGCGGGCTCCCCAACGATCGACAAACCACCCGCCCAGAACCGTGAGGAGGACGTACCCCAATCCGAACGCCGAGAGGATCATCCCAAATTGCGTGTCAGTGAAATGAAATTCTTGCTTGAGGGGATGAATGACGAAGGAGATCGCCGACCGATCGATAAAATTGACCAGAGTGACAAAAAAAATCAGCGAGGCAATAAACCAACGATAGTTCGTGCGAGACGTCTCGGCCATATTGATCGGAAGCCTACCACAGATCCGGTCTTTTTTGCCAGTTTTAAGGATTGTCCTGTGAACGAATTTTTACATATACCACCCATGAGTTTGGTGAAACATGACACCGCATCAACAATCGCCTATATCTTGACTTTGCAACTTTTTGCGGGCTAGAAATACCGGCGCACGAAATCGACGATGGGGAATTGATCGGGCTCCGCTTGCCTCTCGACGAGGAGCGCTTGCATCGCTTTCTCCTTCTTCTCCTCGCCTAGCCTACCGTAAAAATCGGCGCTTAAACGGATGATCTCAATCAGATCCTCCTCTTCGCTCAAAAGGGGTAGAGCCCTTTTGGCGGTCAGCTGAAAAAGATCGCGCTCCCCATTCGCCGACAAAAAGCGGAGCATCTCTATGAGAAACGGTAGATCAAGTTCATTTTCTAGCATGCGGTGCATGGCCAAATTCGCATCGCCAATGTCGGTGAACGCAAGGAGCCGCACCCTTAAAAAGTCAAACCAAACGGGATCGGTGACGTACTGGGAAAACCCTTCGATGAGCTCAGAGGCATACAAAGAATTGCCGCTATGGAGCAGGTCAGATATATAGTCATACAGGAACCCCTCGACGTCATGGGCGCAATAATCGGTGATCCCAATAAAAATCTCTTCGGGATCGGCCCCGGAATCGACATTCTCATCAAAAATTTCAAGGAGATGAGCGAGTGAATCCTGGACTTGTTCGTCGCTATTAGGTTCGCCTCGGTCATAAAGGGCGATCCGATGATCCAACTCATCGCAGAAGACCGAAAGGCATTGTTTTTCCGGAAGAAGGCGTCGCCAAAGCTCGAAGATCAGTAAGTAAAATGGATCTCTCGTTGTCTCAGACGCATCGTCGGGGAGCAATAGGTCAGTCAGCCCTTCTGGATGATCGCACGCCTCGGAAAATTGGAGAAAAGAGTGCTTATCTAATTTTATTTTATACTGTTGGGCGCGAGACAACAGGGCCTCTATAGACGCCGCGCGAAGATCTTCTAGCGCCCATGGATCGGCTCTAATCGCCGGATCCTCAGCTGCATTGAGACGTAAAAGATTGTAAAGCGCTTTAGTCTGCAACATAATGCCCCGGATTTTACCCCAGAAACAAAAAGAGTTCAACTTTTTAGTAAAAGCACTTACAATTCTCGATCGATGCGCAAGACAACATTCCTCCTTCCAGAAATTCTCATCGCTTTTTTCTTAGTGACCCTTTGCGTCGTGCCTCTGGTTCGCCAGCCGATGCAAATCATTTGTATTGAAATAGAACGGTTGGAAGAGCTCGAAAAAGAGAGGCTCGCCGACTGGACTTTCAGCGAGGTGAAAGAGATGTTTCTCAAAAGGGAAATCGCCTGGGAAAAATTGCCCGAACGGGGGGAAAGAACGGAAAATATCCCTCTCCCCAATGCAAAAATCGAGCTGCCGCACTGCCCGCCAAAGACGGTTCGCCGGAGCTTCTATTTAACAGGCAGAGGATTTAAAACGGGGCTGCATGGGGAGGATATTCGACAACTGGGCATTTTCATCACCCTTGATCACAAAACGTATCAGTTTCGCCTACCCATTCAAAAAATATCTATAGAAAAATAATGCGGATGGAGGCATAGCCGAAAATAAGACTATAATAGGATCTACATGTCCCATCACGAAACTTTTGAACCGTATATTCCCGCGACGTCCCAAATGAAAGAATTTACCCCGAGGGCTGTCCTCCTGGGGTTATTGTTCGGATTCTTCTTCGCGGTCGCCAACGGCTATTTGGCCCTGAAGATCGGAGGAACCATCTCCGCCTCCATCCCCGCAGCGATTATGTCGATGGCGATTCTGAAAATTTTTTTCAAACAATCGACAGTCCTTGAAAACAATATCGTTCAGACGATCGCAACTGTCGGAGAGGGGCTTGCTGCTGGAGTGATTTTCACTATCCCCGCTCTGATTTTATTGGGAGACACTCCTTCGATCGGACGGATTTTCCTCCTTTCGTCTCTGGGGGGAGTACTCGGAATTTTGTTGATGATCCCGATGCGTAGGTTTCTGATTGTCGAAGAGCACAAAAAACTCCCTTTTCCGGAGGGGACCGCCTGCGCGGAAATCCTGAAAGCGGGGGAGAGGAGCCACCGGACCGCCCTGTTCGCGTTATGGGGTGTGATCGCTGCAGCGGTCTATAAAATTTTCTCAAATGCGATCTTTCTTTGGAAAGAACAGGTCTCTTGGACGTTCGGCGCGTTAAAAAAAGCCGAATTTTCGATCGATGCGACCCCTGCCCTTCTCGGCGTTGGGTATATCATCGGCCCCAAAATTTCAGCTCTCATGTTTGCCGGCGGCGTCATCGCATGGTGGGTGATCATCCCCCTGATTGTCGAATTCGGCCTCGGCTCTGCGATCATTTACCCCTCCACCATGGCCATTGCCGATATGGGCCCTGACGACGTCTGGAGCTATTATGTCCGGTACATAGGGGCCGGATGTTTGGCCATCGGAGGATTATACAGCCTGATTCACATCATCCCCCTCCTTTCCAGAACCGTGCGCGCCAGCTTCACAGAACTCCTGGGCGGCTATAAAGCGAGAGCCCACCTCCCTCGGACGCAAAAGGACATCTCCCTCTCCTGGCTCCTCATCGGATCTCTTGCGATTATCTTGTTCCTCTGGGTTTTTCCCACACTTCCGATGAACCTGCTGACCATCGTTCTCCTCGTCGTCCTCAGTTTTTTTTTCGTCGCCGTCACATCTATCACTGTCGGACTGGTCGGCTCCAGCTCTAATCCTGTCTCAGGGATGGTCATCACGACCCTTTTGATCACGTGTCTGATTTTCGTCTGCCTCGGCTGGACAGAGCGGCTCTATCTGATTTCGGCCATGACCATGGGATGCGTCTCTTGCTGTGCGATCTGCATGGCTTGCACAACGGCCCAAGATCTAAAAACGGGATATCTCCTCGGCGCTACGCCCATTTATCAGCAGATTGCCGAGATCCTTGGCGTCATCATCCCCTCGCTCGCCTTGGGTTATACAGTTTATATTTTGAACCAAGCTTACGGCATCGGATCGAGCGTCATGCCTGCGCCGCAAGCCACCTTGATGTCGATGATCGTCGAAGGGGTGATCAGCGGCAATCTCCCCTATTCGCTAGTCGGTATTGGCGTCCTACTCGGATTTGCCATGATCCTCCTCCGGATTCCGGTTCTCCCTTTTGCCCTCGGTGTTTATTTGCCTCTTTCTCTTTCAGTTGCTACAATGGTGGGCGGTCTTGTGAGGGCCTATGTCGATCGTAAGACAGACGATCCCCTCGCTAAAGAGAAGGGGATTCTCCTCTCTTCAGGCCTGATTGGAGGCGATGCGTGTATTGGAGTTTTATTAGCCTTTGGGGCGCTGGCCAAGATCATCCCGGCGGACAGGGCGGGAATTTGGCCCGCATGGACCTCCGTGACCGCATTTGTTCTCCTTGCGATCGGCCTCGGAGCCGTCGCCGTCAGAAAAAAAAGGCGCTAATCCTTTTTGAGCTTCTGATCGCCCTCAGTTTGACCGCGATTCTCCTCACCTTTCTCTTTTCCTTTTTTGTTCAAAGCGCGAAGATCGAAAAGAGACTGGAGACGACCCGCATGGCGATGACGCACCGAGGCCACTTGCAAACCCGGCTGCAAACGATTTTAACCTCCATCGACCAGGGGGCGCCTGACCCCTATTTTTACACTCAACTCTTTGAGAAGGAAAAGGGAGTCAGCCTAATCGCTATTTTCAACAATGGGATCGATCCAGATCCCCTTTTTAGCGGTTCAGTCGTCGGAAGGATCTACCTCGACCCCGAAAACAATCTGTGTCTTGCCCTCTGGCCCCTCACGAAAGATCCCCCTCCCTCTTGGCGCAAAGAGATCCTCCTCCCCGCTGTCAAAGCGTTTGAATTCGAGTTTCTTGGCAAAATCACCCCGCCCGAACACGGCGTCAAAGAAAAGTCCCGGCCGATCAATGCGGCCCTTGCCTGGAAATCGCACTGGTCAAAAACAGTCAGGGAAATACCGGGCGTCATCCGCCTGACCGTTTATGAAGAAGGGGTTAAGGAGCCAAGTCAGTACGCTTTTATCCTTCCGGTCGCAGAACCTTTTGTCACATACACCACTCACAAGGCCGCAATATGAATGTCCTCGGCCTTGTTTTTTCTATTTTAATGATCCTCTCCTACAGTTTCTACGCTTGCTGGGACAAGCATGTAGCCTCGTCTCGCCTCCGGAACACCTACGCCGCCCACCAACAGGCAAGCCGCAAGATCTTGAACAGCTATGAAAGCGAAGTCTATGCCAAGCTGGGCAAGAAAAACAGCTCAACAAGAAAAGGACGCCCTCCGAAAGAAGAGGTCGAACCAGACGACTCGGAAATCGAAGGGCAAAAAGAAAAAAAACCCGATCCCAACCACCCCTGCGCCCGAATCAATCTTTGGCCCCTCATCCATGAAGGGAGAGCGGCCCATCCTCAGTTATATGATTTGGCCGTCAAGCTGATTCGGACTTTTTACGGCGCCCTCAGCTCTGGCGAAAAACATTTTGAAAGCCGCTTTCTCGACCTTCTCCTCGCCTCAGCCAAGGAATCTTTAGAAGAAACAGAGTCTTTTTCCTTAGAGAAAATCGTCCTCATCGATCCCGATTTCCAGAGGATCTATTACAAAATGCTAAAAGGGACAAAACACTGGGATTTACGAGGGGAGATCGGCTACCCGCCCCTCTTAGAATATGTGAAAGCAGAGCCCTCGACCGATAAAATCTGCGTCTTTCACGCCCACCCAGATCTCATCACAGTCCTATTCAACGAGAAGCTCGCCTGGAGACTTTACGGAGAAATCCATCGGAAAGGGGGGCCCGCGCTGACCTCTGCGTTGATCGAAAGGATCTCCGCTGAATCGCACCACATCTCGATCGATTTCAAACTGATCGAGCTTTTAGAACTCGGACGCCCCAACCATAGCGGACAAAAACAGACCTTTGTGGCAGAAGAGGGGAAGGGGGATGTCTCGCTCCGCAAAAATATCGCGTTGAGCAAGGTGTAATCGACCTTGCGATTGGCGAAAGATGGCGTAACATCTTGAGCCCCTTTTCTCGCGTCTGTGTGAGAAATGCGGGCTAGAAAATGGGTTTTCTGAGCTCCCCTTCCCTCAATCCCAAATTCCCGTACCGATGATAATCGATGCTGATTGACGCCTCTCTCAAGTAATGGAGCAGCTCGAGCCTTCCGTTAATGAGGACAGGAGCGTGAATCACGTGTACCGGAGATTCGGCTGCCGCCTCGATCAAAGCTTCCGATGGAGGCTCAACCAATCGAACCCGCTCGATGTTCCCTGTTTTCACCCTCTCCAGAAACCGCTCCTCCGTCTCGTCGACGACGGGCAATGTCGGGATCAGCTCCAGCCAATCGAACTCGGGCCTATGGGGACTATTCGGAGACCAGCTGATCTCCACTTTTGCGCCGCACGTGAGCACCGCTGCGCAAACCCTTAACGCGTCGAGAGGGATCGATTTGGCCCCCAACCGAAGGACCATGTTTTTCCTCGGCACATAACGGAAAAAATTATCTTGTCCGACGATTTTTGACGGATCCCGATCATTTTTCATCCGCCTCCACCAGTAGGCGTAGTTCGCGCAGCTCCCCGACCAGATCCCCATTTGCTCAGCAGTGAGATCCATCTGATCCAAATAGGTGGTTAAGTGATTGACCGCCTCATTGACCGGATGTTTTTCTTGGGGCATCCCTATTTGTTTCGCCCTCATGAAAGCGCAAAGATAATTGGGTCCTCCCGCTTTCGAGCCGCCGCCGATACTCGACGCCTTGCAGCCGCCAAACGGCTGCCTCCGGACAATCGCGCCCGTAATCGCCCGATTGACGTAGAGATTGCCCGCCTCAATCTCTTCCATCCATTTCACTTGCTCCCGGCCGTCGAGGCTATGGAGTCCGGCAGTCAGCCCATATGGAACCGCATTAGCCAGCTCAATGGCATGATGCAAATTGTCTGCCCGCATGAGTCCCAAAACAGGGCCGAAGAGTTCGGTCATGTGGGTAAAGCCGCCAGGGCGCACTCCGGTTTTAATGCCCGGACTCCAAAGGGCAGGGTGATGCGAGTCTTGTTTTGGCTCTAGCAGCCAATCCTCCCCCTCTTCGAGCGTGGTGAGCGCCCGCTTCAGATCCCCCCTCGGCTCATGGATGAGCGGATTGATCTTGGTCGAAAGATCCCAACTCAGCCCTACTTTAAGACTCGCCGCCGCATCCCGGAGGGTTCTGAGGAAATGGGGGTCGTCGTACACCTCAGCCTCCAGAATGGCAAGCGAAGCGGCCGAACATTTTTGTCCCACATGGCCAAAGGCCGATTGGAGGAGATCCTTGATGGCCAAATCCCGATCCGAGAGGGCGGTGATGATCATCGCGTTTTTCCCGCCCGTTTCAGCTGCCAAATGGAGATCGGGCCGCATCTTGAGAAATGTCTTCGCCGTCGCAGTCCCGCCAGTGAGGGTGACCAGATTCACCCTCTCGTCTCGGATCAAATCGTTCCCAGCCCCCTCCCCTGAACAGGGGACGAATTGAAGCGCCTCTTTCGGCACTCCGGCGTCCCAAAATGCGTTCACCAAATGCCAAGCGACTAACACCGTGTCTGAGGAGGGTTTAAAGAGGACGCAGTTGCCTGCCGCTAAAGCGGCAGCGATTCCACCCGCCGGAATGGCGCAAGGAAAATTCCAGGGCGAAATCACAACGGCGCTCCCCACCGGCTCCCACCGGACGTCCTTCATCAGCGCCATCTTTTCCATTTGGCGCCGGTAATACTCTGCAAAATCGATCGCCTCAGACACCTCCGGATCGGCCTCAGACACAATTTTGCCCCCGTCGACCATCATGGCGCCGATCAGCTCGCCGCGCCGCTCCCGCATTTTTTGTGCGACGCGAGCTAGTAACTGACTCCGATGCTGAACCGTTGTCCCTCCCCACGTTTTCTCATATTCCTTAGCGCACCGGAGCGCCTCATCGATGTGGTGCGGATGGGCTTTGGCGTAAATGTAAAGCAGCTTTACATCATTCGGCGTATGCCCGACGCCTTCTTGATTGGCCCACAGTTCCTTCCCTCCGATGACGAGAGGGATCGGTTTGGGTTGTTCCTGTCTCCAATGCAGAGCGATCCCCTCGGCCCACTTCCGGTTCTGAGGAAGAGCAAAATCTGTATCGGACTCATTTTCGAAGGGGAGCTTCGGATCATAGGCTGGAGGATGGATCAACCGATTTTGAGTCCGCCTCGGCTGCTGACTGACTGTATTCATCTCATCACAGCTTTGCGAAAAAAGGGCTGTTTGATTTTCCCAAGCATCTGTTCCAGGTTTCAGTCCAAAGGCGTGGCGAAGGAAGTTTTCCGGTCCTGTATTTTCATCTAAACGGCGGACTAAGTAACCGATGGCGTGTTGAAACTCTTCTCGATTCGCAACAGGGCAATAAAGGAGCATATCGCCCGTCAATCTTTGGACCACGCGTCGGATGTGATCGGCCATCCCTTCCAACATCTCAAATCCGACATAAGGCTCAACCTGATTCTCTAAGCGCAAAAGCATGGCAAACGCAATATCGAACAAGTTGTGGCTTGCCACGCCGAGCCGAACGGCCCGCGCGTTCTCTGGGATACAGCCGTAATGCACCATCCGTTTGTAGTTGGCGTCGACCTCGACTTTTGTCGTATAAGGCGCTTGGGGCCACCCCTTGACCGACGCCTCGAATTGCTCCATGGCCAAATTAGCCCCTTTGACAATCCGGATTTTGATGGGAGCCCCCCCATTTTTGACCCGTTTTTTAGCCCATTCGGTGAGATCTTTTTGGAAGTGGTGCGAATCGGGCAAATAGGCCTGGAGTACGATCCCAGCCGAGTAGTGTTGAAATTCGGGCTCATCGAGCACTTGCTTGAACGCCGTCACTGTCAAATCGAGATCGCGGTACTCCTCCATGTCTAAATTGATGAATTTGTGGGGATTTGAGTCCATCGTCGCACGGTACAAGAGCCTCAGCCGTTCTCCGATTTCTGTGACAGTCGCATCGAAAGCGAGCCAATTGATTTGGCTGAAAGTGGTGGAAATTTTGACCGAGAGATAATCGATGTTTGGATTTTTCAAGTGCGCAAAATAGGTATGGAGCTTTTTCTTGGCCTCCGCTTCGCTCAAGATCGCCGCGCCCAAATGGTTGAGGTTCAGCCGCACCCCTTCGCTCCGTCGCTCTTTCAGGTGTTTTTCAAGCGGGCCGGCTTCCGCCTGTAAAATGACTCGACGGGTCTGTTTTCTGAGCGCCCTCATCGCAAGGGGAACGAGAAATTGTGCAATTGGGGCCCCCACGCTCCGAAAAGCGAACAGCTCGGCCCGCTTTTTCCAATCGAGGTAGTGAGGAATTCCTAATTGACGGAGCAGATAGATCATCTGATCTGCCACCCGCTTATGCGAAGAGCTCCGGAAGCATTCATCCGTCATCGCCGTTGTGAACGCTTTACCCACCGGATCGCGCATCAGCCTTGCAAGTTGCTGTTGCACAGACCGTTCCTCCGACGTCATCGTCCGGCCCGCCTCATGGAGCATCAAAGCAGCCAGTTCGATAGCAAGCCGCTTTCTCTCCGCCATCGATTGCGGTTTTCCCTTCACGCTGTCGAGGATTTCTATCGTTTCGTCGAGGTAGTCTGTCATCTAATCGCTCACCTTATAATCTTCCCTTCGTTATAATCGATTTCAATGATGCGCGCGATCCTTTTTTTGTTTTTTTCTCTGACTCTCTTCGGCGATTCGGTCTCTGTCGGCGTCGACATATTTTTCCAAGAGGGCCACCTCGCCCGACTCCAAGGGAAAAAAATTGGCCTCCTCACTAACCAAACCGGCGTCAACAACCAGATGCAAACAACCGTCCAGCTCTTTGAGGAGACTGGACTCATCGCCGCCCTCTTTTCGCCGGAGCATGGCCTGAAAGGAGAACACTATGCCGCCGCATTGGTTCAACACAGTGCCGAAAACGGTATTCCCGTCTATAGCCTACACGGCGAGACCCGCCGCCCAACCCCTCAAATGTTGAAAGGGCTCGACGTCATTATCTACGACATCCAAAACACCGGCGTCCGCTCCTATACCTATGCCACCACCCTTTTTTACATGATGGAAGAGGCCTCCAAGCTCGGCATCGAGGTGATCGTCCTTGACCGCCCCAATCCAATCAACGGACTCATCGTCGACGGGCCTATGCTCGAAGACTCTTGGCGCTCCTTTATCGGCTACGTCAACACCCCTTACTGCCATGGAATGACCATTGGAGAGCTCGCCCGTTTTTTCAACGAAGAGTATCAAGTTGGCTGTCAGCTGGTGGTGATTCCGATGAAGGGGTGGACCCGTTCCATGAGCTACCGAGACACGGGGCTTGCCTGGATCCCCCCTAGCCCTAACGTCCCAGAACCCGACACCCCGCTCTTCTGTCCAGCCACCGGCATCCTCGGAGAACTGAGCATCCTCAACATCGGCGTCGGCTTCACCCTCCCTTTCAAGATTGTCGGAGCCCCTTGGATCGACGCCGCCCACTTTGCCGCCAAACTCAACGGACAAAAGCTCCCCGGCGTCCATTTCCAGCCCTATCATTTTCGCCCCTTCTGGGGACTCTATAAAGGACTCGATTGCCAAGGGGTCCTCATCCAGATCACCGACCCGAAAACCTATAAGCCTCTATCGGTCCAGTTTCTTCTCCTCGGCATGCTCAAAAGCCTCTATCCAAAAGAGTTCCTGAAACGGTTTGCAAACACTTCAAGGAAAGACCTCTTCTGCAAAGCCAACGGCACCGACGCCGTTTATGAAATCCTCCTCAAAGAAAAATATCCGGCCTGGAAACTCATCGAACTCCATAAGACAGAGCGGGAAGCCTTCCTCGAAAAACGGAAGAAGTACCTCATTTATTTTTAGTAAGTTTGGCAGTAATCGCCTTTGATTGCTAAATGTATTGACGAAATCGAGGCAAGCCATTATGATGAGTCAAAAAATATGGAGGCACCTATGACAAAGAAAATTAAACCTCTCGGCAACCGGATTGTCGTGAAGAGACAAGAAGCCAAAACAATGAAAGGGGGCATTCTCCTTCCAGAAAGCGCGAAAGAAAAACCTCGCCAAGGGATCGTTCTAGCAGTAGGTCCTGGGAAGTGCGATGAAAAAGGGAGGCTCTCTCCTCTTGAAGTAAAAGTGGGGGATGAGGTGTTGTTCTCCTCTTACTCTGGCACCGAATACAAAACAGATGGGGGCGAAACACTCATCTTGTCCGAAGAAGACGTTCTAGCTGTATTGGGAGGTTAATCATGGCAAAAATGCTTCAATTCCACGAAGAGGCCCTCAAGTCGATTTTGAAAGGGGTCAGAACGCTTGCTAAAGCGGTGATTGTGACTCTAGGTCCCAAAGGGCGCAATGTCGTCATTGGGAAAGAATACGGCTCTCCCTCCTCCACAAAGGACGGCGTGACGGTCGCGAAAGAGATTGCGCTGAAAGACAAGTACGAAAATATGGGCGCGCAGCTGGTGAAAGAGGCGGCGTCCAAAGCCTCCGATACAGCAGGCGACGGAACCACGACAGCGATCGTCCTTGCTGAGGCGATTTTTGCCGAAGGGGTGAAGAATGTGAGCGCAGGCGCGAACCCGATGGATGTTAAGCGGGGGATCGACAAGGCGGTTAAGGCGATCGAAGAGGCTCTAGACAGGCTCGCTAAACCCATTAAGACTCCTGAGGAGATCCAGCAGATCGCTTGTATTTCGGCAAACAACGACGCCGCCATTGGCGACATCATCAGCCAAGCGATGCAAAAAGTGGGGAAAGACGGCATTGTGACCATCGGCGAGGCGAAAGGGATCGAGACGACGCTCGACGTCGTCGAGGGGATGCAGTTCGATAAAGGATATCTCTCTCCCTACTTTATCACCAATGCGGAAAAGATGTCGGTTGAGTTTGATCATCCTGCGGTGCTGATCACTGATAAAAAAATATCGAGCGCTAAAGAGCTTGTCCCTATTTTGGAAAAGGCGATGCAGAAAGGATCGCGGCCGCTCCTCATTATTGCTGACGACATCGATGGCGAAGCCCTTGCGACGCTGGTCGTCAATAAAATTAAAGGCGGGCTCCCGCTGTGCGCAGTGAAAGCTCCTGCCTTTGGCGATCGGAGAAAGAGCATGCTCGAGGATCTGGCGATTTTGACTGGCGCTAAAGTAGTTTCCGATGAGATGGGCTACAACCTCGAAGAGGTGGGGCCCGAAGTATTCGGCAGCGCTAAAAAGATCAAGATCACCCAAAAAGATACGACGATTATCGACGGCGCAGGCAAACCGAAGGAGATCCAAAATCGGGCCTCTCAGATTAAAGCGGAGCTGAATCAGCCGAACGTCTCTGACTACGATGCGAAGCAGCTTGAAGAGCGGCTCGCCAAATTTGTCGGCGGAGTGGCGGTAGTCAACGTAGGCGCTGTGACAGAGACCGAGGCCAATGAGAGAAAAGATCGAATTGAGGATGCTTTGCATGCAACGCGCGCGGCGGTTGCGCAAGGAATCGTCCCTGGCGGCGGCGTGGCTCTCATTCGGGCAGCGAAAGCGCTCGACAAACTCAAACTGACGGGCGATGAGGCGATTGGCCTCGAAATTGTCCGGAAAGCGTGCTTTGCTCCAGCGACAGCCATTGCCAACAACTGCGGCAAAATGGGGAGCCTAATCGCAGAGAAGATCTCTGAAAAAGAGGGTTCTTTCGGCTATAACGGCCTGACCGACGCATTCTCAGATCTCGTCAAGGATGGGGTCATCGACCCTGTGCTGGTGACAAAAAGCGCGCTCGTGCACGCTGCGTCAATTGCCGGCATGCTGATCACCATTGCAGCCATCATCACTGACAAACCCGAACCGAAAAAAGCAGCGGCTCCAGCTCCCGGTATGGGAGGTATGGGAGGAGGAATGGGCGGTATGGGAGACTTCGGCGGCATGATGTAAAGAGAGGCGGGGGAGAAATCCCCCGCCTCTTCTTCATTTACGTCGCAGGACAAGTGCCTTGAGCGCTGAACGGGCTATTTGGAGCAGCGGGACAAGTGCCTTGAGAGAATGCGCTGAACGGGCTACTTGGAGCAGCGGAAGAGGCGTCTCTGCTTCCCGTTTGAGCCGTGAGATAAGGGACGACCCCAACCGCAAGCCCCAGACCAGCTATGGTGAGTGCCTGCAATTTTTTCCCTGCTAGGCATGCGTTTAGAAAGGCAGGAACGGCCCAAGTCATGGCTAAAACGGTGGCTAGTGGAGGAACACTCTGAGCCACTTGAACAGCTTGCGGATAGAGTTCAACCGTTTTTTCTTTTAAAGCACTAAAAACAGTTGTGGCGGCTTGTGAAACGGCTGCGACTGTATTCCTAAGAAATGTTCTACCCATTTCGGTTGTATTTGCGGTCATCGCCATAGAAGAGATAAAAGCGAGTGGCCTGATCGACTTCAAAAAGAATCGAGCGCACTGTCCGCTTGGATGTTTTGGCCGTATGACCTCAATATAGATCCCTTTTTCTTGATTTTTTTTCTCCTCTCCTCTAACGATCTCCAGCGTCTGGACTTTTATTCCATCCTGCATATAGAAGAACCCCTCCTTGATTGGGGGACGGGGGCAGAACCAGTTGCGGAGTTTTTCACATATTCCGGCAGACGTAGGCGCCTCCCGGGCAATCTGTTGGATAGCATCAGAGAAAGCGTTCTTGCTGACAATCACACTAACGCGTTCTTTATCCCTTTCCTCCGTCCGACTAACGCTGAGGCCCGGCCCGTTATATACAGGTACAGGCTCCTTTCTAATTTGAATCATATTTACACTCCAGATTTATATTTATTCCGCCAAATTGTACAAATTATCTGTATTTGAAGCAATGTTAAATGTTTTATCTACAGAACTACAGCGGCATGATGTAAAGAGAGGCGGGGGAGAAATCCCCCGCCTCTGCTTAGGCTGCGGGAGCTCCTTGAGCATGAGTACCCATCTCCATTACCCTGTTCCGCATCTGGGCTATCACCTGCCGCATTGGTTCAACGGCTCTTCTTGCAGCATCTTGCCATGGCCTCTCCACTACACTCTTTAAACACATTGCTAGAAGGCCTCCGACCATGACTCCGCAGGAGACCATCAAAAATCCGGATGAGTACTTTAAAAGTGGATTTGACATCTCTGACACGACGTTATCCCAAATATTGCGGCATACCCCTATAGACCCTACAATCATTGCTTCAAGGGTCAGCGGCACCGCCACCTGCATCCACATTGGCTGACCCTGCAGTCTCGCAACATAGGGTTCAATAACCGCATCAACCTTCTTGAAGGTAGAAGTAACAACAACTTTCACAAAATTCATAATACAACCTATTAGTAATTCGAAAATAACTATATACTAAATACACATTATTTAACAGTACAAATATTTTTTATACTTATTGATTATCATCGATTCTTCCAAAATGCGGGGAGGAAGAGGAGGAGGACGACGAAGAACTCGAGGCGGCCGAGGAGCATCCAGAAGGTGGCGAGGAGCTTGGAGAAGGGGGAGAGGAAGGCCATCGATTCGGTGGGACCGGCGGAGCGGAAGGCGAGGCCGACGTTATTGAGGAAGGAGGCGATGATCCCAAGGGCCGTTTCGGGATCGACGCCATCGAGGACGAGGACGAACGTACCGAGGGCGGTGCAAAAAGCAACGATACAGAAAAAGGCGAGGACGGTGAGGGCATTTTTGTCATCGACTTCGTTTTTCCCGATGTAGAGTTTTCGGACGCTATCTGGGCGGAAGAGCGATTCGAGTCTGTGGAGGATGATCTTGTAGGCAATGTAAAAGCGGGACGTTTTAATCCCGCCGGCGGTCGAGCCAGACATGCCTCCGACGAACATAAGGATCAGCATGATCATTTGCGGAGCGAAGGGCCAGAGGTCGTAGTTAGCGGAAAAAAAGCCGGTAGTCGTCTGAACCGAAAGGGCCTGGAAGCTCCCTTGACGGAAGGCTTCGCTCAGTCCGAATTCGGGGATGAGGAAGGAGGAGACGGCAATGGAGCCGAGGGCTGCGATCCCGAGAAAGAGGAAAAAATCGGGGACATAGACGCGGTAGAATTTGAGGCGGAGGATATGAAAATAGAGAGAGAAATTGATACTCCCAATGATCATGAAGGCGATGACAATCCCTTCAGTGGCAGCGCTATGGTAGCTGGCAATACTGTCATTTTTCACCGAAAATCCGCCAGTTGAAATGGTGGACAAAGCTGTGCAAATGGCGTCGAAAAGGGGCATTTCGCCATTCGTCCAGACGAGAAGAGCCGTCTCCAACAAGGTGAAAAAGGCGTAGAGTTTCCAAAGCTGCGACGCCGTCTCGCGGACACGAGGGTTGATCTCGTCTTTGATCGGGCCGGTCGTCTCCATTTGGTAGAGGAATTTGCCGCCCACTCCCAGAACGGGAAGGACGGCGAGGAAGACGACGACAATCCCCATGCCGCCAATCCATTGCAGCAACGCTCGCCAAAGGAGGAGCCCTTTGCCGACCGCTTCGATCCCCGAATAGAGGACAAGACCTGTCTCAGGATCGCGAACGGGCGCAACGGTTCCCTGATAAACGTACGTTTTTTCAGGAATATGGGGATTGGTCAAATAGATTGGGATTTCCGCGCCAGTTCCAGGGTCGTAGGCCTTCGGCGAGAGGGCGGTAGCTCCGGTTGTGGTGAGTCCCGACATCGCCTCAAAATAGGCGTCGAGCGGACTTAATGTGCGGCTGAAGGAAAAAGGAAAGGAGCTAATGATTGCAGTGATGATCCAGATGAAAACCACAAGGAGAATGCTCTCGCGCCGATAGAGCCCCCCTTCCGCCTTTCGTCCGATCCAGCGAAGGGCAAGTGCAAGAGAGAGAGAGACCGTGAACGTCAAAAAAAAGGAGAGGGTGCAATGAGGCTGGGGATGCGATGCGGGGAACAATTGATAAAATCCGGAGACTCCGAGCGGAATGAGGAGGAGAGCGCTGAGATAGAAGAGGTATTTGCTTAAGATTTTTGCAAAACCCATCAATGAAAAAGGTGTTGAAGTTTTGGAATTTGCACTGGATGGCAGATAGCAATCACAATATCCTCAGGATACAGTACCCGGCTCCCCCTCCCGATCATTACCCGCCCTTGTCTTTCAATGACAGCGATTAAGAGCCCCTTCGGCAGATCGAGATCGGAAAGGGGGATTCCGACCACTTTTGAAGAGGGGGCGACCCGCATTTCGATGATTTTGGCCGAATCGCAGCTGAGCGAGGCGACCGAAAGGGTCGTCTCTTCATCCAAAATCGAAAGGATCCGGTTGGCTGCATTCACACGAGGAGAGAGGGCAGGAAAGACGCCGACCTTCTCCAATAGGGGCACAATTTGACCGTCGGTGATCTGGGCGATCGCCCTCGGACAGCCGATCTCTTTAGCCATCGCGGCGATCATCAAGTTTGTCTCATCTAAGTGCGTGCAAGCGACCAACGCATCTGCATTCTGCACCTGTTCAGAGCGGAGAAGCTGCGGATCCCGTCCGTCCCGATGGATGATCGTCGCCTGAGTGAGCAAAGTGGCAAGCTCCCCGCATCGCGCCCCATTTTTTTCGATCACCCTGACATGAATTTTTTGTTGGCAAAGCGAATGGGTGAGATGGACCGCGATCGGAGAGCCCCCGACCAAAATCACCGAACGGGTCCGCGTCTCAGCTGAATCGAAGATCTCGTGGAGCCGATGCATGACCTTCGCCTCGCCGACCACCGTTAGCTCATCGCCCGGCAGAATATGATCGTCTCCATGAGGGATCAAAACCGTCTCTCCCGCCGCCATCTTGCGCCGGATCAGCCCCGCGATCAATTCATCCGGCAAGGCCAGATTTGCAATCGAGGTTCCCCCTTTGTCCCACTTGTCGGGGATTTGGATTGTCCTCATTTGGATCGCCCCATGCGCAAAATGTTCCATCGCTAGATCGCCCGAGTGGACAAGCATTTTGCACAAATCTTGCGCCGCAAGAACTTCGGGTCCGATGAAATAATCGACAAAAAAAAGGCGCCCGAAATCCAAATGAACCGGATTCAGATACTCCCTCGCCTGAACGCGAGCCACCGTTTTGGGAAAACCCAAATTTTTCGCGATCGAGCAAGAGACTAAATTCGTCTCGTCGTTTCCGGTCGCCGCGAAAAAAAGGTCAGGTTTTCGCTCGATCAAATCCTCAAAAAGGCTCCAATTCGGGGCCGACGCATGGATCGTCGCCACCTCGCTCTCGCGGCTCACCCTCTCCAGCGCCTCTGGATCCCGATCGATCAAAATTACATTGACCCCCTCTTCCGAAAGGGTCTTGGCGACATATGAGCCGATTTTGCCGGCGCCTAGAATGACAACGTTCATGATTTAATCGTATTTTGTGTTAAGATTCTGTGCCATGGAAAAGCATCCCCTTTCGACCATTGTCAACTTTTGTTCGAACGAGAGCCGCTTCATCCAAGCCACCCTCGAACAGGCTCTCCTCTTCTCTCGGCAAGTCATTGTACCTGTTTGCGACCATTTTTTCGATGGGACTCCTGAAAATCGCCCACTTTTGGAAGAAATTTATAAAGCCTTTCCTCAATGCCTGTTCATCGAATACCCCTATTTGCCAGAGAAAATACATAAAAAAATTTGGAAAAAAATCGATCCAGCCCATTTTTGGCATAGCCTATCGCGGTGGATCGGCTTTTCCGCTCTGAGCGAAGAGGTCGAAACGGTCCTCTTCCTCGACGCAGACGAGGTCCCTGACGGCAAACGCTTTGCCCAATGGCTCGACTGTAGTGACTATCGGCACCACACAGCCCTCAAGCTCTCCAATTATTGGTACTTTCGCGAACCGACGAATCAAGCTCTCCGGTTTGAAGACTCGGTTGTGCTGGCCCAAAAAAGGGCCCTTGAGCGAGACGTCCTCCTCCACCAAGACGAGAGGGACGCCATCTACAACCTTCTCCCCGGCCCCAAACGGCGCCACGTCGGCGGCTCCGACGGAACTCCCATGTTCCACCACTACAGCTGGGTGCGAACCCAAGAAGAGATGCTCCGGAAGGTTCGCTCCTGGGGCCACAAAGGGGATCGCGATTGGATCGCCCTCGTGAATGAGGAATTCGCCGCCCCTTTTCGCGGCGCCGACTTTATCCACGGCTATCGCTATCGATCGGTTCAACCTCTTTTTGACATCCAGTTGGAACCAACCTATTTCGTCCCCAAAGGGGCCCCACAAGTCAAACGGCTCAAAAATGAGGATCTTTTAAGCCTCATTCCGTTGAAAAACTTCTGGAACTTTCTCGACTTCTAACGAAATCGCAAATGCCTTATTATTAGATATTTGCGTTTATTTATGGCAATTTCTGCAAAAATGAAGACAGTTAGAGAGCACCATGAAGAGGGCCCTTGAAAAGGATTTACTTGCACGGAAAAAAAAGCTCCATTGGGCTTACGAATCAGTCAAGCTCCTCTTCCCCTAGCCCGCATTTCTCACACAGACGCGAGAAAAGGCGCTCAAGATGTTACGCCAGATTTTGCAAATCGCGAGGAAGCTATACTGCGGCCACCCCAAAAGTGTATTTGGGCAGCTTTGACGCTGCCCAAATACACTTTTGGGGTGGCCGCAGTATAATAGGGCTCTTCCTATTAGCGACGAGCGATTGGCGAAAGATGGCGTGACAGATTGAGCAGATTTTCCGCGTCTGTGTGAGAAATGCGGGCTAGATGGCGAATATCTACCATTAGAGTTCCGATAAAAATATTATATTGCTTGCCTTTTGCAGACTTATTATGGCATAATGTCCCTCTTTGGAAAGTTTTTGAACTGGAGACACCATGAATATTCCATCGATTACTCATAGCGGTTTATCTATATCGCAAAGCATCGAACGGCAGCAATCGGCTTACGATAGGCTCAAACAACACTTTACGGAAACATCTCAGTACCTCGACCCGGTACCGATCGCGCAATCCCTGCGGGAGGATCTAAGCACTGGCGAAAAGCCTTCTATTTGGTTACCCCGCCTCTTTAGCCAAATGCCCAAACCCATGTGGCCCCGCCTTTTTATATATTTTGGTACGGATATTTGTAGAGTCTCTCATGATGTGTGCTTCGATCCACATACGTGGACTCAATTGGCTGCGGAAACACTTCTTGAAGTAGTCAATTCAACTTGGGCGCCGAGCTTGTTATATCAAACCCTTCAAAAAATGCAATTGCTTTCCGCAGTGATCAAAAAGTTCTCTGAGATTGCCCCTGCAGATCAATGGATTCCTATCCTAAATGCATTTGGGACAAGTTGTGGTTATGAAGCCAATAAGGCACTTAAGTCGGCGATTGCAGAGAATCTGCCTCAAAATTCCGCTCAAAGGCAGACTTTCATAGCGGATCGTTTAGTCGCTTGCAATAACACGCGGCATGGCAAATTTACTGACTTGGAACAAAATCTTTGGAGGGAGCCTTTTTTAAATAACAATGATGAAAAATATGCGGTCATCACATCAATGCTCAAACAAATGGGAGTCCAATTTTTCGGTTATTTCCTGAACAGAGACAGTCATCCTTTTCACGAAAGTGTTCCTATTCGCGAGATTGTTAGGGTGGTCAAATCACACCCTGAAGGGAAAAAAACATTTCAAGCTTGGTTCACGGCTCTTACTCAAATCGACAATTCAGATACGATCAAATTGCGTATTTTCCAAACCATTTGTTCTTCTTACACAGGTTCGGATCCAGAGGAGGTTATCCGCCTTCTTCAAGAACCCGATTTTCAAAATCTCATCGATCCGATCCAGTCTTGGTTCCAAGGGGACATTGAGTCCCTCACGAATGCGGTTTTTGAATCTGATTATTATTACTCTGAAACAGCCTTGAGACTCCTGCGCCACTTCAACGAAAAGGCTTTTTATCCTGTTATTGTCCACATCATTCGATCGATGGGAAATCGTAGTAATTTTCAGGGTTTGCGGGATCTATTTGCAGTTTTAGAGAAAATGCAGTGTAAAGGTGCGGTAATTGATCTCTTGCGTCAAGAGCATCTTGATCTTCTTGCGTCGCTAAAGACCTATACTGAAGCAGACGGATTGACCGATGCATTTAGTTATTACAACGCCCACCAAACAATCCCCCTTTTGTGTCAGCTTTTTCCTGATTGGAGCCAGACTCTGACTGATTGGGCTCTTCTAGCAATCCAAACACAGGACAACCCTGACTTCCCTGACACTTATCGCGATTACCGCCACCTCATAAATCTGTATAACAATTTGGCAAAAGTTGACCTACTCAACCCTTGGTTAGTAGAGCTTCGCGCCGCCGCTGGTTCCGATCCTAAGCTACAGAGGGAACTTGAAACCTTTAAGTCTCAATTTGACCAGCAAAAGCAGCAAAAACGAGATGTGTGAAAATCTTTGAACTGGCCCCTTGAAAAGGGAGAGGGGTTAAAAGCGGGACTGGTGAGTATTTGCCCTTGATTTTAACCCCTCGGGTGGATCATCATAGCCCCATTAGCACTGGTAGCTCAGTTGGATAGAGTACCTGGCTACGAACCAGGGGGTCAGAGGTTCAAATCCTCTCCAGTGCAATGTTCGTATATAAGTTTCCATTTGGTCCCTTGGAGACCAATGCCATTTTGATCGGATGCGCCCACACAAAAGCCGCCGTTGTGATCGACCCCTCCTTAGGGTCGGCGTCCGCGCTTTTAGAAAAAGCTGCCGAACGGGGGCTCGCTATTGAAAAAATTCTGTTAACCCATTCCCACTGGGACCACATCGCCGACGCCCACCCCCTCAAAGTCAAAACTGGCGCCCCCCTCTACGTCCATTCCCTCGACGCCAAAAACGTCGAACACCCCGGCTCCGATGGCATCCCCCTTTATTGCCCCATCCATCCGGCCATTCCCGACCACTTTCTCAACGAAGGGGACTTAATCGCAATCGGCAGGCTTACCCTCGAAGTGATCCATAGCCCGGGTCACTCGCCGGGAAGCGTCTGTTTTTACCTCAGGGAACAGGCGTTGTTGATCTCCGGAGACACCCTCTTCAAAGGGAGCATTGGGACGCTCCATCTCCCCACAGCCCAACCCTCCCTGATGTGGGGCAGCTTAGAAAAGCTCTCCCGCCTGCCTCCTGACACACGCGTCATCCCCGGTCACGGCGGAGATACATCCATTGGCAAAGAAAACTGGCTCTGTCGAGCCCAAGCACTATTTTCGGAGTAACTATGTCATTCATCGGGAAAAAAGCCCCAGCTATTCGAACCAAAGCGGTGACCACCCAAAAGACCTTCGATTTCAACCTCGGCGATTATGTTGGCAAGTATGTTATCCTCTTCTTCTATCCCCTCGACTTCACCTTCGTTTGCCCCACTGAGCTCCACGCCTTCCAAGAGCAGCTGCAGGAGTTCGAAAAGCGGAACGCCCAAATCGTCGGCTGCTCCGTTGACAGCTGTTTTTGCCATACCGCTTGGCTCAATACACCCAAATCCAAAGGGGGGATCGAAGGGGTCAGCTATCCGATTTTATCGGATCTCACAAAGACGATTTCCCGCGATTATGGAGTCCTCAAGGAAGACGAGGGGATCGCGTATCGCGGCCTATTTCTCATTGACCGGCAAGGGATCGTCCGACATCAACTCATTAATGACCTCCCTCTCGGCAGATCAGTGGACGAGGCGATCCGGCTCCTCGATGCGCTCACTTTTCACGAAGAGAACGGAGAGGTATGCCCCGCAAATTGGAAAAGCGGCCGCAAAGCTATGCAGCCCACTGAGGCGGGGCTAGTCGGCTATTTTTCAGAAATGAATGGATGAGAAATTGAGATTGTGTGAAACAAAATCCTCGCTTATAAGAAAAAAATAAAGGGGCGTCTCTCTAGCCCGCATTTCTCACCGAGGACAATAGCATGCACCGACCTGAAAAAACGTTCTGCCTAAACAATCTACCCTCTCTCCTCCTCCTGTTGACCAGTTTCTCTAGGCTCCACGCCTCGGTCATTGAGACCCAAGACGTTCAGCTCACCGCTCTAACAAATGCTGGAATCAGCGCGTTTAACCAGGGTGCAAGCCAGGGCTGGATCTGGGATTACGGCGCAGCAGCCCCCTACGTCTACTACCTCTCTGCCGCATCTCCCACAAACCCTCAAAGTATCCAGCTTGACCACCTCATGAATGCTTATGTCAGCGCGTTTGCTCAAGATGCGAGCCAGGGCTGGATCTGGGACGCCTCTGTATCAAGCCCTTACATCTATTATCTCTCTGCCTTATCTCCAACCGATCCTCAATATAATGAGCTGTCTAATCTAACCAATGCTGAAATCAGTGCGTTTGCTCAAGACGGAAGTCAGGGTTGGATCTGGGATTACAATAAAGTGAGCCCCTACATCTATTACCTCTCTGCCTCATCAATGCCTCTCAATACTCAACTCACCCATCTACAAAATGCTGAAAATTTCCTGTTTGGTCAAGATGGAGGGCAGGGCTGGATCTGGGATAAGAACGTAATGAGTCCCTACATCTACTATTTCTCTTCCATATCTCCCACCATGCCTCAAGATGCTCAACTCACCCATCTACAAAATGCTATGAGGAGTTCGTTTAGCGAAGATGCCAGCCAGGGCTGGATTTGGGATTATAACGTAGTGAGTCCCTACATCTACTATTTTTCTTCCACATCTCCCACCATACCCCAAGATACTCAACTCACCCACCTCATGCTCAATGCGAACGGCTTCCATTTTAGCCAAGATGCAAGCCAGGGATGGATCTGGGACGTCGGCCTCGCGAGCCCTTATATCTACTATCTCTCTTCGACATCTCCCACCGTGCCTCAAGATACTCAGCTCACCCATCTCACAAATGCTGAGGGCGCCCATTTTAGCCAAGATGCAAGCCAGGGATGGATCTGGGATCCGATCGTAACGCATCCCTACATCTACTACCTCTCTTCCGCATCCCCAACAGCCCCTCAAGATACCCAGCTCACCCATCTGATGTATGCAAACTATTCCGCGTTTAGTGAAGACGCCAGCCAGGGCTGGATCTGGGACGGAGGCCTACCAGAACCCTACATCTATTTCTTTTCTTCCTCATCTCCAACAGACCCTGAGAGCGTTCAGCTGACCCATCTGATCAATGCAGAAGCGAACTCATTTAGCCAAGATGCGAGCCAGGGCTGGATCTGGGATTATGGCGTCATGAACCCCTCGATCTACTACTTCTCCGCGACGTCTCCCACGGAACCCCAAAATACTCACCTCATTAACCTAATGAATGCTCAAAGCCACCAGTTTAACCCAAATGCAAGCCAAGGCTGGATCTGGGATGAGGACGTGCCGAGCCCTTACATCTACTATCTCAGTGCCACATCTCCCACAGAGCCTCAAACCGCTCAGATGACCTCTTTGATGAATGCTGAGGGCGTTGCGTTTAGTCAAGACGCTAGCCAGGGTTGGATCTGGGATACGAATGTGACAAGTCCCTACATTTACTATCTCTCTTCCTCGTCTCCAACAGATCCTCAAAACGGTCAGCTCACCTACCTAATGAGCGCTGAAAGCAGCGCCTTTAGCGCAGACGGAAGCCAAGGCTGGATCTGGGATCCTGCGCCCAGCCCCTACGTCTACTATGTCTCTTTAGGGAGCTCTCCTTCCGTTCTCCCTCTCCGTTGGTCGTCCGGTATAGGCGGCGTCTGGGTCAATAGCGTCTTCAACTCTCTCTTGACTCTTTCCAAAACGCTCGAACTCTCCTTTTTGTCCTCTAGAAATATACCCAAAACCCCCGGACATGACGCTACCGTTAGCCTTATGGCCGATGCGGGGAAGCAAATCAAAGGAAGTCCGCAGCGTAAACAGCTCTGTTCAACCCCCGCGCAAAAACAAGCCCCTTATTCTGTGCAGTTCACCCCTTTTAACGATTTTATTTTCGAAAAAACACAAGAGTCAACGCCCGGTTTTACCAATGAAATTGCCGGAGGATTGGCCGCATTTGACGCCCGGATCGGCAAGGGGGGGCTCATCGGCGTCGGGGCTGGCTATGCCTATAACCATGTCCATTACCAAAAAGGGCTGGGGTCTGCCAATATCAACCAAGAGGCAGGGGTAGCCTATGGGTCTTGGGAAGGCGATTTCCTCTACTTCAACGCCTCCTGCTGGGGAGGCGGATATCAATTGCGCAGCATCCGCAAAACATCGGGAAGCGTCACCTCTCGGTGCCATTCAACAGGCTACGTGTTGTCCCCGCATGCAGAATTCGGCGGAGATATTTTATCTAAAAGCGGAGGCTTACGCGTGCAGCCATTTGGGATGTGCGATTGGGCGAATAATTGGCAAAAAAAATCCCTTGAAAAGGGATCTGCGGAAATGACTCTCAAAGTCCCCTCTCAGTACGCCTCCCTGCTCCGGAGCGAAGGGGGCGTCCGTTTTTATGAAACTCTTGCCATGAGCTGGGGGGATCTCGTATTCATGGAAAAAGGGAGCTATATCAACCAGACGCCTTTCTATAGCAGCTCCCCATCGGCCCTATTCATCGGATCAGCGTCGATTTTCTCCATTACGACAGGCTCTTTATTAATGCAAAATTTAGCCGCTGTAGAGTTCCGCTGTTCTTTCCTCCCCTCTCATCCTCAGATTCCCTATTTCACAATTGATCTGCAGGGAGAATGGGGCTCTTTAATGCAATCCTACTTTGCCTCTCTGCAAATCGGCAAAGATTTTTAAACCGGACATCAGTTACTGAGACGTCAGAAAATCATAGAGATCCTTCTGATTGGTGATCAGAAGGCTTTTGTGAATGTGGCACACCCCTTCTGTGAGGGCTAGAATTTCAGGGTCTCCTACGCCTGGCAGGCAAATGGCGTGTACCGACTTCACTTTTTCCCTGTTTTCTAGAAATTTAAGTCCCTGAAAATAATCGATCTGGCTAAATCCTTCTTCGGCCACTCGGAAAAAAAGGATCTCCCGATTGTAAAGGATCGCCTGGACGGCAAAATAGAGCCCCTGGCTCTCGGCGGGCGGATTGCCTAAAAGATCTACGAGCTGCGGGAGCTTGCCGAGGAGATGGGGCACTTTGAAGGCCCCTTTTTCAGCCTCGCCAAAGAGTGCGATAATTTGTTTCATATATCCTCTCGATACTCAGGAGAGGAATTTATTTCAACTGCGCCTTGGGAATCGGGCTGCGCCCCCTAACTCCTCCTCAATTTCCAACAATCGGTTATATTTGGCAGTCCGCTCCGAGCGGCAAAGAGAACCGGTCTTAATCTGTCCGCATCCAAATGCAACAGCCAGATCGGCAATCGTCGTATCTTCGGTCTCACCAGAGCGGTGGGACATCACAGTCCCATACCGGTGCGATTGCGCCCATTGAATGGCCTCCTTCGTTTCGGTCAATGTGCCGATCTGATTCACTTTGATCAAGATCGCATTGCCCACTTTTGTTTCGATCGCCCTCTTTAAAAACTGTGTATTCGTCACAAAGATATCGTCTCCAACCAGTTGAATATTCCGACCCAGCCTTTCGGTGAGCCGCCTCCATCCGTCCCAATCGTTTTGGTCGAGTCCGTCTTCGATCGAATCGATCGGGTACGCCTCGCAAAGTTGGGCCAAATATTCGATCTGTTCATCAGTTGTTTTGCCGCTGTATGTTCCATTTTTGTAAAACTCGGAGGCGGCCGGGTCAAGAGCGATCGATAGCTGTCCGGAGTAACCCGCCTTCTCAACAGCCTCGACAATGGCTCGAAGCGCCTCTTCGTGCGACTTCAACCGAGGGGCAAATCCCCCTTCATCCCCAACGGCGGTCGATAGCCCCCGTTTTTTCAAAATGGCTTTGAGGGCGTAGAATGTTTCGGCGCCGTATCGGAGCGCCTCGCGGAAGGTCGGCGCCCCGACCGGCCGAATCATAAATTCTTGAAAGTCGAGTCCATTGTCGGCGTGAACGCCTCCGTTGATTACATTCATCATTGGACAGGGCAGTAAATGGGCGTTAGATCCGCCGAGATACCGATAGAGCGGCTGCTGCCTAGCTGCTGCGGCGCATTTGGCGGCAGCGAGAGAAATGCCGAGAATCGCGTTCGCCCCTAACCTCCCCTTATTCTCTGTCCCGTCGAGCGCAATCATCGCCCGATCGAGCGCCTCTTGTTCAAATACCGATTTGCCCCTGAGCTGCTGCTGCAAAGGGCCGTTCACATTGGCAATCGCTTTAAGCACCCCTTTGCCGCCATACCGTTTCGGATCTTGGTCGCGCAGCTCGACCGCCTCATGTTCGCCTGTTGAGGCCCCTGAGGGGACCGCCGCTTGCCCAAGAAATCCATCTTTTGAGCGGACAGTGACTTTCAGGGTGGGATTCCCGCGCGAGTCGAGAATTTCCAATGCGTGGCAAGATTCAATCAAACTCATAGTTTTCTTTCCTTTTCGTTCTGTTGTCGGATTTCCCAATCGCCTCGTTCAACAAAGTCCGATATGATTCGTAACGAAGGGAGGAAATCTCTCCTCCCCCCAACGCCTTTAAAATCGCGCAGCCCGGCTCATTGATATGGAGACAGTCAGGATACTTGCAAGCGGCGCCAGAGAGATCGTGAAAATGGGCGCTCACCTCGTCTTTGCTCAGCTTCCAAATTCCAAAACTCCGGACGCCGGGTGTGTCGACACAATACCCTCCGCCGGGCAGTGGGAGGAGTTCGGCCATCGTCGTCGTATGGGTCCCTTTAGAGGTCTTGTGGGCCAGTTCTCCAATTTTCAAATTGAGCCCGAAGGCAGCGTTGATGAGCGACGACTTCCCCACACCCGATTGGCCTGAAAAAACGGTCGCCTTGTCCTGCAAGAGGGCTTTCAGGGCGCTAAGACCCACCCCCGTCGTCGTACTCACCGGCAAAATCGGGATCCCAAACTTCTCATATTCGGCGACAAAGGCCCGATACCGCTGGATCTCTTCCTCAGGGGCCCCATCCAGGAGATCGATTTTATTAATCACCACAATAGGGCTGATATTCCCTTTTTCCGCCGCAATCAAATACCGGTCGACAAGCGCCGGTTTAAGGGGGGGATTGACGACTGAAATGGCAATGACCGCCTGATCGACATTCACCGCAATGAGCTGCTCTTTTCGCCCGCTGACGTCGGTCCGCGCGAGAAACGAATACCGCTCCTCGATATGGACAATCGCGGAATCGGCAGTAAAATAGACAATATCCCCGACGGCGATGATGTTTTTCGCTTGCATCCGCTCTTTTTTAAGAAACCCTTTTAAAGAGGCGAGAACCCGAACCCCTTTCGCATCGATCCAAGCCCCTTCGCCCGTAATGGCAACAACCCTCCCACGGATCCAATGGGGATCGATCTCGATCGCCCCTTTTTTCTCCTGATCGGTCTTCTTGAATTTAGAGCGGTCGCTGACTTGCGCCTCGCGCCTCTCCCGCCGCCATTTTTTCCGATCTTTTTCATGGTACTGCTCTTCATAGTCATATTCGCGGCTCATTCCAACCTCATAATATATAGCAAGATGGCCCCTGATGCGGCGACATTCAGCGATTCAACGGCTCGATTCATCGGAATCGAAATCTTCCGGGCGCTCGGCTCCGACCAACAGCCCGCCCCCTGCCCCTCATGACTCAAAATCAGGGCAAGCGGCGGAGAAAAATGGCTTGCGCCCAGCGGCTCCCCTTCCAAATCAGCCGTGTAAAAACAGGTCTTGATCTGGATGATTTCCTCAGGAGTTAAATACATATAGGGAAGGTGAACTTGAGCCCCTTTTCCTGCGCGGAGCGCCTTATCGTTGAATAGATCGACGGTTCCCGGAGTCAAAATCACTCCGCCCCAATTCAGGGCGAGGGCTGTTCGGAAGAGGGTCCCCAAATTCCCCGGATCGGCGATTCTATCGAGCACTAAAAGAAAGGGTTGGCCCCGTACGTCTTGGGGCGGGGGCATGTCGATTTCCGCTGCAAAGCCGTCAGGTTGATTCAGGCCGGTGATTTTTTTTAAAATCGGCTCGGAAACGAGGATGTTTTCCTCCGCCCGAATCTCCGGCGTCGGTTCCAAAGAGATCAAACGCCGGCAAGACAGCTCCCTCACCATTTTTTCTCCGACGATGAGAAGGCGCTGAGCCTCTTCGCGATAGGCTCTCTCTATCCTGAGCTGCACCCAGTGCTTAACAAGGGGATGTTGTAAGCTCGTAATCTTTTTTGTTACCATCTAAATCAGTATGAAGGATTCCAAAATAACAAAAAAGCGCCATCCGACCGGCTCTATGGCCCGTAGAATCCTCGTCATATGCCTTCTTTTGCTCGTCATGCCCCTCTTTCTGCAGAGCCTATTTCTTTACCGGCAGGAATATAGACAAAAATTGAACGACGTCCAAAACGATCTCCATCTCTTGGCAGAGGAGAGAGCCCTCCTCATCGAACAAAGCCCCTCCCTCCCCTTCGAAGAGTTCGGAAGAGATCTTCCGAGCGCCTATCCGGTCCGGATCGCCCTATTCAATAGCGACAGAAAACTTTTATGGGAAAACCGAAAGTTGAGCGGCCCTGCGCTCAAGGCCTCGAAAACCCTCACTCACCCACCCCTCACCCTTGAATTGAGCCTTGAAATCAGCCGCGTTGAAGGGCTCCACAAGACGAGCTACTATTTTAGATTCGGAACCCTCCTCTTTTTTGTCGGAATTCTCGGCGGCGGGGCTGTTTATCTATTCGCCCGCCGGATGGCAAGGCCCCTCAGGAGCCTATGCAAAGCGATGGAACGGGTCTCCGAAGGGGCGGCTCACGTCCGTTATACCCCTGATTGGATGGGGTTTGAAATCAATGCCCTCGGCGTGCAATTCAACGAGACTCTCGACGCTCTTCAGAGAAACGTTCAAGAAGCGGAGCGGGAGCGTCTCGCCCGGGAGAGACTCTCCAGCGAGCTCCGGATCGGCCATGAAATCCAGGCCAGTTTATTCCCGATCCGGGTCCCTGGCGCACCAGGGCTCGATATTGCGGCCGGCTGCTTCTCCTCGAAAGAGGTCAACGGCGATTTTTACGATCTATTCCGCTTGGAAAATGGGCGCATTTTGATTGCGATCTGCGATACCGCGGGCAAAGGGATCTCCGCCTGTCTTTTTTCACTGGGCTTGCGGAGCATGATCCGAGCGCTCGGCAGCGTCACGGAGGATTTGGGAGAACTGGTGAGGCGGGCGAACGATCTGTATTGGACCGACGTGCACGAATCTTCGATGTTTTCGACCCTTTGGATCGGGATCTATGATCCTAAAAGCCGGAATTTGGTCTATTGCAGCCAAGGCCACCCGCCTGCGCTGTTAGTGCGCGCGACGGAACAAAAAGAATTGTGGACAGAGGGGATTGCTCTCGGGGCCCAAAAAACCGATGTGGTCCGGCTGAAGGAAATTTCTCTAGAAAAAGGGGATACTTTAGTGTTGTATACCGATGGGATTATTGAAGCGCATAATCCAAAGAGAGAACTGTTTGGAAAAAAAAGGCTGTATGAACTTTTAGCCCGCAAAACAGGAGGAACCGCTCAGCAGCGGGTAGATCAAACAATCGAAAATGTGCGGCTTTTTAGCCAAGGCGCCCCCCAGCACGACGACATGACTTTGCTGATTTTTCATCTTTCCGATTGATAATTAATTACAGATTTTGCATTGAGAGGTTATCAGTCCAAGGAGGAAAATATGGCTGTACGAAAAAGAAAAAAAACAAGAGCGAAAGCGAAAACAAAAAAAAGAACCGCGCACAAAAGAAAAAAAGTTGCGAAAAGAAAAGTAGCTAGGAAAAGAAAAACGACCCGCCGCAAAAAACATAAAGCGGCTGCCCATCACAGCGCCATGTCGATCGAAAACTTAGCCCAGCAATAATTTTCCCTTATTTGACAGGGGGTCTATCAGGCTCCCTTTTTTTATATTCCAATCGGATTCTTTGATTGGGCTTGATCGGCGAGATCTGGAGCCATTTCTTGCAGATATTTCCAGTTCGATTAAAATCGGAGGGAGAGAGGATCCCCTCTTTTCGCGGAGGAGATAGGTGCGCCCCTAAACGGGTAGGCGGCAACGGGGCGAAGGCAAGCTCCATGCCGAATTGGGCGAGTTCTTTGAATTTAGCATCGGAGAGCGGCCGTTGATATAGGATATCGGCAGAGAGCGGGCCGAAGAGAAGCAAAAAACAGATCAATTTGGCCATAGCGGCGATCTCCTGAGCTGTTCGATCACTAGTTTGGGATCACAAAGCTCTCTATTGATTGCGATCCGCTCGGCCTCTTTCAATAAAAGTCCCATGGCAACTCCAGGCTGGATCCCCGCTTTGAGAAGATGTTCCGATCCAACGACCGGCTCTCGTCTCTGAATCCGCTCAATCCACGGAGCAAGGAGCGCAAGCCGCTCTTCGTGCTCTTTGAGAAATGGGAGCCGATCGGCGTGGGCGCTGAGGATTTGGAGCGACATGGGGGCCAGCGGGTGGGCATAAAAATGGGCCCAATCGGCCCGTTCGAGAGATTCGGCCCGGCAGACAAGCTGGCGGGCGTGATGGAGAAAGGCGGTAAACTGCTGATCCGCGCTCGATCGTTTGAGTTGTTTGCAGAGGGCAAGCTCCTCTTCAAGAGTACTGTGAGGGAAGAGAGGCAAAAGAGATGCGATGACCGGAGCCTCTTTGGGATAGAGGAAAACCCGCTCTAACCGCTCTTCGATTTGGGCAAGCGGAACCCCCTTTAACGACGGGAAAATGACCGGTAAGAGACCGAATTCATGAAGCTGGATGAGCATAGGACAGAGTTTGCCGAAGTCGTGACCTTTGCTCAGTTCCTGCCAAATGCGCTCGATAGCGACGGCAGGGAAGAGCTCTTCTGCATGGGAGCGGATCGCTGCAGCAGTCTTTGGCTCAATCTGAAAGCCAAATCGGCAAGCGAGGCGGACCGCGCGCATCATCCGGAGACGATCTTCTTTGATCCTCTCGTGGGGATTGCCGATCGCCCTGATGATTTTTGCCTCCAAATCGGCTCTCCCTTCAACATAGTCGAAAATTTCGCCAGAGAGCGGATCGTAGAACATCCCGTTGATCGTGAAATCGCGCCTCCGCGCGTCTTCCGCAGCCGTCGCAAAGACGATGCGCGAGGGGCGCCGTCCGTCCGCATAGTCGAGATCTTGCCGAAAAGTGGCGACCTCGTACTGCCGCCCATCGACAATCACAATCACGATCCCGAAAGCAATTCCAACAGGGACTGTATGGGGAAAGAGAGCTTGGATCGTCTCTGGCGGCGCATTCGTCGCGATATCGATATCATCCGACGGATGCTTCAATAAAAGATCCCTCACCCAGCCCCCCGCATAGTAGGCAATAAAGCCAGCCTTTGCCAAAGTCTCCACGATGAATCTCGCCTGAGAGTGCTCTTCCATTAAAACACCGCTATAGAGGAAAAAGTGTAGGCAGACTCATCGCGCATCCGCCGCTCAAAGTTGAGTTGGAGCCGGCCGGTCAGCGATACGGTGAGACCGTAGAAATAGCCCCAATTAAGCTGATTGCGATAACGGACGTCTGCTCTCAGCCGAGAGTGGAGATAGGTTCCCCCGACATAGGGGGTCAGGAACCAAAAGCGGGAAGAGAGCCCTCCGCTGACCTGCCACTCGCGCAAAGAGAATTTTCCCGGCTCAGACAATGGCAAATGGAGCCTGTTTAAATATTTAAAGAACGATTTATGCGATGAAGGAATCGTGAAATAGGTGAAATCTCCGCTCAAATAGGTTTGACCCCACTGCAAAAAGATCACCTTGGCCCCCGCGCTCCAAGAAAAGTGGTAATTCGTGTGGGATTCGAAAAGCATGTCGTAGAGCTTTTTTTCCTCAACCACCTCTTTCGACCCTCCCGCCGTGCCAAACACTTGAAGACGCTCTATAAAAATAAACGAGAAACTCGCGAGCTGCGAATGGAGGCCAAATTGACGAATCGCCTGATCTGGCGAAGAAGAGACATACCGTTTATTCGAAGTATAGTCGTAGATATAGCCAGAAGTGAATTTAAAAAAAGGGTAGCCTCCCGAAAAAAATCCGGTGTTCATTAAAGCGGGATCGGCCGGATTGCCCACATAAGCGCCGAAGAGGGGAAATGCAGCGAAAAACAATAACCATCTCATATTGACATGCAGTATACTTGAGCGTCTGATATATTTTGCTCATGAATCCGAAAATTCTCAAGCTTTCCGAATCGGTCATTAACCAAATCGCTGCGGGTGAAGTCGTTGAAAATCCCTCATCGATCGTCAAAGAACTCATCGAAAACAGCCTCGACGCCGGAGCCAAACGGATCTCCATCCAGATTGTGGGCGGCGGCGAGCAGCTCATCCGCGTGGAAGACGACGGCTGCGGAATGAGCCCCGAAGAGGCCCCCCTCTCTTTAGAGCGGCACGCCACCTCGAAAATCCAATCGGTGGACGATCTGCAAACCCTTGCCACAATGGGCTTTCGTGGCGAGGCGATGGCCGCGATGGCCGCGGTCTCCCATCTCAAAATTGAGACCTCTAACGGAACCGGAACCCGCATCTTAACCGAAGGGGGACGGATTCTCTCCATAGAGCCTTGCGCCCGCAATCGGGGCACGACCATCGAGATCCGCTCCCTTTTTTACAACGTCCCCGCCCGGAAAAAATTCCAAAAATCCCCCTCCGCCAATGCCGCTCAAGTGACCCGCATTGTCGAGAATATCGCAATCGCCCACCCCGAAATCGCCTTTTCTCTGAACGGCAGGGAATGGGCCCCGACCGATTTCAAGAGCCGCATTGAGGAGATTTTAGGCGAACACGAACACACAGTCAAAAATGGCGCCGTATTCGGCTTTATCGGAGAGCCGCTCAAAGCCTCCGCCACCCGGACAGGCCAATATCTCTACATCAATCAACGGCCCATTTTCTCCCCTCTCATTGCGAAAGCGGTCAAAGAGGGCTACGGCACCCGGATCGGCGAACACGCCTACCCTCGCTTCGTCCTCTTTTTGAACCTCCCCCCAAGCGAAGTCGACTTCAACGTCCACCCTCAAAAAAAAGAGGTCCGCTTTCATAATGAAGGGGCCCTCTTTCGCGCCGTCCACAAGGCCGTTGAGGAGACCTTTGCCCCACCCATCATTTTCCCCGAGCCGATCTCTTTCACCATGTCCCCCGCCTTCTCGCTCGCCGAAAGCTACGCCCCGCCGCCTGCCGAAATCCGTTTCGAGCCGCAAAGCCTCGATCTTGTGTTTCCCGAAAAGCCCCTCGCCGTCATCGGCAGCTATCTCCTCGTCCTGCAAGAAAGGCTCATCCTCGTCGATTTGAAAGCGGCCCACGCCCGCCTCCTCTTTGACGCCCTCCACCAAGAAAAAAAAGTGAGCCAACCCCTGATTTGGCCCCTGGAAATTCCCCTAGAGCGGGGCGATGAGGAGAAAATCGGAGCCTTAAACCAACTGGGCGTCGAGTGCAGAGCGCTCAAACGAACCCTCCTCGTCGAAGCCCTTCCCCCCTTTCTTGAAGCCCCCGATTTCCCCCGTTTTCTTGCCGACTGGCGGGAAGGGAAACAGATCGGCCAGATCGCCACCCATTTTTGCAGATCCGCTCAGACACAATTTTCGATCGATCAGGCAACGGCCCTTTGGCGCCAGGTGCAAAAGTGCAAAGATTCTCTTTATGATCCGTTGGGAAACCCGATCTCGGCGACCCTTGGCGAAGAAGAACTCACAAAATGGATGAAAAATGGATAATACACGCATTCAAAAATTGTGCCAGCAGCAAGATACCCCTTGTCTCATTGAACAACCCTCCGATCTCCTCTATTTAACCGGCATGTCCCTCTCTAAAGGACGCCTATTGATTCTGGAAGATGAAGCGATCCTCTTTGTCGATGGGAGATATTATGAACGGGCGAGAAAAGAGGCCCCTTGCCCGGTTTTACTCTGGGATGAGCAGAAAAAAAGGGGAGAAAAAAAGTGCGGCTTTGATAGCGCCTTTGTGACATATGACGGATACTTGGGACTGCAAAAAGAGTTCCCCGACATGGAGTGGATACCAAGACCGAATCCAGTGAAACAACTCCGCGCAGTGAAAGAACCGAAAGAGATCGAGGCGTTGAAAAAAGCCGCTCAATTGACTCTGCGAGGGTGCGAAAAAGTGATGGAGAATCTGAGAGAAGGAGTTAGCGAAGAGGAACTCGCCCTCGAATTCGAGCTCTTCTGCCGTAAACACGGAGCCTCAGGCCTCTCTTTCGAACCGATCATTGCATTTGGAGAAAATGGGGCCTATCCACATTATAGAGCCGGCAAAAGCCGCTTGAAAAAAGGACAAACCGTCCTGATCGACGTCGGCGCCGTCGTCGAACAATACCATGGCGATCTCACCCGCATTTTTCACTTCGGTTCGCCCGATCCGCGCATCGTCCATTTCGCAACACTCGTCAAAGAGGCGCAAGCCCAAGCCATCGCTCACATCAAACCGGGCGTCAAAGTCGGAACACTCGACCAAATCGTCCAAGATCTATTCGACAAAGCCAATGTAAAGCCGCTTTACATGCACAGTTTAGGACATGGGATTGGACTAGAGACACACGAATTTCCCCGCATCCGATGGAATGGGGAGGACAAGGACGTGGCGCTTCAAACCGGCATGGTTTTTACCATTGAACCCGGTTTGTATCAACCAGGAGTTGGCGGAGTGCGGATGGAAGACATGGTGGTAGTCACCGAAACAGGATGCGAGCTTCTTTGTTCATTGTACACTCTCAAATCACTTGTAAACTCGGGCTAGGCTCTTGCCCGCAACCTGCTAATATGGCACACTGTCCCTTGATTTTTTTGATAGCAGGAGAACGATCATGCAAATTATACAGAAGCCACCCCAAAAGTGTGAATTTTGTACGCGTACATTTACATGGAATGCACCGCTGAAAGGTATGGGTTCAACCCTCACCAAATTAGCAAAAGGGGTGGCTGACATATCAAATGAGATCTTCGATGAGTTAAGCGACATATCGAAATTAGGCTGTGCCCTAGGTCTATTCGGAGTGCTCTCTTATTTCGGCGGGGATAAAACCTTCAGCGCTTTTTTTGGGGGCGCCGGATTGTTTACTTTGCTCACGGAACAGATCGGGAAATCCGATTGGCGCTTTTCCCAAAGGCCCATCGAACGAAGAGTTCAATAAACGCAAACCGATTAAAGCTGGACATTGGACGACCCCTTAATATATAGAAATTCGCCATGACGTCGATTGACAGGCTCCAGTCAAAATAAGCAGAGGACTCAATTTTTTTTCACCATAGGCGCTCGAGTATTCGCTTTGCGTGCATTTCCAGGCGCCCTGATCTGTGTAAAAATGGACTCGAATCGTCTCAAAAACCCATTCTACCCTCCTGTCATCTATCTGTGTACCGATCCATCCCGGCGCAAAATGAAAATAAATTTCAGCCATACCGTCGAACGTATCGATTCCCTCAATCCGGTCGCCTTTGATTCTCAGCTCCCTCTGATGGATCTTTCCAAACCCCTCATGCTCCCCAATAAAAATTCCAGGGCCAAATTGGAGAACCCTCCCTTTGGCCCGGTCAGGGAGGCGGAATAGCTCCTCATTCGGATTCTGTTCCCCTGCCGCTAATGTATTGTGCATGGCAGTTGAGCGAAAATATCTCCTTGCCTCGGGAAGCGGCGTGTAGACATAAGTGCCCGGATCAATGAGCATAGATACGCCATGCACCGATAGTTCAAAGGAGAGCTGGTCGTTATGGGCGTGCCCTCCGTTCCCTTTTTGCCCGACAGCACCGCAGCGGATGGCCACGTACCATGGATCCCTATTCTCAATATATAAACCAAAATGTGGATAGGCCCCAGATTTTGCATCCTCTTTATTATTCATGAATTGCGATTCAATCACAGAAGAAAGACCCTTCACATCCCGCAGGGCGCTGAGCAAATGGGCGTCGGGAAAAATCTTAATAAACCGGCCGCTATCGTTATCTCCGCATTGGACAATGGTCCCATCTGGTTTGGTCGTGTCTCGGATGAAGTCTCCCATTTTTTCAAGCCGGTCGAGGTACTCTTTTGGAAAGAGGGCCCCCCGATCTAGGGCGAGGGCTGTTGCGTAGACAACCATCTCCGCCGAAAGCCTGTGGTAACAGCTCGAGGCCTCAAAATTGCCCCCGTCTGAGTGAAATTGGGTCAGGACTTCACGGATGAGTTCGCGGAGAGCAAAATCGAACCAGGAATCGATTGCCAGGTAGGCTGCGGCGAAGAGGAGTCCAGCGATGTTGGCGAGATAATGATTCGAGCGGAGATAGGGATCCCATTCGAGATGATGGCGAATATGATGTCCATGCTCATAGACGCTGCGGAAGAATACTTGTTCAAAAGATGGATCCAAGGGGGCTCCATGGGCGGCGAAGAGATCGTAAGCAATCAGCCAGTTTGCAATCCGGATTCCCACATCCATGGTACAAGACCAATTGACTCCGTATCTCGGCGGGTTGGAGGCGATGAAGTCGAGAATTTGGTTCTGGAATTCATCTAGATAGATTGAGCGGTTCTCGGCTGCGTAGCCCCAGGCAAGTAGAGTGAGGTGCTGCATGCGGGATAGCTCCCAAGGGAGCTTCACATCAGCGCTCCGTTGATTTCCATATTGAATATCTTGACTCCACGTTTGTGCGCTCCACCGATAACCCGACTTAAAGTCAATTTGCCAATCGATCGGCAGATACGGTTCTTTGATGAGGCTCCGAATCCGATCCGATTCAGGGACATTTTGTTGATTAACGGGGTCGATTCCTTTGCACGCCATTCCATGAAAGACCTTGACCCATCCCGAGCCGAGCAAATTGAATTCGTGATTGAGAGTATGGCCATTGAGATGGGGGGCCAAAGCGGGAGGGGGAATTTTTTTGACGAACCGGCGGAGCCGATCAGCGGGACAGTGGCGGGCGTACGTGGGGAATCTTTGATCGAGATATCTTTTTTTTTGGGTCCTATAGGCATTTGTGAGTTTACGGACTATTTTTTGGAGGACGATATGAGGAGGCAGCCTCAAGACCCGTTTAACCGTTTGGAAAGTTTTCATTCAATCCTTGTCGACTTTCAGCATCTCGAGATTTTGGTAATAGCGCATCAAATCGCGGGCGCGGGCGGCGTCTTCGAACCGGAGCTCTTTGGCAGCCCGTCTCATCTCGATCTCGCACTCTTTGATTTTAGATTCGAGGTCGGGGATCTCCGCCTCCTCCTCTTTTTTGAGCGGCTTAGGAGTCTCTTCAGCAAAGCCAAAGGTCTCGTCGAGGGAGGCGATTTCGCCCCGCTTCGTACTCTTTGGGATAATGCCATGCGCTTGATTGTACGCTTCTTGGTGGGCTCTTCGCTCTCTTGTAATTTCCACCGTTCTTTGAATCGCCTGAGTCTTTTTATCGGCGTATAAAATGACTCTTCCTCGGACGTTCCGGGCCGCCCTGCCGCAGGTCTGGATCAGCGCCGTCTCAGAGCGGAGGAACCCCTCCTTATCGGCGTCGAGGATGACGACCAATGACACTTCGGGAAGATCGAGCCCCTCTCTCAGGAGATTGATCCCGACGAGAACATCGAACTGGCCGAGTCGAAGCGATTTTAAAATCTGCATCCGTTCCAAAGTATCGATGTCGGAATGGAGGTACTTCGCTTTGACCCCAATTTCATTGAGGTATTTGGAGAGATCTTCAGACAATTTTTTGGTCAAAGTCGTCACCAAGACCCGTCCGCCGAGCTCGGTCTCCTTCCGGATCTCGTCGAGACAATCATCGACCTGATCCGTAGCAGGGCGGAGTTCGATTTCAGGATCGAGGAGACCGGTAGGGCGGATGATTTGCTCGATGACGTCCCCTTCGGCCTGTTCGACTTCCCATTGGCCAGGCGTAGCGGAGACGTAGACCACCTGCTTGAACTTGGCGTAGGTCTCTTCGAACTTGAGGGGTCGGTTGTCAAAGGCGGAGGGGAGCCGAAAACCAAACTCGATGAGGGCTTGTTTACGGGATCGATCGCCATTGTACATTGCATGGAGCTGGGGGAGAGTCTGGTGCGATTCGTCGATGAAAAAGAGGAACTCCTCAGGAAAATAGTCGATGAGGCACGGGGGCGGGGCCCCGGAGAGCCTTTGACTGAAGTGGCGCGAGTAATTCTCAACCCCTTTACAATAGCCGATCTCCCGAATCATCTCGAGATCGTAATTCGTCCTCTCTTTGATCCGTTGGGCTTCGATGAGCCGGTTCTCTTTTTGGAAAGTCTCGATCCGTTCCGCCAGTTCTTGACGGATCGTGGTCATCGCTTGATAGCGGATGTTTTCTGGGGTGACATAGTGCGAGCCGGGGAAAATCGTGATTTTATCCAACCTTTTGCGGACCTTGCCAGTCAGTGGATCGATTTCGCTAATCCGCTCAATTTCGTCGCCAAAAAACTCAATCCGGTAGGCGAGATCATCCTCATAGGCGGGGACGATCTCCAAAACGTCGCCGCGGGCGCGGAAAGTCGCTCGAGCCAAATCATAGTCGCTCCGCTCATAGTGGAGCTCGACAAGATGGAGAAGGACGTCGTCCCGGCGGACTGTTTGAGCCACAGCGAGATTGAGGAGCATCTGGCTATAATACTCTGGGCTTCCGAGGCCATAGATGCAGGAGACCGAGGAGACGATGATGACGTCGGGCCTCTCAATCAGCGAACGGGTGGCGCTGAGGCGCATTTTCTCGATCCGATCATTGATCGCAAGGTCTTTCTCGATATAGGTATCGGTGCGGGCAATATAGGCCTCGGGCTGGTAGTAATCGTAGTAGGAGACGAAATATTCGACAGCATTATCGGGGAAAAAGCCCTTGAATTCTTGATAAAGCTGAGCCGCCAAGGTTTTATTGTGGGCGAGAATCAGGGCAGGTTTCCCCGATTGCTGGATCACGTTCGCCATCGTAAAGGTCTTGCCAGAGCCAGTGATGCCAAGGAGAACCTGCGATTTTTTGCCCGACTGAACCCCCGACACCAACCGCTCGATCGCCTCAGGCTGATCGCCCATCGGCCTATAATCTGATTTTAGCTTGAACATGGGGCCATTTTGCCACAGTGACGCCCCATTTGGCTATGGATTCGGAAAAAATCGGCTTGCGGCCATTGGATAAATCAGCGCTGATACGCATGCGGCCACGGCTAAAAATTTTTTTACTCAATGTTCGTTGGGCGGCTTTTTCAGAATAAATCTTACAAAATTGGATGAAGCGGTTGCTTACCTCTGAAAGTAATCCCCCATTTATAGGGTATGAATGGCTCTACAACAGCCCATTCTTGATCGTTCAGTCCTATAAATTTACCCATAGCCCACCTCCTGTAAAGTAAGTGGACATGATGTCATATAAAGATTTTATGTTCTATCTAAAGATATGCTCATGTGGTTAAAAAAAGCGACTGATTTCGCAGCCGATGACGAGAAGGGTGAAGAGGAGGGCGGCGAGGAGCGCTATCTTGCCTCCGGGGGCGTGGTAATGGGATGGGTGTTTCCGAATATAGCGGCCGACCCAAGCCATGGCGATGGGGAGGAGGCCGAAGAGGATCATGGCGCAGACGCCGCCGGCAAAACTGAGGGCGCGGAAAAAAATATGGGGATTGTAGAGGGAGAGAAAGAGGGGGGGCGCGAGGGCGAGGGGGGTGAGCCAGGCGAGATTTTTGCGGGTGGGCTGTTTCTTGAGGCCGTCGGCGAGGAAGTGGGCCAGAGTGAGTCCTTGGGCGAGAAAAGAGGTGATAATGGCAAAGAGAGCAAAGCTCTGGGCGAAGCGGCTGATGGCAGAGGCGCCGAGGGCGGCTGCAAGGGGAATGGTGGCTTCTTCTCCATTGGCATAACTTTGTTCAATGGCGGAAGGCTCGACAATGCCGAGGACGAGGAGAGACCAGATGAGATAAATAAGGAGGGTGAGGAGGCTGCCGCCGAGGATCGCGAGGCGCACCTTTTTAAGCTCGCCGTGGAGATAGGCGGTGAGGCTTGGGATCATATTCTGAAAGCCGAACGAGACGACGAGGACGGGGAGAGAGAGGAGGGCCATTTCGGGGGCTGAGTGGAGGAGGAGCTGAGGATCAATGCAGGTAAGGCCGAAGAGGATCATCCCAAGGTAAGAGAGGATGAGGCCTGCCATGAGAAAGCGGTTGAATAGATCGACGGGCCGAGTGCCGAGATAGATGATGTAGCCAAAGAGGACGGTGAAAAAGAGGGAGGCGGCAGGCGGCGGGAGGAGGAGGCCGAAGAGCGAGTCGAGGATGGCGGAGAAGATCGTCCCGCTGGCTGCAGTATAGGCGACGAGGAGGGAATAGAAGAGGAAAAGATAGGAGATCCAGGCGGCTAATTCTCCTTTGCGGCCGAGCGATTCTTTGGCCATGGTGACGAGATTGACTTGGGTTTTGAACCTACCGTTGATTTCAATGAGGAGAAGGCCGGTGAAGGTCATGAAGCCCCAGGCGAGGAGGAGCATGGAGAGCGAGGGGAAAAAACCGGAGAGGCCGGTGAGGATGGGGAGGGCCAGCATGCCGGCGCCGATGCAGCTGCCTGCAACCAGGAGGATGCTGCCGGAGAGCGTAGAGGCGTTTTTCATGGGGCGCGCGTTTTCAGCTTTTCTTCTTGTCGGACTTCGGCCCCCAATCTGCCGAGTTCGTACCCTTCAAAATCGACAAATTTAAAGAACCGCTCAAAGGATGGTAGAGCGAGGCTGACTTGGCGAGCCATCTCTTGGGCGATGAGTCGGTAAGTGGGGTGTCCGGCGGGCTGAGAGCGGAGCTCGCACAGCCACTGCAGGGAGCGGAGGTTGATCTGGAAATACCAATGGACGTTGTAGGCCATGGGGACGATATACTGAGCCTCTTCAGGAAGTTCCGAGGCAATGGCGTCAAAGGCCAATTGGGCCCGTTCCATCGCTTCGATGTAAGCGCCTTCCATGTCGGTGCCGACGATTTCTGGGGGGGTATAGTAACCGTATTCGCAGGAGAGAAGCTGCCGTTCTTGAGTCAACATCCTGTGTCGATGGAGATCGCGGTAAACCCCAAAATCGGCTAGAATTTCAAAGGTAAAGTTCGCGTGCTCCAGGGCGCGGGGCGATTTATGGCGCCGATTTTCGCGAAGAGAGCTTGCGATTTCAAGGAGGCGGGCTAGCTCTTCATCGGGAAGGTGGGCGCAACTCTCTTGTAACCCCTGCAGCGAGCCAGAGGTGGAGCTGAATAGAAGGGCGCCGCCGACTTTGGCAGGCCCATTTTTGTCGTAGTGGATGAGGCGAACCCCCGGTTTTTCCATCGGAGCGATGTGCTGGGCGTGGCTGGCGGCAAATTGCCGGAGATCGCTCTGGACGCTCTCGGAAAACTGAGCGTACGACTGATAGTGACGATGGGCCGGGTCGGCTCTCCGGATGAACGAAGGGATCACTTTGGCCAGTTCTTGTGAGGATTTTTTGCCAATTTCTTGCATTTCGGCAAGGTTGTGGGCGCCCAGTTTTTGGAGAAGCGTCTCATAAAAACGGCCGTTGCCGTAAATACCCATATTCGTCATGGCGCCTGCAGGGAGAAGGCCCCGGAGGCAATCGAGCACTTTGGCCCTGAGCGCAGCGGTATAGGCCGACTTGGGGGTGGCCGGATCTTTCGGAAAGCCCTGCTCGATCACCGCAGTGAGGGGAGGAATCAGCTGGCTATAGACGTCAAAGAGATGATTGCAAATGTCTAGGTAAAGCTCTTTGTAGGCCGAAGTCATCAAGATAGGCTCTCGAAAAAAAAGATACTCCCCGTCCACTTTTTGATCGAAATAGATGTAGCGAGTCGATTTCTCAAGCGGGGAGCCGCCGATCCGGCAGTCTTCGATCTCTTTGGCGGCGAGCATCGAAACATTTTCAATCGCGAGGTGGGCGCCGCCTAGTTCCCCGATCGAATCGTCTCCGTAGCCGTCGAGGATCCGGTCGTAAAAATTCTGCGCTTTTTGAATGGCCGTTATTTGGTTCCCGCTCGACGCCTCGCATGTCTCGACAATGGAGGAAAAAGCGGTATCTTGATTGAGGATGAATTCTTTTAAAAGAAGACTCCTCAATCCAAGGGTTGATCGAGAATAGCGGGAAAAAAGGGCCCCTTTAATCACTTCAGGAAGATTCCGGAGGACAAAAACACTACCCGTGGCGCTCGTGACGAAACGTTCGAGGATTTTGATTTGATTCTCGGTAAATTCCTCTTGCAGCATTTAAACCCCTTAAAAATCTACAGTTTCCCAGAATCTCTCAGAGAAATCAAGATGATTTGACGGCAATGAGACCAGATCCTAATATCTAGCCCGAGTTTACGAACTATCAGATTGCGTCAGATCGCCAAAAATAATTCGCAAACTCGGACGAGGATATACATGGAAAGAGAAATTTTACATCTGCCAATCCGATTGCGGCGGAATCGGCAATCGGCAGCGATTCGCAATATGGTTAGAGAGACCCATTTGCATCCGCACGATTTGGTCGCTCCCCTTTTTGTGATTGAAGGAGAGAAGAGGCGGGAGGCGATCCGGAGCATGCCAGGAACGGAGCGGCTCTCTGTCGATCTCGCTCTCAAAGAAGCCAAAGAATTGCACGAAAGGGGCGTTCAGGCAATCGCCCTCTTCCCTGTCATCGCAGGAGGGTTGAAAAGCCCAGGAGGAGAAGAGTCTGCCAACCCAGATGGGTTGCTCGCCCGAGCGATTCGGGAAATCAAATTTGCCCTCCCTAGTCTCTGCGTGATCGCCGATGTGGCTCTCGATCCGTTCACGTCGCATGGACACGATGGGATCGCAAATGGTCAGGGGGATATTCTAAACGATCCGACCATCGGGCGGCTAGTAGAAATGTCGCTGATGCAGGCGAGGGCAGGCGTCGACTTTGTCGCCCCAAGCGATATGATGGACGGGCGGGTGGGGGCAATCCGAGAGGCGCTCGATGAAGGGGGCTTTGAGCGGGTCGGGATTCTTGCCTATAGCGCCAAATATGCCTCGGCCCTCTACGGCCCTTTTCGGCAGGCTTTGCAGGTGCAGCTCCAATTTGGGGATAAAAAAACGTATCAGATGGATCCAGCCAATGCCCGCGAAGCTCTTTTTGAGGCAGCGCTTGACGAGGAGGAGGGGGCCGATATCTTGATGGTCAAACCAGCAACGCTCTATCTCGATGTGATTGCAAGCTTAAGAGAGCAAACCAAAAGACCCATCGCCGCCTATCACGTAAGCGGCGAATACGCGATGGTCATGGCAGCCCACCAAGCTGGATGGCTCGACGCCGAAAAAGTCTTCTATGAGGCCCTTTTAAGCATTAAAAGGGCCGGGGCCGACCTGATTTTTACCTACGCGATCCGACAGGTTTTAGACTCGATCTCTTAGCCCGCATTAAAGCGGGTTAGCGGCTCGCTCCCAATCCCTAATCTTTGCTCGCTGCAACGGTTTCGGCCGGTCTCTTCACTCCGCTTGCAATTTTTGCATGGATCGCTTTCTCAATCTCGTCGGAGATCTTCGGATTTCCCTTCAGCTCTTCTCTCGCTGCTTCTCTTCCTTGACCCAACCGATGGGTCAAATAGCTGAACCAAGTCCCTTTTTTGTCGATCACGCCGCACTCTACGCCGACGTCGATGAGCGAGCCGATATGGGAAATTCCCTCGTTGAATAGGATGTCAAATTCTGCCGCTTGGAAGGGGGGCGCACATTTATTTTTGACCACTTTGACCTTCACGCGCGAGCCAATATCCGCAGCGCCATCATGGGCCTTGATTCCGGTCACTCTGCGGATATCGAGCCGGATCGAGGCATAGAATTTGAGCGCACGGCCACCTGTGGTCGTCTCTGGGTTGCCAAACATAACGCCGATTTTTTCCCGAATCTGGTTGATGAAAATCGCGCACGTATTGCTGCGGGCCAGCGTCGCGGTCAGTTTCCGGAGCGCTTGCGACATCATCCGAGCCTGCAGTCCCATAAACTGATCGCCGATCTCCCCTTCGAGCTCCGATTTGGGGACAAGGGCCGCTACCGAGTCGATCACAATGACGTCAACGGCGTTCGAACGGGCGAGCATTTCTGCAATATTGAGCGCCTCTTCGCCATTGTCGGGCTGAGAGATCATCAGATCGTCGATATTAACGCCAATTTTGGCTGCATAGCTGGGATCGAGGGCATGCTCCGCATCAATGTAGGCGGCCAGCCCTCCGTTTTTCTGGGCGCTCGCAACGACATGGGTGGCAAGGGTCGATTTGCCCGAAGATTCGGGGCCGAAGATTTCGATGATCCTTCCGCGGGGCAATCCGCCGATGCCGAGGGCGATGTCGAGAGCGATGGCCCCTGTTTTAATCACGCTAAGACCATGAGTGGCCGAATGTTTGCCGAGGGCCATGATCGCCCCTTCGCCAAACTGTTTTTGAATATGGGAAATGGCCAGTTCAAGGGCCTTTTTTTTACCCGCGTCGGGTTGCTGTGACATAGATTCCTCCGGTTGACTGGACATGGGCCATTTAAATGGCCAGTGTCCAGGTTTAGTTACCAGAATGAAACCTATTTCTCTTCTCGTCAAGGCAGAAAGTGGCCGAAAATAATGATCCAATCTGTTTCAATGCAAAAAAGAGGTAAACCATGATTTTAGCTGGCGATATTGGGGGGACGAACACCCGTTTGGCCCTGTTTGATCGGGGAAAGATGGCAGGGGCTGAGGCAACATTCTCGAGCCTCAGCCATGGAAGTTTGGAAGAGATTTTGGAAGAGTTCCTCCGCGGGAAAAAAGTGGAGCGGGCCTGTTTTGGCGTCGCAGGGCCGGTGCGGGATGGGAGATGCCGGATCACAAATTTGCCTTGGGTCATCGACGCCGGCCACATCAGCCGTACTCTCCAGATCCCTTCAGTATCTCTGCTGAACGACCTTGAAGCCAATGCTTACGGACTCAAAGCGCTGAAAAAAGAGGAGCTATTTTGTCTTCACGCTGGTAAGCCGCAGACAGGCAATCAAGCGTTGATCGCGGCTGGAACCGGATTGGGAGAGGCGGGGCTATTTTGGGATGGGAAAGAGCATAGGCCGTTTGCCTGCGAAGGGGGGCATGTCGATTTTGCGCCGCGCAATGAGTTAGAAATAGAACTCCTTCTCTATCTCAAAACAAAGTTCGGTCATGTCTCTTATGAACGGATCGTTTCTGGTCCAGGGCTCCATAGCCTTTTCCAATTTCTGATTGACTCTGGGAGGGAAAAATGGGATCCAGCTCTGCAAAAAGAGATGGAAAACGGAGATCCTTCAAAAGTGATCTCCCACTGGGGAAAGGAGGGAAAAGATCGGGCCTGTTTGCGCGCAGTGGATTGGTTCCTCTCTATTTACGGGTCTGAGGCGGGGAACATGGCGCTCAAATTTTTTGCGCTGGGGGGGGTTTATGTCGGCGGCGGGATTGCTCCGCAGCTCATCGAAAAGATGAAAAAAGGGGCCTTTTACGCCTCTTTTGTCGATAAGGGGAGGTTTAAAGAGCTTCTTGAATCGATTCCGGTCTGGATCGTCTTGAACGATCGTGCGGCCCTTCTGGGCGCTGCGCGGTATGCCGAAAAATAAAACAGGCCGGGTGTTCACCCAGCCTGTCGAAACTTCACTGATAGAGACTGCGAAATCGGTTAGAAATCGACGCTCGCTGTCGCTGTCAACCCTTGGATGTACAAGTTGCCATACGGAGAGGCGCTGTTGCCAGCCATGGTCGCGCTAGAGAAATGGCGGAACATGTTTTGGAACAAGAATGCCTGCATCTCATAACCGGCTTTGAAATCGAGGTACCAGTTGTTGCAATCGAGGTATGTGCCCCAGCCCAAACCCAACTCGAGGTCGAAGTGTGGTCTGATTGCATACACATGGCTTTGCTTCACGCTGATCGGAATGAGGTCTACGTTCGTATGAGTTTCGTTGTATCTCAATCTCGTGTACTTCGTGAAGAGGAGATCGGTCTCGGCGTTTCCAAAGATCCTGAAGCCGCAACCAATGTTCCAGCTGGAATCCAAGGCAGCCATAGGACCAATCGCCCAAGAGCTTGATTTGCTGTAGACTTCACCTTCATCGGTGGCGCTGACCCCATTGAACACCAGTCTTTGACGGATCCAATCGGCTCTCACACCAAAACTGGGGCGGAACATCAGGTTCGTGCCAACATAGTACCATCTGCCCAAATCGAGGTCGATGATATCCATTTTTAAGCGCCAGTTTTCACTCACAGAGCTATATAAAGAGTCGCCTGTGCTCGCAGGAGCTCCTATCATCGGGATAATGTTGCCGCCAGAAGGGCCGTCTGAAGATTGGCTGTTGGTGTTGTGGAACCATGTGTATTCAAGCAAAGTATCCCAGTTGTCGTGAGAAAAACTTCCGCCCAAACCGATTTTAAAGCCCGGTTTGAATTTGAAGTTCATGTTGATCACGTTGGCCGTCACAGCGTCCAGTACATCCCTCACCGCAGCAGTCGTATTCGCAAGGCCCAACTCCATATTTTCTTGGATGGGCTGCCAATAGATAAAGCTCACATCGCCATAGAGATCCCATGGGCAGCGAGTTTGAATCCGCGCTGGATAGTTATACGCAGCATTCAAAACAGGCGTTGGCCATGTTGGGCAGCATGGATCTTGAGGGCAAACTTGCGTTGGAGGGCAAGGCTGCGGACAAGGTTTTGGGCAGGGTTTTGGCGGGCAGGGTTTTGGGCACGGCGCATTGTTTTGACCAAATAAGGATGATGCAACGATCAGCGATGCAACCATCCATGGCTTTGTTTTTGTCAGTAAGTTCAGCATTTTTTGCTCTCCATTTTGGACGAATAGTTTGTTTTATTAGCTCTCGCTAAGATCTTCCGAAGCGTTGCCATCATCTTGGAACCATGCCGAGTCACAACATTTCCGCATGCGCTTCAAGATTACAATTGGAATCATAAACTCAAATTGAAAATTAAATCAAGAAAAATGCAGTTTTGGATGAGTGCCGCCCTGCAAAATTCCTGTTTTTTTTGTTTCAATCTAACCGCTCTCTGTGTACAGTTGCTGCAACGATTACTGAGGTGCCTATGCTGTTTATCATTCGCTGTCTTTTTCTGAGTATTTTTTTTCTGACGGGCTGCAACGAAAAAAATATCGAACCGTCGAACAAACAAACGGTGCGGATCAGTATCGGCGCCGAGCCTCAGTCGCTCGATCCCCGAAAAGTGCGCGATTCGATCTCGACCGCCCTGATGCATATGTTTTTTGAGGGGTTGACTCGATTTGGAAAGGGAGGTGAGCTCGAAATGGCCTTAGCGGAGAGTGTTGAGATTTCCGAAGATGGGCTGGAGTACCGTTTTCGGTTGCGCAAATCGCTTTGGTCGAACGGAGATCCTGTGACGGCTTTTGATTTTGCTGAAAGCTGGAAAACCATTCTCGATCCCCGGTTTCCGACAGATATCGCCTCTCAGCTCTATGACATCAAAAATGCGCGGAAAGCCAAATTGGGAGAGATCGCTTTGGAACAGGTGGGGATAACCACTCCAGACGCAGGGACCCTCGTCGTCGAGCTTGAAACATCGGTTCCCTATTTTTTACAGCTTCTTTCGATGCCCTCTTTTTTTCCTGTGCATCAAAAAACGGCCGCTCGCGATCCACAATGGGCGCTGAGAGTAGACGCCTATGTCTGCAACGGCCCTTTCGTTTTGAAAGATTGGAAACACTCGGATCAGATCACCGTCGTCAAAAATCCAACGTACTGGCAAGCGAAGGACGTCGCTCTCCATTCGATCGAATTGTGCATAATGGACAGCAGCACTGAAATTCAGATGTTTGAAGAGGGGAAGCTCGATTGGGCCGGATCCCCCCTTTCGATCCTTCCGGTCGACACTATCCGGACGCTAAAGGGGAAAAACATTCTCCGCAGCAGCCCCTTTTCAGCGACCTATTTTTTTCGGGTGAACACGGCCAGACAGATCTCTGATAAAAAAAATCCGTTGAGCAGCCCCTCTTTTCGGAAGGCCCTTGCTTTTGCCATCGACCGGAAAGCGATCACTGACCACATCCTTCAAGGCGGACACAAACCGGCCAAGGGGCTGGTTCCCCCAGAAATGGGGTTATCGGAGCTGGGCTATTTTCAGGATGATCATCCGGAAAGAGCTGGGGCGCTACTCACCGACGCGCTGCTTGAACTCGATCTGACGCTGAGCGCTCTCGAGCCGATCCAACTCAGCTACAAAAACGATGAGCGGAACGCCTCCATTGCGCAGGCGGTTCAAAAACAGTGGGAACAGGTTCTCGGAATCAAGGTTGCGCTCGAGGCGGTAGAGCCTAAAATTTTTTTTCAAAGGGTGTCGCAAAAAGAGTACCAACTGGCAGCCGGATCTTGGACGGCCGATTTCGATGATCCGATTAATTTTCTCGAAGTTTTTAAGTATAAAGAGACGAGCGCCAATAATACCCATTGGGAAAATAGCAAATACGTTGATCTTTTAACCCAATCTGGAATATGCAGGGATGCAAGAGAGAGAAGAGGTTTATTGCGGGACGCGGAGCAGATTTTGATGGATGAGATGCCCATTATACCGATCTTTCACTATATCCTGAACTTTATGCAAAGCGCCGATTTGCAAGAGGTGGCCCTCTCGCCGCTCGGGCAGATCGATTTCCGCTGGGCTCACGTGGAAAAAAGATGATGTTGAGACGGTTGTTTTTTTTAGCGCTTCCCCTCTTTGCGATAGCGGGGACGAATGACGGATCGATTCTCTTGCACAACGATACGACGATGATTTTAACGGCGGTGATCCAGGCCTCCGACGGAACGTATCTGGGGCAGTTTTCGGTTCAGCCGGGCCAGCAGAGAAACTTTACGACGAATTTGAATCCGACGCCCTACGTCCATCCGGGTACGCCGAACGTCTCGTTGACTCCGTACACCGTGACGTGGCAGTGCCCTTCTGAGGGGATATTTTCGATGTGTACGGGGGTCTCGCCAGGGGCCTATGTAAAAGCGACCCTTTGCGACGGATCTCATTTCTGCGCGCCGAAAAAGGAGCCGAAAAAAGAGGCCCCCGCCTCCTCTTTGCAGAAAGTGAAGTGAAGGTCTCGATACTATACCAGCAGGAGTTCTTTGACGGGTATATCCCACGGGTCGCGTGGGAGAGGCTCTTCGCAAAGCTGTTCTTTGAAGCCTACTCCAATGGTCCAAATGTGCGCCGCCCCAGCCAGAAATTGATCGTAATACCCTTTCCCATACCCGATCCGGTATTTGTCTTTGTCAAAGCCGAGGCCTGGCACTAGAATACAGTCGATTTCGTGCAACGGGAATTGGATCAGCGGCCCGATTTTGTATGGGACAAGCCAGAGCCTCCCCTCTGCTTTTAAAACCTGGTTGAGCGCACCGAGATCGATTTCGGAGCTTATCGGCGAAAAAGAGAGAATCCGTCCTCTTGATTTTAACCTCTCCAAACAATGGCGCGCCGCCTCCTCCCTCCGCTCTTTAGGGATCTTTTTCCGCAGCTGGAGCAACCTCTGTCGCCATTCACTCTTCTGGATCAACGGGCTTTCCTTTATAATAGGGAACCTTTCTTAAAAATGAGCCAGTTTCGTCATAGAGCGTAGCCGTCCCATTCCCGTTCGCAATCGACGAAACAGGCTCTTTTTTCTCTATTTTATAGTAGTGGCCTGTGAACAGTTTGTCCTCTTCGTATTCTTCATAGAGCATCAAGCTCCCGTCTCGATACCAAGCCAAAGAGGGCCCGGTTCGCCGATTTTGTGAATATTCCCGTTGGCTTTGCAGCTGTCCGTTGTTATACCACGTCTTAGCGCATCCATGAACCCGATTTTCGTTCCAAACTACCGACATTTTGGGAACCCGTTTTTGAAATTCCCCCTCTAATTCCGACAAGAGGTAGTATTCGACCTCTTCCCCGTGCTTTTTCCCTCCCTTGCATTGATAGGAGCGGTGGAGCTCCCCTTCCGGGGTGAATTTTTGCACCAACCCATCAGCCAGTCCCATCCGAAATTCGATGAGCATCATCGCCCCATCCTGAAAAAGAGCTTGGAATCCTGCCCCTTTCTCTACCTCCGAAATTTGATCCCCCGCAGGATTGTAATAAGTCCCTCGCAAAAGCCGTCCGTCTGTATATTCCTCAATATAAGCAATCTTCCCGTCGAGGAAAAAGCCGCGGGACTCCCCCTCTTTGCTCCCTTTTTTATAATGGGACTTTGCCTTGAGCCCCCCTTCCGCCCAAAACTCAACCGCTTCGCCGTCGAGCTTGTTTTTTGCAAACGAGAACTCCCGGTCGATCTGGCCGGATGGAAAATAATAGGTGCTTTTTCCTTCAAGGGCCCCCTTCTGGTAGAGGATCGATGCGATGAGGTTCCCCTGTTCATCCCAGACACGGCTGAGCGAATCAAAAACCCAATCTTCCTGCACGCCAGGGATCAAATCGGCTGTCCCTGCAACGACCGTCGCCTCTAATTTCAGCTGTCCATTCGGGAACCATTCCCGGTAGGCTCCATGGGCCCGCATCTCTTCGGCTTCGAGATACTGGCAAAGCATTCCATTCGGATGATAGGTGGTGATCCTCGATCGGTTTTTCCCGTCCGTTTTATAGACGCGGAGCACCTTTTTGTAGGGTTGAGAAGAGAAAAAATCGACCGATTGGTAGGCAGGCAGCCGATCTGGGTTGCTGATTGTTTCTGTCAGACCGTTTCGATCCTGGATTTGGATGAGCGACAGCGGCTCAGGTTGGGTCGTTCGGTAACAGCTGGCAGCGAGTAGGAGAAGGAAGAAAAGAGGGCGCTTCATGGTTGAAAAAATTCCCGTTTGAGGAGAGTCATCTCGACTTCAAACACTTCCGTGTGAAGCGAGGTCTCCTGTTTTTTAAGGTGGAACTCCTTAATCAGAATCTGCGGACTTTCCGATAGAGGAGTGAAAGAATCGATCGGCACATCTTCAATTAAGGAGAGGATCCGTTTGAGATCGTTTTCGTCCATTTGGACGGGATATCGCTGTTTTTCTTCGACCTCTTTCATCTGTTCAGAGACCGCGATCCCCTCCTCGCTAAAGAGGAGCCGGTTTTTATCCAAGAAGGCGATCCGCTCTTTGATCGGGAGCGATTCGGGAAAAGCCGGGTGATGCAAAAGAGATTCGAGTGCATGCCGTTCGTGCTGCAACAACGGAAACGATTCGATCTCTTGGTCGAGGAAATAAGGATTGGGCGAGGAGTGCCGTTGGAGAAACCTCTCTTTTCTCTCCTTTCTCTCCAACGCCAGCCGCTCCTTTCGGGCCGCGCCAGCAAAACGGCTTTCCAGTTCGTGAAGACGGGCATTGATTTGCGATAAATAAAGGCTTGCAAAGGCCAATGGCAAAACGGCAAGCGCGAAAAAGAGGGGAGGGCGCATGCGGAGAAAGAAAAACTGCCCGCATTTTTCAAGGAACATAGGGGCTCCGGTTTTTTAGAAAGAAGGAGGCGCGGTAGCGATCATTCCAAGCATCCCACTCGATCTCTAGGTCGGGATCGACGAGAGCGTCCCCCTTTCTAAGGGCCTCATGAAATTTCCTTGCGCTCATCCCATTTTTAAAATTAAATTCGATCTCCACTTTGGCTAAAAACGGCTCTTTACCCGAATCGATCGTCGGAAAGGTAACCAATTGATATTTGAGTTCGCTTAAGAAGATCGGATCGCCCTCACTCTTCAAGGCCGCTAAAAGAGGATGAGAGGAGAACCACGATAAAACCTCAGCGACTCGGGGCGTTTGGAGAATATACGGATATTCTCTGTTATTGGCCTCGATCGTCTTGATCCATTCGTCGATCCGATCTTCCCGGCGTTCTTCTAAACTAGATCCGTTCGAAAGGGAAGCCAACATCTTATGCGTGGCGAGGGACGAGGTCCTCATTCCCAAAAGGACAAGGGCGCTGCTTAGAACGGTTGAAGCGACTAAAAGGCAAAGAGCGTAAAATCCCATCCGTTCCCAGTTTTTTCGAGGGAAAAATTCTCCCCGCCGCAACTGCAGCGGATAGGCGGAAGTCTGTTCTAAAGCAAGCCCAATGCTGACGGCAAATTTTTGCTCTTCGATGGAGAGCGGCCACGCATCTGTCCATCCATCGATCAGAAATTCGCGGAGGTGGATGAAGGTATCCGATCTCCCAGTAAAAATAACCGGTCTAGATAGATCCCCCCCGCTCAATGAGTAGCTCACCTTGGCCAGCTCGTAGCGCAAGGCGGTCAATTCAGCCGACAATCTGGGGTTAAGATTCGCTTTCAGCAGTAAGAGGTCGATCTGTTTAGCCGATCCCTCAATCTCTTTCTTTAGCAAAATTTTTTTCCGATCTTCATGGAGCGCCATCAAGAGATCTTCGACCCCTTTTGGGATCGCATGCGATTTTTTCAAGCGCCCCTTTTCAAGCCACACGCAAGTGATCTCATGAGCGCCCAAATCGACGATCAAAGCATCTTGGATATGGGGAAATTTCCAACGGATAAAATGGGAGAGTCCTGAAGGGGCTGTACTCACCGTGTCGGGATCGATCTCCAAGCGCGCCAGTTCTTCTAAATGTTCCTTGAGACCCTCCCGAGGAACCGTAAAGAGGAGCCCCTCCGCCTTGTCCTTCTCCTTTTTACCCATGACAGAGACGGTGATCGCCTCTTCCGGCTTGAAATGACTGAGCGCCTCTGACTGAAAAGCCGCCGCCTCCTCGATGTAGCGCCCCCCCGCAATTTTGATTTCCACCGGCCGAATCAAAATTTTTTTTGTCGGAAGGCCAGTTGCGATCCGCCCCTTAAAATTTTTCATGTAAAGCGGCTTTACATTGGGCTCATCGCTAAAGGAAAACGTCTTTAATTCAACGATTTCCGCCCCTGTTCGGCTCTTCCGAACAAGAGATGTGCGGACGTAGGGGAAGTCGAGATAGACGCCAAAAATATCCATGAACCCTTGTTAAACAGTTTCCAGTTTATACTGCGGCCACCCCAAATTCACACTTTTGGGGTGGCCGCAGTATAGCAGGACATGACGAAAATAGAAAATACCCTTAATATAGGTGCTATGAATTTGACCTATATCGTCGATCTCCTGTTCTCCGCCTACACGGTTCTCCTTTTTGTCAGGATCGTCACTTCGTGGTTTCCAGCCCTTCAAGGCCATCATCTGATCCGCTTTGTCGCCTTTTACACCGACCCTTACCTCAATTTTTTTCGGCGCATCCTCCCGCCCCTCGGCGGCCGTTTAGACGTCAGCCCGATCCTCGCTTTTTTCGCCCTCCAGGTGATTGAGATGCTCCTCAAGAGCCTTTTGAGATGAAAAAGAACCCTCCTCCCTTCTGGATCGGCTCTACCGAGCTCCCCAATAAAGTGCTTTACGCCCCTCTAGCCGGCTGTTCCGATCTCCCTTTCCGCCGTATGTCATGCCGTTACCGGCCTGGCCTGGTTTATTGCGAGATGGTGAAAATCGACGCCCTCGTCCGGAACGATCCGAACACCTATCGGATGCTCGATTACGACTCTGACATGCACCCGATTGGAGCTCAACTGTGCGGCAGCAAGCCGAAAATGGCCGCTGCCGCTGCCCGCATCATCGAGGATCTCGGTTTTGACGTCATCGATTTCAACTGCGGATGCCCTGTGGACAAAGTGACCAAGGACGGGAGCGGCTCTGGGATGCTGAAGACCCCTGAGTTAATTGGGGAGGTGATCTCCTCGATCGTCGCCGTAGTCCAAATTCCTGTCACGGTCAAAATTAGGACGGGCTGGGATGACAAAAACATCAATGCTGTTGAGGTGACCCGTATTGCAGAGAGATCTGGCGCAAAAGCGATCACTATCCACGGGAGAACCCGCGAACAAGGTTATCAGGGCAAGGCAAACTGGGATCATATCAAGGCGTGTAAAGCGGCGGCCAGAGAGATCCTTGTCATCGGCAACGGCGATGTATTTGATGCGGAAAGTGCGCTCCGGATGTTTGCCCACACGGGCTGCGACGCCGTTCTTGTTTCCCGAGGGACGATGGGCCAGCCTTGGATCGCCGAAGATATTTTACGGGCTTTGGCTGGGGAGGCTCCACTCGTTCGATCCATCCGCGATCTCCGCGAGGGGTTGCTGGAACATTTCGATTCTATTGTCCGATATCAGCCAGAGAGGCAATCGCTGCTCGATATGCGAAGGGTCGGCTGCTGGTATCTCAAGCGTCTGACCGGCGTGAAAGAACTCCGGGCCCAGCTCAACCGGTCAGCCTCGACCCAAGAGGTCTTTGAGCATCTCGACCGGTTTTCGTGGGAAAGGATCGATATGGCCCAAGAGCCTGTCTGCACCGAAAGTGAAAGCTGATTACGTCCACATGAGCATAGATCCGCAATCGGGACTGTTCTCTGTCACGAATATCCCATCCAGAATCGTCTTGATCCGATTGACAGGGATCGGTTTGACGCAATGGGATATATTTAGGGCGACAAGCTGGGGGCCAACTGAAGGATTAGGTCCCAGAGTGGCTGAGGGGAAGACGGTCGGACGTCGAAGGGCACGATAGTAAACATCACTTGTGATTACATAGCGATTTAAATCTTTTATGCATTCAGGATCGCTGTATTGGGCTGCTGCGGCAAACCCGAGCCGTGCTACAAAAACGCTCACTAAAGAGGCCGTTTGATAGTCATCTCTGCTAGCGATCTCTCTGATTCCCGAAGGAGTCTTGTTTAAAGTGCGTGAATCTATAGAGCTCGTGATCAGCGACCATTCTCCGGATGTTGCACCCATATTTCTGATGGCTCCGTCGAGTTCTACAGCATTCTCAACAACCTCGCATTCCAGCCGTTTGATGATCCATTCTTTCATTTGTGGATAGGTCAGACTGCCAGGAATATACATCAAAGTATGGGTCTCAACGACCCGAGCCTTTGGGTGGCTGGGGCATTGCTGTCCTAGCCGATCTATGAGATGTTGAGGAACCGGGGGGAAATTCAACTGGTCTTCCGGGATGTTCATAACCACTGACCATTCTCGAGATCCCAAAATAAGCGCCTCTGGGTACAGCCTTTCTACTGCTTTTTGTGATTGTCCGATCGAACTCAATGGATTCCCCCTTTCCCTCTTTTTTTCCGAGGAGTTTACTCCACAACGGAAAAAAACACAAATAAATTACTCCTCCCCATTTTTTAGCCGCTCCTCAAAAATCTTAAGGAGCCGATCGATGTTTTTCTGCGACTCTTTTGGAACAATGGTCTTCCCCCCTTTTTTCTTTTTATAAAGCCATTGGACAAAGGCGTCGTTATCCTGCACTTGAGCGCCGGCTGCTTTGGCGTGCCGCCCAAGTCCTCGGTCGTTGGTCACAACAACGATCTCTTTGGGGGTTGCGGAGAGTTCAATCCTCTCTACAATATAGGCGTCAGCGCTCTGCCCTTGAGGGGCATAGGCGACAATGAGAGGGGTTGGATATGACAATCCGCTCTCCTCGTCTTTTCGATGAGCCCCGTCGAAGACGAGAGTGCCAGCGATCTTCTTGGCCGCAAACTGCTTTTTCAAAGTGAGAATGAGTTGGTGTCTGAGGGTTTGGAGACTGCCTTTAGAGAGGATCAGGCTAAAAATGAGGTTATAGCCATCCACGAGATAGTACATTAAACTCTCATCAGCGACTCAAGGACCTGGGAGAGAGCCAATTTATCGAGCGCCTTGCGCCGGTGAGAGATCCGGTTTTTGACCGAATCGCCGATCTCTGCGAAGCTCTTGCTATACCCATGCTTCACAAAAAGGGGATCGTAGCCAAAGCCGCCGCCGCCCCTGTCCTTCGTTAAAAGAGTCCCCTCGCATGTCCCCTTGACACACTTTTTGACCCCTTCCGGGGAAGCAAGAGCAATGCAGCACTCAAAGAAGGCTTGCCGATCCTCATCCATCAGATGCTGCATCTCTTCGAGCAGCTTCTTCCGGTTCTCGAAATCGGTCGCATCGTTACCGGCATAGCGGGCCGAATAGACCCCTGGCGCGCCGCCTAGGGCGGGGACAACGAGTCCCGAATCGTCTGCGATGACCCATCGATTGAGTATTTTGGCCGCATGCTCCGCTTTCAACGTGGCGTTTTCTTCAAAAGTTTTCCCCGTCTCTTCCGGGGGGATATAAGTAGAAAAATCGGAAAGGCTCAGAAGATCGAGGCTCGCGTAGGGTCTGAGCAAATCCTTAAATTCTCGGACTTTGTGGACATTCGTACTCGCTATTACGAGTTCTTGATGGGGAGAAGACGACATAATGGGCACCCTTCTCCCTTCAAGATAGTCGATTCATCGTTTCTGATCAAAATAATTGTCTAGATCGGTAATCGTAAACATTTCCCCCTGAAAATCAAATTTTTCTCCAATAGAGCGTCCCTTCATGGTTTGGGCTAATTTGGATTGGAAGGAGAGGATTCTCTTTTCCGGATCGGCGTCCCAAGGTCCAAGGAGCGTAAAGCGGATATGCTCGCCCTTGGAATCTTTACAGTGGACGACTGAGCCTATGCTCACCTCGTCTGGGAGGACGTCCTCTGGGGAAAGGATCCGGGCTTTACTGATCTGATCGGAGAGAAATTTTAATTCAGACTGGAGCCGATCCCGCCGCTCTAGAGCCGCTTTGAATTCGGCATTCTCCCTGAAATCGCCGAGCGCTCGAGCCTCTTCGATTTCTTTCGCATTGCTCACTGTCTCAACCGTAGCGATCTGCTGAATGCGAGCTTGTGTTTTCTGGAATCCCTCCTGTGTCGTCCAGATCAGATCGTCTTCCGAGGAGGTTCGGTCTTTATCTTTGCGGATTCGGGATAGCGATGGGTAGACCACCTCGGCCAGAGAATGGAGAATTTTGATATCGTGATCGGTGAGCGAGCCGCACTTGGTCGATAGGAGAAGGTACTCTTTGACCTCTTCTAAAGAAGAATTTCCCATGATATCCCGGACAATTTTATACCGATCCGCAGTCAGAAGGGAGATGATTTTTTTTGAAAGATCCCTTTGCTGCGGCTTTTGTTCGAGATAATCCAAAATGATCAAAAGCCCTTCAAAGAAACGATTTTTCCCTTGGGGTTCGCTGAAAGGGAGTTTCGATTTCTGGTCGATGATTTTTTGGAAATACCAAATAAACACCTCTGGGAAAGAGAGGGGGTGGATGAGGAGGGAATTCAGTTTTTGTTTTAAGGCGTCTTTCGTTTGCGGCGATTCGAGTTCATGCAAAATAAAGTCCCTTAGGAGGTTTTGATCCACGGTGAAAAGGAGATCGAGATAGGTGTCTTGCCAATCTTTGCGCCCTTTTTTGATCTCCTGCAACGCCCGCTTCTGGAATCCCATCACAGTCATGATCCGAACCGCTTCAGGCGCCGCATGCAAATGGGCGATAAGCTGCTGAATTTGCTCTCCGATCTTCGGAACGTTTAAGTCTTGCAAAAAGAAGAGCACTTGGAGTTTTTGGCTATCGCTCAGTTGTTCTTGGGTCAATATCTCGTTAAACCGGGCCGCGAGAGAAGTTTTGAATTCGTTGTTTTTCAACGTTTCGGGGAAGTCTCGCAAGAAAGCATAGACCAACTGGATGGTCGCATTGACGCCCGGTTTTGTTTCGAGGACTTTGTGCAAAGCGACCTCGTGAGGGACGTCTTCGGAGAGCAACTTGAACGGATCTTTAAGCTCTTTTGGGCATTCGATCTTCGTATCTTTCTTCAATTTCGCTCTCGCTGTTTGCCACCAACGGTTCCAATCTTCGGCTGGGATCACCAAATCGGCTAGCTCCTCTTTGATTTCAGAAGCCGTTTTGGGCCCCAAGTCACGCAACAGAAGGCGGATCGTATCGCTCGGATTTTTCCGGGCCTCTTTCTCGAGGGCGTCGGGAGAGCCGAAACGGCGCGAGTAGAAATGGTCTGGAGGGAGGGGAATTAATGTTTTGAACGCTTTTTCGAACGATAGGTGCTGCGTGCCGATCACGTATTCGAATTCGAGAGAGAGCTCCTCGCGAACCATCGAGCAGTCGACAATTTCACCGGTTCCCCAACCGCCTGTATGAAAAACATAATTGCCCTTTTTCATGTGGCTTAAAAGCTCGAAATTCCGGATGGCCGATTGGAACCGCTCCCGATTGCGCAGGCCGACGAGCCGGAGCTTTTCTAGGAGGAGCGGATCGTTTTCATTTTGATTCTTCAAGTAGGAGGTTGCGAGATCGGCCAGCTCTTCGCTATTGCTAGTCTGCAGATCGAGAATCAGCCGCAAAGCGCCGTGAGCCTCTTTTGCGTCTTTCAGCTCGCGCCAAAGCGGGAGAATCCGCTCTACGTGGACGCCAAAAGGCTTGGCTAGATCGGACGCCTTAACGCTTTCCAGCACCGCGATAATTTCCTCTCCATCGGGCTCATCGCCGTAGCAATACTCCTCCCAGATTTTGAGGAATCCGGGATAATCGTTATTTTGAATCCGCGCACGAAAATCTTTTAAATAAGCCATGTCCATTTTCCAAAAATAGGTGCAACTTCTCCCGGTGAGTATAGGACCTGTCAAACAATAAAGTAAAGCATTTGGCTGCGCGACCCAAATGCCTTACTTTATTGTTTGACAAGTTCTTAGGAAGGATTGAAAGAATGTCCAGTTTAAGAATCGAGCGCGAAAACTTTCCTTGCCAGAAAACGGTTTAGACCCTACGCTTTTACATTCGAAGGATTCCCCTTGGCTGACAACCCATTGAAATAAATTTTCATGAAATGGCTTCCCCTCCTTCTTCTTCCTCTCACTCTCTCCGCTCAAGAGCCGCTCTGTTTTGACGAATCGCCTGCGGAGAGGCTCTTTCGCGACCTACAAACGGTGGCGGAGATCCAACAGCAGATTCATGACCGGCTGCCCCTCGTGATCAACTACCAGCTTCAAGGGGGCTATTTTGCCATGCCGTCAGCCCGCACCTTCGATGCGGGAGCCATGGGTTTTGGCTTCGCCTACGCCCCGCCCTATCATATTTGGAGCCTCGGCTTTCAATTTTTCGATCACGTTGAAACGACCGGCAATTACTGGATTTATAAAGGGATGCTCGACGGGATTTTTGGCCATTTAGGTTTTGGCGATTCGGCCGAAAGGGCCGCCAATCTCAAACTCATCCTCCTCCGGAAAGAAGATGGGTTCCCCTTTTTACCCGACTTTGCGATTGGCTGGAACGATTTTATCGGCACCTGTAGGTTCGAATCATTTTATGTTGCCGCTACGAAAGAGTTCCTCTCCTGGAATTTTGAAGCGACTCTTGGCTGGGGCAACGGCCGCATGCGGGGTTTTTATGGGGCTGCCGCCTGGACCCCTTTCCGAAAATATCGCTCGTTTTTCAAGAACCTCACCTTGGCCGCCGAATACGACGCCAACAATTACAAACGGCATCTCCACGAGCACCCCGATGGCCGCAAAGTGAGAGCGCCCATTAACGCCGGCCTCCAATTCACCCTCTGGGATCTGATCCGCCTCTCGGGAAGCACCCTTCGCGGGGAAACACTCGCGGCCAGCATCGCCCTCAACTACGATCTCGGCTCATCCAAAGGGCTCCTTCCGAAAACCAAAGACCCAGCCCCCTATTCTGCCCCCGTCGACACCCAGCCGATCGGCACCCTCCGGAGCCGTCAGGAGCTGGCCCAAGAGCTGGCCTTCGCCTTCCAGGAGCAGGGCTTTGATCTCTACAGCCTCTACCTCATCCCCGGCCCCTCTGGCAAGGACAGCCTCTGGATGAAAATCGTCAACGTCCGCTATCGGGAAGAAGAGGACGTCCGGAGCCGCATTGAATACATCCTCGCCGCGCTCACCCCCTCGAACATCTCCGCTATTACAGCCGTCACCGAAGCCGACGGCGTCCCCATCCATGAATACCGCTTTCGTCTGGAAGATTTAAAACGGTACGCCGCTGGACGGCTCGGCGAAGACGAATTCCGGATCATCGCCCCCCCGCAAGAGGCCTCGCGGAGGCCCCGCGCATACGACTCAGCCCTCCTCTATCAGAGGCGGAAAAAAATTTGGATTCTCACCTTCCGCCCCTGGTTCCGCTCTTTTCTCGGCAGCAGCCGCGGCAAATTCAAATATGAGGTAGGTCTTGCCCTGAACCCGGAGGGGTATCTATTCGATGAAATTTACTACAACATTTGCGGCACCTACACCGCCGCCTCCAGCACCTCTGATCTCGACAGCCAAGACCTCATCAACCCCTCGAGGATCATCAACGTCCGGACCGACTCGATCCTCTACAACCAGGCCAATTCTTTTCACCTTGACCTTGCCTATCTGCAAAAAAGCTGGAATATGGGACAAGGGTGGTTTTCCCGCCTAGCCGTCGGCTATTTTGAAGCCGCCTACGCAGGCGTTGCCCTGGAAGCTCTCTATTATCCAGTCCACGTCAATTGGGCCATCGGCTTTCAGAGCGCCACCCTCCTCAAACGGGGTTATTACGGCATTGGATTCCAGCGCAAAATCAGAAAACTCACCGATGAAGGGCCGCTCTATTTCCCCTACACCGGATTACAGTATTTTGTCGATTTCTACTACCAATATAAGCCCCTGAACCTCGACTTCAAAGTGAGTGCGGGGCAATTTTTGGCGCGGGATAAAGGAATACGGCTAGAAGGGGGGCGCACCTTTTTCAGCGGTCTTCGAGTCGGCCTCTGGTACACCCTCACGAATGCGGAAGACAAAGTGAACGGAAGCAGGTATTACGACAAAGGGTTTTCGATCACCATGCCCCTCGATCTGTTTCTCAACAAATCGAGCCGAACCCGGATCGGCTACTCAATGTCCGCCTGGCTCCGCGATTGCGGCGCCATTTCGGCCACGGGCAAGCAGCTCTACCCCACATTGTACTGGGAGCGGTACAACACCCGCCCCGTGTTTTACTAAATGTATACCGCCACCGGATAGGCTCTTGGATTTGGATGGAGGGCTTGGGCTTGGGTTCAAATCCAAGTGATTGGCCGGTGGCGGTATAAAGCCGCTTTACACGTTTATCTTGAGGCCAACCGCATACCGAGACCAAAAGCGATCAATGCAACGAACAAGGTTTTGGTCAACATAGAGCAGCCGCTTGATGAAGTAGGCTGTGGTGCTGCTGGGGCTGGCGCTTGAATGGGTGGTTGTACTGGGGGTTGCCATTGTTGTTGTACCGATGCAAACGTTTTTATGTCTGATGAAAGTGCTGCTCCTGCGGCTTCCCCAATGATCAATGAACGGACAACTGGAAGATGATCGCTAGCTGGCATCGGCGTCAATACGGCATCCAGAGTATTAGCGTCTTCTTTGCGACAAATTGTTGTTGTGGTAATTACTTTGTGGCCTATAAAATCGATTCGGCGAGCCTTTGACGGTTCTGTAACGTAACCGTTTGTCTCAATATTGAAGCCCTTCATCATCTGCACTCGCACCCCCTCGGTAGGGGTTTGGTTCAAATCGGTTCCAAACAGAATACAATCGGCCTGGGGTAATGGGGTTTTTGAGCTGGGGTTTTTGATCCAACGGAGAACATTTAGTAACTGGGTGTCGCCGATCGTAGCATTAGGATGTCCAGTAATGTGGAAAGAAGCGATGCGAACTGTCCGATTGTTATAAGGCAGCTGAACTAATAATGTCGCTCTCCTCTTACCTACCTCAGCGTCAACATATTGAGTGCGGATCTCTACTTGTGTCTTTTCAGGAACTAGGGCAATAATTGCAACACCGTTTTTGAGATTATCTTGATTACTGATTTTATGACATGCATGTATGCACTTATATCTAGATCCTGCCGCTATGTTTGCTACATCGCGCCAATTATTCAAAGTGCTGGTCAACTCTGTTGCCATGTCAGAAGTACATTCTTGAAGAGCCATGATCTCTGGCAACCCTTTTGGTAATTTGAGGAGTTCATTCACTATGCTCTGTGCTTTGGGAGTAATATTCAGAAATTGGGTATTCACCTTAAAGTCGGGAGGCGCTTTCTCATTAAACTGATCAGTGTAATATTCCGATAAAACGTTGAATGTACAAAAATGCAATGTATTTTGGTTTTGACCGTGAATATTCATAGACGTTCCTGTGCTTTATATTTTAATATACGTACATTATACAAAATCATTAATAATAAGTCCAAATATTATTTTTTATTTTTCGATAAAATTGGGATACTTACTGTCTAAGATCTTTAACAGGCGGCGCAAGACCGTTTCCGGAGTGATTTGGGCGAGGCATGGGGGGTTTAGATCCTTGAATGTACAAATTTTCCGGTTGCAGGGGGCGCAAGGGAAGGTTGATTGTAAATGGGATTGGGTGCGGCCGCTGGCCCCAATGAGTCCTGAATCGGTGGCCCCGTAGAGGGTGATTGAGGGGATCTCAAGAGCTGCGGCCAGGTGGCTGAGGCCGGTATCCATACACACGGCAGCTCTCGCCCCCTTCAACACATACCCGATTTCCGAAAGGCTCAAGCGTGGCAGCACCTGCACTTTAGGCCAGCCAGCCAGCCGCTCTGCCCTCCCCTTTTCTTCGAGATTCCCCCAGGGGAGGAGAATAGACAAGCCGTGCTGAACCGCCCTTGCGATCAGTTCTTTCCAATGCTCTTCTGGCCACAATTTCGTGGCCCAGGCCGCATTGTGAACAAAGACCAGGTAAGATTCAGGAAGATCGATAGCCGGTTTCACAAAACACCCCTCCTTCAGGCTAAAATTAGGCGGTGTCGTCGGAAGGGGGTAGCCGATCGCGTGGGCAAACAGGATTCTGAGCCGATCGATTGCATGAGCCTTTCTGGATGCTGCGATCTGTGTTTGGTAGGCGATGTGGGCGATCCATTCTCGTGCTGAATCGCGGTCGAAACCGACCCTTGTTCCTCTCGCAAAGCAAGAGAGGAGCGCCGATTTGAAGTTGCCCTGGCCGTCGATGACGAGATCATATTTGGTTTTCCGCATCTCTTGAATGAGAGCTTTAATAGATCGATAGGTTGAGAGGCGGGAGAGATTTTTTCGCCAATTGCGATGAGAAGTGCGAAAAATCCTCTGCACAGCCGGATGCCAACCCGCCACCTCAGAGAACTGTTGGTCAATGGCCCAATCAAATTGAACCGTTGGGTCGGCCTGGTAGGCGTCGTTCAGAGCAGGCAAGGCATGCAGCAGATCGCCGAACGAAGTCAGTTTGATCAGTAAAATCCGTTTCATTTGAAGTGGAACCTCACCCAAACAAGTATGAAGACTCCAAGGATTCTAGAAAAGCCCTTGACTTCCTCGAAAAATTATGAGCCTCAGTAGTATGGACGTGATCAGCTAGGCGAAATTTACGCACGCTTATTGGCTACAGTGTAGGGACTGTAGAGGACTCCGTCATCTTCATCCTCATTACCAGAAGAGGCCGAAGTACTGTTGGCGACCGGTTGAGTATTTCGACCCTCTTTTCCAATGGGTGTCGGCCCCGCATCAATCCATATGGTGTCACATTGCCTGTAGCCATCATTAGTCCTCTGATAGCATTGTTCGGCTTTGACATAATGAGCGGCCATAACCTTACTAGATGGACCCGTGTCCTGTAACTTAAAGGAATAGTGATAAGTAACGCGAACTCCATGCGACTGGAAGTCAATTTCTTTTTTGATCACTCTAGAAGTAATTATGTATTGCATGTCTTGATGATCCTGGAGCCATTGAGAAGAAAACGCTTTTATCGGCTCCAGTTCTTTTTGAGCTACTACGAGAAGTTGCAATAAATGAACCGCGCTTAGATTGCGTTTATCGTCTTTTTTGAATGCAGCCCAATCTATTTCTTTGATGGAGCACAGTGTTTTTCCATTCAAATAAGTAGTCGGCTCTCCTCCCCTTTCAATCCAATGATTTAATTGTTCCTGATCATTAAGCTCTTTATCCAATTGTTTTTTAACTGCATCTAAATCTTCTTTTGGCTGATGGTTTTTTATAAATTCTCTAAAGTGCCGTACAATTCTAGTTTCAGGTTCAGCTCCGATTAGTTTTGAATTATTTATTTTTTCTTTTCTGAGGTGTTTTGCATATTGTTTGTCTATTGACTGAAAACTAGACACTTTTTTCTCAAAATCAGAAACCTTTGTATCAATTTTAGCTTTCTCTGGCGAATAATAACAATCAGATGGTGTAGTCCTATCCAGTCTATAAGCATATTGCTTCAAAATAATCGCTGCTGCAACGACAGCTTTTTTTATCCGGCTATCAAACCCTGTAAACCAGGCCAGAAATCTAAAAACCCACGAAAATCTCCCCTTCGTTTCTGTTTCGTACTGCCTGGATTCTTTTAAAACTTTATTTACAATTTCGGTGATACGGGATTCTCTAAATCCTTCGGCAGGATCTTTTTCAATCTCTTTAGCCACCCGATCAATAAGATCTCCCTGAGAACTATTAATACCAATTTGAATATTCATGAATATCTTCTGTTTGTTTTATAATACTATTATACCAAATTTTAATAAAACATAGACACTAAAATGTTTACAGGTAAACACGATTACATAATATTGTAATTATCAAGCAATTACAATTTTCAACTTAGTTCTTTTTCGGGATACGGAGTCTGTAGCGGGTATGGCGGAGTTCCCCAGTCTTGACGAGGCCTCCTTTTTGGACGAAGTCAGGCGGTTCCCAGTTCCAGGGCTGAGTCATAGACCTTGGTGCTATGACTCATACATAAGTGATATACTGCGGCCACCCCAAAAGTGTGAATTTGGGCAGCGTCAAAGCCGTCCAAATTCACACTTTTGGGGTGGCCGCAGTATAGAACGATCCTCTCTCACTCAACTATTTACAACCAATCGACCGTCTCGAGGCCCAAAATCTCGAGCCCTTGCTTTAGAACTTTTGAGGTGAGTTCACACAAGACGAGCCGCTTTTCCTCCTCTGGAACTCCCTCGACTCTGCAATCTCGAAAGAAGGCGTTGAATTTCTCTGCGAGCTCATACAGATAATCGGTGAGCCGGTTGGGTAATAGATCGCGCGCCATGATCTCCACTACTTCGCCAAAACGGCAAAGATGGAGCCCGAGGGAGATTTCAGAAGGGTGTGCGACGTCGATCCGGCCCTTTTTGAGAATCTGTTTCATGTCGGCGTTCGTTTTCCTCTTAATTCCATGAATACGGACATAAGCGTAGAGGAGAAATACAGCGGTATTCCCATCGAAGCGGAGCATCCGGTCGTAGCTAAACGTATAATCTTTTGTCCTCAGACAAGAGAGATCGGCGTACTTGACGGCGCCAATGCCGAGGACGCGGGCTAAATGATCGATCTGTTGAGGATCGCCGTCGGGATGTCTCTCTAAGAGGATCGCCCGGGCCTTTTCAACAGCTTGATCGAGCAGATCGATCAACTTTTCCGTTTCTCCAGAGCGGGTCTTAAATTTTTTTCCGTCGGGGCCTAGGACGAGGCCGAATCCGACGTGCTCGGCTTGCACTTTGGCGGGGTTGAGCCATCCGGCTTTCTCGGCAACGGCAAAAATCATCTGGAAATGGAGCGTCTGCCCTCCGTCGACGACAACGATGATCCGATCTGCTTTTTCTACAAAAATCCGGTGTCGTATCGCTGCGAGATCGGTGGTGTCGTAATTATAGCCGCCGTCCGATTTTTGGATCATCACAGGCAGCGGCTCCCCGTCCCGATTGCGGAAGCCTTCGAGGTAAATGCATTTGGCCCCGTCGGAGAGGGTGACGAGCTCTTTGGCCTCTAATTCTTCAACAATCTCTTTCAAATAGGGGTTATAAAAAGACTCGCCTCGCTCGGTGATCTTGACCCCCATCAGATCGTAAATCTCCTGAAATCCTTGCCGCGAAACCTGACAGATGAGCTTCCAGGCGTGCATCGCTTCTCGATCGCCCGATTGGAGCCGAACCACCTCCTTCTGCGCTCTCGCTTTGAAAGCTGGGTCGTCATCGAATTTCTCCTTAGCCGCCTTATACCAGCTCATGAGCGATTCTAAATCGGTGGACGCTTCGCCTTTGAGGACGGCGGGGCAAGAGTCTTTCATGTAGGCGATCAACATGCCGAACTGGGTTCCCCAGTCGCCTAGATGATTGAGACGGAGGACCTCTTGGCCTAAAAATTCGAAGAGACGGGCCAAACAATCTCCGATGATGGTCGAGCGAATATGGCCGACGTGGAGCTCTTTCGCAATATTGGGAGAGGAAAATTCGACGACGATTTTCTGACGGCGCGCGGGGGGGGACGCGCCTAAAAACGGATCTGTCAATTGCTTTTCAAGCTGAGCGGAGAGAAAAGCGGGGGAGAGGGTGAAATTAATAAAGCCGGGTCCTGCAATTTCGACTTTGGAACAGATAGAAGCGTCAAAATGGCTGATGATTTTTTCTGCAATGGCTTTGGGGTTTTGTTTGAAGATTTTCGAGAGGCGAAGGGCGCTATTGCACTGATAGTGGCCAAATTCCTCTGGGCAAGGGGCTATGTCGCCCGCCAAAAAGGGAGAGGAGAACGCAGAGTTCATCGCATCTGCAATTTTTTCCCGAAACAGGGCTAAGAGGGTTTGCATTGCATTATTCGGGTGTATGGTGGAAGGTCGGGGGAATCACCCTTTTGCCGATCGCGTATTTGATCCGGTACTGGGCAAGGGCGAGGGCGGCGGCGTGGGTCGATTCGTTATTTTTTTCAGCCATTTCGTAAATGGCCAAAAGGGTGTCGTAAATATGGTGTGCTTTGTAGCGGGGAATTTTGGGATTATACCCTTCGTCCTCAAGCTCTTCGGCCACGTTGAGAAGACCGCCTGCATTGATCACAAAGTCGGGGGCATAGAGAATGCCTCTTTCCTTTAATGCCTGGGCATGCGAATCGTGAAGGAGTTGATTGTTTGCGCATCCGGCGATGGCTTTGCAGCGGAATGCGCCGATGGTTTGGTCATTGATGATTCCGCCAGCTGCGCAAGGGGCCAGCACATCGCACTCCGTTGACAGGATCTGATCGGGCGAGACGGTCTTTGCATGATACTTATCTGCAATCCGGGTGAGTTTCTTTTCGTCTTTATCAGAAAGGATCAATTCGGCGCCGGCCCAGAAAAGGTGATCTGCCAAGACCCCCCCCACGTTGCCGAGTCCTTGCAGGGCAACCCGCTTCCCTTCCAAAGAATCGGTGTTGTAAAGCCGCTTTACAACGGACTGGACGCCTCGAAAGGCGCCCCACGCTGTAAAAGGGCCAGGATCGCCGCTGCTTTTTTCGTGAGGAAGGCCGACGACATATTGGGTGAGGCGGCGGATGATTTTGACGTCTTCAGTCGTGCAGCCCATGTCTTCTGCACAGATATAGAGGCCGTCTAACTTCTCCACTGCGGCGGCAAATGCGAGGAGGAGTTCGGGAGTTTTTTGTGTTTTCGGATCGGCTATGATCACGCTTTTCCCTCCGCCGAATCCGACTTCGGCCACGGCTGCTTTATAGGTCATCCCCTCGGCAAGGCGAAGAGCGTCTTTCAGCGCATCTTCAAAACTTGCATAGGGCTGGATCCGGATCCCGCCAAGGGCAGGCCCAAGGGTCGTATTATGGATCGCGATCACCGCCCTCAGCCCCGCCTGGCTATCGGTCACCTTGATCACTTTTTCGTACCCCTTGACGACGATTTTTTCGAAATGGAGCGATTTCTGGCTGGTCTTGAGAAGAAGGGCCAATTGTTTTTTAGGATCTTGAACGGTTTTGTCTAAAAGTTGATTACCCATAGCGCCAGTCCTCCATCAGGGATTTTTTTGAGGAGACTATAGCACGGCTCTATTGCAAAATCAAGAAGAGACGCTTCTCTTGATGATAATAGACTCTTATAGTATCCTAAACGTCTAAGATTTTTTGAGGAAAATATGGCGACGGCTCTGAGCATCACAGCGGAACAGAAAAATGAGTTACTGAAATTTTTAAAAAAGAACCGCGGGGCCGATTTAGTCACCGTGTATCTCGCGTATGTCGAGGAAAAATATCGGGTTAAGCCGGTTCTTTTTCCACGCGATAAGACGATTTACCAGAGCATCGAGGACGTCATTGAGAAGCTTCAATCGCAGGGGAAGCTTTGGCGCGAGACGGAGATCACCATTCAATTCGGCCAGCAAAGCGTCAATGAAGAGACGAGGAAAATTTACATTTGCCCATTTACTGGCAAAGTGTTTGGCGACAATACCTGTCCCAACCCGCAAGACGCCATTTACGACTGGGTCTCCAAGTGTCCTGAGAATAAAGAGCGGGTCGGCGGCCTTCCTGTGAAAAGATTTTTTGTCTCCGAAGATCCCGATGTGATCAAGAATTACATCAGCGAGAGGAAAGCTTCGATGAAGAAAGTCGTTTATTCTTCTGCGATTACGGGCAAATTGTTCAATAGCAAGGCGGCTGTGATGGACGACTTCAAAAAGAATCATGTAAAACCGCTCACGCTGCTCGAAGTGCAAAACCAAAACCGATTTCAGATCGAAGAGCATTTTCTTGGATTTATCCAAAAGCATTTAACCGAAGATAAAATTGCCGGATTTGTCGAGGCCCTCGTGCAGCATCCCGAATTCGGACCCTACCTAGAAAAATGGGTCGAATCGGACTAGGAACATATCCCCTTTTCTCGCATGAGGAGACCCTCGCCTTGGGGGCTAGGCTTGCCCGCGAGTTGCCCGCGAGAGCGGTATTGGCCCTTTCGGGGGATCTCGGCGCTGGGAAGACCACCTTTGTGCAGGGGCTGGCTCTGGGGCTTGGCCTCTCTGAGCCTGTCCAGAGTCCGACTTTTGTTTTGCTCAACCTCTACCCCGGGCTCGCCCACTTCGATTTATACCGGTTAGCAACGGTTTCCGATTTTACAAGTCTTGGGTTTGATGAATATTTTAACTTTAACGGCATTTGTGCCATCGAATGGCCCGATCGGATTGAAAAAATATTGCCTCTCGGCACGATCTACATCGATTTGATGTATGAAAAAGAAGGGCGGATCGCCGTAGTGAGTCTATGAAAGCCCGTTTTCTCCTCTCCACCCTGACAGAATTTCCGACGCTCAAGGATCCTCGCGGCAAGCCTCTCCCTGAAATCGCCCTTGTCGGCAGATCCAATGTCGGCAAATCGAGCCTGATCAACCACCTCCTTGGCCAGAAGAAAATGGCGAAGACGTCGGCTACTCCCGGGAAAACGCAACTGCTCAATTTCTTTCTCGTCGATGAACAATTCCTTCTCGTCGATCTGCCTGGCTACGGCTATGCGAAAGCGCCCCCCGGCGAGATAGAAAAATGGTCGCATGCGATCGACGCCTATATCAATGGGCGGCCTACCCTCCGACTTATTTTGCTCCTCGTCGACAGCCGTAGAGATTTTAGCGAAGAGGACCGGACCTTGGCTGCCTGGGCAGAGGCCAAACAAATTCCTATTTTGCTCATTTTCACGAAAACAGATAAACTCTCTAGTTCGGAAAAAAGCGCTCTATTAAAAAAATATCCCGATGCGATCCATTATTCGATCCAGAATAACGGATCCAAGCACATCGTAGAAAAGAGGATTCAACAGATCTTATGGGATTGATTCACCAAGATATTTTCGTTTGCCTAGATTGCGAATCGACGGGACTCGATCCAAAAAAAGACCGGATGATTGAGATTGCAGTCGCTAGATTTACCTTCAATCAAGTACTCCAGATGTATGAATCGCTCGTCGATCCCGAGTGCCCGATTCCGCAGGTCTCGCAAGAGATCCACAAGATTTCGAGCGAGATGCTGCAAGGCAAGCCGAAAGCTGCCGACATTCTTCCCCATGTGCTGAAGATCATCGACAAACACATCCTCGTCGGCCATGGGATCGGCTTCGATATCGCCCTGATTGCGGCAGAGGCTCAAAGATGTCAAATTCCGACCCATATCGAGACGCAGCCCTTCATTGACACCCTCCGGATGGCCCGCCTCTACGGCGAGAGTCCTGTCAACTCCCTTGAGAGGCTCCGCCAACATTTCAATATCGAGGCCGAAGGGGCCCACCGCGCGATGAGCGACGTCGTCGTCAACATCGAGGTATTCAAATACCTCGCCAAGACCTATCAGACTACTGAACAGCTCCTCAAAACCCTTGAAAAACCGATCAAGCTCAAAGCGATGCCGCTCGGGAAGCATAAAGGGCGAAAATTTGACGAAATCCCCATCGAATATCTCCTCTGGGCTGAAAGGAAAGACTTCGACCAAGACCTCCTGTTTTCGATCCGCTCCGAACTGCGCAACCGGAAACGGGGCGGCGGTTTCGAACAAGCAGGCAACCCATTTGCTGAGTTATAAGACAAACACCCAGCTCAAAAAGTAGAAGGCGAGAATACTGAATAGGGCGCAGAGGGGGATGGTCACGATCCAGGAGATCGCGATCTCTTTGATTGTTTGGAGGTTGATGGCCTTGACGCCGCGAGCGACGCCTACGCCGACGACGGCGCCGATGAGGGCGTGGGTCGTAGAGATGGGGAGGCCGAGTTTTGAGGCGAGGAGGATCGTGGCGGCAGCCCCAAATTCGGCCGCAAAGCCGCGGGTCGGGGTGAGTTCAGTGATCTTTTTGCCGATTGTTTCGATGACGCGCCAGCCCCAAGTAGCAAGGCCGATCACTATACCGGCGCCGCCGAGGGCGAGGAGCCAGGTAGGGACGAACGATTCGGCGCTGAGGGTATGAGTGGTTAAGACTCCGAGGACGGCCGCGACAGGACCGATCGCATTGGCGACGTCGTTGGCCCCATGACCGAAGGCGACTAGGCAGGCGCTGAGAATCTGGAGGGAGACGAAAATCTTCTCCACCCCTTGATGGGGCTGGATCGGAAAGGCTGCGGCTTGAGGTGCATAGGCAGGCTCGAGCATAGGACGGCTGATGATGGCTGCGGTGAGACCGATGAGTCCTGCGATCGAAAAGGCGGCTTGCGGCGAGAGATCGATATTATAGACGATGCTGAGGGAAGCGACGCCGAAGCAGAGAAAGACAAAATAGGGGGTCCATTTTTGAGAGGCGGCGATCGGAGCGGGGGCCAAAAGGATCTTGTTCTGAATGAGGCTGTAGAGTGCGTAAGAGATGAGGCCGCTTAAAAGGGGCGAGAGGAGCCAGCTGGCTGCGATCCAGCCTAGTTGATTCCAGTAGACGGCGCCCACTCCCCCGATGCAGAGGCCAAAACCCATCACAGCGCCGACGATCGCGTGGGTAGTTGAGACGGGGAGGCCAAAATAAGAGGCGAGTTGTAACAGGGCGCCGGTCGCAAGGAGAGAACCCATCATCCCGAAGACGAAGGTCATTGGTTCCGCTTGGAAAATGGCCGGCTCAATGATCCCTTTTTGGATCGTTTCCGAGACGCTCGATCCGACAAAAAAGGCGCCGGAAAATTCGAGAACCGCGGCGAGAAGGACAGCCCGTTTGAGGGTGAGGGCTTTTGAGCCGACAGAAGTTCCCATCGCGTTGGCAACGTCGTTTGCGCCAATATTCCAAGCCATGTAAAAGCCCAAGGCGAGGGTTGAGATCTGAATCAGAGCGAAGGTATCCAGACTGTTCCTTTTTTTAGATGCTGCGAGGAGATGGTACCCGAAACGAACCTAAAAAACAATCTAAGTTGTAAAAATCAACGAGTGGTCATTTTCCGTGAGCGGGCGGAAGATTCCAAGCGGTAGAGGCCCTAGGACGAGCGAGCCGATCCGGACACGGGTGAGTTCAACCACTTTAAGCCCAGCTCGCTCTGCGATGATCCGGACTTCGTGCTTTTTCCCCTCTTTTACGAGGATCTTGAAGGTGCCCCTCCGCACTTTATGAACCGATACGGGCCGAATCCATTTTTCATCGACGCGGGCCCCTTGCGCGAGCGTTTCAAGGTGTTCGGGGGTGATCTCATGGAGGGTTTTGACGATGTACTCTTTGATGATATTCGAAGAGGGGTGGATCACTCGATTGGCAAAGTGGCCGTCGTTGGTGACGAGGAGAAGTCCCGAGGTCTCTTTATCGAGTCTTCCGACGGTAAAGAGCCGCTCCCGACTCTCTGGGAATAGATCGAGGACGATTTTGTGTTTGCCGGGGCGAATGTTTGTGCAGAGATAGCCTGTCGGTTTGTTGAGCATATAGTAAATTTTTTTCTGCTCCGCTTTAACCCCCTGTCCATCGACGGAGATCCGATCCATGTCCCAGTCGATGTGGTGTTGAGGGAGCTTGATGGTGACCCCATTGACCTGGACTCTGCCGGCAAAAATCAATTCTTCGCAAGCCCTTCTCGAAGCGACGCCTGCCGCGGCTAAGGCTTTACTCAATCTTTTCTTTTCCATAGGATCAGGGAGTATAAAGGAATCCCAGTTTCTGTTAAACTCCTAAAAAAGGAAATACACCCATGTCTCCAAAATTGATTTTATTGCGCCACGGCGAGTCGGTCTGGAATCAAGAAAATCTTTTTACCGGATGGGTCGATATTCCGATGAATCAAAAGGGGATCGAAGAGGCGATCTCTGCCGGAGAGGCGATTAAAAAAATCCCCATCGACGCCGTTTTTACCTCCTCTCTGATCCGCGCCCAAATGACCGTGCCGCTCGCTTTGTTGAATCACAGCAGCGGCAAAATTCCGGTCTTCCTCCACCCGGGCGAAGGCCATCTGGACACATGGGCCGAAGTGTATAGCGAAGAGACGAAAAAAAGATTGATCCCTGTCTTTCGGGCGTGGGAGCTCAACGAGCGGATGTATGGCCGTTTACAAGGGTTGAATAAAGCGGAGACCGCTAGACAGTTCGGAGCCGAGCAAGTGCAGATCTGGCGCCGGAGCTTCGATGGGAAGCCGCCTGAAGGGGAGAGCCTTTCGATGACAGCTGCCAGGACGCTCCCTTATTTCAAGAAGAGGATTGCGCCCCATCTGGAAAAAGGGGAAACAGTTCTGATTTCGGCCCACGGCAATTCGCTCCGTTCGATTGTGATGTACATTGAGAACCTGACGCCGGACGAGATCGTGAAATTTGAATTTCCAACAGGGACGCCGCGGATCTACTCCTATTGCCATGGACGCTATGATCTATCTTGACCACCATTCGGCGACCCGCCCCTGCTCTGCTGCGCTCGAACGGATGACCCCTTATCTGCAAGAGCATTGGGGCGCCTCATTCGCCCCCCATCGGATGGGCCAGGAGCTGATCGCCGCCCTCGATTCCCGCTATCAGATGCTCTACGATCTCGTCGGCGCAAAACCTGCCGACCGGTGCGTGTTTACCTCATCAGGCGCCGAGGCGGTCAATCAAGTTTTTTGGTCGGTTTTTGTGGAACGGGCGCGCAAAGAGGGGAAAACCCACCTCATCGTTTCGAACATCGAAGACGCCCCTACCCTCCAATGCGCCAAGAGACTCGAAGAGCTGGGCTGCACGGTCAAAACAGCTCCTGCCAACGCAAAAGGAGAGATCGATCTCGAAGAGCTCGCTCAACTCATCAACCCGCGCACCTCCCTCATCTCCGTCACAATGGCCCACGGGCTGACCGGCGTGATTCAGCCGGTAGATCAGATCGTCCGCCTCGCCAAAGAGAAAAAAGTGCTTCTCCATCTCGACGCCACCTATGCGGTCGGCAAATATCCGATCGAATTCCCCTCCGACTATCTCACCTTTTCCGGCGATCGGATCCACGCCGTGAAAGGATCCGGCGCTCTCTTTGCCGAAGAAAAAGCCCCCCTCATCCCCTTCATTTTGGGAGGCAATGAACAGACGGGCCTCCGCGGAGGGAGTTTCGATATCCCCTCCTTCATGGCTCTCAGCGCAGCTGCCCAGCAGGCGCTTCTCTATCTCGACACGATGGCCCTCGAAATCGTCCGCCTGCGCGACCTTTTTGAAGCGGAGGTGCACGGCCAGATCCTCTATAAAGACGCCCTACGGCTGCCGAATACTTCGCTCATCGCTTTTGAAAACGTCCACCAGGAAGCCCTCTTATATTTTCTGAACCGGAAAGGGGTCTATGCCACCATCGGCGGCCCTTATGCAGCCCACCTCTCCCGCATTGCCCGCGATGAAACCGCTATCAGTTTCTCTCTCAGCCGCATGACCACCGAGGAAGAGGTGCTCCGCGGGGCGCGGGTGATCAATGAGACTCTCCGTGAACTCAGAGCCATTTCGGAGAGATTATGATTCGGCCATTTTATTGGGAGCTTTTCAGTAAAAAACTCAGGGAAAAAATCGACCGGCTCCGCTATGTCGGATCATTCACCCTCCAATTGGCCGAAGAGAAAGGGATGCGCTATGTCGTAGGGCGGGAGGGAAAGCTCGCCCTCTACTGGCTCGTGGACGAATCGGACGGCGTCATCGCCGATGCGAAATTCCAAGCTTTCGGCCCTGTGGGCCTCATTGCCGCAGCCGAGATCGGAAGTGAACTGGTGTTACGGAAAAATTACGACCAAGTCTCCCGCCTCACAGCAGAACTCCTCGATCAACACGTCCGAGACAAAAAAGAGACGCCCGCTTTTCCAAAAGAGTGCGACGCCCATTTGAATCAGGTTCTCTCTGCGATCGATAAGGCCGTTCAACAATGTTACGACATCCCCTTTGCCGCTACCTACGATACAACCCCCATTGAGAGCGACTTTGGCGAAATCCCCGGCGGCATTCCCGGCTGGATCGAGTTTCCCCATGGACAAAAAGTGAAAATCATCGAAGAGGTCATCGATAAAGAGATCCGGCCCTACATCGAGCTCGACGCCGGCGGCGTCAAGTTGATGACCGTACATGAGACAGGCGAGGTGGTGATTGCGTATGAAGGTTCTTGCACCACTTGCCACTCATCGACCGGATCGACCCTCACTGCGATCCAAAAAATCTTGAAATCCCGCGTCCACCCAAGCCTCTTCGTCACCCCTCAATGAATTCTCCTGATGCGGGTTAACAATTTAAGTAGGGAGGATATCGCCAGTAAAAATAGGATGCAGAGCGCCATTAGAGAGAAGGAGGTTCAGCTGCCCTTCGTTATTGATCGAATGGCAAACGCCTACCCATTCTTGATTTCCATCGTAGACGCGGATGAGATCCCCCTTCAAAGCAAGGAGCCGGTCAAATGCTTTTAGAAATGGGGAGAAACCCGATTGTTTAAAGAGTTCCAAATCGAGCGAGAACCGCATCCCAAGTTTATGCAGCAGGGCCGTTTTATCCCACTGTTTGCCCGTTTCAATGAAGAGCGATGTGGCTGGCTGATCGATCTTTTTAGCCGCTGCCGCATCGAGGTTAACATTGAGCCCGACCCCGATGAAAAGATCGATCGACTCTTTTCCGAATTGAGTCTCAGTCAAAATTCCAGAGACCTTTTTCCCGTTTAGCTGAATATCGTTCGGCCATTTGATCTTCGGATCAAACCCTTCGGCAATGAGCAACTGGGCCAAACTGTGGGCCATCACTTGGCTGAGGCTGATGAGGTGAGCCGTATGGAGAGGGAGGGAGAAATAAAACGTCGCGTAGAGATTGACCCCTCTGGGCGAAATCCATCGCCTTTGGTAGCGGCCTCGGCCGGCGCTCTGCTCCTCGGCCGTAACGCAGGTGATCTGATTTTTGGGGAACGCGCCGCAATGCTTTTGGGCGTACGTGTTTGTTGAATCGACGAGCTCTAAATGAATTTCGTGCACCATTTGCATTCTATAGAAAATTAAGAATAGAATCTAGATTATGTGGAATTCATGGACTCTCTCCCGCCTCGACTACCGGATTTTGCCTGTCATCCTCGGACTCATGGTCATCAGCCTCCTCGTCATCTCCTCCATGACGGCCGATCTCTCCAATGAAGATCCCACTTTCTGGACCCCCCTTGTGAAAACGCAACTCCGCTGGTTTTGTCTTGGGTGGTGCGTCTTTTTTCTCGTCTCCGCCTTTGACTACCGGCGCCTTCGCGACTGGAGCCTATTCTTGTACATCGTCATCCTTCTCCTCCTCATCGGACTTTTCTTTGTCGGCCCGATTCAAAATGTCCACCGGTGGTACCGGATTGCCGGCTTGGCCAGTGTTCAACCCTCCGAACAGGCCAAACTCATCCTCGTGATCTTTCTCAGCTGGTTCCTCGAGCGGCGGGGCGCTAACGCCTCCAGCCTATCCACGGCTCTGCAAATGGGAGCGATCGTTGGGGTCCCTTTTTTGCTCATCCTCAAACAGCCCGACCTCGGAACCGCCCTCATTCTCTATCCCATTGCCCTCGTGATGGGTTACTTCGCGGACGTTCATAGAGGAGTGATGCGTATCGCCATCGGGATCGGCATTGCCTCCCTCCTCCTCGTTTCGCTCCTCTTTCTCGGAGTTCTCGACCACGATGAAATGCGCCCCTCCTTCACCACTGTCCTCAAAGAATACCAATACGAACGGCTCAATCCAAACACCTACCACCAGAAGGCCTCCCAAATCGCCATCGCCATCGGCGGGCTGACCGGAACCGGCTGGCATAAAAGCACCTTTTCCGGCCGCAAATGGCTCCCCGCCGCACACACCGATTCAGTCTTTGCAGCCTATGGCGAAGAATTCGGATTGGTCGGAATCCTCCTCCTCCTCCTCCTCTTTTATGCCCTCATCTATTTCAGCCTTCAGGTCGCAGCCGTCGCCAAAGACCCCTTTGGACGTTACCTCGCCGCCGGTCTGTCGGTCTATCTCGCGATGCACGTCCTGGTCAATATCGGCATGATGTGCGCCCTCCTCCCCATCTCCGGAGTCCCTCTGATTTTTGTGACCTATGGGGGGAGCTCCATTCTAACCACGATGGGGGCTCTCGGCCTTCTTCAAAGTATTTATAGCAGACGGTTCATGTTCTAAATCTGAGGTTTGTATTCGTACTGTCTCTTTTTTCTGTTTTGGGTTATTTTAGAGTCAAAGATTGCTGAAGGATACATTATGTTCGACCATTCATTTATTTTTTCACCAGGCTCTTGGTGCGGAGAGGGAAAAATCATTCTGAATATGGTTGAAGAAGAGCTCATCTTCAATACGAACTGGGCCGTTCAGAATAAGGATTTTGCCGGCAAAGTCTGTTGCGCTCAGGACATTCAGATCCAAGGGCTCTCCGAGAATATGCGGAACGAGCTCTCCTTCTATGACTTTCAAGCGAAGACTTTTTCAGTCGATATGGAGAATCCAAATGTCGGCCGGATCGTCGGCACAGGGGTCTATGATGAGAAGATGATTGGCTGGGAATTCCGGAATAATGACATGAACTTTGAAGGATACGAGACCTACCATATGCAGCCCGACGGGAGCTACCGGATGAAGGGGGAATATGTGACGAACGACCAATTCCGAACGCTCATCGAAGCGCGCATTTGGCTCCGTTCCAAGGAGGTTCCGTCCCAAGATGAATCTCAAGAAAGCGGGGAAGAATGAAAAAATGGATCCCTTTGTTTTTGCTCGCCTCGTGCACTACCTTCGGAAAGGTCGTGACGATGGATGCATTTTATGAAATCGATCTACGGACGACCGCCTCGCAAGTCGTTGCCGCTCTCGGACAGCCATATGCAATCCACAAAAAAGAGGACGGAGCCGTCGAATACGAGTATATCGAACGGATCAAGATCGGGGGAAGAGACGCCGAAGAGAGGCACTATTTCATTTTGATCAAGGATGGAGTCGTCGTCTCCAAACGGGTCAAACAGAGCTCTCCGCTCCCCTATGGATTCGACAGCTATGATATGCAAACGACCGAACGTTCCGAATAAAAAAGGCCGCTCCGTCAGGAGCGACCCTTTCTGTTTTGTTAGAAATCAAATTGTGCTTTCACGGTGAGCCCTTGAAGATAGAGGTTGCTGGGCGAGTGGCCCGTTCCGCTCTCCAATGAGTCGACCAGCTGTCTCATCATGTTTTGGTTCCAATAGACTTGGAAATCATAGCTGAGGAGAAAGTCGAGATGATAATTTCTGCAATCTAAATAGGTTCCCCAGCCTAAACCAAAGTTCATTTCGTTCATCGCTCTGACACAGTTGTACTGACCGAAATGAGCCGACACGGGGACGCCCGCCTCTGCAGAGGGCGTTTCGCTATGTGTGACTTTGGTATAGCGGGTGAACATCACTGCGCCGCCGACATCGCCTTCTAAGCGAAATCCCCAACCCAGCAGCCATTTCCCAAGGCAGCCCGCAAGAGGGCCGACCGCCCAACTATTAGACCGATTTTTAGAGACGGCGCTGATCTCAGGCGTGAGCGTCAAACCGATCCCACCGACAGGCTCCGATGCGAAGAAGCTGCCGGCTATGGATAGATTTTGGCGAATCCACTGTCCGCGGACGCCGCCGAAGGGGGCAAAAATCAGGTGGGTTCCTTGATAAAACGGACGGGTAATCCCTGCATCGACCAGATCCATGTTGAGATGCCAGGTGGAAGAGAGATTCGTCGCTGCCGCTGCAACGTCTGAGAGGGTGATAAACCAGTTGCTTAAGGCCCATACAGGGGTCCCTCCGCGTGCGTCTGCAGGCGCCGATTGGTTCGTGTGGGTTGTGGACCGAAACCACGTATATTCGGCAAAGGCGCTCCAATCGTCATGATCCAAATCCATCCCCAGACCTAATTTAAAGCCCGGCTTGAATCCGTTTTTTTGGAACAGAAATTTCCCGTTGACGGGCGAGAGCTGATCGCTCAATTCGGTCGTCGCAACAGCTAGGTCTAGCCCTTCTTGTTCGGCGTCCCAATAGGTAAAGCTCGCATCGAACCAATAGTCCCATGAACAAGGGGCCAAATGATAGCTTGCCGGTTCGTTATAAGCCGGTGGAAAACAGGATTTGTCATTTGGATAGCCCCGCTCAAAGCACACGGGAGGGCAAGGCGGTTTGCACGGCTGCGGCGGGCAAGGCGCTGGAGCGCACGGAGTCGTGCAACTTTGCGCCACCTCAGATTCGGTTAGTTCGTCCTCTGCAGCAAATCCGACTTGCAGCGCTGCGAGACTCAAGGCCATCGCGACGAGTTTAGATGTGAGTGTCATTCTTGTTTCCTTTGCTAAAAAAAATCAACCTGCTTCCCATTCTGACAAAAAAGATTTTTTCGATCCAGCAAAAACTATCAAATCTTTTCTGTGGGCAAAAATTCATCAATTCTTTACGATATCCGCCAATTCCAAACCTTAAGTCGACGGGCAAGGGTGGGAAACGAAACGAAAGTAGAAGGAGATATATATGAAAGTGAATCTTACGGTAGACGCCATAGCTGGCCATTTTGCAGATTGGATGCTCAGCACGAAAACTACACCCGAACAAACGGAATTGAAGCTCATTACGAAGTTCAATGTGATCACGAAAGTCGGTCAGTTGTCTTCTGTTATGATCGCAATAGCCGGAATTGCAGCCCTGTTTTTGGCCTTTTCTGCAGCTTGTACGTTTGCTCTTGTCGGAATATTCCTACGCCATATTTCGTATGCTGAGATGGATAAATATGCTTTGCTTGACCAGCACGATCCGACAGCGTTCGCACGGATGAGTACAGGTGTAATGGAAGAAAGGGAAAAAGTAGAGAACATTCTCCTTAACGTGGGAGCGGCGCCCTCTACTACATGGGAACGGGTCGAAGCCAATCTATTTGGGTTTGTCTTTTGGACAAATCCTATACCCGTCCAACCAGAGCCCGCAGTGCGGACTTCTATTCCTACCGATGATGACGAGAAGGAGAGCCACGACAGTACTCCTGCACATGCTGGTACGGCAACCCCAGCATCCTTCCAGAATGCCCTGCTCGCCATGGTTAACCCCACTCATCAGTAAACGGACATCCATAGGCGGCCCCTTTGGGCCGCCTATATGTTTCCTCTCACGATCCTAAGCCCTGATCATGATGTCGACGCCTGCGGCGACTGGGAGGACTTTGAGTTTGTCTATGGTATCCAACGTCGGATCCAACAGATCGAGAACACGAATGTAGGTTCTCATTTCAAATTGCTCGCGCGACTTGCGATCGACGTGAGGAGAGCGGAGAACCGTATAGATCTCCCGCTTGGTTGGGAGCGGAATCGGCCCCACGACACGAGCGCCGGTTCGCTTCGCTGTTTCGACAATGTCCTGAACCGCTCGGTCAAGCATTCGCTGATCGAATGCTTTGAGACGGATCCGAATTTTTTTTCTAGGTGCTTTCGCCATAATATTTTACTTTTTGCAAATTTCTTCTTGGATTTTGGTCGGTACCCGCTCAAAGTGGCTAGGTTCCATTGTATAGGTTGCGCGTCCTGAAGACATCGAGCGGAGCTGAGTGGAATAACCAAACATCTCGCTTAATGGGACTTCAGCGGTCACTTCGACCGATCCTTTGATCGATTCTTGTCCGAGGATTTTGCCGCGGCGCCGATTGAGATCGCCGATCACATCGCCGATGTTTGCCTCTGGCGTATCGACGACGACCTTCATGATCGGCTCGAGAAGCACAGGCTTGGCTTTGCGGGCGGCATCTTTCACAGCCATCGAGGCGCAAATTTTAAAGGCCATCTCGTTTGAATCGACTTCATGGTATGATCCGTATGTGATCGCAACTTTCATATCGATGAGGGGATATCCGGCAAGAACTCCTGTCTGAAGCCCCTCTTCGATCCCCTTGATGCAAGGAGTGATATATTCCTTCGGGATCACCCCTCCGACAATCTTACTGACGATCTCATTGCCTTTGCCCACCTCGTTAGGTTCAATTTCGAGACAGACGTGTGCGTATTGGCCTCTGCCGCCCGACTGCTTGACGTACTTGGTCTCAGTAGCTGCGGGGATCGTAATCGTCTCTTTGTAGGAGACCTCTGGTTTACCGACATTAGCCTCGACGGCAAATTCGCGAAACATCCGATCACGGATGATGTCGAGGTGGAGTTCGCCCATCCCCTTGATGATCGTCTGTCCCGTCTCTTCGTTGGTCATGACGCGGAAGGTTGGATCTTCTTCAGAGAGAGCTCCCAGGGCTTTCGCGAGCTTCTCTCGATCGGCTTTTGATTTGGGCTCGATTGCCATAGAAATGACCGGATCTGGGAAATTCATTTTTTCCAAGAGAAGGGGGTGATTTTCTGAACACAGGGTATCTCCTGTTGTCGTGTATTTGAGGCCAATGCACGCGGCGATGTCGCCTGTGAAGAATTCATCCCTGTCCTTTCGTTGGTTCGCATGCATTTCGAGCAGTCTGGAAACCCGTTCGTCTTTGTCTTTGGTCGTGTTGATCAAAGAGGAGCCTTTGGCAAGCTTCCCGCTATAGATGCGGATGAAAGTGAGCTTGCCGACGTAAGGGTCGGTCATGATCTTGAATGCAAGAGCGGAAAGCGGGCTGCTGTCGCTTGGAACGAGTTCGATCATCTCATCGGAATTCAATTTATGCCCTTTGATCGTGCCTCGGTCAATCGGCGAGGGCATCCAACGGACGACGGCGTCGAGGATCTGCTGAACTCCCTTGTTTTTAAAGGCAGTCCCGCAGAGGACAGGATTGAACTTGTTGGTAATGACCCCTTTGCGGATGATTGCGTGGATCTCCTCTTCCGGAATCGCATCAGGCGCATCCAGCACCTTCATCATGAATTCTTCATTGCTCTCATCGATTGTTGCGAGTTCTTCCAGAAGTTCGTTCCGCATTTTTTTGCAGAGGGGAAGAAGATCTGCCGGAATCGGCTCGATATCGTATTTCGCCCCTAGAGTCTCGTCGTGGAAAAGGTAGGCTTTCATTGAGACAAGATCGACCATCCCTTTAAAGCCAGATTCGGCGCCGATGGGACAGTGAACCGGAATCGCATTTGCGTGGAGTTTTTCCCGCATCGTTTTGACGGCATTGAAAAAGTCGGCCCCAACCCTGTCCATCTTGTTGATGAACGCGATTCTTGGCACGCCGTACCTTTCGGCTTGACGCCAAACAGTTTCCGATTGAGGCTGCACGCCAGCCACCGCATCGAATACGGCAACCGCCCCATCCAAGACCCTCAAGCTCCTTTCTACTTCGATCGTGAAATCGACGTGGCCTGGGGTATCGATGATATTGATTTTGCTCCCCTTCCAATAGACGGTCGTTGCGGCTGAGGTGATCGTAATTCCACGCTCCCGCTCTTGCTCCATAAAGTCCATCGTCGCAGCGCCTTCGTGCACTTCACCGATCCGGTGAAGTCTGCCCGAATAGAATAGAATCCGCTCAGTTGTCGTCGTTTTGCCCGCGTCGATGTGGGCCATGATCCCAATATTGCGGACATTTTCTAGTTGATCAGTTTCTGGTCTTTCGCTCATTTCTTCCTACCATTTGTAATGAGCAAAGGCTCTGTTTGCCTCGGCCATCCGGTGTGTATCATCTTTCTTTTTGATCGTCGAACCTTGATTGTTGAAACAGTCAACGAGTTCGCTGGCCAAAGCCTCTTCCATTGTGCGGCCCGGCTTGGATCTTGAGTTAGCGATGATCCACTGCATCGCCATAGCCGTCCTCCGATCGCCCGGAATTTCGACAGGAACCTGATAGTTAGCGCCGCCAATCCGCCTTGTCTTTACTTCGAGAGCAGGTTTTGAGTTTTCGAGGGCCTGTTCAAAGGCCTCCAGGGGATTGTCGGTTTTTATTTTTTGGGCAAATTTTTCTAAAGCGCGGTATACGATATTCCGGGCCACCGATTTTTTGCCTCCATACATCAATTTATTGATGAATTTGGCCAGAGTGACGCTCTGGTAAATGGGGTCTGGCTCGGTTTGGCGTTTTACGGCTCTACGTCTTCTGGACATGAGTGATTCCTTTTTATGTTTTCGCTTCACCCGGGGTACGGAACCCCTGCGCCTGGGTTTATTCTGGCTTTCGCCAGGGCAAACCGAGGGCTAGGATACTGAACTGCAGCATCCTGGTATTACTTAGGTTTTTTCGCGCCATACTTAGATCGCGATTTTTTTCTATCCTTGACCGCTGCGCAGTCTAGAGCGCCTCGGACGATGTGATAGCGTACGCCGGGAAGGTCTTTAACCCTGCCGCCGCGGACCAGGACGATGCTGTGTTCCTGGAGGTTATGCCCTTCGCCTGGGATGTATGCGATGATCTCCTGTCCATTGGACAAACGAACCCAAGCGACCTTCCTCAAAGCTGAGTTTGGTTTTTTTGGGGTTTTGGTTTTAACCTGGAGGCATACGCCCCGGCGCTGCGGGCATTGCATCAGGGCTGGGGACTTTCGGCGCTTGACCTTGGGCGTCCGCCCTGTCTTAACGAGTTGATTCACTGTCGGCATGAAGCCAATCTCCATTTAAAGATAACGATAGTAAGCAAGTATAAAAGGGAACCCTTTTAAAGGAAAGGGGGAAATATTCGGCCTCGCCAAAAGACTCGAAAACAACAATTAAATTAACATAACCACATAAACATAAGAACAATTGGAGTTATTTTCTAGTTAATTTGATTAATTAAATCATTTTATTGTATATTTGTTTTGGGAGGCTTGGAGGAATGAGGCGAGGCTTACGACGCTAAGTTTGGCAAGTTTCAATCGGTCCTTTAATTCCTCTACCTCCCATTTTTTACGCGAACTGCTAACAACTGGGTGGACATGAAAAAAACGATTTTAATCCTATTGTTATGCATCTTGTGGATGACCCCGGGCTTTTCGAGCGCCCATTCTCTGAAATACGATGAGATTCCTCGAGTGATGGAGAGGTTTTTTACCTTTCATATCGAGAATAAGGAGTTGAGTCCGACGATCATTCGTCGTTCGATGAAGTTATATATTGAAAATTTTGACCCTGAGCGAGCGTATTTATTGGACGAAGAGGTGCGGCCTTATCTTAAAATTAGCGATCAGCGGGCGAAAGAGATTTTGGGCCGTTTGGCAAACGGCGATTACAGGGATTTTTTGGAGTTGAATGGACTGATGCAGGAGTCGGTGGTGCGAGCTCAGGCCCTTCGGTTCTTTTTAGCTCGCGAGCTATCCCATGCGACTGTGGAAGCGGAAGTCCCGAGCCCGATCCCTCCAAGGGGCTATTCTCAGTCGGATCAAGAGCTGATTGAGCGGCAGAAGAATCGGATGCTTCGTTTTTATTTTTATCATAAGGCGCGGACGAATTTGGACAGTGTCGACCGGAAGGTAAAAGTGTATGATCTTTTTGAAAAGAAGGTGCAGAGGGCTGAGAATAATTATTTATTTTTGACCATGGATAATGTGCCGATGAGTCATGAACGGATCGAGAATTTATTGACGCTCCGGATTTTGAAGGTATTTGCGAAGAGTTTAGACACTCATACGAGTTTTTTCAGTCCTGAAGAGGCCTTTGAGATGCGGATGACGCTGGAGAAGCAGTTTGAAGGGGTAGGAGTGGTTCTTTCGGAGGGGATTGACGGGGTGATGATCGCTGAGCTGATCAAAGGGAGTCCGGCAGAACAGTCTGGGCGGATTCAAATAAACGATCTTTTGGTGGAGATAGACGGGATTCCGACCTCTGGAGCGCCTTTTGAGGAAGTGCTTGAGATGCTGAAAAAGAAAGACCGGAGCGAGATTATTTTGGGCTTCAAACGAGCTGAGGCGAAAAACCACAGTATTTTCCGGGTTCCTCTGATGAAACGGGCGATAGTGATGAATGAGGAGAGGATCCAGCTGAGCTACGATTCGGTTGAAGGTGGCATTATTGGGAAAATCACCCTCCACTCTTTCTATGAGAGCAGCGAAGGGATCAGCAGCGAAAAAGACATCAAAGAGGCGATCCGCTCGTTCCGCGAAAAGGGGAATCTCATTGGCCTTGTTCTCGATTTAAGGGAGAATTCGGGGGGATTTTTGAGCCAAGCCGTTAAAGTGGCCGGTCTTTTTGTTTCGAATGGGGTCATCGTGATCTCGAAATACGGGAAAGGCGAGGTTCATTACCTTAGGAATATTGTGTCGAAAGCTTATTTTAACGGCCCCTTGGTTATTTTGACCTCGAAAATGTCGGCCTCAGCCTCTGAGATCGTGGCGCAGGCCCTGCAGGACTACGGGGTAGCTCTTGTCGTCGGGGATCGGAGGACTTTTGGGAAAGGATCGATCCAATACCAAACAGTGACTGATGAGAAAGCCGATATGTTTTTTAAAGTGACCGTGGGGAGATATTATACCCCCTCAGGCAAGAGCACTCAAATTGACGGGGTGATCGCCGATATTATCGTTCCAAGCCAATATGCACCCTATAAAATTGGGGAAAAATATCTTGAATACCCGTTGCCGCAGGATCAGGTAGAACCTGCTTTTATCGATCCTCTTACGGATCTTGATGAGAAGACGCGCCGCCTCTTTCAGATGCGCTATCTCCCCTTTACCCAGCGAGTGGTTTCGTTCTGGAAGAAGATGCTTCCCGAATTGAAGCAAAACAGCGCCGCTCGACTCGCCCACGATCCGAGTTTCCAGGCTCTTGAGAAAAGAATTCGGACCGTGGCCGCTCGGGCACAGGCTCTGCCCCCCAATACCGTCGACGAACAAATTCAAGCGGGACAAGAAGATATTCAGATGAAAGAGGCCGTTCATATCGTCAAGGATATGATTCGCCTTGAAGCAGAAGCCGAGATGCCAGACACGGGGACAGGAAATTAAAAGGTTGATCCAAAAGCTCTTATTCGCTATGATGACTGGTTTTTAAGGCCAGATAGCTCAGTTGGTAGAGCAGAGGACTGAAAATCCTTGTGTCGCTGGTTCGATTCCAGTTCTGGCCATTCTTCTATGAAAAAATAGGGGAAAAAAGAGTTCAGAAAAAGCGTCTCTTGCCGGAGCGTGCCGGAAATTTGCCGGAGTACTCAAGTTACTTAAATCACCCAAGCCGGGTTCATCGTCGACCTCGACGATTCCCGTTTTGGAGTGTCGATTCCGGTAAAGTTCCGGCATCAATGATAACACTCCCTTTTAAATTACTGAATATCAAGCGCCAAGACCCTACCGGCCAGAGGATTATTGATCCTCCTGTCGCTTGTAAAGGAGCTAAAATGGGTCATATTCGCCAAAGACCGCTGAAAGACGGCGGCGTCCGTTACCAAGCCGAAGTCCGCCTCAAAGGCCACCCACCCCTTCACGCCATGTTCGACCGCCGCACCGATGCCAAGGCTTGGATTCAAAAGACCGAGGCAGATATCCGGTGCGGGCGCCATCAACTCTACACCGAGGCCAAGCGCCATACCTTCGAGGAGGCCGTCGAGCGCTACTTCAAAGAGCAAGCCGTCTCCGTTGTCAAGAGGGGGCATCTCCATTGGTGGGAGAGAGAGCTCGGCGCTCTCTTTCTCCATGACGTCAGGCCCGCCGTCATCGTCGAGAAGAAGCAAAAGCTTCTCTCTACCCCTACCCCAAAAGGAGTCATCCGCAGCAAAAGCACTTGCAACCGCTATCTCGCCACTCTCAGCCATCTTCTCAGCATCTGCGTCAAACAATGGGAATGGCTCTCAGAGAACCCAGTCCGTAAGATCTCTCGGGAAAAAGAGCCCCGTGAACGAACGCGTTTTCTCTCTCCAGACGAAAGACAACGCCTTCTCAATGCCTGCAAGGACAGCGACAATCCCTATCTCTTTACCTTTGTCGTCCTTCTCCTCAGCACAGGCGGCCGATACAACGAAATCCACTGTCTCAAATGGACAGATGTCGACATCATCAACGGAAAGATCACCATCACCAAATCAAAGAACACGGATATGCGCTCCCTCCCCGTCAGAGGCATGGCTCTCGATCTCCTCAGATCCCTTTCCGCTCAAAGCAGCTCGATTGGTTACGTTTTTCCTAGCCATGCCAGGTCGAAGCCCCTTGAACTCAGACGAGCCTTTAGAACGGCCATAAAACGGGCAGGATTGAAGGAATTCCGCGGACATGACACAAGACACTCCTACGCCACCGAAATGCTAGCCCAGGGCCTTTCTTTGGGGGAAATCGGCCACCTCCTCGGTCACCGCAGTGTTTCCATGACCCGCCGCTACGCTCACCTCGTCGAATCGAGATCGATCGAGGCCGTATCAAAGATGTCAGAACAGATTTTCAAGGATGTTGGCAATGGATAGACTCGATCAGAATGAAAAATTAATAAAAATATTGAAGCGGGATTTTCAGGAACATGCGGAAATAGAAAAATGTTTCTCTTGTCGTGAAGTTACACCAGGGCGATTTAACTAAAATTTTTTGATACGCCTGAACAGAAAAATCTTGCCAATATTCCTTTCAGATATCCGCTACCGAAAGTCGCTGCTCGTCTCACAGAGGCAAGCTCTCTATCCGGATCTGCAACTGCAGCCATATTCATAGCTAAGCGACGAAACAACCCCAAATTTTCTGCGCTATTTCCTCTGTCCATCAACACATCATCCTCTCTAAAGATCACATCAACTACCCAATGGCAATTGTTTTCTACGTGCCAATGCTGCCTGGTCCACTTAGCAAAATGCTTGGCAGATGCTCGACGACTCGAAATATACAGCCGTCTTAACGTCTCGCTTGCGGTTGATCCGGTTTTTTGCCTTGTGGATCGTACTTCGACCAGGCAGATCAAGTTCTTCCATCTGTCAACATTAGGCAGCCAATCCAAGTCCTCTACGACTCGTACTTCTCGAATATCGATTCGACCATGACCTTTTTCGACTTCCTGGTAAAATGAATGTGAGATTTCCTCCCATTCGGCTGCATGTGCCTGATCGAAAAAATTTTCCAACTCAGCGCAAAGAGTGGGCTGGTTTTCTTTAACAGCCAACAGATAATCTGCTTTTGCATCAACGATTTTTGCTGCTGATTCAGGTACGGTAAAATGAGCATCGCCCGAAATAATCGCACCTTCTACATCCACCTGCTCCAAAATAATTGGCAGTGTGCTCTTCTCGACCGTTTTATCGGGGACTTTTTCTGCGGCAAGACATAGACGATCTTCTGCAGCGAACAACTCTACTACATGGGTAATGCGGCCCAAAAAATTAGCCCCCCTCAGTCTTTTGCCGTCGATCGCCAACAGTTGATCGCGCAATGAACTAGGAATTTTACTGAACCATTTTTGTAAATAGCTCTTGAGAGCGTTCGGGGGTGTTTTGACTAAAAACCACCAAAGCGATCCATGGGAAGGAGCTGAAACCGGTTCTCCTAGTAGCGAGGCAAACCATTCCTCTTGTAGATGGGCATATTCGGCAATTTCCTCGATAGTATTGCATCCGCAAAAGAACCCGCAGAGAATCACAAGGGATAGGTACCAAACGGGGTACAAGACTCGTTTTTGGTTGCGTCGATAATCAGGGAAATCGAAAAACGACCCCTTGACAGTCTCTGCAAATATATGCGCGTCGAATTCCTTACTGGCTTCTAGGATTTTGGCATCAATCGGTTTACGTCGTGACATAGGACCTCCTTAAATATGAGGTATTTACTATGCCATGTTACCAGATCTGTTATCAAAAAATTTTAGTTAAATCGCCCTGGTTACTGCGTGCAAAAAGAAACGCCCTAGGCATTTCTCAAGAAGAACTCGCCTTTCGAAGCGGGCTCCATCGAACCTATGTCGGCAGCGTCGAGCGGGGGGAACGGAATCTATCGTTAGAAAATATTTTTGTTTTTGCTAAGGCTCTTGCTTGTAATCCTATTGAACTAATTCCTAATAATTCAATTAATTATTAAAGGCTTACGAGGGTTTGATGTCTCTTCAGAGGTTCCTTTTGCTGGCAGATACTGTCTAATTTTTAGGCTTGGCAAAATATCATCGTGATGCGCTATAAATAGCTATACATGGGTATAAATCAGTATAAATTGGTATAAATCATGGATCCCGTCAATAATCCTTTTTCACCTGGTGCCGGCTCTCGCCCTCCCGAGCTTGTGGGACGAGATCCTGTTCTTGAACAGGCCCGTATCCTTCTCGGTCGTATCAAGCTAAAACGGCCTGAAAAGAGCCTATTGCTCACCGGACTTCGAGGTGTGGGTAAAACTGTACTGCTTAATGAAATTAAGCGGTTGGCTGAAGGATATGACTATCAAACAATTCTCATTGAGGCTCATGAAGATAAGCCATTAGGTCCTATGCTTATTCCTCACTTGAGGACCGTCCTTTTTTCTTTAGATCGCGTAGCCGGGGCGGGAGATAAGCTTAAGCGATGCTGGGCTGTTTTCAGAAGTTTTGTTAGTACTCTTAAATGGTTCATCCGACAAATGCGTACCTGGACTCGTGTAGGTGATAAAGTCGCAATTTAAAATATTCAATATCTCGAAACCCATAAGCCTGCCTTTTCATTGTCTTGATTTTGTTGTTTATGCCTTCTGCTGCGGCGTTCGAGATTCGATGTTTGAAATAGTTCAATAACCCCGTCTTGTATTGGTGTAATGTTTTGACCACTCGTCTTAGCGGTTTGAGCCCTGTTGCCAAAGCATCGACTCCCCATCTGACGAGAAAATGTTCCGCCTCCTCTACAGAGTCTTTCTCCCAGAAAAGTTGGAATTGCTCCTTCAGGGAATGTGCCAAAAACAAGGGTTCATTTACAGCCAATAAGGCGCCCAATCGTGTTTGGTTTTCTAGATCCAAGTTGTCATAATTCGTTAGGAATAAAAACCGACTTCCCTTCAGTACTTTTGCATCGGCCCCACTCAAGTTTTGCTGTTGATCTTTGCGCACCTCGTCCAGGGCTTTATTCAATAAAGCCGTCACATGAAAATGATCAAATACCACATCTACGTTCGGCAAAAACTCTTGTGCTGCTGGGTAGTACGATTTGCTCATGTCCATAGCGATTGCTTTTAACTTTGGTGCGTGCTTTGCCAGTTTCTTGAAAAAGGGAGCTACCGCCTCTATAGTTCTACCCTCTACAGCGTGAATAATTCTCCCCGACCGTAGATCTGTGAAAACGGTCATGTATTCATGCCCTTTCCGTATGCTGAATTCATCGACGGTAATGTATTCCAAATCTTCTAGAGGAATTGTTTTATAGAGAGCAGTCAATTTCTCTTTGTGGATCCTCTTCACGACATTCCAGCTAATTTTTAGAAATCGAGAGACATCCAAGAGAGTGCTAAAATGCAAAAGATCCAGCACGTGTGCTATCATGGAGCGCACCATTCGGAATTTGCCTTTCATAAAAGGCAATCGAGGCCACCATTTATGGCCACATTGAGGACATGCTACTCGATGTAGCAGCACGTTTAGAAAACAGGGCTTGCCGCCAAACGGCACCATTTTAAACTGCCGCTTTTTTTGTCCCTTGAAGATTGTGCGCGTACAGCCACATTTGCATTGAGATGGATCGACCATTATAGCGTGGATCGTAATCGCCCCCGCTTCAAATTTGGTAGATTGGTATTGAACTCCGCTGATTCCGTATGCATGATACAAGAGAGAAGTAGACATAGAAGAAGCCTCCCGTGAGGGTGTTTATTCAAGCTCCTTTTATATGTCTGCTTCTTTTGTTTCTACCCGCCAGTCAAGACCTTCTAGAAATCACAACGCGCTGAATAATCAATACTTATAAAAATCTAAGGACTTAATGCCTTTCCCCTCTACAGGTACTCATTTGTCGGATGAACCTCTTAAATTCACAGTCGATGATATGACGTTTGGAGTTGATATTGCCCCAGAAAAAGGATCTGCTGACAGTGGTGATTTAGAAATCGATTTGCCGAATCTTTTCGTTGCAATCGGAGAAGCTGCTGAAGATCGCAAATGTGCTGTTGCAATTCTAATCGATGAAATTCAGTACCTCAACAAGAAAGAATTGGGTGCACTGATTATGGCTATGCATAAAATCCAGCAAAATCAGCTCCCTATAGTGCTTTTAGGAGCTGGGTTACCCATACTCCCAGAGCTAGCAGGTGAATCAAAATCATACGCTGAACGGCTGTTTGATTTTCCTGCGATTGGCGAGCTCTCAGAAGAAGATGCTGCAAGAGCGCTGCAAGAACCGATGCAAAATGCGGGGATTACCTTTGACACTCTAGCAATAGATCGAATATTTTATTTAACGAAAGGATATCCCTACTTTCTTCAAGAATGGGGCTATCACGTCTGGAACTTGGCCTCTGAGAGCGTGATAGTGTTAGATACAGTGAACGCGGCTACTTCTTTAGCGATTAAGAGACTCGATGGGAGTTTTTTTCGGGTTCGTTTTGATCGCCTTACTCCCGGAGAAAAAAGATTTCTGCGAGTGATGGCGCAGCTTGGGTCAGGACCTCATAGAACGTCAGATATTGCAGATGCATTGGGTATCAAGATTGCGAGTCTCGGACCAATGCGGGCGAAACTCATTAAAAAAGGAATGATCTATAGCCCATCGCATGGGGATATGGCGTTTACTGTTCCTCTATTTGATGAGTTCATGATACGGGCTATTCCTGAATTAGAACGATTTCATATAGCCAGATGAAAAAAGATTATCAGTTAGATCATGGTGATATTTCCTACGAAAAAATAATAGAGATCGCAATATGAATGGTGGAGTGGGAATAGTTGTGGGATGGATGTTGGGACTCTTTTCAGTTCGACTAGCGAATGATGCATCAGCAGTGGTTCGTTGTCGCCGAACACTTTTTGAGCTTAAAGAATTGTTGGAAAGCTTGGCTAGATTTGCAGGTACGGGTAGAGCTCAATCCGAAGAACAGATTTTGGAAAAATTAGAGCAAATTAAAAGGATTGCTCAGCAATTAAGCGTGGACCATTCTGAAATGCTCTTCCCTTGCATCCTGTTGATAGAAAAACTTCAAGCTACGTTCCCGCTCTTTCCCAAGTATAGGCTTCTCGATCAAAATGCGGCCCATAAACCGCATGCAATTGCTTCTAGTTTGTGTACAATAACATGGGGGATTGATTGCGCGCCTCCATATGAATCCAGAATAATCCCAGAAATTCAGAGGTTTTTAAATCTATCTCAGCTCCAGCGATTTTTGGCTTGGGCTAGATCTAAGTATAAAAAATTTCGAATATCCTGATTCGATAAGATGTTCTTTGCTAGAAGAATGCCGGAAATTTGCCGGAGTTGTCGATTTCCGGCGTTTGACTTTAATTGATCTCGCTTACCAATATTTCCTAGAAAAAATCTGATTCTTCCTATAGACTTGGCCAAGCTAGGTTGATTTAAGGTCGACTAAGGTACTGGACGGAAGCGGTTTAGGAAGACTGAAAATCCTTGTGTCGTTGGTTCGATTCCAAGTTCTGGCCACATCACCGGAGACATTTTCAGAAATGGCAATGTCTTCGGCTTTTTCATTTTGCAACTCTTTGTTTTTCTGTAAGATAAGCGCAAGAGCCGGATTCAATGCGCTGGTTCGATAATTCCCATCTTGAAAGACCAATTTTGCCGGGAAGATCGAACCAAGCAGTTTTCTTCGGGCTTGTGGCTCGGCCTCTTGAAAATACCAGCTTAAATCTTTCAACAAACTCATTCCATATCGGGCATATTTCTCGAACGCCGTATCAGCAACGTCCAATTCGTTAATCTGGATCGTTAGTCTATCAATTTGCTCAGTAGTATGCGATTTCAGCCGTTTATAAGAATCAGCATCCATCTCTCCTGTCAGAAAGCGCTGTTGATCGAGCTTTAGAAGATTTTGTTTATGCCTTTCAATTGCAACTGCTCATAAAACTGAGGTAATCACCCCGAAGCGGGGCCCCGATTACCTCGATTTCATGGGCACTGTTTTTCACCGTCTAATCTGTGTTCGTTGAATAAAAAATTTAGGTGATTGTTTTCTAAACATTTGCTATTGTATCCAGCCATACAAGGCATGCACAAATGCAAGATTCCTCAAAAGTTCAAATTTCCTCTTCTCTTATCGATCAGCTTTCTAACGAAAACTTCCAACTCCGTCAACAAATTGATACAATGACCAATGCCTTGGCTGCACAAAAAGAACTGATCCAGCAACTCAAAGATGAAATTGCTCGCCTCAAAGGACAGAAGCCAAAACCGGACATTCCCCCCAATAACCTGGAAGGGAAAAAGAACAAGCCCGATCTATATAAACGAATTAGCCTCATCGATGTCCACGAGATGCGCGTTTTGTTCATTTCACCCGCGCAATTCACAACGAGTTTTGATGTTTCATTGTCGTCTCGCGATTTTTTCATAATCACTTCACCTTTGTTGCAAGAACGAACAGTTGAACTTTCTCGATTAGCTAGACTGATGATCAAAAATATTAGGAGAATTGGAAAACCTGGGCAACCAAGAGGCAAGAAACGTAAAAAGAAAAAAACAGTACTAGAAATCCACACCAAATTGGAAATTCAGCCTGAAAATATTCCGGATGGCGCTAAATTCAAAGGTTATTGCCATTATACAGTGCAAGACATCCTCCTTAAACCACACAATATCCAATACAAATTGGCTCGATGGGAACTACCTGATGGCACTTACGTAACAGGGCAACTCCCTAAAGATATCCATGGGCACTATGGCCCAGAATTGGTGACTTACATCCTTCACCAATACCATGCTTGCCGTGTTACAGAGCATCTTCTATTAGACCAGCTACGCGCTATCGGTATTTTGATTTCCGCAGGCCAACTGAACAATATTTTAATTGAGAACAAGAACCCTTTCATTGAAGAAGCTGCAGAGCTAATGCTTGCTGCCACAAGTGTAGAAAACCAGGTGCAAGTGGACGATACAGGCGGTCGGCATAATGGGCAAAATCAGTACACAACGGTCATAGGGAATCGTTGGTTCAGTATTTTTACAACGACAGAAAGTAAGAGCCGGAAAAATTTTCTCCAATTGCTTCAAAATGGAAAAGAAGAATATGTGATCAATCAAGATACCCTGGAATATCTGTCACATGTGAACGTTGCTGAGTATCTGCCTGGCTATGTCTCTCTGTCCTTAAATAGCAAATTTGCAACACTCGCAGAATGGGAGCAATTTTTAAGGGAACGTAATGTTACGAAGGAATCAGAAGTTCGTTTTCTCACAGAAGCAGCTTTGTATGCATCTGTGATACAAAATGGAATCTCACGCGAACTGGGTGTGCATAGTGATGATGCAGGGCAGTTTTATGTATTTCAACATTCGCTATGCTGGATTCATGAAGATAGGCACTATAGAAAGCTCCTCATGACAACTGACAAGTCTCGATCTGAATTGGAACAAGTCAGAGAGCAAATATGGGATATCTATCAAGACCTTAAAACCTATAAAGAATCACCCTCTCAAGAAGTTGCAGAGAGCATAAGCAAAAAATTTGATGCCATTTTTCAGCAGAAAACGTCCAGTCCTACCTTGAATCACCAACTGGAGAAAACTCGTGACAAAAAGCAAGAACTACTTATGGTTCTGCGGAGGCCGGAGACGCCTTTGCATAATAACAGTTCGGAAACATGTGCCCGTGCGGCAAAAATAAAGCTGAAAATTTCTGGGGGAACTCGTAGTGAAATGGGGCAGAAAGTTAGAGACACCTTTTTAAGTCTAAAACAGACATGCCGAAAACTCGAGATCAATTTTTTGTCCTTTTTACAGGACAGAGTACGTGGGAAATATGCGATTCCTCGTTTAGCAACCGTGATTTTTGACCGAGCGCTAGCGGCTGCTGCAGACCCACCCGCACGAAACTCAAATGAAGCTGTAGAACATTGTTTGCCTCTCGTTGGGTAATTCGCTGCCAGGAGAAATCACATTGCAAGATGCTTGCCTCCTGGGCTAGAATAATCCAGTTTTAGCAAGCTTTCAGAAGCGAATTAGAAAATGTGTAAATGTAAAACAAGTTGTTCCACATATCGATGCGATTGTCTAAAAAACGGTCAAGGATGTACTGAGAAATGTCGTTGTGTTAATTGCCATAACCCTCTGAATGGACAAGACACGGAACATCTGGCATTGTGTGCTATACAAAATATTCGTATCGTCAAAGACCTTAAAGATAAAGAATTATCCAAAGAAATACTACTGCCGTGTGAATGCGAAAGCGTTCCCTTGAAATCCTTGCTGGGAGAATATGACTGTTCTAAATGCCAAGAAACTTATTGGTTTTCTTTTTGCTGGAACGATGTAGCTGCAGACAATTGTAGTTGGCATTGTGAGATTTGCAAAACATGTAGAGATTGGAGAGAGTGGCATTGTGACAAATGCAATAGGTGTACTTATGGTGTGTCACTTCCTTGTGAACATTGCGGCAAAAGGGTCCATATGCAGATTGGTAACCGAGTCCCATTTCTGGAGTGATTACCTCAATTTTATGAGCACTTGCTTTCAATTTCTATCCTTAATTTGTGAAGCTGTTGGTCTCGATCACCCTCTTTTGCTTTAAATAGCACTTCCATCATAGCCATGAGGAAATTTGAACTTTTGAGGAATCTTGCATTTGTGCATGCCTTGTATGGCTGGATACAATAGCAAATGTTTAGACCACAATCACCTAAATTTTTTATTCAACGAACACAGATTGACGGTGAAAAACAGTGCCCATGAAATCGAGGTAATCGGGGCCCCGCTTCGGGGTGATTACCTCAGTTTTATGAGCAGTTGCCAAGGCAATGGCAATCGCCACAGAACGCTAGATTGTAGTTGGTGGGGCTATCCCAGAGGTATGGGTTAACGTGAGATAACGCAGGGAAGGAGTGTTTCTGCAAGAACTTCATGCTTGTTTCGATAGAATCTTCGGTCTGTAAATACCTTTGTCGATGATTTCAAGTAATCGCAATGCAGAATGGTTGGGGACGCGCACTCCACACTCCCAAGATTGCACTGTCCTGATACTGACATTTAAAATAGCGGCCAAGACGCCCTGAGAATAATGTCCTTTTTCTCTAATTTTCTTAATATCCTTTGCTTCGTATTCCATGGGTGGTTCTGGGAGTTTGATCCGTCGAGTTCTGAGCGTCTTCTTTTTCTTTTCGAAAGCTATCGCATCTTCCAGTCCCTTTTTAATTCCCTCGAAAAATTTGCTCATAGTCCAGCCTCTTTCTTTAAGGTTTCAACCAACTGCTTCAAAAACTTTTTCTCTTTTTGGGAAAGGTTTTCTTGAACGTTTTTCCCATACATGAAAAGCAAGTAAAGCCTTTCCTTTGTCGAAATGTCGTAATAACAAACTCTGCAACCGCCACTTTTCCCTTTAGACGAAGATTTCAATCTTGTTTTGGTTCATCCGACAAATGAGTACCTGTAGAGGGGAAAGGCATTAAGTCCTTAGATTTTTATAAGTATTGATTATTCAGCGCGTTGTGATTTCTAGAAGGTCTTGACTGGCGGGTAGAAACAAAAGAAGCAGACATATAAAAGGAGCTTGAATAAACACCCTCACGGGAGGCTTCTTCTATGTCTACTTCTCTCTTGTATCATGCATACGGAATCAGCGGAGTTCAATACCAATCTACCAAATTTGAAGCGGGGGCGATTACGATCCACGCTATAATGGTCGATCCATCTCAATGCAAATGTGGCTGTACGCGCACAATCTTCAAGGGACAAAAAAAGCGGCAGTTTAAAATGGTGCCGTTTGGCGGCAAGCCCTGTTTTCTAAACGTGCTGCTACATCGAGTAGCATGTCCTCAATGTGGCCATAAATGGTGGCCTCGATTGCCTTTTATGAAAGGCAAATTCCGAATGGTGCGCTCCATGATAGCACACGTGCTGGATCTTTTGCATTTTAGCACTCTCTTGGATGTCTCTCGATTTCTAAAAATTAGCTGGAATGTCGTGAAGAGGATCCACAAAGAGAAATTGACTGCTCTCTATAAAACAATTCCTCTAGAAGATTTGGAATACATTACCGTCGATGAATTCAGCATACGGAAAGGGCATGAATACATGACCGTTTTCACAGATCTACGGTCGGGGAGAATTATTCACGCTGTAGAGGGTAGAACTATAGAGGCGGTAGCTCCCTTTTTCAAGAAACTGGCAAAGCACGCACCAAAGTTAAAAGCAATCGCTATGGACATGAGCAAATCGTACTACCCAGCAGCACAAGAGTTTTTGCCGAACGTAGATGTGGTATTTGATCATTTTCATGTGACGGCTTTATTGAATAAAGCCCTGGACGAGGTGCGCAAAGATCAACAGCAAAACTTGAGTGGGGCCGATGCAAAAGTACTGAAGGGAAGTCGGTTTTTATTCCTAACGAATTATGACAACTTGGATCTAGAAAACCAAACACGATTGGGCGCCTTATTGGCTGTAAATGAACCCTTGTTTTTGGCACATTCCCTGAAGGAGCAATTCCAACTTTTCTGGGAGAAAGACTCTGTAGAGGAGGCGGAACATTTTCTCGTCAGATGGGGAGTCGATGCTTTGGCAACAGGGCTCAAACCGCTAAGACGAGTGGTCAAAACATTACACCAATACAAGACGGGGTTATTGAACTATTTCAAACATCGAATCTCGAACGCCGCAGCAGAAGGCATAAACAACAAAATCAAGACAATGAAAAGGCAGGCTTATGGGTTTCGAGATATTGAATATTTTAAATTGCGACTTTATCACCTACACGAGTCCAGGTACGCATTTGTCGGATGAACCAGAAAAAACTAGAATGTCTATCTACTTTCTTGGATGAGAGCGAAAAGAGAGCAGAAAAGGCGTACGCAGACTATAATACCTGGCTAACATCCTCTCCAGAGCTCGATGAATTGCTACGCCAATATATCTTAGAAGGAAGTTCTCCATATAGGGAAAAAGGCGCCGCTTTCAGAAAAGAATCCTTCAGAATCAAGAAAAATCTCGTTCGCGAATTTGCAAAATTGTTTGATTTTCTTTCTAAAATTTATGGGACTTATCAAAAAGGGAAAGATCCACTAATCCTCTGCTCTAACGACCAAGATTCGCTTACATTAAATTCATACTTTTTGAACATTTCAAATCTTTTCAAAGAAGAGCAAAATCTTGCTCTCCAATGGCAGCAAAACTCGTTGCAAATGGAAAAAGCCTTTGTTGAAGCCACTAAAACGGAATTTATTCCTAATTCAAAGAGCGAAGAACTTCAGGCGCAAGCTCTGTCAAAAAGCTTCAACCAGTTTAAGAAATTCTGTAGAGAAGAGGGGGCTGTTGTTAATCGGGCCTATACTGAAGCTATTGTGAATAACATTTGTACAGAGGAATCACTTTTTGATCTTGCAAAGCTGAAAGAAAAAAAGAAAAGAATAGAGCAAATAGGTGCTATTTTTGATGAAAGTCAAAAAAAATGGGACAACCAAATATCTGACCTTCTAAAACAAATGACATCTTCACAACTTCTTGATGATCATGAGCGTAAAAGACTTGAGTTTTTTGAAAAAACTGTTGTCCCACGTATAAAACAGTCATTTGTTGTGAAACAAAACTACATTCTTGAGCTTAAAAAGCTTCTTGATTTCTTCTTAATAAAACATGGAGCTTATAAAAAGGTTGACGATGAGAATCAAGAATTCAGATTTGCTTTCCAGTCCGATTTTGATGGTATACTCTATGAAAACCATATGATAAAGATCAGTAAGCTTCTTAGGGAAAATGATGCTTTAGATCTACGTATCAGCCGGGTTATGAGTGAATTTAGTCAGCAGTAGCCGATGCTACTTTTCGAGTGAAGGGTTATGCATCGCGCCCATTTATCTACTCAATTCCTATCTTAAAATACCTCTATAAAAAATAGCCCTAGATGTGCAAATGCGTTTTTGCGGCCGGGAAAGGGGCCTTTCAAGCATTGCTGAGACTGGCCTTCTCTGGAGTATCCGCCGGGTATAAAAACCTAAACGCGGCGGATACTTTTTGTAATTGATAATTATCCGCCGTTTTTGCAAAATTATGTTCGGCGGATATTTAATGGATATGCCGGGCATCCGCCGAGTAAAACTCTAAGAAATGCTTATTCGTTTGATTCTAAAAGAGTTGTGAATGTTAAAAGGAGGGCCGAATGTTAAATAAAAATGTTGATACCAGCGCAGGCGTCAAGGGTAAGATTATTGGGAGATGGAGGGAATTGGATCTTCTGAAGGAGCTGTTTGGGTCGAGGAAATCAGAGTTTATTGCGATCTATGGAAGACGCAGGGTTGGAAAAACCTATTTGATCAAAAATCTGATCGACTCCTTGCCAGCGGTCTTTTTTCACGTTACCGGTATTCAGAAAGGAGGTTTAAAAGACCAGCTTGCTGAATTTGCGAAACAAATTGGCTCCACCTTTTATCAAGGACCATCTCTTATCCCTCGATCTGGCTGGATTGATGCTTTTGAAGATCTCACTACCGCGATCAATAAAATCCCAAAAGATCAAAAAGTAGTCCTCTTTTTTGATGAATTTCCTTGGATGGCGACTCCTCGTTCGAAGCTTCTCATGGCTTTAGAACTGTACTGGAATCGTTATTGGGTGTTTGATAGTCGTATTAAACTCATTATTTGCGGTTCTGCTACATCATGGATTATCGAAAACATTATTAATAATAAAGGAGGTCTTCATAATAGAGTAACCCGGACAATCCATTTACAACCTTTTTCTCTATACGAAACGGAGAGCTATCTAAAGGAATATAAAATCAACCTCAATCGAAGACAAATTCTTGATCTTTATACTGTTTTAGGCGGAGTCCCACTTTATTGGTCTTTCGTAAGAAAAGGGTGTTCTGCTCATCAATGTATCGATGAGCTTTGTTTTCAAAGAAATGGCCCATTAGTTAAAGAATTTGATCGCTTATTCGAATCTTTATTTGAAGATGCAAAGCCTTATATTGAGCTGATTCGCATTATTGCTGGATATCGATATGGGATCGGTCAAGCAGAGTTGATAGCGAAATCAAAACTTCCTGATGGTGGGAACACTGTCCGTCGATTACATCAATTAGAAGAGGCTGGGTTTATTACAAGTCTTGTTCCTTATGGAAGAAAAGATAAAGGTCTCTACTATGTAATGGATGATGAATACAGCCTATTTTATCTATATTGGATCGAGCCAAAATTGAAAGTCATTTCTAGAAAATCAATCAATCAAGGATTTTGGTTGGCTCAAGCAAATCAGCCAGCTTGGAAAACTTGGGCAGCTTTATCCTTTGAATCTACTTGCTATAAACATATCGATCAAATTCGAAAAGCGCTTAAAATAGATCCTGGAGCAAGTTCAGGGACCTGGAGATTTGTGCCAAAAGCCAATGAACAAGAAGATGGAGCACAAATAGACCTTCTTTTTGATCGACTGGATGGGGCGATTACTCTTTGCGAAATTAAATATTCGGACAAACCATTCGCTATCGACAAATCCTGTGCACAAGAAATTTTAAAGAAAATGGAAGTGTTTAGGAAACAAACGAAGACAAAAAAACAGCTCTTTTTCTCTATGATCACCACGATGGGCTTAAAACCCACTATGTATTCGGAAGAGCTTATCTCCAACGAGGCGATCCTAGATGATTTGTTTAAAAACATTTAATCCACTGACATTGAATAAGTTGAAAATAGGGAAACAGCTGTTTCCCAATTAGATCCGTAGTCATCAAAACCTACCCATCCAATCCCGTTGGGAAGGTTTTGAAGATTTAGAGAAAAAAATGTTTTTATGTATTGTTTTGATCTAAGTTGATCGTTTATCATTCAATTATTCATGTGTTTAAAGTAATGATTACAATTATGCGCCGTTTCAGAAATTATTTGTTTCTTATTCTTGGTGCCTTTTGCATAACTTGGGCCACTCCAATGCAGGCGGCCTCTCATGTACAAGAGAAGGAGAGTAACGTGGACTACGAACTTTTGAAAATCAAATCCTACAAACATTGGGATCTATATCTCCATGAAAACCAATGCTACTTGGGGCGTGTCTTTGTCCTTCTCAAGAATGAGAAGGGGGTGGAAGATTTTCTGGCCATAGAAGGGGAGGCTCGCGATGAGTTTTTCCAGATAGGGGCGGATGTCAAAGCTGCTCTTAAAACTCTTTTCCAACCGGACAAAATGAACTATGCAGCCTTAAGTAACACCTCTCCAGCCATCCATGTACATATCGTGCCGCGCTACGAAGGTTCGCGCGAGTTTGCCGGGGTCATCTTTAAAGATACTCGTTGGGGGTCAAACTATGCCCCGTATGACCGGTCTTTTGAGCTTGAAGAATCCATTCTTTTTCAGATTAGAGATGCTCTAAAAGAGAATCTCTAATGCTTTGCCTCTGATTTTGCTTCATTAAATTTTCGTATTTCTTCTAGATAATAGACCCATCATGGCATTTGAGGAAAATCCCTAAAAACTTAAAAAACCATTCTCTGCTCGTCCAACTTGCAGGCTTAACCAGCATTAGATATCTGAAATTTTCGCGCTGGAAGATAAGCTCATGTGGACCGTAACTTTCTGATCTATATGCATAGTAACAATCTATGCCACCAACTTTCTTCGACATGGTCTTAAATTTCTGAGTTTTATCTGGAACTGGAGGGAATGCACATGCAGCAGGGGAGTCTTTATGCACGTGTTGCAGCTGGATTGTATGCCCTTTGTGTTCTTCATGTTCATAGATAAAATTATACCGACTATCTTCTGATGGAGCATTTCCAGAATGGTAGGAGAAAACAGAGTCCAATTTGTAGCTGCTGTCGCTTGGTAATGGCAGGTGGCCTACAATCGCTTCCGTCGGAATATTAGGCTTCATAAAAGCCGTCTGAAATTTTATTTGACTACCCTCCACTGGAAATTTCCAAAAGCTTATGGGGACATTTACAGCTTCCACCGCCCTTGGATACCCATAGCTCAGTTCCGCAAAACTCTTTGAGAGAATTCGTCCTCGTTGATCTTTATCAAGGGCTTTTAGACCTTCAGCAATGTGAATAAATTCCAGATCTGAAAAATCGCCAACCATCTCTATAGTAGTCCTGTCCTTAGTTATAGAGGCCGCTCTCTGATTTCTGTAATTAACGCCTATCCATAGCACATCATTTTCGATCAAATGAGGTTGAGGTTCTGGCGTATCTTCAGCTGCAAATGCTTCGTGGTTCTTCCAGAGTGAAGGACAATCATAAGCAGGGGGTGCCCAATCATAGTTGAACTCTTTAATATACAGCACTTTTTCGGTGCTTTCGCTTTTCAACATCAGTTTTAACGAGCATCTTGGATATTCACGCTTAGGGTTTTCTGGTCTAAAGCTAGCCTCTTTTAGTTTTAAGTCACTCGGCAGCTGGTTCGGAGAAAAAATAGGAAAATTAGCCTTTTCTAAAGCTGGTGAGCTTGTGGTTGGAATATATAATTTCAAAAAATCCTCCATATAATTTTATCCAGTTGCATGGAGGCTCTAAAGCAAATTACGACATTCTGCTTGAAGCAAAGCAAAAGTCAAAAATGCATCGCGAATTGGAATTTGTTTTTTCTTGCCTTGGATAGACACCTCTAGAAAGCCCTGTACTAAGCCTTTTTTTAGTTCATCTTTTGTGAAAGAAATAACGCCAGCAATTGCCTCAGAATATTCAGGGCTAGACTCTTCTTGAGTAGAGATTTTCCCGATAAAGACTGGAATCACGGAAGAATGTACTCCCGTATCCGTCGCTATTTCACCTAAAAAAGCCACAGAAGATGCTACTAATCCCGTTTCCTCTTTTAATTCGCGAAATGCTGCTTCTTCAAGCGTTTCTTGAGACTCCATTCCTCCTCGAGGAAGTTCAAGCTCCCAAGAGCGCGTAGCGTGTCGATAGTTTAAAATCAATACGATCTGACCAGAAGGCAAAATCGGCAAAACAGCTACCCCAGGAAACTTACCCTTTAATTCACTTCTCCATAGCAGTCGGTCGTATGTCCCTGGAACTCCTTGAGGAAAATAGACAGCATCGCGCAGCCAAATCCAATACTGATCTTCATTTACAACACCTATTCGGCTAAATTCTAATGCCTTATCTGCAGAAAATCCCTTTTGTAGCAGACGGTTTTCCTGCACTTTTTGGATCTTGGAAATTTCTGTAAGGTCAGTGACGATTTCAATTTCTCCTTCTCGATAATTTCCGTTAGATTGGCCCAATTGTTTAACGTATGAGAAGTACTCTTCAAGAGGTTGATTCCCATAGATACATTGAAAACAGAGCAAGCTTAAAGCGAGAAATTTTTTCATCTTGATACTTCCTTTATAATTCATTCTAAAAATTTGCGGTAACTGTTTGGGTCAAGCGCTTTGTTTCTATTCGCGTTCATTAAAGCCCCTAGGATATTAAGTTTACTTTTTTACTCGCATTATCTGCACGCGAGGACTTGTCATAGGCAAAAACCATTTCCGATGTGGAATGGCCAGTGACTCTCATGATATCGCTGTCTTGGAAACCTTGCTGCTTAAGGTAGGTCACAGCAGAAGCCCTCAGCACATGAGGAGAAACTTTGAATGGAATACCGGCAGCCCTGCCAGCCTTTGCAAAAGTCATGGCTAGCTGATTCATCATAACGGGCTTTCCTGATCTGGTTACAAATACGTGACCGGTTCTTTCCCCAATGTATTCTCTAAGCCGTTTCATGATGCTCTCTGGATATGTAATCACAGTCTCTTTCTTAAGCCTTCTCATTTTCGACTGAGCAAAGGTAATCTCGCAGCGATCCCAATCGATTTGACTGGTTTGCAAAGACAGCACCTCGTTAACCCTCTTTCCTCCTTGCAAGATGATCTTTCCAATCAGGCAGTCGCGAGGGTTGATTTTCTCCAATTCCCTGAAGAATAAAATCCACTGCGCCTGAGTCATCGCATTCGTTTTCACCTTCTCATATACACTGAAGAACGTCTTTGCATTGCCTTCCCTGCTTGGAACGGCCTTTTTTATAACACCCTGAAGACGGCGGCTTAAAAATCCAGTAAACGAGATGTAGCAGGCTGCCCGTGCCTGTCTAGTAGTCTCAGCCCAATCCTGGAAGAGTTTAATGCGGTCGATTACGCCTTCATGGTTGACCAAAGCAAATTGCTGCAAACTCATAAGGGGATTAAGCCATCCGAGTTCAATCAGCTTTTTGATGCCAGATCTATAGTTCAGCTGAGTCTTTGGACTCAAAGTCGGTAGCCAATAGGAGAGGGCCTCCTCTACAGAGGTTTCATCCAATTGCTTCCAAACCAAATTGGTCTTGAATGATGCGGCCTGCTCATAGGTGTCCAAATGAGAGGGGACTGGAAGATCTAAAACTGCTGGCATTAGAGTCATGATCTTTGCTTCCTTCCCCAAAGACCTTCGAACAACTTTTTATGCTCTTCTCTGCAGATTATCCCTTGAATTGGTGATCCGGGCAGAGTCGTGATGATCGCAATATCAATTTTTTTGGCTTCCGAGTTTTTTTCTTGAGACTTTGAGTCTTTGGGTTCCTTTTGGATCACATTTGCCTCAACTTGTTTATAAGCGGCTTTATAAACAAGAAAAGATAGCCTACCCTTTCTTTCGTGGCAACACAAAGTTTTGACGATCTCGTATCGTTATCGCTAAGTCGTCTTATATATTATCAATCTTATACCAGCTTAGGCACAAGGCGGCTAAACGTCTGTTGACACAAGGTGCCCTTGTCGTTTATACATCTTATTAATAAACCAGTAAAAAGGCTTAGGGGAATATGAGCGAACAAGAGCAAGCGTTAATACAGCAAGACGTCTGTCAAGCGACACCAGAAAGTGACCCACCGGCGACATTGAAAAGTGACCCACCCCCAATCTTTTCTTTAATGACTACGGCTGCCTAACGACAGCCATATTGGTGCTTTAGCGGTAGTCAGAGGATATGCAAAGCTCTGAGTTGGTGCTGAGGCACAATACTTCTCTTCCACCGAAGGAGAGAGGAGGCCCCCTCCCCCATGGGGGAGGGGCGAAAACTAAATTTTTTACTTCCCTTCTAGAGTCTCCGATTGAAGGACTGTTGTTTTAACCAATCCAGATTTTCGTTTTTCTTTCAGCCGATAACTTTCTCCGCGAATAGTGACTACATGGCTGTGATGCAAGAGGCGATCTAAAATTGCTGTTGCAACTACAGTATCGCCAAAAACTTCCCCCCATTCGCTGACTGAACGATTACTCGTAATTAAGGTACTTCCTTTCTCGTATCGTCGGGAGATCAACTGAAAAAATAAATGAGCCGCTTTCGGATCAAAGGGAAGATATCCAAGTTCATCGATAATCAGCAATTTGGGTTTCGAATACCAAACAATCTTGTCTTCAAGACGACCTTCTTGGTGAGCCCGAGCGAGCTGGGTCAAAAGAGTGGTCGCCGGAGTAAAAAGAACTGTGTATCCTAACCGAATGGCTTCATTGCCAAGCGCAACAGCTAAATGAGTTTTCCCAACTCCAGGAGGGCCTAATAACAGAAGAGCATCTCCATTGGCAATCCAACGACAAGTTCCAAGTTCGCGTATTTGACCGGCATCCAATGATGGCTGCGCACTAAAATCAAACTGTTCAAGAGTTCTTGCATAGGGGAATTTAGCCATCGAGAATCCACGGCGATTACGGGTGTGTTCTCTCTGCTGCATTTCTTGTTCGCAAAAAAAAGCTAGAGCTTCTCGTAAATTCATTTTCTTACGAGATGCTTCATCGAGAAGGTTGTCGAGTTTGTCTCGGATAGTTGAGAGTTTCAATCGGTGGAGTGTAGCTACAAGATTTTCATGATTGATGGTCATTACCAACCTCCTCCGGTAATAGCTTCATACTCGGTAAGAGGACGAAGCAGCTCGGCAGGTTTGATTGGAGCATTTGGAACTTCCATTTTCATGCACCAATTAGCCCCTACGATTCCCTTTAAATGATGAGGATTGATGGAGCGTTGCCTCTCTCCTATGCAGACAGGGTGACGGGCTATTTCGTCAGCATCATAGAGGATTTTGACTTCAGTTTCGGTTAATTGTACTGTGACCTCTTTTTTAATGAAGTGCCATGGCACACTGTAAAAATTTGTATCCACCTCCACACAAGCATCCGTATGGACCGATCTTTGCATCTCTCTTCCCAAATAGAAAGGTGGCTTCCCATTTAGCGGTTGAAGAACAGCTTTTTCTTCTTTCTCAAAGCGATCGATTGGTTTTTCTCCAGTAGTCCCATGGATTCTGAGGTCTGAAATATCTCTCATCCACCAAACGATATGTTCGCCAAGAGCCTCCCAGCTTGAGAACTCCCTTCCGGCAATTCCATTATACTTAAAATATTTGACCGTGTTTTCGTCCTTCCCCTTCGTTCTTGCTCTATAAGGGGCGCATGCTTTGGGCTTGAATTTCCAATAGTTAGCAAACGCATGTAGGCGTTCATTGAACACCACTTCTCGTGTCTGCGGGTTGTGACTGATAACAAGTGGCTTTGGATTGTCCATTAAGACTTCTGATGGGATCCCTCCAAAATGGTTAAAGGCTCCTTCAAGCCCCTCAAACCAGGCCGATTGTCGTTCATGGATAAAGGCCTGTATATATTGGCGGCGTGAAAAACCAAGAACTGCCGCGAAAAAATAGATCTTCTTCGGCTCTCCTGCAATCTTGATAGTAATCGATCCAAAGTCAATTTGCATCTGCTTGCCCGGCGGCGTCTCAAACCGAATCGTCGCCTTTGCTGAAGCAAAGGCCCTTTGTCTAAATAGTTTAACTGCTCTTTCGACAGTGCGTAGATCAGCTTGCAGATTGTGTTGACGAACCAACTCTTGGCGGATAACCTCTGCATTACCTTTATGGAGGTTAAACATTTCTTCGAGCCAGACATCTAATGCTTCCAGCCTCTTAATTCTTTTGGGAATATTATACGGGCGCCATTTCCCTTGTCGCCGGTAGTGTTTAACGGTATTGGCACTAATTCCAAGCTCTTTGGCAATCCGTCTTTTACCCCACCCTTCTGATGACAAATATAAAATTTTCTCTACGACATTAGGTGGTTCCATTCTCTCTTTACTGTCTCCTGTTACAACAGCAGAGATTTTATTGGGTTCCATGCTTACTCTCACTTCAAATAGGGGGGTGGGTCACTTTTCAATGTCGAAAGGGGGTCATTTTACACTGTCGCCTGACAACGTCAAAGACATGAGCGGGCAAATAGTCAAAGAACTTCAAAACAGAAATAAGAAAAAGTTCAAAGCTACGGTCTATTTGACTGCAGAGGCTGAGAAGGCGTTTACAGAGCTTTATATTCATCGCCTCAGAAAAGATAGGAAGATCGATCGTTCGATGATCGCCTGCGATGCTATCCAGATGCTTTACGAAAAAGAATGTGTAGGGGCTTCTTCGAATTAGGAGAATGCATTTTCTTCCAGCCATTGATTCAGGACTGAGATCACGTCCTCTATCGATTCAGGCAGTTTAAGGGCGCCTTTTTTCGCTTTGATTTTTCTTTGGTAGGAAGTCCAGTTTTTCTCAAGTGTTTCGAAAGCATCCTTGCCGAACGCAACCGGCAGTTTCTTCAGCGGAGTTTTTCTGTGATGAAAAACCAGCTGGACGGCTTTCTTTGCAAGAGAGCTATCGAGAACGTCCAACCGAATTAGCGAATAAAGATCATGGAAATCTTTCATCCTGGTGTTGCCGCCTCCTCGGAAAACTACTGTTTCTAATTTCTCTGCAAAAATGAATTCTTTTGGATAACAGTGTAGAGAAATTCTGCTTTCGAAGAGAGGGCCTTTCGATGTAGCAGTCAAGTCCATTGGATATTCAATCGGCTTCACGCGGTCGCCAAATCCTAAATCCATGCGTATGACCGTCTTGGTGGCGCCGAACAGTGCCTGCAGAGTAATTTCAGCTCCTGTATATGCAAGCTGAGAGTGATCGAGGATTTTGATTTTAGCCACTTCGAAAGCGAAGCTATCATTAGCATCGATATCGCAAATTGCTTGTAAAACAGTCCTTAAAGACTGTTCGGTATTCGATAGCTTCTGAATGAAAAAATCGAGATCCTGCGTCTCCCTTCCAAGATGGATGTATTTTGCCAAGAGCGTTCCTCCTTTCAAAACAAACTTTTCCCTATAGGAAGATCGCGCTAAACGCGTCAGGAACCTCTCCAAGATCAGATTCCTCCAAAGTTCTGCAAAGGTGGTTTCCCTCTCCTTAGCTAAGGCTTTGATTTTTTCTTTGATTGATTGCTCGATTGCAGATTTCATATTGTAAATGCCGAAATGTAAGGGGTTAGATCGACCCTAAGCTTCTTCGCATATCTTAGAAGCTTATCGATGTCTGGTTTTCTGTCTTTGCTTGTTTTTAAATACGCTTGCAGCGCCTTTAAAGCGGTTTCTTTGTCCAGGTAACGGAAAGAATCCACGATAGTCCGTTCTCGGTCAAAAATTTTGAGCTTCTGGCTGCCAATTTTAATAGTGGTTTGTCCGAAAGAGATGTTACGCATCCGGACAATATGAGCATTTTCTCTGGCAGGAGAGGTAGTAGAATGGGGGACAGCAATCCAAAACTCTCTCATAATTTCATCTGTTAAACCGTAATAGCATAGGGCTGAGATGAGACATATGACACCATTAGGAATGCTCAAGGCGGTGAGGACGAGGTCTTCCCATTCGAAGTCGCGATCAAAATCAATATGTTTGACCCTATAAATACCCCTACCGACACGTTCGATCTGTCCCTTTGAGCAAAAATAAGCAAGCATCCTAGAGGGGATTCCTGCTTCTTTTCCTTCTGCAGAGGAAAAAACGGGTCTTTTTGAGAGCATCTGGAATGCAGCTATATACTTTGATTTAATCATAACTGAATTGTAACAGAAACACCCATTTAGATCAAGTGGGTGTCTGTGTTACATTTTCAAATAGTTTATTTACTTTATCTTATTTAATATTAGAGTTTTAAGTTAAAGCACGGTTAAGGATGCTAAATCGTATGCAGAGTCGGTAAGCATCAAAAAAGCCCCGCTTAACGCATCAACGATATCGTCATGTCCTCCTTCAGGAAAGTTCTCAAGTTCCCTCAAAAAATCTTCATTCCATGGGGCTTGCAAGATTTTGATATTTCCAGCCTCTGCTTGCGATGACACTGGAAGAGCTCTTGTGACCTTATCCTGTGTAGCTTTGAACGTTTTTACATTATAGCCTTGGAGCATTCTGACGAGATAATCAGCTTCGCTTACTCCTGCTTGACCTGGGTCTTGCTCAATTCCAATCCGAATCCCAATGCCATCCTGGCTGGCCGTATTTTTAATCGTCGTTTGGACGCCTAGAGGGCTCTGTTGGATTCTAACCATATCGGTGACGTACAAGAGGTTGTTTTTGTCCTTTTCAAGTCGAATCCCTACGGTATAATCAGGGTCATTGCTCTCTGTCTTCTTTGTGGCGGCGCGATCCCAGTAGCGAACCACCTTTGTCCCTCCTTTTGGAATCGCCTTGACGACTTCAAAGAAGCCCCTTTGGAAGAACATTCCCGCAGTGGGCCGCACATTCCAATTTCCCATGAGCAATTGTTCTCTCTCAAAGCGTGGCAGCGCTTTAAGGTTGGCGAGGTAGCCTGGATCTTTCTCTAGCAGAATTTTGTTATCATGCACGGTAGATGCGACGAAAGAAACGCTCTTCGGCAGGCAATTTGGGTCTTTTTCTATCAATTCTTCCCGACTTGCGCCCCAAATGGTCTCATCATTTTGAATGAAGAACCAGCGCGTCTTGCCGCTTCTCGCAGGAATGGGGTATCCAGAGTAATCATCGATCCACCAGGCGATGAACTGACGAACCCACGAGTCAGTATCGGGGTTCGTGGTCGCGCGGATATACGGCTTGACTCCACAAGTTGATCGATTTCTCGAGAGCATATAGACGAACTGCGCCCAAGAAAAATGAGTCAATTCATCGAATCCAATCAAGGAAATTTGAGCCCCTTGCCAATCAAAACGCGTCTTGTCATGCTCCAGATGGGCAAACTTAACCTTACCTTTCCCTCGAAAATCCCATTCAAGGGTCGATTCTTTTGGTGTGCCGTTGACATATGGAAAAAGCTCGCAGCTTGTATCCCACAGACCACCTGGATTGCGAACCTGTGTGCTATTGCGGCGAAAGACAACGGCTGAGAAGCCAGGAACGTTGCGATGGCGTAAGCACTCTATCAAGAGGGCGTACGTTTTGCCGCCTCCGGCAGCTCCTCCATAGATCACGATATCTGCAGATGAATTCAAAAACTGATGCTGCGGTCCTTCTTGTGGCGTGATTTCAAGCATTTGGATCCTCCACCTTCTCTTCGATACAATCGCCCCTGCCATTATCGGGGATGTAAATGCGAACGGAATCCTCCTCCTTCACAATCGTTTCGGTGATGATCGTCTCTCGTTGTCCGAGCCAGATCTTTCCAAGCCAAATTGCCATCGTTGCATTGCGCTCGGCTTGCTGGAATTGGTATCGTCGGAGGGAGAGTTTATGAAGCCCATTGCACCTTTTTCTTAACTCCGCAAAACCCATACCGAAAGCCTCCCTCAACCTTCGATCCAAAGTGTCAACACTGACCCGAAAAGCGCCCGCAATTTCTTCCGCGGTTGCTTGCAATTCGGTCCAATAAAGCACCTGATCGAGGTTGATTTCCTTTTCTGGGATCGTTCCTTTCCATTCAGCAGGTGGCGCTTTTGGATCTACAGGAGGTTTGACCGTCTTTTTAGGGCGCCCGTTCGGTCTTCCCGTGGGTTTCCTAGGCATACGCTTCTCCATTCAGCTTGATTTCGCAGAGTTCGTTTTTTTGCATCTTGTACTTTTTGTAGCGCTCGACGATCACATCGCAATATCTTGGATCGAGCTCGCAGCCAAAGCAGCAGCGCCCAAGTTGTTCTGCAGCAATCAGCGTGGTTCCTGAGCCTAGAAAGAAGTCAAAGACAAGGTCGTCTTTTTTAGAGCTGTTATTGATAAGATACCCAATCAAGGGAATAGGTTTCATTGTGGGGTGCTCGGCATTTCGCTGAGGTCGATCAAATTTAAGAAGTGTGGTCTGTTTGCGATTGTTATACCAACGATGCTTTTCCCCCTCTTTCCATCCATAGAGAACAGGATCGTGATCGCTGTATTCTTTGCCTCCAAATAGGACCGGCTCGTGCTGCCATTGATAATCTTGACGTCCGAGCACAAAAGAGTTCTTCAACCAAATAAGGCATTGAGTCATCTTCAGATTCGCCTCGCGGAAAAATCGGCGGAATTTCTCTCCCTCTGAATCGGCGTGAAAGACATAGATCCCAGAGCCCTCTTTCATAAACACGAAAGCATTGACGTAGAAATCTCTCAAAAGAGCCTCGAACTCCTCCGCTGACAGATCATCATTTTTGATGGTCAGCTTGTCCTTTGTTCCACCCTTATAAGCTACATTGTAAGGGGGGTCTGTAATGACAAGATCAATCAACTCCGAATCGAGAACCTTCTCAATGTCTCCATGGATTGTGGCAGACCCACAAATGAGCCGATGCCTGCCGAGGGCGTAAATATCCCCAGGCTTGGTTTTCGGTTCGGCTGGCAATTCTTCCTCATAGCCATCATCCACAGCCTCGATCTTCTCGGGGTCTTTGACCTGTAGCTCATCTTCAGTAAATCCCCAATTGAACAGATCGGATACCTCCCATTCATTAGCCAAGCGCTCCCAATCCCATTCTCCCGAATTTTTATTGCTGCGGATAAGGTATTCTTCAGCTTCTCGAGCCGTTAGCTGTCGGTTTGGAACTCGAACCTCAATCTCTTCCTTTCCACGCCCCAACGCCTTTAGAGCTCTGATCCTCATGTGACCTGCCAATATAGTGTTGTCTAGGTTAACAACGATGGTCTCCACATAGTTAAAGCTCTTGAGCGACTGCTTGAGTTTTTCCATTTGATCCTTAGTGATCTTTCGAGGATTTTTCTCATGCTCCTTCAAGTCCTTAATTTTTCTTGTTTCGGTACGCCAGAATAACTCTTCTAAAAGGATCTCAGATTCTGGTTCTGGGGTCTCAATCTCAAATGTTTGGACCTCCGCTTTGATGGTTTTATTCTTTGCCATTTTATCTCTCGGGTTTAATTTTTTCCGTTTACAGGCCGTGTAGACCATTTTCTCCCAATTACCAAATTGGTAAAAAACGATAGAAAATCGGTAGTTGGGATTTAAGAGAGTAGTTGGGAAAGGGGAGTCGAGGCAGGGCGTTCTGATGAAAAAGATTTGACAGGTTTCTCAAGTTTTTCTTGATCGTTAATTGAATTTTTATGTTTTCATTTCTCCGACAGGAGAATGAAACCATGCCCAAACGACCGACAAAAGACCCTAAGTTTGCTGAATTAAAACAGGATGTTGATTTAGAGCAGTTTGCAGCTTCCGTTAGAGGAGCTTTCCAAGATGCTGATGATCCAAGGCAGGTCGTTAAGACGAGATACCCATTCTGGTTTTTGATGCTACTTTTGCTCTGTGGATACCTCAGCGGTTGCAATACTGTGTCGGATTTAACCATCTATGCCGAGCTTAATATTGGGTGGATCAATACGCTGATCAAACAGACGTTTACAGCGCCGTCCTATGACACACTATGGTGGCTCCTTGTAAGATTATCGCCGGCTACCTTCAAACTGCTGCTTCAGAAATGGTTTGCAAATATTCCTCAACAATTCCGTGATCAACTACTTATCATTGACGGCAAGCGTCTAAAAGGGGCATCTACCGATGAGCATATGGTGCATCTTGTCGAGCTGTTCGCTGCCGAACAAAGACTGGTGTTGGCTCAGGAGAAAGTACCCGACAAATCATCTGAACCAAAAGTTGTCGAGGCTCTGCTAAAAGACATTGATGTGAGTGGGGCTCTGATTTCGACGGATGCGCTGTTTGCCCATATTGCACATGCCCAGAAGTTTTTGGATCACGACGCCGATTATTTGATTGGACTCAAAGGAAACCAGGGCAATTTCCATGCGGAAACGAAGAACTTTTTCGATCAAGCTCGAGATGTTGACTACGAAGAGGTCGATGTGGAGCGATTTATTTCGTTAGAAAAAGGCCATGGCCGGATTGAGCAACGATCGATATGTGTATGCACAGCTCTGGATTGGTTACCTCAAGCAAGCACTTGGCCCGGGCTAAAGACCATTAGACCTCTTGCATAACTAATGTTCTGTCGCTTTTTGGGTTCTTTTGAGCCAATTTTCGCTTCTTCTGTTGGGGGTAATATCAACACTCGTATATTACCCCCAACAGAAGAAGCGAAAATTGGCCAAAATAATCCCAAAAAGCGACGAACCCTTAGTTATGCAAGAGGTCTATTGTCGAAGTGCTGTCCGAAAGAGAGACAGGGCCTTCTGATGAAAAAGATTTGATAGACTATCCCACAAATATCTTGCTCAAAATTCCTCTCAAATATTTTGGCTCGTAGGTGCAAAATCTTCGAGCATCAGCAAACCCACGACCAGGGTCTGCAGTTTTTATGATATTCATCGACAGCCGCCTAAAAAATGCCATATTTTCGGCAATGAATCCGATCTTTGCTTGGGCGGGATCTTCCCTAAAAATCACATCCAATACCCAATGTAACGGATTCTCGATTGACCAATGACCTCGAATCCATCCTGCAAATTCTTTCGCTGTCGCTCTGCGACTCGAAAAGTAGTACCGGATTTCAGAAGTTTTCTTGTTATCTATCTCTCTTTCGGACAGCACTTCGACAATGGTCTTTAGCCCGGGCCAAGTGCTTGCTTGAGGTAACCAATCCAGAGCTGTGCATACACATATCGTGTCAAGCGACACCAGAAAGTGACCCACCGGCGACATTGAAAAGTGACCCACCCCCAATCTTTTTTTTAATGACTAAGGCTGCCTAACGACAGCCATATTGGTGCTTTAGCGGTAGTCAGAGGATATGCAAAGCTCTGAGTTGGTGCTGAGGCACAATACTTCTCTTCCACCGAAGGAGAGAGGAGGCCCCCTCCCCCATGGGGGAGGGGCGAAAACTAAATTTTTTACTTCCCTTCTGGAGTCTCCGATTGAAGGACTGTTGTTTTAACCAATCCAGATTTTCGTTTTTCTTTCAGCCGATAACTTTCTCCGCGAATAGTGACTACATGGCTGTGATGCAAGAGGCGATCTAAAATTGCTGTTGCAACTACAGTATCGCCAAAAACTTCCCCCCATTCGCTGACTGAACGATTACTCGTAATTAAGGTACTTCCTTTCTCGTATCGTCGGGAGATCAACTGAAAAAATAAATGAGCCGCTTTCGGATCAAAGGGAAGATATCCAAGTTCATCGATAATCAGCAATTTGGGTTTCGAATACCAAACAATCCTGTCTTCAAGACGACCTTCTTGGTGAGCCCGAGCGAGCTGGGTCAAAAGAGTGGTCGCCGGAGTAAAAAGAACTGTGTATCCTAACCGAATGGCTTCATTGCCAAGCGCAACAGCTAAATGAGTTTTCCCAACTCCAGGAGGGCCTAATAACAGAAGAGCATCTCCATTGGCAATCCAACGACAAGTTCCAAGTTCGCGTATTTGACCGGCATCCAATGATGGCTGCGCACTAAAATCAAACTGTTCAAGAGTTCTTGCATAGGGGAATTTAGCCATCGAGAATCCACGGCGATTACGGGTGTGTTCTCTCTGCTGCATTTCTTGTTCGCAAAAAAAAGCTAGAGCTTCTCGTAAATTCATTTTCTTACGAGATGCTTCATCGAGAAGGTTGTCGAGTTTGTCTCGGATAGTTGAAAGTTTCAATCGGTGGAGTGTAGCTACAAGATTTTCATGATTGATGGTCATTACCAACCTCCTCCGGTAATAGCTTCATACTCGGTAAGAGGACGAAGCAGCTCGGCAGGTTTGATTGGAGCATTTGGAACTTCCGTTTTCATGCACCAATTAGCCCCTACGATTCCCTTTAAATGATGAGGATTGATGGAGCGTTGCCTCTCTCCTATGCAGACAGGGTGACGGGCTATTTCGTCAGCATCATAGAGGATTTTGACTTCAGTTTCGGTTAATTGTACTGTGACCTCTTTTTTAATGAAGTGCCATGGCACACTGTAAAAATTTGTATCCACCTCCACACAAGCATCCGTATGGACCGATCTTTGCATCTCTCTTCCCAAGTAGAAAGGTGGCTTCCCATTTAGCGGTTGAAGAACAGCTTTTTCTTCTTTCTCAAAGCGATCGATTGGTTTTTCTCCAGTAGTCCCATGGATTCTGAGGTCTGAAATATCTCTCATCCACCAAACGATATGTTCGCCAAGAGCCTCCCAGCTTGAGAACTCCCTTCCGGCAATTCCATTATACTTAAAATATTTGACCGTGTTTTCGTCCTTCCCCTTCGTTCTTGCTCTATAAGGGGCGCATGCTTTGGGCTTGAATTTCCAATAGTTAGCAAACGCATGTAGGCGTTCATTGAACACCACTTCTCGTGTCTGCGGGTTGTGACTGATAACAAGTGGCTTTGGATTGTCCATTAAGACTTCTGATGGGATCCCTCCAAAATGGTTAAAGGCTCCTTCAAGCCCCTCAAACCAGGCCGATTGTCGTTCATGGATAAAGGCCTGTATATATTGGCGGCGTGAAAAACCAAGAACTGCCGCGAAAAAATAGATCTTCTTCGGCTCTCCTGCAATCTTGATAGTAACCGATCCAAAGTCAATTTGCATCTGCTTGCCCGGCGGCGTCTCAAACCGAATCGTCGCCTTTGCTGAAGCAAAGGCCCTTTGTCTAAATAGTTTAACTGCTCTTTCGACAGTGCGTAGATCAGCTTGCAGATTGTGTTGACGAACCAACTCTTGGCGGATAACCTCTGCATTACCTTTATGGAGGTTAAACATTTCTTCGAGCCAGACATCTAATGCTTCCAGCCTCTTAATTCTTTTGGGAATATTATACGGGCGCCATTTCCCTTGTCGCCGGTAGTGTTTAACGGTATTGGCACTAATTCCAAGCTCTTTGGCAATCCGTCTTTTACCCCACCCTTCTGATGACAAATATAAAATTTTCTCTACGACATTAGGTGGTTCCATTCTCTCTTTACTGTCTCCTGTTACAACAGCAGAGATTTTATTGGGTTCCATGCTTACTCTCACTTCAAATAGGGGGTGGGTCACTTTTCAATGTCGAAAGGGGGTCATTTTACACTGTCGCCTGACATATCGATCGTTGCTCAATCCGGCCATGGCCTTTTTCTAACGAAATAAATCGCTCCACATCGACCTCTTCGTAGTCAACATCTCGAGCTTGATCGAAAAAGTTCTTCGTTTCCGCATGGAAATTGCCCTGGTTTCCTTTGAGTCCAATCAAATAATCGGCGTCGTGATCCAAAAACTTCTGGGCATGTGCAATATGGGCAAACAGCGCATCCGTCGAAATCAGAGCCCCACTCACATCAATGTCTTTTAGCAGAGCCTCGACAACTTTTGGTTCAGATGATTTGTCGGGTACTTTCTCCTGAGCCAACACCAGTCTTTGTTCGGCAGCGAACAGCTCGACAAGATGCACCATATGCTCATCGGTAGATGCCCCTTTTAGACGCTTGCCGTCAATGATAAGTAGTTGATCACGGAATTGTTGAGGAATATTTGCAAACCATTTCTGAAGCAGCAGTTTGAAGGTAGCCGGCGATAATCTTACAAGGAGCCACCATAGTGTGTCATAGGACGGCGCTGTAAACGTCTGTTTGATCAGCGTATTGATCCACCCAATATTAAGCTCGGCATAGATGGTTAAATCCGACACAGTATTGCAACCGCTGAGGTATCCACAGAGCAAAAGTAGCATCAAAAACCAGAATGGGTATCTCGTCTTAACGACCTGCCTTGGATCATCAGCATCTTGGAAAGCTCCTCTAACGGAAGCTGCAAACTGCTCTAAATCAACATCCTGTTTTAATTCAGCAAACTTAGGGTCTTTTGTCGGTCGTTTGGGCATGGTTTCATTCTCCTGTTGGAGAAATGAAAACATAAAAATTCAATTAACGATCAAGAAAAACTTGAGAAACCTGTCAAATCTTTTTCATCAGAACGCCCTGATTTTTCAACGATTCTTGAGATTTCTGAATATCCGGAATATTTTCCTAAGGATTTTAGAGTTGAATATGTACAAGAAACAAAAACTATTCTTGTTGATTATTGTTTGCCTGGTCCTGATTTAATAAATAATTCAAAAGAGTATAAATATAATAAATCTCGAAATGAAATTGTTGAAAAATCAATGAGCAGTTCTGATCATTCTAAGTTGTATGATGATGTGTTGTATCAAATCACACTTCGCACTGTTTACGAGATATTTAGAGCTGATTCAGCAAATGCGACAGAAGCAGTGATTTTCAATGGTTGGGTTCGATCGATCAATAGAAGTACAGGTCAAGAAATTAACCCATGCGTTATGTCGTTGCACTGCAAAAAAAATGAATTTCAGATGATTAATTTATTAAATATTGATCCTAAAATGTGTTTCAAATTTCTAAAAGGAATTGGAAGTTCCAAACTTTTTAGCCTGGCTGCTATTACTCCTATTTTGCAGATTCAAAAACCAGATCATCGTTTTGTTCAAGGTTATGATGTGGCTAATGAGCTTGAAGAGACGTTCAATCTTGCGACGATGGATTGGGAAGATTTTGAGCATTTGATTAGAGAGCTTTTTGAAAAAGAGTTTTCAAAAGATGGTTGTGAGGTTAAAGTCACCCGCGCGAGTAGAGATGGAGGTGTTGATGCTGTAATATTTAATCCTGATCCTATTCATGGTGGAAAGATTGTTATTCAGGCTAAACGTTATACGAATCCTGTTGGAGTTAGTGCAGTTCGAGATCTATACGGAACCGTCCTAAATGAGGGGGCTAACAAGGGGATTCTTGTTACTACCTCCGATTTTGGACCGGACTCTTACAGCTTTGCTAATGGCAAGCCTCTGACGCTTTTCAACGGAGGAAATCTATTACAATTGCTTGAAAAGCATGGTCATAAAGCAAAAATCGATTTAGATGAGCCTAAGAAGCAATCATAGACTCTACTTCCTACGTAAAAATAACGGAAATTCAACGGAGTTGCAGATTTCCGGCGGTTGATTTTGGTTGCTCTGGATTTCCAAGAAAGTGTAGCCAAGAATCTAAAGTTCACCATAGAATTGAATCAGGGCGATTTAACTAAAATTTTTTGATACGCCTGAACAGAAAAATCTTACCAATATTCCTTTCAGATATCCGCTACCGAAAGTCGCTGCTCGTCTCACAGAGGCAAGCCCTCTATCCGGATCTGCAACTGCAGCCATATTCATAGCTAAGCGACGAAACAACCCCAAATTTTCTGCGCTATTTCCTCTGTCCATCAACACATCATCCTCTCTAAAGATCACATCAGCTACCCAATGGCAATTGTTTTCTACGTGCCAATGCTGCCTGGTCCACTTAGCAAAATGCTTGGCAGATGCTCGACGACTCGAAATATACAGCCGTCTTAACGTCTCGCTTGCGGTTGATCCGGTTTTTTGCCTTGTGGATCGTACTTCGACCAGGCAGACCAAGTTCTTCCATCTGTCAACATTAGGCAGCCAATCCAAGTCCTCTACGACTCGTACTTCTCGAATATCGATTCGACCATGACCTTTTTCGACTTCCTGGTAAAATGAATGTGAGATTTCCTCCCATTCGGCTGCATGTGCCTGATCGAAAAAATTTTCCAACTCAGCGCAAAGAGTGGGCTGGTTTTCTTTAACAGCCAACAGATAATCTGCTTTTGCATCAACGATTTTTGCTGCTGATTCAGGTACGGTAAAATGAGCATCGCCCGAAATAATCGCACCTTCTACATCCACCTGCTCCAAAATAATTGGCAGTGTGCTCTTCTCGACCGTTTTATCGGGGACTTTTTCTGCGGCAAGACATAGACGATCTTCTGCAGCGAACAACTCTACTACATGGGTAATGCGGCCCAAAAAATTAGCCCCCCTCAGTCTTTTGCCGTCGATCGCCAACAGTTGATCGCGCAATGAACTAGGAATTTTACTGAACCATTTTTGTAAATAGCTCTTGAGAGCGTTCGGGGGTGTTTTGACTAAAAACCACCAAAGCGATCCATGGGAAGGAGCTGAAACCGGTTCTCCTAGTAGCGAGGCAAACCATTCCTCTTGTAGATGGGCATATTCGGCAATTTCCTCGATAGTATTGCACCCGCAAAAGAACCCGCAGAGAATCACAAGGGATAGGTACCAAACGGGGTACAAGACTCGTTTTTGGTTGCGTCGATAATCAGGGAAATCGAAAAACGACCCCTTGACAGTCTCTGCAAATATATGCGCGTCGAATTCCTTACTGGCTTCTAGGATTTTGGCATCAATCGGTTTACGTCGTGACATAGGACCTCCTTAAATATGAGGTATTTACTATGCCATGTTACCAGATCTGTTATCAAAAAATTTTAGTTAAATCGCCCTGAGAATTGAATCACCTTGGGTAATTTTAGGAAACCAAAGGCGAGAGAAGGAAGCGGTCCCGAGGGGACTGAAAATCCTTGTGTCGCTGGTTCGATTCCAGTTCTGGCCACATCACCGGAGACATTTTCAGAAATGGCAATGTCTTCGGCTTTTTCATTTCCTAACCCATTATTTTTCTGTTTCCTCCCTTATAAATGCAAGTGATTTAAAAATAAGAGGATGGTGAGAATAGCTATGATTGCCAATTTCATGGCCTTCCTCATGAATTTGCCGCGCGAGGGCTGGGAACCGCTCGGCATTTTGTCCTAGCAAAAAGAAGGTCGCGGGTACTCCCTTCGAATGAAGAATTTTTAAACTCTTCTGTGTGCTGGGAAGGACCATCGTCAAAAGTTAAGGCAACCACTTTCATCGGAGTATTTACACGATGAATGCATTTTCCTAAAATTTGTGAAGACCGATGGCTCTTGAACCATGCGAAGGAAGCATAAGAAAACGCCATTAATACGACAACCAGACCAGTCCAAAATATTTTTCTCTTCATGATTATACCATTGTAAAAAAACGAGAGTTTTATTGGAAATTTAAAGGGATTAGGCCTAAGATGTATCCGTTGATATTCAAGGGGGATTTTTCATGAAAAGACTAAAAATAATGATGGCTCTTCTGATGCTTTCAAGCATTTCTCTATTTTCAACAGAAAACAAGCCTTTCTTTCAAGCCAGTCAAAAACAGCCTTATCACCTATCGATAGGAGCCGTGCTCTTTGATCAAAATGGTCGAATTGCTTGTCATCACTTCAGTGAAATTCTAGGCCATAAAGATATTTACATTTTGATGCGAGAAAGCATGGAAGATAACGAAACGCCTCTGACAACTTTATGTCGAGGTTTGAAAGAAGAATTTGGAGCAGATGCTCAACCTGTGGCTTTTCTAGGTAGCCTATCAGGGTATCTTCCCGATCCTCGACTCCCTTTTGAAAAAACGACGTTGTATATCGCTTGTCAGCTAGTTCAATGGAATCCAGAAAACCGAGACTTTGCCGATCCAGAAGCTAGTAGTACAATCGAATGGCTCGAGCCAAACATGTTAATTTCGCTCATGCAGCAACAGGGAGTTCGCTTTCAGCATAGGGCAGACGCAGATGAGTCGGAGATGATTAAACGAGCAATTCCCTATATTCAGGAGAAAACAGGGCAAATCTCCAATTAAAAGACTCTGGCAACTGCTTTATGGCAATTGGATTTCGTGGGCACTTATCATTTCGTCACAGATTGCACTAATTCATTTCCTTTTTGCTTGATTAGCGCTTCTCCTAGAGAAAGCAAAGGTATTGTGAGATTGATGCGATGTTCTAATTTGGACAAGGCGCTTAATATGTCATCAAAATTCACAGGTTCAGCAAGATACATGTCGCGCATCAACTGATAATCACGTCGCAATTCAGGCAGCTTTTCAGCTTTAGGAACAAGATGGAAAGTGCCGGGTCTGGCTTCAGTGTAATTTGCCCACGAGTCACGAAAGAACAGATTTTTCCATAAGACGACTCTATCTCGGAGGTCATGGTGATCAATAGCTTTGATTGACTCCGGATGGTTTGCTAGCGCCGCGGTATCAGCGTAATGACGAGAGAATCTATCTCGCATTGGTTTGTCGAGCGGTCGATGATATTCTGCATGTAGAATCGTTGCCTTTTCCCAGAAAGTTCGTTCGATTTCTAGAGCTATGACTTCACATTGCCAATCGGGAAAGGCTGCGGGGAGAATCTCGGCAATCCAAGGTCGTATTGTGTGGCGCCCAGTTGGTTGCTGATCAGTTAGGGAACCGAACTCAAGTTTTACAGAACGTCTGATATAGGCAAACCCAGTTGGTAACGATGATGGGTAGTGAAAAAGAATGACCGGTGACTTGGTTTGAGGGTCTTTTAGAAACTCGAATCTTGCCTGCTCATTTTTTCCTAATAGGCCTGATGTTGATGCTTCTAACATCGACATCATCTGAGTCTGAACTGCCATTTCACATGCCTCTTCAGCTTTTTTCCACCATTTGTCAGCTTGACTGCGATTTGCAGCGGTTTCAGGAAGCCCCAGAAAGGTAGGGATAGCGAAAGATCGATATCTTCAGAAAACCGATTGATTGCGCCAAATATTTTTGATAGGGAAGTTCCCCCTTTGAATACAAGACTGTCGGCAAACTCCGACTCGAATAGAATGCTGAGCAACCAGCACACGAAGAAATCTTTTTCCATGATTACAGGGGATATGTTTCTTTGAATGGCGGCTTGTTCAATATACAGGCGTCGTTCGTCAGAGGGTAGTTTTAAAAAGTCAAGTTTCACTTCAAGCCTCCTCGGCTAATTCCTTGAAAATGGAATGCATCCATTCCGGTGCAAATCGAATATCCTTAAGCAACTCTTGTCGTGCGTCCAGTGGTATAGTCCGCTTTAAATGTTCAAGTCGTTTTAGGGTGATATTTTCTTTACCTAATTCACGGAGCGCTTGAACTAAAAGGCCGCTGAGTCGTCCTGCCATCGCCATATTTTTGGGAGTTGTTCGTCGCAGCTGAATGGTTGTCGTGCCGATTTTTACTGTTCGACTGGGCCCATCTGTCAGAAATACAACTTTAGCAGGAACTTGTTCGGATAATCCTAGGATATTTGCCGCATAAGCGCCTGTTGGTTGAATACGTGTGCAATCTCTGCCAACTAAGGCCTCCGCTATTTTTTCCGGAGACGGTTGAAGTTTCCCAAGCTTAGGATGAACTTTCGGAAAATCATATATTCCTCTTGCGAGGCGGCGAATCGTTCCTTTTCGAACGAGCCGGTGAAGAACAATGTCGACAGTCTGTCGACTACCAAGGCTCAAAAAGTCCGTTGGAACAAATACTGCACCATGCCCAAGGGCTGTTATTGCGTTGAGTATTTGATGATCAATACTATTCGATTTTTTTTGATTCTTCTTCATGTAAGAAATATTGGCCTATTTTTCTTACAAATGCAAGTGGTCTTTGTTGATTTTTTCATAAATCTATATCAGGCTTATAATCAGCTGTTTATATGAGCATATCTTTAGATAGAACATAAAATCTTTATATGACATCATGTCCACTTACTTTACAGGAGGTGGGCTATGGGTAAATTTATAGGACTGAACGATCAAGAATGGGCTGTTGTAGAGCCATTCATACCCTATAAATGGGGGATTATTTTCAGAGGTAAGCAACCGCTTCATCCAAGAAAAATTCTGAACACCCTGATTTGGATATTGACGACGGGGGCCCGCTGGTGTGATGTGCCAGTCGGTGATCAATGGGCTTCCAGAGCCTGCGCTCATAAATACTTGGGAGAGTGGAAAAAAAACGGAATTTTAGAACGCATTCTTACTGCATTAGAGGGGGTTTGCGTCGAATGGAAAATGGTTGATTTAACTCGATTGGCGATCGATAGATTTTTCTCTCCCGGGAAAGGAGGTGGAGAAAAAGTAGACTATGGATACAAGGGGAAGGGAATGACTACTCATCTCCTTGTTGACGGTCTTGGGCAACCTCTTAAGGCTACGAGTACGGGGGCCTCTGGCGACGAACGCAAGGAAGTGATTCCGCTGTTAAAAAAAAATCAGCGGATGGTTAAAACCAATTATTTCCCAAGGGATAACGCCAATCGTAGAGGCCGATAAGGGGTATGATGCAGAGGAATTGCGGCTGCAAATTCTAGCCATGAAGGTGTTTCCATACATTCCGTATCGACGCCTGGGGCGACATAAGTCGGAGGGTCAACTAAAAGTGTTGGAAAAATATCGATGGAAGGTCGAGCGGGGCATTTCGTGGTTGCAGAGGAAGTATCGACGATGGGTCGTACGGTGGGAGAAAAGGATGAAATATTGGGAAGGTTTTCTAGGGATGGGTATTTTGCTCTACTGGATACGAGAACTCATTAAATGGGGAGTTTGTGGAGAAGGGACAAGAACAGGATTTGCATGATCACACGTGGCATGATAAACAAGATAAATTAGGATGATTGGTAAACTTTGGGAAAAGGAAATTGGAATACAGAATAGCCTATCATCCTACTCATCATGCCACGTGTGATCATGCAGATCCTGTTCCTTTTTGAGGACACAAGCCGCTGTGCGCGGCTAAAGGATTCCAATCATGCTCACTTTATTAAGTAACTGAAGATAGGTTCATATTCTAACACAGCTGCAAAACACTTTACTGAATTTGTTAAGAGAGGGCCCAATGCAGGTAGATTATCGCGACCATACATGAAATCACCATTAACAATAGAAGAAATTATGACTGCTGGGAAACCATTACCCGATCCAGGGGGAATTCCTGGTGGTTTACGTTGGGATATTCCTGGATCTTTGAGAGGAAGCGAAGGAACATGGGAATTGGTTATACATCCCGAAACAAATATGATTTATCATTTTAACTTTAAGTAGGTAAAAGATGAAATTTATCATTCAAGAGCCTCAAGAAGATCAAAATTTTTCTCTCGTTTATCGGCCCGAAGATTACTCATTTGATGTAGAGCCTCTTGATGGGACTGGAGATACATCAATTATGATTAATGACCTTCAGTTAGAAATTGATCATGAGGGAAAGATTATGTATGTGTGGGGATTATGCCCATTAATTAAATACGAGGAGATCGATGAATTTCCACTTAAATATAAGGCTGGCAGTCTTGTTGCCTTATTGGATAAACCTCCTATCCCAGGCATTTCTTATAGATTAAATGAGAAAGAAAGATGGCCGATTTACATTAATAAGAAAAAAGGGTGGGTGTGTATTGGGAATCCAAAAAACAATGCCAAAGAAATGATTGAATTTGCTCCTAATTGTGTTGCATCTTTAAAAGATCAAGAAATCATAGCTATTTGGCTAAAACCAAGAGATTTACCAAACTAATATGACAAAAGAACTTATAAAATGAATGAACATCAACATCGATTACGGAAAAGCATGATTGATTTAATGGAAATTTATCTTAATAACGAAACTCAAGATTTTTATAGAACAGTTGGCAAGCTTGAAGGAGCACTAGATGCTTCTGAGATCCAAGATAACGATCTGATTAATCAATGGTATGACTTTTGGATACCACTTGAAACCATTTTCATAGACTGGATTCAAATTTTTCAGTATAATTTTGATGCTAAATACATTTGTGAGAAACCATGAAGTGGAGCGTTTTCTTTTCTTTATGCGTATGGACTCGTTGTTGTTTTGGATCGGAACTTTTGGAAAAAATGTCCTTGGAAGAGAAAGTAGGGCAAGTTTTAATGGTCCATTTTCATGGAGAAATGGTCAATGATGATGCAAAAACTCTGATTCAGAATGTGAAGGTTGGCGGAGTTATTTATTACAACTGGTCCAATGGATTACATTCTCCTAAACAGGTATTTACCTTGAGTTCAGGTCTTCAAAAGTTAGCAAAAGAGAATCGTTTCTCAATCCCCCTTCTTATTGCTGCAGATCAAGAAGGAGGGGTGGTTGCCCGTTTGCAGTCTGGATTTATTAGTTTTCCAGGAAACAGGGCGCTCGGAGAAGCTGGAGACCCCCATCTTGCGAAACTAGCAGCTTTTTCTATGGGAGAAGAATTACAAGTTGTTGGAATCAACATGAATCTTGCTCCTGTGGTTGATGTGAACAGTAATCCAAGAAATCCTGTGATTGGAGTCCGTTCTTTTGGAGATAACCCAGACACGGTCACTGCATTTGGAAAACAATTTCTAGAGGGTTTTAAGCAAGCCCGGGTCATTGCCACTTTAAAACACTTTCCTGGCTATGGTGATGTGGCTGTAGACCCTCATGAAGATTTGCCTGTAATCCGTAAATCTAAGAAAATGCTGGAATCGGTAGAGCTTCTTCCCTTTGCAAAACTTTCTTCCTTCGCTGATGCAATCATGACAGCTCATATCCTCGTGCCTGCTTTAGATTCGGAGAATTGTTCTACTCTCTCCGAAAAGACCTTAACTTATCTCAGAGAAACGATCGGTTTTCAAGGAGTGATTGTTGCAGACTCTCTGGTGATGGATGGTGTGCTTAAAAAATGTCATTCTGTCGATGAGGCTTCAATCATGGCTTTGAACGCGGGATGTGATCTACTCATTTTAGGTGGCAAACTATTAAGTGGCGAACATACGGGCTTTGAATTGACTACTGCTGATGTGCAAAGAATTCATGGTGCAATTGTTGAAGCGGTTAAAAATGGGCGTATTTCTGAGACAAAGTTGAATAAAGCAGTAACACGAATCCTGAAATTGAAAGATCAGTATTTAAGTTCCCAAGTAGAGCTTCAATCTACAAATTATAGCGACAGAATTGATACTCCAGGCCACCGTGCTATTGCTCAAAAAATTGCTTCTCTTGCTTTAGAGACAGTCGAGAAGCAATCTAGTAAAGTTGCTTATTTGAGCGACAAAAAGATTTTTGTAGTGGCTCCAGGTATCCTACAAAACAGCTTACAGAATACTTCAATGTTTAAACTTGGGAAGTCAACCGATGCTTACTTTTTTAATAGCCTTAACCCATCAAATGATGAAGTAAAAGCTGTGATGCAAGGAGCGGAAACAGCAGATGTTGTGGTGATATGCTCTTATAATGCGTGGAAAAATCCTTCTGCCGCGGCTATGACAGAATCTCTTTTGAAAATGGAAAAATCCGTGGTTCTTTTAAGCTTGAGAGACCCTTTAGATGCTGCTCTTTTTTCCAGCGCTGATCTGATTTTTAAATCTTTTAGTCCAACTGTACCCTCGATACAGGCAATTTGCGATAAATTAGAGAGAAAAAAGTACTAGAATGAACAAATTGTAAGATTAGGACCTGCGTATCCCGAATCTCTCCAAAGCTGCGATCTGTTTTTCGGAGGGTGGGTCTCTTCTCCACTTCGCATCTTTTCGAGCCTGCGCTCATATGTTGGAGCGGCTGCATGATGGGTTTCTCCCATTAAACTGACATCTCCCATTGCGGTCGTTACATTATGTAAAAGCGCCCTCATATTCTTGCTCCATCTCAATTTTGGGAGAGAGTGTACACCGCACGCAATATAGCTTCCGTTGAATTCTTACCTGGTCATTTCATTTGCTAGTTTAAAATAAAAATGTACTTATATTGAATTAATATGTAAAATGTTCAATAAAACTAAATGTTCACAGCATGACAGTTAATTTAAGTAAAATATATTGTTTACACCAACCTAAGTCAGAGGGTTCGCTTGTCCCCATAAAAGAGGGCTGCGAGAAGGCTCTTCTGGAGGTCCACAAACAAATCAACTCATTGAAAATGGGAGACTTATCTGCATTAGACGCCACAAAATTAAGGCCTCTTTTTTCCCATGTTGTGAAAGCCATCGAGGGAGCCAGGAAAAAAACAGTCACCGTCGAGGAGCTCAACAGCTATCTGCTCGATCTCATCGCCGTTCGGGACGCCTTAGAGACTTACTTACCCCTCGCTAGAGTCATCATCCAATCTCACGGCAAAAGCGGGCACGAAATCAAAAAATTTCTTCAATGGGTTAAAAAACTCCCTTCGTTAGAGGAATTCCAAGGTTCAGGGCTTCTCCATGAATTCGTCGACGCGATCCGCCATCCGATACAAACCCTTTTCCCCTCATTGGAGCAACACAAAAACCATTTACGGGATCAGTTTTTCACGCAGGCCCGTTCCCTCATCTCTTTTTTAGAACAGTTTCCTCCGATCCGATCCAAACTCGATCTGTCTAAAAAATTGATTTACCAGAGAAAAGTAAAAAAAATCAATGCAGAAAAGGGAAAGCCTGACGCCGGGATGAGTGATTGGAAAAAACGGTTTTGGAATGGGGTCTTTGGCTCTATGCAGCTAGGCGCGCAAGTGATCGACTTCATCCAAAAAGAGCCAATGCCATCTGTTTTCAATCGGGAGATCAGAAGACACAAACCGATTTCTTTAAGCCCAAAGCAAGAGCGCGAGGTTGCCTTTGTGGGTAAGGCGGTAGGGGAAAAGTTGAATGATCTTCGAAAAATGAACGACATGGAATTTTTACAATTCACTAACAGGTATCCAAATGCCCGCTCCATTCTAGATCGATGCCGCAAGGATTCCGCTCAGTTAGATCCGGCTCAAGTGATGCAGCGTCATCGAACCTCTTTAATATCCCACCCTCCAGTGATAGATTTGAGAGGGGCTTTTTTCTCGCCTCCACCTGCGCCAGCGGCTCCAGCGGCTCAGCCTGTCCGCCAGACTGAGTCTGCCATGGAGAAATGGCTCGATACACCCCCTCTTCCTGTCGATGCTAAGCTATGCGCTCACTTGCTTGGAGAGACGTTTGCGCAAGAGTCTGGCTTAGAAGGATATAACAACAACCTAATGAGAGAATTTATCAGCCGCGCATTGGAGCAGAGAAAATCTCTTGCCAAAGATTCTGGTCCCTATGATGCACTCCTTTCCCAATTTCAAATTGCAGGGAAATTGGCCGAAGCGTTCGATCAGGGCCCTGAACAGCTCGTTCAGGCTTTGCAAGGGGAAATATCCTCCTTAGTACCTGGCAAGGGTTTCTTCTTTCAGGTGACATGGCTCAATACAAAAGAGGGTCATGCGATTGTCTTTGAAGTGTTCAAACAACAGAACAACCTCTTCACATTGAAAATTTATAATAGCGGGGAGGGGCTGGAATATCATGAAAAAGTAGTGATTCATGATCAGTTGCACCATGTTTTTATATCTGAGATTCAGGATATCCATCCCAATCGGATAGTGAGTCCCCCCTTCAGCAAAGTTCTTTGGATGATGAGACAAGGGTCTCAACAAAGCAAGGGTGTGGAGACGCGGTGGCGCGGAGTCGAGGTGTACGAAGCTCTTGCGTCCCATTTAGGGGGCAAAATACAGCATAGCGCCGATCGAATGGAAAATCTGTCTAAAACTCTATCCGTCGGTTTTTGCAGCTATCTCTCTTTGGCCTACTGGATGAAGAGTTTCTCTCCGGAATTATTTGATCGGTGGCAAATCGAATTGCAAACGAAGGTGTTTGCCGATTTTGCCCGTTCTGCCGATCGTCAATTAGAGAGCCACCGGAACTTGATCCAAAAGGCGGGAGAGCAACTAGCTAGAAATGGGCAAGCCGCTTTTGATCAGGGGATGATTGCTCAAAAAGATTTGGTGCATATTCAGAAGGCAATCGGGCTTGCTATTGTAGAGGCGCCAAAAGCAGCGATGGTTCATTCTTTACAAACCGAAATCTTTCAATCAAATATAAAGACTTTCTCAAAGCCGCAGAACTTATTCACAAATGGAGTCACCCGCAGAGGGAATCCTCTGGATCTTTTGTCTTTGGGGGATACCCCCTTTAATCCAGCCTCTTTTCTAAGCGAAACCGCGGCCTGGCAGGCTCGTTTTGCAAAAGGCAATGAGCAGCGCGACTACGCCCTTGTGCAGGAAGCTATTTTGGAATGGGTGGAACGCATTCCGTTTCAACGAAAAGAGGAGCTCTTTGCCGCCCTTACACCCGATGAGGCGATCTCGCTCAGCCGTCTGTTGGCCGAAATAGGCAAGAATTATCTGTACAGCACGCTCTTTATCAGACCCAGATTTAGATATCTGGAGCAGTGGAGGGACAATCCATCTCCCCTTTTGCCTCGAGTCGCCCTTGCACCGATCAAATTGCTCACCCTCAACCATGCTCTCAATGGGGCTTTTAAGGATCGAGGAGGGCTTATTCTCCCTAATCTTTATCAAAAAAACATGGATCTCCTGCTAGAGGGAGAATCGAGCGCGAGCCATCTCTTCGATCCTCGTCTGGAGGAGGATCTGCGACTTCTACGCGACTACTGGAGAGAATGCGAGCCGCGAAAAAACCGCTCAAAACTATCCTTCTTTGGATTCGAACGCGCTTCAACAGCTGAGCGCATACACTCCTCATTCCACCACATGTATCCGACGGAAGGAGACCGAAAGCTAGCGCTGAAAAAAGCTGTAGACTGGCCAGATTTGCAATGGATGCGCAAATATATCCAAAGGGACGCCATTCAACAGCGGCTTGCCGCTGATCCCGATCTTGCAGATCACCCTTTGATCGTTCAGGCATACATCCTCCTGCATGGGAAAAAAAAGGATTACAACAAGCCAGGATCGGAGAGATCACCTTTGTTACCACCTACTTTTGCCGATCTTGTGGACCTTTCCTATTGCGTTGATAGCGTGATGGGATCTTTAGTATGGGGACGGAGCGACGACATCTTTGTTCAACAGGATGATGGTATCCGCTCCGCATCTAGACTGTACAGCGACCCATATACTAAGGTTGCCCAATGGGAAGCAGGGCTTAGACTATTTAAGCAAGAGTCCGCCTACGCACTCATTCCCACCCATTTCTGTGACGATCCCGACCTTGGAGGTGATTATCGTTGTTACGACACAAATTATGCCTTAATGATGACTCAAGACAGCCTCGTTCCCGAGCTAGAGGAGCTATACCATGTACACCATGTCGTGCAACAGGTTGGCTCGATAAAAAATGTTTGGACTGAGTCTAGATTTCGCCATCGTCTTTCGCCTTCCGAGAGATTGCTGGAGTTTCCCAGCTCCAAGAGGGAAAAACTAGACAACGGGCGATATTCATTGGCTCTTCAGATGCCCTTACAGGAGATGCGAGACAGACTGGCCCTGAGCGGCGATCCGGCTCTACAAATCAGAGAAACGATCGCTTACTATCAAAAAAACTTCGCCCTCCTTGCAAATCGAGCGGATCAACTTCTCTTCAAAAAGCTTTTTTTCGAACCGCCTTTACTTCATGAATTTTTCATTGCACACCCAGAAGAAACTGGGAAATTCATCTCTCAATTTGAAGAGTTTTGCCGAAAAGGCGTCCAACTCTATACCGAATTAGGGAACCCTCTTTCCACTGCCTTTTACCTTGAAATCACCGACAAATTCCAACGCTTCATCGCCTACCGCGACCCAAGTTATTCTCCTAAAATACAACCGGCAAAAGAGCTTAAGAAACTCATCGATCGAAAACTCCACACACCTAAGGAAGAGGTGTTGCTGTATCTCGATTTACTGCTGATGCAGACGCCGGATACATTCAATCCAGTCGATCTTTTAGAAGCTGCAATTCGCTTGCCCGTACTGCTCTGGCCAGAAAAAACAGTAGAAATCAAGCGGGGGAATAACAATGTACAATTTTTAACCCCAGACTATCCTCACGAAAAAGCAGCTCTTGCCAAAACGCACCTCATCCGCCTCCGTACTCCTCTAGAAAAATTGTTCAGAGATCTCAATGGATCGGGTCGAGATGAAATTCTCAATCAGGTGATGCAGCGGCTTGAGCCCTCTTTTGAACCTGTCCAATGGATGGCCGATCCGCAGTTTCCCTATTATACCTCTGCGAACCGCTCCAATTTTATCGATCTTTTAAAAGGCGAAGTCTACCATGAAGGAGGCCGACTACAATTGCTTCCCCATTTTCTTCGCGAGCATCCCGATGTACGCCCCTTCATTGACCCCACTCAAGCCACGCTCGCCTATGCGGCGCTGGATTCCTGGGATAGCTGGACATTCTTATCGAAGAATGGCGAAAAAATACGCGTGTATTGCTTGGGCGCCACTCCCCTAGGCGTCTTCAAACAAATAGAAGGGCAATGGTCTACAAAGGATGAGGGCGCAATGAGCGCTCTTCCTGCAGCATTTCAGGGAAAAGACTACTGGTTCTCTCTCGACAGCTCTAGTAGAACAGGCTGGATTGGAGACAACATCCGCGTATCTATTCAGGATACACAAATTCTCGAAGTACGGCGCACCGACACAGGATGGATCTTGGGACGTCCAGTCGATCCATCACTCAGCCCATTTGAGCGAATTGAAAGCTCTGCCTATATTCTTCCTTGGATGGATCAGGGGATCCTTAAACAAGTTCAGTTGCCCAGATTATCTCTCCGTTTTGATATCGATGCTGAGGGGAACGCCTCTAGTCCTCTATTTGAGGGGTATAAAATGGCCAAAGAACAACTTATTCCAGCGCTTGGCGATTTGAAGAACTACTTAACATTAGAAAAAGGAAGTAAAAAACTTGTCCTAATGCCAGCCTATAAAAGAATCGTAGAATCTGGCAAAGGACTGCAAACAGAGGCTATTTGCAATCGGATTCAAACGGCGCCTTTGTTAGCATTCGAGCTGGATCCCGCAGGGGATCTTCTTCCGAAAAATCCTCTAGAGCGCCTTTATCTCGGTTATCTCTTGTTAACAGAGCAGCAGTACGAAAAGGCGTGGACTTATCTCATTGGAACAGATTCGGAACTCCGTCCCCTAACTCCCAATGAAAAAGAGATCCTCTACTGGATCTCAAACGAAAAACTCATTGTCCAAGACCCCGATCCAAGAGCCATTGCCCTTCGGACCAAAGGGTGCTCGCTTCTTTTGCGCGATCATGAACATTTTTTCCAAGAGCTGCCTAAAGAGATTTCTGTAAAACACTACGCCCACTTACTCCAACATTGGGATCAGACGCCTCCACGCTTTCTCCCAACAAAAGAGGAAGAGGCCCGCTTTGCCAGGATTTTTGAGGAAGAGGCCATCAACCATCCTCAAATGCTCTCTCGGATGGAGGAATATGACCCATTCTTCCTCATGCGTGGGAAAGAGGCTTCCGAGGCGGACCAGACAGTTGTCCAGCTGTTGCTGGATCCTCGGCAGCCACTACTCAATTATGACAATGGCATTTCGGAGCCCACTGAATTCTTTTTACGAGCGCAAGGTTGGAGTCAAGAGTTTATTCGCGCAACCTATACGTGTCTTAAAGACCCCTCCGAAGGGCGCCTAGAAAATCTCCATTTCGCTTTTTTCAAAAACACTGGGCCTCAATCTGAAGAAGAGATGCGGCTCGAGATCCGCGACAACCTAGCCCTCATTATCCGAAGTGACTCGCCTCCAAGAGAGCGAGCCGCCGCCGCACTGCTCCTCGCTGTGATGGATCATCCGTCTACCTTCCCGCCTCTACTGGAGATATCCGATTGGCAGGCCTTGGCCTCTCTTTGCCGCCCCATAGAGAAATACGCCCTCCCTCTCCTTGAACGCCCCCCATATCCTCCCTACCGCTTCATCCCCCCTTCCGGCAACAGAGCGTCTCCGCAAAACCGGCAAGGACAATCCACACACTTGCCCTCTTCCCTAACGATCCCTGACGTAGGGAATCTCGACCCTTTTTTCTTGATCGAATCGCTCTCCCCTTATGAAGAGGCCCATCAGAGCCTCTTGCGCACCTTTGCAGGTGAAGATGCAATCGTGGAGTCTTTAAAAGAATTTGCCCGCTCTCCGAAAGCGACCACGCAACGCTACCGTCTCAAAGAAGGCATGCCGCTCGATGAAATGGAAACAAGAGCCAAGCACTCTAGCCTGATGGCCCGGATGAGGGAAGAGGAATTGGGGATTGATCTGTTAAAAGCCGCTAATCAGTTGGACTCCAATCCGATTGCCCAGCTGAAACAGTTTGGAAGCTATTTAAGCGATCAGCAAAAACCGATAGAACTGCCAGAGCTTTTAAAGCTTTTTCTCACGTTAGACACTGAAGCGCTTCTGAAAAGAAATCCCGCTTTGCAGCTCAGCGACTGCCATGCGGTGTATCGCAAGACGAAGGAATTCCTCATTGTTGCAACGCAAAGACAGCATCTAGATCGTCTGGCGAGAAAATATGGCGCTATCCGGCAAGCAGAGGGGCTTGAGAAGCAGCAGCTCATCGAAGCGCTCGCTGTAGAGGGGAAAGAAAAGCGGGCCTATGCGCCCGAAAAACACCCCGATTTTCTCCTCATTGAATATGCCAACAATATCCGGCTGAGAAAAGCGCAGATCGAAGCCATACAAAACATGACGCCAGGGACGGCCCAAGAGATGATCATGGGCGCTGGGAAAACAATGGTTCTCCTTCCGCTCCTCGCGCTGAAAGCGGCAGATGGGCAAAAACTATCGATGATTGTCATGCCGCAGGAACTGCTCCCCTCGATGACGGAGTCTTTGGACTCTACTCTTGGAGGGGCGTTTGGGAGATCGATCGATGTTTTTTTCTTCAACCGCGATACCCGCTTAAATGTTCAGAATTTGAAGAGAATTTATGAGAGGATGCAAAACGCGATTCCGAAAAGAAGGGTCATTGCAATGAGCGGCTCTTCTATGCAGTCCCTTTTTCTGATCGGCATTGACGCTCTTTATAAAAATACGGAAGAGGCCCCCATTTTTAGAGAGATTTTCGCCCTGATGAAACGGTCGGGAAGCCTGATTCTAGATGAGATGCATCTACTGCTCGATTGTCTGCAAGCTCACCACTTTTCAGAAGGGGAAAAAGAACCCCTTTCCTCCGTTGAAATGGATGAGACGATGCGCCTACTCCATCTGCTTTTACAAAAGGGGTGGGATGGGACCAAACCGATTGCCAAGGAAGAGTACGACGCTCAGTGGAAAACAGGGCTCGTCGATGAGGTGCTAAAAAGCAAAGAGTTCGCCCCGTTCTCTAAAGCCGCTCTAAGAAGCTATCTTTTAGAGGAGGAGGGTCAGCAGAGCGCAATCTATGTAGATCGAATAGAGAGCCGTGATGTGCAAAATACCTTAGCTGCCTTAAAAGAACAATTGAACCGGGTTCTTCGACTCACGCTGAGCAAACAGATCGATGAGCACTTCGGGGGAGTGCCCCCGTGGACTCATCACAAGGGAGAGTCTACCCAAGTGGCCATCCCCTATCATGGCAGCCAAAATCCGGTCATCGGCTCGCAATTCGGATCCGATCTGGAAACCATCAATTACACAACACTTCTCCACTTTATCAAAGGGGTCGATGCGGCAGTAGTCAAACAGGAGCTGGATCTCATTAAAAAAAAGGTTCTCCAAGAAATCCAGGAGTTAAGAATTCAAGATCTTCATCAGACCCCCTCCTATCAACGTTTTATCAATCTTGCTGGAACCGACCGATACCTCTTATTCACATTGGCGCCGGAGTGCATCGCGGCCATCCAGAAAAACATCAATGAAAAGCCAGAACTTAAACTCCAATTGATCCGTTCATGGATTTTGCCGAATTTGCGCACCTATCCAACCCAGCTCTTCACCAATGGACATATTCTCCCCCTTCTGGTCAAAGAGATCCGGGGATTTAGCGGGACGAATTGGAATAGCAACACATTCCCCAAAGAATTTCATCGCCGGATTCAATCCGATACCCAAACCTATACCCTCCACCTCCTACAAATGCAAAAAGCGCCCCTGCTTGTTCCTAAAGGGCCCAAAGAGCTATTAAAGACTCTCTCCGGCCAATCTCTTGGAGATCGAGGGGCCGTTTTCCGCCAAATGAAAAACAGGGAAGTAGCCGAGGCGCTCTTAGCCAATTCAAACGCTAAAGGAGTCGTGTACTATGAAGGCGACTTGCTCAAAGTGTGCCTCCGCGGTCAGGATCCCATCAACTATTCAGCCTGCCCGTTTCCCAAAGAAGAGCTCCTCGCCTACTGGGATCAAAAACATAATACAGGCTCCGACGTCCCCCTTGGACCTGCCGCTAAAGCCATCATCACAGCCGGACGGCACACTTCCTTTTTTGAGCTGAGCCAATCGGTCTGGAGACTCCGCTCTCTACATCAAGGGCAAACCGTCCAATTTGCTATTGCTGAAGAGGAGGCCGCCTTTATCCAAAAAATACTCCACCAAGAAACCGGCAGACCCAAAGACGTAGCGCTTGAAACAGAAGACCTCTTCAAATACTGCTGGCTGAAAGAAAAAGCAATGGGCAAAGATCATGCTGCACGAGCACTGAAGTATAAGCTCGCAAACGAATTAATCAGCCCCGTCTTTCACCAAATTTGCGATGTCAAGCAGAAGGCGCCGAATCGGAGTATTTTGAAGGAACTCTTTTATCTAGAAAAGGGGCGAGACCCCTATGAAAGATATGGACAGATAGCCCGCCCAACTCCAAAAGGCGCTGCCGTTCAACATCAAATCGGACAAATCCTCTTAAGCCACACATTTCAAACATTTTCTCAAGATAGCCAGAAGAAAATTCAGACCCAGATCAAAGGAATCGGAGCGGCCGAGTTGCAGAACCTACCCGATGAAATCTCCTCATTAGCGTCAAATTACGAAAGGGAAGTAGAAACTGAAACACAAACCGAGCAAGAGCAAGAGCAAGAGCAAGAGCAAGAGCAGGAGGTGGAAAAAGAGATCGAGCAGGATCTTTTTATCAAAGATCGACAATTTACCCCTCGGGGACACGTTTCTTGGGAAGGTCCTCTCTCTGCAGACGACTTCCATCCAACGGCTGCTGCTGCCCTCTCTCAGCTAACCTTAAGCATCCAAGACGCATACCCTCTGGATCTATTCCGCGCCCAAAAACTGACCCCCGTGGTGGCAGTCAAAGAGGCGCTAAAACCCTTTAAAATGTCCATCCCCTTCGATCCCGCCCTCACAGCCAGCGCAAGCTTTCTCCCCCTACACGGTGAGGGGCGATCCGTCTATCCATTCACCCCCTTCGGCAAACATCAAGACATCGTCCAAGAGACCCTCCTCATTCAAGATCTTGCGACTGGAGAACTCCGTATGATGTTGATCAACCAAGACGAAGCCAAGCAATTTGAAGAGAGACTGACCAGAGAACGATCCAGTCTGGAAAAGGGAATCCGCCTCGCCCTGTACCATATTGATTATGGCCTATACTCTCAAGGACCTGGATTTCCCTCTGAGGAGACGTTGCATACCGACCTTCATTTCATGAAACTAAAAGCGCAGGCGAAATTTTTTAACGGAGAGGTTCATTACTCCCAAGTAGAACTGCGATGTCTTGGAGCGTGGTTTTCGGAACTCCAACACACCCAAGCCACTGTGGGAGAGCAGATTCAGTCTTGGTTTAGCCAACCAAAAGACCCTCTTTCTGAAGTGCAAAAAGTCTTTGAACAAGAAATTTTAAAATGGAAACAGAAAAGCGCCGCCGAATATCCACAGAGCGCCCTTAAACAGCTTTTTGAGCAACATCGCCTTTTTTGATGAGCCTATCCTTAATGTCGGGAGAAAAAGATGGGAGGCTGCGGATAGGCTCATAAGAGTGGTGCATATTTGTCTATACATGCTATCCTCGCCCCACGTTATGCCACACGAACTGATTGCAGCCATCGCCACCGCCCCTGGAGAGGGGGCCATTGCCGTTATCCGGGTTTCTGGGGCAGGTGCGTTTGAGCTCGCAAGTAAAATTTTCTCCCGCCCTATTCAAAATTTTAAGACACATACCGCCCATTATGGGTTCATCCTAAAAGCAGATGGCGTCCCTATCGACAGCGTCCTCCTTTTGGTGATGAAGGGGCCCAATTCGTATACGGGCGAGGACTCCGTTGAGATTTCGTGCCATGGAGGCCAACTCGTGACGCGGCGAATCCTCGAGAGGATTTTTGCAGCGGGCGCTCGCCCCGCCCAGCCTGGCGAATTTTCACTCCGGGCCTATCTCAACGGCAAGATCGATCTCGCGCAGGCCGAAGCAGTGCAAGAACTCATCGCAGCCAAAAGTGAGCGCGCCTTAGAGAATGCCGAAAAGCAGTTGCAGGGAACTTTATCGGAAAAAATCCGGTTGTTTCAAAAAAAATTGACCGATATCGCAGCGATCCTTGAGGCTTGGGTCGATTTCCCCGAAGAGGGACTCGAATTCGCCACCATCGATGAGCTCACGGCGACGCTAGAGGCGACTCTTCAGCAGATGGAGAACCTCCAAGCGACTTTTCACGACGGCAAAACGCTTCACGAGGGGCTGTCCCTTTGTCTCCTCGGTTCCCCAAATGTCGGGAAATCCTCCCTGATGAACGCTCTACTCGGCAAAGAGCGGGCCATTGTGACAGAAATTCCAGGCACTACCAGAGATCTTCTCGAAGAAGACTTGCGGCTTGGACAGCTCCATTTTAAACTCGTCGACACGGCTGGCATTCGCGATACAGAAGAGATCGTCGAGAAGGAGGGGATCCGCCGCTCGCACGCCGCCATGCGCGAAGCCGATCTCATCTTGCTTCTTCTCGACGCCAGCCGCCCCCTTGAGGCCCAAGACAGAGAGCTTCTCCGGATCGCGCCTCCCCAAAAAACCCTCGTGATTTGGAATAAGATCGATGTAGCCGCCCCCTCGGAGGAGATCAAAGGCATCCACGTCTCGGCCCGCGAACAATTAGGCCTCGAGGAGTTGAAGGGGGCGATCGAGCGGATCGTCTGGAAGGGAGGAATCCCCGCCAAAGATGAGGTGCTCATCACAAAATTGCGCCACCATCAGGCTCTCACAAACGCGATCAATTTCTGCCGAACCGTGGTTCAGGGGCTCAAATCGGGAATTTCAGCTGAATTTTCCACCTCCGACATGAGAGCTGCGCTGAACGAACTCGGCGCCATCATCGGCACAAATGTCACTGAAGAGATCTTATCCGCGATCTTCTCGAAGTTTTGCCTTGGAAAATAGTCCGTTTTTTTTCAGCCACGTCTCAAGCAACAAAGAAAAAATAGCCGTTCGATCAGCCGCTTGCTCAGGGAGAAGATGGATGTTTCCGAAATCGATCATCGCCGCTTTCCCGTCGATAAAACCAAAATTGCCTCCCAGTTTAGTATCTAAATTGACAAGACCTAAGTTCCCGATTTCATCTAGGAGAGTAAAATACGAATCAATATACGGCTGAATCTCCTCTTTAGAACGGAGAACCCCAAACGGTTCCGCTTTTTTTTGTAAAACAAACCGGTATTTGGCCGGATCGATCTGATGGCTGCGCCCCAGCCGATCTTTGAGCGTGACAACCGGAAGATCGGCCGATTTCGGATTGAGATGGGCAAAGACCACCCCTGTTTGACTCGGAGCGAGACTGCAAGCCCACTGACAAGAGTTGAAGATCTTGGGCGCCCGCAACGAAGTCGATAGAAAGTATTTTTCTCTCATGCCCGCCCACTTTCTAAACGCCCTCATCGCTTTTTGCCCGAAGGGGACTTTGCAGGTATCGAAACGGAACAATTTCAGGACATATTTTTGATCGCGGCTCAAAAATACATAGCTTTGAGCCCCTTTTGCCAAATAAGAAAATGGGCCGTTCAAAACCGCCGTTATTTCGGCCTTTTTTTCCCGCGAAAGGGGAGGGAATTCCCACGCTGGGTTGAAAGGCCATTCAACTAGACACTTTTGAGGGCGAAAGGCGTGCGTCCATCTCTTAAAGGCGGCTGGAAACCAAAAACAAAACGCCGCCAAGAGAGAAACAAGCAACCATTTTGTCCCATGCATCATTCTACTAGATTATGGGGGAAAATTGATTTATCCTGAAGCAAGAATTTGTGGCGCACCCCCGATGCAAAAAAAAATCTGGACTCAAAAAATCGAAGTCATTTTAGACGAACTATTTCCTCGTCCCAAAATCCCTCTTGAACATAAAGATCCCTACACGCTCCTCATCGCCGTACTCCTCTCGGCCCAATGCACCGACGCACGGGTCAATCTCATCACGCCAAAACTGTTCGCTGTAGCGGACACGCCGCAAAAAATGGCAGCCCTTACGCCCAAAGAGATCGAGGCTATCATCCGCCCCTGCGGTCTTGCGCCAACCAAAGCGCGCGCTATCTGGAATCTGTCCCACCGACTCATCAAAGAGTTTCAAGGACAAGTCCCAGCTGCGTTTGAAGCGCTCGAAAGCTTGCCCGGCGTCGGCCACAAAACGGCCTCAGTCATCATGGCTCAAGCGTTTCATCAGCCGGCGTTTCCGGTCGATACACACATCCACCGGTGCGCCCATAGATGGGGCCTCAGCCGCGGGAAAACAGTCGCCGAGACTGAACGGGATCTCAAACGCTTGTTTCCTAAAGACCAATGGATTAAACTCCACTTGCAAATGATCTATTTCGCAAGAAAATACTGCCCAGCCAGAGGCCATAGACAAGAACAATGCCCCATCTGCCGTTTCATCAAGAACAGTTAGAATTCGTCACCCGTTTAGCAGGCCAAAGGAGCGAACTTCTCGATCCTTTTTTCCGATTTTTAAACTACTTCGACACTCCCTATTTCTTTTTTGTGCTGATTCCAGCTGTTTGGTTAGGGATATCCTATCAATGGGGCCTCCGGATTTTTTATTGGTTTACCCTCAACTCTCTCATCATCAATTTCGCTAAAAATTCAATCGGCTGGCCCCGTCCCAGCACAGATCTCCCCGCAATCGGCCTCTATCACCCCTCTTCCTTCGGTTTTCCTAGCGGCGGGGCCCTCATCTGCATGTTTCTTGGCGGACTCTTGATCTACTATTGGAGAACCCGGGCCGCTTGGGTCATCGGTTCGCTATACATCTTCCTCGTTAGCTTTTCCCGCCTCTACCTCGGGGTCCATTACCCCCTAGACATCCTCGGCGGCTGGATCATCGCTTGGGTCATGCTCGTTCTATTCATCACTTTAAACGATCGCATCGAAGGCTGGATCGCCAAAAAGGGGCTCTACTTTACCCTCCTTCTCAGCCTCGCCATCCCCCTTGCCGTCATGATCGCCTTCCCCCTACCGAGCGTCTATTTCGTGATGGGTTCAACGATCGGGATCGGCCTCGGCGCCTACTTTTCCCTTCAATACCACCTCTTCCTCCCTGCCCCCAAAAACCTCAGCGAAGGAATCGGCAGAGCCTTCATCGGCGTCGCCATCCTTTTTCTCATCGTCCTCCTCCTTCCAGGCGAGAAGAGCTTCCTCAAATCACTCGTCTCCGGCCTCTTTATGAGCCTAGCCGCAAGCCCCATTGTAAGAAGCATGACCCGAACAACCTCTTGACTCATTTCACATATACTGCGGCCGCAGTACAGATCAAGACCGTTTTTCTCATAAAGAACCCATCATCGTCCCTGCGAAAACATGCCTATCCCAGCTTATTTAGGGGTCGTCCAAGCGACTGGCCGAATCTGCCGAGGGTCTCGAATCCCGCTTCGGTATTCCGGACGAGATCTTCGTCGAAACAAATGCGCCCTTTTTCAAACAGCAAGACAATGCACGAACCGCCGAACTCAAAATACCCCTTCTCGTCCCCTTTTTGAACGGGCTGGCCAGCCACGTAGGTCTGCCTAATCGATCCGACGTTCGTCGCCCCAATTTCTATATAGAGGAGAGTGCCAAAAAGGCCCGCCTCCACTTCGGTGATCATCCGCTTATTCTCGGCTAAGATAGAAATCCGTTTCCGAAGAGCGATCGGATTGACCGAATAGAGAGGACCATTGATAAGAAGAGCCCTGGAGGGGGTTCCGCCGCAAGGAAAATGGAACCGGTGGTAATCGGAGGGACAAAGGCGGACAATCGCCATAGACCCATCGACGTACCGGTTGGCTGCAGCCGTATTTTGCAGAAAATCGTCAATGGAAAAAGCGCGCCCTTTGATCAAAAATTGCCGAAAGGTCGGATAGACTAAATACCTCCCGTCGGCAGGCATAGCCAGAGCGTCCGGATCAGAAATGATGGGGCGGGAGGCCGGCCTCAGTTTCCGGATGAAAAAATCGTTGAAGGAGCCGAAATCCGACTGAAGAAATTCGCTAGAGTCAATCCCGTAGGCCTCAATAAACGGACCGATTTTTTTCACGCTCGCAGGCCGCTTTTGCAAAAAACCGTACCATGCAGAAAAAAATGGCATGTAGGCCAAAATCGGAAGGAAGATCTTTGATAAGAGCCCTCTCAAAAAACCGTCGCCGTAAAAAAAGGCTAGGGCTTTTTGCCCATAGACTTTCTCGAGCCGTTTTTCGCTTGTTTCCCGGTCAATATAAATAATTTCCATTCTCAAATAGGGTATCGATGTGAATCAATTTTTTCAACAACTTGATTTAAATTTTATACCTTGTGTGAAATGAGAGTTCCTACTAAAATTTTGTCAAATCGATTAGGGTTGTTCATGTTCGGCGTGCTTAAAAAAATCTTCGGAACCCACCAGTCCCGTCTCCTGAAAAAATATTGGCAGCTTGTCCCTAAAGTCAATGCCTGGGAATTGCAGTATCAAACCCTCTCGGACGATGCGCTGCGCAACAAGACTCTTGAATTCAAGGAAAGGCTTGCTAAAGGCGAGCCGCTCGACGCCATGCTGCCAGAGGCGTTCGCCGCAGTCAAAAATGTGTGCCGCAGGCTGTGCGGCGCCGACGTCCATGTATCGGGCTATGACCAAAAATGGGACATGATCCCCTATGACGTCCAGATCGTCGGCGCCATCGCAATGTTTTATGGTTCGATCGCCGAAATGCAAACAGGCGAGGGGAAGACCCTCACCGCATCCATGCCCCTCTACTTGCATGCGATCACCGGCAAACCGGTTCATCTCGTCACCGTCAACGACTACCTAGCGAAAAGGGACTGCGAGTGGATCGGCTCGATTTTCCGTAAACTCGGATTGACAGTCGCCTCGCTCACAAATGACGTCCACCCATTCCAAAGGAAAGAGGTCTATCGCTCCGACATCGTCTATGGGACAGCTTCTGAATTCGGCTTCGATTATCTCCGGGACAATTCGATGGCGATGCACAAAAACGAACAAGTGCAGCGAGGCCACTATTTCGCAATGGTCGACGAGATAGACTCCATTTTGATCGATGAGGCGAGAACGCCGCTCATCATCTCCGGCCCAGTTCACGAGAGCCGTCAAATGTACGACGAACTCAAAGAGGGGGTCGCCCAACTGGTGCGAGTCCAAAGGGATCACTGCAATCGACTCGCAGCTGAGGCGCGCCGCACACTGGAATCCTTGGGGATTGTCGAGGAGAGCGCATCGCCCAAAAAATTGAATAAGGCTGAAGAAGAGCAGAAACAAGACGCCTATAAAAAACTGTGGCTCGTCAGTAAGGGGACGCCCCGCAATAAAGTTCTCAAGCGGCTGAAAGAAAATCCCGACGTCAGAGCTGAGATCGATAAGTGGGAGACTTATTTTTTCGGCGAGGCGAATAAAGAGGAAAAATTTCAGACGCTAGCCGATCTTTATATGATCGTCGACGAACGGAACAACGAATACGAACTGAGCGATAAAGGGATCCGGAGCTGGAGTGAAGGGAAAGGAGGGGTCGGCACGGATGATTTTATGATGCTCGATCTGGGACACGAATACCTCGCGATCGATCAAAGCGACGCTTCCGAGCCGGAAAAAATGAAGGCGAAAATCGCTTTGCGGGAAGAGGATTCAAAAAGGAAAGAGCGGGCCCACAATCTCCGGCAGATGCTCAGAGCCCACCTCTTAATGGAGAAAGACGTCGATTATATCGTGCAGGACGAGAAAATCGTGATCATCGACGAAAATACGGGCCGCCCTCAGCCAGGGCGCCGCTTCTCCGATGGGCTCCACCAGGCCATCGAAGCCAAAGAAGACGCCCCTATCCAAGGTGAAACGCAGACTTACGCGACAATCACGCTCCAAAATTACTTCCGGATGTACGAGCGGCTCGCTGGGATGACCGGCACGGCGATGACCGAGGCGAACGAATTCAAAGAAATCTACAAGCTCGACGTATTAGAAATTCCGACATACCGCTCTTGCGCACGGATGGATTTCGATGACGAAATCTATATGACCGAAAGGGAAAAATACAACGCGATCTTGAAAGAGATTAAAGAAGTCCATGAGAAAGGACGCCCCATTTTAATTGGAACCGAATCGGTCGAAGCGTCCGAGAAGCTGTCGCGCATTTTGAGACAAAATAAACTCGAACACACGATCCTGAATGCCAAAAATCACGCCCATGAGGCCGAAATCATCGCCGATGCGGGCAAACCAGGCGTCATTACGCTCGCCACCAATATGGCAGGCAGAGGAACCGACATTAAACTGAAACCAGGCGTCCGCGAGGCAGGCGGACTCCATGTCATTGGCACGACACGCCACCACTCCCGCCGGATCGATCGACAACTGAGAGGGAGGTCGGGACGGCTCGGCGATCCCGGTTCATCCAAATTCTTCGTCTCCTTCGAAGACTCTCTCATGCGCCTCTTCGCCTCGCCCCGGATGACCGCCCTTTTGCAAAGATTCCGCCCGCCCGAAGGAGAGCCGATCTCGGCCAAAGTGCTGAATAAATCGATCGAAACCGCACAAAAGCGGGTCGAACAGAGAAACTACACAATCCGAAAACACACCCTCGAATACGATGACGTTATGAATAAACAGCGGAGGGAGGTCTACGCCTTTAGAAATGATCTCCTCTTTGCCGAAAAACCGATTCAGATCGGAGAGGAATTATTGGAGGCCGCCGCACGGCAACTCCTCGCGGAACACCCCAACAATCCCCAAGCGCTCGCCCCCTATTTCCCCTTCGCGTTTGAAGGGATGACCGATGAAAAAGAGATCGTCGGCAAAATCTTAGAAGGGTTTCAGCAAAAAATTTTCTTCCAAAGACAACTCCTCTCCTCTTTCCGGCCCGATCTCAACGACGCTGAGAAAGCGCAAAACGTTCTCCAGGAGGTCATTCGAAATCTCATGGTCCGAAAAAACGACCAGCTTTGGCAAGAGCATCTCCTCGCAATCGACCATCTCCGCTCAGACGTCCACATGCGCACTGTCGGCCAGAAAGATCCCCTCCTCGAATTCAAACACGAATCGTTCGCTCTTTTTGAGGCGTTCTCTACCCGTTTGCGCCAAGAGATCGCCCGCGATCTATTCCGCTTCGAAATGATGCCCCAGCAATTCGGGCCCCACACAAGCAGCCGGAAAATCCCCACCCTTATTCAAGGAGCTTGAGTGAGATTTCGGAACCTGATTTTCACCCTCATCGCCTTCAGCTTTTTGGCAACCCTCTTCGGAGATCCGATCAAAACCGACGGGGTCGGCCAGTATGGGAAAGTGACGCTCGAAGAGCTCGATGCGAACGGTCTCATCCGGCTCAATGGAACCACAGTTACAAACCAAATACATCTCAACGGGAGCCTCATCTCTCAAAACGGAGAGATCGGATCGATCGATGTGATCGGCCAGGCCAATTTGACCGAAACCACCCTTAAAGGGGGCGGCTCGATCATCGGTTCGATCCAAGCCACTCGATCTAATATTCAAGCGCCTCTCCATATTCTGGGGCAAAAAGCGGTCTTTACCGCCAGCCAACTCGTCGGCGTCACCGTCAAGCAAGACAGCGGGTTTAAAGGAAAACAGACCATCGAGCTCAGACAAGGTACGATCGTAAACGGCCCTATCCACTTTGAATCGGGCAGGGGGGAAGTCCTCATCTATTCTGGATCTCACGTCGTCGGCCCCATCACTGGCGGCAAGGCAATCAAAAAAACGTGAATAATAATAGGGTTCTCAGTTACTAGTGGGGTATGATCCTCGCAGATGTCTTCAAGCAGCCCGCCAAATTCGATTGTCTGAAGGATCCCGTTGTTTTACAAATCGAATCGCTCCATTATTCCCTCTTCCATGTGATCGCCCTCGCCCTCTTTATTTTAGCGATCATCCACACCCTCTCGGTCTACAAAGTGCATGAATGGGCCCGCGCGCTCGATCTGAAGGGGAAAATAAGAGCACACGGGAGAAAGTATGAACGGAGCTTCTGGATCCATACGCTCTATTTCCTATCGGAAGTCGAAGTCGTCTTCGCCTTTTGGGCTATCCCCCTTTTTTTCACCATTTGGGCCATGTATGGCTGGAAAATCGGCCTGGAATACATCAACACCCGCGATTACACAGAAGCCCTCTTCGTCGTCGTGATTCTGGCCATGGCCTCAACACGGCCCATTGTCAACATGGCGGAAAAATTGATCCATTGGATCGCGAAAGGATTCGGCGGCTCTCTCTCCGCTTGGTGGGTCGTCCTCTTGACTGTCGGCCCTCTCCTCGGCTCTTTAATCACAGAGGCGGCGGCCATGGCCCTTTGCGCCCTCCTCCTCTCCAAGCAGTTCTATGAATACCATCCAAGCAAAACCCTCGCCTACGCCACGATAGGGCTCCTCTTCGTCAACATATCGGTCGGCGGCGTCCTCACCGATTTCGCCTCTCCCGCAGTCCTAGTCCTCGCCCACTGCTGGTCCTGGTCGATGTCCGATATGTTCTTCGACTTCGGCTGGAAAGCCGCCCTCGGCATCATCCTATCCAATTTCCTCTACTGGACCTATTTCAAAAAAGAACTCAGCTACATGAACCTCCGGAAACAAGCGGTGAATATCTATGCTACCTATTCCTCTCAATCGGAAGAGAGGCCCATCCCCCTTTGGATCACACTGACCCACATCGGTTTTATGACGCTCATCGTTGCAGTCGCCCACTACCCAGCCATCTTTATTGCGATCTTCCTCTTCTTCATCGGCTTTCACCAAGCGACAAGATCCCATCAATATGCCATCCGCATCGCCCGTCCGCTCCTCATCGGACTTTTTTTAGCCGGACTCGTGATCCATGGCGGCCTGCAGGGGTGGTGGGTCATCTCAATTCTCAATGGACTCGCCCCCCTTTCCGTGATGGGGGTCGCTATCGCCCTCACCGGCTTCAACGACAACACCGCTATCTCTTATCTCACAACCCTGATTCCCAATTGGGAAGAGATCTATCAATATGCAGTGTTCACCGGCGTCATTGCAGGCGGAGGCCTGACCGTCATCGCAAACGCCCCAAACCCGGCTGGCTACGGGATCTTGAAAAAGCACTTCGACAACGGGATTAAACCCGTCCAACTTTTTCTGGCCGCCCTCGTCCCCACTTTGATTCTCTACGCCATCTTCTACTTCTTCGGCCCGCTGTTTTGATATACGCGAACAGCGTAGATCATAATCACGAAATGGATAAGAAGAGAAAGGACGAGAAAAAGGGAGGCCGTCAAATAGCTGAGATCGCCGTTTCTGGCAAGAACAATCAGGGCATAGATCCCGAGAGGGTAATTGAGAATGAGGCTCGCTGCTAAGCCAGGGTTGTAGCTCCGCTTAGCGAGGAAGGCGCCAATGTGAGTCGTCGCATTCACTAGGCTAAAAATAGGGAGAAAACCCCCAATCGTAGGATCGACCGTTTGGGCGAAGATCGCCGCCAACGGAAAAAGGATCCAGATCACTAAAATATTAATCCAAAAGACAGCAGCGTCATTGAGAGGCACGTCTTTAACAGAAGAGTGAAATAATTGTTGATTCACAAAATTTTTGAACTTTCCCGGCCAAACATGCTCCTCAAATTCGTGAACAAGGTAAATCGGAAATTGAATCCAAATCCAAAATAGAGGAATCGAGGAAATGTTTCGCAAGCAAATCACAACGGCAAGAGCGATTAAAAGGCTCAGCTTAGCCCAGTTTTTATAAAGAAATTCCATTCCATACAGCTAACAAATCGGAGAATTTATTGCAAAATTTTTGAGAGTGCATTTTATTGATTTATTTGATAAAATTTGTAACAAATAATAATGGTGTAATAATGATAAAAACAAATAAACATTCAATAAACGGCATGAGCATATATGAACCTATACCATCAGATTGGGTCGAGCCAACAGAAAAGCCTAAAATGGATATGTCAGATGAGATAGTTCATCGGATTGTAACGGAGATATTTGAGAGCAAGAAGATAACCAATGAAGAAAAAGTAACCATGATGCTTGTACTACCCGTGTTGGAAACGAGTGACAAAAATTACAATTTGATGGATAGGATTCTAGAGATTGCGATAGAGGACGATGACGCAGAACTTGTTGAGGCTATACTGAATATTTCAGCAAAAAATTTTAGACCTAAAGAAGCGAACCACTACGTGACGACACACCTCGCAAAACGGAAGGCTGGCGAAGTATTTAAGGCCCGCTATCCACAGGAATTCAGATACTATACTGCGGCCACCCCAAAAGTGTGAATTTGGGGGTGGCCGCAGTATAGAATATTGGGATAGACAGGGTGAAAAACACGGAAACATTATCGCACTCCAATAGTAATTAAATATTTTAATTGGTTTTTATCTATATGTTTGATATAATTGCTTTCAACAAGCAACAAAGGAATAGAATATGAATATAACACCCAAACCACCACAGAGCAGTATTGATGGGACGGAGATGGCAACAATCTCCGAAAACAAAAATAAAGATCCTTATGAGATTTTGACCTCCTTATTTGAAAATAGAAAGGCAGCGAGCAATGCAGAAAGATTGTCGCAGATCAATAAACTACCCGTATTGGCAGCCAGCCCAAGGAATTATGCTTTAATGGAGAAAATGCTTCGGATGGCCATAAACAGTAAACATGGAGCACTCGTTGAGGCCATATTGAAGATTGCCGGCGACAACTTTCGCCCCCAAGATATCGGGAACTATGTTAACAAGCAGACCGCGGATGCGGTCAGAATCGTATTTGAACAACGGTATCCAGACCAATTTGTGAAGCCCTAATACTTAGCGATTTCTTCATAGATGGCATGCTTGCCGATGGGGCCATACCAGTGGACAATCTCCGCACGGGTATGGCCCTCTTCTTTAAAATCCCAGTTGTATACCCCCGGGAGCGCCCCCTCCGCAATCCCCCTCTTCTGAAAAAGATGGCCCAAGATCTCTTCATCCCCCCGAAAAAGATGACTGCTCGATAGCGCTATGTCTACCCATGCTCTTAAGAGAGAAGCCTCTTCCCGAAAGACCACGATCCCAGAATTATAGCTCCCATCTTTCCAGCGAACCGTCGCTATCGACGGCTCTTTTTCCGCATACCGGAACAACGGCTCGAGCCGACACCGAATCTCACAGTCGAGATCACTCCAAAGGGTCCGCTCAAAAGGGCTTTTTAAACAGGCAAACGGCTTCTTAAACCAAGCGAGCCGCCTCTCCCAAAATTTCTCCCCCATCCCTTTTTCCCACTCGGCTGCCAGCCGAGGATCGATCTCCTCTTTCGGGGCTACGAAAAGGCCCCGGGTGGAGAGGTCTAGGCATTCCCCCCGCTCTTCACACCACCTGCGCATAGAGCGACTCATCCCAAAATCAAAAAAGGCGACGGGAAGGCAGTTATGGGCCCGGTAATTTTCCCACCACCACGGAAGGAGCCACTCCTGCGCGACGTCAGCGCCCACAATAACCCCCATCAAAGCTTATTCACCGACTTATAGCCGAAAATAAGGAACGGGATCGAGGCCGTCACATAAAAATACCAAAGGCGGGCGTCCCATTTCAGGATCATCGCCCCTTCATGGGAAAAAAAAAGCATCAAAAGACCAAACAGAAAGAGCTGGGCGCCAAGCGTCATGACTATTGTGGGGCCTACAATATTTTTGGACTCCCCATCCTCGGCAGCTCCCATCGGAGACCCCTCTTCGCCGCTTTCCTCCTCCGAGGAGACTTTCTGCGGCGCCCTCTGGGAAGCTCCGCTCGGATAGAGCGATTGCTGGGTATTGAGATTTTTGAGAGTCGCGGCGTTGTTGCCTCTAGGGGCCTGTTGCTCAGGCTTTTCCTCGCGAAGATCGGCGGCGCAAAACGGGCAGACGATCACGTCTAGATCGACCTCCCCCTCGCAGTTGTAACACATCTTTTGACGTTTTTTCGTTTTCATTTCATACCCCAACAAAAACGAGTATAAGGAAAGCCTCTTTTTTCTTATAATCGGTATTTTCAACGGAGTGGACATGAGCGAGAGAAAAAGACACGATATAGCGGTAATCGGTTCGGGCCCAGGGGGCTATGTGGCAGCAATCCGAGCTGCGCAAATTGGCAAATCGGTCGCTTTGATCGAGAAGGATCTCCTCGGAGGCTGCTGTTTAAATGTGGGGTGCATCCCGACAAAAACACTCCTTTCCAACGCAGCAGTATTGCATCAAATCAAGCGGGCTAAAGAGTTCGGCATCACGACCGGCCCCGTCTCTTTCCATTACGATCAGATGAAAAAACGGAAGGATCAGGTCATTGCGAAAATGAGGAGCGGCCTTGAAGGGCTGATCCGCTCCAACAAGATCGTAGTCTATCGAGGCGCCGCCTCCTTCGAATCGCCAAAATGCCTCAAAATCGTGGGCCAAGACAATCTCTATATCGACGCCGAAAAAATCATGATTGCAACCGGTTCCGTCCCCCTCGACGTCAAGCCGTTCCCATGCGATCACGAGAGGATCTTGAATTCGACCTCGATTTTAGAGCTGACTGAGGCGCCAAAGAGCCTCGCCATCATTGGCGGCGGCTATATCGGCTGCGAATTCGCCTCCCTCTTTGCCGAGCTCGGGACGAAAGTGACGATTTTGGAGGCTTTGCCAACTATTTTGACCGCGCAAGGCTCCCAAATCGCCGAATTCATGACCAAAGCCTTTGCTAAGGGAGGAATCGAAATCCAAACAAATGTCATGGTGAAGGGGATCGAACGTCACAAGTCGGGGGTTCGCATCAGCCTTGGAGAAGAAAAAACCGTCGATGCAGAGCGGGCTCTTGTCGCAGTCGGACGACGGGTCTATACCGAAGGGTTGGGCCTTGAGAAGGCGGGGCTGAGAACGGGCGATAAAGGGTTCATCGAGACCGATAGCCATATGGAGACCGAAGTGCGGGGGCTGTATGCCATTGGCGATGTGACTGGAAAATGGATGTTGGCTCATGTCGCCTCTCATCAGGGAATCGTAGCGGCGAACAACGCGTGCGGCATCGAAACCGAGATCCACTATGAAGCGGTTCCAGCGGTCGTCTTCACCTCGCCCGAAATCGCCACCGTTGGGATGACCTTGGAACAGGCCCAAAAGGCGGGCTTCGACGCCATCGCCAGCAGCTTCCCCTTCCTCGCCCTGGGCAAAGCGCAAGCCTCAATGGATACAGAGGGGTTCGCGCAAATTATATCGGTGAGGAAAACAGGGCAGATTTTAGGCGCCGCTGCCATCGGCCATGAAGCCTCAAACCTGATCGGCGAAATGGCGCTTGCTATCCAAAACGAACTCACGTTAGAGTCGGTCATAGAGACGATTCACGCCCACCCAACGATTGCCGAGGCGTGGCATGAAGCGGCACTGATCGCTAAAGAGACGCCCATCAACTTTCCGCCGAAAATAAAACGATGATGAAAAAACTCAATATTCTCCCCGAAAATCCTGAAGAAGAGAGCTTGGGGCGATTCCCCTCCTGGCTCCACAGAAAACTTCCTCTCGGAGGACAGATCTTCAAAACAGACGGAATCATCGGCAAATATCGGCTCAATACCGTCTGCGAAGAGGCCAAATGCCCCAATCGGTTCGAGTGCTACAGCAAAAAAACAGCCACCTTTTTGGCCTTAGGGAAAGAGTGTACCCGCAACTGCGGCTTTTGCGACATCGATTTCAGCAAAACACCGAAAGCCCCTGAAGCTGACGAGCCAGAGCGGATCGCCCATTCGGTTCGCGAATTGGGCTTAAAGCACGCAGTCATTACCATGGTTGCCAGAGATGACCTTCCCGATCAAGGGGCTGGGCAAATCAGATCGATCATCCGAGCGGTCCGAAAAGAGAATCCAGGGGTCACAATCGAGGTGCTCATCTCAGATTTGTCCGGCGATGTAAAGCTGCTTTACATTGTATTGGATGAAAAGCCCGAAATCTTTAACCACAATATTGAAACGGTGCGGAGTTTGTCGCCGAGGATTAGGCATAAAGCCGATTACGAGAGGACATTGAGTGTGTTGAGAGAGGCGAAGAGGTCTGGCAAAGTGGTTTTTGTGAAATCGGGCATCATGGTTGGGCTTGGGGAGAAAGAGGGCGAGGTGAAGGAGACCCTCGAGGATCTGGCCGCAGCTGGCTGCGGGATCATCACGATTGGACAGTATCTGCAGGCGAGCAGATCGAAGCTCAGAGTCAAAGAATTCGTCCATCCCGACCAGTTCAAAGCGTACGAAGAGTATGGGGTGAAGCTGGGGGTAAGGATGTACTGCGGCCCATTTGTACGCTCGAGCTATAACGCAAACCTTTTTATGGAGTGATCTTTACTTTATTCCTTGCCAATCTCTATAGAGAGAGATATGGGCAAGAAAAACGTCGAAGTCGCAACTGTCATCCTCGCGGGCGGTCAAGGAACCCGTTTGCACCCCTTGACGATCAACCACTCCAAACCTGCCATTGCCTACGGCGGCAGGTATCGACTCATCGACATCCCCATTTCGAATTCGATCAATTCCGACTTTCGGCAGATTTTCGTCATCGCCCAGTATCTCTCCGGCGAACTGCAACACCACATCAACCAAACCTACCGTTTCGATGCCTACAATCCAGGTTCAGTCGACGTTTTGACGCCGCAAGAGAACGAAAGGGGGGAAAAGCAGTGGTTCGCTGGAACCGCCGACGCAGTGCGCAAAAATCTACCGACTCTCCTGAAATCGACAGCCAGCTACTTTCTCATCCTCTCGGGCGATCAGCTCTACAATATCAATTTTCAACAGATGGTCTCATTTGCCCAATTAAAAAACGCCGATCTGACCATCGCCTCCATCCCAGTCCTTCAAACAGAGGCGAAGCGGATGGGTCTCCTCAAAATCAATGCCGATTGCAAAGTGACCCACTTTGTTGAAAAGCCGGAGAATAAAAAAATCATTGCACCCTTCCGCCTTGCCGAAAGTTTCTACAAGAAATGGAACATCAAACCACATAAAGAGCCCTCCTATCTCGGCTCGATGGGGATCTATGTGTTTAAGCGGGAAGCGCTGATCTCGCTGCTCACTCAAGATTTGCGAGAAGATTTTGGCCACCATCTGATCCACACGGCTGTCAAGCAGGGGAAGAGTTCCGCCTTTATTTACTGCGGTTATTGGGAAGATATCGGAACCGTGGCCTCCTATTATGAAGCGAATTTGATCCTCACCCACTCGCTGGAAGGGCTCAACACCTACGATGAACAAAATCCGATCTATACCCGATCCACTTTTTTGCCCGGTCCGAAAATCAAACAGACCCGAATTACCCAATCGATCATCTGCGAGGGGTGTATTATCGAAGCCAAAGAGATCTCCCATAGCGTGATTGGACTCCGCTCCCACATCAAACGGGGCACTGTGATCCGGGATACTGTCATGCTGGGGAACCATTTTTACATGCTGCCGCTCTCTGAAGGCAAACGGGTTGAGAATGATTACTGGATCGGGGAGGATTGCCTGATTGAGAAGGCGATCATCGACGAACACGTCCACATCGGCCATCGGGTCAAACTGGTCAATAAAAAGAAGCATACCCATTACGAAGGGGAAGGAATTTACGTGCGGGATGGGATCATCATCGTCACGGCAGGAACAAAACTTCCCAACAACTTCGAATTTTAGTATTCTGGCCCCATGCGTATTTGGGCGATCAGCGATTTGCACCTCAGTTTCGGCGTGCCGAATAAAGGCATGGATATCTTTGGCCCCAATTGGGAATCCCATGCAGAGAAGATCGGAACCCATTGGAAAAGCTTAATCCATGCGGGCGATCTCGTCCTCGTTCCAGGCGATCTCTCCTGGGCTATGAAGCTGGAAGAGGCCATTCCCGATCTGGAGTGGGTCGATGCGCTGCCGGGAACCAAAGTGATGATTAAGGGCAATCACGATTATTGGTGGAGCTCCCTCGGCAAGATTGCCCCTGTTCTCCCCCCCTCCATCCACCTCATTCAAAACAATGTCTTCAACTGGAAAGAGGCTACCATCGGGGGAGCCCGTCTTTGGGACACTCCCGAATACTCGTTTGGCCCGTTCATCGAATATAGAGAAAACAAAAAAGCGAAAGGGAAAGAGATCGAAGAAGAAATTCAAGAAGAATTAGAGCAAAAAATTTTTGAAAGAGAGCTCGAGCGGCTCAAAATGTCTTTAGGAAAACTCGATCCAGAAGCCAAAATCCGGATTGCGATGACCCACTATCCTCCCATTGGAGCCGATCTACAACCTTCGAGGGCCGCCCAAATCCTTGAACAGCACAATGTTTCCATCTGCGTCTTTGGCCATTTGCACAATCTGAAAACAGCCGAGCCCCTCTTTGGCGAGGCGCGCGGGGTTCGCTATATCCTATCGTCCTGCGACTATATCCACTTCCAGCCGATTGCCATTCTCTAATGAAGAATCACGCAGGTCTCATTTACGACGATTCGCGCCACTATCTCGACCACCTGGGCCCCCTCTGCGCACTCTTACGCTGGCCGCTGATTGTTTGTGAACCGGCCTTAGCGGATCTAGCCGCTCAGTTTTATCCCGATCTGGAGACGATCTACATCCCCCTTTCAGATGTAAAGCTTCCCGAAACGATCGTCTCCTGCGACACAAGACCGCTGATCTCGGCCGCCTTCCCTGGAGAGCGCCCGCACCACCTCTGGCTGCCTCACGGCAATTCGGATAAGGGAACCCATTCCCCCCTGTTCGAGGCGCTCTCCGAGGAAAAAGTGGCGTTTGTCTATGGTCAAAAAATCATCGACTTTATGAGAGAAAAGGGGGTCTTTCCCCACCCGATCCGAGTCGGAAATTTCCGCTGGGAATATTACATGAAACACCAATCGTTTTATCAGAGAACCATTGAGCTGCCTCAGGGAAAAAACTTCCTCTACGCCCCCACTTGGGACGATGCGGAAGGGAATAATTCGTTTTGGAGCGCATTTCCCCCTTTGGCAAGCCGTCTGCCTAAGGGGTGTCATTTGCTGGTTAAGCTCCACCCAAACACAGTGCGAAAATATGCTCCCGAACTCGAAATTCTCATGGGCCGCTACGCCCAACAAGAAAATATCCACTTTCTTCCCGAATACCCACCCATTTATCCCCTCCTATCCCGATGCGACGGCTACATCGGCGACATGTCCTCAATCGGATACGATTTCCTCAAACTCAACCGCCCGATGTTTTTTTTAGCCGCTCATCCCCATTTTGCTCTCCATCGATGCGGCCAAGCGATAGACCCTGCCACCTTCGACTATTCCTTGGAAAAGGGGCGCACGCCCCATGCGGGTGATTTATATAACTACACCTTCGATCCGCCGGTCGACTGGGATCTGGTGAGGAGAGAGATCGATGCGCTCTGCTGCATTCAACACAGGGACTGACTTCCATCTGTTAGACCACATCGCCCCTCTCGCAGAGCGTCTCGGCATGCCGCTCTTCGTCACAGAAGAGCTCAACTACACTTTAGCAAAGCGCTACTACCCACAAATTGAGACACAGCTCATTCCCGACCTCGAATTTCGACTCGGAGAGATCGGGAAGAGCTTCGACGTCTTATTCGAGTGCAAATACTGGCAGCCCCATCTCAAGGCCCTGTTCCGCGATCTTTTTAACAAAGAAATGCGCCTTGTCTTCTGTCCGCACGGTCAATCGGATAAAGGATACCGGACGCCCCTTTTGGCCCCCTATGCATTCCAAGACACGGTTTTAATCTATGGCTCCCTGATGCTCGAAATGCTCCGCGAACTCGGCATTTCCGTCCCGAGCCACGCCATCATCGGCAATTACCGGCGCGCCTTTTACCTCAAACACCGTTTGTTTTACGATTCACTGGCCGCTGAAGAGCTTCGACTCGACCGGTCGAAGCGGACCGTTCTCTACGCCCCCACCTGGAAGGACGCCGACGGAGCTAGCTCATTTTTTAAACAAGGGGCGAGAATGATCTCCGAGCTGCCGGAAGAGTGGAATCTCATTTTGAAACCCCACCCCCTTTTAAAAGAGAGAAATCCAGCCGAATATTCGCTCATCGCAGAAGGCAAACCGAATGTATTTTTCCTCGAAGAGTTCCCCCCCGTCTATCCTATACTTGCGCTAGCCGACGCCTACATAGGCGACTTCTCCTCCGTCGGCTACGATTTTTTGAGCTTTGAGCGGCCGCTCTATTTTTTCCCGACCGATACCCCTGGCAGGCTCCACAGCTGCGGTTCTCTGATCGATCTGGCCAAAAACATCTATAGCCAGCTTGACAAACCCCATTCCCGCCAAAAAGAGCAGCGCGCCCTTTACCGTTCAGCCTTTAGCGAAGCGCCGGACGATATAATGGAGAAATTATTCACTGATCGGGGGTAGAATGATGACCGTTTGCAAATCATTGAGATTGTTTGCCGAAGGACGCACCTCGATTTCGTACGCGTAGGCCCCCTCCTTCTCTGGCTTGACTTTAGACACGATTCCCACCTGAATACCCTGAGGGAACACTCCATCGAGCCCCGAGGTGACCAAAAGATCCCCCTCTTTTAAAATCGGCGCAGATCGACCTTTCCAATCTTCGTTCGGATCATCGAAATGGAAACCGACGCCGCGGAGAAGCGGGCTTCGAGAGCGCCAAAAAGGGGCGCTGCTCCCATGAACCTCTCCTTTAGCCAAATAACCCTCTTCCCAATCGGCCCCAGCCCTTTTTTTCAAAAAGTCCAGCTGTTCAAGAAAGCGATCCTTTTCCTGGGGCGTATCAAAAAGCTCCCCCCTTTTTTCAATAAGTTTTAGGAGGGCGTCAATCCTTGACGCCAGTTCCCTATTTTGTAACCCGCCCCGATTCACCCGTACCGATGGGGAGAGACCTGAATCGGTGATCAGCCGAATCCTCGATTGCCTCTCCCCGACATATTCGACCACGCCGACAAGCGCCCCATCGGCAAGCACCGGACTATTTTTCCCGATGATTTTTTTACCAGAGACCCGATGGCTCTCCTCACCCACATTTACCCAGAGACTGCTACTCCATAAACTCGGATCGCGGTAGGTCACTTGAGCTGGCACAGCAGAGAATTCAGGGAGATAGGCCATTCCTCGGAGCGCTAAGGTCCAATGGTCGAGCTGCAGTTTCAGATGCCGATTTTCCAGCCGCAAAGAAGAGAGCTCCTCGCCTTGACCTTCAGCCGATTTGAGAGCGAAAGGGGCCGCAGCCAAAGAGCGGATCCGATCGGAAATAGAAAGAGGCAAGTTGATCCAACAAAAAAGGAACGCGATCAGCGCCAAAAAAGGGATCGTCAGACCTTTTCGCATACAGACACTAAACTGTTGACCACATAATCGATATTTTTGGTCGTTAACCCCACGAGGCTGATTCGCCCGTTGTCGGTCATGTAGACAGCGAATTTCTCGATCATCTTCTGAACCTGGTGCTTATTCAAATCGATGAATGAAAACATCCCCTTGTGCCCTCGGAGGTAATTGAAATCGATCCTTTGAGACCGATTATTCAACCGTTGAATGAGAGACTCCCGAATCAGATAGAGCCGCCGCCGCACCCCCTCAAGATCTTTTTGCCACATCTGTCTGAGCTCATCCCGCTTTAAAATATCAGCCACAATCCTCGCCCCATGCGCTGGCGGATTCGAATAAAGAGCCCGAATGATCCGCTTCACCTGGCTAGCTACACGCATTTTTACCGCCGCATTGTGATCGACAATGTAGAGCACCCCCACCCGTTGACAATACATACTGAAATTTTTCGAACACGAATAGGCAATGGCCATCTCATGCCCCTCCTCTAGGAAGATCTGAATCGACGCTCTATCCTTTTCCAACCCATCGCCAAGCCCTTGATAAGCGGAGTCAAAAAAGGGGAGCAATTTTTTTTCCCCGCATCAGCCGCGAGAGCTGCCGCCACTCCTCCTCCGTCGGATCACAGCCAGTCGGATTATGGCAGCACGCATGGAGAATGACGATCGTCCTTTCTGGCATTTTGGACAGGAAGGCGATCGTCGCCTCTAAGTCGAACCCCTTTTTTTCGCGGCTGTAGTAGGGGTAATTTTCGATCGTACAACCGACCCGCTCTAAGATAGAGCGGTGATTCGGCCACGTGTGGTTCGGCACGCAAAAGACCTTTGAAACCTCCTGAGCCAAGAACTCGGCCCCCACCCGAAGAGCCCCCGTCCCCCCCGTTGTGTGCGCCCCATAAATCCGGCTATGGGACTCTTTCCACGCCTCTTCGCCGAAAACCACAGGGCCCAAAAGGGGGGCCAACTCAGATAGCCCGTCTATCGGCAAGTAATCGGCCATCACGTCCTGATCGAGGATATCGCCTTTGGCCTTTTTCGCAGAGCTCAGCAGCTCAGCGCGGAGCCGGTCATCTCTGTAAATACCGACCATTAAATTGACTTTTTCTTTGCGCACATCGGCGGTAAACGCCCCCAGAAGACCGAAAATCGGATCTGGCTGCGCTTCGCTGACCTCATCAAAAAACATTTCACCACCCCTTTTGGATCATTCTACTACTTGCAGATAAATAGGGAAACATCCTAAAATTTGCCCCTTCAGGGGCGTTAGCTCAGTTGGTAGAGCGCAACAATGGCATTGTTGAGGTCAGCGGTTCGATCCCGCTACGCTCCAAACGTTGGGGGGGAGACAGGTATTGGGTCAAGCCATGCTTGCTCTTGGGGATCAGTAGTGAAAGTCGCCAAAAGTCGGGGCATGAGTACGCTCAAAGATTCGTCCTCATGTTCGTACATATCCACCAATTGGATTTGGTTGTGGTCATCGACCCTAAAATTCTCTCGGCTCATATCGTTTATAATGCCAGCCTCGTAAGATTTTTTCATGAATTCTTTGAGCTGTATCCAGAGAGGATTCTCTTTGTCAATAGCAACAGGAAGCGCCGTGGGAATCCATTGCGCTAGTATAAACCCGTCTGTTAAATTTTCTTCCGCATACTGACGGAACTCTTCAAACTCCTTAAAGCCTTTGGCCGCTTCCCGATGACGCTCAAAATTAAAATGAGTTGCGATATGTTTTTTCAGCTCAGGAATCTCGCAATTTTGGCAATAGCGCATAAATTGGTACGCAGTGGAATGTTCAATCTCCTTACTGTCGCAGAGTTTTTCAGATTTAAAAATTTTTATTACGCGGTCCCCATATTCTAGAACATCGCATTTATAAACATCTGAATGATCCCCATGTGTTGTCAATTTCTCAACAGATTTGATTGTAATTCCATTTTGTAACTGGGAAAGGACTGAACTAGAAGACGACTTCTTCATTGCCGCTTTCTTCATTGCCGCTGACACTATAAGCGCATTGGTTACAAACATGGATGCGTCAGACTGGGATTTTTTTGCTCTGCGGCTGGGAGCCGAAGGAGCGGCTCTCATACGTTTTTGACCTGTTGCTCGAAGCAGTTGACTACTAGTATTAGGCCCGAAACCAGCCGGATCTGGCAGAACCCTATATTCGCTGCTAGTGTCGCGGCTAGAGTCGCTGCTAGGCCGCGATCCTAATTGTGAGCCAGGAACACGAGGAAGCTCACCTGTTTCCGAAATTGGGGGCAGTGAAGGAGCTGAATCCTTGTCGTCTAAAGGAGGGGTACTTGCGGCCGTATTTTTAAATATGTGAGGAGAGTTTAAAAGATTAATCATAAAAAATCACCTAAAATTACTTTCAGACAATGATCTTAACAAACCAATTCAATAAAAGCAAATTTTAAGTGCTCAAATGCCCAGTATCGCCTATCATCAAAAGGGGCCAGATAGACAACGTGGCACCGCCGACAAAAACTTTCAATTTGAGTTTGATTCAACGGTACGGGGCTTTGTCTCATAACCCCCTTCCTGCTTCCGCCTATTCCCCCTCAAGCAGATCAAGGAACGCCTGCAGCTGCTTTGCGCGGGTCGGATGGCGCATCTTGCGGAGCGCTTTGGCCTCGATTTGGCGGACCCGCTCGCGGGTCACCTTGAATCGGACGCCCACCTCTTCGAGGGTTTTGGGCTTCCCGTCGAGAAGCCCAAACCGTTCGATGAGAACTGTCCTCTCGCGGTCAGTGAGGGTCGCCAGAACCTCGCCCATCTTGTCCTTCAAAATCGCATAGCCGGTCGCTTCCGCTGGAGATTCGATGCCGGTATCTTCGAGAAAATCGCCAAATTGGCTCTCGCCGCCGTCGCCCACTTCCGCCTGAAGCGAAATCGGGTGCTGGGCAATCTTATAGATCTCGCGAACCCGCTCGGGCGTCAAGCCGAGCTCATTAGCGAGCTCTTCAGGGGTCGGCTCCCGCCCCGTCTCCATCATCAGTTTTTTGGCGCCGCGAAGCACCTTGTTGATCGTCTCAATCATATGGACAGGGATCCGGATCGTTCGGGCTTGATCAGCAATCGCGCGAGTGACCGCCTGCCGAATCCACCATGTAGCGTAGGTGGAGAACTTATAGCCGCGCCGGTATTCGAATTTCTCAACCGCCTTCATGAGTCCCATGTTCCCCTCCTGGATCAGATCCAGGAACGAGAGCCCCCTATTCGTATATTTTTTGGCGATCGAAATGACCAGACGGAGATTCGACTCGACCATCTCCCGCTTGGCCTCCTGACTCTTGTCCATCCAGCGTTGAAGCATCCGGACATCTTTCTTAAACTCTTCAAGGTTGCGGCCAGCCGCCAGCTCCCTCTTGTACAGCTTCCGTTTAGCCGCCGCCAGCTTGCCAGCCGCGAATTTGTTCTTCTCCGCGCGCGGAGTGAGCTCCAAAATCTCTTTCTCCAACTGCAAGAACCGATCATGAGCAGAAAGAACCACCTCGCCAAAATCCTCGATAATATTGTGGCGGCAGCAAAATCTGCGCAAATAAGCCTGCGCACGGATGCGGCACTTTTCAATATCCTCCATCAGCCGGGCCCGCTCTTCTTTCTTCAGATTCGGATCGGCCCCTTGAATCAGAAGCTGCTCGAGAAGACGATCCTCAATCTTCATCAAATCGCACAGTTTCGGAAGTAAATTGAGGAAGTGAGCCTTGTCCGCCACCTCTTTTTCAGCGATGATCTTATCAAAGCGCTCTTTCGCAGTGATCAGATACACCGCAATCGAAATCGCCTCCCGAATCGAGTAGCGGAAACGCATGATGATCTTTTCGATCTGAATTTGGGCCTTCTCGATCCGCTTGGAGATCTCCACCTCTTCTTCTCGCGTCAAAAGAGGAACCGACCCCATCTCTTTGAAATACATCCGCACCGGATCGTCCGACGTCCCCTCCGCCCGCTTGGGAAGCCCTTCGAGCTCTTTCGCCTCTTTTTTCCGCTCTTTCTGCCTTTCGACCTCCGCCTGATTGAGCACCTGAATGTCCATCCCGCTCAGATAGATCAACACCTGATCGATCTGTTCAGGAGAATCGAAAGTCATCGGGAGAATTTCATTGATCTCCTCATACGTGAGATATCCCTGCTCTTTGGCAATAGCAACTAACTCTTCGATTTTTTGCTGATGCTGGGGATTGCTAAAAGAAGTCGTACCGGTCATGCTCTCCTAAAATTGAAAAAAAAGAGAATTTTCATCAATGGAAACGAAAATATTGTGGATGGGGACCTCTCTTTCTGTCAATATCATATAACCAATCTGATTATTTGCAACATATTTTATGCCGCTCTACGCCCTAGATGACGATGATCTCATTCACGCAGGAGAAGCCACGGCTGGCAAAGCGTACCATTGCCCCGATTGTTTCGGTCCGCTAAAAAGACGCGCCGGTAGGTGGAGGTTCCCCCACTTTTACCATTTGAAAGCAACGCCGAGCTGCCGGCTGTATAGTAAATCTGAGGATCACCTGCTGGCTCAGCTTGAACTCCAAAAACTGTTCCCCCAGGGAGAAATTCAATTGGAAAAACCTTTTTTGGCGATCGACAGGGTCGCCGACGCCTGTTGGGAAAAGGAGAAGATTGTTTTTGAAGTGCAGTGTTCGCAACTGACCGATAAAGAGGGGGAAATGAGGATTCGGGACTACCGATCGATCGGCTACGAGGCGGTTTGGCTTCTCGACGACAAGCGCTATAACAAGAGAACGCTTCGTCCCGCGGAGGAGTTTTTAAGGCGCTACTCGACCTATTTTGTGTCGGTCGGGCGGGGAGCGATTTATGACCAATTCGAAATTTTCTCAAGAGGGGCAAGAATCCGGCGGGGGAAAAGGATGCCGATCGACCTCAGAAAAGTGGGAAGGGGACTGAACAAGGGTTTTAACGAGGAGCGTTTTCCAAAGCAGGTGGTGCAGCTTGCAGGGAAACGCTATTTTTATGGCGATCGGCTCCATCGGGCGCTCCAAAATTATCCCCTAGCCATGCTCCAATGGCGCGCTCTAGAGCTCCAATTGACTCAACCTGTCCGCAAAGAGAATAAACTCTGGCAATATGTGAGGAGGAGATACCTCTTTTTCCTCGAAAATTTTAGTAAAAATTGGGGTGGATAAGGAGCGCGAGGAGCAGCTTAAAAAAAGAGAGAACCACGGCCATCGGCAACAAGATCCAATCAGCAAGATCTTGAGCAAGAATCGCGATCCGATCCATAAAGAGTTCTCGCGCGTTTCCCGACCCCCCTAAAGTGATCAGTACGAGTAGAGAACTAAAGAAGAAGGCGAGAATCCTAAAAGAAGTTTTCCACGCCTTGCCAAAGAGCGCAAAGGGGAAAATAGCCGCACGTTTCAAAAAATCCTTTAAACAGTTCAGGCGCGCCCGAACGGTATTGTCAGACTGAGGGCCAATAGAGCTTTCAAAAAATTCTGTTGAGTCGATGTAATACATGCTGTTCTTATTATTGTTTCAAACAATTATAAAACAAATGGATATTAAGTTTCTATTGAAATTTTTCTTTTCAAAAAACAGAAATAGACGGCAACTCCGCAACAGATCAACGCGCGGATCAGGAGTCCTGCGGGGAATTTTTTTTGGAGCGCAGAAATTGATGGGTTTGCGGATCGATACCAGACCGTCCAACTCTCTTTAGCCTTTTGCTTGAGGGCAGAAAAGGCCGCTGGTTCATTGAGGTAATAGGGGGGATTGAGAGTAAAGGTCCCATGCCAATTTTTTTCTTGGGCCCCGAAGGTATAATGGGCCTTGAGGGCATAAAGGCCGTTGATTTCTACGATTTCCCATTGATCGATATGGGGGCTGGATTGGGCTTGGAGAGCGAAGTAGGAAATGGCGGCGGAGGTAAACCGGATCGAGAAATAGAGAGCGATCAGAGAGGCGCCTAGAAAAAAAAAGAGCTGGATTCTACGATAGGGCACTTTTCCACCTTTACGAATTTTACGAGAAGGATTATAGTGATCACATTGAATATTCGCAAACCGAGGAACCATGGCAGATGACAAAGAGAAAAAACCGGAAGTAAAAGTCAAAAAACCTTCCGCCCTAAAAAGAGATTTACAGAGTGAAAAAAGACGGCTGAGCAACCGCTCCTACCGCGCATCCGTCCTCACCTCTATCCGCTCCCTGGAGAGCTCTCTCGCAGAAAAAGAAGCCCCAGAAGCCGTCAAAACAAAATTGAACGCCATCTACAGCATGATGGATAAAGGGGTCAAACACGGCGTCTTCAAACCCCAAAAAGCCGCCCGCACAAAATCCCGCCTCTCTGCCCGCTGCGCAAAATAATTTTATTAATAACCCTCAATAAGCAATGTGAGGGTTATTGTACCGCCGTCGGCCAATAACTTGGATTTGGACCCACGCATCTCTCTATCAGATCATAGAGAACTCCAGCAGTCAGCCCAATGGCAAAGCGGGCGGCCCAAGCGCTGTACCACTGCACAGTCGGCATGAGAGCGCCGATCCCTCCGTAGCCAAAATAGTGTTTAATCACACAAATGGCCACCTTGTCGATCAGGGCCATAAGCCCTAAGTCATAGGCCACCCCAAGCCCATAATAGCCCCCGATCGCGACCGCGATCAGGCGGGGAGTCCATTGTTTTAAAAAAGATCTCAATTCCATAAAAAAAATCTTTACTACATTATATTGCGGCCACCCATTTCGTGCCAACGGAAAATGAAGCCAGATTGTTTCATTGACCGCTTTAAAAGGATCGCCTTCAAAAGAGATTCATCCGCAACGACGCGCACCTCTTTCTTCGCCCGCGTGACGGCCGTATAAAACGCTTCTCGCCCAAAATGCTCGCTCCCTTGGGGGAAAAGGGCAAGCACCCTTTCAAATTCGCTTCCCTGACTTTTGTGAATGGAGAGACAAAAGGCGGTCTCGAATGGGGGGAGCTTGTTAAAGGGGACTTTCAGAGAATCGGGAAAAAAGGCGGTCCCTTCCCGAAGATTGAGGCCGCCGCGGCTTTTGCCAATCAGCACTCCGCACATTCCGTTATAAAGATCTTGCTCCGGCTGGTTGCTTGTGATCATAACGGGAACCATCCACCACTGAGTTGGCCGTATCCGCCGCCCCATTTCATGGATGATGCGCCGGTTCAGCTCATCAATGCCAAAAGGGCCTTGTCTGAGAGCGCCCAAGACCCGAAACCGGTCGAGCGTTTTCAAACAGCGGGAAGGATCTAACTCATCCGACGAAATGAGGGGATCGATCTCGTCATATAATTTCTCGACTAAAGACCCGTCGAAAGGCCAATTGAGGTGATGCGAGAGATCGATCGGCGCCCCCTCCTTGACTTGTTCAGCCAGCCGGTGGAGAGCAGACTCCTCGATCCGCATCGATTTTTGAAGCCTTGTCCCAAAGAGCTCCGCCATCTCCGCAAACAGAGAGCCAGCCTCCACAGGGGGGAGCTGATCCGGATCGCCCATCAATACGAGCCTTGTCTCATCGCCGATCGATTCGAGCAGTTGGGCAAGAAGAGGGATATCGATCATCGACGCCTCGTCCACAATGATGAGATCGGCGTCGATTTTCCGATAAGTAAAGAGACGGTTTTTGCCAGGTGTGATCCGGAGGAGCCTATGGAGCGTCGTCGCTTCCAGACGCCTCCCTAAAACAGATTGGAGATGGGAGGCCGCTTTTCCTGTCGGCGCGGCGAGGATGATTTTATATTGGGGCTTCTCTGCCATGAGGAGCCGGACTAAGACCGCCGCTGTATAGGTTTTTCCCGTCCCCGGGCCTCCGCAAATAATGGAAAATCGATTTTGCAAAGCAGACTCAACCGCCTTTTTTTGCATCGGCAGGAGCGGAGCCTCTTCCCATCCATGAAGAATGAGCGGCTGCGGAGTCCCCTTAAGCCGCTCCATCTCACGCAATAGGTGGGTCTCGAGGACCCAATTCCGTTGAAGATAGTACCGATCGCCATGTCGGACGATGGGCGCTTTGGGGAATAGATCTTTCCCCTCTTCGACAATGGATGGGGGAAGATCGGGGGGATTGGCGTCTTGCTGACAGAGGTGGCCTTCGCGCGAGGCATGCATCAGCGCACTTAAAAAATGGGCCCGCTCTTTCGTGTAGCCATTTTTCAAAAGCCGTTCCGCAAAAAATATGTCGAGAATTCCAAAATGGATCAAATCGTTTCCTGTATTTTTCAATTTGTTTTTTATCTTTCCAGCAATCAATCAATACATATAAAATAACTCTTCTTTTCGAAACCAAAAAGGAGAATATTTATGGATTACGTACCCCCTAGCACCGAAATTCACGAACAGATCATAGTGAATGAATTTAAATTGGAGCCGAATACTGCGCAATACAAAGGTTCAGATTACACTAATGCAGTGAGAGTTGAACGGGGCATCACCTTGGAGAGGGCTTTTGAAATCGCGAAGGAAGACCCGAGCATTGGCTATTTCGTCTATGTAAAGGGATTTCAAATGGTGTTAGAGGTGCCCGGAGACGTAGTTTTTGATCCGGCGAAAGATCCTCTCGGCCTCGTCACTGTCAATGAATACCAGTACGACGCGGGAGGGACAGGTTCTGGCCCTTGCCGTATTTTCCATCAGGGCGATGTCGTCTTCTTTAAAAATGAGGGGAAATGGCTGGGTAGCGCGCCAGGTCTCGCCGATACCTATTTTAAACAATAATTGTTGCCGTCAGAAGAGATGGGACCTTGTCCCATCTCAAATGCCTTCCGTATGATGGTGAGGATCGCTCCTTTCGTCTTGGCGAGCAATTTCCAATACTCGACGTCAGGCCGAATAAATTGTTGGTTATCCTTAAGGAGGGTGGCCAACTCCAGGACGAGCGTCTCATCCCCATCTCGGATCGCCTGATCCAATCGGTCGACATCCGTCTGAGGCGACGGATTTCGCATACCGGAACTTTGTTGGATACCATTCATGCCGGATATTCAATCACCTCAGCCTAAAAAACACAAGGAGAATAGACAGCGCCGCCTCTCACAAACACATAATAAGCTCTACCAAAATCCCGTTTGAAGTGCCGTCGGATCGCCTCAGCATAGAGCGAAGCTTGGAGCCCATAATCGTGAGCCTCCATCGCTTTTTGCAATGCCGCTTGTCCATATTCTTCGAGCCAATTCGTCTTCCAATCGAGAAAATAGACCTTATTTCGGCGATAAAAGACAAGATCGATGAACCCTTTTACGAACTGTTCGTCCGTAAAGAGAAATTCCATCTCGACCTGAAATCGATCGATCTCGGCGAGCGTGAACCATTCTCCATCCCCTTGGAGCGGCAGGGAGATCGTCTCTTGAACCATTTGCTCAATAGCCCCTTTCCAAGGGGCAAGAGACGACGAACGGACATGGCCCTCAACCGCTGTATGGATCTCTGCCGCCCCACGCGAGCCCCTAAATAGAGTCTCAAAAATCTTGTGGATCACAATCCCTGTATCGGAGCCTCGCGGCATCGTTTGCATTGTGAACTGACACGGATCGCTCTCCATCTGAGTCCACTCCACTTTTTGTGGTTTGGCAAGGGTGGTAAAGGAGGCGAGGAAGAGGGGGGTAAATGGATGTGGAATAAGAGCCGGAGCTGAGGGCGCCTGCTGTTTTTTAGCAACAACGGGGGGAATTAAAGAGATCGGGGAAGAGATCGACTCTAAAGTGATCGACTCCCGTTCCGCAAGAGCCAAGAGTTGTTCGGTAAACGCTCCCTCGAAATGGCGCGCAAACAACTCAATCGGCGCATGGGTTCCTTTCTCTGCCTCTTTTTTCGAAAGGGCGATGGGTACATAGAGCCGCTTTTTGGCCCGCGTCATCGCCACATAAAGCTGCCGTTTTTTTTCTGCATCGGCCTCGTCGGCCTCTTCCGATGCAGGAGTCCTGGAAACAAGGCCTAAAGCAAACACTACATCGAATTCAAGCCCTTTGCTAATGTGGAGCGTCATGATTTGAACCGCCTCTGCGTCGACCTCCGTCCGATGGCGGCCCCCTTCATCCGCTTCGAGCGTTTTGAGCCGCGTTAGACATCGTTTCAATCCTTGGACAGAAAACCCCTCGCCCTGTTCCCAGGCAAATAGGTGCTCGAAAATCTGCGTTGCATCGGCATTGAGGGGGAATTTTTTGGCAAAAGGGACTAACCCCTTCTCTTCTAAGATGTTTTTTAACTCGCCCAATGAAAGATCGGGCTGCCCGAAGGGGCCTGCCATCAGGATCGCAGCGGCGTTCGAATCATGCGGAGAGAGGACCGCAGAGAAGAGCTCTTCAACTGCACGGAACGCCTCCGTCTGTCCAATCGGAATGTGGCTCCGCGCCACTGCAGAAAGGCCCCGTTTTTGCAAGAGATCGACCGCTTTTTGGGCTTGAAAACGATCTTTGACCAAAAGGGCGCACCCTTTTAACTCCAGCCGTTCTATTTCCTCCACTACGTAAGGGAGAAATGCCTCGTCGAATAAAGGACCCGGCTCTCCCTCAGCCATGAAAAAATGGATCGCCCCCTTCTGGTCCAGAAAATCGGACTCAATATTTGCGCCCGCTTGCACCGGATAATAGGGGAGCTGTACACCCATTTTCGGCAAATCAAGCCATTCGCGGGCAAATAGGGCGTTCAAGGCGCCGATCAAACTTTTCGAAGAACGGAAATTGGTACCCAGCCGATAGAGCGCCTCCTCACCTAAAACATTCCGCGCTTTGATATAAGTGTATACATCCGCTTTCCGGAAACGGTAGATCGATTGTTTCGGGTCTCCTACTAAGTAAAAGGCGCGAAGAGATGGATGGAGAAATAATTTTTGAAAAATTTCCCACTGGAGAGTATCGGTATCTTGAAACTCATCGATGATAGCCGCTTTGTACTTGCTTCTAATCCGTTCGGCAAGCGGCTCTTGATCGATCGCTTTTTTCATCCGCGCAATCAGTTCATCTGGATCAAAATACTCCTCTTCATCCAGAACCTTTTCCCCAATTGGATTCCAGGCTTTTTGCAAAATGGGGAAAACTTTTTGGTTGATCCACGGACCCATCCGATCCCTCGCCCAATCGAAAAAGCCAGGATAATGGAGAGACGTCGGCTCTTTAGCCCGCACTTTCCGGTTCTCCGGCGCGAGAAAATCGAAAATCGTCCCCCTCTCTTTGAGCAATTTTGGAAATAGGGAGCCGTTTACCAAACCTCGCACCTGTATTTCAAAATCTCCCCTTACGCCAGATTTATAATTCTTCTCCAAGGCGTGAAAATCCTCGAGAAGCATCTCTTCGGCAAGCGGAGGACCTCTCCACTGTTGTAAAGCCGCTTTACATTTATCGTAACACTCTGAAAACGAATAACTTAAACGATCATCTTCCATTCGAAGAAGCCTATCTGCGACCTCTTCCACAGAGTCAAATTCTTTGAAGAGGAGGGCGACTTGTTCCGGAGCAAGGAGGCCATCATCGATCCCGAGACGGAGAAAATCGGAAACGGCCCGCCGAAGCCTTTCTGGAATGGAATTCTCTTCGTCTGGATTGGAAAGAGAGCCCACATTAGCCTCAAAAGCGAACTCTTTAAGCATCCGGTAGCAAAACCCGTGGATCGTAAAAATCTGATGCCGATCAAATGTCGCAAGAGCATCGGTTAAGAGCCTCACAGCCGATTGAGAACCCAGATGAGGCTTCAAATAGTCCCAAGGGGTCTGAGATGTTTTGATGAACCGGATCGCCTTTTCGAGATTGTTCCGGATCCGCCCCTTCAATTCGCGTGTGGCTGCTTTCGTGAAAGTGACAGCAAGAATCTGCTCCACCTCCATCGCTTCTAGAATGAATCGGACATAAATATGTTCGATCGAAAAAGTTTTGCCAGTCCCCGCAGAGGCCTCAAGTAAATGGGGGCCGAATAAAGGACAATCGAGAGCTAAACAATCAAACGTCTGCATATTCGACATATGTTATATGGAGCATTCTTTTCTTGTGAACTATTCGATAGATGGTGTAGAATCCCGCGTACCAATTTTAAGGATTCACAAAATGTCACTTTCCCCTTTGGATTTGAAAATACTCTCTTTATCCGACGACATTGTTTCAACCATCGACAGAATGCTCCAAGATCCTTTGGCGATCAAAAATCGAATTCTATTTATGGAGTCGATTCGGGTTTTATTCGACGCGGTTCCATTACACACGGGATCTATGCACATATTAGCGGCTCAAATACTCAAAGATTGCGAAAATATTGATTACTATCAGAGATCGCCCGAGACAACATGGAGAGCCATTCGCCAAAGAACCGAAACGATTTCAAATCTGTGTAAAAAAAAACTACGGCCTACTGACGAGGTAGCCGTCGTAGACACTGTGCAAGAATATCACCATCTCATTGAAGGTGAATGTGCTGCGATATTAGGATGGATGGAAAGGCTTCTTGCAAAAGAGCCCGTTGATAGGAGCGATCCAACGCATTTTATTTTGATTAAAATGGACGATCTACAAAATTTACTGACGCGTATTCAGTCTTTGCGCCCCTCAATGAAAGGGTTCGTCAATAAAAACGATTCGATGACCTTGGCGCTTCAAAAAGTGGACGCCCTTTTGGAAAAGCGACACAGTTCTGCAGGTTCTGTTCTGCTGAAGCTCTCCAGAGAGGCGAATATATCTTTTGTTAAAGCGGAGAAACCAATTGTTAACTTATTTCTCGATATGACCAATTCACTATTTGTAGGCGACAACAGAGGGGCTGGCTTAAAACCAGAATATGTAGAACGATCGAATGCGTGGAGCGATCTGCAGCATGCGCTGAACACCAACATGCTCCCTGGGATCATCCTGGCTCGCATCGCTAAGTTGCTAAAACGAGATGATCTGCTTTCCGAAAATCGGGTTCCGTCTATTGTTCCGGAAGCATCTCCCACTGCCTTCGCCGCATTGCTGAGTCAACCGGAAGAATTCTCTTCCCTGCCTAACTCCGTAGAGAATGAGAATTTGGAGGCACTCATGGCAGTACTTCAAACCGATGACTTTGAACTCATTCAGGAAGTGATGGGGCAACGCCACTTATCGCTAGAATTGCGTCAACACCTACTGGAACAAGCAGAGATGCTGAAGCTATCGAATCTCAAGCGATATCTTGACACCACTCCTTCTGGGGCCAGTTTCCCCAAAAGATTACGATCAGAAACATTCGAAAGTAAAGAACAAAGGACAGATCCTGGCTGGATGGGAGACGCTCCCATATCGATTAAAAATTTTGATCCTGACGAGGTAATGAATAGGGCCAATACTGAGATGCAAAGATGTATTTCAACTCAAATAACACCAAGCGCCATTCCATATCGAGATCTAGCCAAGGCATTGCAAAATCATTTAGACAATGCTGAACAGATATTGGAGCACCCCATTTTTCAAAACCAATCACGAATGATTGCTGACGAGCTATTCAGCCTCATTGTGAAATCCCTTACGCGCACAATCATGGAAAAATTTATCGATAATAACCTTATAGGTTTTTGCCAATATACCACGATCCGGTACGCGTTGCAAAAAGAGCCATTTACCACTCAATTCCAGGATCTTAAACTAAAGATCGAGGCGCAGTTGGTAGATCCAAAGACGTCCGATAGCAATGAGGAATTAACAGCGGATTATCATGATGGAGGCGTAGGTAATGCGAATAGCGAGCTAGCGGAGAGTCTTACTGGCTCACCCACTACGGAGACAACAGTGCCATCAGTAGCACCGAACACGCGGTAATTTTAGAAGGCTCAGAAAATATTATTTCCCCGGAGCCGGTAGTTGGGTCGGGCGAGAATTGCATTACTATTTTTTCCTCGAGTCGATCCATCTTTAGCGCGACATATAATTTTATCATTGAATCTTCCTTAAATAACATTGGAATATTAACTTGAATTCGAACTTGCCCCCTTCCCGATATGGGAACAATCCCTATCTCGGACTGTACTACAGAGTAGGCTTCCCTAGCGAGGGAGAGTGTCGCTCTAATGACGGGCCATTAGTTGATGCCCCCGTTAACCCAGATCATAGTCCCCGGACATCGCCATTATCTTCCACAATCCATCCACTAACACATGAATTATCGTTAGAAGAAAGATGTATTCGTCATTTACAAGATTTTGCGATGCAGATCAAGGTATGGTGTGCTGACCCTGGCAACCAGGAACCCCTTCTGAATACACGGAGCCTATTTGGTCTGTTCTTGAGGATCTTGAGTTCATGCGACGACTCAGGCATACAGTCCCTTGCTGTTAACAACCCTCAATTGAATGCCTTGATTGGCAGAGTAAAGGAGATGGTGAATCGGCGACCTCCTGCTTCAGATGAATTACTGGGGACAGTGCAAAAGATTTCTGAGCAGTTTTCCCAGAGCATAGCGCAGTCGCCCCCCTCTCCCAAGCCAAATAAGCAATTGAAGCCCGCTCATCATCCTGTTCCGACGGAACCGAATCCAGATGAGAAAGAACCATTTATTGACACAACACTACTCCAACCAGAGGTAACTCCAAGTGAATTGAGTTGCCTGCAAAGATTACAAAGCGTTATGAATCTATTGAGTCGGCTGGCTCCTCCCTTCCAGGGATATACTTGGTTCCAGAATATAACCATCGAGGCCGCAATAGTCCGGATAGACGGCTTGTGCTCCACCCTCTTTAAAAACCAACGCCTTCAGACAAAAAATCCCTCTTTGCTCTCGGTATATTGCAGAGTAGAGCAGCTCTCGCATCAGACGCCGCCTTCTTTTGTGACGATAATGGCGATAGCAACAGATTTTGAGGCCGATCTCGAGGAGATATTGCGTATGATCAAAACATCTCTTACCTCGGAAGAACAAAGAGAATGGAGAGCGGGCACGAGGAGCCTCCGAGAGATCCTATGGAAAGATTTCTTGTCCGATCCAGAATACGGGCCCAGCCCAAGGAACCACCTATCGGGCGAAGTGTCTAATCCCCTTATTCCAGATGGCCATGGGCGATCGACGCCACACACTACAAATGATTCCCTGTCTTCTCCAACGATTTCGAATCACACTATGCCTAATCAGACGCGGCACTCGTACAACTCCCCCCCACCTACGTTGGCTACAGCCGAACTCGCTAGACTCCTCGATGCGGATATAGATAATATCCCCAAAACACTCGAGCAGCAATTGGGCCGAGACAATCTAACGCGAGAATTACACGAGCAATTATTTCAGATAGCCGTTGAGCAAAACTACCAAAACCTCGTTCGGCATCTTGATGCACATCCCCCTTCCTCTGATCAAATTCCCCCTACGATTGATGAGAACCACGAGGAGCTAATAAAGCGGGCCTACACTTGGATCGAGGCCTATACAACAAGTACAACAAAGAAACCAACCGACTTCCCTCTGCAACGATTAGCGGAAGCGCTATCATTGGACCTAGAGAATGCTGATACTTTGATAAATAGATGGCCTACCCAGCGAGGAGCAAAGACCCTTGCAGATTACATCCTTCGTGCCATGATCAAAAATACAAACACAACACAGTTCCAAGAATTTACGGATAGGGACTTGCAATACCATTGTTCCATGACTGCTCTGCACAACTATCTGCAGAATCCAACACTGGCAGGTAGAGATAAGATCGTCACAACGTTAGCAGATAAAGCAAACCGCTGGTTCAGGTGGCTTATCAAAAAGGGAGAGATACAGAAGTTCAGCCGGTTTATTGCCAAGGGTTTTCTACGTTATTGTACACCCCGGAAAATTGCAAAATGCCTGAATAATAAAATATTTGAAAAACCGGAATGGCAAGCGCACAAACAGACTTTCTTGGAATGGTTAGATACGTCATCTCAAAAGCCAACATCCTAATTCAGCTCGATGGATAGAGTTCAATGAGGCCTCCGAAGGCCTTTTTGAGCGCCGCACCCCAGCTTTCGATGATTTCCGCCGCTGGGGGAATTTTTGCCCGAGCTAAAACCCATTCTTTCGCAGGATCTTCAAAATGAGTTCCCGACGCCATTTTTTTCTCCAGGGCGACTCCCCCTTTGCGCAAAATAGAATCGGCCCAATCGGGCAAAAGGGGCGAGGGGGCGACTAAACATCGAAAATAATAGATAAGAAAGGCTTTTAGGCTCTCTTCAGGATGAACAAGCGGCTTCATTTTTCCGCTGCTGAGCTTCCAGAGTTGAGGAGCCTCAAGGACGAGCGCTGTAAGCAAAGCTTCGGGCCATATTTTCAATGTGCCGCCAATCGAGTCTTCGTGAGCGCAGATGAGCCCTTTCATCGAGGCGCGCTCAATTTCCCCAGTAATACGTACTCTGAGAGAATCGCAAATAAGTTCCAAGGGGGGCGTGATATAGCTTGATCCCTCCCAACGGGCTTTTGGACAATTTTCGCGCAAAATCAATGTAAATGGATCGATGTTCCACTCTCGAAGCTCCGTTTGCCACTTCACCATTTTTTCTCCGACTTCGAGCCGCATGGCTTTGCCAAATATTCCAGGAGGGAGTGGCCTGGAGGCGAGCGTCTGATCGAGATCCTTGCCGAGCGCTGCGCGGGTCAGCTCCCCTTTTTGTAAGGCAAAGGTCTTTTCTAAATCGTCTTTAAGGGAGATACCGTATGCCTGCTTTAAGTAAAATTTCCATGGATGGCGAGCGCATTGCCTTAAGTCTGAAACTTTTACACTCTTCGTCTCTTTGGGTAAAGGCGAATCGACATACTGAGGCCAAGAAATGGTTTTCTTCCATTCAAGGGGCGGGGGGGGATCGTAAAGGGTGGAAACGGGGCCGGTCGAATGAAGCAGTTCTTGGACCAGTAGGGAGGGGCCGACTGGCTTCCCTTCATCGGGAGAGAGGTGGCCGTAAGTGATGCGGAGGATCTCTTTGGCTGAAAAAATCGCTTTGAGAAATAGGTACCGGTCTTGGTCTTTCCGATCAGGCCCTTTTCCCTGCATCAGATCAAGCGAGGTCGCCGGTTGAGGCCGGGGGAAGCTCTCTTCGTCCATGCCAATCAAAAACAGGGCTCGGGCTGGGATGGCCAGTTCTTCGTCAATTGAGCCAAAGCGGATAGCATGAAGATGGGAGGGATTGATTTTCCCCCTACAAGGGCGGGCGAGCAGATGCTCGATCACATGGGCTGGAAAGGGGCGCTGGCTGGGAAAAGCTCTCATTTCGGCAAGTAGATTGTCAAAGCCGTTTTCGACCTCTCCCTCGGGATCGGAAAGGAGAAAGGTCTCTGCTGCCTTTTTTAAAGATTCAGCCCAGTCAGAGAGCGGTTTGCTGCCGCAGAGGGGGAGTTTTTTTAAGGCTAAAAATGTGGAGAGGAGCGCTTCCAATCGATCGGGATCGATTTGAAGGGGTTTGAAAGAGATGAGCGCGTCTAGGAGCCGGTCAAGCCCTTTTTCCCAAGAGTTCTCGTCTTCATAGGCCTTCTCACCAAGGGTCTCTTTGAGAATGGCGTTCCGGTGGGCCTCATCAAGGCCCCACTCAATATGGGCGGCGCCGATCCAGGCGCGCACAGTTTCAAGGGTTTCTCCGTCCCATCCTTGTTTCCGATAAAAGGCGGGGGTTTCGAACAGAGCGAGGAGCTCTTCTGCTTCCCACCTTCCAGCGGGGAGGCGAAGAAGGCGGACGATCCCCTGACCAAAAGAGCTTTGCGGGGCGGAGTCAAACCCCGAAATTCGATAGGGCATGTCAGGGGAAAATACATATTCAATGAGGGGGACATAGGGCTCTATATCGGGCGCGAGTACCGCAATGTCCGCATAGGGGATCTCCAGGCGGAGAATCTCGTGTCTCACCGCCTCAATTTCTTTCAAGCGCGAAGATCCGGTCAAGATGAGCTGAATCGAACCATCGGGTTTCGGAGATTCCGTTTCTTGGAAGAGGAGGAGATCCGTCTGAATGCGGCCTAAGAGGGTGGCGGGTTCGTCGAATGGATAGATCTCTTCTGTTTCCATCGAAAATCGGTCCAATATTTTTAGCGTCTCCCTTCCGAGTTTTCCCCAATTGGCCAGGTTCTTAGGAGCGTCCCGCAGATAGGCGTCGAGTTTCTCTCTTTGGGAGGCTGGAGCGCCCCGTTTTTTCCAGTATCGGTCGAGACTTTTCCTCTCGCGGTCCGAGCATAGATCTTCCCAAAAATGGGCGCAGGGCGAAAAAAGATAAATAGAGAGGGCAGGAGCCTGAAAAAGGGCTTCCCAATAAATGGGCGCGAGAAAATCGACGCCAAAGACAATCACCGGTTCAGAAACAACGGGCGGTTGCTGGATCGGAAGGCGCCAGGGACCGTCGATAAAAAGGGTCCGCAACAGTTCGTTCTGCCATCCGGCGCCTTGAAAGACGGAGGCGTCAAATTGACCATATTTGAAAAATAGGCGGCCGAGCTCACAGGTCAGCTCCAAAATCCTTTTTTCCTTCCCTTGCAGATAAGAGGCGATCTCAGGATGCAAACTCTCTGAAAGGGCTGCATAAATCGAGCCAAACATCTCTAAAGAGCTGATAGAGGGGGGAAAGAGCTGCTCCGGTTGAATCACTTTCAACCCCATGGCAACCCCTTTGCGCTTGGCCATTTCCAAAAGGAGCCACTCTTTGATCTGCCCATTCGGGACAAGAAGGGTCCGCAATTCCAAAGGATCGACCGGCTCTTTCTCGATGTTTTCTATAAGCCGATCGACGAGTGCGCCCATCTCTGAACTTAAAAATAACTTTGCGCTCATGCTAAAATCTGAAATCGGCAGAGACGGTGACTGCCTCTTCATCGATCAATCTCCCTTCTAAATTGATCATTAAATAATTTCCCGATGAGAGGGCGCAACCGAGATAGAGTCCAACGGGGGTTCGGTTTTTAAAGGCTGTATTGCCACCCCCATTTGCCGAGACGGGGACAGAAAAATCGACAAGCCGCGTCCGAGCGTTCGAGTACTTGGTTCCGATGTAAGGGGTAAAGAGATGAATGGTATAGGAAATATCTAGGTTGATTTGCCACTCTCTCCAATGGAACTGAGAGCCGGCGACCGATGCATGGCTCCCATTCGCTTTCAGCCAAGCAGGGGCGCCGCTGCAGGAGGAATACCTGCCGCCAACCCCAAGAAACGTATGGCCCCACTGATATAAAATAGCCCTAGAACCTGCCGCCCAAAGAAACTGGTTGTCCGTACCAAACTGGATCCGGTTGACCCATCCATCCGCCGATTGATATCTCCAATCGGCATGAGTTTTTGAAGCGCCAAAAACTCCATATACATCTAGCCTGTCGAGGATGTTGAACGTGAAAGTGCCAGAGTTCGTCCACTGTTCATACGTATCTACTCTTCCCGATCCTGGCCCGGTCAGCTCCATTTTCCCATCGGCGACAAAATCGCCTTCATAGCCGACCCGAAAAGCAATCCAACTATCGGAAGGGATGCAAAGGCCTTGCTGAATGATTTCGGGAGCGGAGGTATTTCCAACAGGAGCTGCAGAGAGGGCTGCGGACACAGCTACCAGCAACGCGCATTTCTTCATCGCAGGGCCTTTACTTAAAGCTCAATAGTACTCACCGCATTATATAAGAAAAAGCATATTCTTTGGGTTCGGCAAGTAAGGTCCATTGTGCGCTATTTCCCGGCGTCAGCCACTGCTTCCAGTCTGTCATCGGAAAACCTTGAGTGGCGGTCCGATTCAATCGCCATAGCTCCATCTGCCCAGTCGCCGGATTCGGGGTCCACCCAAAAAACCACCCCGACCAATTCGTATCGGCAAAAAGGGCTGCCTGCGGGGCAAAACCAAACTTCCGCATTGCCTCGGCAATCCGGAGAGGCCAATCCTCCTCTGAAAGAGAATTCCTGAGCGCCGCAAGAAGTGTCATCTGAATCATTTGGCACACCTCATAAGAGCCAAAAAATGAACCCTCCCATTTCTGTACCGTCTCCCTCCTCCCCAAGGCTTGCAGAACTTGATGGGCCGCCTCTTTGGCCTCCCGCTCTGTAAATAAGGGGGAATGTTCATAAAGAACCGCATCAATGATCCCCTCTTTTTGCTTGATCCTTGGCCCCATCGCATCGATTAAATGACTCCGAAATTGTACATCTGTTTCAGCGCCTATTTTTTGTCGATAGAGATGGATGAAAAGACCCCTCTCCTCCTCAGGTAACCGCTCGCTGATCCGGTGAACTAAGTGCTCCTGCATCTCTTCCGTCCAGGGCCTCTTTTTTCTCGGTTGGGCCAAATTTTCCAAGAGGTTGGGATAAAAAATAAAGGCGTGAGTCGGGGAGTGCATCAAGAAAAAATTCTCTTTTTTTGCACTTGAAAGAAAACGGAGGAGATCCTCCGCGGAATGGGGGATGATGCTCCTTTCAGTAAATGGCCGCTCCCTGCCGCAATAGGCGCCGAGGAGCGTCTGCAGCGTTCCGCCAGAGATGTAGTCCCAAGGAGAGCGCCGCCCTTTTTCTTTGGCGCGCGCCAGAGCTCCTTGGAGAAATAGGGGCTCTTGAATAAATTGAATCAGGGCTGTCGTAATCTCTTCAATAAACCCCTTCCCTATTTCAGCCGGAGCCGTCAGGTCATTTTCCACATGAGAGAAAAAATCTCGCAAAGCATCGATATATTGGACTCCGTCATAAATGGCCGTCCATTGGGAAGCGTCGCGCCGCCCATGTTTATAGACGAGGCGGAAACCGGCTGAGCTATCATCGTATAAATGGGCCTCCTCTCCAAAGAGAGCCGGATCGAAGAGCTCTTGAAATGCCTCCTGCAGCCTTTGATCATACTGCTCCATGAGAGACGAGAAAAAGCCGACCAAACTGTTGGCCTTCGCAATCTGTTGATTTCTTGCTTCGATGATCGTCTGAATGGAAAGACTGTGGGATCCCATTTCAGCCTTGAGTTGATTGAGGCGCGCCTCGCTCCCCGCCCCGCGAATCATTGTTTCTAGGGCCGAAATAGCGCTCGCCGCCTGTTCGTATTCTCTGGAGAGTAGATCGATTTCCCTTTGGCACTTTTGTAGGCTCCCATTCACTTGACTGAAGAGAAAAGCGCCTATACCTCCCTTCTGGTCCGGATGCAAACCGAGACCGATATACAAATTCCACCGAGCAAATTCCGTTTTTATATCGGAAAACGAGGCGATCGAATATTCCCATGAATGGAGCAAAGCGCAGTCGGTAAATGTCCGAAACGCGGTACAGGCTTTGGCCCATTTTTTCTTCCAACCAGCCACCTTTTGAGCTCTCTCGCTCGGCCGCTGATAGTAGACTGCACTGTGTTTGGCGAGAAGGGGAGTCATCTGAATACGGCTGAGATATTCCTCGTTTTCAACATCCTCTTCGGTGAGTGAGGAGACCTCGAGCAAAACCGCCCTAAACATTTTTTCTACGGTGAGAGAGCTGAATGCACGGATTTTATCTTGAATGTCTCTCCCCATTTGAATGCCCACAGCATCGAACGCTGCAGAGACTCCCGGAGAAAACTCTGAACCAGCCGCAAGCTTTTGCAAACCGCCCTGTCCAGAATTTAAACTTAAGGGAACCGAGCACTCTTTTCCAGCCACCGTCCTTTTGAGCTGACCCAGCGTCAAAAGATCGTAGAGATCCTTGAGAAATCGTAACGGATCGGTTTGCTGAATTAAAATCGCGGGCGCCGTTGCAAAACAAGATCCCGTCGTCTGCCTGAGCAAGGTCAGCCATGCCGCTATCACCGCCTTCCGGACATGAACCGGCTGAACCACCCTGATCTGTTCCGGCCATAAGGTCTCACGGATCACCTCATCCGCCTGTTTATGGCAAAGAGGAGGAGCACATTTCTGGATCGCAGTCCAGATCTCTTTATTTTGATCGAGCGCCTGCAAAGAACGGTCGATGTGCCGGTAAATCAACGGATCGGCCTCTCTTCCAGGCCCCAACGGAAAATAACCCTTGTCGAAAAGCCCCCTTAACTCGCTCAATTTCCCTCTGTTCAAATCCCCCTTTTCATCGATGAGAATATGGGCGATCCGGAGCCCCAACCGTTTCGCCCTATACCGGAACGGATCTTCAATGGAGGATGACTCCATGTAAAACGAGATCAACGCCTCGGACTTCAGATCGAGCCGCTCCGCTAAAGGCCCGTTCAGCGAATTCAAAAAAAGCGCCTGAAATTTTCCCATTGCCACAACTCATTCATAACTGGACGAAGTCGCATTAGACAAGATTTTTCTCCCGACATTGCGGCTCATCGTCAGTGTAGCTGGACATTGGCCATGTTTAAAAAATGATTGACGTTTTTCAATTTGTTTTTATACAATTCTCCCTTTCAATAGGAGGGCGTATGGAATGGAAAAAGGTTGTGTTGTGTGGGATTGGAGCCGTTCAATCCGTTTGGGGCGTCCTCTCTTTTTCTCCTCCCGTCGCAGTACACCGGGTCTCAACCGAAGATGTGATCGACGTAAAGCTCGCTATGCACCCGACAAACTACTCCGCAGTCGCATTGTGGATCGCCCTCGCAAGCGATTCTTATCAATTAGAAGCCGCCTCGTTTGATGGATCGGCCTGGAGTTCCGCATCCCTCCTCGGATCGAGCGTGACGGAACCATCCATTCATGTGAAAATCGATGAAAACGGCTACGCGATCGCTATCTGGAGCGCCTTTGACGGAACCGATCTCACCATCCAGGCGGCCCAATTCGATGGATCGATTTGGTCCTCCGCCATCGCGATCCAAAATCTTGGAACAACGGAGTACGACCCTTTGCTCAACTTAGCCATTAACAATCCTGGCTACGCTGTCGCCAGTTGGCTTTCCCCTTCTTTGCAGCTCCTAGGCAGCACTTATTCTCCAAACACCCTTTCTTGGAGTCCAGCCTATCCGATCAGCGAAGAGGGGATCCCTCTCTCCGCAACCGTTACAGCGCCGGTCTTGATCGATCCGGACAATCAGCTCACCGCTTTTCTCCCTCTCGCTGAAGAGATGGACGTCTCCATTTTCGACGCCCTCAGTCCACCGACAAAACCGGTGAATACCTATGTAAGACTGATCTCCGCGGAAGCCACATCTCCCGACCTCTCAGCCAACCAGATTGGCGGCGCCGCTTTTTTGGTTCAAGATACGACGCGCCACTACATTATCTCTGGAATCCGGGCAGGCTCTGCAACCTGGAACTTCCTTTTAGCTGCCCATCCTGGCGCTCCTGTGCAAAATCTCACCGTTGCGCTCAACCCCCTGAATGCTCGAGCAGGCGGCGCTTGGGAATCGGCAGGCGGAGAGATTCAGGCCGCTTTTTATAATGTCGTAAGCTGGCAGTTTGTCTACACTCTATCCTATCAGGGGACTTCGCCCGCCCTCTCTTTTTACGAAGATACGGCAGATCACTTTGCAGTCATTTGGGATGATCAGACGGTTGGACCCGAGGGCCATGCCATCTATTTTTCCGAGTATAATACAGGCGCTAGCGCAACAGGTTGGTCCTCGCCGGTCTCCCTTTCCGAGCCGAGCACATACGCCGATAAAACGCAGCTTGCCTCTCTTCCGACTGGAGAAACCATCGCGATGTGGATTCGGCTCGACTCCACCCTGAACCCCGTTCCGCGTCAAATTCTCGAATCGGCTCTCGGCGCGCCAGCTGGCCATTGACATTCATGGCGTCGCGCACATATATAAGAAAATATGTTTTATCGCGCAATCCCTCAATCGGCTCTGATTATTTGCCTATCCTTTGGCCCGCTGATGGGCGACGACTCTGTCTCTAGATTTAAAGGGCTCGTTCTCGTGCCGTCGAGACAAGAGATGCTGGGCGATGAGGAGCTCGAAGAGTGCGTCGGGATCTTTTCAAGAGGAGTCGACGTTCCAGGCCGATGGTACGATTTTGCAGAGCGGATGCAACCCCTTTACTTCGACCAGCCGATCGACGATTCTACTTTGCAACAGATCAAAGCAGGAATCCATTCCTATTTCGAAGAACAAGCTTACCCATTTATCGTTGTGACTATCCCTCCGCAAAAGATCACATCGGCCGTTTTGCAGGTGGAAGTGGAGGTGGGAAATGTGGGGAAGATCGCGGTAGAGGGAAATCAGTGGACTGCAGATCAAACGCTGCTCGAGTATATCGGCCTCTCTTCCGGCCATCCAATATCCGAAGCAAAATTGCTCAAAGGGGTCCAGTTTATGAATCGGAATCCGTTCCGGCGAGTCGATGCGATTTATAGCCCTGGAGAGAGAGAGAATCAAACCGACATCACCTTAGCCGTCCAAGAAGAGCGCATTTATCATCTGTATACCGGAGCTGACAATACAGGTGTCCCCACAACAGGGAGAAATCGGTATTTTGTCGGCCTAACCTGGAATCAGATCTTCGGGTTGGATCATGTCCTTTTTTATCAGTACACGACCTCGCAGAGCTTCCATACCCTCCAAGCTCACACCTTGCAATATTTGGCCTTTTTATCGAATCAGACCATTCTCACTCTCTACGGGGGCTATTCTACCGTCCATGTGCACCTCAAAGAGCCCTCGCGGAAAAGCGGAGGGGAAAACGGCCAAGGCTCTGTCCGCTATACGGTACCGCTAAACAGCGTCGATCCGTTCGTCCACGAACTCACTTTCGGCTTCGATTTCAAACAGACCAACAATACTGTGGAATTCGTCGATCAAAATCCGATCATAGCCCGCCCCGTCAACCTCACTCAATGGATGGGAGGCTATCGGCTCAAAACAAGCACCTCCTATTGTTTTAACGACCTCAATTTCGAACTCTACGGCTCACCGGTAGAATGGCTGCCGAATCAGGAAAACAGCCACTTTGACAGCCTCCGTCCAGGCGCCAAAAACCAATGGGTCTATTTCAGAGGCTCTTGGCGCCACGAGCATACCCTCTTTCACTCTTGGCAGGGGGTTTTGCTCTCCCGTTTCGAGTGGGCTTCAATCCCGCTCCTCCCGAGCGAACAGCTGGGGATCGGAGGCTATGAGTCGGTCCGCGGTTACGACGAGAGACAGCTCGACGCAGATACAGGAGGGTTTTTGAGCGCTGAGCTAAGGACGCCCTCATTCCGCGTCTTCACGAAAAAAAACAGCTCAAAGCAAGATATGGCCCTTTTTCTCCTATTTGTCGACGGAGGCGTCAGTTATGACAAAGTGGCCGTGCCAACAACGAAAAAATTCGATTATCTCATCGGCGCTGGGCCAGGAATCAGATACAGCTTTTCTTCTTATTTAAACGGGAGGCTCGACATGGGATTCAAATTGCACAACAAGGCGACCTTTACCGGAGGGTCGCCCATGTTCCATTTCAGCTTGATCGGCAATTACTAAAACCGGACGCCGAGACCTAGACCGCCCGTAAAGCCGCTTAAATTCATGTCGTAGTCGTAGCTGCTGATCTCGTCTTCCTCGACAGGCATCTTCTTTAAAGAATAGTCGCCAAATAAATCGAGGTATACATTCGGCCACTGGGGCACTGGAAAGAACAGAAAGCCCCCGTCAAACCCACCGCCAATCCCGATCTCGTTATCATCGCCTCTAACGTGATCATAGTCATTATGCTGCATCATCAAAAACAGACGAGGTCCCGCCCCAGCATAAGCCGCTATCCAACGGTTAAATTGATAAAACAGCTTCAAACCCAAAGTGATCGTCGCTACTTTGAGTTCCAATTTCTCGGTTCCGCCGATCGCTTTCCCCTCTTTTTGGAAATAGCCCCCATCGACCCAAACAATCAACGGCCCCCAAAATCTGCAGCCCGCTTCAGCTCTGAACGTAAATCCGCCATCGTTATAAAACTGCCGCATATCGCTGTCGGTCAAATAAAAATATCCAGGCTTGAAAGTAAAAAACCACCGTTTGTCCGAGTTGGAATAAGAATCGTGTTCGACACAAACTCCCTTAACAGGCGCCGATGTGTCACCCTCACTGCCAGCCATTGCGTTGACAGACGACTCTGATGCAACCTCAACGGACCTGTTTTCTGTGGCCATCCATTCTTCGACGACCCCATTAGGCGTCACACACATCGATTCTTGGACAAAAGCCGTCGATCGAATGAGGCAAAGTAAAGTAGCTGCGAATATATATGCTTTCATCATAAAGTCTCCTAGATGAACTATCGGTGTTGGAGACAAATTTTGTCAATTATCCGATTTTTTTTGTTTTCAAAAAAATTTTAATCATGTACAATCCCACCTCATTTTACAAGAGAGGAATTCATGTCAACGACCCTAAATTCTCAGCCACTTTCCTACCCAAGGGAATTGTATCTTTATCAACGAGCCTATTATGAAGAGGCGTCTAGAGACCCATCCTGGATGGGAATCGTAAAAAACGAGCTAGTCGGAAGAGTCATATCGATCGGCGCGCTGTTCGTATTACACACAGAAGGTGTTTGCAGATCTGTAGTGAGCGCTTTTTTAAGCATCCAACAGATGTTTATGAAGATAGATGCAAACTACCTGGAAGAACAAAAAGTGGAAGCTCTAAAGGCTTTCCAATTGAGTTGGAATTCATTCCAAGCGCTCTTCCAATTCGGCAAACGGAACATGCCTCCCATCTCCATCCAGACAAAAATACCCCATTCATCAACAAGCAGGGGCGACAAACCGAAACCTCTACCCCCAACGCCCTCTCCGTCCCAAAAGATAGGGGAGCCAGACCACCCACCTCTGCCAGACCACCCACCTCTGCCAGACCACCCACCTCTGCCAGACAACCCACCTCTGTCAGACAACCCACCTCAGCCAGACAGCCCAGGTCTGCCAGACAAGCCAGATCTGGATAATGACCTCGTCATAGTCCAGGCGCACGAAGGCGCCAATTAAAAAAACAAAACGGGCCGCGCTGTGCGCGGCCCCCGGATATAGGTTATTTGGGAAGACCTTGGATCGTCGTCACGATTGCGTGGCTGTGAGATAAAGCCTCTTGGGTGTCGTAATTCTTCCCATAACCTGGCACAATCCGTGAATCGACAAGGGCGATCCCCTTTTCTTGCACAGGGAGTCTCTTCCCATCCTCAGAATAGCATTTGACCAAAGAGATATAAGAACTCGACGTCTCCTCAACCCTTTCCCCTTGATCTGACGTCCACTGGCGAGCCAGTCCATTCGTCTGAGTCGGCTCTCCCCAATAGCTGTGATACATAGATTTGGAAAGTTTCTGTCCCTCTTCCCCATCCCGATCAAAATGGGCGTCGCCTACAAAAAGGGTTGGCATCGCCACTTTTTTAGCGGCAAGCGCATCGATGATCTGCTTCATCTGCCCTGAGCGGATTTCCTCAGCCCCCTTTCCTGAGGCCAGTTCTGTGCCAATGATTCGGAGTCCATTGATTTCAAGTGTTGCGAAACCGCAGTTTTCCTCCGGACCATTTTCAATAAAGCGGGTATCTGTAAAATCTTTATAAGGACACTGGGTGATCACCATGAGGTTCCCTTCATAACCAAAAAAATGGGCATACCGATCTCCCAATTTCTCAACAAGCGCCTCTATCAGAGCGGTCGAATTCACCCCCTGCAATACAACCACATGGGGATTTTCGGATTTGATCCTTTCAGCGATCCGATCGATCCTTGAACTCCAATGGACTACCCCTTTTTCATACCCCTCGCCAGCGATGTTCCAAGTCATCACGCTCGCCTGGCCGCCTCCGATCTTCACCTCCGGCGCCTTGCCTCGAATATGGGTAAAGCCCCCTTTTTGAAAATAAAAGCCGGCCTGCTTTAAGACTTCTCTCCCAACCCCTAAAACAAGACCCGCTCCAAGAAGATAGAACCCGGCCGCAGTCATCGCAGCGATCGAACCGAGGACAATCAGAACCCGCACCCCGATTTCGGCAGTCAGACTCGCCGCATTATCAAATTTGTTCGGCTCAAGCGGAGCCACCAAGCGGCACCCCAGCCAACCGTAAGTGTAATCAAAAACACGACCGACTGAGTCGGCCAGATTGAATGATGTGCGATCCAATTCATCAAAATAAGATTCTTCAACCATATACCCTCATTTGTTAAGAATCGATGAATGGTGTCACAATTTTTTTTAAAGTTCAAGAATTTTCTTTAACTGAACATTTTATCAGCGCCGCGGGGCAACGTCCATTTCAAAACCCGATGGCGGCAGCGACCGCTTTCCAATCCACGGTTCCGACAATCAGTCCAAACGCGCACATCTGACAGGCCCGCCAATTCACCTGCTCTTGATACAACTTCTGCCCCCAGGCATTCGTTAAGATAATGCCCACGACTGAAAAAATGGGGAAAATCATCGCATGCTCCAAAGCGCTCGCCTTTTCAGCCGCGGCTAATAAGAAAAATGTACATAAAGAATTCGAAAGTCCGCCGATAAAGCCATATGCAATTTCTCCCGCTTTTGGCTTGGAAGTTTTAGATCGAAAATAAATAGAGATCTGGATCAACCCCGATGTCAGGAACATGAATGGGGCAAAGCACTCGCTTTTCACCGAATCGATTGAAAAAAAGGGGAAAATGCCGGCTGGCCGCTCCGGCTTGAGGAGAAAACCGCGCCACTGATAAAGCGCAAGGAGCAGAGCGTGCATGGCAAACATCGCGAGCGAAAAAAGAATCCATTGATTCCTATCTTTCAACCCCTGAAGCCCCTTGCCCGCCCAAAAAAGGCCGCCGATCACGAGAATCGACCCGGCGCCGTGGTAAAAATTGTATTCATATCCCATGGCAGCGCCAAACAAAATAGCCATCAACAATCCCGGCGTCACTGTCGCCGAATTCAAAATCGCAAAAGTGAATCCGGGGGGCCCTTTTTCCACCGCTTTACCAAGGGAGTAGAGCATCAAAGAGAGGATCAATCCGGCAGAGATCCCCAAGATGGCCGCCGGCAAAGAGGGTGAAAAATCGCCCGTCCAGACAGGGCCGATCAACAAGGCAAAGAGGAGCGATGAGATCGACTGAAAGACAAAATAGCCTTTGGCGTTTCCGCCGGCGTCGACCCCTTTTCTCACAGTTAAATTCGTGAGCGGCATAAAAATTCCAGCGATAAGCGCAAGCAAAATTCCCATGTGAAAAATTTCCCTTACAAAGGGAAAAGTATATCAGATGGGCAATTTATTCGCTCAGTTCGTATAATCAAAGGCCAACCTAGGATGGATAGGATGATGCGCCTTTGCCGGACATTGCTTTTAACAGGAACCCTTCTCTACGGAACCGAAACAGACAGCGAAGCTCTTTTCCTCCGCCGGATCGCCGATTTTTGGCAAGAGGGAGAGTACCAAATCGCCAAGACTCAAATGGAGGAGTTCATCGTCGAATATCCAGAGAGCCCTTTTTCCGACGCCCTTTGTTCCGCGTTAGGCGATTTATTTTTGCGTGAAAAAAATTATTCAAACGCCCTCAACTATTATGCGCAGGTGCAATCAGCCGAATTCATCGAACGGGTCTTTTTAAACCGGATGCAGTGCCTCTATGAAATGCAATGGTATGCCACATTGACAGACGAATGCGAAAAATACCTTGAAAAACGGCCCAATCTCCACGTCACCTACTTCCTTGCGATCGCTCTCTACCACCAATGCCTCAACGCCTCCAGAGAGACCGATCAGCTCCTCAAACTCGCCGAACGGGCCAGACCCTATTTCGAAACGCTCTACCACACTGAACTCTCTAATGAGATCGCACAAGGCTACGCCCACCTCTGCTGCATCCTAAAGGATTTTGCGAAATCGACCGAAATTTATCTCGCACTGGCTCAAAAAAATCCCGCTATAGAAGAGGAGATGCTTTTCCAAGTGGCCCTCATCCAGTCGGAATACGACAAAAAACTCGCTATCGAGACGTTCGATAAAATCGTCAAAATGAACCAAAAAAAGGGCAAAGAGGCGGCCTATAACCGGATGGTTCTCCGCTTTGATTTAGGCCAATTTGAAGAATTGGTGAATGAAAATTCCTTACCGCTCATCCCCGCCGACAGGATGGGTGCCGCCCGTCTCTTTTTGGGGCGAAGCCTCCTCCAGTTAAAAAGGTATGAAGAGGCGATCAAAGAGTTGAAAACCTATATCGAAACCGCTCCCGTGTCAGAGACGCTCAACGCCGCGCTTTTAAGTCTGCTCGACGCCGCCTACAGTTGCGGCGACTTAACTGCTCTGGACGAGGCCACAAACAGACTGAAAGCCCATTACCCGCAGCATCCCGACCTTCAAAAAGCCTATTTCTCGCGCGCCCAGCTCTTAAAAAGAGGGGAGAGGTTTGCGGAGGCGAAAGAGCAGCTTGCGAATCTTTTGACTCAATACCCGGACTCTTTGCAAAAAGCCCAAGTCCTCTTTGAACTCATTCACCTCGACTATAAAGAGAAAAATTGGATCTCCTGCTATCAGCAGGGACGCCAATTTCTCGCCGCATTTCCTGAGCATCCGCTGGCCCCCTTTGTTTGGAGATATTTTGCCTCCTCATCAACCGAGATCGCCGCTCTAGAACCTGCACATAAAAGGGGATTGATCGCCGACCTAGAACTTTTTTTAAAACTCCCTCTCTCCGAAGAGGAAAAAGAGGAGTGGCAACTTTTGCTGGCCAAGACCCACTACCAACTGCAAGAATACGATCAGGCGACCGGAGCGCTCGAACCTTTGAAAAGTCCGAACAGCCGCCTTCTCCTTGCCCTCTGCTATCGCGACGGCCATCAAGATATTCAACATTTTTGCCAGCTTGCCGAAAAGTCGCTCTCTCAAGGGGCCAATTTGATCGATCTAGGCCAGATCCACCTCTCCCTCTACAATGCTTATCTGCAGCTCAATGAGGTGGAGAGGGCGGCTCAACATCTCTACGAAGCCTTTATGGCCAAGGCCGATCTAAAGAGAGAAAATCTCCTTTGGCTCGCCGATTTTTATTACAATCAGCTGATGGATGAACAGGGGAATTTCGTCTTAGCGGCCCGCACCGCCTCGCTGCTAGATAAATGTAAAGCCGCTTTACATTCAGAGCTGCTCGCTTGTAAATTGGCGAAAGTCTATTCGATCCTCGGCCGGATCGACGATGCGATCGCCCTTTTGGAGCCAGTGGCTCCAAATAATGATGAAGCGAAGCTTCTCCTCGGCGAGAACTATGTGAAAAAAGGGGTCGTCGACAAGGCAATCGATCTTTTTGATGCGATTACCGTCTCGTGTGGTACGGGGAGATCTTCATTGAGCGCCGCCGCCGCGCTTCAAGGGGCCCGCTTAAAGCTTGCTTGCGAACATCCAAATCTAACGGCGATTGCCACCCAGCTCAAAAATTTAGTTGTTCAAAAAAACTTTGAAGGAGAACCTCTTTATTTAGAGGCGGCTTTGGACTATGCTGCGCTCGCTGCCAAAGGAGATCTAAAGAGGAAGGTTGCGCTCCTTGAGAAGACCAAACTGGATTTTACGCAAACGGACGATCTTCTCTCAAAAGACTATCATGCAGCTCGAGCGAAAGCCCCGCGGAAAGACCGGATTTACCAGGGTTATATGAAATTGATCGACGCAGAGATTTTTGCAGCGCAGGGTGCAAAAGAGAAAGCCAAAGATCTATTGCTAGAAATGATGAATGAACCGATGGCGCCCGCTTTAGACGCGCGGGTCCGTAAATTATTGACCGATGAATCATAGACAAATCCTCACCGGATGTTTGACTCTATCGCTCCTCTTCCACGCTGCCGCGCTCCTCTGCATTCATCGGTATTCACTCTGGTTTTCTTCGCCTCAGACAGGACAAAATAATGAAAATTGGTTCGTCCAGGTCGACAAAAAAGAGCGAGACCACATTTTGAAGAGCGCCTTTGAAGAGGTGAGAGAACCTGAAGAGACAGCCCCATTAGAGGCCTGCCCCGAAGATTTGGCAACCCCTGCTCTGAAAACTCCCGTCCAAATCCGTGAGTCCGAACGTCTCCCTCCGATTTTGTTCCAACTCCCCCTTCCCATTCAAGAGCCCCTTCTTGCCAGCCCCGTGCTGCCCACTTTTTCCATTCACAGCCAATCGTTCAATCTCTTGGATCACCTCCCCAAGGATCTCATCGTCCCCACTCCTGTGGAGCCGTCCCGCCCCCTCTTTATCCCTCTGCAGGCCCGCTCTTTTATCGCCCTCTCTGCAGAATCTCCCTCTATCGACGTGGAGGCCCCCTCAACGGAGGTGATCCATACGGAAAAGATCGACCTCGCCTTGACCGAAGCGCCGACAGTCGGCAAACCGCCCGGTTTGATCCCCCTACCGCACCTCCCCAAACTCCCTACGCTCGCCGAACTTGAAACATCCTCTTACTCTGACTCCTTTGACGCCGACCTTGTCGTTTTACCTCGGGAAGAGGGGAAAGGGTATATTTTCGCGCTCACGCTCATTCCTCGTCCCGATCTCGATTTACCCAAACTCAACCAACACATTACTTTTCTCATCGACCGCTCCAATTCCATCCAACAGGGGCGCCTCTTGGCCACCAAAACAGCCGTCCACAAAGCGCTTGGAGAGCTCGTGCCAGGCGACACCTTCAATATCATCGCCTTTGATAGCAAAGTGGAGAAAATGTCTCCCAACGACCTACCCTGTATGGAGAGATCCTATGCAATGGCGGAAGAGTTTTTGGACAAAGTCCAGCTCGGCAGTTTTTTCTCCTCAAGCGATCTCTACAAGCCCCTCTTTCTGACCATCCCAGGCTCGGCAGAAAACGATCAGGTGTACACTGCCATTCTTCTGACCGATGGAGAGACTTTGGCCAAAAAATCGACCCAGCGGCTCCTGCTCCACGACTGGACCGCCTACAACCAGGGTAAAGTATCCCTCTTCGCCATCGGCTTAAACGACCCAAATATGGCCGCTTTAGATGCGGCAACCATGTTCAATCGGGGCAAAATATTGAATGCTCCCACCAGTCGAGGGCTAAAAAGGAAATTACTGAAATTGATGAAAATGATCGAATATCCAATCGCGAAAAACCTCGTCTGCCATGCGATCAGCCGATCGCCTAAATCGAAAATAAAGACCTATCCCAAAAGCGTACAGATGCCCCATCTCTATCTCGATCAGCCCTACGTAATTTTAGGCGAGACCGACACCCTGGACGACTTCATCCTCTTCATTCAAGGACGCCTTAAAGGGCGTTGGCTTAACGTGAAGAAAACCATCTCCTTTCTTCAGGCCCGCAAAGGGAATAAGTCGTTAAAACAAGAGTTCGCCTTTCAGCGGGCGTATGAACACTACGAACAGTATATGATCGACGAAGATCCAAAACACATCGCCGACGCAGAAGCCCTTTTAGAACCTTACGATTTTCCAACAGCTATCCGATGACGCTCAAAATCATCGCCGGGAAATGGAAGGGAAGGGCGTTAAAAACGCCGAAAGGGGGATCGACCCGCCCCACTCAAGGGATGCTTCGCGAGGCGATCTTCAATATTTGCCAAAATGAGGTGGGCGGAGCCCGCTTTCTCGACCTTTTTGCCGGCAGCGGCGCGATGGGACTCGAAGCGCTCAGCCGAGGCGCCGCCCACGCAACTTTCATTGAACAAAACCGGCAAGCCATTGCCTGTATTAAGGAAAACATCGGAATACTGAAAGGGGAGGCAGAGACGAGTATCGTCGGCATGGAAGCCTCCCGGGCCGTGGAACTCTTAGCTCGGCAAAAGGCCCTCTTTGATTTGATCTATATAGACCCCCCTTATGATATAGGGTTTGACATCAAACCCGCAGCCCAGCTGCTAGCGCCCGGAGGCACTCTCTTTTTAGAAGAGAGGCGTCACCCCAAGAGAGGACGGCCTACGGCGGGAATCGGAACCTTGCAGTGCAAAGAAACAAGGAGATTTGGCGCCGCACTCATCACCCTTTTTCAGAATCAGTGCAGCGATTCCCGTTAAATATCAGAGAATTTTATACTGCGGCCACCCCAAATTCACACTTTTGGGGTAGCCGCAGTATAGGATCGAAAAAAAATGATCCTTTTAGTATAATGCTCGTCAAAAAGGTTGAAATGGACTCCATCGTTCCCAATAATAGATTGCTAGCTTTCCCCCCGGATGAGATCATACTCGAAATCCTCTCTTACGTCTCCGATGAATCAGCGTTCCCTGCAGTATGTAAAAAATTTGCCACATTGACAGAACAATTCAGAGAGCTGATTTGGGAGCGTCTTTCAGAAGATCCTGTTATCCAGGAAGCGCAAGGGGTATTTGCCAATTCACCGAATTTATCCATTGGGATAAAGTTAAAGACACTGGCTCATACACTCTATGGTCGCATCCGGCATGGTGTGAACTTACAAACATTTTCGGCTAGCACAACACAGATCTATGCAATTTTTTACCACGCCATTCTAGAGAACCAGCTCCCCCTGCCATTACACAAATTGCTTACACCTACACAAACGGCCCGAGGGTTGATTGAGGCCGCAGGAGGGTTCAATATACAAGATTTCAAAGCTCTCTACGATATTCTTCAGCAACGGGATCTATTTTATAATTTTCAACCCAGTCAAACAATCATTCAAAAGGCTATTACAAACGCGGTGGCGGGAGGGAAGGTAGACACAGTCGAATTTCTGATCCATCTAAGCAGAAGATTCAATGGAGATGAGCTTTTATTGCTCGCAGTACGGCGGAACAACCCAAAAATTATCACACTGATTTTGCGATCCCATTTAACCATTTCTACTGCGGACAACCCCAATGCCGGGGTCGACAACTCCGAAAACATAGTGCCAAATTCTGGATTGCAATCTGCGTTTTTCGGTGCGCTGATCGCCCACGATCTCGATGTTCTCAACGCCTTATTAGACAATTCTCGCCCCAGCCAAGAGCTCCTCAAACAGATACGAGAACGAGCCGTTTATGAAAAATTGCGCGCGGAGAGTCCAGGACAACACCCGCCAAAAAGACTAGCGCTTCCCATACAAAATCCACTCGAGTTACGGCCGTTCATCGCTCGGTTAAACGAGGTCATTCAATGAGACGAATCGGTATTTTTCCCGGCACCTTCGACCCGCCCACTCTCGGCCATTTGGCCATCATCCAAAAATCGGGAGCTATCTGCGAGCACCTCGTCATCGCCATCGGACTCAAGCCCGGTAAAACCTCGCTCTTTTCTGTTGATGAGAGGCGGGAAATGCTCCAAAAAATAGCCCCAGAGGCCGAGATTCACCCCTTCCATGGCCTGATCGTCGACTTCGCAAAAGAAAAAAAGGGATCTTTTCTCATCAGAGGTCTTCGCTCCTTGGCCGATTGCGAGACCGAACTGCAAATGGCGGAGGCCAACCGCCGCTTAAGCGGGATCGAGACAGTATTCTTCGGGGCTGATGAGCCACATATTAGCTCGTCCCTTATTCGGGAAATCGCCCATTTCAAAGGCTCTCTGAATGGATTTGTCCCCAAAGAAATCGAGCCGCTGATTAGAAAAAAATTCCCTTGACCTTTGTGTTGTCATGCTCTAAACAAAAGATCAACCTTTGGAGGTTGATTTATGAAAATGCTTATTTTTTTTGTTGTTGTAATCGTTTTTTCCGCTTGCACTTCAAAATCTAGCTCGACGCCGTCTTCAGAGCGCAATTGCAACGACACAGGCTGCCCGCCTAAATGCGACTGCCACCATTCGTGTCCTTGCAAAAAATAGGAATGACTTGGGCAGGCGAAACGCCTGCCCAAGAATAAGAAAATGGCGGTTACTTAGGTTTTTTGTTTGGCTGAGGAGCTTGTGCTGGTTGCGGTTTTGTTGGCGCCGGCGCTTGATTTTTGTTCGGCGCTGCTGGTGTTGGCTTTTGCTGTGGATTCTTCATATTCATTGTTTTTCTCCTGGTTGGAAAGCGATTTGCATCGCATGTCCCAATTTACGCCTTTTCTAAAAAAAGAAAAGGGGTTTTTAGCAAAAAAAGCGTAAGTACTTAATTTCGAAGCGCTTACGGTTACAAAAAAAACCATTTATCGCATCGTTTTCACCAGCCTTCCCTCTTCGTAGTAGGAAACGGTGGGAAATCCGTCTTTTTCATATTTTCTCTTCTCGCCTTCCAGCTTGTCGGCGACAAAATTTTGCTCTAAATAAGGCTTTCCATCCTCGTAATATTTATTGAATTTGCCATGGCGGAGATCGTCCAGATATTCGGCTTCAAAAACCAGTATCCCCTGATCGTTAAAACTCTTAGCCATTCCGTTTAATTTATCGTCCCGGTAGGGAAATACGGAGGCGACCGATCCGTTTGGATGGTAGGTGATCTCCTCGCCTTCGCGCAGATCATTGACGTAAGGAGTCGTTCTGAAGACAGTCCCGTTGGGGAAGTATTGAGTGGCAAGGCCATTTTTTTTATCAGCATAAAATTCGATCGCAATTGAGGTTTTTGCATCCGGTGCAAAAATTTTTGCCGTCCCCTGTTTTTTCCCATGGACGTAGGGCGTCTCGGCCACTTTTTTCCCTTGCTCAGAATATTCGGACAAGATCCCATGGATTTGATCGTTTTCCACAGTTGTCTCTAAAGCCTTTATTTTTTCCCCTTTTTGATTCGGCGGATAATAAATGATATGCGGCCCATGTTTCAGGTTCCTTTGATAATAGGTGATGATCTCTTTCCCTTCGGGAGTGGTTTGGAAAAATTTTCCTTCGAGCTTCCCTTCGACATAATGGGCCTCTTCAATCAAATGTCCTTGCGGATCGAAGACCTCTCTTGTGCCATCCATCGCCCCGTGCGAGTAGCTCACAATGGCTTGAGGTTTCCCTCCTTGATAAAAGGTCTTCTCTTCTCCGTGCAGACGTCCCTCATCATCGTAATGGAAAAGATGGGCGAGGCGCTCTTCATCTTTTTCCGATGGGGACGATTTCTGATAATAGGTTCTATGCTCGCCAATCGGCTTTCCCTCTTTGAAAAATTGCATCGACTGAACGGCTCCATCTGGATACCAAGCGAGCATTTCCCCTTCCATCAGATCATTTTTATAAGTGGCGATCCGCTCCGGCTTTCCATCTTTGTAGAACGACTTATGGATCCCCTCTTTTTTCCCCTTGTTGAATTGAAAACGGGATTTGATCTGATCCTTTCCCCACCAGGCGAGGACAATTCCGTCCATCAAATCGCCTTCGAATAGGGCCTCTGAGAGGAGATCCCCCTCTTCACTCCACTCCCTTTGCCACCCCTGCTTCTTGCCTAAAGCGTATTCGGCGCGCGCCTTGAGTTGTCCATTCTCATACCATTCGCTTTGAATCCCTTCGGGAAGATCACCCTGAAAATAGGCGTCGATTTTGGTATTTCCATTCAGATACCATTCTCCCATTTGCCCATCTTTTTCCCCTTTGGCAAAATGGAGTCTCCGGGCCAAGATCCCATTTTCATACCACTCTTCATGAATCCCATCCCGTTTTTGATCGATATAGCGAGTTGATACTTTGAGCTGCCCTGAAGGGTAATATTCTTTTTGTTCGCCATCGTATTCGCCCATCGCATAATGGTACTCAAGCTTCAATGCGCCGTCTTCATACCATTCGTTATAAGCCCCGTCGATCTTATCTTCCTGAACAAAAAACTGTCTTAGCTTCTGTCCATTTTCGCTCCACTCGACGATCGGCTCCAACAAAGTTCCGTTTTCGTCAAATTCCGCTTGATAGGCCAACGTCCCATTCTCATGGTTGCGAAAGTGGCTTCCCACAGCCACCCCATTTTGAAATAACCCCTCTCCGAGCAAGGCGCCGTCTTCAGCAAAAAACTGCTCCTTCCCCTCTTTTTTCCCCTCTTTATAAAAGAGCCGGTACTTCTCCGCTCCATTTGCGTGATAGCGGATGTGGAGTCCCGTCGGTTGTCCGTTGCGGAAATCGAGCACTTCAAGGACATTGCGCCCTTCATCATAGACAATAAGGGCCGGATTTTTTCCATCGCCATGGAGCTTGCCCTCTTTAAATTCCCGCTCCACATTGAGAATGCCCGACGGGAACCAGTTCAGCGCCGTCCCATCGATTTTCCCCTCATGATGCGGAAACAGAGCCGCCTTGTTGCCATTCGGGTGATATTGAACGACCTCTCCCTCTAATAGGCCATTTTCGTAAAAAGCCTCTTCTTTCAAAACGCCGTCTTCATAATACGTCTTGACGGGACCGCTCAAAATCCCTGCAGCGTAATAACCTTCATTCTGCACCTGGCCATTGCCATAGAATGTTTTATACTCTCCGTGTAAAACGCCATATTGGTAAGAAGATATTTTGAGAAGCTGGCCGTCCGGAGAAAAATCGGCCCTCGTTCCGTGGGGGACGATGGGTGAATTCCACTCTTTGGCAGCCGAAGATTCGGGATCGACGGCGATCATATCCATTTCCACCTGGATCCGGCTGTTGTCATAAAAGACGACCTGTTTCACAGGCGCCTCTGTTCCATCGACAGTCGGTTCGTGAAACAAAATCACTTCGGGAACCCCTTGAGGGTATGCTTTGACTACATCGATCCTCCAATTTGGCTGGCGCGGTTTTAGCGTCCCCAAATAAGAATTGAGATTTTCCGGCTCTCCGAATACAGGATTCAGTCCAGCCAAAACAAGAGCAGCAGCTAACAGAAATTTTTTCATATACACCTGGGCATTAAAGTAGGTTCCAGACTAGGATAAAAAGACTAATTTCTCAAGACTTCCCTAAAAAAAAACAGGGGGGAAACAGCCCCCCCTCACTGAAATTAGGATGCTTTTGGCTTGGGTGCTTTCGCATTAATGTAGTCCTCAATGATCTGATTATTCGAGCTGTTATTTAACCAAAATACAGCCTTGATTACAAATGTCAGCACCGAGACCGCACCGACAGTCATCAGCCCAATTTTGCCAGCTTCCAGGTACCCTCTGTTCATCACGATACAGACTTCTGCATACGCGCCCCCCAACAGAACTAGAGCTGCTCTTGCGATCCGCTGCACTGTCTGTTGGCAAAGGTCTGCACGGTATTTAGCCGCTCCTGCTGCCTTTGCCGGACCTTGCAATTCAACTCCGCCTCTGCTAAACCTTTTGCCCGTATTCGGAGGCCAAAAATATTCCTCAACCTTTTGTCTCCATCCAAAACATTCCGTCCTTGCCATGTCACCCTCCTGGTTTTTAAATGGGGACACTGTACAACAAGTAGATATTTTTTAAAAAGCTCTATAAATTATTTTAATTTTAGGGGTGAGCAGGACCCAGTGTTGTCCCCTCGTCCCTAAAGAAAATATCGGGAGTTTTCCATTCGACTTTTTCAGAACCGGTTGTGAAGCGGATGACCCCTTCGGGAAGGATGTGGCCGCTTGCGAAAAAGTCGATAGTGAAGGTATCGATTTTTTTGCCATTGAATGCGATCTCCATCCGATCCATGTGGAGAGTAGAGAGCCTTCTCCCCTCCAATTCTTCGCATGCGGTTTCGAAGATCCAACCATGGGGATCCCGTTTGAGCGTCCCTTTCCAATCGGCCTGCATGGCGACGGCGAGCCGTTGGGAGACGGCGACGCGAACCCGGAGCCTCTCTAACTCCGACTTGAATTTTTTTTTCTGCACAGCGGCATGCATTTTGACGCCTATGACTCCGCTAACGATGGCCAGCAAAACGATGGCGATCATGAATTCAAGGAGGGTGAATGCCTTTTTCACTCTTTTTTCTTCACGATGTTCTCGGAATAGACGTCAAAATCTTTTCTACCGGGTTTGACCACGATCGTCAACAACTCTCCCCAACCGTCCACGATCAATTTATCCGGATTCTTAGCTAACCCTAATTCGTCTATGTACTTGGCCGGATGTTTTGCCAGCTCGTCTGGATTTTTCCCTTCTGCTAAACAGATCAGCAACAAATCGTGTAATTGATCGATCGCCTGCTCCGTTCTAAATTTTCTCCCTTTATCCATCGACCCTTTCATATTGTACCCAATTGTACCCGTGATCAATGTGATAATAAAAATCACGATCATGATCTCTATGAGGCTAATCGTTCTTTTTTTCATCTTTTCTTCTCCGATTTAATTGTTTGCAAAGGAGCTCACATCGGTCATCGGCAAGAGCACAGAGAGGAGAACAAAACCGATCACAGCCCCTAGAATTAAAAGGAGGACTGGCTGCGCAACTGCTCCGAATTGGGTGAGCGTTTTTTCTAAATCTTCTTCATAAATTTGGGCGATCTGCTTCATCATAAAGGGGAGCTTTCCCCCCTCTTCGGCAATGCCAATCATACGGGGAATGAGAGGAGGGATCAGCGGGTGTTTTTCAAAGGTCGTGTGGATCGGCTCTCCTTGCGCAATCTTTTCTTGCGCTAGGGCGACCACAGCCTCAAGGGGCGGATGCCCCATCACTCTTCTCGCCTCTTCGAATGCCTGAATGAGCGGAAGACCTCCCTCTAAAAGGGTGGCGCAGGCCCTGCAAAATCGGGTCAGAGCCACTTTGACAAACAGCCCTTTAAAAAAGGGGAGCTGCAGAACCATTGAGAACAACTTTTTTTTCCATCGAGGAGAAAAAAAGGCGGCGATCGTGAGCGAAGTCATAGCGGCAAATAGAGCGGCTAAAATCCCCTTTGCATTGCAAGCGAATTGACTCGTCGCGAATACGAGACGGGTAAACGGGTGGAGATCTCTCCCATCGAAGAGCTCTTTCAACGAAGGGATCACATAAAAAAGGAGCGAAGAGAGGACGACGAGGCAAAAACCGCTTAGAAGGGCCGGATAGAGAAGGGCGGAGAGGATTTGTTTCCGCACCTGTTGTTGCCGGTTCAATAATTCGGCAATTTCTCCGAGCGCCTCATTGAGACGGCCCGTTTTTTCCGAGTTGGCCACCATCGAAACATAGAGAAGATCGAACGTTTGGGGGTGGCGCGCGAGCGCCTCTGAAAAAGAATAACCGCTTCGAACCTGCTCGCAGAGGTTGAGGAGGATCCGGTGCCCTTTTTGGCCTCGGTATTTCTCCTCCAAAGCGGCGAGCGCCTCAAAGAGGGGGAGGCCTGCGTATAAAAGGCGGCCAATTTCCCGGGTCAAATTGAGCACATCGTTTTTGCAGAGATGGCCTCGCATCTGCTTTTCATTCAACACGCCGATCTGGAGGACGGCAATTTGCCGCCGAATCAGTTTCAGCTTGGCCTCTTGCAAACTCTCCGCATCGATCGTCGCTTTGTATTTTTTCCCCTTTTCAGAGACGGCGCTGTACTCGTAAAACGGCATCACAACTCTCCTTGATCGATCCTCGTCACCCGCAATAGCTCGGCGCTTGTCGTGATCCCTTTTTCAATGAGTTCGAGCCCCTGTTCAAAGAGCGATTTCATCCCCTCGGCCAAAGCCACTTTCCTCAGCTCTTGCGCATCTTGGCTCTTCAACACCTGGAGTTTGATTTTCCCGCTGACTGGCATCAGCTCGTAAATCGGGTGGCGCCCTTTGTAGCCGGTCTGAAAACAGCAGCTGCACCCCGTCCCTTTGTACAAAAAACCGGCTCGCCTCAATCCCAATTCTTCCCTCTCTTGTTCCGAAGGGGCGTATTCCACCTTGCAATGAGAGCAAATTTGCCGAACCAATCTCTGAGCTAAAACGCCGAGAATCGAAGAGGCGAGGAGATAGGGCTCGATCCCCATGTCGGCAAGGCGAGTGAGCGCAGAGGGGGCGTCATTGGTGTGAAGGGTGCTCAGAACTAAATGGCCCGTCAAAGAGGCTTGAATGGCGATCTCAGCCGTCTCCCGGTCGCGGATTTCCCCAATCATAATGATATCGGGATCTTGCCGTAAAATATGCCTGAGCCCTTTGGCAAAAGTCAGTTCAATCCGCGGATTGACATTCATCTGGGAGATGCCAGCTAGTTTATATTCGACCGGATCTTCCACTGTGATGATGTTGGTTTCGCTATCATTGATCTCTCCAATTGCGCTATAGAGCGTTGTCGTCTTGCCGCTCCCCGTCGGACCTGTCACTAACACAATCCCCTCAGGCGTCTGAACGAGTTTGCGGAACGATTTTAACACTTTTTCATCCATTCCGATCCGATCTAACCCAAGGAGCACATTCCCTTTATCCAAGATCCGGAGAACGATCCGCTCGCCATGGACGATGGGCAAAGTGCTCACCCTGAAATCGATCTCCCTCCCTCCGTGGCGCAACTTGATCCGGCCATCCTGGGGCAGCCGGTGCTCAGCGATGTCCATTTTGCACATCACCTTGATCCGCGTCAGAATTTGGATTTGATATTCCCGAGGCGGCATGTGCCGTTTTTGCAGACACCCGTCGATCCGATAGCGGACGACAAGGCCCTCTTCTGCCGGCTCAAAATGGATATCGGAGGCCCCCTGCTGAATCGCTTCGATCAACATTGCGTTGACCATCCGGATGACCGGGTTTTGATCGGCCCGCTCTAAAAGATCATACCCTTCAGCGCTCTCCTTCTCTTCAGACACAGCTCCCGTATCGAGATCGGTAAAAATCCGCTTCGTCTCATCCTCTTTTTGGTGATAGCACTGCTCAATCCCCGCTTCAATCGCCTCGATGGGGCAATAGATCGGATAGATCGCCTTTTTTAAAATCAGCCGGAGTTCCTCGATCGATTCAATATCCAGCGGATCGGCAATCGCAACAGTGACTCTTCGCTCGTCTTGTTCGAGAGGCAAAAGCCGTTTCTGCTTAGCAAACAGATAGGGGATGATCGCCACCCGATCGCGAACGAGGGAGAAATGGGCGATCTCTTTCGCAACTGTAAGGCCAAATTTTTCCGCAAGCGCCTGATTGTTATCCATTTCAATACATATCAAAAAGGAGTTTTAAACTTTGACGGAACATTTTTTTCCGCTCATGGTCTTTTGCATCGTCAATGCATTGTAAAAATTCAGGAATATCGCCAGCCCGTTTTTGATACTCCTCCTGCCGGATGCACCGGAGATCGTCCACCGGATCTTTAATGATTTTTGGAGTGATGAAGATGAACATCTCGGTGCTGATGTCTCTTGATCTTGCGGTGCCGAACAGCTTGCCGATGCCGGGAAGGTCTCCGAGAAAGGGCATTTTTTCCCGTGTATCTTCCTCGATTTGCTGTCTTAACCCTCCAAGAATGACCGTCTCTCCATCGGCCACCCGCACCTGGTTTTTGATGCTCCGCCGCGTCACTGGAGGGCGGTTGTCTGCGGTGAGAATTTTCGTCGTATCGAACTCCAAATCGGTATCCATGGAGATGAAACCGGGGCCCCCCTCCTCATCGGGAAGATGGATCGTCGGCGTCAAAATGATCGTGATTCCATATTGCGCCCGCGTATAGGAATCTTGGATAATCGTCCCCGTCGGCGAATTGAATGGAAAGGCCCCATTATTGATCGAAATTTCCTCGACGATCGAAATTTGCGCCTCAGTTTGATTGATCGCCAAGACGGAAGGGTTCGCCTTGATCCGGACGTCTTCTTGAGCAAGCAAAAAATTGAATCTCATGTCAGCCGCTGGAAACTTGTGGCTCTTATCCCTGCTGAAGATAAAGCTGAACAACCCATTGCAAAATCCACGGTCATCGGAAGCCGAGTAATCGATCGACGTCTCTTTCCTGTGGCTCGCATTCGTCCCGAGTTGTAAAAGGCTGAACCCAATCTCCCGATTGTCCCTGAATTTTTTCTCTACCAGCAACACATCAAGCTGTACCATCCTCTTCGGCACATCGAGTTTTTTGAGGAGCGTCTTGATCTTTGCCAGCTCCTCGCGCCGAACCACCATCAAAATCGAAGTGGTCTTATTGTCGACAATAAAATGACCGAATGAGGTTCTCTGCTCTTTGTCGTAAACCCCCGGTTGAACAAACGGCGCTGTCGCAGGTAAAACCGGATTATAGCCTGGCCCAGGAGAAAGATAAGGGAGGGGGAACGGATTTTCCGGATTGCCCGAAGGGATGGCTCCGTTCGGAGAAGTCTGCGGCGGCTGGATCTGTTGGAGCGGCGCGGCTCCCCCCTCGCTCTTCTTTTCAAATCCCGAACCAATGAGAGAATCGTAGACCTGCTCCAACACCTCTGCAATATCTTCCGGATTGGAGTGCTTGCAGGTGTACCAAAAAATCACCTTTTCTCCCGGATCTTCAAGCTGCGCCTCCATATCGGCTAAAATTTTTTGCGCCCGCTCTACCGTCTCGTTTTCCCCAATCAACACCAACCCCTGAGGGAGCACCATCGTCGATAATTCATCAGCCCCCGTCGGATAGTAAGTCGGCCGATTTTTGGTTCCGGTGTCAGCAAAGACCGCCTTTAAAATCTTTTCCGCCTCTTGGGGCAAAATCTTGATCGAACTGACGATCCGGACCACCTTGCCCTGGTTTTGTTCCCACACTCCGTGATAAAGATTGATCAGTTTTTCGACCGTCTCCCGCGCCGAAACAATCGCCACCTTCGAGCCGATCGCCTGAATCAGCGTCTGCTTCGGATCGGAAAACCGCTCGAAAAACGATTGGATCGATTTAAGCTGCTCAGGAGGCGGCGAGAAGACGTAAAAGAGGCGCGCATGGCTTGCAAAGAGCTGTAAATCAGACTCTTTAGCGACAACAGCCTCAATGGCAGACGGATCGAGTTTTAAAATGTAAAGCTGCTTTACAAAGGGGTTGAGCCGTTTGGCGCCGATCCCGTTCTGAACCAGGATCATGTCGATCATTTCGCTCCATGATTCATGCGGCAGCGGAATTCCGGTAAATAAACTGATCTTCATCCCGCTCAATTCCTGTGGAATCACATAGAGAAAATCGGTAGCCCCATATTCCATGATCAGTTGGGAAAGGGTCGTCTCTCCCATATCCCACATGGCATAGGGCTCATCGTTCTGCGCGATCTCTTCGACGGAGGACTTCCGCCAACCCTCTTCCAGAAGCCGTATTTTTTCCCTCGTCGAGCGGACGCTCTCGAGTAATTCCCGATATTCTTTGTCGCCGGCGTCTCCTTCTGCGAGACGTCCTACCTGCTCGAACGTATGCTGCAGCTCGACCTTGAGCTGGCTGAGCGATTCATTAAAAGCGATAGCGCCATCGATATCGGCGCTGAGAGGCCCTACTGTCGATAGAGAGCAAATGGCAAAGAAAAAAAAACCCCTCATTGCAACTTTCCTTTGCGTTGCCCTTTTTGTTCTATTTTTCGACCCGATTGGGCTGCCATTTCAATCAAAACCACCTGAGTTCTGCCGGGGTTGAAAAGACGTCCTTGAATCATTTTCTGTCCTTGCCGTTGGGAAATTTGCTCTAGGATAAACAATTCGCCGAACAATTTCCCATTTAAAAAAGCGTCTCTCTCCTCTTTTTTGCGCAAAATCTTCCAACGACCGTCCATTTTCAAGACCCAGTCTCCCATTTTCAAGACCATGCACTGTTTTTCGAGCGTGCAACTGATCTGCTTTTCGGAGCGAACCCGGAGTGAGCCGAAGAGATCTTCACCCTTGACCTTAAAAGGGGGGCCTATGCTAGAGTTCAGCGCAATCCGCGTATATCCATCTGACTCCCAACCCTCTAGAATAATCGCCTTAGCCGAACTCGATTGAATCCGGGCCATTGGGCTATCTCGTTCGGACGAAATTTTTTTCTCCCATTTCCCATTTTCCCAAACGAGCCAATCGCCCTCGCGCACCTCAATCAAATCTGCGCCAATCTCGATCCGCTCGCCCGATGCGGCGTCCCCCCGAAACTGATCGCGCCCCCACCAGCGGGCCTCAGCCAGTAAGCGGAAAGGGGAGCCCTCCGCAAATTCCTGCGCCCCTTGAATCGGACACTCCTCCCCAGATATCGTGAACCCCCCCGCCTCGATTCGCTCTCCCTCGAGAGTCGCAATCGCCCCCTTCCCCTCAATCTCTCCATTTCCCGTCAGCTCCAAGTCGACCCAGAAAAGGGATTTCTCCTTGCTAAACTTCAGCAGATCCCCCTGAAACTCAAGATCCAACCTACAAGGCAAAACGACCCTTTTCGATTCGGCGCTCTGTTTCATCCGGACTAAAAGCCGTTTCCCAAGACTCTCCCCATCCGGTCTTGGCGGATCGAACGAGAAGGTCATCTCGTCTCTCAGATCGGGGATCGACAAACCGGGCCCCTGACCGCTAAGCCCGAGGGAGAATTGGCAAGGGGACGGGCCGTTCTTCTTTTCCTTCTTCCGGACGAATACAAACGGAGAGAGATCCACCTTCGCGCTCCACAAAAAGGGGATGCACAACAAAACGCCCAGACTTAAAACGGCCGCGCCGATCCAAACGATCCGCTCCGGATAGAAATGGGTGATGCCGAGCCGAGCCATAGATTCCTTCAAAAGGGGAAGTATGGATCGATCGGCCTTAAAAATCAATGAACCTTCAACGATGATTGCAAATAATTAGAATATCGTATTAAATCTGGTTATATACCTGTTTGGATGAGGAGAGTCTTATGGTAAAAAGGTTCATGAATAAAATGAAAGAGGGCGTCTCTGTCCAAGAAGTAGAGGATTTCGCGAGGAAATATGCAACCGAGGTATTTAGCGTCCTGGCTATTTTAATCGGCTCTGTTTCAAGTATGTATGATTTTTTCACAGGCCCTAAGATGACCATTAGTTTTATTGCGCTTGGGATGATTCTCGGGATTTTTTTTCCAGCGCCCATTGAGAGGACATTGAAGCAGTATTATAGTTTTGCCTCGCAGCAAGAGAAGATGACGCAGATGATCCTGGGCATTGTGAATATCGTAGTCGCCCTATTCATCCCATTTGTTTTATTTGGCTGCTTGGGCCTTCTCGCGGGGACGTCGTACCATTATTATGTCCGGCACGCCCAGATCATCAATGAAAATAAGCCGCACAAACATCACCATAGCGACGGCGAGAGCGAACACGATTAGCCCGCATGTTTCACACAGACGCGAGAAAAGGCGCTCAAGATGTTACGCCAGATTTTGCAAATCGCGAGGAAGCTATAAACTAGAGGAGTTTTTTTCGCTCGGCGATATATTGGTTGAGATTCACCTGTTTTTCAGAAAAACTCTCTAGGAGCGTCTGGGCCAGTCTTGTCTCCGTTTGGAGAAAACAGGAAAGCTCTTCCCAAGCAGACCTTTCGCCAGGCCGGTTCTTCAACTCTTGCTGCAGACAGGCGATCCGAAGCAAATTGTGGACATAAAGGAGCGAGCCCCCTTTAGGCTCAGTGAGAAAAGAGGATCCCATCTGCTCTTTGAGGGCCACCGCATTTTCAAGGGCCTGCTGAAAGCTCCCCTGTTCAATAAGAAGGCTCGTTTTGGCATAGGTAGCGTGGAAAGGGACCTCCTCCTGAACCCGGTTCAAGGCGCGGTTAGCCATGACAAGGGCCTCATTGATCTTGTCTGTATTGAGCAGCTTCTGCGCGATCGCCGCCTCATATTTACTCTGCAGAGCTGGCACTCTGCGGATCGTCTCCCGCATGCTTTTGTAGAGCAGATCGTCTGCAGGCGAAGCATCCCAACGGTCAAACGCAGCTTCTGCCGCCGCATAACTGAGGGCGCTAGGCCCCGACTGAAAATAACCGATGAGGAGGGCCGCCCCCGCTATGACCGACGCCGTTCCGACCGCGATCTGTTTTTTTCGTTCAGATAAATTTAAGATCCAGTGGGCCGTTTCCGACATCATAACTGCCTTTGAAGTTGCAAATTTAGGATTATACGGTTCGAATCACATTTTTGGAAGAGAGATGTCGATATACCTCTTCCATCTGATCCAGCGTATGGTTCAAAGTAAATCGATCCGCCACTAACCGGTGGGCGCTCTCTCCGAATTGCTCCCGCATGCCTTTATTTTCTTTGAGCCGGAGCACCCCTTCAGCCACCTCTTGCGGGGCAAAAGGAGAGACGTTAATGCCAGTGACTTGATCGACACAGACCTCGGAGAGGCCTCCGATCCGAGTCGAAAGGAGAGGTTTACCTAAGTAGGCCGCCTGCAAAATCGCTTGAGATACCCCCTCATGCGCCGTACTCAGGAGGGTGAAGAGATCAAGGGCCGCAAGGGCGGGGAAAGGGCGCTCGAGATGTCCGGTAAATGTGACGATCTCTTCCAATTTCAATTCAGCCGCAAGCCGTTTATGCCGTTCGGCATGTCCGCCGCCAATGACGACCCATTTCAATTGCGGGACGCCCCGAAGGAGATCCGCCGCTTTGAGGAGATCATCGACCCCTTTCCAAGAGCGCATAAAACAGGCCGTCCCCACGAGAAAGACTTCAGGAGCCATGCCCAGAGCTTCCCGAAAAGCTGTGATCTCGTCGCCCTGAACCTGAATTTGACGAGGATCGACCCCGGTCGCAATCGAGCGGCATCGGCAAGCCGGTTTACCCGATTGCTCGATGACCATCGGCAAAATCGAGGCGCACGTTGTCACGACAAAATCGGAGAGCTTTCCATAGAGAAGCCGGCTATTTAATCCCCCTTTAATTGGTGTCGAGAGATGGCGCGTCCGGACAATCGTTTTCCGAGCAAGGCGAGCGGCGATCCCGCCGATCCAGCTATCGAGAGACGAATGAGTGTTAACGAGATCGATCCGGTGGCGCCGGAAGATCTGGAGGAGTTGGAAGAGAGAGAGAAACCAGCCCCTTTTATGGAAATTCAATTCGTAGACAACGAATCCCGCCTCGCGGGCTTTCCCGACTAAACCGCCACCCCTCATCACAGCTAAGATCACCGTATGGCCCCGCTGCCGCATCCCCTCCGCCTCGCGGAGAATCCGCATCTCTTGCCCGCCCCAACCCGGAGAGGCCTCTAAATGGAGAATGTTCATAAGGATAAAATCCTCCGGTGGCCCGACGAAAAGGGGAGCTCCGCTAATGAGCCCCGATCCACCCACTGATACCCTTTTTTCTCCCGAGGCGCTAAAGCCCGAAATCGAAACGGGGTCAATTCAGCCTTGTACCGGGTGAATGTATGGGTGATTAAAGGGAGCCTTTCCACCCATTCAGCCTCGCCAAAAGCCTCTCTAACTCTCAAACCAATTTCACTCATCGATCCCATCTCAAAATAGGGAAATTCATAGAGATCCTCCATCACTTTCCCCTTTTCCCCTTTTTTCACCAATACTTTCCCTCCCGCCTCCAGCCAGATCACCGCCCGCTTCAATAAAACCGTCTCTTTTTCCCTATTTTTAATCGGCAGCGACTCGGCCCTCTCTTTTCCGCGGCACTCCCTTTCCAAAGGGCATACCGAACAGCGCGGCCTCGGCGTACAAACTGTCGCCCCCAGCTCAATGAGAGCCTCAGCCGTAATCCACGGCTCATCGACGTCTAATATCGCCTCCGCTTCCCGAGCAATCCGCCTCTTCACCGCCTGCTTGCAAACATTCTCCTGGATCAAAAAGTAGCGGGCCAGCACACGCGTCACATTCCCATCGACCGCCGCCGCTCTCTTCTTAAACCCAAAACTCAATATCGCACCGATCGTATAAGGCCCCACCCCCCGAATCGTCTCCAGCTCCCCCCAAGTCGACGGGATTTTCCCGCCAAACCTCTCAACAACCTGCCGCGCCCCCGAATGGAGATTGCGCGCCCGGCTATAATAGCCAAGTCCCTCCCATGCCTTGATCACCCGCTCAACGCTCGCCGCTGCTAACGCCTCTACATCGGGAAATCGCTCCATCCACCGCACAAAATAGGGAATGACAACCGACGCCCGCGTCTGTTGCAGCATCACCTCGGAAATCCACACCTTGTACGGCGTCACATCGACCCGCCAAGGGAATTCCCTCCGGTTCTCCAAAAACCAACTTTTTAAGCTTCGCATGCCTTTTGTTATAACATAATTCACACTTTTGGGGTGGCCGCAGTATAAAATATGATGGGGCGCCAACCTCTGAAGCAGATAACGAGCCCGCGTACCCGATCCTCTGAACCTATCTTCAGTTACTTAATAATTTGCAGCCGCAATTCCTCTGCATCATACCCCTTATCGGCCTCTACGATTGGCGTTATCCCTTGGGAAATAATTGGTTTTAACCATCCGCTGATTTTTTTTTAACAGCGGAATCACTTCCTTGCGTTCGTCGCCAGAGGCCCCCGTACTCGTAGCCTTAAGAGGTTGCCCAAGACCGTCAACAAGGAGATGAGTAGTCATTCCCTTCCCCTTGTATCCATAGTCTACTTTTTCTCCACCTCCTTTCCCGGGAGAGAAAAATCCATCGATCGCCAATCGAGTTAAATCAACCATTTTCCATTCGACGCAAACCCCCTCTAATGCAGTAAGAATGCGTTCTAAAATTCCGTTTTTTTCCACTCTCCCAAGTATTTATGAGCGCAGGCTCTGGAAGCCCATTGATCACCGACTGGCACATCACACCAGCGGGCCCCCGTCGTCAATATCCAAATCAGGGTGTTCAGAATTTTTCTTGGATGAAGCGGTTGCTTACCTCTGAAAGTAATCCCCCATTTATAGGGTATGAATGGCTCTACAACAGCCCATTCTTGATCGTTCAGTCCTATAAATTTACCCATAGCCCACCTCCTGTAAAGTAAGTGGACATGATGTCATATAAAGATTTTATGTTCTATCTAAAGATATGCTCCTCTAACTCAACAACTTAGTATTTCTAATGGTTCACAGAATAGTTAAGTTAATTATTACATGGACAAAAAAATGTTTTACATTTTATGTTAAATGAAATAAAATAGTGATTAATAATAACATGGAGAAATGAAATGGCTGACCCGGTCGGTTCAAGTGATGGCGGTTATAAAATTGAAAATGGCACTTGGTATCTCGATTACCGGAGCTGGACAGATCCTATCCCGGAAGGGGTCAACTGCGTCAATCTCTTTGAGGGGAAGCTCGATATCGTCAACGGGCAGTACACAATCGATGGACTCAATTCCCTCCAGGTCAATCAGCTCAAAACCTTCATTGAGGAATGCCACAACCATGTCCCTCCGATCGCAGTGAAAGTCTCCTTAGGCGGCGCCGGCGGACAGACGGTCTACAATAACACGTGGGATCAATTGATGAATCCAGATGGGACGGCCAATCCAACGGCCATCCAAGGATTTGCAGCCGGTATGGCGAGCTTTTGTCATGAATATGGGATCGACGGGATCGACTTTGACTATGAAGAAGATAGCAACGACCCCAATTCCCAGGCCATGATGAATCAGGAACAGGCAGTGGGCCAATTGATTGCCGAATACAAAAAACAAGACCCCAGCTTTCAAACGAGCATTTGCACTAATGCGGGATTCGGGGGGCAGTACGGTTGGGAGGTTCCTTTACAGAGGATTTTCCAAGCAGCGCAAGAAAGCTACGGAGGCGCCTGCCCGATCGATCGACTCTACATTATGTCTTATACAAGCAGTCTCAGCGATGAGGAAAACTGGATCACTCAATGGGCGAATTGGGCCAAAACCAATTACGGATTCGAACCCGCTCAAATCAGCGTAGGGATCGATCCAACGTCGGGCGCCTACGATTATGATCAAATGGCCCAGTGGGCCGCCAGCCAAGGATATAGCTCCTGCATGTGGGCATGGGATCCTGGCATGGATCCAAATACTGAAAACGGCTATGCAGAAGATATCTGGAACCGCTACCATCCGACTCACAATTAGCCCGCATTTCTCACACAGACGCGAGAAAAAGCTCTTTTAAACTGAGCATTGGCCCATCACTTGGATTTGGATCCTGTTGTTAATTAGGAGGGGTTGATTCAGCGCAAAACTTTACACTCTGATCCTTGCACTTTTCGGCCTGATCCCGAATGGAGGATCTATATTGGATATTCACCCAATGAGGATCGCCGTCAATCTCTCGTCTGAGAGTGACGGAATCGATTTGTTGGGAAGTTGCATATCGTTTGAGGACGAGAGATGTGTAATGGAGCACGTCTCCATATAGTAGATTGTCATAAGCGAAAAGGGCGGCTTTGTCTGCCATCTCTTGGCAGAGAGAATCGTGTGATTGAGCCCACTTAAGCTGTTCAATGAGATCGGATAGGTCGCTTTTGAGCGGAACGAAATGGACGTAGGGTTCAAGGGCGCGGTAGAACCATTGGATCTCTTCTGAGTCGGGTTTGAAGGTAAGCGAACCGGAGAGGAGCCGCCACTGTAGGGCCGGGGCTGCACACATCACTCCATCGACATAAGGGAGATACTTGCAGGCCAAAAAATCATCCCATGAACACCTTTCCCCCCTATATTGTTCTTTATTTGCAGGACACTGATTGAGACGCGCATCGAGCTGGTCTGGATGCTCAAATGAGAGTTGGCACAGCTTTTCCCGGATCGCTTTGGTGAACGAGCCGCGCCAAATGGCAAATGGCTTTTTCATTGACCAGGGGATCCGGGCTTTGAGCACCGCTTTGATATCGGACATCCACCAATGACCGATCGATCGCCAATCGGGAATGAGGATTCCGTTTGGGACATTTTTTAATTTCGCTGAAACGAGAATGGGGGCGTTTAATGGATAGGGAAGAAAGGGAAACGGATCCAAATAAGAGATGAGAAAATCCATGTCGGGAAAACAGGTTTTCTGCATCAACGTTTTGATCGCTTTTTCTGTGCTATTATCCTTCAAAGTAATCGGTTCCCCCTCAACAAAATAACGATATAATTCGTTATCCATAATTCTGTATCTAACGACCCAAGGGGTCAGATGCTTCACTTCCGCAAAAGCGGCGTCGATCGCAGCCATTGAAATCTCCCCGATCCCCTGAAAATCGTCCTCGATCTGCTCCAACATCCAGGGCGCCGGCGGCTTATTTAAAAAAGGCTCCCTCTTTAAATGACGGAGCATCGTCTCTTCTTTGAGATAGATTTTGGTCTTCTTCCACTGAACAAAAATTCCACCGGTTATCGCTAAGAGAAGGAGAGAAATCCAAATTTTTTTCATGGAAATTGTCCAGTCAAAAATTGATGATCGATCAAATTGCGCCCCGACATCCTCTCTAGGACAGAGGCAGGCGATCTTTCTGGAAAAAGGAGCGCTTTCTGGGGCACAATGAAGGTCTGCTCAAGGGCGTATTGGCCCGCAAGGGCAGCGTGGGAGACTTGATCGGTAAAAACAGCCCAGCAAGACCCGGGAGGGAATTTCCAATGGTCTTTACGGCACTGCCGTTGAAACTCCCCATTCTCTTTGAGGAAATTGTGCATGTTGAGCATAAAGCTATCGTAAGGGGAGCGGAGGGGTATTTTGAGGCCGACGGAGCTGGCGAGGAGCTTCATTTTCCTCTGAAGGCGGTTGATGAGGCCGTAGCCAGTCGAGGGGGGAATGACCACAGTTGATGCATAGCTCTTAGCGAGCTCCTCGAAACCGTCGGAGGTGACCCAATGCCGCTCTTCCACCGGGTTGATGTTTGTGAAAAAACGGAAAATCCTCGATCCATGAAGGGGACGGGTCGGAAAAGCGTCGACATGGAGAAGATCGTTCCGCGCCCTCAGTCTCAGTTTTCGCCCCTTCTCCTGAAAAGGTCTAAAACTGGCAAAATCGTGTCTCCAATCTTTGGCATAGGGGAATAGAAGACCGGATAAATACTCGGTCACTCGCTGAGAATAATTTTTTAAAATCTCCTTGAGCCTTCTGGCGGCGATCGGGTCGGAGGCGTCGTGATTCGTAATCCGGTCGATCTGAGGCTTATAGGCGATATTTTTGCGGGCGGCCGAGCCTCCTTGTTTCTGTTTGAGGAGAAAATCGATCTCTTCTTGAGGAAAGGAGAAGGGGATCGACGGAAAAAATAAAATATTCCCCGCCTCGAGCTCCCCGCAATAGTTAAAACCATCTCCACCCTCTACGATAATTTTTTTAGCCATGCTTCTCCTTTCAAATAATTTCGAATGACTCTCCAGCGCAAACAGGTTTGTGTTTCCGCAAACAGCCCAATATCGACCCCTTTTGCAAACTGCCTGATCTCCTCATCGGTGAGTCGAAATAAGATCGCCCTCGCTATCCGCGCATCTTGGGTCAACGCTAAAATGCGAGCTGCGGCTCTCCGCAACCGCAAATGCTGTCTGATCAATCGGCCAAATCCGATCGCCGCCCATACGGCAGAACCCAAATAACCGGCCGGCCAAAAGATCCCCATGCCAGCTGTTGCAAGAAAAGGCCACGCTTCCCACGGCCTCCGGAGAATTGGGCCAAGAACCCTTCGCCAGCTCTTCTCAGAGGTCATGTAAGCAAAAAATTCTTCGCACCGGCTCTCGTCAAATCCACTGCGGACTGCATGAACCGCTTCATGGGCCAATATCTCTTCACGCGTATATAACCCTAAGTAGCTTCCCCGTTTCAGCCCCTCGCGAAGCTGGATCGATCGGAGCTCGCGCCCCTCAATCCAGGCGGCAGCCCCCTGCCAAGGGGCAAGACGGCGGTCCGAATAAAATGCGCAAATGTAAAGCGGCTTTACATGAAACATCTGATCGAGATACTCCCTGACCCAATCCCAATGGGCCTGTGGAATCCCCCCTCCCTTCGCAAATCTCTCCCGAGTCCTTTTTACCCGCTCTAAAAAATCTCCCTCTATTTCCCCAGGACCGGGGATGAAACCGACATTATCTAGTGCAAGCAAATCCCGATCTGTCATACAAGGACATTATGAAGCCAGGGCCGAAATCTTCTCAATACTTTCTAGAAATTGTCAAATCGGGTACTATCTGTCCGGTTTCAAGGACTATATAGCATGGCCAAGGCCCTAGTCATCGTCGAATCCCCTGCGAAGATCAAGACGCTCAAGAAATTTCTTGGCTCTAACTTTATTTTTGCATCTTCGATCGGTCACATCCGCGATCTACCCCAAAAAGAGTTCGGGATCGACGTGGAACACGATTTCGAGCCGAAGTATGTGACCCTAGCCGACAAGAAAGAGGTGATCAAAGAGCTGCAAGAGGCCGCGAAGAAGGTCGATATTGTCTATCTCTCACCTGATCCTGATCGGGAGGGGGAGGCGATTGCATGGCATATCGCCTCCATTCTCCCTAAGGGGACCAAAATGAAGCGGACCGCCTTTCAGTCGATCACCAAAGCCGCAGTCCAAGAATCTCTCGACCACCCCCGCGATATAGACATGGATCTCGTCAATGCGCAGCAGGCGCGCCGCCTTCTGGATCGGATTGTCGGATATAAAATTTCTCCGATTTTGACTCGGAAAGTGAAGCGGGGGAGCCACGGTTCTTCCGCTGGGCGGGTGCAGTCGGTCGCTCTCAAACTCGTCGTCGACCGCGAAAAAGAGATCGACGCTTTCGTCCCTGTCGAATACTGGAATATCGGGGCGATTTTGGAGCCGAAAGGGGAAAGAAAGTTTCCAGCCGCTCTTTTGAGCGTCCAAGGGCTGAAAGTCGAGAAGGAGAGGGGGAGCAAGGAGTGTTTCCTGATTGGCGATGGAGAGACGGCAAAAAAAATCACCGACAAGCTAAAAAAAGCGAAATACACCGTTGCGAGCGTCGAGAAAAAAGAGAAAAAGAGGAACCCAGTTCCCCCGTTCATTACTTCAACGCTCCAGCAAGAGGCGAGCCGCCACTACGGCTTTTCTGTGGCGCGGACTATGAATATTGCGCAAGGGCTCTACGAAGGGATCGACATGGGTCCCGATGGGACCGAGGGTCTCATCACCTATATGCGTACCGACTCGGTCAATATCGCCCCGGAAGCGATTGGAAGCGCCCGTAAATACATTGCAGACCGGTTCGGCCCTGCCTATCTCCCCGACCAGCCGAAAATTTACGCCTCGAAAAAAACAGCCCAAGAGGCTCACGAAGGGATTCGTCCGACGAATGTGGCCCATGATCCGGAGCGGATACGGCCCTATCTGAGCGTGGATGAGTATAAACTCTATTTGCTGATTTGGCGGAGGTTCATCGCCTCCCAAATGAATCCAGCGATCTACGATACCGTCTCTGCCGATATTGCGACCGATCAAGAGATGATGCTCCGAGCGACGGGTTCTGTGATCAAATTCAATGGTTATCTCGCCGCCTACGAAGAGAAGAGCGACAAGGGGCAAACTGAAGAGGAAGATGAGAGAGCAAAAATTCTCCCCCCTCTGGAGCCCAACATGCCGCTCCATCTGCATGAGGTGATTTCGACTCAGTCGTTTACTAAGCCGCCGCCCCGTTTTACAGAGGCCTCGCTCGTCAAAGAATTAGAGCGGCTTGGAATCGGCCGCCCCTCTACCTATGCGGCGATCATGAACAAAATCCAGAGCCGCGATTACACCGTCAAGGAGAGTCAGGCATTGAAGCCGACAGAACTGGGAAAAGTGATTTGCGCCATGCTAGAGCAAAACTTCCCGCCGATCATGGACGTCACATTCACTGCGCAGATGGAAGATCAGCTGGAGCAAGTCGCCGAGCACAATAAAAACTGGAAGGATCTGATCCGCGATTTCTGGAAGGATTTCATTCCGCTCGTCGAGAAAGCTGAAAAAGAGGCGGTCGTCCCCAAACTCCTCACCGAGATCGACTGCCCGAAATGCAAGCATAAGTTGCAAAAAATCTGGTCGCGCAACAAGTATTTTTACGGCTGTTCCAATTATCCCGACTGCGATTATACCGCGCCGATCGAGGCGCTCACTTTCAATAGAGAAGATTACGATGAGGCCTTCAATTGGGACCAACCCTGCCCGACCTGCGGATCCCCGATGACAGTGCGCCATGGCAAATATGGGGCCTTCCTCGGCTGTTCCCGCTATCCCGAATGCAAGGGGATCGTCAATATTCCGAAGAAAGGGGAGACGGTCTATACCGCCGAAAATCTCCCTGCATGCCCTGCGATCGGCTGCGACGGGCGCCTCACAGCCCGTAAATCGCGCTTTGGAAAGACTTTTTTCTCCTGCACAAATTATCCCGATTGCGACGTGATCGTCTCGACGCTCGATCAGTTGGAGGAAAAATATGATGCAAATCACCCGAAAACGCCCTACGTCAAAAGGGGCAAACGGGGGAAATTTGGGAAAAAAGGGGGCAAAGAGGAAAAAGAGCCGAAGAAAAAGAGAGCCGTTCCGCAGCCAGCTTATAAAGTTTCAGCTGATTTGGCCAAAATCGTAGGCGTCTCTGAATTGAGCCGTCCGGAGGCGACGAAAAAGATCTGGGAATACATTAAAGCCCACAAACTCCAAGACCCGATCAATAAACGGAGGATCATCCCCGATGCGGCGCTCTCTAAAATCATTGGAAAAGAGCCGATCGACATGATGAAGCTCTCCTCCTTTTTGAGTAAACATCTGAAAAAATGAGCGTCCTCCGCCTCAATGTGAAGAAATGTCTCCTCTTCTCCTTTGCCGCATTAGGCCCCCTCGGCAATATTTTGACCCCCTATTTTTTCCCCTCCTCCTTTCGCGCCTACTATTTTCTCCTCCCCTTTTTCCCCCTTTTTTTCCTCCGCATGAATGAGCGGCTTGCCAAAATCGGCGCCCTCCTCCTCCCTTTTTTTATTTATTGCTATATCTCAGCCTTTCTCGTTGAAAACTTCGGCGCCCCGAACGAACCGCACACCCTCTTTCGCCTCTTCCTCCTCTTCTGCCAATTTTTCTTTATTCTCGGAGCTGCATCCGTCCTCACAAAAAAAACGGAGATCTTTGCCCTACTGAAAACCTATCTCACCTTCTTTTTTCTCTCGCTTGCCATCGGCTATCTCTTTTATATTGGCTACTATCTTAAAATCATCCCCATCGGACTCATCGCCCGCTTTTCCATCCTCACCCAATTTGGTTTTAATCTCCTCCGCTTCTCTCCCGGCTCCTATCCGAATGAATACGGCATTGTCTCGAGTTTTGTCCTTGCCCTTCTCACCCTCATCTTCCTCGACAAAAAACTCCCAACCTTCCGTTTTTCCAAAAAATCGTTCACCCTTGCCTTTTTAGCCACCTTTTTGGCCTTCCTCCTCACCACAACCCGCGCCGCCTATCTCTCCTTCCTATTTGCGATGATCTACCTCGCCTGGAAATCGGGTTATTTCCTCAAAGCCTTCACAGCTCTTACTCTATTTGTCACCGCCATGTTCTCCCTCCTTGCCCTCTTCAAACTCAACATGTTTATGATCCTGTCTGCCGGCTTTCGACAAAAAATAAACGAAGGATCGCTTGGAGATAGATACTTTACTTGGCAAAACGCCATCGAGCAAGTCAAAGAGCACCCTTTTTGGGGCGTTGGCTTCGCCTCGCTCACCAACATTCACAACGTCTATCTCCAACTCCTCTTTGAACTAGGGGTCGTGGGGACGCTCCTCCTTCTCGGCAGTCTGTTTTTTTTATTCATCGAAAAAGGTTTTGGATATAGACGCTCTATTCAAGACGAAACCTCCCATTTCTTGGGACAAGTCCAGATGATTGGGCTGATCAATGTCCTCTCCTTTGCCGTCAGCAACCATAACCTCAACCACCACCTAACCTGGTTCGTCTCTCTCCTCTGTTTCGCCTCCCTCCGTCTCCGCTATTTGGAGACTGATGAGAATGATGCTCTATTAAGCAGTCGCTACTTTGTGAGCAAAAAGGGAAAGAGAAGTCGATGAAAAATGGCCAATGTCCAGGAGAATATTCTCTCATCAAAAATCAAGAAAGTGCGTCGGTTACGTTTTTCGCGATTTCGTCAAGAGTTGAGGTATAGTACTGTTTTATTTTTTCATAGAGGCCTAGATCATTTCTATCAGAGGTTAAATCCTGTAAGGAGAGATTAAATGAAGGATTTTTGGCCTTTAGTTGCTCCAAACATTGTTGTTCTGACAATTCAATAAAGGGATGAATGTTTGGATTTTCTTGAATTTTTTCTACAACTGGAACATGAATAATTGAATCTCCTTCTCCAAGAAGGAGAGTATCGCAAATAAAATCATATAGATAATCTCTGGCCAGATCCCAAGGGTATACGGCCCGAGACCAGGGGTCGATAATCAGAGATCCCTCGGGGTCTTTAACGAGAAGAGCAACGTGATCTTTTAATCTCATACATTTTATCTCCTCAAGAGGATATTTAAGTTGATTTCCCCTATCTTTAATTAACGAATAACACACTAATGTTTGTACATTGCAATTTCCAGTTTTATAACATTCGAGCGCAATAGAACCAAAAGATTGTGTATATACATTGCCATCGAGTTGGTTCCATTTAAAATCAAATAATACCGTTCTGCGGCTAATATCGGCAATTTTATGAATTACGTTCTCTATCGAGAGCTTATGTTTTATTGAGATATAATTTTCCGCATCTATTGCGCTCATTTGAGCAAATATTAACTTTACGAACTGGACAAATCGTTGACGATTTTCAGAAACATCTTGGACAAGTTCTCGAACCCTGCCCGTTAAACAAAGAACACGAGAGCCTAATTGCCGCTCTCTACGTGCGGGATATAGAAAAGCGCATTTGAAGGGGATTATTGCGCATTCCGGGACTTGATACGATGTGCTTTGCGAAAGGTCTTTCATAGGTCCGAATAGCTGGAGTTTTTGTACTTCCCTCGCTTCGTCAATCCATACAAGAGATCTGATTTCTTCGGTTATCGGCTCGGCAAGAGCTCTATTGGAATCCAAAGCAGAAAGTAGAGAGACAGCTAGTTTTTGCGATATGCCTGGCGATGTATCTCGAGTCCATTCCAAAAGATCAAGTAACTCTGACTTCGCAATTTGGCGCGCTCGCGGCAATGCGGCAAATAATGCAACTATCGGAGCCTGATTTGATAGCTGTAAAAAATTGATCCGTGCTAATAACGTACATAGGGCGTCAGCCATTTGCGAGGGGTCAAGAAATCTAATGTTTTGGAGCCTGAAAATCAGCCTCAAGCAATCGTAGTTGGGTTTGGCATTCATCAAAATCTGATAAAGCAATTTTGTTGGAAGTTTTTGTATTTTTGGATCTTGTATCAAGATATTTAAGGATATGGCGTCATTGTTGTTTATTAAGACAGATATTTCTTGAATTCGGGGATCGGTTTGTGCGGCATCATGGAGAGCTGCCTCTTTGACTATATGATAACGCCGCCAGACTTCCCCTGCTGCTGTTAGCGCAGAAAAGTCCCCGCCCAATGGCCTGTCCTTATGTGTTCTGGCAATAATAGGGATAGCGGCAAGCGATGTACTGCCTGCTTTCGGTACTTCGGTTTGTCGTAGTTGTTCGACGATTCCCGTTTTCCGCCAGCCTGCTGCAAATGTAATCATTTATTTTTTTCTTTTATTTTACACCTATTGTACTGTTTTGTTTACTTTTAGTAAACAAAACAGTTAAAAAACATAGATTGCAGAATTTTAAAATTAACAATTTACAGAAATTAAATAATAATGTATAATCACATTGTAAAAAAACGAGGGTTCAATATGAGCATTTCAACTACTAATAGTAGTAGTAGTAGCAACTTATCAACAACCGTATTAACACAAGCTCAACTAAAACAAGTTGCGCAATTTAACCACGACAGTCAACAGTTAACGTGCGGCGAAAAAACGGCTAAATGGACTCTCAAAGTGTTGACCATGATCATTGGCGCCATTGCCGCAACGGCTTTAGGGTTGCTTTTGAGCACCCTAATCCCCTTACCCGTCATAGGGACAGGTATTGGGATGGGCGTCGTTTTTATAGCAACGATGAAAATGCTCGAGAAGATCGACAAATATTATATCGGTAGGGCCACACAAAGGGCTTTGACGAAGGACGTCTCCTAAAGAAGAGGCGTCAAGGGGCTGATGAGCCAATGATAGAGAAAAGCGCCGAGGGGGCCGCCGATGAGGGGGCCGAGGATGGGAACCCAAGCGTAGCTCCAATCGGAGTCCCGTTTGCCAGCGATAGGGAGCCACTGGTGCATGAGTCTCGGCCCTAAGTCGCGGGCGGGATTGATGGCAAATCCGGTGGGGCCTCCTAAAGAAAGTCCGATGCTAAAGATCAGGATACCGACAGCGTACGGGCCGACTCCAGATCCGATCCCGTTATGGGCATTGAAGATCGCGAGTACTCCGATGAGGAGAGCCGCTGTGCCGATGATTTCATTGAGAAAATTCCACTTCAGTTTCCGGATTGCAGGCTTCGTGCAAAAGCAGAGAAGTTTCATGTCGGCCTCTTGGGTGACGGCCCAGTGGGGATAATAAGAGAGCCAAACGAAGAGGGCGCCGAGCATGGAGCCGATGATCTGGCCCCCGATATAGAGGGGGACGAGGGGCCAGGGGGTGAGTTTGATGAGGGCAAGGCTCAGGGTGACGGCTGGATTGAGGTGGCCGCCGCTGACCCAACCAACCGCATAGACTCCGATCGCAACGGCAAAGCCCCAGCCGGCGGTGATCACGATCCATCCCCCTTTCTCCCCTTTGGATTGAGAGAGGAGGGCATTGGCGACTACTCCATTGCCCAGGAGGAGGAGAAGAAAGGTTCCAAATAGTTCTGCGAGAAAGATCGTCATCTTATTTTCTACGTACTTGATTTTTGATTTTCCTTTCAATAAGAAGAAGTCTATGAAGTACATTCTCGCTTTCGATCAGGGGACGACCTCTTCCAAGGCTCTTGTTTTAAACCAAAACGGCGAGGTCATTGCGATCGATCAGAGAGAGTTTCCCCAATATTTTCCCCAATCTGGCTATGTCGAGCACGATCCAATGGATATCTGGTCGACTCAATTGAGTGTCGCTCGGGGGGCGATGGCTAAGGCCTCTTTACAAGCGGGCGATATCGCTGTGATCGGCATCACCAATCAGAGGGAGACCACCCTTGTTTGGGATCGGAAAACAGGGGTTCCGATTTATCCGGCCATCGTATGGCAGGATCGGCGGACGGCTCCGCTGTGCCAAAAGCTCAAAAATCACGAGGCGATTTTTAGAAGCAAGACAGGTCTTCTTCTCGATCCTTACTTTTCGGGAACGAAAATCCGTTGGATTCTCGATCATGTGAAAGGGGCGAGGGAAAAGGCGAGGGGGGGTGATCTCGCATTCGGGACGGTCGATACTTGGCTGGTTTGGAATCTGACCAAGGGGCGGCTTCACATCACTGATGCGACGAATGCGAGCCGAACGCTTCTCTATAACATCAAAAAAGGGGAGTGGGATACGGAGTTGCTCGATCTACTCAAAATCCCAGCGGCGATCTTACCTGCGGTAAAGAGCTGCTCAGAGGTGTACGGGGAGAGCGACGCGAGTCTTTTCGGCTCGCCGATCCGGATCGGGGGGATCGCAGGGGATCAACAGGCGGCGCTGATCGGGCAGGGGTGCTTCGAGCCGGGATCTGTGAAGGGAACCTATGGAACGGGGTGTTTTCTTTTGATGAATATCGGAGAAAAACCGGTTCTTTCTAAAAAAAAACTCCTCACAACGATTGCCTATTCGATCGATGGGGTCGTCAAATATGCGCTAGAGGGGAGCATTTTTATTGCAGGGGCGGTCATCTCTTGGCTGAGGGATGGTTTGGGGCTCATTAAAAAAAGTTCGGAGATCGATGCGTTGGCAGGCTCTGTTCCCAATACGGGCGGGGTCTATTTTGTCCCTGCGTTTACGGGTCTCGGCGCACCTTACTGGGATCCGGAAGCAAGAGGGACGATCGTCGGCATTTCGCGGGGTACGAATGGGGCTCATATCGCCAGGGCGGCTCTAGAGAGCATCGCTTTTCAAGCCGCAGCCATTTTGGCCGCTATGCAAAAGGACGCCAAGATCCCGATCTCTAAGCTCTGTGTCGACGGAGGGGTGGTGGCGAGCGAGCTGCTCATGCAGATGCAGGCCGATTTGATCCATGCCCCCGTCCTGCGTCCTAAAAATAAGGAGTTAACGGCTCTCGGGGCGGCTGTTTTAGCGGCTCTTGCGGTCGGGATGTGGAAAAAACCAGAGGATGTGTTGAAGACTTGGGAACTCGATAAAAAATTCTCACCGAAAAAAGGGGATCCTCAAAAAATCGTCCAGTGGAATCGGGCCGTAGAGCGGGCGAAGGGATGGGAACATTGAACCGGACCGAAATGATCGCAGAGCTCAAATCGGCTGTGATCTGGGATGTACTCGTGATTGGCGGAGGGGCGACGGGGTTAGGGATTGCGCTCGATGCGGCGTCGAGGGGGTTCCGGACGCTCCTGGTTGAACAGAGCGATTTTGCAAAAGGGACTTCGAGCCGCAGCACGAAGCTTGTTCATGGAGGAGTCCGGTATCTGGAACAGGGGAATTTATCCCTTGTCATGGAGGCGCTCAAAGAGCGGGGAATCCTTTGTCAAAATGCGCCTCATCTCGTCAGCCATCTCCCGTTTTTGGTTCCAAATTACCGGTGGTGGGAGGGTTTCTACTATGGGGCTGGCTTGAAAGTATATGATCTTCTTGCTGGCAGGCTGGGGATCGAGAAATCGGAGCGCCTATCCCAAGAAGAGACGCTGCGCCGCATCCCAACGCTAAAACCCGATCGCTTGAGGGGCGGGGTGGTCTACTACGACGGACAATTCGACGACGCGCGGCTTGCAATCGCTTTAGCGCAAACAGCGGTAGATGAGGGGGCTGTTGTCGTCAACTATACGCCTGTCATTCGATTCATTAAAGAAAAGGGGCGTTTAAGAGGGGCCATCGTCCGCGATGAAGAGTCGGGCGAAGAGGTGGAAATCTTCTCGAGAACGGTGATCAATGCGACCGGCGTTTTTTCCGATTCTGTGAGACGGCTCGATGGAGAAAAAAGAGGGCCGATCATCGCTCCTAGTCAAGGGATCCACCTCGTTTTCGATCGCTCTTTTCTCCCGTCGGATACAGCCGTCATGATTCCAAAAACCGACGATGGACGAGTTCTCTTTTTTATCCCGTGGCTGGGCCATGTTTTGATGGGGACGACCGACACGCCTGTAAAACAGATCGTTTTGGAGCCAAAACCGCTGCAAGAAGAGATCGATTTCCTTTTGAATCACGCCAAACGGTATTTAACCCGTGCGCCTGGGCGAGACGATGTGTTAAGTGTTTTTGCAGGACTCAGGCCCCTTGTCAAAAAAGGGGAGAGTAAAAATACAGCTGCTCTATCGCGCAATCATAGAATTGTCGTGGCCGATTCAGGATTGATCACAATAGCTGGCGGGAAGTGGACGACCTACAGAAAAATGGCGGAAGATGCGGTCGATCGGGCCATTTTGGTTGGCCGTTTGGGAGACTCCCCCTGCCGCACAAAAACCTTGCGTCTGCAAGGTTACGGAAAGCCAGACTCGGCCAAGGACGATCCGGGCGCCCACCGGCGGCTCCACCCGTCTCTCCCCTATTCGGTCGGCGATATCTCTTGGGCTGCGAAACAAGAGATGGCCCGCACCCTCGAAGACGCTCTCGCGAGACGGACGAGGAGCTTATTCCTCAACGTGAAAGCCTCATTGGAAATCGCCCCTGAGGCCGCCCGCATCATGGCCCGGGAACTGGGCTATGATGAAGAATGGGAAAAGAGGCAACTGGCCCAATATACAGAGCTGGCTAAAAACTATTCTACGGGAGGCGCATCGATACGAACCTCATCGTTTTTCTCCACATAAAACCCCCCGCAAGGCTCGGATTTATAATCTTTAAGGTTATGACTGTTGTTTGGCGCTCTTCCTGGTCATTGTTCAACCCCATAATTGCGAACTCAAACTCTAGATGAGCGTTCGCAAAAGCCCCTTGCGCTTCCCACCTCTGAGCCTGCGGCGCCGATAACCTAGAAGCGAGGTTTCTCACCATTTCATCGATATCGGAATCATGAGGGGATCGAACGGTGATGCTAAAATGATATACTTGACCAAAAGTTGTAGGGGCTATAACAAATGAAATAGAGCTGGGTGTCGTCATAAAGACTCCTTTTTTGAGGAGTGGGCATTTTTCAACAAAAAAGAAATGAGGTCAACATTTATTTGTTGACGGAGCGATTTTTCAGCTCTTGTAAGAGCGCCTTCACTCTCTGCGACTCCCCTTTTTTGCTGATGAGTACGGCATCGTCAGTTTCGACGATGAGGAGATCGTCGAGGCCAATGGTCGAGATGATCCGTTTGCCGCCGATGATGAGGCTATTGGTGGTATTGATGGCGAGGACTTGGCCGATCTTCACGTTTTGATCCTGATCTTTCTCCATCACATCATAGACGCTGTCCCAGCAACCGACATCCGACCAGGAAACAGCAAGCGGGCAGACGAGGATCTCTTTTGATTTTTCCATCACCGCATAGTCGATCGAGAGGTCGGGCAGCTTGTCGAACTTCTGAACCGCTTCGCCCAAAGGCCTCTGAAAAAGCGCTGCTAGCTCAGGGGCGTGGAGACCGAGCTGCCGCCAAAAAGTGTCCACGGTAAAAAGGAACATGCCCGAATTCCAAAAAAAATGGGGATTGTCGAGATATTTTTCGGCTCTTTTCAGATCTGGTTTTTCGATAAAGCGCTTTGCCTCAAACGTAAGGGGGCCGCATTTTTTGCCGATTTCGATATACCCGTACCCAATTTCCGGTTTGGTGGGGCGGACGCCGAAGGTGATGATCTGATTCTTCGGTTCCAACTGCTCAAGGGCGTTGAGAAAAATCACGGCGGGCTCGATGAGGTGATCCGAGGGGACGACGAGCACTTTCTCTCCGCTCTCTATGCCGTAATCGGTTTCTAACACTTTCAGTGCGAGGGCAATGGCGGGGGCCGTATTCCTTCTCACCGGTTCGACAAGAATGGGACAATCGGCCCCCACTTTACTCAGTTGCTCTTGCACAAGGGCCCTGTGGAGTTCATTCGTCGAAACAACCACGAGATCGATGAAAGAGGCCTGTTTGAGCCGCTGCACAGTCTTTTGCAAAAGCGAGACGTCAGAGTTGAAACTCAAAAACTGCTTCGGAAAATCGTCCCTCGAAAGGGGCCAAAGCCTCGTTCCGCCTCCGCCTGCAAGGACGATAGCCTTCATATTTTACTCCGTATGAAATCCCCAAATTGGAGATTAAACCTCTCGGAGGAAAACATCTCAGCCCTTTTTCGGCACTCCCCCGAATCCCACTCTCTTTTCTCAAAAAAACGGATCGCTTCGATGAGGGCGTTGAGCGTCTGCTCCGGGTAAAAATGGCCCGTCTTCCCATCGATTACCGTCTCGCACACGCCCCCTTTGCCAAAGGCGATCACCGGTGTGCCAGAGGCCATTGCCTCGACGGGAATAATGCCAAAATCTTCGACAGCTGCAAAGACGAATCCTTTCGCCCTTTGCATGAATTCTTTCAACACGAAATCGGGCTGAAAACCGAGAAGCTCGATATTTTTCCCCGCTTTTGCCTTCACTTTTTTCCATTCGGGGCCATCGCCGATCACGACGAGTTTCTGATCGGGCATCTTGGAAAACGCCTCGACGATGAGATCGATCCGTTTGTAGGGGACCATTCTCGATGCGGTGAGATAAAACGGCTCTTTGTTCGGCTGTTCTTGGAAGAGGGTAAGATCGACGGGCGGGTAGATGACCGTTGAGCTTCTGCTATAGAATTTCTTGATCCGCCTTGCCACATAGTCCGAATTGGCGATGAAATGGTCGACCCGGTGAGCTGTATGGACGTCCCAGCCCCGGAGATAGTGCAAAATCAGCTTGGCGAAAAAACCTTTCACGCCCTGATCTAATTTCGTCTCTCGGAGATAATCGTGCATGAGATCCCATGCGTAGCGCATCGGGGTATGGCAATAGCAGATATGGATCTGATCGGGCGATGTGATCACCCCCTTCGCAGCGCAGTGGGAAGAGGAGAGAACCACATCGTATTGCCTTAAGTCGAAATGCTCGATAGCGAGCGGAAAAAGGGGGAGGTAGCTTTTATATTTTTTTTCCGCTCTAAACAAATTTTGGATAAAAGAGGAGTGAATCTGGAGATCTTGAAAATAGGTCCCTTTCAACTCCGCTTGATTTTGTACGAGCGTATAAATCGGCGAGGGAAAAAGGCGGTGGATCGCCTGGAGCACCTTCTCCCCTCCGCCGGCTCCTGAGAGGAGCCAATCGTGGACGATCGCGCTACGCACAGCACACCTCTTCAAAGACCTGGATGTGGCTCGCCGCCGTTTTTTCCCAATTCAATTGTTTCACCCTCGCAAATCCTCGCTCAACCAGCGGCAGGTTCCCGACCGCTTCCCGAATGGCCCTAGCCATTTCCTCCTCATTCGTTGGATCAAAATAAAGGCTCCCGTCGCCGCACACTTCGGGCATGCTGGCGGCTCTTGAAACGGCGGTCGGGCACCCTGAGGCCATCGCCTCAAGAGGCGGCAAGCCAAACCCCTCGTAGAGAGAAGGGAAAACAAACGCCTCAGCCATCCTGTAAAGGACGGGGAGATCCCTCTCTTCGACGGGCCCTGTCGGAGTCCCTTGGCCCGCCATGACGAGTTCTAGACCGGGGATGTTGACTTGAGTAAAAGCGCGGGCGAGCCTCTTTAAATTTTTATGGGGCTTGTTATTGCCGACAAAAAGGACAAATCGATCTGGCAAACGGTATTTTTTCCGCACTAGATCCCAATCGGAACCAGATTGAGCAGAGAAGCGGGCCGCATTGACGCCGATCGGGATCATCTCCAACGGGCCCAAGCCCAGATATTTTTCAATCTCCCGTTTGGAAAACTGGGAGACGGTGATGGCTTTGTCAGATCTCCGGAGAGCAAAACCCATGACCGATTTCGCATAGAATTTTTGAAGGCCCGATCCGAGCGCCAAATGGCATACGTCGTGGATTGTAACAATCCGCTTTGCGGCCCGAATGGGGAGGAGAGGCACATTGTAATGAGGCGACCAAAAAAGATCGACGGAGGGGATTTTGAGCGGATAGAGAAGCTGCTCTCGGATGGAATAGACCGGGGCTTTGAAGGCGATCTGATCGAACTCTTTACACCAAGGGCTCCCTGGTTGATCGACAAGCAGCACTGTTCGGAAAGGGGAGCCGAGAAAATAGGGGACGATCTCGCGGATGTAAGTTCCGATACCGGAAGAAAAAGCCATGCGTGCATCAATGCAAAGATCAAACATAGTGAGAGTTTATACCATGAATCGGCCAATTGTGCTATCCTTCTCGGCATGGCTTCGAAAAAAATTCTCATGGCTTGCTCTAATCCATGGACGTCGGTCTTTCAAGTCGGCAGCCACCATCTGGCGCGCGAGTTTGTTAAACTCGGCTACGAAATCGCCTATCTTTCCGATCCGATCTCCCCCCTCCATTTTTTGGGAGGCGCCGAAGAGCTGCAAAGCCGCTTTGAGATCTATCGATCGGGAGGCCTTAAAGAGGGGCGTCTCTGGGCCTATGTCCCATTGACTCTGCTTCCGCCCCACCCCATCTCTTGGCTTCGCTCTGAATGGGTCTTCCGCCATTGGCACAGATTCACGTTCCCCTCTGCTTTGAAGAGGGTCGGACAGAACGGGTTTCACGAAGTCGACATCCTCTATCTTGACACGGCCGTCCAATCGTTTTGGATCGACGAAATCAAAGCCCGTAAAACAATCTTCCGGATCGCCGACCAAAACGCCGGCTTTAAAAAATCGACCCCCGCGCTTCTCAATCTCGAAAAAGAGCTCATCAAAAAAGTCGATCTCGTCGTCTGCACCGCTAAGACCCTCGTCGATTCGGTGAGGAGTCAGGGCGTCTGCCCCGTTCATCTCCCGAATGGGGTGCCGCTCGCCCATTTTGCCAAGTCCGCCCCAATGCCTGCCGAGCTGAAAAACATCTCCAAACCGATTGCCATCTACGTTGGAGCGATCGACTATTGGTTCGATGATCAGACTCTGAAAAGCCTCGCTGAGCAAATGCCCCATATCTCGTTTGTACTGATCGGCCCTGCCAAACAAAACCGGTTCGAACAGTACAAAAACATCCATCTCTTAGGCCCCAGGCCCTATTCTGAAATCCCCCAATATCTCCAGCACGCAGATGTGGGACTTATCCCCTTCAACGTCCGCAAATATCCAGACCTCATCCACAACGTCAACCCCCTCAAACTCTACGAATACATGGCCTCAGGACTTCCAACCGTCGCAACCCGCTGGCAAGAGCTTGAAAACATCGGCTCCCCCGCCCACCTCTGCAGCTCCGTAGAAGAGTTCCGCTCCGCCATTTCCGACGCTCTCCGATCTCCGAACCCGTCGATGTGCCGCGACTACGCCGCCACCCTCGACTGGTCTTCCCGCGCCCGTCAACTCATCGAGTGGCTCGGATGCGCTTAGCCTGCGATGATTTCACCCAAGGGCTCCGCCAGTATAGACTTTGGCTCCATCTCGGCTGGATGGAGCTCTTGCAGCGCTATCGCCGCTCTCTTCTCGGACCTTGGTGGCTCACCATCAGCATGCTCCTTTTTATTTCGATGATGAGCCTCGTCTTCAGCCAGCTTTTTCAAGAGAGCCTTGACGAATATGTCCCCTTTTTCACAGCTGGGTATCTCTTTTGGACATTCATCTCAAACACGCTCATTGAAAGCGGAGATATTTTTAAATCGAACAGCCCGTTCATTAAGCAAAGCCGCCTCCCGTATAACCTCTATATTTTCAAACATCTCGTCCGCCAATCGATCTGTTTACTCCACAACTCCGCCGTCTACCTCCTCGTTTGCCTCTATTTCCAAAAAAACCCTGGCCTAACCTCCCTTTTAGCCATCCCCGGGTTCCTTCTCCTCCTCGCCAACTTGTACTGGGTGTGTCTCCTCTCAGCAATGGTCTCGACCCGCTATCGCGATATGATCCCAATGATCGCCGCCTGCATGCAAATCGCCTTCTTTACCACCCCCGTTTCTTGGATGCCTCGACTCCTCAATACCCACTCCGCCTGGCTGCGGTTCAATCCGTTCGTCTATTTTCTCGACCTCGTCCGTTCGCCCCTTCTCGGCGCCGCGCCCTCCCTTTCGAGCTGGCTCGTCTGCGGAGTCCTAGCCCTCATCGGCTCGTCCCTTACCCTCGCCCTCTTCTCCGCCCTACGCCCTCGCATCGTATTTTGGGTCGACTGATGGCCTCCGTTGAACTCCAAAACGTCTCCCTCTCCTACCCCATCTACGGCGGAGACTCCCGTTCGTTGAAAAAGAGCCTTCTCCGCCTAGCGACAGCCAGCCGCTTAGCCGTCAATCAAAACCGGATCTTCGTAGAGGCGCTAAAAAATGTGAGCTTCAAGCTCGAAAGAGGGGATCGAGTCGCCTTAATCGGCCCCAATGGAGCGGGAAAATCGACCCTTTTGAAAGTGCTCGCCCAAATCTATGAACCGACCCGGGGAATCGTCCGAATGCAAGGAAAAATCAATTGTCTCTTCGACGTCATGATGGGGATGGATCCCGAACTCAACGGCTACGAAAACATCTGGCTCCGAGGACTCATCCTCGGCCTCTGTAAAACAGAAATCCGGAAAATCATCCCTGAAATCGAAGAATTCGCCGAACTCGGCCATTTTATGGGGATGCCGGTCAAATCCTATTCGGCAGGGATGAAAATCCGACTCGGATTCGGGATCGCCACCAACGTTTTTGCAGATATTTTGCTCATCGACGAGATCATCGGCGTCGGCGACGCCCAATTTCTCGAAAAAGCCAAGGCCCGAATGAGCCGCTTCGTCCATCAAGCCGAAGTGGTTGTCCTCTCAACCCACGATACCCATATCGCTAAAGAATTGTGCAATAAAGCCCTTTGGCTTGAGCAGGGCTCTGTCACACAGTTTGGGGGGCTGGAAGAGGTCCTTGCAGACTATAGGGTTCGGAATGGAGGAATGTCTTGAATGTCAGGGATATACCGCCATTGGCCAATGGCGGTATAACTGGTTTTAAAAATTTACATAAAAATAATTGAACATAATTTATAGTAAACGATATAATTTACACTATAACAAACAAAGGAATAAAATGTCATGATAGCCAATGCACGCTACGTACCCATCCAAAATGCCCCTCCGCCTGCCCCAAATGCGGCGCCGTCAATCTCTGAACGATTAGGTCGCTGCATCGTCGGATGTGCGGGAATGATGGGTCAGGAGGATCTATTACCAACCGCCAACGTACAGCCACAGCCGGAGCCCAGACGCATGTCATGCGCAGCTTTTGGTTGTTCCTTGTTGTGTGTCACGGTTGGGCTGGTGACCGCGATCTGGGCAGCGGTTCATTTCAGCCACTAAATTTTTCCGAAGAGGGGGTGGTGCAACTCCCTCCGATATAAACGGGAATGCGATGCATGAGCCTCGAATTTATATCGCTATGGGCCAGTCATTTCATTGAGGATCGATATGAATCATTTATCAGCACGTGACAGTAGCATGGGAGTCATCGAAAGCTTATCGTCAAAAGCGATAGCTATGGGCGAGGAGGAGAGGCGATCGGGCGTTGCCGCAGACGGACAAAGCTCTGGTGAATTGATGAAAGCGGCCCGCCAAGCAATAAAGATCGCCTTAACGGCAAATCATGTGTACGGGAAACCAACTATTCAAGCCATTTATTACAATCGATTAAATCAGACGGAGGGTTCTATTCCTCTTTTTTCTGATGGGACTCGCTCCTATATAAAGGTCAGAATTCAGAAAAAAATTTCTGGTGGTGGAGTATCGACCTATGTCCCTATAGTTACATTCAATGAGGGAGTTCATCGTAAAAATGTACGAGCCACTCTTATCAAACTTAAAGACAAACACCTTAATTTAGACTTTTATAACATCATTCAAGATGTGTTAACGGGGGCAGCAAAAAATAATCCGTGGTGGGCGAAGCCGTGGTGCGAGGAGCCCCCATCCACTTCAAAGACCAAGCAGACCGCTCCCTCACATCCTGAGTCAGACTGCAAAGAAATTCGTTCAATTTCCAATTCTAAAAATTGCACAACCGTCAGGGTAGAGCCAGATTATACAAGTTGCCCCAAGAAGAGGGGTGTTCTAGCAGAGTATTCGACATTGTTAGGCAAAACTATTCAAGGATTTATTCTCCTTAATGAAAAAGATAATGGAAAAACATTTCACTCAATAACTATCAGGGGAGCCACAATGTCGAACCGTGGTATACCGTATACATACCCTGTAGTTAACTTCAGGACTTGTGATAAGCCGCTGCAGAGAATGGCGAGACCGATCTCTCGTATCCACCTTCTCAATGAACAGAACGACAGGCTTTTTCAGGCGGCAGTAAAGACTTGGGACGTCGAGAAAGAGTGAGATCAGCAAAGGACGCGATCCGCTCACTCAGATCCTGAACCCGATAGCGAAGCCATGTTGGTATATACTGCGGCCACCCCAAAAGTGTGAATTTGGGGTGGCCGCAGTATAACTCGATCGGAAGAAAAGCCCTTTACTTGGATCCGTTTGGCCTTTATCCTATGAGCCATGAGAATTCTCTCCGTATTTGGAACTAGGCCGGAAACGATTAAAATGGCCCCCGTCGTGAGCCGCTTAAAGGAGGTCCGAGGCATAGAATCCTTCGTCTGTGTCACTGGGCAACATCGGCAAATGCTCGACCCTTTTATGAGTCTATTTCAGATCAAAGCCGATTACGATCTGAACATCATGAGGCCGGGCCAGAGTCTAACTGAAATCACCACCTCCGTCCTCACCGGTTTAAAAAAGGTGTTGATCGAGGTGAAACCCGACTTATTGTTGGTGCAGGGCGATACGACAACCGCTTTTGCGGGGGCCTTGGCCGCTTTCTATGAAAAAATTCGGGTAGGGCATGTCGAGGCGGGGCTCCGGACGGGCAATCTGAGAATGCCCTGGCCTGAAGAGATGAACCGGAAATTGATCACCTCGATTGCCGAGACGCACTTTGCTCCGACGAATGGATCACGGGCCAATTTGGTGAAGGAGGGGGTGCGGGAAGGGGCAATCTTTGTCACGGGAAACACGGTGATCGACGCCCTTTTTTATACTTTGGATCAATTCAAGAAAAAACCGGAGCTCAAAACAAACCGGTTCGATTTTCTCGATCCGAAACGGCGGCTGATTCTCGTCACGGGTCATAGGCGCGAAAACTTCGGTGAGGGGATTGCGGCGATTTGCCGATCTCTCCATAGACTCTCGAAACGGGACGACGTCCAAATCGTCTATCCAGTACATTTGAATCCGAATGTGCAGGAACCTGTCCGTTCGATCTTGGGAACCCGCGACAACATCCATCTGATCGAGCCTCTCGACTATTTAGATTTTGTCTTTTTAATGGATCTCGCTTATCTTATCTTGAGCGATTCGGGAGGCGTCCAGGAAGAGGCCCCTTCGCTCGGCAAGCCGGTTTTGGTGACGCGCGAGGTGACAGAGCGGCCCGAAGCAGTTGAGGCGGGGACAGTGATCCTCGTCGGAACGGATGAGGAGAAAATCGTCCGGGAAACGGAAAAATTACTCGATGATCCAGCCTGCTATCTCAAAATGGCTCAAGCGCATAACCCATACGGCGACGGCCATGCGGCGCTGAGGATCGTGCAAGAGATTGTGAATGATGAAACATCCGTTTAATAAAGTGTCGGTGATAGGGCTCGGCTATATTGGACTCCCAACAGCTGCTATCTTGGCAGGCCATGGGATCGAAGTCGTCGGAGTCGATATCAATAAAAAGGCCGTCGATACAATCAATCAAGGCAAAATTCATATCGTCGAGCCCGATTTGGAGGCGGTGGTTCACTCGGCCGTAATGAGCGGAAGGCTAAGGGCGAGTGTAAAGCCTGAAAAAGCAGAGGCGTTCATCATCGCCGTTCCAACCCCGTTTAAAGGAGATCACAAGCCAGATCTCTCCTATATCGAAGCTGCGGCAAGAGCGATCAGTCCCGTTTTGGAGAGGGGAAATTTAGTCATTCTCGAATCGACCTCTCCCGTTGGGACCACTGAAAAACTGGCCGCATGGCTCCCTCAACTCGATCTCCGAATCGCCTATTGCCCAGAGAGAGTGCTCCCCGGCCATATTTTGCGGGAAATCGTCGCAAACGATCGAATCATTGGGGGGCTGACGCCCCTCTCTGGCGAACGGGCCAAAGAGCTCTATCAAATCTTTGTCCAGGGAGAGTGCCTCATCACCGATGCGAGAACTGCCGAGATGACCAAACTGACCGAAAATTCATTCCGCGACGTCAATATCGCCTTTGCCAATGAGCTGTCGCTGATTTGCGATGATCTGGGAATCAACGTATGGGAACTGATCCGGCTGGCTAACCGGCACCCGCGAGTGAAGATCCTGCAACCGGGCCCCGGCGTGGGAGGCCACTGCATCGCGGTCGACCCATGGTTCATCGTCGATTCGGCTCCGCATCTCTCCCGTTTGATCCGAACGTCGCGAGAGGTGAACGACAGCAAACCGCAGTATGTATTAGCAAAAGTGAGAGAAAAATTGGTAGGAATAACCAATCCCATTGTGGCCTGTCTTGGACTTTCGTTCAAAGCCGATATCGATGACGTGCGCGAAAGCCCCGCTGTCGAAATTGTCAGAGAAATGGCTCAAGAACAAATGGGCGACCTCCTCGTCGTAGAGCCCCATTTGGAGGCGCTCCCCGCATCGCTCTGTGTGCCGCAGGTGCAGTTGGTAGAGTTGAATGAAGCGGTGAAAAAGGCCGACCTCGTCGTGCTACTCGTCAATCACCGAAAGTTCTCCGCCATAGACCGATCTCTTTTAAAAGGAAAACAGATCATCGATACAAGAGGAATTTGGGAATGAAGCAAGTCTTGATGAAACAAGGGGCGCCCATGATAGAGGACGTTCCAGCGCCAAATGCGGAACCAGGATACAAACTGGTTCGGGTCTCTCACTCTTGTATTTCGACCGGCACAGAAATCGAAGGGATGAAACAGGCCAGAAAACCCCTTTGGAAACGGGCGCTCGCCGAACCGGAAAAAGTGAAAAAAGTCCTTGGGATGCTCGCCGCTAAAGGGTTCTCGAAAACCAAGAGCATCGTACAAGGGAAATTGAGTTCAGGCTCCCCGATCGGCTATTCGGCCGCTGGAACTATCGTCGGGACTCACGTAAGGGTCGCCTGCGCAGGCGCGCAGTTTGCTCATCACGCCGAAATCATCCAGGTTCCTGACAACCTTATTGTAGAAATTCCGCATACTCTAGGCTTTAAAGAGGCAAGTACGGTCGCATTGGGCGCGATTGCCCTCCAAGGAGTGCGGAGAGCGCAGCCGACCCTTGGAGAGACGTTCGCCGTGATCGGCCTCGGTTTTTTGGGTCAGCTCACTGCCCAGATCCTCCAGGCAAACGGCTGCAAAGTCTTTGGCGTCGACCTCGATCCAAATCGGGTTGCCCTCGCTGAACAATTTGGGACGGTCAGCAGACAAATCGCCGAAGTCGATGGGGTGATCATCACCGCAGCGACCCCCTCAAATGAGGTGATCTCAAACGCCTTTAAATTATGCCGTAAAAAGGGACGCGTCGTCCTCGTCGGCGACGTGGGTCTCCATTTGAAACGGTCCGATTTTTTTCAAAAAGAGATCGATTTTTTGATCTCGACTTCGTATGGACCTGGCCGCTACGATGACCGATATGAGGAGAAAGGGTTCGACTACCCAATCGGCTACGTCCGATGGACCGAAAACCGGAACATGGAAGAGTATCTCCGCCTCCTCGCTGAGAAAAAAGTGAAGATCGATCCATTCATCCAGTCAGTCTTTCCGATCGATCAGGTCGCCGACGCCTATAAAGCTCTCCAAGAGAGAGAACCGAAGCCCCTTTTGTCTTTGCTCTCTTATCCAGAAACTGGCGATATAAAGACCCTCATTAGAAATCCGCACGCCAAACCGCTCTTAAAACACCAAATTCAGATCGCCGTGATTGGCGCCGGCGGTTTTGCAAGGGAAATGCACCTTCCGAATCTCCAAGGGCTGAAAGAATACCATTTGAGGGCCATAGTGAGCCGTTCCGGACACAATGCGAAATCTGCTGCCAAACAATTTGAAGCCGATTATGCAGCGACCGACTACAGAGAAGTGCTCCAAGACCCCGACGTCGACGCCGTCCTCATCGCCACAAGACACCACCTCCACGCGTCTATGGCCCTCGAGGCCCTCCGCGCCGGAAAACAGGTTCTCGTCGAAAAGCCCCTCGCCCTCAATGAAAAAGAGCTGGCCGAAATCTTGAATTTTTATGCGTCTACTTCTGACGCGCCCCTCTTATTAACCGGATTCAATCGCCGGTTTTCCAAATACGGAGAGGCGCTCCATAAGGTGGTGGAAAAACGGGGAGGCCCCATGATTTTAAACTACCGGATGAATGGCGGTTTTCTTCCCCAAGACCACTGGGTTCACGGCGAGGAGGGGGGAGGGAGGAACATCGGCGAGGCATGTCATATCTACGATCTCTTCACCTATCTCACCGGCGCCGAAGTGATCCGGGTCGACGCCCAATCGATCCCCTCGCCCACGAACGACAATTTCATAGCGACAATGACCTTTCAAGACGGATCGATCGCCACCCTCACCTATACCTCGCTCGGCTCAAAAGAGCATCCAAAAGAACAGATGGAGATCTTTGTCGACGGACAGGTGCTGGTATTGAACGATTATAAATCGCTCTCCCATCCAAAATTAGAGAGTGCGATGGCCGAAAAAGGGCAAAAACAGGAGCTCGTCGCTTTTGCGAAAGCCATCCAAGACGGAGGCCATTGGCCCATCCCCCTCTGGCAACAGGCCCAAGCCATGGAGATCGCCTTTCAAGTCGAGCGATGTATATACTGCGACCACCCCAAAAGTGTGAATTTGGGCAAGCGTGAAAGCGCCAAAAATCGAGGATCGTAACGTGCCTTGTATTGGTTTAATACTAGGCACGTTAGGATCGTCGATTTGTTGGCCGCTTTGACGCTGCCCAAATTCACACTTTTGGGGTGGCCGCAGTATAGCACCTGCGGTCAATAACTTGGCTTTGGATCCACGCCAAAGCCCTGGGGATCGACGATCCTAAGTCGCCCCATATTTTAAAGCAGCTTTACATTAAGGAAAATTATGTGTGGACTGACAGGAGTTCTGGTTTTCAAAGAGAGCGGATACCGGATCGGACGTCCCCTGATTCAGGCGATGACCGATACGATCAAGCACCGGGGGCCCGACGGTGAAGGGATTTGGATTGCGGACGATGGAAAAATCGGCCTTGGCTTTCGGCGCCTATCCATTCTAGACCTCTCCGCCGCCGCGAACCAACCCATGTCCAACAATGACGAGAGCCTCCAGCTCGTTTTTAACGGCGAGATCTACAACCACGCCGATATCCGAAAAGAACTTCCCCGCTATCGATGGAAAACCGACCATTCTGATACCGAAGTCATCCTCCACGCTTTCGAGGAGTGGGGGATCGACTGCATCCACCGTTTTCGTGGAATGTTCGCGATCGCCCTCTGGGACGGCAAAAAGCGGGAACTCTGGCTCGTCCGCGACCGGATCGGCGTGAAACCGCTGTACTATAGCATCCACAACGGCCGGGTCACCTTTGCCTCCGAAATTAAAGCGTTGCTCAAAGACCCCGACCAAAAGCGGGCTGTCCATGAAGAGGCCCTTTATCACTACCTCTCCTTTCTCACGACCCCAGCCCCGCAAACCCTTTTCGACGGCATTCAAAAACTTCCCCCCGCCACCTGGCTCCGGATCCGCGAAGACGGCTCCTGCCAAGAAAAGCGATATTGGGACGTATGGGATCACACCCAGCCGCTCGAAGACGCCTCTGAAGAAGAGGTCGCAGCCAAGATTCTCGCTGAACTGAGGACGTCGGTTAAACTGCGGAAAATAAGCGACGTTCCCGTCGGAGTGTTTCTCTCCGGCGGCATCGATTCGAGTACGAACGCAGCCCTTTTTTCCGAAGGGGACATTGTTAAAACCTTCAGCATTGGCTATCAGGGGAACCACAGCTCCTATCAAAACGAACTCCACTTTGCCAAGCGGATGGCCAGCGAGGTGGGCGCCATTTATCATGAACGGCTCCTGAACGTCGACGATCTCCTTGACTTTCTTCCCCAAATGATCCACCTTCAAGATGAACCGATCGCCGATCCCGTCTGCGTTCCCGTCTATTACGTCTCGAAGCTCGCCCGCGACAACGGGATCGTCGTCGCCCAAGTCGGCGAAGGGGCAGACGAACTCTTCTGGGGCTATCCGAGCTGGAAAACAGCTCTCACATTGCAGAATATGGACAACCTTCCGGTCCCCAATTTTATCAAAAGACTTGGACTTGTCGGCATCCGCGCCCTTGGCAAAAACACATCGATGCACTATGAGCGGCTCCGGCGCGGATCGCTCGATCAACCGATTTTTTGGAGTGGCGCCGAATCGTTCACCGAAGCCCAAAAACAGCGGCTCCTCTCTCCGCGGCTCCGCGAAAAGCTCAAAGGGCTCACCTCCTGGGAGGCCATTCGTCCCACCTATCAACGCTTTCAGGAGAAGGCGTGGGAAAAATCGCCATTGAATTGGATGAGTTATGCCGACTTGAATTTGAGACTGCCTGAGCTGCTGCTGATGCGGGTCGACAAGATGAGCATGGGAGTCTCTCTAGAAGGGCGCGTCCCGTTTCTTGACCATAAATTTGTTGAACTGGCCATGAGTATTCCCCAATCGATGAAAACCAAAAACGGGATCAGCAAATACATTTTGAAAAAAGCAGTCCGCGGCATTATTCCCGATGAACTCATCGATAGACCTAAGCAGGGATTCGGCGTCCCCGTCTACGAATGGCTCAATGACAAATTGGGAGTCCGGATGCGCGAAGAACTCAAAGCGTTCTCCGCTCAGACCGATTTTTTAGATCCAAACGAAGTCATCCGGTATTGCGACCAAGGGCATGCGCCCCAAATCTGGTACCTTTTCAATTTAGCCCTTTGGTGGAAAACGTTTATTTGAAATGTTCATTCTGGAGGGGTAAAGTTCAGTCCCCTTCGGGGCCTGAACTGGGCAAGGGCACGACGGGATCGGACACGGATCACTTTCTTCTATTAAAAATTTATTTCTGTAGCATGAACCTATCTTCAGTTACTTACTAAAGTGAGCATGATTGGAATCCTTTAGCCGCGCACAGCGGCTTGTGTCCTCAAAAAGGAACAGGATCTGCATGATCACACGTGGCATGATGAGTAGGATGATAGGCTCTTCTGTATTCCAACTTCCTTTGAAATTTCTAGCCGACTGTCATTGAGTGCAATCACTAGGGCATTGCGATAAATCGATTCAACGAAACCACTGCCCTCTGATGCCCGCAAGGGAGTCTTCTACTTGCGCATTGATATCACCGATTTTGTCGCTGCTCTGCTTTAATGCAGCGTACATCTTCTTGGCTGTATAAAATCCATAAACTCCCATGACAGGGACAAAAAGAAAGGCGATAAAGGCCAATTTGACATTGATATTGACTAAGATGACAAATGCACCGATGAAGTTCAAAAGAGAAATGACAACATCCTCTGGGCCATGATGATAGAGTTCTGCAAGATCAAATGTATCATGAGAAATCCTGGTCATGAGCTGACCTGTTTTGTGCTCATCATAAAATTTGAAAGAGAGTCTTTGATAATGCTCAAATAGTTCACTCCGCATATCTCTTTCCATCAAGGCACCCATGATATGTCCTTGATAGTCAATAAATGCGCGGCATGCTGCAAAAATAGCGATCAAACCGAGCATGAGGCCTCCCATCATGTAGATTTGATGGAGAGCATTTTCTGACCCAACCTCTAGCAAATTTGCCGTAATGTATCGGACACATAGTGGGATGGCAAGTAGGGCTACGGAAGAAATGGCTGCACAAGCCATATCTGCAGTGAAAAGTCTTAGGTAAGGTTTATAGTAGGAAACAAATTTTCTAGCCCGAGAGCTCATTGGATTCATAAATATTTCCCCATTGCTCGATCATCCGGATGGGTGGGTTCTCCGTCTGGATTATTGAATGGCATTTCTGTGTAGCCAAGCCTTTTATAAAAGAGATAGGCATTTGGCGAGGCTTCCGTTTGAAGAAGTACTACTCCCTGTTTTTTGACTGCCCCCTCGCAATGATCCATCAAGTATTTTCCCATGCCACTTCCGCGCTTTTGCTCATCGATGACTATGATACGAAGGGCTGCTCTATGCTCTGGCCATATTTGCACATGGGCATACCCAATCACTTTATCTCCATCATATAAGAGCCAATGAAGATGATCTTTTTCACCCAAAGTCCAAGCATAAGGGTCTTTGAATCCACGCTGATCGAAGAAGTGTTTTTGTCTAAAATCAAGAGCTGCTTTTTTCTCTTTTTCGGAGGAGATCAGATGGCCTCGAAGGTCAGTTTTGAATGCTATGTCTATCACACCATTTGGTTCAAACATCCCCCTAAATTGTTTGTATATCTCTAGTCGGTCTTTACCTCCGGCCGTTGTCAAAAGCAATGCCTGGCCGTATTCTGCAATATCTTCCACGATTCGCTCATGTCGGTAATAGGCTAGAATCAGCCTATTGATCTCAGTCTTTCCGTACCCTTTATAAAAACAGACTTCCTCATGTGGATTATTCCAGACATTCGCCACCCCTCCGCCAATAAACATGAGATCGCGTTCTTTGGGAGCCATAATGGGGTCGTCCCAATCCACTATGAAGATGGAGCCGCTTTCATCGATCAACACGTTGCCACCGTGAATATCCGAATGGCACAGAACGAATTCAGGCGATTGTTCTTCGACCTTTTGACTTAAAGACTCAGCACGATCCACCAGCCGATGAATGACTGGCCTATGCGCCCTCATAAACGCTTGTAACTCCAAAGCTGTTCCATCACCTGTCATGTTTCCATCAATATGAGCATCGAGCAATCGAACAGCTTCTCGCCATTTGGGCGAATAGGTTTCTTTTCTGATTCGATCTTTGATTGATGGCGGTACATTAAATCCATGCACTTGCCTCAACACTATGCCCAGAGTAACCCATTGATCATCAGTTAAATCATAGCAAAACCCGTTCTGTCCCTCGATAAATGGATATACGATAAGTGTAAAGTCGTCGATGCGCTGGGTAAGCTCGTCATGGATTGTTTTGATCGGTGGAATAATCCGTTGAATTCCTGACGCCTGCAACAACGCTAATATTGTAACACTGATATCGTAGTGATGGCCACGTTTTAACTTTACGAAATAGGATGATCCCTCACGCGTCTCAGCTTTGTATACGGACGCATGCATATCCGCACCTATTGGAAGAAGCGTAAGCGCAGTAACTGCGATACCGTAATCGGTGGTTAAGCAATCAACAATGGATGTTTCATTCAATTTTAATCTACTCATAGTGAGACCAGTTAATTTGTGCAGACACTGTCTGCACTTTTTCTATTTCATAGCTATGTGCTCAAGCAACAGCGCAATCTGTTCAGGGGATGGCAACTCGTTTTTCAGCTCTTTCGGCAGCTCTCTGAACATTTGGTACGTTGCAACTCCTATCGGCTTGTTAGCCTCCTTCAAGGCATACTCAACAATCGTTCGATCTTTCTCTTTGCATAGAATGATCCCTATCGAGGGATTTTCATCTTTCATTCTTACCTTGTCATCAAGCACAGTGAGATAAAATTGCATTTTCCCCATGAATTCTGGGACAAACTCTCCCACTTTTAGCTCGATTGCCACGAGAGATTTGAGCTTCCTGTGGTATAGCAAAATGTCGATCAGAAATTCCTTGTTTCCAACCTCTAAACGATATTGAGACCCCATGAACGCATAAACTCCACCAGCTTCTCTTAAAAAACCTTCAATATTGCCAATGAGAGCTTTTTCTAGCTCGCGCTCATCATACTCATCTCCCAAGTCTACGAATCCAAAAATATATTCGTCCTTTACGGCGAGCTTCGCTTCCGAGCGCATCGTCTCTGGCAGATTTTTGTCAAAATTCGTTTGGTTGGCCAATGTTCGTTCATACAGACGATTGCTAATCTGATTCATTAGCACCCGATACGTCCAACCATTCCTTTTGGACATCCTGATGTAAAATTCTCTTTGCAAAGGGTCTTTACACTTCTCAAATACGACCACATTGTGGGTCCAGCTAATTTCTGCAGTCATTGCCTGCAGTTTTTGGTTATCGGCATAGGAAAGATAGAAGTCCCTCATATTCCATAGGTTACGAGAAGAAAAACCCCTCATGCCTACAAAAGATTTTTTTAGATCCTTCGCTAACTGCTCGACTACTGATGATCCCCATTCAGCCGTTTGCTGTTGTTCATGAATCGTCTTGCCAATGTCTCTATAGACGTCAATTAGCTCACGATTGACTGCCACCATGGCCCTGGTTTGCGCAGCGCGTATCTTGCTGGTAATAGCCTGCTATGTCATTTCGTCAAGTCATAAGACTTCTCCAGTTGTTTTGTCCTACTCGACCGTTTGATGCTGTTCGTTATTTCGGCCTTTAAAAAAAATTTAAGACCAACCTGCTATTCGAGGTCACACCCGTAAGTGCGCGCCCAAGTTGTTTATTCGAACATTAAAAAACGGGGCGCCCTGAACTGTTCTGCGTGGTCCATTTGCATGGCCACAAGGATATTGCACAAGGTCACCCCAAACTTCATCAAATCGGCTTTACGGACATTGCCTTAATTTACTATTTTGTCTGTACTACCTTGTTTAACTTTTTAGTCTCTCGTTGGCAAGAGTTCAATTACATTTTTTTCCTCGAGAGCAAAGCGGAGTAAATTGCTCTTCGCAATTTACGGAGTCACGTTAGCCAGCTGAGATTCTTGGACAGCCACGCTTTTCTCTTCTGCTTTTCCATTTTTAGTTGATGGGATACGATACAATTCGCCCGTTCTAAAACAAGCGTGGATGCGACCAATCAATCGCCTTGCTATGCCTATAATCGCCCTTTTCTTTCCAATTCTGGTTGAAAGCCTCAGAAAAATTTCTTCGAGAGAAGAGTCTATGCCAATCGCTTTCCAAGCTGTCTGTACCAATATTTTTCGCAAAATAGGTTTCCCGTGCCGAGTAATATGGCCTTGGCGAACGTGTTCGCCAGATGAGTATTCGCTCGGAGTAAGTCCCGTATAGCTAAAGAGTGTTTTCTCATTGCTAAATTGTAAAGTGTCTTCAAGCTCATTGGCCAAAACTCGAGCGGACACCTCTCCTATTCCTGGAACGCTCCTGTAAATCGCCTCTATAGCCCCATCTTTCTGTGCTTGAACAGCCAGTTCCCGATTTATTTCCTTGATTTTTGCGGTCATTTGGCGCCATTGGGCGAGATAATTTGCAATAGCAAATTTTAGCCCTGCAGATAGTGGCATTGTCTCGAGAACTTTTGCCCACTTTTCGGAGATTTTTTTCTTGTCATCAGCGCGAATCAAGCCGTGTTGAAAAAGCAATGATTTTAACTGGCAAGCAAAACGTGATCGTTGCCGAGTAAAGGTTTCTCGTAGTCGTGTTACAGCCCTATAGTCCTCGCGCTCGACCGAAGGAACGCGTATTCCACGCAACCTTCCGACTGAAAGATGAGTGGCTAATTTCAGAGAGTCTCGTTTATCTGTTTTTACTCGATCTCCGACAGCAACCTCCATTCCAGCTGCGTCTACCACTATATTTGTAATGCCCTGCGCTTTTAAACATCGATGTAAATAAAAGCCGCAAAACCCAGCTTCATAAGCGCTCTCGATTTTGGCTCCAATAAAATATTTTTTGCAGTAAGCTACCAAAATGGCAGGGTCTGCTTTTAAGGTGTCTTTCTTCACGACCTGACCATCACAAATTGCAGTCACGGCGTAAGTTTTTTTATGCACGTCCATTCCCAAATAAACAGTTTTGTTTGTATAGTTCCTCATAAGCGGACCTCCGGTTGGTTTGTTTCTAGTTAAAACATCTTTTAACCGGAGTGTTCGCCCTTTTCAAGGGGAGAGGTCCCTTGGGGGGCGCTTATTTAGAAATGAGCATAGCAACTGTTCTTGTCCCTTCTCCACAAACTCCCCATTTAATGAGTTCTCGTATCCAGTAGAGCAAAATACCCATCCCTAGAAAACCTTCCCAATATTTCATCCTTTTGGGAAATAATTGGTTTTAACCATCCGCTGATTTTTTTTTAACAGCGGTTGCTTACCTCTGAAAGTAATCCCCCATTTATAGGGTATGAATGGCTCTACAACAGCCCATTCTTGATCGTTCAGTCCTATAAATTTACCCATAGCCCACCTCCTGTAAAGTAAGTGGACATGATTTCATATAAAGATTTTATGTTCTATCTAAAGATATGCTCATGCTCTGTTGTTTTGGCTATGCACTTTGATCCATCAGACCTTCATCACCAGTTCAGTCCTCGAAGGGGACTGAACTTTTACGTTCATAACTTGTTCAAAAGATGTTCACAGATTGTCGACAAGTGGGGCGAGTGTTTAAAACCCCCCTGTTTTGAACAAATTGCCGACAGGTTATGAACGGTTTTTCTCTCCTATTGAATTCCCGTGACCCATCAACATTTCCACAAGGACAGAAGAGGAGGATCTTTCTATATATAGATATAAATATTCCTATCCGGTTGTGGGTGTTTCAAGCTATACTGGCGAGCATGTTGGATCTGGATCCCTTCTTTTCATTGGACTGCTTTGAACACCGTTCCCTCTGGAAAGAGGGGGAGCCTATCTGGTCGGCGCTCCTTCATTTGGAGGAGTATCTGAATAAAAAGGACAAAGGCCTCATTGAAATTGAGATCCCAGAGGGAGTTTATCTCGATCGGAGAGAATTCATTTCAATTGGCGAGGGAACCGTACTCGAGCCGGGCGTTCTGATCCGTGGCCCTTGCATCATCGGCAAAAAATGTTCTATTCGGCATGGGGCGTATCTCCGTGGGCCTGTGATCTTGGGCGACGATTGCCACATCGGCCACGCGGCTGAATTAAAACATTCGGTTCTATTCGACGGGGCTGTTGTTGCCCATTTCGTCTATGTCGGCAATTCGATATTAGGCCATGCGGTCAATTTGGGGGCGGGCGTTAAATGCGCGAATCTCCGGCTCGATCGGCGCGAAATATCGATTCATGGGGTCAAGACAGGTCTAAAAAAATTTGGGGCAATTATCGGCGATCAGGTGCAAATCGGATGCAACTCGGTCCTCAATCCAGGCACATTGATCGGCAGGGAGTCATTTTGCTACCCGCTGGTGAATGTAAAAGGGGTGATTCCCCCTCGGAGTCAGATAGATGCAAGGGGCCTCCATCCGATCAAACAAAATTTATTAGAGAAACTGCTATGGCAATCGAAATCTTCCGCACCCAAATAGAGAATCGTCTCAGGGCGTTTATCGAAGAGATGGGAGAAAAAAATCGACTCCGCGACGCCTGTGAATACGCTTTATTGAACGGAGGGAAACGGCTCCGGCCGATTTTAGTGCTCCTGATCGCCGATGCATTAGGTTGCGGGGAGGATGTAATGCCCGCTGCGCTGGCCGTCGAATTTTTCCATACTGCCTCTTTAATTGCAGACGATCTCCCTTGCATGGACAACGACGCCCTGAGGAGAAATTGCCCTTCGGTCCATAAAGAATTTGGTGAAAGCGTTGCGATTTTGGCCAGCTATGCGCTGATTGCAGAAGGATATGGGGGGGTGGCGAAAAACGGCGGCAAGAGCCCCGAATCCTTGAAACTATGCCTTCAGGCGGCCACCCGCTGCGCCGGGATCAACGGAGCCACAAATGGGCAGTTTCTCGACCTTTATCCGCCCGATTCGAAACTTGAGACGATCAAAAAAATCATCTATCAAAAAACAGTCACCCTGTTTGAGATTTCGTTCGTCTTTGGTTGGCTCTTTGGCGGCGGGGATCCTGCAAAGCTTTCTTTAGTTAAGGCTTGCGCTCTCCATTTGGGGATGGCCTTTCAAATCGCTGACGATCTACTGGACTTTGCGGCAGATCCGACCTCTGTCAACATTGCGGCTGTTTTAGGCAGAGAGGAGGCTCTCCGTCTTTTTGAAGAAGAGATCGGGGCTTTTATCGCTTTGCTGAAAGAATTGGGGCTTTGGACCAAACCCTTTCAAGAAGTGGCAGAGTTCCTCGCTGGATATTGCAATATAAATAATTTTTAATGTACCATCTCCGTCATGATTTGCCGTTGGCTCCTTTTGCTTTTGCGTATTCCTCTATTTTCGGCCGCCTCAAGCGCTGTTGTCGTGATGGCTCTGACAGGCCAGCCGGTTGTATTTCCCATTGACTCAGCGAATCGGGGGACGGAAATTTACAATACGTTCAATACGCTTGTCCACGCCTCCGGCATTCAAGTCCCTGAAGTGGCTCTGCAGACCAAGTTGGCGACCTTGCCCTACGCTTCTTATAGATATTTGATCAATGGAATCATCCCTTACATTCAAGCGATCAATGAGACGCCCTACAACACCCTTTTAATCATCTCCTATCTTCCTCCGCAGTCCCAAACGATCACCCAGTATCTCGTATTGCCAGTCGAAGATGTGATCGCATTTCTCTATTTTCCGCAAAAATATAATCTCCCCTCCTCAACGGCCCCTTTTACTTCGACTTATCCGAGTGGGACGATCCCGTTTTATTCAGTGGATCCCAAACAACGGGCAGTCGATATTGTGTCGGCGGTGACGTCGCTTAGCTCAAAAACATTCCAGTCTGGGCTGAGCCAAGTTTGGATTCAGACGACGCTAAACGGCCCCTTTTCTCCGCCCATCACAAACGGGCTGCTCAAAAACGTCCTCAGCATTTCGGTAAACAATAGTTTACTGCAAATTCAGTACCAACCGCAGGGATTGCAGCTTCAGACGATTATTGTAGCCCCGGAACAGGTTCAGCAAATTATCTATGTTCTGTATCCGAATGCTCCTTAAGGGGTTATCCAACAATAGCGCTTTCGATAATGGAAACGGCCTGGCCGATCTCTTTTGCAGTAATTGTGTAGGCGGGAAGAAGGCGGAGGACGTTTCCTGCTGTCACATTGGCAAGGAGCCCTCTAGCGTGGCATTTTTGCAGCACTATTTTCGGATCTATTTTGAGCTCTATCCCGATCATGAGTCCGAGCCCCCGAACTTCGGCGATGGCTTGCGGATATTTTATTTGGAGTTCGTGGAGTTTTTCCATGAGAAGAGCGCCCATTTTAGCCACCTTTGGAAGGTAGTTCTCTTCAATGAGAACTTTTAAAGTGGCTAGAGCGGCCGCCGCGGCGACCGGATTTGCGCCGAATGTCGTCCCGTGATCTCCTGGATGAAACGCTTCAGCGGCTCCATTCGTTGCGCAAATAGCGCCCAGGGGAAGTCCGCTGGCAATCCCTTTAGCCAAAGTAATGACGTCAGGCTTAACGGCAAAATTTTCATAAGCAAAGAGGGTTCCCGAGCGGCCCATGCCGCATTGAATTTCATCAAAGATCAGAAGGGCTCCTACCCGATCGCATGCGGCCCGAATTTTTTCTAAAAAGTCTCGTGTGGCAGAGTGGATCCCTCCTTCTCCTTGAATGGGTTCGATTAAAACGGCTGCGGTTGTCTCATCGATACTCTCGAGGAATTTTTGAGTGTCGTTCCAAGGGACCGCTTGAAATCCATCGGGCAATGGACCGAAACCCTCTTGAATTTCGGGTTTATGGGTCGCTGCAAGAGCTGCGAGGGTCCGTCCGTGAAAAGAATGGGTTGCTGTAATGATTTTATATTTTTCCCGGCGCCCTTTTCTCCATTGGTATTTGCGGCTCAGTTTGATGGCGCCTTCATTGGCCTCGGCTCCTGAATTGCAGAAAAAGATTTTATCCAACCCTCCGTTTAAAGAGAGTAATTCGGCCAATTCCGCAGCGGGCTTTGTGTAGTAGAGATTCGATGTATGAATCAATTCTTTGACTTGCGCAATAATCGCATCGACTACTTTGGGGTGGCAGTGACCTAAAACGTTTACGGCAATTCCTCCAAGAAAATCGAGATATTTTTTCCCATCGGCGTCATAAACCTCCATTCCATCCCCCTTCACGATCGCGATCGGATATCGGTTGTACGTGTTCATGAGATACTTTTTGTCGAGCGCCACAATTTCTTCGGTTTTGGATTTAAACATAGATGCTTGTCCCTTTTGTTTCCCGATCCTGAAAATGGAGGAGAAGGACGTTCGGAACCCTTCCATCCAAAATATGCACCTGATTCACACCTCTCTGAATCGCGGCTAAGGCCCCCTCTATTTTGGGGATCATTCCCCCTTTCAAGCTGCCGCTTTCGACTACGGCGCCCCATTCAGAGGTTTTTATTATATCGATCTTTGTGCTGGGGTCTTTAGGGTCTTTCAAAACTCCTTCTACATCGGTGAGCAGAATGAGAGAATCTGCTTGAAGAGCGGCTCCGATCTCGCTCGCCGCGCTATCGGCATTGATATTGTAGCTTTGAGATCTTTTGGACGTTGCCATTGGGGCAATCACGGGGATGAATCCCGCTTCAATGAGCAGGATGAGAATCTCGGGGTTCACCTGCTCAATTTCTCCTACGAATCCAAGGTTCTTATCCGCTTGTTTGGCCAAGATCAAGTTGGCGTCTTGTCCGGAGAGACCGACTGCCCTCCCTTCTTCTTGGTTGAGTAGGGAGACAAGTTCTTTATTGATTTTTCCGACAAGCACCATTTGCGCGATTTCAAGGGTTTCTCTATCCGTAACCCGCAGCCCATTGACAAAAGCGGGAACGATCCCCATTTGTTGACACATCTTTGATATTTCCGGTCCGCCTCCATGAACCAGAACGGGCTGTATTCCCAACCTCTTGAGGCGGACGACGTCTTGGAGCGTTGTTTGAATAAGGGCCGGAGTTTGCATGGCAGCGCCCCCGTATTTGATCACAACGATTTTCGGTCTCATGTTCGATAGGCTCCATTGATCTTTACATAATCGTAGGAAAGATCGCATCCCCAACTTGTGGCCGAGGCGTTGCCTGCATGGAGATGGGCCGTCACCAATACGTGGGATTCGGAGAGGATGTCTAAGGCTGCCGCCTCATCAAAAAGAAGGGGCGCCCCTTTCCCCATCACTTGCACGTTGCCGATATAAAGATCTGCCTGATTTGGATCAAAAGAGGCTCCTGAATAACCGAGAGCGCAAAGGATCCGTCCCCAATTGGCGTCTTTTCCAAAAATAGCTGTCTTGACGAGAAGAGAGCTGCAAACGGATCTAGCCGCAAGTCTCGCCTCTTCGACGCAGCTCGCTCCTTGTACGCACACTTCTAGAAGCTTAGTGGCCCCCTCTCCGTCGCGGGCGACCTCTTTGGCTAGAAAAATGAGGACATATTTCAATGCCTCGCAAAATTCTTCAAAAATAGGGGTTCCGATCTCGATTTGAGGATTGCCCGCCAGCCCATTGGCCATGGCGAGAACCATGTCGTTTGTCGACGTATCTCCATCGACGCTGATCATGTTAAAGGAGTCGTCGCTCCCTTGTTTTAGAGCCATTTTAAGCGCATTGAGAGAAATGTTCGCGTCGGTCGTGATAAAACCTAGAATCGTCGCCATATCGGGATGTACCATGCCGGAACCTTTGGCCACGCCTCCGATCGTGACTCTAGCTCCCCCCAATTCCAATTGAAGGGCGAGCTCTTTCGGATAGGTATCGGTAGTCATGATCGCAACCGCTGCATCGGAATTTCCCTTTTTATCCAGATGCGCGGCGGCGGCCAGAATCCCTGGAGCGAGCCGGGTCATCGGGAGGGGAACCCCAATGACGCCGGTGCTGCTGACGGCCACCTGTCCCGGATCGATCTGCAACGCGTCAGCTGCGAGCTTGCACATCTCTTTTGCATCTGTGATCCCTTGCCGGCCTGTGCAGGCGTTCGCATTGCGGCTATTGATGACAATCGCTTGCAAGAGCCCTTGCTGGATCGCTTCTTGGGTCACCAAAATAGGCGCCGCTTTGACAGAATTTTTCGTAAAGACGCCGGCAGCTACGGCAGGGACTTCGCTGAAAATGAGGGCGACGTCTTTTTTGACGTCCCCCTTTCCCCTTAAGTCTGCGGGCACCCCGGAGGCCATAAAGCCAAGAGGGGCTGAAATGCCTCCTTCAATATGTTTTTTCTTCATGGATAAGTTGGACATAGCTGATTGAGCCCCATCGTTTCCGGCAGTTCAAACAAGATATTCATATTTTGGACCGCTTGCCCTGCGGCCCCTTTGACAAGATTGTCAATCACGCTGACGACAATCAAGGTGTTCGTCCGGAGATCGAGCGCAAGGCCGATATCGCAGTAATTAGACCCTCTGACATTGGCTGTTTGAGGAAGCGTCCCAAGCGGACATAATCGGACGAAGGGTTTGTTCTTATAGTACTGTGAATAAATGTGCCAAACGGCCTCTGCAGAGATCTCTTTTTGAAGCTGGAAATAGCCGGTCACTAAAAGTCCCCGGATCATCGGGATGAGATGGGGCGTAAATTGGACCGTTACAGGAGTCTTTGTGAGCTCGCTTAAAATTTGTTCGATTTCTGGAGTGTGGCGATGGCTTCCAGCTATTGCGTAGGCTTTAAAATTTTCAGCGACTTCACAAAAATGGGAATTGAGAGAAAGGCTTTTCCCAGAGCCTGAAACTCCCGATTTAGCATCGAAAATCATCCCCTCTAGTTTTACGATCTTATGAAAGATCGGAGGACTGGCTCCGAGGGCGATGCAGGTGGGGTAGCACCCAGGATTTGCAATCAGATCAGATCCTTGGATGATCTTTGGCGATATAATTTCTGGAAGGCCATAGACGGCAGATTCGAGCTGTTCGGAAGAGGCCGAGGGTTTCCCATACCACTGTTCATAAAGCGCGCGGTTTTTCAGCCGAAAATCGGCTCCAAGATCAATGAGTTTTTTCCCCGCTTTGAGGATCGGCTCAGCAAGGCTTAATGCAATCCCATGGGGAAGAGCCGTAAAAACAACGTCGCACTGGTTTGCCATCTCAGCCGCATCCAACGGAGAGCAGTTCATGTCGACGATCCTTTGAAGGTGCGGGTATACCGTCTTCAGCGCCTCATTTATGTGGGATTGAGTTGCGACATAGACAAGCTCAACTCGGGGATGCCCGGCAAGAATCCGAATCAATTCAATCCCTACATATCCAGTGGCTCCCGCAACCCCTACTTTAATCATCATTTCCTCTGTTGTTGCCGTTCATTATATATTTAAAATGAATATTTAGTCAATAAAACTCACCATATTTATATTTAACATGCTAACAGCAAGGAGCTTGCCGTTCACATCGAATCTATTTGTTGAATAAATATTCATTTCCGTGTATAATAAATCGCATAACAACAAGGAGAGTTTATGAAAAACGAAAAATCGATAACCCCTGACGGGATGCTTTTTTGGATAGAATCATTAGGAGCCGGAGGAATCACTATAGGAGAGGTGGTGCTGAATCACTGTCCGGTAGGTCAGTTAGAGCCCTTGAGCGCTTTTTTTTACTCGCCGCCGGCGGTTAGCTTTACTTATCCGAGAATTTGAGCCAAAGATGGAAAAGGACGGATTATTAGCGCTTGAGGACGGAACTCTTCTTTGGGGGGAATCGGTCGGGGCGGAGGGGGTTTTTGTCGGGGAGCTCGTCTTCAATACGGCAATGACCGGGTATCAAGAGATTTTAACCGATCCTTCCTATGCGGGACAGATCATCAGTTTTACTTATCCCCATATTGGGAATGTTGGCGTCAATGAGGACGATAGGGAGTCGGATCAAATTTGGGCGGGCGGGGTCGTCATGCGCAAGCTGGCTCAGTGGCCTAGCAATTGGCGGGCGACGGGCGATTTGCAAAGTCTCCTTAAAAACCAGAATGTGGTGGCTTTATCGGAGATTGACACTCGGAAATTGACCCATATCTTAAGGACGAAGGGGAGCTTAAATGCCTGTATTATGGGAGGAAAAGTCGACGTCGATTTCGCTTTGCGCCAAGCCAAGGGTTTTTCTGGCTTAGAGGGGAAAAACATGACCCAGGAAGTCGCCTCCGACTTCTTATCCGAATGGGGAGTTCAAGATGCTTCTCTTCACGTTGTTGTCCTTGATTTTGGAATCAAAAACGCTATTTTGCAAAAACTCGTCGCCTCGGGCTGTCGTCTAACGGTCGTCCCTCCCAATGCGACGGCCGACGCTATCTTAAAGCTCAAGCCGGATGGGATATTTTTATCGAACGGTCCGGGCGATCCGGCTGCTTGCTATGGTGCGATTCAAACGATCCGGATTCTCCTTGAGTCCCTGATTCCTATATTTGGCATTTGTTTAGGGCATCAGCTACTGGCGCTCGCTAGCGGGGCAAAAACGGTGAAAATGGAACAGGGCCATCATGGAGCTAATCATCCGATTTTGGAGATTGCTACAGGCAAAGTATGGATCAGCAGCCAAAACCACGGTTTTGCGGTCGATGAAAAAACGGTTCCTCCTTGTTTGATGGTGACGCACCGCTCTCTTTTTGACAAAAGCGTGGCTGGCATTGCGAGAAAGGACAAACCGGCCTTTAGCTTTCAGGGACATCCGGAAGCAAGTCCAGGACCTCATGAATTACAGGTTTTATTCGACCAATTTGTCAGATTAATGGAAAACGAACATGCCAAAGCGAACTGATATTCAAAAAATCCTTCTCATCGGATCGGGTCCGATTGTGATCGGGCAGGCTTGCGAATTCGATTACGCGGGGACCCAAGCTTGTATTGCGCTGCGCGAAGAGGGCTACAAGGTCGTTCTCATCAATTCAAATCCAGCGACGATCATGACCGATCTATCGGTGGCGGACGTCGTCTACATTGAGCCGATTACGAAAGAATTTGTGATGAAAGTCATTGAAAAAGAAAAACCTTGCGCGATCTTGCCGACTATGGGGGGGCAAACGGCGCTCAATGTGGCTCTCGAGCTGGCAAAAAGCGGCTGTCTTGCGGCTCTAGGAGTGGAACTTCTTGGCGTAACGCCTGAGGCCATTGAGCTTGCCGAAGATCGCTCTTTGTTTCGACAAACCATTCAGACTCTAGGGTTGGATTTACCAAAGTCGGGATCTGCTAAAAATATCGAAGAGGCGAAGGAGGTTTTGGGAGCTTTGGGACTGCCCATTATTGTACGCCCCTCTTTTATTTTAGGGGGAAGCGGGAGCGGGATTGCCCACACGGAAGAGGAGTTTTTTTCTTTATGTAAAGCTGCTTTACATCAAACTCCGCGAGGCCAAGAAATTCTTCTTGATGAGGCTTTGGTGGGTTGGAAAGAATTCGAAATGGAGGTTGTGCGGGATCGAAGCGATAACTGCATCATTGTCTGCTCTATTGAAAATATCGATCCTTTAGGGATTCATACGGGGGATTCGATCACAGTAGCTCCTGCCCAAACATTGACCGATAAAGAATATCAAACTATGAGGGACGCCTCTTTTTCGATTTTACGAGCGATTGGCGTAGAGACGGGCGGGTCGAATGTGCAATTCGGAATAGATCCGAAAAACGGGAGAATGGTTGTGATCGAAATGAACCCCCGAGTCTCCAGATCGTCTGCTTTGGCCTCTAAAGCGACCGGTTTTCCGATTGCTAAAGTCGCGGCGAAGCTGGCCGTGGGTTACACCTTGCCGGAGCTTTCGAGCGAATTAACGGGGAATCAGATTCCGGCCTCTTTTGAGCCGACCCTGGATTATGTGGTGGTTAAAATACCCCGTTTTAATTTTGAGAAGTTCAAAGGTTGCGAGGAAAAATTGGGGACTCAGATGCGCTCTGTGGGGGAGGCGATGGCGATCGGAAGGACGTTTCAGGAGGCTCTTCTTAAAGGGATGAGAAGCATGGAGGTTGGATCGATTCCTAAACACCGGTCTTTGGACATTCCGGGTCCCTTTAGGCTTTGGGCGATTTTTGATGCTTTTCGAGAGGGGATGTCTTTGGCCCAAGTCAACGATTTGACCCAGATCGATCCTTGGTTTCTTCACCAAATCGAGGAGCTTGTCCAGGCGGAGAAAAAAATAGAGGATAAAGAAGATCTGCGCGCTTTGAAGAAATTGGGTTTTTCCGACGTGCAAATCGGTATTTTTTCTGGCTGTAGCGAAGAGGAGATCAGAGCGAAAAGAGGAGAATGGGGGATTGTCCCTGGGTTTAAGCGGATCGATTCTTGCGCTGCTGAATTTGCCACATCGATCGCTTATCTTTACTCCAGCTATGAAGAGGAGTGCGAGGCCTATCCTACAGATCTCCCTAAGATGATGATTTTAGGGAGCGGACCTTCCCGAATTGGCCAGGGGATCGAATTTGATTATAGCTGCGTGCATGCGATTCAAGCCTTGAAGGAAGAGGGCTATGAGACGATCATCGTCAACTGCAATCCGGAAACGGTCTCGACCGATTACGATTGCGCAGACAAGCTCTACTGCTCTCCACTGACTGCGGAAGATATTTTGGCGATTGTCGATATAGAAAAACCTCTTGGCGTGATTGTACAGTATGGGGGGCAGACTCCTTTAAACTTGACAGGTCCTCTTGTAAAAGCTGGAGTGCCGCTCCTTGGCATGACGTCCGAATGGATTGAAAAAACAGAAGATCGGGCTAGTTTCAAGCAATTTTTAAATACTTTGGGCCTCAAACAGCCGGACAACTTGATCGTCCATTCATTAGAGGAGGGGTTGTCTGCTGGGAAGCAGATGGGCTATCCTCTGATTGTCAGACCCTCTTTTGTTTTGGGGGGGCGAGCGATGGCTATTGTCAACCAGGAGGGCGAATTAGAAAGCTGTCTTTTGGAGGCTTTTTCAGCCTCTGCTGAAAAGCCGGTGCTGATAGAGCGGTTTTTAATGGATGCGACAGAGGTCGATATCGATGCGATATCCGATGGATCCGACGTGTATGTTCCGGGGATTTTAGAGCATGTTGAGCCGGCGGGCATCCATTCGGGAGACTCTGCCTGCTCTCTCCCTCCCTTTAGTTTATCTGCCTCCTTGCAAAAAGAGCTTTTGGAACAGACGAAGCAGATCGCTTTGGGCCTCCATTTTGTTGGGCTCCTCAATATTCAATTTGCCATTCAGAACAACGGGATTTACGTCTTGGAGGTCAATCCTAGAGCCTCCCGAACCGCCCCCTTCACCTCAAAAGCGACTGGGATCGATCTCGTCAAAATAGCGACCCGTTGTCTATTGGGAACTTCTTTGAAAGAGCAAGGGTATGTTGAGCCTCCTGTACTCCCCTATTTTGCTGTCAAGGAGGCTGTTTTCCCGTTTTCTAAATTTGACAATGTGGACTCGATTTTGGGTCCCGAAATGAAATCGACAGGAGAGGTGATGGGGCTAGATAGCGATTTTGCTACAAGCTATGCAAAGGCGCAAATTGCTTCCGGGTATCCGCTTCCCAAACCGGGTAGCGGGGCCCTTCTCGGCTGTGGTATAAGCATTGAGATGGCGCGCGATCTCTTAGCGCTGCCTCTGACTTTATATGCAACCTCTCCCACTTTAGAGTTCCTTCAGACTCACGGCATCCCTTGCCAGGCTTTCGATCCGGACGCAAAGGATATTGAACTGATCATTGCAATCGGCAAAGGGGAGACAGAGTTAAGGCGTCTTGCCATCACACGGCGTATTTGCCATGCCACGACGGCAAGCGCTGCAACAGCTTTATTAAAAGCATTCATAATCAGATCGGAGCATAGCGTGCAATCTCTCAATCAATGGATCCATTCGACTAAACATCTCATTACCGGAGAGGAGCTCACCTCTAGCGAAATTCGATCTTTACTCAACCTGGCCAGCGAGTTGAAACATTTAAGGAAAGGGGGTCAAACGGCTCTGGCGCTCAAGGGAAAGCACTTAGCCATGCTGTTCGAGAAACCCTCTTTGCGGACCCGATTTAGTTTCACAGTGGCGATGCAAGAATTGGGCGGTACGGTGATAGAGAGTGTAAGCGGCGATCGAAAGAAAGAGGAACCTGAAGATTGGGTCAGAGTGCTTGCGGGGTATTGCGACGGGATTATGATCCGGACTCATAGCGACGAAGATTTAAGCCGCATGGGGAAAGTATCCTCTATTCCTATCATCAACGCCCTTTCGGATGATCACCATCCTTGCCAGATTTTGGCCGATCTCCTCACTTTGCAGGAAACATTTGGCTCTCTTGAAGGGGTTAAAGTGACTTATATCGGGGACGGGAACAATATTCTCCACAGTCTTCTCCTCATGGCGCCGATGATGGGCGTCCATCTGCACTATTGCTGTCCCGTTGGACGGGGTCCTAAAGCGGAAATTTTAGCGAGGGCTTTTAGAAGAGGGGGATCGATCACTGAGCACACTTCGCCTCATATAGCGGTTCTAGACGCTCACGCAGTGTATACAGATGTTTGGACCAGCATGGGGTTTGAAAACGGTGCGAACGAGGAGCTTTTTGCCGGTTTTCAAGTCAATGAAGAGCTCATGGCGCTTGCAAAACCGGAGGCTATATTCATGCATTGTATGCCGATGGTCAGGGGAAAAGAGGTGAGCGAAACGTTGCCCGATTCACCCCAATCGGTCATTTTTCAACAAAGTGAAAATCGGTTGCATGTACAAAAAGCGTTAATCATGGCTCTTATGGGAGGGAAAAAATGAAGAAGAAAGTGATTTTAGCCTATAGCGGCGGGCTCGATACGTCGGTCATTTTGAAGTGGCTGACAACGAAAGGTTACGATGTCGTCTGTTTCATTGCTGATGTGGGGCAAGAGGAGGATTTAGAGGCGGCGAAGAAGAAGGCTTTTGCCGTAGGGGCGTCGGAGGTTCATATTGCCAATTTGCAAAAAGAATTTGTGGAAGATTTTATTTTTCCTTCTCTGAAGGCGCATGCTGTTTATGAGGGGAAATATCTGTTAGGCACCGCTTTGGCAAGGCCTTTGATTGCGAAGAAATTAGTGGAGCTTGCGGAACGGGAAAAGATCGCATCCTTTGCACACGGGGCGACGGGGAAAGGAAATGATCAGGTGCGCTTTGAGCTGACCCTTTTGACGCACCTTCCTCACGCAGAGATCATTAGCCCCTGGAAAGATCGGGAATTTTTAGCGCAATTTTCGGGAAGGGGCGATCTGTTAAAATACGCGAGCGCCCATGGCATTTCTGTCACCTCTACTTTGGAAAAGCCGTACAGCATTGATGCGAATCTGATGCACACCAGTTTTGAGGGAGGAAAACTGGAAGACCCGATGTACACTCCTTCGGAGGAGATGTTTCTCAAGACGGTTTCGCTAGAAAATACCCCCGATGAAGCGATGAAAATCGCGATTGAGTTTCAAGGGGGAAATCCGATTTCGGTGGAAGAGATGGGAACAGGGGCAAAGATCGTAGGTTCTGTGGAACTGTTCAAATATCTCAATGAGGTAGGAGGAAGGCATGGGATTGGGAGAGTGGATCTTGTGGAAAGTCGATTTGTTGGGATGAAATCGCGTGGAGCGTATGAGACTCCTGGCGGGACGATTCTCCTCAAAGCCCATTTGGATTTGGAAGGGATGACTCTGGATAGGGAGGTGATTCTTCTGAAAGAGACCCTCGCTCCCAAAATCGCGCAGATCATCTACAATGGATTTTGGTTTAGTCCTGAAATGGATTTTCTCATGGCAGCGGTTCACCAGAGTCAGAAGAGGGTGGCTGGCAAGGTTTTTCTTACTCTCTATAAAGGAAATGTGATTGTGACTGGGCGTAGTTCGCCTTATTCTCTCTATCAGCCGCAAATGGCGAGCATGGAGGAGACCCTTGGGTATGATCAGACAGACGCTAAAGGGTTTATCAAATTAAACGCTTTAAGGTTGATTGCGGGAGCCCAGTATGGCTAAAGCCTGGGACGGAAGATTCACGAAAGCGACACAGTCTCAGGTCGAGGCGTTTACCGCTTCGATCTTTTTTGATTGCGAACTGGCCAGTCTGGACATTCTGGGGGGGGTGGCCCATGTGCAAATGCTGGGAGCTGTTGGGATTTTGACCCTTGAAGAGGCCCAAAAAATCAAAAAAGGGCTCATCGAAATCAGAGACCGTCTTTCTCAAGGGGCCGTCTCCTTTGCAGCGGCAGATGAAGATATCCATATGAAGATAGAGCAGGAGCTGAAGGCGCTCATCGGCCCTTTGGCTGGGAAAGTGCATACGGCGAGAAGCCGGAACGATCAGGTCGCATTGGATCTCCATCTTTATTTAAGGGCTAAAGTCGTAAGGGTCGTCTCTCTCTTGCAAGGCTTATCCGAAGCGCTGGTGCAAAAAGCCAAGGAGAACATCGATGTGATGATGCCTGGATACACCCATCTTCAGCGGGCCCAACCGATCCTTTTTGCCCACCATCTATTGGCTTATGCGGCGAGCTTGGGGCGGGATATGGATCGTTTGATCGGGAGCTGGCCTCGCATCAATCAACTGCCCCTTGGAGCTTGTGCGTTGGCGGGGACAGGGCTGCCGATCGATCGAGGGCTGGTGGCCGATCTTCTCAAATTTGACTCTCTTTATGAAAATAGTATCGATGCAGTGAGCGACCGCGATTTTTGCGTCGAGTTTCTAGCGCATGGGGCGCTGATCATGGCTCATCTTTCTCGCCTGAGCGAAGAGATGATCCTCTGGTGCAGTCAAGAGTTTGCTTTTATCGAACTGGACGACGCTTATTGTACTGGGAGCAGTATTATGCCGCAGAAGAAAAATCCCGACGTACCCGAACTTGTCAGAGGGAAGACAGGAAGAGTGTATGGTTCTCTATTCTCCACTTTGACCCTGCTGAAGGGGCTTCCTCTTGCCTACAATAAAGATATGCAAGAAGACAAAGAGCCCCTTTTTGATACTGTAAAGACTCTTGAATCATCGCTCTGCATTTACCGGGGAGTGATAGAAACCCTTCATGTCCGGCCGGATAAAATGCTCCAGGCCACTCAGGAGGGGCTTTTAAATGCTACTGAACTTGCCGATTATCTCTCTTTGAAAGGCGTTCCATTTAGGGAGGCGCACGCGATTGTGGGGAAGGTTGTCCGATATTGTTTGGATAGCGATCGGAAACTGGAAGAACTCTCTTTGCGAGAACTGCAAGATTTTTCTCCCCTTTTTGCTGAAGATGTGGCGGCCATGCTCGATTTGAGAAGGATTGTCAATACAAGGGATAGCCAAGGGGGCACCTCGTCTAATCAGGTCAATAGGCAGTTTGCTTTGCATGCGATCAAAGCTGAAAAAGTCGCTGCTTGGCTGATAGAGAAGGAGAAGCTGCTGTCTACAGTTGAGGAAACGCTATTTTTGGAGTAAGCCCTTGATTTCTTCCGTTAATTTTCGGATATCTTTGATTGTTTTGGGGGCGACAAAGATCGTGTCGTCTCCAGCAATGGTTCCGAGAATTTCGGTGGTGATCTGGTTGTAATCGAGAACCCGCGCGACCATTGAGGCAGATCCGGGGCTTGTGAAAATAACGACTAAAGCCTCATTGGCCACTATATTGACGATCAAATCTCTAATTTGAGTATTCATTGAGGGGGGAGCGGGTTCGCGAGGGAGCGAATAGACTGTTTGCCCGTGTTCGTTTTCGATCTTGATCGCGCCGATCTTGCGGAGCAATCTAGAGACCTTAGTTTGGTTGATTTCGTATCCCAATTTTTCCAAGGCGGAACAGATCGCCTCTTGAGTGCTGGCTTTCCTTCCCATCAGGAGGAGACGCAAAGCATCGACGAGCGACTCCACTGAACCTTCTTTCGGTTTTCCATCCATACAGGCGCCAAGTGTAACAGGCGGGCTTTTTTTTTGCCTCTTTTTGGCTTTGGCTACACTGCGGCCACCCCAAATTCACATTTTTGGGGTGGCCGCAGTATATTTAAAATTCGAGTTAAAAAGATTGTCCGAGCTCTAACACGAGAAGGTGCGATTGAAAGGAAGAGCCGAACTCGCCCTGATAGTCGATTGAGCCATAGGGATACTTCGGATGGGAAGGGGTGAAGTGGAATGCGATTTGCGCTAAACCCAAATTTTGGACGGAGCTACTAAAGGTCTCAACGCCAAATGAAGAAAAGGCGCCTATGAAAGCGGCTGTTCCTGGATCTGTGTGGAAAGGCGCTTTATTGACGTAGCTTGCTTTTTCCTCGATTTTGAGACAACCCCAGCCATATTTGAGGGTTTCATAGAAGCGGACGCCTATTTCGCTGCGGAGGAGGGAGGAGTATTGGCTATTGAGGGAGATGTTGAGTCCCGATCTCCCTTTTTCGCGGAACGAATCTTGCCAGCTATTGGCCCAATCGACCATGGCAAATGGATCGACGCCAAACCAGTCTCCTTTGACAAGAAAAGGCGTACTCAACTCTACGTGGGGCGATAAGAGCCAACCCTTAGGGTTTGAAGTGGAGGTGATGAAGCCGAGGGTATGCCGCTTATTGCTGAGTTGATAGAGGCCGCCCCAGAGAGCCGCATTGAAAAAGAAATAGGGGCGATTGAAATTGGCGTAGATGAGGGCATATTCTTGGTTGATCGAGGCGTGGCCGACGCTCTCTTTGTAATTGACGAACGTGAAAGCGTAGGCGAGACCGCCGCCGATTGCGACGTTTTTGATCCCATTGTACTCGGCAGCCGCAATTACACCCGCTATTTCATCGCTGAAGGCTGGTATGGCCTTCTTTGCGTCTTGGTAAATCAAGGCGCCAAAAGGGCCTCCCCAAACGCTCCAGATGGGGCAGGGTTTTGGGGGAGGTGACTTTTTCGGGGGAATCAGCCGGCGGCCTGCGAGCAAATCGAGGTCGGCGATTTGCGCGCCATTTGTGTTTTTGAAGAAAGTTTTCCGTCCTGTGTAATGATCTTCGAGGGTATGGGTGAGGGCGAAAAGGGCGTTGGCCAGGCTGCTGTAGGGGCCGAAGGATTGGGGGGCGATGGCATCGGAGAGGGCGACGCTAGAGACCGTTGAGCTGCTGGAAAAGGCGCCATTAGAGCTCAGAGATGTGAGGGTTCCGTTCGGAGCCACCAGATAAGCAATGGCAGAGCCGCTCCCATTGGGATTGTTCTGTCCTCCGATCAATCCGACCCCACTTTCACTGATTGCTACGCTATTGATGACCCCACTGGGAGGGAAAACCCCATCGCCAAGAGTTGTAAGAGCGCCGTTTGGAGCTACGAGATAGGCGATCGGGGGTTGTTCCCCGGCGCCACTCTGTCCGCCGATGATTCCCGCACAGCTATTGTTGATGGCAACACTGTAAATGCTTCCGGCAGGAAAGATTCCACTTCCAAGAACGGTGAGCGCTCCATCTGGCGCGACAAAGCAGGCGATCGGGTAAGTAGGCCCCGTTCCTCCGATGAGACCCATCCCATTTTCTGCAATTGAAACGCTGTTAATATATCCTGACGCAGGGAGGCCGGTTGCAGTGGAAAGATTGGTAAAAGTTCCATCTGGATAGAGCCGATACAATATTGGAGGGCCGCTGCCATAATTAATTCCCCCTAGCAGGGCAGCGCCATTCTCGGCAATGGAGACGCTGAGGATCCCTGCACCGCTCGGGAAATCGGGTTCAGGGGGTCCCAAAAACGATGCAACCGCATCGGAAGCCACTGAATAAGAGAGCGGAGGAGTCGGAGAGACGTCGCTCTGTCCTCCAAGGATTCCAATGCCGCTGCTCGCGATAGCAACGTTATTCATCAATGCAGATGAGGAATACATAGAATCTCCCTCCAATACGATGGGAGTCAACGTTCCATTTGAGGAGACGAAAGAGGCGATTGGGGGGCCGGCGCTATTCTGTCCGCCGATGATCCCTTCGCCCGTTTGCGCCATAGCCACGCTATAGATGAATCCGCCGTTTGGGAACGCCGATGCATCTAAAAGCGATGTTATAGTTCCACTCGGAGAGAGGAGATAGGCGATGGGAGGCTGGACGCCGCCGAAATTCATCCCTCCGATGAGGCCAGCCCCACTATCAGTAATCGCAACGCTATATATATATCCGCCATCGGGAAAAGCGGCAGGAGGCAAAAGGGACGCCTGCCCATTCGCCGAGAAGAGGTAAGCGATGGGAGGGCCGCTTCGATTCGTATTGTTTTCTCCGCCCAGCAGCACCACGCCTTTATTTGAGGCGATGACGGTTCCACCTGTGATCATAGCTGCGAAGGCCCCGCTCAACGCGACCCATCTTACAAGACTCATAGATCCCCCCCTTTCTTGGGTCATTTTCGGTATAACAAACCCCCAAATTGATGTGCAAGAATTTCAATTTTCTTAGAAGCTGTAGCCAAGGCCGCCACCGGACGAATCCCGCGCTTTTTACGTGGGTCGGGGATGCTTTTGAGACATTCAAAAAGTTGCATACTGCTTCCTTAAATTGAGAAGTTCCCAACTGACTATGCGCGGGAACTAAAGACGCTGCTGACTTGGAATTTTCAGTCCTTCTGGGATTCGAAGGCGTTGACCACTTGTCGTATATCCTGAAAGCCATCTACCAGTGAGAGACACTTTTTAATCAACAGGAGGAGCTCCGGGTTTCCTTTCAGATATAACTTTGTTCGGAGCTCCCCTATTTCAGACGGGAGCACGGTGAGTTGGTTTCCTTGCAGGAAGAGCTCTCTTAGATTTCGGAGTCCCCCTATTTCAGACGGGAGCACGGTGAGTTGGTTTCTTTGCAGATCGAGCTCTCCTAGATTTCGGAGTCCCCCTATTTCAGACGGGAGCATGGTGAGTTGGTTTCCTTGCAGATCGAGCTCTCCTAGATTTCGGAGTCCCCCTATTTCAGACGGGAGCATGGTGAGTTGGTTTCCTTGCAGGAAGAGCCTCATTAAATTTTGGAGCTTCCCTATTTCAGGCGGGAGCGCGGTGAGCTGGTTTTCTTCGAGGTGGAGAGTTGTTAGATTTCGGAGCTCCCCTATTTCAGACGGGAGTGCGGTGAGGCGGTTTTCTTGCAGGAGGAGATTTGTTAGATTTCGGAGTCCCCCTATTTCACGGGGGAGCACGGTGAGCTGGTTTTGAAACAGGGTGAGCTCTGTTAAATTTTGGAGTTTCCCTATTTCAGGCGGGAGCGCGGTGAGCTGGTTTCCTGCGAGGTGGAGAGTTGTTAGATTTCGGAGCTCCTCTATTTCAGACGGGAGCACGGTGAGCCGGTTCGCGTTCAGGAGAAGATTTTGTAGATTGCGGAGTTTCCCTATTTCACGGGGGAGCACGGTGAGCTCATTTCCCCACAGGTCGAGATTTGTTAGATTTCGGAGCTCCTCTATTTCACGCGGGAGCACGGTGAGCTGGTTCGAGTTCAGGCGAAGATTTTGTAGATTTCGCAACTTCCCTATTTCAGGGGGGAACGTGGCGAACTTGTTTAGAGACAGCTGGAGCTCTGTTAAATTTTGGAGCTCCCCTATTTCAGGCGGGAGCGCGGTGAGCTGGTTTCCTTCGAGGTCGAGAGTTGTTAGATTTCGGAGCTTCCCTATTTCAGGCGGGAGCGCGGTGAGCTTGTTTTTCCACAATTTGAGCTCTGTTAAATTTTGGAGCTCCCCTATTTCAGGCGGGAGCGCGGTGAGGTTTAATCTGCTAAGATCTAATAATACAGACTTGTCAGCATAGCATTCTCCGATTTTTTCAGCCGCCTCTAGTCGAAAGTTGTACTCTGGATCTCCCTTTTTTTTATCGGCCCAAGATCGAAGTGTTGGGCTGACAGCGGGATCACCCAATGTTAGGAATTGAAACTCAAAAGGAGGAACCCTACCTATTGCACTCATGATTAACCTCAAAACAAAAATTATGCGAGCATGGTAACAAGGTTGTGAATATAACGCAAACTTTACTGAAAATCCACTAAAAGTAATCTCTCAAAAAGTCTTGGAAGCTGCTTGAGATGCAATAATTTTTTGATAATACCGTTCTTCATGAACCCAGCAATGCCCACGGATAAAAATGGCAAACTGACCAGCCCCACCGCTCACAGCAACCAAGTTCGAGTTGAGCCCGCTTTCAAGCGATCCGTCTCGGAAGAGCGCTGTTGTTGAGAAGTGCTGGAAGGTCAAATAGCTGCGATTACGTCGAATGCCACCTGTCTTTGACTAGCCACTAAAATCTTGATGTGGCATCATATTCCTCTTATTTTGTTTGCCGCGGCTGGGTTAGAAATACCCCAAGGTTATTCATTTCTCATAACATGCTTGTTGTTAGCTGCTTGCGGAAGCTGTGCAGTTTTTTTATGCATAGCGCTGCACAGTAAAATGCATAGCTGTGGTACCATAAATCCCATATGATTGAGCAACTACTAGCCGAAAACGAAGGCAAAACTATTGAGTTCAAGGAGACGACCCGTTCTTTAGGGGGAATTATGAAGACGGTTGTTGCCTTTGCGAATAGTGCTGGAGGTACGATTATCGTTGGAATAAAGGATAAGACCAAAGAAATTGTAGGCCTACCGAATATCCTCTCTGAAGAAGAGCGGCTGGCTAATGCAATTACCGACAGCATCCTTCCCCTTCTGACGCCTGATATAGAGGTCCAGTCTATTCGCGGAAAAGAATTATTGGTTATTCGAGTAGCGCATAGCGTAGGCCCTTATTATTTGAAAGCTGAAGGACCTGAACGAGGTGTCTACGTGCGATTCGGGTCTACAAATCGCGCGGTTGATGTTGAGATGCTCGATTCTCTGCGTCTTTTGGCCAAGAAAGTTTCTTATGATGAGCTTCCTCATCCACAAGGACAGCTTGATATGGAAATCATGAAGAATGTTTTTGAGTGGGTTGGGAAACGGCCAACAGCGCAAGCGCTTGAAAATTTAGGGGTAGAGACATCTCGAAGCGGTAAAAAATATCCGAGTAATGGAGGCATTCTCTTATTTGGCATAAACCGCATGCAACTTTTCCCCGATTCACAAATTCGATGCGCCCTGTTCGCTGGAATGACCAGAGAAAAAATCCTAGATCAAACCGATATCGACGCACCTTTACCCTTAGCGGCTGATAAAATCATCGCCTTTATTGAACGAAACATCTCAAAAGAAGGTCGGATCGGGCGTATGCAACGCGAAGATATTCCTCAGTATCCTGCTGTGGCAATCCGTGAAGCTGTAATGAATGCTCTTCTTCACACGGACTATGCGATGACTGGGTGTCATATTCAGGTTGCCATTTTTAGTGATCGCATCGAGTTCACAAATCCTGGAGGGCTTCCATTTGGGCAAACAATCGAAAAGGCTCTTTCTGGCTCCTCGAGAATCAGGAATCGTGTCATTGCTCGCGTTTTTCGAGAACTACATCTCACAGAACAGTGGGGATCTGGCCTGCGCCGAATCATGGAGACTTGTAAAGCGCAAGGGCTTAAATCGCCTCTTATTGAAGAACTAAACAACCAATTTAGACTGACCCTTTATTCGGAACAAATCAGGGAAATAGCTGTACGGCCTTGGGGGAAAAAACTCCTGGAATATTTGAAGAAAGGGAACACTGTTAGTGCAAAATCAGCGATGAAGCTATGGAAAGTATCTGCAAGAACAACCAGGGTTCGACTTAAACAGCTGCAAGAAGAAGGGGTCATTGTGCGTATTGGAACCTCAGAAAGCGATCCAAATGCTTCCTATATCTCGACCAAATATTCTTCGTAAGTCATTAAAAACTTATAGTGCTCACCCAATAAATTTTCAGCGCTACTTGTGAGATGACCCCACGAAATGGGATAATACTTTCTATGAAGACTGCTGAAGAAAAACAAAAATTCATAGAACTAAGAGCGAAAGGGCTTTCATAGGAGAAGTGCTCCAAAAAATTTAGGTGTGATAATGTAGCTGGGAAGTGCCAGGAAAAAAACAAACATAACGCTTTTCAAAACGGATATGGTTTGTAAGCCCATATAGAGTACTCCTGGAAGAGATGAGATTTTATTAACTCGACTTTGTACATTTTTCGAGACCGTGACCGGATTCTCAACATAACTATACTGCGGCCACCCCAAAAGTGTGATTTTTGGCGCTTTCACGCTTGCCCAAATTCACACTTTTGGGGTGGCCGCAGTATAGCTTCCTCTAATTGAATCATATAGATTCTGGATGGAGCGAGGTATATCCCCCCAAATTTGGTCATGTTCAATATCAATATTTTCTTTAAACCATGGCTGATTTAAATATTTCTCAGTATTCTTTATGTTGAGAAGAATTCTATTTTTTGTAACTTCATCAGATCCTCTGGCTTCTAGGCCTTTAACACCATCTCCTTTGATAAGCACAGTCATAGCTCCATATTCTTTAAGTATTTGAATAGCAGACAGTGAGCAAGTCACAATAGGAGTTTTTTGCGTGTTTTCAAGGTATTTACGTCTGTATCCATAATAGTTCCCGTCTTGCTGCCATGACATAGCAAAACACCCTTTGTCTCGATTAGAAATAAAATCAACTTGAGAGAGAAACTCCATGTAACGAAGGTCATCGTCATCGCGTGGTAATCTTGATGTGGTAATGGGAATGAGCGAAAATTGATCAGGGGCTAAATCAACTAATCCATGTGCCAACGTAGTTTTTCCAACACCGCTCAGTCCAAAAAATGCAATAGGTTTCATGTGAGTCCTAGGTGTTAGAGACGTATCTAAAATATCTTCATAGCTTTCTTGTGAAAATTCGAAATTCCATAATATTTGTTCTGCCATTTCGGTTTTGTCATTTACAAACTTTTCCATATTAAAATGCTTGTCTTTTTTCACCATTCGCTGCTCTAGTTTTTGTGCTAAAAACTTTGCAGAATGAGCCAGCTTGCCTTCTATCCACTCATAACAGGAGATAAGAGTATAAAGATGGCCTATAAGATCATAAAAGAGCTGACGTCTTGGAGGGGGAGGATGGAAAAAATTGAGGAACCCCCTTTCAGCCATTAATTTTTCAAATAAAATTCTATCTTCTTCAGTACGAAGAAAATCAAAACCAGTTTGTATTTCAAATTCGGGAAGAGTAGGCCCGCTCCACTCCCAATCAAGGATAGCGGATACACAGTTATTATCGACTAAGATATTTTTCATAACGAAATCTTGATGACAATAGACGAATATATCTCTTGGGTCATCCAAAATAGAAAATTTTTTTGTCTTGAGTATGTTCTCAAGGCGAGGAATAAGTCGAGAGAAATATTGTTGGTTAGGGTGATTGGCTATCTTGAATCTTTTCATTTCGTTTGTGTAATACAAAAGCCATGCAAATGCATAGTCTGAAAATTTATGGCAAGGTTTGCTGATTACAGATTTCGGAAATTCAATTGGACTAACAACGGCCAATCCGTTACCTTTATTCTCAACATTTCCCATATATTCAAATTGGATCGAATGTAGCCTAGCTACAATGTCTGCTAAATCATTGAGAATTTTTAAATAGATTTTTTTGTCGGGATATATTTCTTCGATGACTAAATTTAAAGCTTTTCCTTGTACACGATTCATTAATATGTACTCAACGCCCAGAGGAGAAGATGTGATTTCATTATGGTATTTTATTATATGAGGAACTGGTATTTTTGTATTTTTTTCTATATAACGAATAGCACTCACTTCGTTCAGAGTTTTCCGTGTTTTCCAATTGGGATTTTCTGCTTTAAGAACTAATTCTTGTCCCGTAGAAGTTATGATAAGATAAACATCGTTAATCAATGAGCCGCCTTGATCTGGCATTGGTATGATTTTATCAAAATTTCCATAGATAGACTGTTGATCATCTAATATAGCCGAAAAATGGTCAGAGGGAATATCTAGTACACTAGAATAAGCTGGTCCAATGTAAAATACAATTAAAATCAAAAATTTTCGAATCACAATCTTAACCCAAATTTAACTCTTGTGAGTGCCAACCCTTAGATGTTTTTGTAATTTCCATCAAGCTGAGATTCTTAATTTGCCTGATAATAGGTATGTTGAGTAATTCACAAAGGCCCAAAAAAAGCCGGCCATGAGAAACGATAAGAGGTTCTGGATGAAGTTGAAAAGCAATTTCTAGTCCCTGTTTGATTCGGGACTTTAAATCCTGACGAGATTCAATTGATGGATCAGTTTTGAAATCTGGATTTGCCTCTTCCAGTTTTTCAATTTCATACATCGTTTCACTCGAAATTCCTTCAAGATGACCCCAATTTCTTTCAGAAAATTCTTCTACTAAAGTGAACCCTGCTTGGGGATGGTATTTTCTGATAACCTGCGCAGTTTTTAATGCTCGTTTGAGCGGAGAAGTACAGATATAACCAATAGGAAGACGAGCAGATTTTGCTGCAAAAGCTTTTGCCTCGCTTAATCCCTTTGGGCTGAGTTCAATATCTTTTTGACCTTGACAGAGATTTTTTGCATTCCATAGAGACTCACCGTGTCTTATGAAGAAAAACTTCATTGAATCATTTCTCCTATTTGAATCGTTAACCGTCGACAACCCATTTGCAGTAAGATGTAGTTATTCATTTTCAAACAGCACTTCATCGTAGGTTTCCAAAGTATGATAAAAATAATCTTTTTCATCCTGAAAAAGCTGGCTGACGACACCATAAACTAACTTTTGGATGCTATATTTCATGCCAGTCAATCCTGTTCCTGCGCTGAAACCAGCGCTTAGCAAAGATCCTCCCGTACAATTAAAGATCGAATTGAGATAGGGCGCTTGTCCAGGCGTTTTCTCGGTAAATTCAAAATAAGGACCCAAATAAGGCATTTTGAGAAGAGCATGGTAAGGTTGATGAGACGGGGGAATGAAACGATCAGACCAGAGAGCAATCTCATGACTGAACTCTTTTAACTCGTTTCGAAGGGATAGATCAGCGATCCATCCAGTGGCCAGAAGCAACTGATCAAAAGCAAAATTGCCTTTAGAGGTATGAACAACGGCTTGATTTTCTATGATTTCATAATTTAACCAGGGGCTATCAAAATGCATGACAACGTTCTTCATTGTGGCAAAGCAACAACTTTTCTGTAAATTCCATTTTTTTCCTCTTTTCTCCCTCGAGGTTATTCATTTCTCGGTCCCTGATTTAACAGTGGACTCATATCTAAATACTGTTTGCCCGTCACCCACTCCTCATGGATTTCGATCACTACACCTGTCACCAACCGGAGCGCTGATTCCGGATTCGGGAACAAGACAGCCACTCGCGTCCGCCGCTTAATCTCCTTGTTGACCCGCTCCATACCATTGGAGGTCCTCACCCGCTTCCAGTGCTCCTTCGGAAACTGATAAACTGTCAGCCCTTCATCGACATTCTCCTCGAGCCATTTCGCAAACTCAGGAGCACGCTTCTGGTATCTCTCTATGGCCCGGCGTTTCATCTCTTGCGCCATTTCAACAGTCGGACTGTTAAAAATCTCCCTCATTACCTCTGCTATCTCTACCCTCATCGATTTCTTAGGAGCATAGCTTTGGGCGTTCTGCGCCAGGTGGAACTGACATCTCTGCCATGGCACTGATGGGAACATTGCCTTCCTCGCACTTTTCATTCCGGCATGATCATCGCTAATGATTAACCGGAGTCCTCGCATCCCCCGAGACTGAAGGTGCTTAAAAAACTCCCTCCAGTGAACCTCAGCCTCCGAGAGGCTCGCGGAGGCTCCTAGGATTTCTCGTTTCCCTTCCGGAGTAATTCCATAGCCCAGAAGGATCGCCATGTCGATTACAGACCCATTGTGCCGCACCTTGAGGTAGATTGCATCAATGACCAGATAGCTCACCTCTCCTATCGGTCTATTCCTAAACAGCTCAAACTGCCCATCCAGCTCTTGAGTCAGCCTCGAGACCTGGGTTGAACTTATCTCGAGGCCGCACAGCTTCTCGGTAATATCCTGCACCCTCCTAGTCGAGACCCCTTCTAAATACATCTGGGCTATTGCCAACTTTAGGGCTTTTTCTGAACGAGTGCCCTTCTCCAGACTCTGGGGATAAAACCCAAGGCCTCTTACCTGAGGGATCTGTAGATCCAGGGCTCCCAACCTGGTTTGCAACTCTTTTGGCTTATACCCATTGGCGTACCCCTTCCTGCCCTCTGTTCTCTCATGGGAACCAGCACCGAGGAACTGTTCCCTTTCCATTTTCATCGTTCCATTGAACAGTAACTCTAAGACGGGCTTCAACCCCTCCATGCCTTGGCCAATGAGTCCTTTCACAATTTGGTCCACTAAGGTATCCTTTAACTGGTCTGAGATCATAACATTCCTTCCTTTCAATTTTTGAAACGAGTTAGAAAAGAAGAATGGGATCTCAGACCATTTTCCACCAGGGTTTTTCGACCCGGCCAAAATCCTAGTCTGAATTTACAGAAACGATGTTACACTACCAACATCGAATCTCGAACGCCGCAGCAGAAGGCATAAACAACAAAATCAAGACAATGAAAAGGCAGGCTTATGGGTTTCGAGATATTGAATATTTTAAATTGCGACTTTATCACCTACACGAGTCCAGGTACGCATTTGTCGGATGAACCCAAACAGAAAAGTGATCTTCAGGGACTGTTTGCATACTGCCAGGATAAAGATCTCCGGATTTCAGAGCGCGCCTTGCGGAGATGGATTCGCATGTATGAATCAGAGCGCATAACAGATCATCTTTCGTTGTTGCTAAAAGGGATCGACGGAATTACAAAACCTGAAGCCTGGATGGAGGTTGCCTTGAAAGAAAATTATTCTATGCAGAACAGCAACATCAATGAGAATCGACTTTTTACGGAGAATTTTGCGAAAAGGAATAACTGGAACGACATCAAAATAACCCAATCTTACTGCACTCATCCTCTATCTGGCAAAGACTACTCATTCAAATTGCCCCCAGAAAATTTTCGAGGGATGCTCGCCGATTGTTATGAGCAGTATCGCCAAAATTAGGAAAGGCATGGTGAAAATGGAAAGTGAATCTCCTGAAAATTCAGGAAAAATACAGGCGAGAGGGAGATACAAAAAGGGGTGTTCAGGTAATCCCAACGGCAAGCCAAAGGGCGCTCGAAATAAATCCACGCTAGCAGCAGAAGCTCTTCTGGAAGGTTCCTTAGAAAAAATCTGCAAAAAAGTCGAAGAAGAAGCCTTAAATGGCAACATGCAGGCTGCAAAAATGATCTTGGAGAGATTTTTGCCACCGAGAAAAGATCGATGCATTGAAATCGACCTTCCTCCAATGGAGACATTCGAAGATGTGTTCAATGCAATTGGATTCATTGTTCATGCAGTAGGAAAAGGCGAAATCAGCCCCTCAGAGGGAGAATTGCTCGCCAGAACGGTAGAAAGCTACTCAAAAGCGTTAGAGGCTTGCCAATTCGAGGCAAGACTGAAAAACGTGGAAGAAACCCTCAACACTAGGAGTAAAACATGAAAACTATGAATAGAAAGCGAGTAGAGCAGCTGGAGAAGAGCTGTAATGTCGGCAAAAAGAAATCATCTTATGCTCTAGTCATATACAGCCCAGAGATGTCGCATGATGAAGTTTCTGCACTTGAGGTAGATGCTGACTTTGTGGTGGCTTTGCCGGATAACGGAAGAGGCGATATTGGCGAAGAAATTCCCAAAGGAGGGTACAAGGTGTTTTTTGACTAGTTGCGACTTCCAAGATCATCTTACCGGCTCCGGTAAACAGATTGGCTTGCCAGCTCCGGCAACCCAAAAATTACATAAACGCAGCGGGCGGCTAATCTTGATCTTGCAGGTACTTTCTGACAGCTGTGCGGTAATTGCAGAAATCACAGGATTTCTTTTGCTCAGGGCATTCAGTCTTTTCAAGACACGCTCGAATCTCAAGCAGAGTTGATTCTACCCAGGAGTCATTGCCTGTATAGGGAATAACAGAAATTGAAAATTCAAGTTTCCTCCCGAAATTCTCTTTGGATGAATCTCCGTTGCAGTAGACGAAGTATCCAGTTTGTGAAACTTTGAATCCCCTCTGCCGTAACAGCCACTGATATAGTTCCATTTGGTTCTTATAAGATTGGCGGTATTCCTCATCGAGGGAGATTTCCTTGGTGGTACTGGTTGCCTTGTAATCCACAACGATCAGTTCGCCATTTGAATTGATCCACAGATCATCAATGGCTCCCGTGATGATGAAATTAGTTGGCTGATGAAGTGTTTGGATGCCCATAAAGTTTTGTCTCCATTCCTCAAGCTCAGGATGGGCAAAAGGAATTGCATCGATCTCATGCTCAATTATCAGGGGGTGGGGCTCTCTCTTTTCTCGGTATTGATCGAATTCTTTTTTGAGAAGCTGATCCACAGCAGTATTCAATGTGAAGGGCAAAGAACCGGGTTGGCCAACCCCGCACTTGCGATCTAGGTAGAAGCATCGAGGGCAGTCGAGAAAGTTCTGAATTTTCGAACGGCTTAATTTGAAAGATTTTTCAGCGTTTGAAATAAATAAATTTCTAACACGTTGGGGGCTGTATTTAAGACTCAAAGTAATTTATCCGTTGGTTTCGTTGTACATGATATCAATTTGAGAGTTTGTTAAAACAGTTTAAATAATAGTTTAGTTTAATATTTACTTTAAATTAAAATCAGATCTATTGCTAACAATAATTTATTGTTGTCTGAATAAGTCGGAAAATAGGATTGTCTGTCGCGTGCCTGCCTTGTCTTGCCTGGTTTATCCTTGTCTTTCCTGTTATATCCGGATATGATATGCTCCCTTAACAAACTACAACTACGAATATTGATGATACAGAGGCAGACAATGGACGACCGTTGGTTTTCAGTGAGTGAAATCGCAGTTCACCTCGGCGTGAAAGATGACACAGTCTACAAATGGATAAGGGAAAAGCGCCTGCCTGCCCATCGGATAGGGCGTTTATGGAAGCTCAAAAAGCACGAAGTAGATGAATGGGTCAAGATCGGCGGCGCTTCAGAATCAATGGCCACTTCAGCAACTGATACGGAATTAAAGGTATGAATCCATGACAAAAAAGAAAATCACGATCTCCCAGCTGGAATCATTCCTTCTTAAAGCTGCTGACATCCTACGCGGCAAAATGGACGCTTCTGAATTTAAGGAATTCATCTTTGGTCTGTTATTCATTAAACGGTTGTCCGATGAATTCGATCATAAGAGCAAGAAACTAACACACTACGATTTCGCTCACTATGCCAGCGAACCCACGAAGCTCATGTCCCTCCGCGAAGAGCCCACCTCCTACGGAGACACCTACTTTGTGCCTCCGCGCGCACGCTGGAATGAGAGTTGGATCGATGAAAACGGTCAGCATGTACCGGCTCTCAAGGATCTAAAGCATGACATTGGCAGCATGCTCAACAAAGCGATTGCCGCTCTCGAAGATGCCAACGACTCCCTTCAAGGAGTACTCAAAAATAACATCGATTTCAATGCAATGAAAGGCAAGACCAAGATTCCAGACCAAAAATGGAAAGATCTGCTTGATCACTTTAGTCAGCCTGACTTTATTCTGATTAACGATAATTTTGAATTTCCCGATCTGCTGGGTGCAGCCTATGAATATCTGATCAAATATTTCGCTGACAGCGCAGGCAAGAAAGGTGGCGAGTTCTATACCCCTGGAGAAGTTGTTCGTCTACTCGTGCAGATCACTAAGCCGCAGGAAGGGAATACAATCTACGATCCAACTGTTGGTTCTGGAGGATTCTTAATTCAGGCTCATCAATATGTTGAAGAGCAGGGACAAAACCCCAATGATCTCGCTCTCTATGGGCAAGATTCCAATGGTACTGTCTGGTCGATCTGTAACATGAACATGATCCTCCACAATGTCACTAGATTCACCATCGAAAATGGGGATACGCTAGAAGATCCACAGATTTTTGAAAATGGCCGTATCCGCAAGTTTGATCGGGTTCTGGCTAATCCTCCCTTTTCGCAGAACTATAGCCGTGCCACTCTTAAATTCCCCGACCGCTTTCGTGAATGGTGTCCAGAAACTGGAAAAAAGGCAGATCTAATGTTTGTGCAGCATATGCTCGCCAGCCTTAAGAACAACGGACACATGGCAACGGTTATGCCGCACGGGGTGCTCTTTCGCGGCGGTAAGGAAAAGCTCATCCGCGAAATCCTCATTAACGACGATGTAATTGAGGCAATCATCAGCTTACCCCCTGGGCTCTTTTACGGTACTGGGATTCCTGCTTGCGTGATCGTGGCCAACAAGAGCAAACCGGAAAGCCTGAAGAACAAAATCCTCTTCATCAACGCCGATAGAGAATATGGAGAAGGCAAGGCGCAAAACAAGCTGCGCCCCGAAGATATCGAAAAAATCGCTTTCACCTTCACCAATAAGCGCGAGATCTCTAAGTACTCGCGTCTCGTCGATCGATCCGAGATTGTCGAGGCTCACGACTACAACCTCAATATCCGCCGCTATGTCGATAACACTCCCGATCCTGAACCCGAAGATGTGCAAGCCCACTTGATTGGAGGTATTCCGGAAAGCGAAGTCGAAGCTCAAAGAGCCAACCTCGGGCGGTTTGGTGTGGATATTACTGATTTCTTTCAGCCAGAACGTTCCGGATATTTTGTCTTTTCTTCAGAGATCACTAATAAAAGCGCAATCAAAGTGTCTTTGGAAGCCACCAAGTCATTACAAAGGACACTCGCAGCACATCACGAAGCACTCGAATCGTGGTGGAAGATTGCCCGGGATGACTTTTCTCAGCTTCGTAATGGAAAAAAGATGCCCGAAGTGCGGCATGAGCTACTCTCAACATTAAAGGCAAAGCTGATACCTCTTAAAGTATTGGATGAGTTTAAAAGTGCGGGGGTGTTCGTCAACTGGTGGCAGCAGATTCGTTACGACCTCAAGACTATCGTTTCTACCGGCTGGCATCACAGTTTAATACCTGATGACTACTTGATTTCAGCATTCTTCAAAGCTGATGCAGAGATGATTGATGCTTTGAACGCACAAATCGAAGAAGCCCAGAGCGAATTGACGGAAGCGGTTGAAACTGCCCAAGAAGTAACCAGTTATGAGCCTGACGAAGAGGAAAAGGTTACTGCATCTGTAATAAAGAAGGCTCTTAAGACGCTGATCGATGATCTTATGGGAAGTTCCGGCCAATCTGCTCAGAATGAGTTATCAGCATTGAAACAGCAAGACAATCTCATTAAACGCATTGAAAAGCGTATTAAAGATACAAAGGCAGAACAGGTTCTTCTCTCAGAGAAGCTGGAACACAAGCTCCAACTCAAACGAGTCGGCGGCGACAGCTTCAAAATGGAAAGCCAGCAGCAGCTCCAACAGATCAACGCTAAAGTTGCTGAGTTGGATGAGACGGTCAAAGAGGAAGAAAAGAAAATCGCCGCTCTAAATAAAGACAAAGAAGTATTAGAAAATCGGATCGCCAACACGGATAAGCTAATCGAATCAGTAGGAGGACAGTTAATGGAAACAGAAGCTCATCAACTCATCCTTCAAAAGCTGTACGATGTCGCCAAAAGTGAGCTGAATCGCTACCTCAATGCTGAAAAGCGAGCGCTCATTCGGAGCATAGAACGTTTATGGGATAAGTATGCTGTTCCGTTTTGCGATCTGGAGACTGCACGTAATGAGTCGTTACAAGAGCTCAGTGGACTGCTCGCTGGTTTGGGGTATATGCAATGATGACGATTGTACTTGACGGGTGGGATAGAAGTTCTCTAGATCAGCTGATTGCGGCAATACAAAGCGGAGCACGCCCAAAAGGAGGAGTCTCGACGGAAACCGGTGACATTCCTAGCCTTGGAGGCGAAAATCTGACATTATCTGGCAGGGTCAAACTCAATGACGTAAAATTGATACCCAGTGAATTTTATAAGCGAATGTCAAAAGGACACTTGGAGAAAGATGATGTGCTTATCAATAAAGACGGTGCACAAACCGGGAAGGTGGGCTGCTACGAAGTTGACTTAAGCCCCGCATGTATCAATGAGCATCTATTCCTACTCAGAGGCCAAAAAAATCGCATTATACAAAAGTATCTTTACTATTCTTTGCTTTCTCAGCCAGGACAATATCAGATTCGATCTCAAATTTCGGGGTCAGCCCAACCTGGCCTAAAATCCAACTTTATTAGAGGGTTAATTGTAGATTTACCTCGTTCATTAACTGAGCAGCGCAAAATTGCGCACATCCTCTCGATGATCGATCGAGCCATCGAGCAAACCGAAGCTTTGATCGCAAAGCAACAATCTATCAAGTCTGGTCTGATGTACGACCTGCTGACGCGTGGCGTAGACGAACAGGGCAACCTCCGCTCCGAAAAGACCCATCAGTTCAAAGACTCGCTATTAGGCAAGATACCGGTTGAGTGGGAGGTCATTTCTATTAAGACTGTTTTAAAATGCAACCCAAAGAACGGCTACTCACCTATTGAATCGCCAGATTGGAACGGCATTTATATGCTAGGACTCGGTTGTCTGACCCCCGAAGGTTTCCAACCAAAACAGCTCAAATATGCACCCTATGAAGATATGCGGATAGAGACAGCACGCTTAGCGGACGGTGATTTTCTAATCAGCCGTGCTAACACTCGCGAATTAGTGGGCTTAGTTGGAATTTTTAAAGATATAGGCGAACTATGCATATACCCAGATTTAATTATGCGCCTGCAATTCTGTCCAACTGTCATTCCAGAATACATGGAGCAATTGTTTAGTTCTTCCATCATTCGTCAACAAATTAAGAATGCAGCGACAGGTACGTCTGAGAGTATGGTCAAAATTAGTGCATCCATCATTAAACAACTCATCTTTCCAAAACCACCTATTGCAGAACAATCTCGTATCAAATCAATCATAAAAAAGATCAACAGCAGTATGCATGAACTTAAAACTTCCCATTATAAGCTCCGCGCCCTCAAAACCGCCCTCATGCAAGATTTGCTAACTGGCCGTAAACGGGTTACAGCGCTGCTACATGAAAAAGAGATGATAAACGCATGACACAAGAAGAGAACACCATCAATCCCATTGAAATTCTTGCTAAACTCACTTGGAGCGAGAACGAAGACCTAGAATTTAAGTCAGCCAAAAGCGGCGTTCCCCGCGATCTCTGGGAAACTTATAGTGCCATGGCTAATACGCAAGGTGGAGTGATTCTGCTCGGGGTAGCAGATGATGGCTCGGTTCATGGAATCGATCATATCGAAAAGACTAAAAAGCAATTTTGGGACTCTGTCAACAACCGACAAGTCGTAAACATTAATCTGTTGTCTAACGCCGATCTACAGGTCGTCAAACATCCTCATGGCGACCTAATCGCTATCCGCATTCCTCGTGCAGATCGTCGAGCGCGTCCTGTATACGTTGGACAAAATCCCTTAACTGGTACCTATCGCCGCGACTATGAAGGTGATTATCACTGCACAGAACGGGAGGTGCGTCGCATGCTGGCCGATAGTTCAGAGGAATCGGCGGATAGCTGCATTCTCGAAAAATTCACTATTGGTGACCTTGATCTTCAAAGTCTTCATCAGTACCGAAACCGCCTCTCTTCGCGTCATCCTAGTCATCCCTGGCTAGCAGATGACGATATAGGTCTACTTAAGAAGCTCAATGGCTGGCGGGAGTGTCGCAAAAGTGGCATTGAAGGCCTTACCATTGCAGGGCTTCTGATGTTTGGGCGGGATGAGACCATTCGTGAGGCTATGCCGCAATATCAGACCGATTTTCGTGAAAGGTTGTCTCTTGATCCTGCAATTCGCTGGACAGATCGGCTTACTCAAGATGGGACATGGCCAGGCAATCTCTATCAATTCTACCACCGGGTGATTCAAAAGTTGGCCGCAGATCTGAAACTTCCTTTTGAATTGGATAGGGATATGATGCGCAAAGGAGAATCGATTGTCCATGTGGCAATCAGAGAAGCTCTTGTAAATGCTCTCATCCATGCTGATTACCAAGGGCAAGGTGGCATTGTCATCGAAAAATATCCCGATCATTTCGAATTCTCAAATCCGGGCTCTCTGCTCATTTCCTTTGATCAGATCCTTGAAGGGGGTGTTAGCGAATGCAGAAATAAATCCTTACAGCTCATGTTTACAATGATTGGCGCTGCTGAACGAGCTGGATCGGGGATCGATAAAATCAAAGCCGGTTGGAATTCACAACACTGGCGTTTGCCAATTGTCAGAGAACGGATGCATCCGGATCGAGTGATTTGGACGCTTCCGATGATAAGTCTTATTCCAGATAAATCCCTAAACAAACTCAAAATTAAATTTGGCGATAGGTTCTCAAAATTTCGGAAAGTTGAGGTACAAGCTCTAGTAACTGCGGATATCGAGGGTTATGTGGATAACGCGCGTATGCGCCAATTTACCGGTCTCCACGCTGCTGATATCACTAAGATTCTCCAGGGGCTGGTCGCTCAAGGGGCTCTACGACAGGATGGCCAAGGGCGCTGGACGCAATACTCACTGCCCCTAGATATCGACTCCCTACATCCGGGATCTGACTCCCTACATGTACCTGATCACTCCCTACATTCGGGATCTGACTCCCTACAGGTGGGTGAGATTCCTCAGGAGCTCTGGACCCAACTCGAAAATATCGCGTCTCCGGCAAGAAATTCTAAACAACTGAATCACAAGGAGATGGAAAAAATTATACTAAATATTTGCAAAGACCATTGGCTTACTAGACGTCAGATCGCTGAACTTATAAACCGAAATCACGAAGGAATACTAACGCGATTTTTGACGCCTATGGTTGAACATGGTCGACTTGAACTGCGCTATCCCGACAAACCCAATCGAGTAGATCAAGCATACCGGACGGTACGGACGCCGACACAGAATATAGAAAAACCTCATGACTAAAGATAAAACGCCGGAATACATCAGAATTGATGAGCGCAACCATGTAGAGAAGCCCCTACTAGAACAGCTCCAAGGATTGGGTTGGACGGTTCTTGATCTCGATCAGAAACAGGAAGTTAGCGACACCTATCGCCAATCATTTACCGAGGTGATCATGGAGCCGGTACTGCGCGATCAGCTTAAGGTCATCAATCCCTGGCTAGCAGAAGATCAGCTCGATGAAGTCATTCGCCAGCTCACGGCCAACTTTATGCAGGCAGGTCTCCTGGAGAATAATCGACAAGTGTTTGATCTATTGCTCGAAAATAGCAATGTAAGTGAGAACCGTAAAACGGGAGAAAAAAGCCCAACAGTACGCTTTATTGACTTTACTAATCCCAAGAAGAATAGCTTCATCGCCGTCTGCCAATACAAGATCCGAATTCTCGGCACGGAACACCACATTATTCCCGACATCGTATTGTTTATCAATGGACTGCCGGTCGTCGTGATCGAATGTAAATCGCCCAAAGTCAAAGAGCCCATTCCAGAAGCGATAGACCAGCTCTTGCGGTATAGCGAGCAACGAAACAACAAGGGCGAAGGATCTCCTCTTCTCTTTTTCTATAATCAGTTTGTAGTCGTAACCTGCCGCAATGAAGCCAAGTTTGGAACAATTACCACCCACAGTGAAAAGTACTTTTACCGCTGGGCAGATCCATACCCGCGCACACTCGACGATTTGGCTCGCGGTGTGAGTAGTCCCAACGACCAGCAACGACTCGTCGCAGGGATGCTGGACCACCAGAACCTGCTCGATCTAATCCGGACATTCACCCTTTTTTCGACTAATGATAAGGGTGAAATGATCAAAATCGTCGGACGCTATCAGCAGTTCCGCGCTGTCAAATTAGCTGTCAAACGCTTGCTAACTGGTCAGAGTCCCATGGAGCGCAGCGGGATCGTGTGGCATACTCAAGGCTCTGGCAAGTCGCTCACGATGATGTTCATGGTACGGGAGATGTACCGACACTCCAACCTCTCCCATTGGAAGATTGTCTTTATCACCGACCGGACGCAGCTCGAAGGGCAGCTGAAGGATACCAGCAAAAGCATTGGCTTCACTGTCAAACAGGCCAACAGCATCAAGGAGCTCAAAGATCTCCTGAGGAGCGATACGTCAGACCTAGTGATGGCGATGATTCACAAATTCCGGGAAGCAGATCTGAACTACACCTTCCCAAGACTGAATGAAAGTTCACATATTCTAGTCATGACAGACGAAGCGCATCGGTCACAGTACCTAACACTTCGGGCCAACCTGGCAAACGCGATCCCCTATGCTTCTCATATCGCGTATACCGGAACTCCCATAGACAAGACCGAGAAAGTTTTCGGTGACTACATCGATAAGTATACCATGCGTCAAGCAATTGATGACGGAGTAACTCTCGAGGTTATCTATGAAGGACAGACAAATAATGCAGAGGTTCCTGATCCTGAAGCGATGGATGCGGCGTTCGAAGATGTTTTCAGCGATTACAACATCGATCAGAGAATGCAGATTCTTGGCTATGGGTCAAAACTGGCTTATCTAGAAGCACACAAGACAATCGCAGCGAAAGCAGAACATATGGTAGGCCACTACCTCGATCACGTCTTTCCCAATAAATTCAAAGCGCAAATCGTCGCTGCCTCACGTGAGGCTGCTGTTCGTTACAAGAAGCATGTCGACGCAGCGTTAGCGAAGTCACTCGAAAGGCTTGAACAACAGAACCCCCGTAAGCTGGATCTCGATCTTCTTCGTTCTCTACAGACTGATGTCATAATCTCAGGTAGCACCAATGATGGACCAGACCTAAAGCCGTTTACCGACCCCTCTAAACATGAAACCAGCATCAAAAGCTTTAAGATGTCTTTTGGTAGCAAAGAGGACGGGATAACTGGCAATATAGGAATCCTAATCGTCAATAGCATGCTGCTAACAGGTTTCGATGCACCCGTTGAGCAAGTCATGTATCTAGACAAAACGATCACAGCTCATAATTTATTGCAGGCGATTGCACGCGTTAACCGGGTCGCTGGTCCAGGGAAAGACAAAGGTCTTGTCGTCGATTACGTCGGGGTGGGACATCACCTAAAACGAGCGATCGATTGCTATGACGAAAGAGAGCAGAAAGAAATATTAGACGCCATGAGCTCTCCTCAAGAGGAGCTGCACCAACTAGCAGATAGTCGCAACGCTGTAATAGCTTTTCTGAAAGAACACGGACTCACCGATCTTACCGATCATGACGCCTTCTTCGACCTCTTCTACGATGAAGACATCCGATTCGCCTATATGGAGCGGTTTAGGGAATTAACACGACACTTGAATCTTGTATTTCCAGCCCCTCAAGCGCTTGAGTATATGAGGGAGTATCAAGCCCTCGCCGAGATCAATATGATGGCTGGCAAACACCTCCGCGACCAGCGACTCAGCATGAAGGGCATCCCAGCCAAGTTGCGCGCCCTCATTGATGACTATCTGGTGTCTAGGGGCATCGAGCAGACAGTGGAACCCATTTCCATTCTCGACGTCGACTTCCAAAAGCAGGTGAACGCCCACGACCGCATTAAAACCAAGGCAGCTGAGATCGAACACGCGATCCGTCATCATCTTGAAGTGGAGCTGGATGACGACCCCGAGTTACAAGCGACCTTTTCTGAGGCGCTCGCAGCAATTCTTGAACAATTTAAGAACAACTGGCAAGCGATATATGAGGAGCTGGAAAAGCTACGGGAAGAGATCAAAAGAACTGCAAAAGAACCCACTTATGGACTTCATCGCAAGAAAGAGATGCCTTTTTTCAGAATGTTCAAACGAGAGCTATTTGGTGAAGAGGCTCTCACGGAAGATGACATTTCCATGCTCGTCAGGCTGACCCAACACGTCTACATCATCGTGGAGCGCGAGCTTAGACTACAAGGATTCTGGGAGAGCATCCCTGCCCGCAATAAGCTAAAGGGAGAAGTACAGAAAACTCTGCTCGCACAAGAATTTAAGGACCTCCCCAGTATCTTCGAAAAATGGACACATATTTTGAGTCGAATTATGGAAATCGCGGAAAAGAATAACGATACTATCCTCTACGCGGAGAAATCCCCATGAATTTCAACTACACGGTTGTCCGATCCGCAAAGCGACGCAAGTTGACCATTACCGTCGAGCGAGACAGCAGTGTAATAATTCATGTTCCAGAAGGAATAACAGACCATGACATCGATCAAATTGTGCAGTCGAAGCAGAAGTGGATTTGTGAAAAGATTACGCATCCGCAGAAATATCAGAGGCTGCCGCACGGCCCCGGCAAGGAGCTCGTCAATGGAGAATCGGCCCTCTATTTGGGCCGTTTCTACCGCATCGAGATAGTTAGAGGCAAACGATCTCACATTCGATTCTCTCAGCGCTTCTTGATCCCGGAAGCTCTAGCAAAAAGTGGAATCGAGCCATTACGGGGATGGTATATTAGTAGGGCTAAAGAGAAGCTCGCTCCACGCGTAAAGCGATATGCTGCTCATTTGGGTGTTGACGTCGCCCAGGTCAAGATTGTCGATGAGCGCTACCGTTGGGGTTCATGCACAGTGAATGATAACATCAACCTCAACTGGAGACTAATCAAAGCTCCCATGTTTGTTATCGACTACGTTATCATCCACGAACTCGCTCACTTTATCGAGGCAAACCACACACCCCGCTTCTGGAACATCGTTCGCTCCCAAATCGCGAATGTCGACAAGGCAAGGGACTGGCTAAAGGAAAATGGACAGCTGTTGGAAGAGGCGTTGTAATTTCAAATAATGGGTAGAGGAAGCATATCGCAAAGGTAGGTCTTTAACGATCGAGGATCTGTCCGCCACATATCCGCCACGCAAGCGATTTTTCGGATATTTTTTGAATGCGAGATTTATCGTAACTCCCTAATAAAAAAGAATCTGGGTGAGAGGATTTGAACCTCCGACCTCTTGCACCCCATGCAAACGCGCTAGCCAAGCTGCGCTACACCCAGATGATCGGACATTGCTGCTGCGAGTCCTTCAAATTGAATCTCGGACTTCTTGAATTCTTTGACCCCGTGGCGAGCGCATTCTTCAACGATCTTTTCCAACGTGTCTCCAGGATGGAGCTCTAGCGCTGTGATATCGACCGAAATCGACGCCGAAAAAACCACTCCGTTCCTCAGCCCTTTCACCCTGAAATTCGCAAAAATCGCGTCTTTCTTCCGCGTTATGTTGGTAAATCGGATCAAATTGTTTTCTGCCAGGTTTTTCAAATGAAGCTCCGTGAAAAGTGTAAATAGTAGTCGTTCAGATTTCTTTCTGTCAAGGCATCGATCTCTTTGCTGAAAAAAAGCTTCGCTGTTAAGCTCATCTGAACGATGGCACTGGTCACTGAAAAAATCGCTTTCATGGAGGCTTCCTGGCTTCAAAAACTCTCAGATGAGTTCGAGAAGCCCTATATCCAAGCTCTCGAATCGTTCCTCGCCTCAGAAATCAAGGCGGGCTACGAAATCTATCCCCCGTTCGAGCTGATTTTCAACGCCTTTTGCCAAACGCCGTTCGATGCGGTCAAGGTTCTCATCATGGGCCAAGATCCCTACCACGGAGCGGGCCAGGCCCATGGCCTTTCCTTCAGTGTCCCAAAGGGGATCGCCCCTCCGCCGTCCCTCCAAAATATTTTTAAAGAACTCAGAGACGATCTCGGCGTCCCTCCGCCTACCCATGGCTGCCTGATCGATTGGGCCAAACAAGGGGTCTTGCTTCTCAATGCGACGCTGACTGTCCGCTCCGGCGAGCCAAAATCTCACTTCGGCAAGGGCTGGGAACTCTTTACCGACAGGGTCGTTCAGCTCCTCTGCTCCCGCCCAGATCCCATCGTCTTTATCCTTTGGGGCAGGTCGGCTGCCGAAAAATTCGAACACATCGGTTCCCATTCGTCTCGCCATCTCGTCTTAACAGCGCCTCACCCTTCCCCCTTTTCAGCACATACAGGCTTTTTGGGGTGTCGCCACTTCTCTAAAACCAACGATTTTTTAAAAAAACACGGTAAAAGCCCCATCGATTGGGCCATCCGGTCATGACTGTTAAAAAAAATAAATTCACTCTGATCTCGGTCTACCTGACTTTTTTCATCGATAATCTCAGCTGGGCGGTGGTCTTCCCCATTTTCGCCCCCTATTTTCTAGACCCAGGAAACCTAGTCTTTAGCGCAGACGTCCCAACCGGAACCCGGACGATGCTTTTGGGCTTCTTCCTCATGGCGTTCTCCTTTGGTCAATTTTTGGGAGCCCCGCTCATGGGAGAATACGCCGATAAGCACGGCCGAAGAAAGGCATTGATGATCGGGGTCTTCTTCACCTTGATCGGCCTCTCTCTAAGCGCGTATGCCGTCCAACTCAATCTCCTCGCTCTCCTCTTTGCGGGACGGCTGATCACAGGCCTTTTTGCCAGCAGCACAACTATCTGCTTAAGCTGCATCTCCGACTTAAGCGATAATGAGACGGTCAAAGTCAAAAATTTCGGCTACCTCTCCATGGTCGCAGGGGTCGCTTTCCTCGTAGGGGCCTTTTTCGGCGGCAAACTCTCAGATAGCACTCTGAGTTCCTATTTTTCTCCCAACCTCCCTCTTTGGATCGCCGCTTCCCTCACTTTCCTCAATCTCTTGTTCGTCGTCTTCGGATTCAGAGAGACTTCGGTCGTCCACCCTTCGGTCAGATTCCACTTTTTCGAATCGTTTCGCCATATCCAACTCGCCCTGAAAACTGAAAACATCAAAAGAATCTACGCAGTCTATTTCCTCTTCCTCTTCGCCTGGGTCATCCTTTTCCAATTCATTCCCGTCCTCACCGTTGAAAAATTCTTCTTCACGAGCTCGAATATCGGAGATCTCGCCCTCTTTATGGGAATCTGCTGGGCGATCGGCTCCGGATACTTGAACAAATTTCTCGCCAGCAGATTCCAATCAATGCGCATCCTCGAGGTCTGCCTAGTCGGATTCACCATCCTTTGCGGCTTAGTGATTGTTCCAGACAAAATCTATTTCGTCTTGGCCATCGTCGGCTTATCCGTCATCTTAGGCGGCCTGGCTTGGCCGATTTGCACAGGTCTCATCTCCAGCATCTCCCCAAAACAAATGCAGGGGAAAATCTTGGGAGTGAGCCAATCTCTCCAATCCTTCGCCATGGCCATCGGCCCCGCAGTCGGAGGGATCGCTTTCCAATACTCTCTGCAGCTCCCTTTCCTTTTCGCCGCAGGAACGTGCCTTGCCGCAGCCGCGATTTACTATTTTACCTTGAAACATCGTTGACTTTTCCTTATCCTTTGAATCATGCAAAGCCTCGAACAAAAAAAGATCGTCATTAGCCTCCCAAATCTCCATTGGAAGGCCCTCTTGTCTCTCCGGTTTTTTGCCCTTTTGGCCTTACTCCTTTTTTCGACCGCCTTTGCCTATTGGTATCACAACGTTCGCCCCTACCTCTGGATCCCTTCCGCTCATCTCAACGCTTTCTCCTCCGTTCTCCATAGCGACGCCGCCGGCCGTATCGCCGAAATGGGCCCTCAAGAGGGCGACCGAATCAAAAAGGGGGCCCCTCTCTTCTCCTTAGATCAAAATCTGCTGATCGCTAAACAGACTCAAACCAAATCGGCCCTCGAAGCTCTCAATAAAGAGCTCGAATTCGAAAAGGAGAAAATCAATCAAGCCATGGTGGCTATCGCTGAATTGGATGCTGGCGCCGGAACGGCGGAAAATATCCAAAAACAGCTGGGTTTCCTGGAAGAGGCCCAACTCAAGTCGGAAGAGGCCGCTGCCAAATCTGAAAGCTTGAAAAAAGAGCTCGCTCTCTTCGAAAAAGACTTCAAAAAAACCTCCTTCCCCGCTCCGTTCGACGGGGTCATCCTCAAACGCTTTGCCAATGAGGGGGCGGTTGTCTCCTTCGGCGATCCAATCTATACCCTCTGCGATCTCGAGCGCCTCTGGATCGAGGCCGAGGTCCCAGAAACCGCAATCGGACAGATCTCTATCGGCACCCCAGCCTCGATCCGACTAAATGCCTACCCCCAAAAAAAATTCGTCGGACAGGTCACCTATATCGGCTCTGCCACAGTGGCAAAAAATACTCAACTCCCCTTTTCCCTTGAAAAAATATCGGTTCCTATCAAAATTTCCATTGAAAATAGCGGCGCTCCCTTAAAACCAGGTCTCTCCGCTAAGGTAGCTCTCAAAATCCGTTGAGAGTATAATCCCCCCCTATGCAACTGCCCGAAGAGCTTCAATCGGCTATTAACCAAATTTTAGAAAAAACACCTCAAAACGCTCTCCGAAAGGCCAGAGAGGGGCTCAGCCAAGATTACAGAGAGGGACGAGTCTCCCCTTTCTCCGATGAGGCCAAGCGGCTCGCCTACTTGGGGGCCCGAATGCCTGCTACCTACGCAGCTGTCCGCAAAGCGCTCGAGGGGATAGATCTAGGTGGCCACTTGCTCGATTTGGGAGCAGGCCCGGGCACCGCGTCATGGGCGGCTGTCGACGCTGTGGAGAGGATAACGTTGATCGAAAAAAGCTCAAAAGCGGTTGAACTCGGAAAAGAACTCGGAACGTTTCACCCCAAGTTGCGAGATGCGGTGTGGCTCGAACAGTCGTTAGAGGCGCCGATCCCAAACGGTGATGTCGCCATTTTGTCATATGTACTCGGAGAACTGGACAATCCGCTCGCCATTGTGCAAAAAGCGTGGGACGCGGCCCCTCTGTTAGTGATCATAGAACCAGGAACGCCAAAAGGTTTTCTGCTCATCCGCAAAATCCGACAGGCGTTGATCGATCAGGGAGCCCATTTGATCGCCCCATGCCCTCATGCTCTTGCCTGCCCCATTCAAGGGGGCGATTGGTGCCATTTTTCAGCGCGGATCGAGAGGACAAGGTTGCATAGAGCGCTAAAAGAGGGAACCCTCGGTTATGAAGATGAGAAGTTCTGTTACTTAATTGTGTCAAAAAAGCCAGGGAATTCGTCCATAGCAAGGATTGTCCGCCATCCGCTAAAACTGTCAGGACATGTCCGGCTCACCCTATGCAATAGCCAGGGTCTGATCGAAGAAAAAACAGTCTCTAGAAAGGATCAGGCGCTCTATCGCTGGGCCCGCAACGCCGAGTGGGGCGATGTAATGTAAAGCTGCTTTACATTTCGAAACCGATGAATTCCTAAACAAATGATATAAACCCCAAACAGGGTCAGAGTGCTGACAAACCCGGAAAGATATGCATTCAGCGGGATCACCAAAATCCCAGGCAACATATAAAAACAGGCTGCCAAAAAAAAGGGGAAGATCAGGCGAAACGGGGGAATCACATAGAATAGCAATAGGAGGGAAATATTCAGAAATTTCAAAGCTTTTAGGCAAATGGCGCTGAACTTTAGCAGGACGGTTTTTAGAACAAATAGGGGATCTTTTCTCAAAAGCAAGAGACATTCATCTCTCAAAATCTGCTCATATTCACTTGAACAGTAAACAACATCGGGACAAATCGATTTGGCTTTTTCCTCAGCGCAGCTGTCGATATATTGGATCCCATAGGGATTGGCTAAATAGCCAAACCCAATATAGATGCTATGCCATTTGGGGTGGGATATACACAAAGAACCTGAAGGATGGGTTTGGTTCGAGCGGGCGATGAATCGATCCCGCCTGCTCTCAAGAATGTGAAAATGGATATAGGGAATTGAAACAAAAAGAGACAAAATGAGCATTGCGGAAAATTTGGCTTTTTTGGACAGATCCCTGTTGAGAAAAATCCAAGCTAAAATAAACAAAAATACCCCCGTTCCAGCGTGAGAGCGGATGATGTTGCTATATCCAATGACGCATCCGCTGAACATGAGCCGTGTATGAGGGGCAAGACGAATTAAAAAGAGGGGGATGATAGAGGCCGCGGCAAAATAGGGGGCAATATAGACGTCTGAATAGCAGTATGCAGCGACGGTCAGAAGGGAAAGGCCGCAAAATGAAACAACGCGCGGCGCCCAATCTTTAAAATGAATGAAAAAACTCATGATAGAGAGGATGAGTCCTGTCAAAAGCAAGGAACCAAAAAAAAGGGGAATGGCTATGTCAATTGAGACGCCGAGAGATTTTGCAATCCATGGAATAAAATAATAAATGCCCGGGTCATCTGTATATCCAGCAGCCGTGTAGATGTTGTTTTCGCAACTGACTAACGGAATACCGGTCGCATTCAGGGTCTCTAGACTGTTTTTCAATTGAGAGTATCTGCAATGCATGATCATCATTTGCAAACCAGAGTCGCATACAAAGCTCCAAAAGGGACTTTTGTCAACAAGGGTTCTGCCGGACGGAGCCACTTCAGAAATCTGGGGAAAAAACAGTAAAATTTTGTGGAGGATCTCCCATATTTTCTAACGAGCTTTTTCGTATACCAAGGGGACATCAAAGCGGCGTCTTGGTCAATCGGATTTCTCTTAAAGGTGAGCGTAGTGAGGGGATTGAGCGGATTGAGCTCAAAAAGGACCAGGGCGCCGTTCGGTTTCAAAATCCTAAACAACTCTGTCAGGTAAGCGTCGTGCTTGTCAAAGGGAATGTGGTGGAATACGCCGGCTGAAAAAATCAGATCGAAAAGGCTGCTCGAAAAATCGAGCTCCGGCCTCTCATCTGAATTGAGAGAGAACAGGATCCCGTTAAACTGGCGCCTCGCCTCTTCGACGCTTTTGGGAGATGGATCGACGCCATAGAGCTGAGCGCGGGGAAACTGATTGCGGACAAAATGGGTCATCACCCCGTCGCCACATCCAAAATCGAGGATCTTCCCCGACTCAAGGACTTTAGAGGGGAACCACTCGGCTAATTTTTTCGCCTTGTATTCGGCGAAATAGGCGCTTGTTTCCCCAGATAGCCTCAACGATTTGTCGCAGTTGGATCGATACCCATCAATGTACTGATCAAATTCTTGCTTCAATGCCGATTTCCTCAGCCACAATATACAACGGTCTCCCTTTTTGCTGGTCGTGAATCCTCCCAATATACTCGCCAAGGAACCACAACAACAAAAATTGCACTCCCATAAAGATATAAATAATGGTCACGAGCCATTTGAAAAGAGGATAATTCACTTGGTTGATGAACGCATCGCAAGTGATATATAAAAACATCAGTAGGCCCGTTGCAATCACAAAAATGCCTACATACGCCGCTAACTTGAGCGGGAACATGGAGAAGCTGGTCATCCCGTCGAACGCAAGCTTAAACATTTTTTTCCAGGTGTAGCCTGTGGCGCCAGCGGTTCGGTTCGGCCGGGAGAAATCGACATAGGCGTGCGAAAAACCGGTCCATGCGACCATGCCGCGGAAATAGCGGGCCTTTTCACGGCAAGAATTGACGGCCAATAAAACTTTCTTGTCGATGAGCCGAAAGTCGCCCACATTCCGGGGAATTTTGACGTCGGAAATGAGATCGAGAAATTTGTAATAGAGTTTCGCGGTCACCTTTTTTAAGAAGGTATCTTTTCGATCCACTCTACGCGCATAGACGATTTGCGATCCTGCTTCCCATTTTTTGATCATCTCAAAAATGAGCTTCGGCGGATCTTGCATATCGGCGTCCATCGTGATGACTGCATCTCCTCGGGAAAGATCGCAACCGGCGGTGAGCGCCATTTGGTGGCCAAAATTGCGGCTAAATGAGAGGCCCCTCACATGGGCGTCGGCGGCAGCGAGTTGTTTGATCACCGACCAGGAACTGTCGCGGCTCCCATCATTGACTAAGATCAACTCAACTTCATAGCGGCCGCTCAGCTGCCCAAAAATGGACTGCAGTTCCCCGTACAAAATAGGGAGACTCTCCTCTTCGTTGAAGACGGGGACGACAATCGACAGTAGTTTTTTCACGCTTTATCTCTCGAGGATCGATTATTTTGCGGTTTCTTATAAAAAGTCAAGAAAACAGAAACATCACTCCACTGAAGATCAAAATGGTTCCGATCCATGTATAAACCGTTAGGGGTTCATGAAAAAAAACAAGAGAGGCGCTGATCACAATGAGTAGATTTAAACCGATGGCAACGGGATAGGCCTTGGATAGTTCGAGATGGGATAGGGCGATGATCCAAGCGGCCGTTGCCGTCGAAATCGAGATGAGCCCCATCCATGTTTGCCAAGATGAAAAGAGGGTCATAAAAAACGAATAGACAGAAAATCCGTTCGAAAAACTCCAGGTTCCCAATTTTTGAACTTGGGTTTTCAGAATGAAAGCGCCCAATGAGTTGAATGCGACATAAATGAGAACCATTCCCCATCCTAATAGGAACGGTTTGGCTCCAGTTGCTGAAAGAACTTTCGTCTCTAGATTCATGCTGCCTCGTATTTTTGATATTTTTCTAGCCTCAAACCAATCAGAGTGACGCCAAAAAGAGTGGATAGGCTGAGTGCTCCCAAAACATAAGCGGTGTAAGGCATGGTCAAGAGTCCCGGGAGCGAATAAAAGAGGGTGGCAATCAAAAAAGGAGCCGTGAATCTCAAGGGCGCCCTTACATAAAACCAAAACAGCAAACCAAAGTTTGCAAATAGGGCCAATTTTAGGAGGATCACTAATGCTTTACATAAGAGAGTTTTCAATACAAATACACAATCGGTTCTGAGCAATCGCCAGCATTGCTCTCTTAAAATCGATTCGTATTCAGCGGAACAAAATTGCACATTCGGGCTGATCGATAGCGCCTTGTTTGACGAAATGGTATCATTGTATTCAATGCCGTATTTATTTTTTAAATACCCGAATCCAATGTATATGTTATGCCATTTAGGATGAGTCACAGCAATACTGTTGTGTGAGGGATTTTTTTTGGTTAAAAATGAGTCTCTATTGAATTCCAGTCTATGAAAATGGAGATAAGGTAACAAGACGAAAACCGATAACAGAACTGCGGAGCTTAATTTCTCTTTTTTTGAAAAATTGCCGTTGAGTGCAATCCACGAAAGGAGAAACAATAGCGCTCCTGTGCCAGATTGACAGCGGATTTGGTTGCAGTAGCCAATAATGAGTCCGCTCCAGGCAATGGTGAGCCCTATTTTTAAATGAAAGGGGGATCGGATCTGGTTCCATACAATGAAAAATGGGACGGTGGCAGCCACTGCGAAATACGAGCTGACGTACAAGTCCGAACAACGGGCTGCCATTCCAGTCAAAAGGAGGCTCCCAACGATTGAGATAGCCCGGCAGGCCCAAGTTTTGAACGTAAAAAATAAACAGGCGCCGCTGATCAATGCCCCAAGCAACAAAAGGGTTCCAAGGAATAGATCTATGGCGGGGTCAAGCGGTATTCCTAAATGTTTGGTCATCCAAGGGATAAAGTAATATATTCCTGGATCGTCAGCAAATCCAGCGGGTTCGAAAGAAGTTCCGCACAGTTGAACTAATGGGACGTCCGTTACATTCAGCCCGTTGATTGATTGCTCAAGTTGAATGCGTCTGCACTCCATGATTTGCATGGAATTTTTCCTTTAAGATTTCGATGATCTTCTTTGTGTGCTCTTTCCAGCTATAGCGGGAGAGCGCCTCTCTCCGAGCCGCCATGCCAAGACTTTTGCAGAGCGGTGGATCGTCGATGAGCTTTTTTAATCCCCGCATCAAACTCTGCACATCGCCCGGGTTGACCATCCACGCTGACCGGCCGTGTTCCAAAACCTCGCCGATTTGATCTAGATCGGAGGCGACAATTCCCTTGCCCATGGCCATGTACTCAAAAAGCTTGGTGGGTGAGCCAAAGAAGGGGGTCCCATCGGCGTTGGGGACGTGGGGGGCTGCCAGAATGTCACACGCTCCGAGATACCCAGGACCAGATTCTTGGGGTACGGTGCCAGTAAAAATGACAGATCCCTTCAAGGTTGATGGCTCGAGGATCTGTTTTACCAAGGGCATCGTCATCCCGTCGCCAATCATCATCAGACACACTCTATTTTTCAGTTCAGGGAACGAACTCAATAATTCTGCATAGGCTTTAGCGAGGATCTCCGCTCCATGCCATTTCCCAAAGGTCCCAATAAAACCTAGCACTGTTTTATTTCCCAAGCCGTACTTTTGCCGAATGGGGGCCCCATCCACTTCAGGAGAATAGACGTCCGGATCGACCCCATTCGGATTCACTAAAATCTTATCCGGATCGATCCCTTTGGCGATCAACTCCTCTTTGAGAGGGCGGCTGACGACTACGACAAGATCGCTCATTTGCAAATTGAGCCTTTCAATCTGTTCGGTCAGAGCTTCATATTTTAAAATAGACCCTTTCCAATGCCGATTGACCCAAATTTCCGACCCGTTGAATTCGAGGACGAAAGGGACCCCGTAGCGTTGCGCGAGTTGGATTCCAGAAAAATTGTTCATGCTATAGCGCTGGTAGATAAACGAAGGGCGCCGTGCGCCGATGATCTGGATCGCCTGCTTTAAAAAAGTGTCATTGAAGTGCAAAGAGGGGAGTTCGGCAAAATCCCACAAGGGGCCCCCGGGCGCTATAATGTGAGATTCCAATTGCTGGCTGGTCGTCGGAATGGTATCGGTCGTCAAGAATATGGGAGCTCCTGTAAATTGGCCTAAATGGTTCAAAACGCCTGCGATATGGCCGACAGAGCCGCCTGACTGTAGGCCAAAACAGAGATCGGTCCGTAAATAGATAGGTTGATGGGCAACATCTAACTTATTTGCTTTTAATGTTTTAATTAAGTTAATCTTCTGTTTTATCTCTTCCAAGAATGCTTTTTTTGTGAAATACCCGCAAACTAATTGCAAAAATAAAGAGAACAAAAGGGCAACAGTGATCTGCTGGGATTTGCCTTGCCTGTCCTCTCTCGTGGCTCGCCCGCGGCCCAGCATCCAGAGAAGAAGGGCGGTTGCAAACGGTTTAGAAACGGTATGGAGATCGTGAACGAGCATCCTCGATTCCCGATAGCGGAACAGATGAAAAAAAATTTTCCCCGATTGAACCCACGATTTCAATTCATCCAAAGAGACAAATTTGTGATTTTCAATCTGTGCCGGAGCCAGCGATTGGGAATGATAGATGGTAATCTTAGCCATAAATCGCACCTAATCCCTTCATTTTGAGTCTCATTTTGACGGAATCGGCGTCATATTGCAACCAACACACGTAAATAGCTTATTATCAATGTTTTTTTATTATAAAATTGCCAAAAATGGATCTTTTTCTATACCATCGCCCGTTGTATGCTCCAATCTTACGTCAGTTTTATAGGTTTTGCCCGCAATGATCATTATGTTCCTGATCGGACCCAGAGGCATAACTTCAGCCTGAATTTCCTCTTACAGCAATTAAAAGACTTTCAAATCCAAAGAGGGGTCGAGCCGCTATTACGGAGATTAGGGATCTCCACCTTGTGTCATAGTTTATTCAATTATCCCAAGAGGAAGTTTCTTTACGCTAAAGGGGGGATTTTCGATTCATATGAGCAAAACTTCATCAAAACGGCCAGGCGCTGGGCAAAAAACATTCCCCCCTTCTATTTGAATGATCCCGAATGGGGATTAGTGAATGAAAATCTTCATATGGAAACGTTGTGCCTGAAACAGCCCCGGTAAGCCACCCCTTCCGAAGATTGCTGCAAGATCTTTTCATCTACAGCGGAGGGCAAGTCCTCTCTCGGCTGATCACGTTTTTGCTTCTCCCCCTGACAACTGCCTATCTCACACCAGCCGATTACGGCGTCATCAGCACTTTGTCCCTCATCGTCCCCTTCCTCGTCGGATTATACACTTTAGGCGCCGCAGCTCCCTGCGCGCGCCTCTATCACGACGTGAAGACAGAAGGAGAAAGGAGAGAGATCATTTGGACAGCCTTTAGCGGCTTGACGATCAACGCTGCAATTTGGACGTCCCTAGCCGCTCTTTTCTCTTCCCAGATCAGCCTCCTTCTCTTTCAATCCAGCCTTTATTCTCCCCTCGTCATTTTGATTTTTGTCTCTACGGCGCTGACCCATATGACTGTCCCGCTAATCTCTTCTCTCCGAATGAAGGAAAAAGCCCCTCTGATCGCAGCTGTCGCTCTTTTTGAAACGCTCTTAAGCGTAGCTCTGACCCTCTATTTCATTATTTTCTTAAAAATAGGGGTGCTTGGAATTGTATTAAGCTGGATCCTTTCTCAACTCGCCTCGTTTCTTGCCACCCTCTTCATTTGCTTAAAATTCTTCAGATTTAAGGTCGGCTGGAAATATGTGCCGCAAATGTTGCAATTGGGCCTCCCCTATGCGATCACGTTGATCGGATATCCCCTCCTCCAATCTGCCTCTCGCGCAGTGATGCAGTTCTTTTTAGACATGAATGAGGTCGGCCTATTTTATATGGGATCCAATTTTGCCCGTTGTATCGAACTTCCGGTGATCGCTTTTATCAATGCTTGGGTCCCTTTCTACGCCTCTTTTGCCAATAGACAAGAAGAGGGGATCCCCTTATTTCGCAAAGTATTGAGTTATTATGTATTGGCCCTTTGCGCCCTTTGCGCCCTTTTCTTTGCAGCGGCCCGCCCTGTCGTATGTCTGATTCTCCATGCCAATTTCCATAGCATATGGACGGTCGTCGGGATCTTAAGTCTTGCCCAGGGGTGCTGGGGAATCTATCACATCTTCATAGTCGGACTTTTTTTTAACAAAAAAGCGCTCTGGCAGCTCTATGTTGAACTCTCGGCAGGGGCAGTATCCGTTTTGATCAACTGCGCTCTGATTCCGCTCCTGAATAAAGAAGGGGCGGCTATAGCCACCTTGATCTCTTTTGCCTTTTTAGCAGGGATCACATACCTACTCAGTCAACGCCTTTTGCCGATCCAATACGAGTGGAACCGGATCATCAAAATCTGTGCTGGATTGATCCCGGTGATCGGAACCTCTTTCTTACCTCTCCCCCTCTATTTTCACATGGCCGTATCGGGATGTCTGGTTTTGTTGTATTATGCTTTTCTTTGGAAATTTTGCCTCACTCGCCCAGATAAACAGGCGGTTTTGAGGTATATCCGACGCGACTGGGCGGCCATTTCCACCTTGAAGGAGAACCTATGACCCATCCAAATCATGTAGTGCCGCTCGATTATTCAGATCGGATCGTTTGTATTCTTGGCCTCGGTTTTGTGGGAGTCACCCTTGCGTTCTGAATGGCGCCGCCGAGCTTCCCGCTCCCGCCAGTGAGAAGGATGTTACGATGCCTGATCAAGACAATTACCTATCGGTGAAGTTTTGTGCCCACAGATGCGCGACTCGCTGTGCCGTTTTCCTTAATCAACCCCCTTTGGATATAAACATCCCAATGATCGATCACATATTGTGGGAATGAAGAATCTATCGGAATGCACGGCGTATTCTCCATCGCAAGCTCAATGTCCCTGGCCGTGATATTCGGGTACTCGGCGCCATGAACATTGCTGGTCAGTTTAATCAAATTCATCTGAATGCTGCCAACGGAAGAAAAATGCCACCCCATATTTTTAAGGGTAAATACAGAATTTCTTATTTCCCGCATGCTATTCGCTCCGGCCCTAGCCACGTTATAAAATTTTGTAGCCACAGGGCCGTTCCATTGCCCCACAAAGCCATTTAAATAGTGGATAAACAAATCGAGCTGGCATGCCACATGATGATGGTTTTTTAAATGAGCTACGATCTTTGAAATGTCTTTCCCCCGAATAATTTCATCTAAATCGGAGATAATCACACAATCATCAGGAGAGCACCTCTTAAGCCCTCGTATGATTTGATCTCTTTGAAATCCCTCCCTCGCCCATAAATCATTGGTGGGAAGGGGGTCTCTGACGATCACATGAATGATTTTGTCCTGAAAACGGCCGAACCTAGCTTTGTTATTTTCATAATGGAGCTCTTTCGGCGTCCCCCTGTGCGTCTCCGTGCTTTCGACCAGGACAAAATAATCGACAAAATCGTACATCTCATTCAGCCGAATTTCTAATATATCCAATTCATGGTTGAACATAAAGCAGTCGTAAATTTTGGCCATTAAAAATTGTGGTGCAACAATACTTGCCAAAAATAGAATCCGGTATATCAAAAATTTCATATTCATTTCTTCTTTAAAATAAAATCAAACCCAATGGTTGCGAGGAGACTCCAAGATTGCCAATTGATCTTTTCGGCGGAACCTTTTCCTATGACAGGTTCAGGTTCTATGGACAATGTTTCGTATTTATTAACGTTGCTGCCGCGGTTGACTTTCCAATATTTGTAATTCCCCAATAATCCGACCGTCCAGTGACAAAATTTGTAGGAGAAACCTAAAGAGGCGTCATTGCCGGTCGACCGATCATCGTTGTAGGTTCGGTATGCGACTACAGAGGCGGTTAAAGGGGGAGTAGTTGGCGGAGATGTTTGAATCAGCGAAACATTTGCCTTGCCGAACAGGCTGCTCCATCCCCAATGGAACTCATAAGTGCCAAAAATTTTAAATGCGCATGTTGGATAATAAGCTAAATCGAGCCCGACCCAAGGTCCATACCATTTGTAAATCGCTTTTCTGTTGCCGGTGTCGCTGTAAGTGGAGGAAGTCACAGAAATGATATCTTGGTTAGAAAATCCTCTGATGCTGGGTTGGTTTGTTTTTTGCTTGTGATAGGAATAGCCAATGAGTGGCGTCGCCATGAGGTGAACGCGATCCCAATGCAGTTGATAGCCGACGCCGCCAGATCCGTCCCACACATAACCCTGCGTACGGCCCGATGTATAGGTCGCAAGGGCCTCGGTGATTCCGCCGCCCATAATCGTCTGGCTGTCGGTTGCGGGGTTCTCTCCTCCGACAATCCATCCGTAATCGGCAAGGCCGCGCACATAGAAATTTTTGTAAGCCAGAGACAGGAATCCCTCTAGCTCCACTATATTCAAGCCATTCCACTTCTGATGATCGTTCGCCCTGATCAGAGTATTCCCTCCCAAAAGCGGCTGTGTTTTATAAGAATCTACGAAGCGGAGTGTGTCTTGGCGGCACCCGAACCCAAGATCCCAGTTCGCTTCAAATAGAGCTCTCCAACAAGGGGGTGTACATTCCGTTGAATCGGCACAAATCTCCGATCCACAAATCACCAAAGTCAAGAGCCGCCTCATCGCCCGCTTCATCAAAAAACCTCGTTTTACGGACTATTTTGACCCGATGATGCAATATTGTAAATTGTATTTGTCAGTGCGGGCTAAAAGTTATTGTTGGACGACCCCTTGGCAAGAACACGATGCAGCACGCCCGACATTAAAAAGCGTATATGAACTCCATCTCGTATTGCTTATAGCGGATGTTGGGGCCGATATTTGTGTTCAAAGTGTTTGAATACTTGAAATTTTGGAGGAGGGTCAAGCTATCGGTGAAGGCGTACAGAGCCTCAATTTCGAAGCCTTTGTAGTTGCAGGTGCCGACCGCTGTGGCAGCAGTGGTCGCCCCTTTATCAGGGTTCCCGTCGAGGGCATTGGTGTAAAAACCGACGGCTGCCGTATTGCCTCGGCCAATACCGCTGAGATCAAAGTCGGGGACCAGTTGCGCCTGCGCCCACTGATAGTTTACGTCGATGGCCCAATCGTAGGCTTTTTTCACGAGTCCTATTGACATCCCTGCATACCAGCCTAAATTTTGCCGCCTTCCATGAGTTTGAACAACGCCAGAGGCCAAGTGGTTACAGAGTCCCGCCCCATAAAACTTGATGAACCGCTTCCCAAGCCAGTCGGGATAAAATTGATAAACAGCGAGAAACTGCGAAACAAGATATTTATAGCGGAGTTCATTCAGCTCGTTTGCAGAGGGTTTGTACCAATCAATGAGCGAATATTTCATGTTGAGGCCCACATTTGCGATCCGGAGGCCCCCCATCTCCATCACATAGCCATAATGGTCGGTCTTGTCATCGACCAAAAGGGCCCCGATATTGAAATAATAATCGCCAATCTGAGGCCACGCTTTGTTAAAGCGAAAAAGGAATCCGTCATAGATAGAACCGAATTCGATTTTTGAATCAAACACATTGAACAGATAGCGCCGTCCAATCTCGCCGTCAAAGGTGAATGTGTCGCCAGGAATAATCCGCCCGCCGAGATAGGCTTTCTCCAGCCGGATTTTATCTACCTTGCCGCTCCGCTGTCCCATGTCGTTGTCAAACTCCAGCTTGATCGCAGTCCAGGTCCGATCGGTCCGGTAATCGATCATGATATTGACTTCGAGGTCCCAAGCATATTGAGGCCTGTCAAAAGCTCCGCCGCTCCCTCTTTGGCGAATGCCGTTCTTCACTTCGCTCGTGTCTTGAAACTCGGCCCGCACCTCGCCGCTAATCGAAAGATCTCCGCCGATCTCTTTCACTGTGACGAGCCGCTTATCGCGAATCCAGCGGCGCAGTGCTTCCATGTCGTCGGCTTCGGGATTCCTTTTTTCATTGAACTGAACGTCTCCTTGGGCCACCGGCTGGGAGGCAACGGGAGTTATTATTTCAGATTGGGTAAACAGAGGAGCGCTCAAGAGAAGCGCGCCAATCAAAAAACGGGTCATTTTTTCCATCGAAAGCCTAGAGTTTGTGAAAATGAACCGTCGATCATAAATAGACCCGATTTAATAATCAATCTATACTGCGGCTACCCCAAAAGTGTGAATTTGGGGTGGCCGCAGTATATACATGGAGCAAAATACGGTCAGTCTGCTACAATAGCTCTGAGGCGAGGTCGAAAATGTTCAGGGAGTTCATTGATCGGTTGCTCTCCTATCCGCAAAGGGGGCAGGTTCAAATCGATTTTGATAAGGAGAGACGGCTCTTCCGTTTCTCTGTGCCGGTTTTTTCGGACGTCGAAGGGCTGCCGGTAGAAGTCAAAGATTATGTGAACGCGAGGAAAAATTCCACTTTCAAGCCGCACGTCACCTCTTACCGCTTGGAAGGACACAGGGTGCTGCTCGTTCAAGAAGTCCCTTTCAGTCTGACGGATTCTTTACGCGCTCAAGTCGACCAATTTTGGCAAATGTCCCAGCATTGCCACCAAATGCTGTCAGAGATCGCCCAAGAGCATTCTAAATTCTTTCTTGACTATATTTAAATATTCGTTGCAACATACTCCAAAAAACTTTTATTGGAGTGTGTGTGTCCACGAGTCCTTCAAATTATGTTCTTCTTGACAATCCCCAAGACTTACCTTCTCCAGAGCCGCTTCCTCAAACCAGCCGATGGAAGGGTCGGCTGTGGACAGCCGTTACAGTGGGAGCGGCGGCTGGATGTGTGGCTTGGGAATTGGCTAATTACTCTAACGTATCCAATGCATTGGCCTCTTTATCTGCAGGGATTTTTGGTCAGATGGCCATCCAGTCGATATTTCAAGGCACCTCTCTTCAGAGGGCCATGCATGTGACTTCAACGCTGTTCGGACAGGTGAGCGCTTTTGACTTGAGTCAGGGATACGCGAACGCCACGAGTCGAAAGGTTCAAATCGGTCTGACTCAATCGATTATCGCGTTATTTGGAGCGAACATCGCAGTGGCATTGACCCGGCTCTACCAGGAACAGGGTGTTCGCGTAGAACACACCTCCTCTTCAGAGGGAGCTAAGATGAATTATAAACCATTGATTCCCAGTGTAGTGGCTCATGTATTAAAAATAGCGGCTACCGGTGCGTGCATCGCCGCAGCTAACATGATTTTTCCAAATGATCGGATTTCTCAAGGATTTTCCTATTTTTTTGCGGCAGTCTATGGGGCTCAACTACTCGGCACAGCGTGTTCTACCGGGATCGATCGTGAAATCGAAAACCGGGATATTAGGCCGGGAACTTTAAGTGAGGTCCATGGAACTAAATGGAGAACGGCCAAAACATGTGTCAATACAGCGGGATACGTTTTGAGAGTGGCAAGCCTTGCGGGCTTGATCCCTATACCCTTATGGGGCGCAGGAATTGTGTTAGGATTTTTCAGCGGGTTTACCGGCCAGGGGGAAATGCGGAGAATCCACAAGCTGTCCGAGGCAGAGCTGAGTGAGTTTATCAAGCTGGACCCTCCTGAGTCCACTCAATCTGGGTGCGGCTACGCAGCTTACAAAGTTTGGCGTTACGCAGTCCCCTTCTTTTCATTTGTGAGCGTGGTGGGCGTCACCAGTTGGCTCCTTTCTTTGCCAGACAATGATATCAATTCATACATCGCTATGGGCTCAATGCTCAGTTGCTTTATACCGACCTATCTATGGGCTAAATATAGCGACGAAAAATTAGCCCTAAATGGCTCAAAAGGTTTCCTAAATTGGAGCTTGGTTCATTTTTGGGCCTCTTTCCGAATTTTGGGAATCGATCCTCTTTACTTGTACTACGCGGGGACGCAAGTGTTGAAGTTGGATTCTCAGGCGACTGTCTCTCTTCAAGACTCCTATTATAAAGGGATCACCTTTGCTGCTTGGGGAGCCTATGGCGTCTCCATGGCGTGCGAGCTCATGAAAACCACCTCTGAACGAATGGGTAGCGCGACGTTGATGGTTCCTTTAATGATGTTGGTAAATGGGATGTTAACGACCGACGCCGCTGTTAAAGGGAACGCTTAAATGAATAAAATACAGAATTCCGTAGCACGGGAATTGGACATGTTGCGAACAAACAAGCGGGAATGGAGTGTTCAAACACGGGAGGAGATTGATGATATTACTTCGCTCCTTCTCGCAGTCTTTAATGCTCAGCATGTAAAGCAGATCTCAAGCCATTTGCCGCAGACCATTCTTCCTCAATTCAACGCCATGTATGGAGTTTTGTATGAGATCCAGGAGAATATGCAGAAAGGAGCGACGGAGTATCGCCCTCTTACCGATTGTTGGCCTAGAACAAAAGCTGTTATCGATCAATATGGCAGCAAGGTAAGCCGGGTAGCTATTTTTGCCATCTTGAAAAAACGTTCTGGCGAAATACATCCTTTCCCTCTGGAGATCGAACCCATCAGGATACAGACGTTTTATAAAATGATGGAACGTCTAAAGCCTAGAGAACAGGAGGAGCGTAAGGGGGAGCCTCCTGCCTCACCTCAGCCCCTCGAGCCCTTGACTCCGGAGATGCAGAAGGCTGCGGTGCAAATTTATTGCCAAGGGGCGCTCAGGTGTGGCCGACAGATCCTATTTTTTCATCAGATGCTTCAAGCGTGGGCGAAGGTGAGCGGGAAAGAATCCGAGCTTCAACAGCTTTTGAATGCGCTTGAGATCACAGATTGGATCTCTCAAGCTCCAATCGAAGAGGTGCAGCATTATCAGTTCTCCACGAAGAGCTTTCGGGCATTTTTAATCTATTATTCGATCGAAGCCATCAAAACAAATCTTAGTATTCCTATCCCTCCCATAGTCAGGAAGAAATTGGATGAGGATTTTCTGTGCGAACAGATCCGGCATGAACTTTGCTTTTTTGCGACAGACCCAGAGAAATTTCTGCAAGTTCCCCTCTCGAATCGTTCCTCTACGCCGCTGATTTTATCTCTTCAACTTTTCCTTTTTCTGAAGCAAGGAACCAACGTCCTCCCGAACGATTATTCGGCTCTGTTGATTACTTTGCTTCATATGCGTGACACCTTCGATTCGGAGAAAATCCCAGACTTTGCCTCAAAAAAATTAACAACAGCTAATGGAAGGACATTTGAGGAATCCTGGAGAGGACTAAAACAGATTTTACAGGCCATCCACGGCAAACAGCTTCAATCTATATTTATAGAGGACGAGCTTGAGTATTTGTTAAAAACCCGTCAATGCTGGGATCTGTTATTTTGGCTCTGGATCTCCCCCCAACGGACTGGGTGGATTTCAACGCTTACCGAGTTTGCTTATCTGGCGCCAGGTCATTTTGCTATGGATCTGGCGTCTGCCCTCGATTTTTCTACAAGGAACGGACATCAGTTGGACCCACGAGCCAGCCATCAATTACTGGAGGCCTATAAACGGGTAATTGGAGCATTTCTCAATAAAGGAAAGGCACGTCCACACATGGAAGCTTTGTTTTTTTCCCCGCCGATTCTTTGGTCTAAGACGTGGGAAGAGAATTTGGAAACTAAGCTATTGCTTATAAAAATAGATAACTTTATTAACCAAATACAATATTTTCCATTAACAGACCAAAATTATTGGTTATTGCTGAGGCGCTATATCATCTGTCCATTCGATGCAAGTTTTCAACTTCTCCGATGGGACAAGCTGAACCTAACCGAAAATCTTGTATGGGAGGCGCTCTCTAGCGAAGATCCATTGTTTTGTTGGGAACAACTGCCCCAGGAAGCGACTCGACAAATAGCGCAGCAAACAGCTATCGGTATTCAAGAACAATATGGATTCAATAGTGAGCAGATTTACCCAATTTATTTGAAAATACTGAGAATTCAGGTGGAAGGAAAGGGGGATCAGATGGAAAAATTTGTGGAAAATATTACACAATTGATCCAGTTTTGCCCCGCCTTTAGACAAGAAAATATCGCTTTGCTCTATCGGCATCAGCCCGAAATAAATGATGTCGAAAATTTGAATCGACTTCTTAAGTATTTGGCTGATCAAGACTTAGATCGGTTTGTGATCAATCAGGTAGCCTATCAGACTATTATCAGATCTGTATCGAATTTTATTCAGCCCTTGGAGGCTATTTGCGGCGATCAATTCGGCAGGAGTCTCCATGATGCGATCCTTTCCCGATTCTTCCCTCCGCTCCAACCGCTGACCGATAGTTTGCGGATCACAAGCATCTCCGATACGGGGGTTGAGTGGGGAGAGCGGGTCTGGGCCACCCACTTAGGATTACTGAAGTTCATCCAGACGGGGGCTTCCATTGGAGTGTACTTGAATTGGGAAATTTGTAACGATCAACCTATTTTTCACCTCTCTTTTTTTGACATTAACACCATGACGGCTGTTTCCGCTTTCATCCCCACAAATGTCTCTGCTACGGCAATGGACAAAGAGAGGATCCGCGAGCCTTTTTATGGTCTGTTGAGAGATTTGGGCCAACATGTCCTTAGAGAGGAGGCTGAGCCTTCCTCATCCCCACTAGATGAAACACCTCAATCATGGGCTCTTTGCTATACGGGTGTTACGGAGACATTAGCTAACTATATAAAGCTCTTATCTCCATCTTATATCGAAAAAATTTGGGAGTTTTTAGTAGCGCTCAAAAAAGCCTACCGGATGTGCTTTTTCCGTTGCATCGGCACTCTCCCGCTGTCTGACGTTTCAAAATTGGACGCCCGGACGGTGGCTATGGAAGGGCATATTTTTCCTAATGAAGACCGACTCTCTCTCATCCCTGCAGCACTAATGACTGAAAAAGTCATGGCAGATTGGTACGCTCCTGACGCCAACGAAGACTTTGTGAAACAATGTAGAGAGCTATTCCAAACTTCAACCAGGACAACTCTGCTTAATCTGATAATGAGAGTGAGTCCCGAAAATTTTCCCATTTATTATGAAGTACAGACTGCGGAGGAATTGACTGGCGAGGTAGTTCAATCCAAAGTCCGAAATGAGGTGGCTCCCCCGAAGGAGCAAACGCAAGGGCGTTACGTCACCCTAACTGCGAATGGCGTCCGAAAGACCCTCCGGTATCCCCCTGAGGCATTTGAGAATTCTTCACTTTTCCTCCGCTATTTCTACTTTCAGAATCTCCAACTAAAGGCGACGGTGAAGCGCTCTCTTTACATTATTCGTTAGAAGGATTAGGATCTCTCCCTTGTAAAAAAATCATTAACAAAGTGAGGTAAATATGAAAAAAATGTTCTTTTTGATGACGATGTTTCTGACTTTAACGAGTGGGGCGTATGCTTGGACGTTAAAGACGGGCACTTATGATTTAAGCGGCGGCAACAGTAGCTGGGGTTCTGGCTATGAGGGGGAGGTAGTGATTGCGCCGCAGGGAGATAACTATAGCGTCATTTGGAGAATTGGTTCCAGACAAGCGCAGATCGGCGTGGGCATTCTCCGCGATGATATTTTCAGTGTGGCATTTGTCGACGCCTCCAACCCCTCTTTTTGGGGCGTGGCTTCTTATAGGGTCAATGTTTGGGGCGATCTAGAGGGGAGATGGACCGAGTCCGACGGCACGATCTCTAAATCAGAAATCCTCACCTGGAAAAACTATTTCACCTATTAGATTTCAATCGGCGGCACAGAGGCTGAAACATCTTTGTGCCGCCATAAAAACGGCTCGACCTCCCTTTTCAAAAATTCACGAGTCTGATCTGGCGCCCGTCCAATGAGTTTGGAGGGGGCGAGATAGGGTTCTAGCTCTTTTGGATTCAGTCCAAGCTCTTTGGCTATGTCGGGGCTCCTCTGATGGGCTAGCTTTCGCAATTGTTCATGCACAATTTGCCGGTCTCCCCCTTTTTTCACGGCGAGCATCAAGATATTTTCCATCGCGACATGGTGCATTTGTCCTTGGAGGTTCTCAAGGGCCCGTTGCGGATCGATGGCGAGGTGGCTGAGGAGATGGATCAAGAGATTGAGGATCGCGTCGGCGCCGAGGAACGATTCGGGGATGCAGAGGCGGCGGTTGGCCGAGTCGTCGAGACTCCTCTCGAGCCATTGGGTGGCGGCGGTGTAGGCAGGATTTTGGGCAAGCGAGATGACGAACCGAGCTAGACCGCAGATCCGCTCTGAATAGATCGGGTTCCTTTTATAGGGCATAGCGGATGAGCCGACTTGGGTGTCAGTGGGCGATTCGGAAAGCTCGCCGTCGTGGGCAAGGAGTCTCACATCGGTGGCCATTTTGTGGCAGCTGGCCGCTAGGGAGGCGATGGTATTGAGAATGTTGAGGTCGAGCTTTCGGGTATAGGTTTGGCCCGAGATCGGGAGGATCTTGGAAAATCCAAAATCGGTCGCAATGAGGGTTTCGAGTTCTTTGACTTTGGGAGCGTCGCCCTCGAAGAGGGCGAGGAAGGAGGCTTGCGTGCCGGTCGCCCCTTTGGCGCCAAGGAATGGGAGGGTCTCGATGTGCCGCTCGATCTCTTGGGCGTCGAGGAGAAGGTCTTGGAGCCAAAGAGAGGCTCTCTTGCCGATAGTGGTGGGCTGGGCGCTTTGATAGTGGGTGTAGGCCAGACAAGGAGAGTCGGCCTCTTGTTCGGCGAGCCGGGCAAGGAGCCGGATCGCTTCGATGAGTTTCGCTTTGAGGATCTGAAGCCCTTTTTTCAGCTGGATGAGATCGGTGTTGTCGGTGACAAAGGTCGAGGTGGCGCCGAGATGGATGATCGGTTTGGCGTCGGGGCACTGATCTCCGAAGGCGTGAATGTGGGCCATTACGTCGTGCCGGAATTTCTTCTCGTAATTTTCTACGACTGCAAAATCGATCCGATCGACGTGGCGTTCGAGCTGAGCGATTTGCTGCTGGGTGATCGGAAGGCCGAGTTTTTTCTCCGCTTTAGCCAGGGAAACCCACAGCCTTCGGAAGGTGGTCATTTTAAAATGGGCCGAAAAAAGAGAAGACATCTCCGGACTGCTATAGCGCGCCGAAAAGGGGGAGATGTATTCCATAGACCTCGGGCCTACTTTTCGATCAGCGCCTGAATCTGAGCGAGAAGCGTCTTTATTTGCTCCGCTTGGCCAGCTTGCAGCGTGCAGTGGGGACTTTTCACCATCTCGCGAGCCCGTTTGAGAAATTGGATGGCGTTGTGGGCAAAGTTGGGTTGTCTTTTGTCCTCTTCAGCCAGGGGAAACTCGAGCCGAATAAGTCTTAAAAGCTCCTCTTTCGCCTGCCCTGTGTAATTTTTGACGATCGTCTCCTTTTTCTCAAAATCGCCCTCTCTACTTGCGAGGCTATAGACCGCTTGGCGGGGCATTTGATCGAGCTTAGGGTGCAGAGTGGGCGGGAGGATCGTGTAAAATTCATAATACTGCAAAAAATTGTAGGGCGTTTGCCGATTGCCATATGTCGAAAAAAGCCACGCTGTGAATGCGCCCTCTCTATATTTCTTCAAAATCTCTTGGGCCCGTTTGATCCGCTCGCCGTGCAGAATCACGGCTTGGTTTGTGATCGCTTTCACCTCTGAGGTGATGGCTGTCAGCGCCTTCAAATCGACTTCGTAATCTGCCGATTCATCCTGGCGAAAATTGCGCAAAATCATTTCGATGTCGGCTTTTTCTTTTTCGTTGAGTTGCGCAACGCGGAAAACTCCGGAGAAACTCGAGAGATCCCCGTTGTTGGAGCGCTCGACAAGGGCTGTCATTTTTGTCTGCTGGGTCTCTTTTTGTTTGAACCGCAGATTGAGAAGATCGTTAAATTTTGACATCATCAAATCCTCGTAAGTATTTCCGACGTGAGATCCATGTAATCTTGCGACGCTCGAGCGTGAGGCGCGGTCTCAAATATCGGCTTTCCATAAATAGTTGCCTCGGATACAGCGATATCGCGTCTCACTTTTGCTTGCAAGAGTTTTCCAGGAAATGTTTGCTCGATCACTTTCAAAAATGCGTCGTTGCTTTTGCCGCGCGGATTCCAAAACGAGAGAGCAACTCCCAAAACTTTCGTCCCATGCCGTTCAGAAATATTATTGATAAATAGGGAGAGCCGTTGTAGCCCTTTCACGCTATAAAATTCGGGCGTTGCGCAAACAAGAGAAAAATCGGCGGCGATGAGCGATGATTCGGTGAGCCAGCAGAGCGAGGGGGGGGTGTCGATCAGCACAATATCGTATTGTAAATCGCGCAAAATCTCCTTTAGCCTCTCATGCGAATACCGGTCGGCGGCGAGCGATCCAGACACTTCGACCCGCTCGAGCCAGGTGTCGGCCGGAATGATATCCATGTTCGGAATGCAGGTCTTCAAAATCACTTCATTGAGCGATTTTTCCCCTTGCAAAACGGGCGCCATGCTGTCTTGCTCGTCTGGATCAAAACCAAGGCCCGTCGTGAGATTGGCTTGCGCATCGAAATCGATGAGCAACACTTTTTTGCGATGAAAAAGGGCGAGGGCTGACCCAACGTGGAGAGATGTGGATGTTTTGGCCGTTCCCCCTTTAAAGCTGCTGATCGAAATGACCTTCATCTCCCACCTCCCTTTACAATGCGCTGTAGGGCGACATTAAAGCCCGTTCATCCCGTTCTCTTATGACTTTATCAAGAAAATCGGAAATGTCAATCTCCCCATGCACGATGTTGTCCCGTGTCCGGAGCGCTGCTGTTTTGTTTTCTACCTCTTTATCTCCAACGGTGAGCAAATAATTCGTCTTGAGCATTTGCGCTGTGCGCACTTTTTTCCCAACCGATTCATTTGTCTCATCGACGTGCAGAGGACGCCGTGTTTTTCGATTCTCTTTTTTAGCTCGTGCGCATAAGGGGCGTGCCGATCTGCAACAGTGGCGATCGCTACTTGGTACGGGCTGAGCCAGAAGGGGAATTTGCCCGCAAAGTGTTCGATCAATATGCCGAAAAATCGCTCGATCGAGCCGAACAGGGCGCGATGAAGCATCACAGGCCGCTTGTGGCCTGCGTCGGCTTGTCGACGAATTCAAGCTCGAATTTTTGCGGCAGCGACATGTCGAGCTGCACCGTTCCGCATTGCCAATATCTGCCCAGTGGCGTCGCGGATGTGGATGTCGATTTTAGGTCCGTAAAAAGCGCCGTCCCCCTCGTTGATCCGATAGGAATGGCCCCAATCGTCAAGAGCCCCTTTTAAGCCGTTCGTCGCATTTTCCCACTCTTCATCGCTGCCGATCGTCTTCGATTTTTCGGGGCGGGTGGAGAGTTCAAGTCGGTAAGGGAGTCCGAAAGTCATGTAGATTCTGTCTGCAAGCCTGAGAATCTGGTTGATTTCATCCTGAATTTGATCAGGCCGCATGAATAGGTGGGCGTCGTCTTGATGGAAACTCCGGACGCGGAAAAGGCCATTGAGGGCGCCGGAGGCCTCAAAGCGGTGGACGTGGCCGATCTCGGCGATCCGCATCGGGAGCTCCCGATAGCTGTGGATCGCCGTTTTGTAATAGAGCATGCAGCCCGGGCAATTCATCGGCTTGATCGCAAATTCCCTCTCTTCTATTTGCGATGTGTACATATTTTCTCGGTAGTGGTACCAGTGGCCGGAGCGCTCCCAAAGCTCTTTGGCTCATCATCGTCGGGGTTTTGATTTCGACATACTCCCCCTCTTTTAAACACTCGCGCAAAAAATCGATGAGCCGATTCCAAATGATCATGCCGTGGGGCATGAATAAACGGCATCCCAGGAGCCTCCTCTTTCAAACGAAAAAAGATCCAACGCAGGACCGATCACTTTATGATCCCGTTTCTTCGCCTCTTCTAAAAACTGCACATATTCTTTCAGCCGTTTTTTGTCGGGAAACGAGATCGCATAGATCCGGGTGAGCATCTCTCTTTTTGAGTCTCCGCGCCAATAAGCGCCTGAGGTCTTGAGTATTTTAAAGGCTTTGATTTTATTCAAAGCCGCCATATGGGGGCCGCGGCAAAGATCGAAAAACTCCCCTTGGCGATAGGCCGATATGGGCGTCTTCGACAAAGCTGTCGATCAGCTCGCATTTGTAGGGATTTTTGGCAAAAGCTGCCCGCGCCTCGCCTTTGTCTTTGCAAATTCGAGCCGTCTCCGTCTTGTAATTTTCGCTTAAGATGGCCTCGATCTTCTTTTTCGATTTTCCCGAAATCCTCATCGGAAATGGTCAGATTGCCAAAATCGTAATAAAAGCCATGTTCAATGGGAGGGCCGATCGTCGGCTGCGCTTCGGGCCAAAGGCGGAGGATCGCTTGGGCAAGGACGTGGGCTGAGGTGTGCCAAAAGACCTCCTTTCCTTGAGGATCGTCGAAGTTCCAGAAAATCAATTCGTCGCCCTCTTTGAGGGGGGTTGTGAAATCGGATAAACAGCCGTTGACGCTGACGGCAATGGCCTGTTCAGGGGCAGTCAGGTGGAGCTTCTCCGCAATGTCTTTAGGGAGGCTCCCATCGGGAAATTCAGACATTTTTTGGTTCACTTTGATCTTCATCGGGTATCCCAAGGGGTTGCTGGAGACTAAAGTTTACAAGATTGAGGAAATATATGGGAAATTCAAAATGTAAAGCAGCTTTACATTTGGGATCGATCGGCGTATAGAAAAATTTATATGAGACGCCTTTTTAAGGCGGGCCTTTGGGTCTGCCCTCTTTTCCTATGCGCAAATCCAGAAGGGTTCCGCCTCAAAGCGGGCGATGCGAAACCGCCTGTCAGCGATGGGGCTGGGACGGTTGTGATTGAGAGTGGACAGAAGGCCATTGTCGAGTGGGATTCGTTTTCCATTGGCGAGGGGGAACATGTCCGTTTTCAACAGGCGGGGGCCGATGCGGCTATTTTGAATCGGGTGATCGGCCCCGCCGAAAGTGCGATTTTCGGGCGGCTCTCTTCGAATGGGGCTGTCTATTTGATCAATCCGAACGGGATTTTGATCGGGCCGAACGGCTCTGTCGAGGCGATGAGTTTTATCGGTTCGACGATGGATCTATTGGATCGGGATTTTTTAGAGGCGAGGGGGTTGTGTTTTCAGGGAGGGGGTCTTGGAGAGATCGTCGTCCAGGGGGAGGCGAAGACGGCGGGCGGCGATCTGATCTTAATCAGCCGGAGGGTGAATAATGGGGGGAATTTAACGGCGGACGGGGGGGATGTCGCCCTTCTGTCGGGAACGAAGATTTTGATTCAGCCGCTAGGGAAGAGGCTGATTTATATCGCGCCTGCGGCGGGGGTGGAGCTCGATGCGTTGAAGGTGTTGGCGAGTCCCTATGAGACGGCGATTCGGCACAGCGGGAAAATTGAGGCGAGGATGGTTGTCTCGAGAGGGGGCGAGGTCTATTTGATAGCCGATGAGGGGGCCTCCGAGGTGAGTGGGACGATTGTGGCGGCGAAGGGAGATAAGGGGGGCCATGTCGAGGTGCTTGGAGAGAGGGTCCATTTGGTGGGACAGGCGAGGATTGACGCCTCTGGGATGACGGGAGGGGGTGAGGTGTTAGTCGGGGGGGATGACCAGGGGCAGAATGGAGAGGTGAAAAATGCCCTGTTGACTTGGGCGGGCAAGATGGTCGAGGTGAGGGCCGATGCGTTAAAAAATGGGAAGGGGGGAAAGGTCGTTTTTTGGGGGGATGAGGCGAGCGCTTTTTATGGCAAGATCAGTATCAGGGGAGGCGATGAGGGGGGCGATGGGGGCCGTGCTGAGGTGTCGGGAAAAAAACTGGAGTACAAGGGGGTTGTAGACGGAGAGGCGTTGTTTGGGAAAAGAGGGACGCTCCTTTTGGATCCGAACGATATTGTCATTGGCGCGACAGCTACGACAAACACTTGGACTGGATGTTCGACGCCTCCTGATACATATACGATCGCGACAGGGACAGCGACTAACCAAATTGAGAATACGGACCTCAATACACAGCTCAGCGGCACTTGTAATGTGTTAATCTCGACGGTTGGATCGAGCGGTTCGGGCCCCAATAGCGGCAGCATCACAGTGTCTTCCCCAGTCAGCTGGTCGACAGCGAACACCTTAACTCTCACAGCCAGTTCTGTCATAAGCATCAGCGCCGCCATCGCAAGCTCTTATTCTACGAGTAATTTTACTGCGATGAGTTTTACAGCAAACGGAACTTCTAGCGGGACAAATAGCGGGATCATCCTGGCCTCGGGGGGGGCTTTAACAACGAATACAGGCAATGTGACCTTGAATGGGACGGCGTCCGGTTCAGGTTCGACGGCTGTTCGGGGAGTTTATTTCAATGCCGGAACGATCTCAACGACCAGTGGAAACATAACGGTTACGGGCTCTGTTACAGGAGGCTCAGGAACAAGTCCTGGAATAGCGCTATCGACGGCTAGCGGAATCACCTCAACCAGCGGTACGGTTACGCTCAGCGGCACAAGCAGCTCGACGGGCTCTCAAAGCCATGGGATCATAGTGACAGCCGGTCAAGTCATGGGAACAACGGGGACGGTGACTTTTCAAAACTGCCAAGGAGGGACTGGAACCAACTCTAACGGGATAGAAATGGCGGCCTCTTTTTCTACAGCCGGCAGTATTGTCGCGACGAATAATATTCGGACGGGAGCTGCCGTTGGAAGCTCCGCTAGCGCAGCCTTTCACTGTAGTTCGACCCTTTCTTCTTCTGGCGGCAACATCTCCATTACAGGGTTATCCAATGCTTTAGCGCAAAACTGGGGCATTTTAATCGATAGCGTCGGCCAGGTAAAAACGACAGGATCCGGCAACATCACTTTGATCGGCACCTGTTCCAGCACCGCCTCGTCGGGGAATGTGGGGGTGCAGATCGCCTCTTCCGCAAACCCTGCGATTTCGACGCCGAATGGAACGATTAGCATCGGCGGCAATGCGCCTGGGGGTTCCAATGGCGCGATCGGCGTAGTATTGAGTAATACGAATACTGTCACAAGTACGACGGGGGCCATCAATATCAGTGGGACGAGCAGTGCAAGCGGGACAAATGCCCATGGGGTCTCTTTGACCGCCTCTTGGGCGGCTGGTACAAGCGGCACAGTCACATTCGGGTCGTCCATTTCAGACGGGACGACAACAGTCGTTGGATGTACGGGCGGTTCGGCGACAACAAGTCATGGAATCAACGTGGGCGCGGCCTTTTCGACGGCAGGGGCCGTTGTGGCTACAAACAGTATTGTCGGAGGGACAGGTTCAGGGAGCATTGGGTTCAATGGCGCTGCCGGTTTTACGACGTCGGGATCTAGCTCGCCGATCAGTATCACCGCTTCAACCAATGCGACAGCGGGGGCGGCTCACGGGATTTCGATCACTGCAGGGACGTTGAGTACGAGCGGCGGAGGGACGATTACTTTGCAAGGGACAGGTGGGGTGAGCAGTACGGCCTCGCACGGGGTGAATCTCAGCGGGACCGGTCTGATCTCGGCGTCGACAGGCGGCGGGAATATTTCCATCACAGGAAGCGCTCTAGCGGGATCGGGGGTTGGGTTGGGCGTCAATATGGCTGTTACCAACGGTATCATCAGCAGCGGAACGGGTACGATCACTTTGACGGGGACAAGTACGGCGACAGCTGCCTCGGCGTATGGAGTGTCAATTGCATCGGCTTGGACGACAAGTACATCGGGAACCGTTACATTCACAGGTTGTACGGGCGGCTCTGGCGGCTCGGGCCATGGGGTGAACTCGGGCGCTGCGGCTTTTGTGACTAGCGGTCCAGTAGTCTTTTCAAACTGTACTGGCAACGCCTCGGGCGGCAATGGGATCAATTTGGGTGCTACTTTTACAGCGGCAGGATCTGTTACGGCGACCTCTTCCATCACAGGGAATGGAAGCGGCGGCGTCGGTTTTACGACAGGTTCTAATTTCTCTGTGACTGGAGCGACCAATTCGATCAGCATCACGGCCACGGCGACCGGAAGCAGTGGGGCTAGCCATGGGATTTCTCTGACAGGGGGGACGATGAGCACCTCGGGAGGGGGGGGCGTCACTTTGAATGGGACTGGCGGCGCGAGCAGTACGGCGTCGCATGGGGTGAATCTCAGCGGCGGGATTGTATCGACGTCGACGGGCAATGGAAATATCTCCATTACAGGGAGCGCCTCCGGTTCTGCGACCAGCTACGGGATTAATATGAATACCGTAAGCGGGATCGTCAGTGGAACGGGGACGATCACCTTATCTGGCATGAGTACGGCGACAGCGGCCGCGTCCTATGGCGTGGCCATTGCATCGGCTTGGACGACGGGTACATCGGGTACAGTCACCTTCCAAAGTTGTTCCGGGGGAACGTCGGGGGGAACGGGGAATGGGGTCAATGTGGCGCAGAATTTTGCGACGACTGGCAATGTTGTGGCGACGAGTTCGATCATTGGGAATGGGGCAGGCGGAATTGGCTTCAATATGGCGGCGTCGAGCTTTACAAGTTCTTTGGGGGCCATTAGCATCACCGCTTCATCATCGGGTGCGACGGGCGCCGCTCATGGGATCTCCATTAACGGAGGGACTCTCAGTACATTGGGCGGAGCGGCGATCACTCTGATTGGGACCGGAGGGGCGAGCAGCGGCGCAGCCAACGGGGTTGATATCAGCAGCGTTGGGGTGATATCGACGTCGACCGGCAACGGGAATATTGCGATTACGGGGACCGCTGCGGGATCTGGATCTGGCCTCGGGATCAACCTAGCCGTTGCGAATGGGATTGTCAGCACTTCGGGCAATATCGCGCTCTCCGGGACAAGTAATGCGACAGGGGCCAGCGCGTATGGCGTTGCAATCGCTTCTTCTTGGACGACAGGAACGTCTGGCACAGTGACATTCCAGGCTTGTGCGGGGGGAGGATCTTCAGGGGGGACAGGGAATGGGGTCAATGTGGCGCAGAATTTTACGACGGGCGGCAATGTGGTAGCGACGAGTTCGATCGTTGGAAATGGGGCGGGCGGGATTGGGTTCAATATGGCCGCCTCGACTTTTACGACATCGGGAACGAATGCATCGATCCTCATTACGGCCTCATCCAATGGGACCACTGGCGCCGCCCATGGAATTTCGATCAATGGGGGGACGCTGAGTACCATGGGAGGGGGGGCGATCACTTTGAGTGGGGCGGGGGGATCGAGTAGCACGGCCTCGCACGGGATCGATATCAGCAGTAGCGGCGTTGTTTCCACATCGACGGGAAATGGAGCGATCTCCTTGACCGGGGTGGGGGCGGGGGCGAGTTCGGCTTCTGGTTTAGGGATCAATATCGCCAATACCAATGCGATCGTCAGCGGATCGGGAACGATCGCGCTGAGCGGCTCTACCACGGCTCCAGGAAGCAACGCTTACGGGGTCAGTATCGTCTCATCGTGGACCACTTCGACGATAGGGACCGTCACCTTTAACAATTGTACGGGCGGTACGGGGGGCGCGTCGAGCCATGGGGTCAATGTTGGAGCCGCCTTTACCACAAGCGGCCCTGTTGTTTTCAGCAACATCACTGGCGGCACCGGTTCGACAAGTCATGCCATCAATATCGGGGCCTCTTCCCCTTTTTCGGCAGGGAGCGCTATCACGGCGACGACGAATATTGTGGGCGGCAGCGGGGCTGGGAGCATCGGCTTCAATAGCAGCGCGAATTTTGGCTCAAGCGGAGGGGGCGCTATCTATCTTACGGCGACTACGGGCGGCAGCGGGACGGGCTGTCATGGGATTTCCCTCAATGGAGGGACTCTTAGCACTACTGGTTCTGCGGTTGTGACCCTTATCGGAACCTCCTCTTCAGCGAGTACGGGAAGCTCGAACGGGATCAATATAAACGGAGGGGCGATTTCCATGGGGAGTGGCCCGCTCAATCTAAGCGGAACAGTCCCTTCAGGCGCAACGGGTGTAAGCGATGGGGTCGTATTCACAACGGACGCAATCACCGCCACTGGTTCGATCACAGTGACAGGAACGAGCCACGCAACTGGGAGCAATTCTTACGGGATTTCCCTCCCTACTGCCTGGACGACGGGTACAACTGGCGTATTGAGTTTGACAGGAACGGGGGGCTCCGGGAGCGCCAGTCACGGGATCTATGTGGGTGGGAATCTCATGACAAGCGGCGCGATGAATTTGACGGGGACTGCCGGCAGCGGGTCTGGGTCGTTTGGGATCGATTTGGGAGCCAACTTAACGACGGCCGGAGGCGTCATCACGCTACTCGGTTCCACCCTATTGAGCGTGAATGTGACGATCGATGCGACAAATTCTGGAGGATCTACAGGAGCCAATATTCTTTTCTCCACCTCTAGCACCACAATCGATGGGACGACGTCGACCGGACAAAATTTAAATCTCCAAGCTGGATCTGCAGGGGCCGTTACTTTTGGAGGACTTATCGGAGGGGGAACCACTCTTGGGACGCTCACAGTGACGAGCGCGCAGACAAGCGCCAATGCAGTGATTATCTCCAATGACATTAATTCGAATTCATTCACGATCACGACTGTCTCTCCAGTGCTGTTGGCCGGGACGAGTTTCATCAACGCAGGGAGCGGGGCGATCACTTTCCCCAGTACGATTGTTGGAACCAGCAGCGGAGGGCAGGGCTTAAGCCTCACGACTAGCGGCGCTGTGAGTCTCTCTGGAGATGTGGGTTCGGTCGCGACGCCTCTCGCCTTTTTGTTTGTGGGCACTGGGAGCAGTGTTACCTTTGGGACAGCAGCCAATACGATCGACGCCAATTCCATTTCGGTGGCCCCAGCTGTAACGCTATCGACGCCAGGTTCAGGCGCGCTCTCCTTTTTGACGAACGGCGGCTCCATGATTTTTGATTCCACAATCGACGGGAATCGGGGATTAACGCTGACGGCTGGAGCGGGATCTATTGAGGTGGGCGGAGCGATCGGAGGAGGGACGCCGGTCGGGGCTCTCACTGTGAATACGACAAACACTCTCTTTGGCGGTTGGACGATCAATGCGAATATCAGCGCCCTCTCCTTGAGTGCAACGGGCGTGACGAAAACGACGCTATCGGGGAGTTCGATCATTACGACCACTGGGGCGAGCGGCATTGACTTTAGCGGGACGGTTGACGGCAACTTCGGATTGAGCTTGGCGGCGGGAACCGGACCTGTGACAACGAGCGGTATTATCGGCGCTACGACCCCGGTCGGGGCTATGACGGTGAGTACGACGAATACGGCGGGCGGCGGTTGGAATATCGGCGCCAATATCAGTGCATTATCACTGACTGCGACTGGCGTGGCCAAAACAACACTGACAAGTGGTTCGGTGATTACGACAACGGGGGCAAGCGGCATTCATCTTGGTGGGACGGTTGACGGCAACTTCGGCCTGACCTTGGCAGCAGGAATCGGCCCGGTGACGACAAGCGGCGCCGTTGGCGGTGCGACCCCAGTTGGGGCGATGATAGTGAGTACGACCAATACGACCGGCGGCGGCTGGAATATCGGCGCCAATATCAGTGCCCTCTCTTTAACGGCGACGGGAGTGACGAAAACAACGCTGACAAGTGGTTCGGTGATTACGACAACGGGGGCGAGCGGCATGAACCTGGGTGGGACAGTGGACGGTAACTTCGGACTGACTTTGGCGGCCGCCACTGGACCTGTGACGACAAGCGGCGTCATCGGCGGCGCAACGCCGCTGAGTTCTTTGACTGTAACCACGACGAATAGTGGAAACGGCGGCTGGAATATCGGCGCGAATATCAGCGCTGCGGCATTGACAGCGACGGGCGTCAATCAAATCACTTTGACCGGCGCTTCGACGATCACCACGACCGGGGCCGGCGGCATTGATTTAGGCACCACGGTCGATGGAGCCTTTGCTTTTGGCCTGGCGGCGGGAATAGGGCCTATTACTACAAGCGGCGCGATTGGCGGCACCACCCCAGTTGGGGCGATGACGGTGAGTACGGCCAATACGGTGGGCGGCGGCTGGAATATTGGCGCCAATATCAGCGCATTATCACTGACTGCGACTGGTGTGATTCAAACGACTTTGACAAGTGGTTCGGTGATTACGACAACGGGGGCGAGCGGCATTAACTTGGGTGGGACGGTTGACGGCAACTTCGGACTGACTTTGGCGGCCGCCACTGGACCTGTGACGACAAGCGGCGCTATTGGGAGTGCAACGCCGCTGAGTTCTTTGACTGTAACCACGACGAATAGTGGCAACGGCGGCTGGAATGTCGGCGCCAATATCAGCGCCGCGGCATTGACCGCCACTGGTGTGAATAAAATCACCTTGACCGGCGGCTCGACGATCACGACGACGGGGGCTGGGGGGGATTCATTTGAGCTCCACAGTCGATGGGGCTTTTGCTTTTGGCTTGACGGCTGAAACGGCCCCCGTTATTACGAGCGGTATCATCGGCGGCACGACTCCGGTCGGGGCGATGACGGTGAATACGACCAATACGGCGGGCGGCGGCTGGAATATCGGCGCCAATATCAGCGCCCTCTCTTTGACGGCAACGGGCGTCACTCAAACGACTTTGACGGGTACGTCAGTCATTACGACAACGGGAACGAGCGGCATGAATCTTGGTGGGGCGGTTGACGGTAACTTCGGCTTGACCTTGGCAGCAGGAATCGGCCCGGTGACGACAAGCGGCGCCATTGGCGGCGCGACCCCAGTTGGGGCGATGATAGTGAGTACGGCCAATACGACCGGCGGCGGCTGGAATATCGGCGCCAATATCAGCGCCCTCTCTTTAACGGCGACGGGAGTGACGAAAACAACGCTGACAAGTGGTTCGGTGATTACGACAACGGGGGCGAGCGGCATGAACCTGGGTGGGACAGTGGACGGTAACTTCGGACTGACTTTGGCGGCTGCCACTGGACCTGTGACGACAAGCGGCGCTATTGGGAGTGCAACGCCGCTGAGTTCTTTGACTGTAACCACGACGAATAGTGGAAACGGCGGCTGGAATATCGGCGCGAATATCAGCGCTGCGGCATTGACAGCGACGGGCGTCAATAAAATCACTTTGACCGGCGCCTCGACGATCACCACGACCGGGGCCGGCGGCATTGATTTAGGCGCCACGGTCAATGGAGCCTTTGCTTTTGGCCTGGCGGCGGGAATAGGACCCATTACTACAAGCGGCGCGATTGGCGGCACCACCCCAGTTGGGGCGATGACGGTGAGTACGACGAATACAGCGGGCGGCGGCTGGAATATCGGTGCAAATATTAGCGCATTATCACTGACTGCGACTGGTGTGACGGAAACAACACTGACAAGTGGTTCGGTGATTACGACAACGGGGACGAGCGGCATTAATTTTGGTGGGACAGTTGACGGCAACTTCGGACTGACTTTGGCGGCCGCCACTGGACCTGTGACGACAAGCGGCGCTATTGGGGGTGCAACGCCGTTGAGCTCTTTGACTGTAACCACGACGAATAGTGGCAACGGCGGTTGGAATATCGGCGCCAATATCAGCGCCGCGGCATTGACCGCCACTGGTGTGAATAAAATCACCTTGACCGGCGGCTCGACGATCACGACGACGGGGGCTGGGGGGATTCATTTGAGTTCCACAGTCGATGGGGCTTTTGCTTTTGGCTTGACGGCTGAAACGGCCCCCGTTATTACGAGCGGTATCATCGGCGGCACGACTCCGGTCGGGGCGATGACGGTGAATACGACCAATACGGCGGGCGGCGGCTGGAATATCGGCGCCAATATCAGCGCCCTCTCTTTGACGGCAACGGGCGTCACTCAAACGACTTTGACGGGTACGTCAGTCATTACGACAACGGGAACGAGCGGCATGAATCTTGGTGGGGCGGTTGACGGTAACTTCGGCTTGACCTTGGCAGCAGGAATCGGCCCGGTGACGACAAGCGGCGCCATTGGCGGCGCGACCCCAGTTGGGGCGATGATAGTGAGTACGGCCAATACGACCGGCGGCGGCTGGAATATCGGCGCCAATATCAGCGCCCTCTCTTTAACGGCGACGGGAGTGACGAAAACAACGCTGACAAGTGGTTCGGTGATTACGACAACGGGGGCGAGCGGCATTAACCTGGGTGGGACAGTGGACGGTAACTTCGGACTGACTTTGGCGGCCGCCACTGGACCTGTGACGACAAGCGGCGTCATCGGCGGCGCAACGCCGCTGAGTTCTTTGACTGTAACCACGACGAATAGTGGAAACGGCGGCTGGAATATCGGCGCCAATATCAGCGCCGCGGCGTTGACGGCAACTGGAGTGAACAAGATGACTTTGACCGGCGCCTCGACGATCACGACGACGGGGGCCGGCGGTATTGATTTGGGCGCCACGGTCAATGGAGCCTTTGCTTTTGGCCTGGCGGCGGGAATAGGACCCATTACTACAAGCGGCGCGATTGGCGGCACGACCCCGGTTGGGGCGATGACGGTGAGTACGACGAATACAGCGGGCGGCGGCTGGAATATCGGTGCAAATATTAGCGCATCCTCTTTGACTGCAACGGGAGTGACGGAAACGACTTTGTCAAATGGTTCGGTCATTACGACTACGGGAACCGGCGGCATTGCTTTTAGTTCAACGATTGATGGCGGCTTCGGTTTGACGTTGGCAGCAGGAAGCGGCCCCGTGACAACGAGCGGCGTCATTGGCGGCACGACCCCAGTTGGAGCCATGACGGTGAGTACGGCCAATACGGTGGGCGGCGGCTGGAATATTGGCGCCAATATCAGCGCTCTCTCTTTGACGGCAACCGGTGTGATGCAAACGACTCTGACAAGTGATTCGGTGATTACGACAACGGGGGCGAGCGGCATTAACTTTGGCGGGGCGGTTGACGGTAACTTTGGACTGACTTTAGCTGGCGGCACTGGATCTGTGACGACAAGCGGCGTCATCGGCGGCGCAACGCCGCTGAGTTCCTTGACTGTCACCACGACGAATAGTGGCAACGGCGGTTGGAATATCGGCGCCAATGTCAGCGCCGCGGCATTGACCGCCACTGGTGTGAATAAAATCACCTTGATCGGCGGCTCGACGATCACGACGACGGGGGCGGGGGGGATTGATTTGGGCGCCACGGTCGATGGGGCCTTTACTTTTGGCCTGGCGGCGGGAACCGGCCCTGTGATTACGAGCGGCGTCATTGGCGGCGCGACCCCGGTTGGGGCGATGACCGTCACTACGACAAATACAGCGGGCGGCGGCTGGAATATTGGCGCCAATGTCAGCGCCCTCTCTTTGACGGCCACCGGCGTCGCTCAAACGACTTTGACAAGTACGTCAGTCATTACGACAACGGGAACCAGCGGCATTCATTTTGGCGGGGCGGTGGATGGTAACTTCAGTTTAACGTTGGCAGCAGGAACCGGCCCTGTGATTACGAGCGGCGTCATTGGCGGCGCGACTCCGGTTGGGGCCATGACGGTCACTACGACCAATACCACTGGCGGCGGTTGGAATATCGGCGCCAATATCAGCGCCCTCTCTTTGACGGCGACGGGAGTGACGAAAACAACACTGACAAGTGGTTCGGTCATTACGACAACGGGGGCGAGCGGCATTCATTTTGGTTCGACGATCAATGGTACCTTCGGCTTGACGTTGGCGGCAGGGATCGGCCCCGTGACGACAAGCGGCGTCATCGGCGGCGCAACGCCTCTGAGTTCTTTGACTGTAGCCACGACGAATACGGGGGGCGGCGGTTGGAATATCGGCGCCAATGTCAGCGCCGCAGCATTGACCGCCACCGGTGTGAATAAAATCACCTTGATCGGCACCTCGACGATCACCACGACGGGGGCTGGTGGGATTGATTTGGGCGCCACGGTCGATGGGGCCTTTGCTTTTGGCCTGGCGGCGGGAACAGGACCGATTACTACAAGCGGCGCGATTGGCGGCACGACCCCGGTCGGGGCGATGGCGGTGAGTACGACGAATACGGCGGGCGGCGGCTGGAATATCGGCGCAAATGTCAGCGCCCTCTCTTTGACAGCGGCGGGTGTGGCGGAAACGACTTTGACCAGTGGTTCGGTCATTACGACAACGGGGGCAAGCGGCATTGACTTTGGTGGAACGGTTGACGGCAACTTCGGTTTGACGTTGGCAGCAGGAACCGGCCCTGTGATTACGAGCGGCGTCATTGGCGGCGCAACGCCACTGAGTTCTTTGACTGTGACTACGACGAATACGGCGGGCGGCGGTTGGAATATCGGCGCGAATATCAGTACTGCGGCATTGACCGCCACGGGCGTCAATCAGATCACTTTGACCGGCGGCTCGACGATTACGACGACAGGCGCTGGAGGGATTGATTTGGGCGCCACGGTCGATGGGGCCTTTACTTTTGGCCTGGCGGCGGGAACCGGCCCTGTGATTACGAGCGGCGTCATTGGCGGCGCGACTCCGGTTGGGGCGATGACCGTCACTACGACAAATACAGCGGGCGGCGGCTGGAATATTGGCGCCAATGTCAGCGCCCTCTCTTTGACGGCCACCGGCGTCGCTCAAACGACTTTGACAAGTATGTCAGTCATTACGACAACGGGAACCAGCGGCATTCATTTTGGCGGGGCGGTTGATGGCAACTTCGGTTTGACGTTGGCAGCAGGAACCGGCCCTGTGATTACGAGCGGCGTCATTGGCGGCGCGACTCCGGTTGGGGCCATGACGGTCACTACGACCAATACCACTGGCGGCGGTTGGAATATCGGCGCCAATATCAGCGCCCTCTCTTTGACGGCGACGGGAGTGACGAACACAACACTGACAAGTGGTTCGGTGATTACGACAACGGGGGCGAGCGGCATTCGTTTTGGTTCGACGATCAATGGTACCTTCGGCTTGACGTTGGCGGCAGGGATCGGCCCCGTGACGACAAGCGGCGTCATCGGCGGCGCAACGCCGCTGAGTTCTTTGACTGTAACCACGACGAATACAGTTGGCGGCGGTTGGAATATCGGCGCCAATGTCAACGCCGCGGCATTGACCGCCACTGGTGTGAATAAAATCACCTTGATCGGCGCTTCGACGATCACGACGACAGGGGCTGGTGGGATTGATTTGGGCGCCACGGTCGATGGGGCCTTTGGATTGGGTCTTGCCGCGGGAGCGGGGCCTATTACTACAAGGGGCGTTATCGGCGGCACAACCCCGATCTTGGGCATGACGGTCACCACGACGAATACAGTTGGCGGCGGTTGGAATATCGGCGCCAATATCAATGCTCTCTCTTTAAATGCAAATGGCGTTACTAAAACGACTTTGATCAATCCTTCTATTATTACGACGACGGGCGTTAACGGTATTGATTTTGGCTCGAGCATCGATGGCGCCCATAGCTTCACCCTTGCTGCTGGAAACGCCCCTATTACGACGAGCGGCGTCATCGGCGGCACGACGCCGACCCTTGCGATGACCGTGAGTACGACCAATACAGCCGGAGGGGGCTGGAACATCGGGGCCAATATCAGCGCGGCGTCATTGGATGCGTTTGGGGTGGCTCAAACGACTTTGAATGAATCTTCGATCATTACAACCACCACCTTAGCGGGGATCGATTTTGGTGGGGCGATCGACGGTTCAAACGCGTTGACCCTCACTGCAGGCGCTGGGCCGATCACCTTGTCCGGATCGGTTGGGAGTCATATGCCGCTCAATTCATTGACTACAACGACAACCGGCACGACGATTTTTGGGTCTAGTGTACAGACAAACGGGGCTTCAGGGATTGAGGTAAACAGCCATGCAATTACGTTTGATGGGGACGTGACGACGACTGGAGACGGATCTGTTGTAGTCGCCAATACAGGACTTTTGACGATCGGGCCTGGTACAACATTTAATTTGGGAAATAGTTTGATTCAAAGCGGAGGGGGATCTGTCGCTCTTGGATCTACGGTCAATACACCCAATGCAGAGATCTCTTTTCAATCGTCGATAGAGCTTAATGGATCTGCGTCCCTCAATTCAACAGGAGGAACGATCACTTTGGGGAGCACTGTGGACGGCGGAGATAGTTTGACTATCGACGCCGGTTCTGGGGCCGTTATTTTCTTGGCTCCGGTCGGGGCGCTCACTCCTTTAAATTCCCTATCAGTGACGGGCTCAACGATCAGCACTTTAGGGAATCAAACAGTGACTGCAGGCCCCATGTCGTATACTGGCGATGTTCTACTCAACGCGTCCACCCTCTTTATGAATGGAGGAGATGTTGACGGAATCCTATTCATGGGAACGATTACTGGAAATCAAAACTTAATGATAGATGGGGGATTTTCCTACATTACAGTCACAGGAGACGTCAATACGGTCGGCTCTGCAGGCAGCGCTGGAGGATCTGTGACGGCCCAATCGAGTCAAACGGTGACTTTTCAGGGGCAAATTCTCACCCAAGGAGGAGATCCTTTAGCTGGAGTGGGCGGCGATGGAGGATCTGTCAGCATCGTGTCAGACGACGGCTCGGTCTCTGTCTGCAATATCAATACCTCCGGAGGCGATGGAGTGATTCTAGGGGGGAATGCTGGGAATATCTCTTTGCAACCCACGAATGCTGTCAGTGCGGGATTTCCCGAGGGGTTGATCATCATCAACGCCGATTTGAGCGGCAATGGAAATCTGGTCGCATCGGGAGGGGCTGGAGCGACGTCTGGAACTGGGGGGGTGATTTTCCTTTCGGCGAACCGAGCTGCAGCCACGGAGGTGGCGACGATCGTGAGCAGCTTTGGGGGGAATAACGTCTCGATTTTTGGCGATCAACTTGTGATAGGAAACCATGAAGCCATGACTGTATATGGCAATATCACGATGGCGCTAGATACGAGCGCCACACTGAGCGATACAGTCGCCCAATCCAATCTCTCCATCATTACCGAGACCATCAATTTGCTCGTTTACAGCGGGCCGATCCAAATATTGAGCTCGTTCGGCACCCTGTATACGGCGCCTACCCTCCACTTCATCGCGGGGTTAAATTATTCAGCCATTGGAACATTCAATCCCCCAGGGCCATTGAACGCCGTTTCCCTTGCATCAAAAGGGCTATCGCCAGATGCGATTCGGAGCTTGCTCATATATTCCGGCACCATTTTGAATTACGACACTACGGCGCCGTCCCCTTCCCCCACTCCTGTCGTCCCTGTTGTCAACACCGCTCCATTCCGCTACGCTATCTATCAAATGGCGGTAGCTGATGCACAGCTATCTGACAAGTTGCCCATTTTTGAGATGTTCCCCTTCCCACTTGTCAATGTTTGTGTTGAAGAACAGCACCAACGGAGATGTCGCTATCCCAACAACCCGCTGACCCGAGAATTCCGCCGTTGGAATTACGGGTACCGAGACAGCATCCGCCCCGAATTTTGACCTCTCAAAGAGGATCGACGATGATGGTCATGGGTCCACTTTCTTGGCCGTTTTGGTCTACCGAGGTGATCAGGTAGGTCTCTCTTTTTTGGGGAACTCTCCGGTGGTCCTCAAAACGGAGCGCCGTGGTAGTAGAGATCAGAGAAGAGAGGTTTCCCCGGTATATGTTATAGTGGGCGACGCCTCCAGGCGACGTCCAGGAGAGGGTATTGATCAGATCGGCGTGAGCTGGGAAGCGACGGAGCGTCTGTTTCCCGGAAACAATGCCACTGAAGATCGTCTCTGGATCGGCAATAGGCGGCAGAGGGCCTACGTTAGCCAGCCCCACACCGGCGGTCGCTTTGATTTGCAACGATTTGGTTCCGCTCGGATCTTCGGGCCAAATGGCGAGAATATTGCCTGCTTTATTGAGGGCTACGGCAATATCGTAGGCGGGGACGGCAGCCCCAGACTGGGCGTCGGGAGCCGATAAAGTTTTGATGAAAGACCAAGTGCCCAAAGAATATCCGGCCCCTTGGATCACCATATTCGATCCGGTCCACTCTTTCCAAATCGCCACTCCGTCTCCAATGGAGTTCATGCAGAAGACGGGATAGCCGGCGGAGGCTGAATCTAATGGACTCGGTCCAGAAATATCGATCGGCGCAGTCCAGGAGGAGCTCTCTTTGGAGAGGGAAGCGGCGGCGATGAATTTGTGGAGGGCATTGTGCCTTTCAAAGACGACGACTGCGTTGCCTTCGGCGTCGACAGCTACGTGCGGATGTTGAGCCAAATAACCGGGATCCGAAACGATTTGGGGCTCCACAGAGAGAATCCCGTCGACGAGAGTTTTGGCGAAAATGGCATTGTCTTGAGTCCAAACGAGGACTGCGTCGCCGGTTTTATCGATGCCGACGGAGGGGGTGTGGGCCTTTTTCCCTTTAATGGCTGCGAGGGTCACAGGAGGGGCCCAAGCGCCCTGAACGAACCTGGCGGCGTGGATTTCGGAACCTTCTTTGCTCTCCTCTTCCCAAACGGCAATTCCGCTGCCTGTTTCATTCAGAACAAGGGCTTTAGAAGGGACTAGGGAAACGCTTTGTTCGCTGGCAGTGATTTCCCCGAGAGACACCCAAGGAATTCCGAGAGGTTTTTTAGCAGAATAGAGGTGATTCGCCCCTTTATAAAATTCGATCCAGACGGCAACAGCGTTCCCCTTTGCATCCACGGAGATCTGGGGAAAGCTTTGTGGATGGATCGACTTTTGTATGATGCCCGGCGGTTTAGAGAGATCGGGCGTCCAAACGCCGCCTGAACTGAGGGTCCGAAATAAAATTTGGGTGGGAAATCCTTCTTGCCAAACCACTGTCATATTGCCAGAGGCGTCGACGGCGACTTGCGAGTTCATGGCGCTGCCGACGCCTGAAACTTTAATGGCGCCTGTCCAGACTCTGAGAGAATGGTTATACACTGCAGACCAGATATGCTCGGTAGCCCCTTGGTTTGCGGTACGGCTCCACGTAGCCATGGCGTTTCCCATTGGGTCGATCGCTATCGTTGCATTGCTATCGGTATCGCCTTCGGGGGGATTGCTGTCTAGGCTGAGGGCGGGAGCGCCCCAAGTTAAATTAAATGCGGCAAATCCTTGGACTGCCCAGAGAAAAAACAATACTCGCACGGTACACCTCGTAAAAAAAAGAGGATTATAATTTTTTTTACGAGGAACGTCAAGTTTTTTTGCGAATGAGTGCGGGGAGGAGAGCTGCGCTGCTTAAGAATAAGAGGGCCGCAATGAGGATTGAATGGGCGCTTGTGATTCCGGCTAGGATGAGCGACGCCACGAATTGGCAAGCGCCGTTTGTGGCGCCGACGAGACCGAAAATTTTCCCTTGGTTTCTTTCACTTGTGTGGTCGGAGAGGACGGTTTGGTAGGCTGGGTAGATCCAAGCTTCGGTGATGGCTGGAATGGCGAGGTAAGTCCAGAGTTCGATGATCCGGTCAGAATGGTAGAGGAGGAAGAGGCCGGTCGAGCCGACGAGCAGGGACCAGAAGAGGATGTTTTTTGCCTTATATCTTCGGAGGATCCAGGCGGTGCCGATCACGCCGCCGATGGTGAAGCAGAGGCTCAGATAGCTATTGTATAGGCCGATCTGCGCGTCTGAAATGTGGAATCGGTCAATCAAAAAATTGGAGAGGGAGACGATGAGGAGATACCAGCCGAGGAGATTGACGAGGAAGATGAAGAAAAGCCGTTCTTTCCAGGTCAATACAAAGACGTCGCCGATCGTTTTGAGGAATTTGACGGCGTTGAGGGACCGGTGGTTTGGTTCATAGGTGTCGGTAAAGAAAAATTGGGTGCATAGGAGGCAGATGAAATAGATGGCTGCGGCGAGGATGCTGGGCCAGACGTATCCGCCGTAGGAGATATAGGGTTCTTGCATGAGAGTTTCCCCTAAAAAGGGGCCCAAGATCCAGGCGATCCCCCCCACGACAGAGAGGAAGGCGAGTTTTTGTCCCTTTGTTCCTGCCTGAATTTCGACGATTGCGGCCTGAGCCATCGCCTGCTTACCCGAAAAAAATCCGATGAGGAGCTGAGCGAAGAGGAAGAGGGCGAAATTGCCGATCCAGAGGGAAAAGGCGCAGATAGCCATGCTGGCGATGGATCCCCAAAATCCCCATATCAGCACTTTTTTTCTTCCGATCCAATCGGATAGGTCTCCCAAAATGGGAGAACCGATCACCTCGCCGATGGGAAAGGCGGCGAAGGCGACGCCGAGGGAAAATTGGGGGTTCCAGAACAAATGATGAAAGGGGGAGGCGTCGGTGGCAATATAGACGGCCAAAAAGGCAATGGCTACCCCCCAGCTCAGGTAGTCTGCAAAGTAAGCCAAGTAGAGTGATACGAGGGAGCGCCTTTGTCCTTTTTGCATGCAACTTTTAGTTTATCGAAGGATAAGATTAGAATCTTTGACGATATTTAAAAAAGAGGAATTTTTCAATTTGGAGAAAATGATCCATAGGCGCTCATCAGGTCTTCGGCTTTTTTGAAATTTCCCCTCCTCAGTTCTTCATAGATTTGGAGTCCTTTGGCGTTCATTCCCTGTTTGAAATAAAGAGTGCCGAGGCGGTAAAGAATTTCTTTGTCTTGGGCGCGGAGTTTGAGGAGGGTCTCCACTTCGCGCATCTCTTCTTCGGGCATGTCGAGGTCGCGGTAGCCGATGGCTAATTGCTCATGAACCCAAGAATCATTCGGGGCGTAGTGTCCCAAAATGGTGAATTCTTCGATGGCGAGACGGGCGACAGCTCGATGTTTGTCCGCGAAATGGGTCTCTTTATAAATTTTCGAAAGGGCGACGTAGGTGTTTGCCAGAGAGGCATGGACCTCTAAATCGGTTGGGGTATTCCGGATTTGTTTGAGGTGTTCGTCAACGGCCGCTTGGAGTAGGAGGAGCTTGAGTTTAAAAACGTCCTCTCCGTAGCAGTAAGCGGAGAGGCGGGAGATCGATTTTGAGAGGGGGTGCAAAAATTTGGGCACTTGGTAGAAATTCCATTCAAAATCGTGCAAATAGACCGACAGTTTGGAGAGGGCGTCGGCCAGAGAGAGGTGGTGTTGAGGCTCTCCTGGAGGGAGTGAAAGGACTCTCCGGCACGAGTCGAGAAATTGGTCGCGCAGCTGAGTCAATTGTTCCGGCTTTTTGGTTTGGAAATAGAATAGGAGGATGAAATAAGAAAAGCAGGTGAGGAAAAGGCCCCCTAAAGCAAAAGCGAAGATAGCCGATTTGTTAAGGAAAGGGAGAAAGAAGAAAAAGAGAAATAACTCGGCTGTAAAAATGGCGAAGTAGAGGATATTGAAGGAGACAAAAGCGTGCGTCACTCGCCTGAATTCGCGCAGGATGGCCCGGTAATACTGGGGGAGGTTGTGCTGGAAAAAAGTATCGTCAAAGGGTGGATCGTTTTCAATTTGGGTCGACATAGACTTAGCCAGGTTAGAATGCGCCGTAGACCTGTACTGTGTAACCGGTTTTTTCTTTTTGTTCAACATTTATCTGCCGGCAGCGATCATTTCATTGATGACCCGCTGGCTCACTCCGGCGTCTTGCAATCTGCGGATTTGAGCCTGTGTAAGGGTATATGCGCTGCTGGTGTCCTGCATATAGCGGAGGATCGCGTCATCGCTCACGCCGTTTTGGCTGAGTTTGATGACGTCATTGATGGTGAGAGGTTCTCCCCGATCCATCCGGTCGACTGTGCGGGGGCTATTTTTTTCCATAATGCGCCGATCTTGCACGTCGAGCGCGGCGCCAATGAGACCGCAGGTGATCATCGCTGCGGTGCTGCCGATGACGGCCCCTTTGCTGCCATAAGTGGCCCCGCAAATGCTTGCGCCAAAGACCCCGCCTGCAATGACTCCGGTTCCAGTGTTGGTCGCGCAGCTTGCCAAAAGAAGGGCCAATAACAGAGTAGAATATTTCATGGAACACCTCATCTATTTGATCTTGAATTAATTGGAAAGGCGATTTTTGTCCATGAAAAATCGATCTTCACGCAATTAGGGATGGCATCTGTCCGTTGGAACGTCGCATGAGCCTATCCGCAATTAGGGATAGAATCTGTTTTTAATAATATAAATTAAATGTTTGGTTGCGGTAAAATGATATATATTAAATATTAAAGCGAGTGTAACATGAATGTCAGTCTTCCAAAAAAAGCGCATGTAGTTGACAATAATAATGATAACAGTCTAGATGAACCAGAAGAACAGGCACGTGAACCAGAGGGACAGGCACGTGTTGCAGAAATCGCGGCGGCGTTAAATAAGCTTCCTCAGTTAGAGGATCGTCCGATGGCTGCACCTTTCAACCCCGCTGCTGTTGTTGTTCTGAACCCGCCTTCAGGGGTGGGCTTGGCCTTAGAACAGGATGTCATTCCGGGGCAAGAGGAGGTAGAACCAGGTAAGGCTCCAGAAGTTCATTCACTAGAACCAGGAGAAAGTCCATTGGAAAATCCACCCCATCAGCCACAACAAGCACGAGTGGATGGAGAACGTGAAGGCTATCTACCATTGCCTCTGCGGCCACCAGCTATGAATCCTGCTTATGTTGAGCCTTCACAACCCAGGGCGTCTCTTGCGCGATCACATCCTCAGCCGGATGTATTACAGACAACAGGCTTATCAGAGTTGGTACCTCCTGAGGTAGAGGGGCAAACACAGTCTAAGGTAGAGGTGGAATCACGGCGGCTTCAAAAACTAAAAACTGAAATGCCACTCATGTATTCTCTAGAGTCTCAAAACATAAATCTACAAGAAGCCGTGCACATAGAAAACATAACGACACAGGGGCTGATAGAGGCTCATCGCGACCTGTTTGTTGACCTGATCAATCAAAAAGAAGAGGTTATAGAACGCCAGATTGTCACTTGGAACTTAAATAACGAGCGTATGATGGTAGTCGCATTTACACAATTTGAAAAAAAGGCGATTAACGATTTAATTTTTCTGAACGTCAATGGAAAAGACGGTCTTTTCGATGTTAAAAATAGCAGTTTTCGGACAAAATTTCGATCCCCACTAATGGAAAGAGCCTATCAAAAGTACCAAAAACAACTCAGGGAGGAGCGTCGGTGAGCAGATATATACAAACAACCTGAAGAATCGGTTTTTTGGCCGACGTCTTGCCGCAAAGAACAGAGCGTTCTTCGGCGCCCCCAGGCGGCGTCGGCTTTATTTATCGATCATCGCGGGGTCTTCGCGGAAGCGGTATCCAACTCCGCGGACTGTTTCGATCCAGTCGAAAGTAGAACCGAGCTTTTTCCTTAATGAGGCAATGTGTACATCTATGTTTCTATCGACAATGAATGAATCGTCATTATTCAGATCGTCCAGAAGTTGATTGCGCGTGAAGACTTTGCCTCGATTGGTCGCAAGCCGCCGCAAGATCCCGAATTCTGAGAGGGTGAGAGGGATCATTTTATCGGCTTTCCTCAAGATATATCGGTCTATGTCGAGATTGAAGTCGCTAAACTTCAACATTTTCACTGCCTTTTCAGGCTCCTTGCCGCGGCGAAGGATAGCTTTGATCCGCGAAAAGAGGATCTTAGGTGAAAAGGGTTTTTGCACATAGTCGTCCGCTCCGAGTTCTAGCCCCAAAACGATGTCGAGTTCTTCCCCTTTGGCCGAAAGGATCATGACTGGAATGTTCTTTAATTCTGAGGATCCTTTAATTTTTCGACAGACGTCAAGGCCGTTTTCTCCAGGGAGCATCACGTCGAGGAGAACTAAATCGGGTTTCTCTCTTTCAATGGCGCGGTATCCATTGATTCCATCGACCTCTACGTGCATTTTATATCCCGAGAGCTCGCCTTGCAATTTGATCAAGGCGGCAATGTCCTCTTCATCTTCAATCAACAAAATTCGCTTTTTCTGGCTCATGCGTCACCTCTCCCAAAATAATTTCATGAAAGCTTATTTTTTTCAACTCTTTCGATTTTTGAACCAAAGAAAATTTCTCCGAGCTGCCGAAATTTTTCTGGATCGTCAGTGGAGTAGAACTCATAGGTGGGTTTTTGCGCTTGGGTGTTTAACAGTCCGGCCTGGCGCAGTAATTCTTTGGCTTGCGATGCGCATTTTTCTGCAGGTTCGATGAGGAGTACGCTGGGGCCTAACCATTTTTGAAGAGTCTCTCGGATCAATGGGTAATGGGTACAGGCGAGGAGCGCGGCGTCGATTTTGCCGAAGAGCGGCTGTAAATAGCTCTCTGCGATCAAGTCTATCGAGGGGTGGCGGTGGAACCCCTCTTCAATGAGGGGGACGAATAAAGGGCATGCCTGGGGGTATACTAAGGCTTTCCGATTTTGACTTTGGATCAGGTTTTGATAAATCCCCGATTCGATCGTACTCGTGGTCCCTAAAATCGCGATTCTTTCTATCTCTTTGACGAGATCGAGTCCCGCTTCGATGACGCCGATGACCGGAATGGGGAGTTTTTGTTGTAAGAGGGGCAGGGCGTGGCAGCAAGCGGTGTGGCAGGGGATCATCAGCAGTTTGATCCCTTTTTTCATCAGAAAGGTTCCATTTTCCAGTGCAAAGCTGGCGACTGTTTCGGGCGATTTATTGCCATAAGGGAGGCGAGCGGTATCGCCAAGGTAGATTAAATTTTCTTGAGGGAGGAGCTCTACGAATTTTTTCATGACGGTCAAACCGCCAAATCCTGAGTCGAAAAATCCGATGGGCCGGTGCATATCAATCTAACGGAATTTTAAGCTCTTGCCCCACTACGATGAGATCTTGATCGAGGCCATTGAGTTTTTTGATTTTATCGACGGCGGTTTTGTGGGCGCGGGCGATCTTTTCGAGGGAGTCGCCTGGCTTGACGCGGTAGACTTTAAAGTCGTCGAATCGCCTATTTTGTGTCCGGATTTCCTGCTCTAATTCCTCGATCCGGTCTTTGAATTGAGTCAATGCGGCTGTGGTTTCGTTTGCATGAGAAGAGAGGGCGCTCAGTTCCTCCACTTCCCCTTTCTGTTCTCTCTCTAAAGCGAGCCATTTTTTTTCGAGAGCTTGAATTTGGGCTGAGATCTGATCAATTTTAGCTTGCTGCTTTTCTAGATCGTGTTGTTTGAGGGTGGCGAGGGTGTTTTCAAAGTACTTAATCCGTCCGTCGACGATTTGGAGCTCGGTTTGAAAGCAATTGATATCGTGGCGCAAATCGTCGAGATTTGTCTGGACTTCGTGCAAGGTCAGCTCTAGCTGATGCTTCCCATCATTCGGGGAGGATTTAAGAGGAGAGCAAGAGGCGCACAAGACCACTCCCGCGCAAACGAACATTTTCATTTCTGATAAATCCTAAATTCCGATCTCCGGTTCACTTTCCAATCTGCTGGGCCGTGGCCTGCAGCGAGGGGCTGTTCTTTGCCGCGCGATAGAGTATAAATCCGATTCAAATCGGCGCCATTTTTTACTAAAAGGGCGCGGACGGCATTGGCTCGCCGCATGCCGAGGGCCATGTTGTAGCTTGCGGAGGCCCGTTCGTCGCAATGCCCTTCGATGACGAGGTAGACGTTTGGATTTTTTTGCAGATATCCTGCGAGCCGCATCAACCCGGCGATCTCGTTTTTATCGCGGAGCACATGCTCGTCGGTTTCGAAGTGGACGGCCTGAAAAAGGGCTCTGAGGGCCTCTGGCGCAGCGTAGAAGGCGTCGAGATTCGGCATTCCAAATTGTCCTGGAATCGCTTTTGGCTGAGGCAGGGCCGCATCGAAACTGGCTAGCTGACTTCTCAGATCGGCGTCGCTTAAAGGGATGAAGTCTTCATCAAAGGGGCCGTAGAACTGATCGTCAGAGGCGAGCATTTGCGAATCGTATTCCTTGCCAAGCATTGAATCGACGCCTCTCTGCATATAGCGCCCTGCCGTTTTAACGTCTTCCCAGGTTTGGCTGCTGTTGCGGGCGCAACTGGCGGCTAAGAGAAGAACCATGGATGCAAAAATGAAACGAAACATACTCTCCCTCGGGTATCACAATTAATCTAACCAATGGCCGAATTCTTGGCTAGCCCGCATTTCTCATGCAGACGCGAGAAAAGGCGCTCAAGACGTTACGCCAGATTGAGCAGATTTTTCGCGGATGTGTGAGAAATGCGGGCTAGCGTTGTTGCCATGACGCAAACCGTTTCTGTTCGGGCCCTTTGCTGATTTGGATCGGTTCTCCCTGATTCAAGTGAATCACGTAAAGTTCGCAAACGTCATCGCTCTCGGTGTTGTAGACGAGATGGAAACTATCAGGGGCCCAGGACGGGTTTTCTTTATTTTCCGGTCCAGTGGTGAGCGGCATTTCCTCGTCGCTCAAAAAATCGTAGATCCAAATTTGCCGCACTCCATCTACTTTGGCGCTATAAGCGAGCTTTGTCCCGTCTGGCGACCAGGAGGGTGAAGTATTCTCCCGATTTTTCTTTGTGATTAGGCGGGGCGTTTGTTTCTGTGCTGAGACGTACATCGTATAAATGCGAGGCGGCCCATCTTTGTCGGAGACGAAGGCGAGCTGTTTTCCGTCTGGGCTATATGTGGGGGTCGCTTGAGTGGCCTTTGGCGCTGAAAAAAACTGCCTGGCTTTGCCGAGTCTAAGCCCCTTTTCGTCGAAATTTTGGATGAAGAGATCGGGTCTGCCTGCCACATCGGTGATGAAGGCCATTTGCGTCCCTTTTTTACTCAAGCTGGGGAGGGCCTGATTGCCGCGGAGATCGACCATCAACTCGCCCTCCGGATTGCGGAGCGAGGCTCTATAGATTTTTGACTGGCCGCTTTTTTCAGAGACATAGAAGAATTCATCTGCCGAACCGGCTATAAAAAAGGGGGAGAGGCAGTAACTTTTTTCCGCTGTGACCGGCCGCCCGTTTTCCCCATCGCTGTCCGAGACCCACACCTCTGAAAGCCAGTTGCGCCCTTTCTCCGTTCCGTTTTTGGTCCTCTGCGTATAGATGAGTTTGAGACTTGCGATCCCCTCCTTGCCAAAAAAATCTTTTTGAATCGCATCGGCAAGGCGATGAACCGCATATCTTTCTAGTGGAATGGGCGGATATTTTTTGGTGGTCTCCATCTCGATGTTGAAGGCTGTCACTTCCAACTTATTTTGGACGATTTGAGCGGAAAGACAAAAAGGGATTTTTTCTTTTTTCCAAACGGACAGATCAAATTCATTGAGCGCTTTTTCGAGACGCTCTTCCGGTTTGAGGACTGTGCAATAGCCGCTCATATTCAAATCGAATTCTAAGACCCAACGCCATTCACTTTCCTGAAGAGCGCTGAGATATAGAGGTTTTAGGGATGAGCGGGTCGCCAGGCGCACTTCGAGATCTTGACTCAGCAAGAGAACAGGGAAAAAGAGCCAGCCAAGGAATACCAGCCAAAATTTTCCTCTCTCTGGCAACGATTTATTGTTTTTCATCATTCTGCATTGCGAAACGTAATTGTAAAAATGTGTGTGCTGTCTAAAATTCCGAAGTCATTTAAACACGGGAAGGTCAACTCTGGCAACTGATTTTTCAAAAATTCGGCATTTTTCCCACTTTTTGTATATACGATCTGACAATCGACGAGCCTTCCGAACCGGTCGATCTCGAGTTGAGCTTTCACCTCTCCATATTCTGGCAAATCGAGCGCATTTTGCAAATAGGCGATTAAATATTCTCCATAGGTCGGATCGTCATTGACCTGCACCACTTCGGCTTTCCGCTCAATCTTGGCTGGCAATGGGAGTTCTGGGCGGCGTACCGACTTTGGCTCTCTTTTTTCGACGATCGCGTTCGACGCCTTGGGTTCTTTTTTGACAGCTGGCGCTGCCGCTTTTGGCTTCGGCTTTACGGGCGTAGCAGCTACTGGCTTCGGCTTTACGGGCGTAGCAGCCGCCGCTTTTGTCGGCCCCTCTTCCCGTTTTGTCTGAACCTCGACGGTCCTGACCGCTATCGCTCTCGGGGCCCCCGTTTTTTTGGTGAAGAGGTGGTGGCCGCCAAGGGTTAGAATCACGAGGATGTGGACGAGACAAACAGCCGCTCCGATCTGTTTGCCGCGGGAGAGGAGGAGAAAAGTTTGATAGAATTTCATCCCGGTTTTAAAATCACATCCATCTGAACAAATCCGATTGATTCCAACGTATTTTTTACCGACTGGTAAATGCCGAATTGGGCGTGACGATCGTGGATGAGTTGGGGCACTCCGTTGGGATGCCGTTTTTTTTCTTGTCTAAGGAGCGCGTCTAATTGAATCAACGTCACTTTATTCCCCTGCACCCAGATTGAATTATCTGCGTGGACAATGATGGAAATCGGACCCGATTCCAGCTCTTTTTTGTCGACGCTGCCCCCTGGCGCGAGGTCGACCGAATCCATTTCAAGGACGGGAGCGATGAGCATAAATGTGATCAGGACGACAAAAACGACGTCAATAAGGGGGGTTAGATTGATGAGAGGTTCATCTATCTCTTCATCATTGAGGGATCGGGATTTTTTGCGCATGATCCGGCGTCCGGTATTGGAGTTCAACAGTCGCTAAAAGCAGCTGAGAGAAATCTTCCATATCCCTTCGGTATTCCCGTCCGGCATTTCTCAGGTAGTTGTATCCGACCAGCGCTGGGATGGCTACGACAAGCCCTATGACAGTTGTCGCAAGCGCCATCGACAGGCCGGCAAGCATCGCAGCATTGCTTGAAGAGATCCCCCGCCCGTGAAGCTCCGAAAAGGTGAGCAGAATGCCCCACACAGTTCCCAATAACCCCAAAAAAGGGCCTAGTGTTGCGATTGTCGACAGAATGAAAAGGTTTTTTTCGAGCTGCTTGTTTTGGCTAGCAAGCGCCGATTGGACTTGCGATTCGATCAGTCCGAGATCTGCTTCGGAGAGGGTCGTTTCCGCATTGGGAATAAAAAAATGATTGCGGTTGATTATCTGTAATGTCTTCTGTTTCAACGACTTATAAATCTCAAAAAATGGATGAGGCACTTCTAAGAGGCGCCCCTTTGGGGGTGTGAAATGGAGGCTGAGGGGCTCTTTTTCGGAGAAGAGGTTTGCAAATTCACTGGAGAGTTTTCGGACTTGATAAAAGATCCACGCTTTGTGGATGAGGAGGGTCCAAGAGAGGGCGGAGAGGGCGAAGAGGGCCCAAAAAATCCCCTTGCCGAACCCATCGGACTGGACGTATGCGCTAATGAAAGGATTCCCGTTTGCGAAAAGGATCATAGGAGTATAATCTATGAGAACCGGTCTAAAAGTCAAGGGGACGATGGGATCTGTCGCAACGATTATCAGTTATTGCACGAACGACTACCGATTTTTGGCCAAATGTATCGAAGAGGCTCGTATTTTTTCGAAGCAGATTCTCATCCCTGTATGCGATCATTTCTTTGATGGGACGCCGGAAAATCGATCTCTTTTAAATCATACCTATGCGGAGCATCCCGATTGTCAATTTATCGAGTTTGCTTACAGACCCAATCAGATTTATAGCCAATACCATTCTTTAGAGCCCGATGATCCCGATGGGTCGATCTATTGGGCGGCGAGCGCCCGCTACATTGGGTTTCATTATGTCGATCCGGACATTGAGACAATCCTTTTTCTCGACAGCGACGAGATTGCTGAAGGAGGCCGGTTTCTAGCTTGGCTTGAATCGGGGGAGCACCTCTCCTATGAGGCGCTCCGATTGGGAGCCTATTACTACGCCCTACGAGCGACTTTGCAGGCCAAGAATGTGGTGAATCTTCCGCTGCTTGTGAGGAAAGGGACTTTTGCTCCCCTCACCCTTTTTAACGAGATTGAGAGGATTGGCGCCTATATGAGCCATCCTGGGCCGAAGAGGGAGGAAGTTCTTGGGCTCGATGGCCTGCCCCTTTTTCACCATTACAGTTGGGTTCGGACGAAGGAGGAGTGCCTTTGGAAGGCGAGAACTTGGAGTCATCTGCATGATGAAGATTGGCCCCTTCTGATTGAGGAGGCGTTTAGCGGCGCAACCGGACGGTTGTTTGGGAGTACGCATGCATTTCGAGAGATCAAACAGGCCTATTTTGATCCTTTAGCGGTTCCGTTTCCGGAGGGGCCAGCTCCACAGGCGGACGTCCTTAGAATTACACACCGAGACCTGATTCGGAAAGAGATCGAGTATGCACTACTTTGATTCCCACGCCCATCTCAGCTCCGCCGAACTTCTCCCTAAAATTGATGGGGTGATGAATCGGGCAAAAAAAGTCGGCGTTGTTAAGATTTTAAATATTTGCACCGATCCGCAAACTTTGAAAGAGGGGCTTTTGCTTGAAAAAAGATTTCCAGAGATCAAAAACGCAGGGGCCACGACTCCCCATGATGTAGAGACGGAAGGGGCGGAGGCTTTTCCGATTTTTGCCGACGCCGCCCGTTCAGGCCAGCTCGTAGCTGTTGGTGAAACAGGATTGGACTATCATTATCGAGAATTGGATCGCGAGATCCAGAGGCGTTATTTAATCCGGTATCTTCATTTGGCTCTTGAATGCAAGCTGCCAGTGATTTTTCATTGTCGCGAAGCTTTTGCCGATCTTTTCGCGATTGCGGACGGAGAATATCCGAAAGGGGCCCCCGCTATTTTGCACTGTTTTACGGGGACATTGAAAGAGGCTGAAGCGGTTTTGGAGCGGGGGTGGTATCTTTCCCTCAGCGGGATCGTCACATTTAAAAAAAGCGGAGATCTTCGCGAAGTCGCGAAAATGACGCCCTTGAGTCAGCTTCTGATTGAAACGGACGCCCCCTACCTCGCTCCTCAAAGCCAACGAGGCAATCCCAATGAGCCCTCATTCTTGCCTGAGACAGCTATTGCAATTGCCGATGCTTCAGGGATCTCGCTGGGGAGCGTGGCTCGAGAGACTTTGGGCAACGGACTGTCGCTGTTCAGGTAGTCGACCCTCTACACGATCCAATTCTGTATTTACATGTTCAATCAAACGAAGCAAGGTCTCTTTTGTAGCATCGACTACTGATGCCAATTCGCGAATAGCCAAGGCGTGGGCTTGCTCGCTAGTTTTAAGGTATTGTATGTACTGTTGTTGAATTACACATTGCACCTGAAGGTCTGCGATTTCTGCTCGCAACATTGTTTCCATGTCCGGTTGGGGAGAGACCGTCTGCGAGAGTGGAGTAGAGCCGACAGAAAGAAGAGCAGGCGTATTATTATCGCGCTTTGGGTTATTATAGGGCTGTGGGCGAGGTTTACGATGAGGTCGTTGTTTGGATTGTGTTTCGGGTGCCGAAGATCTTTGTTCATTGGAAGAGATCGATGGGCATTGATTAGGTGGAGTGGACAGATTGGCTAAGCTTGGTAGGGGCTCAGTGAACGGTGGAAGCCCAGTGAACGGTAGGGGCTCAGTGAACGATGGGGGCCCAGCGAACGGTGGAAGCTCAGTGAACGGTGGAAGCTCAGTGGACGATGGGGACCCAGTGAACGGTGGGTGATCTTCACTTGCAAGAGAGAAATCCGTTCTTGGAGTAAAATATATTGCTGGGGTAGGTGGGCAGCCTAAGCTGGGAGTGGAATATATCATATAAAAAAGTACCTTTGGTTTAATAGATGCTGAAGGGTTTTACGCCAATCTTCCCTATTTTGCAAGAATATGGATCCATTTCATGCAAAAGGACGGTACCTCGACTTTGTATATTTTTTGACGGCATCTCCGCGGAGCTGCCCGTCAAAAAATATACAAAGCCGAGTGTAAATGAGCCGGAATCAAACCGAACGCCTCCTATTCCGGATGGCGACGCTGCCCATTTGTGCGACGCGCTCCGCCAATTGCTGTGTGTTCTGGTCATTGGTTGCGACGCGTTCTGCTAGTCGAGCGACTTGGAGTTCAAGATCCGAACATCTCTCGTTAAGGGGGACGACCACTTTCCCTGTGAGTGCATTGACGGTCGCCGTCAATGCACTCACCGTTTCTAGCAGCATGTCCCATTTTTGTGACGCGTCATCCGATGCTCGATTCTGAGGATCTGAGGAATTCTGCTCCCTTGGTTGTGGTTGAGAAGTTATCTGTATCAAGGCGGCGTCAGGTGAGTTGTTGACGGCGGGAAAATGATCGGTTTGATTGGAAACTTGACGAGAGGAAACAGCAGAAGCATTCATAACATACCTATGTGTTGATTGAACAGATGCCGGAAGATTTTACGCACAGCTCCTTTATTTTGCAAGGGTTGTTGAATCACCCCAATCCAAACGGTGCAAAAATAGTTTCGCAAAATCGGCGGAAGAGATAACGTCGTGTCATGGGACACTGACAGTATGGTCTGTGGTGTGATGTTTGTTTTGATGGATTAAGAAGGGGAATGGATGACCGCTGAAGCGGAGTTGATCTCGGGTGTATGGATCTGGAGGCGGGTTCATTCCTTAATGGGGCTTTGGCTCATCATTTATCTTGTGGAACATCTCATTGTGAATTCTCAGGCAACTCTCTGGCTGGGGGATGATGGGATTGGGTTTGTCCGTCTAGTCAACGCATTGGAGGGGCTCCCCTATTTACAGGTGATTGAGATTGTATTTATTGGGGTGCCGCTGGCGCTTCACGGTTATTGGGGGGTCAAGCGGGCTCTCTCTTCTAAGATCAACACAGGAAAATCGGACGGCAGCTCTCCATCGCTCCCGTTTGGGAGAAATAGGGCGTTTCGTTGGCAGCGGATCACCTCTTGGATTCTCGTCTTTGGGATTCTTGGCCACGTGGTGCAGATGCGATTTATCCAAATGCCGCACAAAATTCACGTGGGTGACCAGATTCAGTATGCCGTGGCGCTGAAAAATGATCCTGGCTTGCATTCGCTGGCTCGGCGGATCCATGTCCAATTGACTGATGAGGGGGATCAAATCGTAGCCAAAGCAAAAACGCCTGGAAAAGCGATGTTGCTTATGGTGCGGGAAACCTTCAAGAGTCCTTTGATGGCGGCCCTGTATTCGATTTTTGTCTTGGCCGCCGCTTTTCATGCGTTCAACGGTTTTTGGACCTCCTTGATCACTTGGGGAGTTGTCCTCTCCTACCGGTCGCAAAAAGCATTTTTGCCGATTTGTTGGGTGGGCGTCGCCCTTTTAGCCTTTTTGGGTCTTGCGGCGATTTGGGGCAGTTATTGGTTGAATCTGCGGAACTAAAAAATGGATAAAAAGAAAAAAGAGGTGATTGTTGTCGGCGGGGGATTAGCGGGGCTCTCTTGTGCCATGAAGCTGGCGGAAAAGGGGTGCCATGTCAAGCTGATTTCGGTCACAAAGGTCCGAAGATCCCATTCTGTTTGCGCTCAAGGGGGGATCAATATCGCAATCAACCTCAAAGGGGAAGAGGACTCTCCGATCATCCACGCGTATGACACAATTAAGGGGGGCGATTTTCTCGCCAATCAGCCGCCTGTTTTGGAGATGTGTTTGGCAGGTCCTGCCATTTTGCGGATGATGGATCGGATCGGCTGCCCTTTTAACAGGACGGCTGAGGGGCATATCGATTTTCGGAGATTCGGCGGGACGCTCTATCATCGAACAGCATTTTGCGGAACTTCGACGGGCCAGCAGCTCCTTTACGCGCTCGATGAGCAGGTTCGGCGAGCTGAGGTGCAGGGGCTTGTTGAAAAATTTGAGCACCACGAGTTTTTGCGGCTGATCCTGGACGGTGAAGGGCGAACGCGTGGCATTGTGATGCACGATCTATTCAATTTAAAGCTCCACGTGTTGAAAGCCGATGCGGTCGTGATCGCGACGGGTGGAATTGGGCTGATCTATAAAAAATCGACGAATTCCACGTTTTGCACGGGGGCTGCCAATGGACGTCTCTATATGCAGGGGATGAAGTATGCCAATGGGGAGTTCGTCCAAATCCATCCGACCTGCATCCCTGGCGAAGATAAAATGCGGCTCATTTCCGAATCGGTCCGCGGCGAAGGGGGGCGGATGTGGATCCCTGGCAATTCATCGAAGACCATTGCCTATCCCGATGGGACGGTGAGGCCTTGCGGCAAAACGGGCGAGCCTTGGTATTTCCTGGAGGAGATGTATCCGTCGTTCGGCAATTTGGTTCCGCGCGATATCGGCTCCAGGGAGGTTCTTCGCATTTGCGAAGCGGGACTCGGAGTCGATGGGAAATTGCAAGTCTATCTCGACATCACCCATCTGGAGCCAGAGGTGCAGCATAGGCTCGAATCGGTACTCGATATTTATGAAAAATTCACCGGAGACAACCCGCGCAAAAAACCGATGAAAATTTGCCCTGGATTTCACTATACGATGGGCGGCGCTTGGGTCGATTGGCCAGCTTCTGATGATCCCGATCGGTGGGACCGTTTTCGGCAAATGACGAATTTGACGGGCTGTTTTAACATCGGAGAGTCCGATTATCAGTACCACGGCGCGAACCGCCTTGGAGCCAATTCTCTTCTCTCCTGCATTTTCAGCGGGCTTGTTGCCGGGGTCGAAGTGCCCCGCTATCTCGAGTCGCTCGCCAAAAGTTCGGCTCAGTTGCCCGATGAGGTGTTTAACGAGCCGCTGAAAATCGAAGAAAAGAGACAAAAAGAGCTTCTCAGTAAAGACGGTCCCGAAAATGTCCATCAGCTCCACGACGAATTGGCCGATTGCATGGTCCGCTTTGTCCTTGTGAAGAGGGAGAACCGGGGTCTGGAACAGGCGATTCGGACGATCAAGGAGATCAGAGAGCGCTACTCGAGGATAGGGATGACAGATCGGGGGACAAATTTGAATCAAACGGTTGTGTTCGCGCATCAATTCGAGGCGATGCTCGAAGTGGCGCTTATTATTGCCAAGGGGGCCCTTCTCAGAGATGAATTTAGAGGATCTCATTTCAAGCCGGAATTTCCTGAGCGGGACGATGAAAAATGGTTAAAGACGACGATCGCAACGTACGATCCGAAGGGGGGTGAGCCGGTCATTTCCTATGAACCGGTTGACACGCGGCATCTCGATCCGATAAAGAGAGATTATACGAAGGCTAAAAAAGTGAAACCCGCTTTGAACAATGTGCCCGCAAACATCCAACTGCCGCTTTGAATGGAAACAAACTATACTCTCAAAATTTTTCGAGGAGAGCCGGGCCGCCAATATTGGGAAGAGTTTGAGTTGGAGCGGCGTCCTCAGGCTAATGTCATTTCCAGCTTGATGGAGATTCAAAAAAATCCGGTGAATAAACGGGGAGAGGTCACGACGCCTGTTGCTTGGGAGCAAGGGTGCTTGGAAGAGGTGTGCGGCTCTTGTTCCATGCTCGTGAATGGAAGGCCCCGTCAATCGTGTACGGCGCTGATCGAGAATTATATCGAGGAGAGCGGCTCGACGACGATTACGTTAGCCCCGCTGACGAAATTCCCCCTGGTGAAGGATCTGGTTGTCGACCGGAATCAGATGTTTGAAGCGCTGAAAAAAGTGCGAGGATGGATCTCGGTCGATGGAACCGAGGATACGGGGCAGTTCGGCCCGATCGTCAGCCCCGAGGTGCAAGAGGCGATGTATGTTCTCTCGACTTGTATGACGTGCGGCTGCTGCAGCGAGTCGTGTCCGCAGGTGCATCCAAAGTCGGAATTTATGGGGCCTGCCGCAATGTCCCAGATCCGGTATTTCAACGCCAATCCAACCGGCAAGCTCGAAAAATCGGCACGGATGCGCGCCGCTTTGAGCGAAGAGGGGATCGCCGGCTGCGGCAATGCCCAAAACTGTGTCCGCGTCTGTCCTAAAAAAATCCCACTGACCGAATCGATCGCCCTCATCGGCAGAGAGGCCTCCAAGCAGGCGATCCAGGACTTCCTCGGACTCCCTGATGCGGGAAAATAAAGCTTTTCATAAATGTTTGGTTAAGAGACAATCGTCCCTCTCTGCTGTTTGGGATACTCTGGTCGCACGATGCCTCTCAACGATATTCATGTTTAGAATGATCGCGACGCCAGTTGTGATTTTGGTCCCACTGGGAAGCGGTCTCATGTATAAGAACACGGTTGACTGAGCCAGCGCCAGGCCCCATTCGGCGGAGAATTTTTTTTGTCGATGTTAGCGGCGACGGGCGGTTCTGTTTGTGCTGTTTTTTCCGCAGGGTTTGAAAAAAGATATCGAAAAAGGGAGCAGAACAGCTAAACTGCTTTGAGGATGTAACTGGACATGGGCCATTTCTCAGCGCTGAGCGCCCTAGCTATTTGCCCCGCAGCGCCGATAAATGGCCCATGTCCAGGTAAGGAAGGCCTTTTCCCGAAGGAGATTTGTATGCCAGTACAGCTGCACCGCGCGCCGTTAGATTTTGTGAACTCTAGCGGTGTAAATATCTGTGAGTCGGGTAGTATTTCAAATCCATTGCCTGTTCAAATCGTAAGCGATTCTGCGCAGACGCTCTATCGGAGGACTCTTCAGTGGCTTGTCCATGGCGAGATTGTAGAGTCGGTAAAAAATTGCCATTCTGTGGGGTCGGGTTGGGGGCTTAAGGAAAGACAAACCAAAGAGATCCGATACGTCACTTTGATATTGACAAACCCGAGAGACAGACTGATCAACAGTCCAATGTTTTTGTTAGAAAAAGCAATCCCGAGAACAGTTCTGGGGACCCTTTCTGATGAGTTGTCGGTCAACGTATTTGCATTTTACGATCCCAAAGTGGTCGCTTTTAGCGATGATGGATTGACGTTGCCGACAAATTATGGGCGCCGCATCCGCTCTTTTGACCAGACAGATCAAATCGCCCAGGTGATTCGACAGTTCAAGCAAGATCCGAATACCCGAAGGGCCGTTATCCACATTCATGCCGTCCAAGATACAGAAAGGCGATATGACCCTTGCATCGATTCTCTCCATTTTTTAATCAGAAATGGGACGCTTGAGTGCCATACGATGTGGAGAAGTGAAAATGGGTTGACTCTTCTTCCTACCAATCTATTTGAATTTACAATGCTTCATGAACTGATCGCATCAGAACTCGGAATTGACTTAGGGAGATATGTTCACACAATTACTTCTCTCCATTATTATTTAGACGATCAAGAGAAGCTGGAGTTCGTCCTTGAAGATTTGAAAACCCGGGAATCCCCGCCGGTGATGGATCGGATGACAGACCATTCTTTAGAGCAAGTCTCCATTCTGAGAGACTGTGAGAAAAAATTGCGGACGGAGCGGCTGAGCTGTGCTGGAGAGGTGTTTGAAAATCTATCCGAATATTGGCGAAAAATTGGGCAAATCATCGCCTACTCAATAGCGAAAAATACACACAATCACCAGCTAGTAGAAGAGAGTTTCCTCAGTTCTCCTTGGAAAAACCTGCTGCAGGTGCGGGGATAACGTGATTGAAAGCGCCTGCTTGCCAATTTTTCAATCACGTTGAGTATATACTGCGGCCTGCCCAAATTCACACCTTTGGGGTGGCCGCAGTATATATCAGAGACTCAAGGTCGGAGAGTTTCTTAAGAGCTTTAACGTTCCTCTGGGCAAACTCCTCGACAGAGACCAATCCTGTAGAAACCCCGATAAATTGAAAACCGGCGCCAATGGCCGCCTCCATGTCATTCAAGCTATCGCCGACGTAGATGACCTCTTTGGGCGTGATTTGTTCACTTGCAATCCACTGGAGAGCCGGGGCGAAAACTCGCTTGTCTGGCTTATGAAAACTCGTGTCATCTTCTGTTTGAATGTAATCAAACAGTTTCTTTGAGATATTGAGCGTTTTAAAATCATTGTCCAGGCTCGAAGTTGTGGTCGCTGTCACCAGACCCATCTTCTTTCCCATTTTTCGAATTTTTTTCAGGGTGCTGATTGTGTCCTTGAAGAGGAGTTTAGGGAACTGACTTCGAGTGGCTAAATTATAGGACATTGCCATATCGATATTATCGGTTTCATAAAGAGACTTGATTAACACGGTCAGGGGCTTGCCCCAATGGAGGCGGATCTCTTCATCAAGAAGCGTTTTTTGATAAAAAGTTTTTGCGATGTACTTATGTTGAGACCATTTTGCTCCAATGGTTCCAACGAGGGTGTCATCGTGATCGAAGATGATAGCTTTAACGACTGGCTTGCCCATGTTATGCCGAGATATTAGAAAAAAATGGAATAAATTTGCAAGTAAATTTTCAAGGGGAGGCTCGCAAAACTATACATCGACGAAGTGGACAGAGTGCCGATGAGGCCTCTCTTGCCATCCACTGAGATCGAAATCTGAAATGTAAAGCTGCTTTACAAGGGTCTCTCGCACCTCTGCCAGCATCGTCTCTGGACTCTTCGCGTAGTTTTTTAACTTTGTCAAAAATGCGTGATGGGGTCGATCTTGTCTATATTTCGGTCTTTTTGTAGGCAATTGCAAGCAACCCATATTTTTCTCCGAATAGTCCCAGAGAAACGAAGTGTGGTGGAGCCATCGCTCTTTTTTGATGTATTGGGCGTTGCCGCCGCATTTCTTTTCGTCGATGCAGTAGTCGTTTTCCCTGAGTTGAAAATGGGGAATTTGCCACGCTTGCTCGTACAGTTCAGCAGACCAGCGGAGGATCGGTTCGGGGAATGGGTGGATAGGGAGGGCGCTTTTGTTCATGATGAATGTGACGAACAAGGTATTTTCATCGACAATGACGGTGCCGCCGCCGCTGAACCGTTTGATGACGGGAATGCCCTCTCTTTTGACCGCATCGACATCGAGCAGTTTATCCGCCTCTCCGGAGATTCCCATCACGATGGCTCTCGGAGAGCCGTGGTTGAGGATGCAAAAATTTCTCCCGTCGGCCCTGAGGAGCGCCTCTTCGAGCTGGAGCTGCTCAAAAATGGGGGTATTTTTGAGTTGGATCAAATGGATTTCAGGGCGAATAATTGATCTCCACAATTTGATCGACAGGGACGATTTGGAGCTTCGTCCCTTGGCTCGAGGGGATCTTGAGCATGAGGAGGGTTCCTCCATTGGCTGCGGTCACATCGGCTACCCCCATATAGGTCATATCGGCTGTTCGGACCATCACCTTTAGGGTCGGTTTGTCTTTGCGGAGGGCGTCGAATACTTGCGCGCAGTCGGCGGCTCGGGCCTTTGCATCGATGACGATGACCCCCTTATTATGGGTATCCATAGATAAAATGGGTGCGTTGTTGGCGTTGCTTGGAGGGGCAAGCGGTTTTGAGGCGTCCTGAGCGAGGGCGATATTTGCTAAAACGAGAAACATAAACGTTTTCACGAGGTCTCCTGATCGAGCGAGATGATGAGGTTGGTATCGGATTGGGCTTTGAACGATTTGACGGCTGAGTCGATCATCTTGCTAAACCCCTTTTCGCTCGGTTCAAGCGATGAGACGGCGATCGACACGGTGATAGGCAGGGCCTTGAGCTGAATTTTTTCCTGCAGCCGAGCGGCCACCGCCCGCGCTGCGTCAGCGGGAGTGTTTGCGAGGAGGACAATCAGCCGTCCTTCCATAGAGGGGATCAGAACGTCTTTTTCTCTCAGCAAACTTTGCACAAATGCGGCCAGGCTCCGCGCTGGCTGTTCCATCGATGGATCGAACCGGTCGATCTGGAGTACCAAGAGGGCGACGGGGGTTTGTTCAGCCCTCGCCTCAGCTAAGAGCCTCAATCCATCTTCGTTCAATACAAACTTATTTTTGAGCGAGCCTGCGGGCGTCATGATTCTCGGCATATTTGAGCTGATATCGGCCGTTTTTTCTCTAGCTAAAGCGGTTTTTTTCCCTTCTGCAATGCGGACTAACAATTCTTCGGAATCGAGTTGATTGCTCAAAAAATCGGTCACACCGGCGTCCCGGGCTTTATCGCGATACGATTTTTTTAATCTCCCTGTGATGAGGTAGATCGGCACCCAATTTTTTTTGATGAGCGGCGTGATATCTTTGCAAAGTTCGAGAGGATCGCAATCTTGGAATGCTGCATCGACGATGATGAAATCGAGTTTGGCGCTGAGGGCTCCGAAGGCCTCTCGTCGATTTTCAGCATAGATGAGGAAGAAGCCGTCATCGAGATGTTTTTTAATCCAGGCGCGAACGGCTGGATTTCCGGTAACGAGCAAGAGAGTGGGGAGCTGGTATAATTTCGACATAGAATCTTTTTACCTGTTTTCGAGGGCAATGAGCAAGATCGAAATATCGGATGGGGTCATGCCTGAGATGCGGGAGGCTTGGCCTAGATTCTCTGGGGTGAAACGGGAAAATTTTTGTACTGCTTCAGCTCTGAGTCCGACGACTCTCCCATATTCAAAATCCCGCGGAATGCGCACTCCATCGAGGCGCTCTAATTTGGCTACATCTTTTTTTTGCCTTTCAATATACCCAAAATATTTCAATTGGAGCTCGATTTGGGTATTGATCTCTTCTCCGAAATCGGCAACTTGATCCGGATAGCTCTGCAGCGCTCTCTCGTAGCTCCAATCAGGGCGACAGATGAGCTGAGCTAAGCTAGTCCCCTTGGCTTCTACCGTCTTGAATGTTTTCCCGAGCCGAGCTGTCTCTTCTTCGATGGTCTTTTCCTTTGCGAGGACTCTCTCGTACTGCAAACGGGAGACCATGCCCAACTGATAAGCGCCCTTTCGCAATCTCAAATCGGCATTATCTTGTCTTAAGAGCAATCGGTGTTCCGCTCTGCTGGTGAACATCCTGTATGGCTCAGTCAGATCGAACCGGATCAGATCGTCGATCATGACTCCGATATAGCTTTCGCTTCGCCTCATGACAAAAAGTTCCTTGCCCAAACATTTGCAAGCGGCATTGATCCCAGCCACGAGTCCCTGTCCTGCCGCCTCTTCATATCCGGTCGTCCCGTTCACTTGTCCTGCTAAAAAAAGCCCCTCGACCCGTTTGGTTTCGAGCGTCGGATAGAGTTGGTCGCTCTTTACGTAATCGTATTCGATGGCATAGGCGGGCCGCATGATCTCTGCCCGCTCTAATCCGATGCAGCTATGGATGAGATCGAGCTGTACATCGAACGGGAGCGATGACGAGATCCCATTGACGTAGACCTCCTCGGTCGTGAGTCCCTCTGGTTCCAGGAAGATCTGGTGTCTGTCTTTATCGGCAAAGCGGACTACTTTATCTTCGATGGAGGGGCAATATCTGGGCCCCACTCCCTGGATCGTTCCGGTCCCATACATCGGCGAACGGTGCAGATTCTGCCGGATCACTTCATGCGTAGCGGGTGTTGTATAGGTGATGTGGCAGGAGATCTGGGGCATCCGTTCTTCCGGTTCATCGTATGAGAAGCGAACCCCCTCGTCTCCCGGCTGTTCCTCGCACTTTGAAAAATCGATGCTCCTCTGGTTGATTCTCGGCGGGGTTCCTGTCTTTAGCCTCCCAAGCTGAAAGCCCAATGCCTCCAAGCTCGGACTCAACCCCATCGCCGCCTTGTCGCCGCCCCGCCCTCCAGAGAAATGAGTCTGCCCGATATGCAAAAGACCCCGCATGAATGTCCCTGATGACAAAATGACCGTCCTGGCTCGGTATTCGATCCCCTCCTCCGTGAGGATCCCCGCAATCCGCCCTCCTTCGACGACTAATCCCTCGGTCGTCCCTTGCTTGATCTCCAAGTGTTTCGTCTGCTCTAATCGGTGCTTCATCTCAAGGGCGTAAAGCGCTTTATCGGCTTGTGATCTCGGCGATCTCACGGCAGGGCCCTTCGACGCATTCAACATCCGGAACTGAATGCTTCGCCGGTCGGCTACCTTCCCCATGAGCCCTCCTAGCGCATCGATCTCCCGGACGATATGGCCCTTCGCCGTGCCGCCAACCGAGGGGTTGCAGCTCATTTTACCGATGGTATCGAGGTTCATTGTGAGGAGGAGCGTCTCGGCGCCCATGCGGGCTGCCGCATGGGCCGCCTCGCAACCCGCATGGCCTGCCCCAACAACGAGGACGTCAAAAATTTTTGGGTATTTCCACATAATAAAAAACCCCCATCACACGGGGGTTCATCAGACTATTTTTTCTTATGGCGGTCGCGGCGTCTACGTTTTTTACGCTTATGGCGCGCGATTTTCGCTCGTCGTTTTTTCTTTACTGAGGCCATATTTACCTTGTGTTCAAAAAGCTTTTTGAGAGATGAAAGTATTCTAAAGGAAACTTCGCTAAAAGTAAAGAACAGTCCCTATTTTACAGCAGCTCCCGCTGGAAGGGGGAACTTGCGAAAACTAGCTTTGCTGGAAAATGTAAGGATATTTTTAAAAAAACACTGCCGTTAGCCACTTTGCCCATCTACGCCTAAAATCTGTACACGCTCAAAAAACAGGAGCCTTCTCAAGCCTCCTTAGGGGTCGTCCAATATCCGGGCTGTTGCACGGATATGGGGAGGAAAACTCAGTCAATTTTTCTAGAGGAAAATCCATATCGGGAAAGGCTCATTTCAAATTTCCATTGAGCTGATTAGATCAAAAGGGATACCCTCTATCGCAATGAAAACCTTCCTGCTCTACTTTGTTTTTGCGATTTTCCCTTTGACTTCGGTTCGAGCCGAAGATGAGAGTCCTAACGATCAGCTGCTCGTTATTTTTGGCGCGAGCGGATATGTCCTTTATAAAGTGCTCGATTTTGCCAATGATCATGGATTTCGGTATTGCAAGATTCTGTCGTATGAATTTCAGGCGTTTGACCATGTGATCTCGGGGAATTCTAAATGGAGCGGAGAGGACGAAGGGCGATTTTTCGAATTGAAGGACGGTCTCCTATCGGTCTCCTTTCTCTGTTTTGACGAGCTGCCCAACGATCCGTTTATCATTGATCTGGAAAAATATCGTCCATTTGTTGAGAATGAGGAGTCGTGAAATCGGTGGAATTGATCTATCTTGCTTGCCCCTTCAGACATGCCGATCTGCGTATTCAAAGAAAGCGTTGCGCTGCGGTTCACTATACGGCGGCGCAGCTCTCCTTGCAGGGCCAGTATGTCTTTTCGCCTCTGACCCATAATGAACTCCTCATCGATATTATCCACGATGCTGTTCCGGGCGAACATTGGATGCAATTCGATCTGGCCATTTTGGCTCACTGCCAACGACTCTATGTGTTGAAAATGGAGGGATGGGAACTCTCTAAAGGGGTTGCGAGGGAGATCTCCTTTGCTAAAGAGAAACAGATCGCTATCGCATTTGTGGAGCCTCCGGCTGAAAACCTCTATGAATCTCTCACGAAAGACTCTCAGTATACTTGAGGCACCTTAGGGACGAATTTTTTCATGTTAGGGAGTTTGAATCCCTTTGGTAAATCCCCTTGTCCAATGGGATACCATGTGATGTTTTTCCCGAAGATAAAGAGCTTGCCGCGGACAATGAGGTTCTCGTTTTCCCGCCAAAGTTCGCATTTATAGACATTGCCTTTGGTCGGATCGAGGATCCGTCCATCATAACTGGTCCCATTGTCTTGCAGGTTATACAGAATATCCAGGCCGCACATCGGAGGACTCCCCACAACTCCTTCCGCTTTGCTGAGAGGCTTGTAGAGGGTGTCGCTCAGATGTCCGCTATCATCGTATGTGCCGATGATCCGCCCGTAGTAAATCCCTTTATGCTCATAGACTCCGAAAACGCACTGGGGATTGCCGTTGTCATCCAGGCTTTTCCAAAATCCCCCAATTTCATCGGAGCCAAATAAGGAAAATGCGACCCAAATACACACCAGCCAAAGCTTGTTCATCCGACCCGTTCCCCGTTTGCCTCTTTATAGGATCTTTTCCTCCAATTGTCAACTCAGCTCGACTCTACACATTTTTCGGCGGCATCTCCGAACTCAGTAACTGAGGATCATGCCAAAGTTATAGCGGGAGTGGGTTGGGTTGTGGAATCCGGCATGTCCCAGCTGGAAGCCGTAGTCGAGGCGGGCGGTGAAATAGCGGTCGATCTGATACCGGACGCCAGGCCCTGCGGATGCGAGACTTTTGAATGGGGCCTCTCTCGGTCCGTTGCTGTGGTTGCCGCCGAGGCCGTAGTCGAAAAATCCGAGAAAATAAAACTCATCCCAGTTTTTGCACCATCCGAACGCTTTCGCGGGGCTCCAATGGGGGGTCTCGTAGGCGATATTGACGATGAGGGCATTATCTAGGTTGAGTATCCTCTCTTCATAGCCGCGGACGGCATTGTAGCCGGTCATCGTGAATTGTTCGCTCGGGAGGAGGTTGGCGCTCGACGCTTGGCCTGTGATATCATAGCTAAACCACCCAAATCTCGATTGTTGCGCCATCGAGTGGGCGACTTTGACGTAGATGTATTGATCTTTTGCGTTGTAGCGAAGCCGCTCATAATAGCGGGTCTTATTGCCGTGTGTGATCCCTCCGGGGTTGCCGTACAATTCGGCGGTGAGCGAAACGCGGGTTTTTGGGTTGCGGAAGCCCAATTCATAGCCGAGCATCAGTTGGTTGATGTCCGCGTTCGTGTTGAAGATGGAGACGCCATCGTAGCAGATGGTGTTATTCGTCTCTTTGAAATCGTAGCCGACGACGAACGTCTGCATCCAGTTTGGACTCATAAAGATAGGGAACCGATAGCGTGTATCGACTTGCCAGCTGACGCCCCGACTTTTCGTCTGAGAGACAGTTTCATACGGCTTCACTTCTGAATAGCCGCCCCAAAGAACCCAGATATGGCGCCACGGCAAGGGGAGCCGCGCGCTTGCGGTGTGTGCGTAAAAGAGATTCCAATTCGGAGCAAATGTGAACTGGTAAGAAATTTGTCCGTCTTTCAAGACAGATTTGCCGAAGTTAAAGCCAAAAAAAAGGCGGTTCCGATGGGTCGTCTCAGTCCCCGTATTGTCTCCACCTGTATAGAGGCGGTAGGGCCACTGATCGATCGTCACCAGTTCGACGTCGGTAACGGCTGGATCTTTACTCGGGCGTAGGATCGCATCGGTGCGTCTAAAAGGGCTTAAATTGAGCCAAGCGACGTCTTTGCGCAAATCCTCCATGTTCAGGGGATCGCCTGGATGGATCCGGATCGCTTCTGTAAACCACCTTCTGGGAAAATGGCGATTGCCTCGTACAGACACCTTGCCGAGGGTGGTCCCTTCGACCCCAATGCCAGCGGTGTGGGTCGGGTATAACTCCTTCAGCCGCTCCATCGCCTGTGGAGTTCTCCAGAACGGACTTTGTTCAAATTGCTGATAACGATCCAGAATCCGGACGCTCTCTCCCGACATCGTGGAGAAAAGAAAATACTCCTTGGATTGAGCCATTGCGGCGCATGATTGAACCGACGGCTGTTTTTCAACCCCCTCATGATCGACGAGAATGGAAAATTCCTGGAACCAAATCCGTTCCGGCATCAATGTCCTCAGCTGCTGCAGGGAGTCTAGCTGGTTAGTGACCAGATCCCCAACCGCTGCGCGCGTTAGCAAAACGATGAACCAAGTGTATCTCATAGACGATCCTTGATACACTATTTTTTTTTATTGGGCAAGTTTTACGTTGCGCTACGGGCTAGGCCATGCCAATGCTGTTGCCTGCTACAATATATGCAATCGATGCATGTAAGTTGTTTCTAAATACTTCGTAAGTGTCATATCTAGGTACGTCCATTGTAAAAGAACAGGTGTGAAATGTCGGCCATATTGAACTGGCCGCTTGTAGGTTGATAGTTAAGGTCTGCTCCTCTGTCAAGGTGGTAGAGCCAGAGATACAAAGGACAAAATTTTCCAATGCTTCCATTGTTGCGTCATTGATCCATTGCCTGACAAAATTCATTCTTAGATCGTCGGGTTCTTGGCAGCTTAAAGCTGCCATGACTAACTCCTTTGAGAGGGAGCCTTCTATTTTTTTCTGGAATTCTTTTGCAGAAGTTCCTTTGACCGTGTCCCACAGACGAGGTTCCTCTATTCTTTGCTGCACCGATTGTCCGATGACAACAGTAGCTAATAAGATCCGATCTAATTCTCTTTCGGATAAAAATGTGGTTTTATCTGTAATTGAGGAAATGTCTTTCATCCATTCGTTTATTACATCTCTCTCCACAAAATTATGAATTGCAAGGTCAAGATCTTCCTCTGTCATATCGGGGGGGCCAAAAACTAAGCGCAGCTCAGATTTAAAATAGAGTTTCAATAATTTATTCTGAATGGCTTGAGGGATATCGCTAGGGCGGCTGAGATTGGCAGGAAGCTGGGTGATCTCTGCTCGAGTCAGAGCGTAGATCATCTGAAAGAGGGTAGGGTTAAAGCGATGCCCTATGAGTATGTTTTGGAAGCCATCCAATGCGGCGGCGCAAATCATTCCGATAGATCGGTAGGATGGGAGTTCACGCGAGTGGTTGACTTTCGGTATTAAACCTTTTTCGGTATCCGTCATCGGCAATTTTCGTTGATTCGGCGGATTCGGATGGCAGAGGGCTTTCATGAGATCTGAGACGAAGCTTCTGGATATGCCGCCAGCGTCGACTCCTACACGGTCTATTCCTGCTGAAGTCTGATATCTGATCAGTGGGAAAACGTCATCCTCCTCGAATTGCTCGAGTAGTTGATTGAGGGCGTTTGTCGGATTTGCATGTAACTGTTCGATGTCAATGATCAATTCTGTTCGATGCCGATTTCTAGAATGGGCCGGTTGTAGCAGTTCTTCTCTTCTCTCTCTCCATGTTTCTGTAACTAGAGGAAGGATAATCCAATCGATTCTTTGTCCAGGAACCGCTTCCATAGCTCTCTTCAGTTGCATTTTTTCCTTCTCGCCGATTGTTTGGGGACAGAGAGGGCTTTGCCAGCTGACCGCTTCCTCAATATGGAGTTTCTCTACTCTATCCTGAGCAGTCATGGTAGCATTTACCGATCTTTTCGTCCTCTCAATGGTGAAATATCTATACTGCGGCCACCCCAAAAGTGTGAATTTGGGGTGGCCGCAGTATAGTTGTGTAAAGATCACTCAGATAGTAGTCGATTGGCCAAATCCTTGGCCAATTTTCCATCGACTGTATTGTTGAGTTTCATGACGCTTTTCATCACCAATCCCAAATCTTTTTTGGTTTTGGCGCCAGCCTCGGCAATCGCTTGGACTACGATTTTTTGGGTCTCTTCGGCGGAGAGCGATTGAGGGAGAAACTCCTGAACGATCTCTAGCTCTTGTTCCAGTTGCTTGACGATCTCGGGACGGCTCGTAGATTGATCTCGAGCCTCTTGAAGGCTTCCAGAGTAGGTTTTGAATAATTTTAAAACTTCCGAATCGGGAAGATTAGCGCGGGCGTCAACCGCCAGTATCTTCGATTTAAGCATCCGGAGGACGTTCAGTCGAATCTGATCTTGATTTCGCATCGCCTCTTTGATCCCAAGATTGATTTTTTCGATCAGCGTCATGACAGGCCCTCGTCCATTTCGGATTTTGCACGCTAGTGTAAATCGGTTTTGGATTTTTCCCAACCAAAAAATTCGATCTCTCTGGATATAAAAAAATTCATTTGATATGATTCGTAAAAAAGGGATATACCAATGAGATTATTACTCTGTTTGTCTTCTATTCTGGCGATTTTTGGTGTACAAGCGTCTGATCAATCTTCTCAAAAAAACGAGATCTGCGAGCAAAAGGCTCCCCGTCCTATGCGTGTCGCTGTCCGCTATACGACTCCGAGGGGCATTGGTTATAGCCCCGGATATACGACTTTGGAAGGGTTTTTGTCGCAAATGTATCGAGATAGATGGCTCCCTTTTCTAGATTTGCGCGGCCATGTGTTTGACACGGGAAGGCTCGCCGCTAATGCAGGGGTCGGGCTCCGCTATCTATCCCGTAGCCGGGTTTGGGGGATCAATAGCTACTACGACTACCGCGATACAAAACGGCAACACTATAATCAAGTAGCGATTGGGTTGGAGTCCTTAGGCGAGGTGTGGGATGTGCGCCTCAATGGATATCTCCCTGTGGGAGAAAAACGGAGTCGTCCTTGGAATCCGAAATTCGATCACTTTTCCGGCAATAGTATGTATCTCCGAGCCAAGAGAGATTCAGCGCTGAAGGGGGCCAATCTGGAGATTGGCGCCCATGTCGATCGGATCAAGTCGGCTCCTCTCTATTTTAACGGCGGCCCTTACTATCTCACCGGTAAAGGGGTGACGACGTGGGGAGGAGCGCTCCGAGGCGCCGTCGATCTCTTCAAGGGGTATCTGCGGATTGAGGCAAATCTCTCCTACGACCACTTCTTCAAATGGATTGGGCAGGGACAAATCGGCGTCAACGTCCCCTTTGGCAAGAGGGAAAAAATGCGAGATCGCGGTCTCCCATGTCCCAGCGAATCGGCTTTGTATGCGAGAACCGAGCAGCGCGTAGACCGGAACGAAATCATTCCTGTCGGAAGGACGCATGTGACTGAGGAGGCCATTGATCCGTCGACCGGAGAGCCTTATTTCTTTGTATTTGTAGACAATACGAGTTCCTCTCTCGGCACGTACGAAAGTCCCTATGCCTCTTTGGCGGCGGCCCAAGAGAATTCTTCTTCAGGCGATATCATCTACGTATTTCCGGGGGATGGCTCTTCGAATAATATGAATTCAGGGATTACCTTGCAAAATTCGCAAATGCTCTTGGGCGCCTCCACTCCCTATTCTTTCCCAACTTCATTGGGAACTATCTCTGTCCCAGCGCTTGCCTCTACAATGCCTGTATTGACCAATACAACCGCCAGTCCGGCCATTACGTTAGCGAACAACAACACTGTCTCTGGCCTCTATATTGCAAATGAGACTGGAAACGGAATTTTTGGAGCGGGAATTGACAATTTCACCGCCACGCAAAACTCGTTCATCGGAGGAGCGGTGGGAACCGGCGCAGGGGAACCGATCCTACTCAATAATGTTTCAGGTGAGATCGCCATCAACGATAACTTTTTCTCGCAGCTCTCTCCCCTCGGGGTGACTGGCTACGCCGTCCATATTGCGCAGACCGACGCTCAATGCAACGCAAGTTTCAATAATGACACGATCATATCTCAATACAATAGTCAAGAGATGAATGGTATCTTTGCCGACTTAAGCGGAACGGGTTCGATAGGCGCCCTCAATATAACGAATAGCAGTTTGTTGACGACCGACGATGAGAGTGCAGGCGTGCTGGTTTCTCTTGCGGATAGCAGTTACGTCTCCAATATCCGTGTTTCAAATATAGATCTTGTCTATTGGGATAGTGGAATAGAGGTGAATTTAGCGGGAACCGGATCCATTGCAAACATGACATTGGCTAACAGTGATTTTAGTAGAAATTATTATGGCTTATACGTCGATCAAACAGGCTCTGGCTCTATTGCCAATGTAGAGCTTTCCAATTGTATTGTGACCGGTGGCGGGGAGTACGGCCTATACGTCAATCAGACGAGTAGCGGTTCGATTGCAAATTTAACTCTTTTAAATTGTAATATAAATAACACCCCCTATGCCATATATACCGATCAAACCAGCACTTCCTCTATTGCGAATTTGACCCTTGTAAATTGTAATTTGGGCAGCAGCGATTCTTGCTTATACCACGACATAGACGGTACCGCATCCATTGCGAATTTGACCCTTTTAAATTCTACCTGTTATGCGGGGAGTTATGCTCTATACGGAGACATTACAGCAGATGGGAGTGTCGCAAACGTTGATATTTTAAATTGCACGTTCAATGGGGGGGTGGATGAGGGTGTATACTTTAGTCTCTCTAACGACAATTCATTCCAAAATCTGGCTATTTCGAATAGCGCCTTCTCCGGCATTGAATACCCTATTTATTTTGACGGGGCTGCGGCGATTCAGACTCTGGCTGTGAATGGTTGTACATTCACAGGAAATCAATATTGTTTCTACTTAGATATTGAGGGGGTTGATGATCTCAATATATCGAATAATAACTTTTTTGGAAATGAATATGCTGTTTTTTCCTATCCAGAGGTATCACACGGCGTCATAGCGAACAATCAATTCAATGGGACAGGGTATAATGCTTTAGTGATCACGACTCTATCTGGTTCTTCGAATGTTTTATCGATTGCGAATAACTCCTTTACGGGAGCTGCGTCGCCTACCCAAGGATATGGGGCTCTGATTACGACCACTGCTAGCAGCACTCTTTGTCTAGATTTTGTCAATAATGTGGCAGTTCCCATCACACAAGGCGGAGAGGATCCCTACTCTTTTATTGGGACAGATGGGACCTTTAATCTGACCTCGCAATCGACCCAAGCGAATAACATAGGGATCATTCATCGGACGGGGGCATTTGGCAGCTGCAGTCAATAGATTAGATTTTCTGCAGCGCTGAGGTGATGATTTTGCCTAGGTCGGTCTCCTCTTTTTTCTCCTCAAGGGCGGCCTGGACCGCTTTTTGCGCCTCGGCTGGGCCGTAGCCGAGGTTCAGTAGAGCGTGCATTGCATCGCCTAAAAGGCCGTCAGCCGCGCTGAGTGAAATTCCTCCCTTTGCCTTGCCTCCTTTGAATTTATCGCGCATCTCGATGACGAGTCTCTCGGCGGTCTTTTTGCCGACGCCGGGGATTTTGCTGAGGAGCCGGATATCGGCGGCGTGAATGGCCCTTTGAAAGGCGTTGATGTCTAGGTGGCCCACGATCGCGAGGGCCGTTTTGGGGCCGATGCCTGAAAGGGTGATGAGGGTCTCAAAGAGATCCCGCTCTTCTTTGAAAAGAAAGGCGTAGAGCGTATTTGAGTCTTCGCGAACGACCTGCGAGAGGAAGAGGCGGATCTCTTTCTGCAACTCAGGGAGGCGGGTGTAGGTGTTGAGCGGAATGGCGAGCCGATAGCCGACGCCACCTGCTTCAATGATCGCTTTTTGGGGCGTTTTATCGATTAAGTGGCCTTGGATTGACTCATACATAGGGTCCTCATATGGTGGGCGCAGCAGATCGCAAGGGCGAGGGCGTCAGCGGCGTCTTCGGGTTCAGGTGGATGGGGAAGGCGCAAGAGCGCCTGGATCATTTTTTGCACTTGGGGCTTGCTCGCTCCTCCGTAGCCGACGACGGCGAGCTTTGCTTTTTTTGGGGCGAATTCGTAGAGGGGGATCGATTTACGGGCGGCGGCGAGATAGGCCATCCCTTTGGCCATGCCGAGTTTGATGGCGCTCTGCGCGTTTTTAAGGACGAACTGGCTTTCGACTGCGATCGCGATGGGCTGAAAACGCTCCAAAAGAGCTTCAATGCTGTCAAAGAGAATTTTATACCGGTCGGGGAGGAGCATTTTGGGCGGAGGGCGGATACAGCCAAAATCGATCGGCCGCAGATCCTCATCGATGGCCCCGTATCCGGTGATTCGCGTTCCGGGATCGATTCCGAGAATGATTTTTTTTGCGCCCATAGAACCCTTTCGAGTATCATAACTGAAGCGAAATAAAAAAAACTATGGACCCTCAAAATATTCTTGTCCGGATGCCGAATTGGATCGGCGATCTCGTGATGGCGACAGCTGTTTTAACCGATCTCCGGAGGGCGTTCCCGAAGGCGTCAATCACGGCGATGTGCCGGAAGAGTTTGGCGGATCTTTTAAAGACGGATGAGGCGATCGATGAGCTTTTCAGCTTTGCAAAGCCGTCGAACGATTTTGTGAGGCGGGACGATTTGCGCGATATGATCGCGAAGATCGCTGCTGGAAAGTACGACACAGGTATTTTGCTTGCGAATTCGTTTTCATCGGCCTGGTGGTTTTGGCTGGGAAAGGTGCGGCGGCGGATTGGCTACTCGATCCATTTTCGGAGATTTTTACTCACCGATCCGGTCCGTTTTCCGAAAGGGAGGGAACATCAGGTTCAAACTTACAAACGGCTTTTGGCGCCGCTCGGGGTTCCTCTCTCTGAGAGCGCTCCTCGGCTTTATGTCTCTGCCAAAGAGCTCGGAGAGTCGAAAGAGCTCCTCTATCAGCGGGGCTATATGAGGGGCGGGCCCCTTATCGGTATCCATCCGGGCGCAGCTTACGGCTCTGCGAAATGCTGGCCTCCAGAGCGGTTCCGAGCGCTTGCGCTCCGTCTTCTCCAAGAGAGCGATGCTCACATTGTCTTTTTTGGCGATGCGTCGACGGCCTCCCTCGTGAAAGAGATCAGCCAAGGGCTGCCCGAAAGGGTGATCGATTTGGCTGGCGTGACGAATTTGCGCGAGCTGATGTGTCTCATCAAAGATTGCACTGTTCTCATCACGAATGACAGCGGGCCGATGCACATCGGCGCCGCATTCGGAGTTCCTCTCGTCGCCCTCTTTGGCTCCACCGATGATGAGTTGACGGGTCCCTATGGGCAACCAACGAGCGTCATCAATAAACGGGTTAGTTGCTCTCCTTGCTTTAAGCGGGTTTGTCCGATCGATTTCCGGTGTATGAAGCAGATTGGGGTCGAGGAAGTCGTAGAGCGGGTGTTGGCCTATGTTTAGGACGCTCGCTCGAAAGTTTTTGCCAAACCCCCTGGATCGGATGCTGAAACAGGCAGCGAAAAAAGGGGGAAGGCGTATTCTCCTCGGCTGGAATCGGGGGCTTGGCGATATCGCTTTGGGGCTCTATGCAATCGTGCAGCGGATTCGTGAAATCATTCCGAATGCCGAGATCACATTTGCCACCCGTGACAATCTCGTGGACGGTTTTTCTCTTTTAGAAGGTGTTCGGACGGTTGTGATGCCCGATTGGAAGCGGGGCGGTCCTGCAAAAATCGATAAGGCGATGAAACGACAGTATGATCTCGTTATTGAAAAACCGAGTCCGACTGACTGGGTCTCTTGGCAGAGGGGGAAAATAGTTCCAAAGCTGAGGTGGGATAGACGATACGACGGTTTGCACGAAAAGTTTTCTCTCTCTGAAGACTCTGTGTATGTCGGCGTACAAGTGTCTGCAGAGACCCAATACGGCCTTTGGCGCAACTGGCCCCTGGAGCGGTGGAAAGAACTATTTGAGCGCTTAGAGGCGATGCATATCCAGGCCGTATTGTTCGGCTACGGCGATCAGCCGCAGTTTTCAAATGGGAATCTGATCGATCTTCGAGGGAAGACGACGCTCTTCGAATTGCTCTCTCTCATTAAACATAGAATCTCTGCGCTCATCCTCCCCGATTCAGGGATCTCCTCGATGATCTATTATCTCGATGAGTCCTTCCCGATCCGGCATGTGACGCTCTGGGCCGATCCGAATCACGGGATTTTGAAGCAGCGGGTCCCCTCGCCGAACCCGGAGCTTATCCACTGCCCGCTGATTGCTGAAAAGCGGGATCTCTCAACTGTTTCAGTAGATGCCGTTGTGGAGTCATTGGTCTCTTTACGAAAAACAGCTGCGATCCTTTTGGCAGGCGGCCAGGGGAGCCGGTTGGGTTTTAAAGGGCCCAAAGGGCTTTTCTCGATTGATGGCAAGACGCTCTTCGAATATTTTTGTGAAAAAGTCCCCAAAGGGCGCCCGGTTGCGATCATGACGTCGCCGTTAAACCACGACGAAACAATCGCTTATTTTAGAAACCATGATTGTTTTGGTTTGGACATATATTTTTTTCAGCAAGAGATGGCCTCCGTTCTCGACATGGAAAAACGGCCCACCTCGCTCCAAGCGCCGAATGGGAACGGGGGCGTATTTCGCTCATTTGTTCGCTCAGGACTTGGAGAGCAGTTTGCCGAGAGAGGGATCGATCTCGTCACGGTGAACTATGTCGATAATCCGCTCGGCGATCCGTTTGATTTAGCCCTCATTGCGCAAGCTCTCTTGAAGCGCGCCGAGATTGCAGTCCAGTGCGTCGAGAGGAGACCGGAAGATCGGTCGATGGGAGCGCTCATCGAGAAGGAGGGAAAATGGGAAGTGGTTGAGTATACTGAGCTTGGACCCTTGCAAGAGTGCCGCTATTCCTATAGCGGCCAGCTCGCCATTGACCTCGCTTTTTTTCGCCGCATGGGCGAGGTCGAACTGCCGATCCATTGGGTACGGAAAACGATGGAGGGGAGACCCGTTTGGAAAGGGGAACAATTTATTTTTGATGTATTTCCCTTTGCCAAGAAAATCGCCCCCTTCCCCGTTTCTAGACAAACCCACTATGCCCCTATCAAGGGGCCTGAAAGTATTCCGATTGCGGAAAACCGGTTGAGGGAAAAGGTATGCAAATAGGTTATCTCGGCGGCGGGACCTGGGGCTTTGCCCTCGCAGTCGTCCTTGCCAACAACGGACACAAAGTCATCCTCTGGACCCGCGATCCAGCCAACGCCGAACAGCTTCAAAAAAGCCGTATCCATCCGAAACTCCAAGGGATCGAGGCCCCGCCAAATATTGAATTTACAAGCGATCTCAAAAAAGCCCTCTCCGGCGCTGAGGCGATCGTCGAGAGCGTCACCTCCTCCGGCATCCGGCCTGTTTTTGAACAGGCATTGCCCATCCACGTTCCGATCATTCTCACCTCAAAAGGGATCGAGCAAGGGACGGGTCTTCTTCTCCCCGAAGTCATCTCTGCTCTCCTCGGCGTCACCGATAGCCCCCTCGTAGGCTGTCTCAGCGGCCCCAGCCACGCCGAAGACATTGTCCTCAATCTCCCCACCTCGGTCGTCTGCTCCGCTTTCGATTCGGGCGTGATGAAGATGATCCAAGAACTCTTCACAACCCCCACTTTCCGGATCTATCCCAATTCCGACATTCGAGGCGTCTGTTTTGGCGGCGCGATGAAAAACATCATTGCAATCGCCTGCGGGATTGCCGACGGACTCGGCTGCGGCGACAACACGAAGGCTGCACTCATGACGCGCGGACTTCACGAAATCCGGAAACTCTGCGTTGTGAAACAGTGCAGACCCGAAACGTTGAACGGCCTATCGGGGATGGGAGATCTCTGTGTCACCTGTATGTCGCGCCATAGCCGCAATTATCGCTTTGGCAGACTCGTCGCCGAAGGATTTTCCCCCGAAGGGGCCCGCCAAAAAATTGGAATGGCCGTCGAAGGGATCTACACCTGCGTCTCGGCACGCGAACTCGGCCACAAATACCAGATCCCCGTCCCCATCACCGAGGCCACCTATCAGATCATCTACGGCGGACTCGATCCTCGCGAGGCTGTCAAAGCGCTTTTGCAAAGAGCGATTAAAGAAGAACACCTTTGACTCGCCCGCATTTCTCACGCATCCGCGGAACATCTGCTCAATCTGTCACGCCATCTGTCGCCAATCGCTCGTCGCTAATAGGAAGAATCCTAGTGAGAAATGCGGGCTAGACATTCTCGTGATCGGCGGCTTTTGCGCGAACTTGTTTGCGTAGAACTTAAACCGCTTATTTTAAGTCACTTACTATTATTTACCAGTTTTTTTTATTGATCATTAATGTATACACGAATAATTATTGGGGTATGCTCGACAAAAAATATATCCTTTCCCATGATGAGTGTCGCAAGATTTTGCTGGAGCGTCTAAGCGAAAAAGCGCCGGGCCGCATCCAGTTGATCGTTGGGCCGCGGCAAGTGGGTAAAACGACCCTCCTGCTGGAGCTTGAGAAAAAATTTGGAAAGCAGGTTTTGTATGCGGCCCTCGATAGTCCCGAGGCTTCTTTGCCGGGATTTTGGGAGAGATTTTGGGTGAAGGCTGAGGAATTGGCTCAATCAAGGGCGTCTGTTTTTGTTTTACTCGATGAGATCCAGGTCTTGCCAGATTGGTCTTTACTGCTTAAGGTTCAGTGGGATCGTCTTGTGCGGTTCAAATTGCCGATCCACATTATTGCGACCGGATCATCTGCATTAAAACTGGCCAAGGGATCCAAAGAGAGTTTGGCGGGTCGATTTGAACGGATGGTCTTTAGTCACTGGATGGCTGCCGATTTTGCTAAAGCCTTCCAGTTAACTCCAGAAAAATGTGTTGAACTATTTGTGAAAATGGGCGCCTATCCTGGGGCCTATTCGTATGTGAACGATTTTTCTCGATGGAAAGCTTATGTGCGCGATGCGATTATTGAAGCTGCGATTGGAAGAGATATTTTGGCATTGGCTCCTGTGAGAAAACCAGCTCTTCTGAGGCAAATTTTTGCTGTTTGTACATCGATGCCTGCCCAGATCATTTCTTTGCAAAAATTAGTCGGACAATTACAAGATGCGGGGGCTTTAGAAACAGTTTCTCATTATCTTTCATTATTGGAAGAGGCATTTCTCGTGGTTGGCATTCCTAAATATTCATCTAAGGAGATTCGGATCCGTTCTTCTCCACCAAAGATTATTATGTTAAGTAACGCATTATTGGCGGCAACGGATCAAAACGGTCCACCCGAACCAAAAAAAGATCCCAAGCGATATGGAATATGGGTAGAAAATGCCTGTCTTGCAATGGCTAGAAATGCGGGGCAAGATGTTAAATATTGGAGAGAAGAACCTTATGAGGTCGATGGGATTATTGAGGGTAGTTGGGGAAAGTGGGCGATGGAGATCAAAACTGGCTCTATTGAGAGTGCTGATTTGCTGGGGCTTTTGGAATTCAATAAACAGCATCCGGAATTCCGGCCGATTGTACTATGCGATCATTCACAAGTCAAACATGTAGAGAGGCTTCAAATAACCGCTTTGCCCTGGCAAGAATTCTTGCTTGGAGCTTTTCCTATCATTCAATAGAGCGGCTGCGACCTCCTCAAATCGATTCTCCTCTTCGGCCATAGCGCCTTATCTTTCGCCAATCGCTCGTCGCTCATCGTAGAGAGCTTTCGCAAAGGCCCAAATGCTTTACTTTATTGTTTGACAGATCCTAACCGTTTTTGCTATACCCGCGTCATGCCGCCGCTTCATTGGGTTCTTGCCCTATTGGTTATCCTCATCTGGGGATTTAATTTTGTAGTCATCAAAATAGGGCTCAACGAAATTCCCCCTCTCCTCCTCGCGTGCGCCCGCTTTTTTTTGACCAGCATCCCTGCCGTCTTCTTCATAAAAAGACCACCAGTCCCATTTGGGGACGTGATTTGGTATGGACTGATCACATTCGCTTTACAATTCGGCCTTTTATTTCTTGGGATGAGCGCAGGGGTCGATCCAGGCTTGGCTTCGATTCTCCTACAAACGCACGTTTTTTTTACGACCCTACTGGGAATCCTCATTTTCAAAGAGACCCTTCATATTTGGCAAATCATCGGAGCTTGTATGTCGTTTGCAGGGATTGCTATTGTGGGCCTCAATGTGGGCGGGAGCCTTACAGGACTGGGATTTTGTCTCGTCATTGCCTCGGCCATCTCTTGGGGAGTGGGAAACGTCCTCTCCAAAAAAATAGGGAAAGTCGATATGGCCGCCCTCGTTATTTGGGGGAGTTTCATCGGCTGGCCCCTCCTCCTTCTGGCCTCGATTTTCATAGATGGACCTGATAAAATCCTCTCCGCTTTTGAGCAGCTCAGTTCGATTGGCGTCGGCGCTGTCCTTTATATTACCTATCTATCAACCCTGTTTGGTTTTGGCGTCTGGAGCTGGCTGATTCATCACCACCCGCTTGGGAAAATCGCCCCATTGACCCTGATGGTTCCCATACTTGCCTTGCTCAGTTCCTCTCTCGTGCTTGGCGAACCGCTCCAATCGTGGAAGATTCTGGCTTGCGTCCTCGTGATTGGCGGCCTCTGTGTGAACCTGTTCGGAAAGCGTATAAATGACTTATTTTAAAATGTTTGATCGCATTGCTTCCTTTCTGCTTAATTCAATTTTTTTGTTGACCTGTTGAGCAGCTCTTAAGTATCATCGATTTTTTTTAAATATTCGGAGGGGAAAACGGTATGGGGAAGTCTACTATTTTTGGAATTCTCGCAATGATGTTATCTGCGCTTTCACAAGCCCAAGGGGTGGAAGGGGCCGAGCCACAAAAATTTTACATAGAACCGTCTCAGTTAGCTTTTGCAAATGGAGAGATATTTGCTCATGTTGCTGGAGAATGGGTTCCCATTGATGCGATTTATTCAAGCGCTAACGGGATGCTTGCAGCTATAAAAAAGAATCCTAATCTTAATCGTTGGATCTGTGTTTGCCATTATAATAACAACGGATGGGACAAGACTTGCCAAAGAGAGTATGGAAATGGGGAGAAATGCGGGCTTCCTCGTCCTTGGTAAAAATTTTTTGGTGATATTTGCAGCGATGATTCTCGCTTGGGAGGGATTGCAGTATTGGCCCATAATTGTACATATTAAGGGAAAAACCCCAGAAGAGAACTTTTCGATTCGAATGCCTTTAAAAGATAAAAGGCGTCTCGAGTATTTTTTTCGAGATGTTTGCTTTTTGAATGCATGGGCTTATACATTGATCGGCAGCAAGCCAATGTCCATCCATCAATATAGAAAGCCGTGGGCTGCTGTTCAATATTTTCTTTTTCACCCTGAACTCAAAGACATGCTCTTACATTGTTTTTGGCCGCCAAAATTCCGAGAAATCTGTTTTTTTTGCTACCCGGAACATCTAAGGATCAAACTGGGTTGGGAAGCTTTAAATAAATATGCCCCTTACATTTCTAATTCTCGGTTTGCTTTATATACATATCCATCCAAATATTGTGAGTGTTTAGCGATCATCGACAAGAAAAAGTTCATAAAAATTATAGAGCGATATCCTGAAGACTTTCAGGAAATATTGCAACAACAGGTGGCCGAGCTGGGACAACTGTTTGACGATAAAAACCTCTATCCATTTGTAAAACGACTAGATCATGATGGCTTAATTGGAACTGTTTTAGGTTTTGGTAGAGAGAATGCTTGGCTTTTTAAAAAATCTCGAGAGTTAAATAATGGAGAATGGCCTTTGACTTCGCCTTGGGAGGAGTTCGATGATGCTCATCTAGAAGCGTTAGACGCAAGAGATCGGTCTTTTCTCCCATGGGATATTTCGGATCTATATTACCCGGTATTTGCTTGCGATCCAAATTCTGAAGAGACCCGTCAACTCAAGCAAGCTTACAGACGGGAGAGAGAGGAGATTATTAAGTACTACGAGGAAAAGGATGTTGTAGAAGCAACTCTAAGCCTGCTCAATCGATGAAATAGAGCGGACTCGGCCAAATTTACGGAGACGAGCCTCAAAGTAGGACGGCCTGAACTTTGACCACTTTTTTACTCGCGTACTGACTTTGAATAACGACTTTACCCTCCTCAAGTTGGACGTCTTTCACTTGAAGGAAAGGAAATATCTTTTGCATCCGTTTCGGGTCTAAGAGCCCTCCTTGCTTCGAATAGATATTTTCAAGCAAAGGTTGTAAGCAAGGAGCGGTGGTCCAAATCCGGCGATTGGATTTCATGGGGGGGCTCACCCGTTGAGAATAGCTGGCCAGATTGGGATCTCTCAGATTGATTTGATTGATCCATGCATCAAAATACGCATACGTTCGTCTCATGCCGATATAAAAAGCAATCTGGCGTCCGCTCATCACGTAGGTGATAGAAGATAGGAGCGACCCGATCAAACAAACGGTTGCGATCAGCGGCGTAAAAAGAGCGCCGATGAATTCTCTGCCGGCTTTCTGAAAATCTTTTCTTGCGCAAAAACAGGCGGAACGCACTAACCTTGTCATCGCAATGAGGGGAGAGGTAATGCTCAGAAGAGCAAATTTGACTATTGTGTTTCTGTGAGCTTTGCAATCGCCCCCCTCGTCATTGTAGATCCGGTCTCCCTCTCGCGTTAGCGCCGCTACTTTATCCAGGATCCCATTCTGGTCTGAAGAATGGATATAAATAAGAATTGAATTCACGATAGCCACCGGTCAATTTTTGCGGGATATGGTATCCGATTCATGATCAATTTGCAATGAGAGAGTGGGTGGTATTTTTTGTAAGTTGTTTGTTGTGAGTAGTTTAATGTTTTGCGGTTTTTAGATATTTCGAGTCTGATATAGATCGGAGGGATGGAAGGGATCAAGGTAGTTTCGGCGGAGGAGATGGTTCGCCTTGAGCAAGGGGGGGACCCTGAGCGGTACATGGCTGAGGCGGGCCGGAGGGTGGCCGAGGCTGTGATTGGTTTTGTCGAGACACATCGGCTGGCTAAACAGGCGACGCTGCTTGTAGGCAAAGGGAATAACGGAGGCGACGCCTACGCGGCGGGGATTTGGCTTTTAGGCGAGGGGTATCGGGTCCATGCCTATGCGCTTTATGAAAAAGGGGGCGCCCTCAACGAACGGTTTCGGGAAGAATTCCGGAAAAAGGGGGGGCGGTTTGCAGAGGGGCTGGAGGGTGTGATTGTAGATGGCCTTTTGGGGACTGGGCTGAAGGGGAAGGTCGAAAAAAAGATGGCGGGTGTGATGGCTGAGGCGAATGGATCGGGCTTGCCAATCTTCTCTATCGATATCCCTTCGGGGTTGCATGGGACGAGCGGCGATGTGGGGGGAATTGCGATCTGCGCTACAGAGACGGTGGCGCTTGGATTGCCAAAAATCGGTTTTTTCATCAATGAGGGTTGGAACTATGTAGGGCGTTTGCGCGTGGTCGATTTCGGCTTGCCGCGAGAGGCGGTAGCGGGGGCTCTTGCGATGGCGTATCTTCCGAAACGGATCGCTTTGCCAAAGATCACCCGTGTGAGGAACAAATACCAGGCGGGCTATGTTGTGGGCTATGCAGGGTCGAAGGGCTATCCGGGAGCGCCAAAATTGTCTGGCCTTGCGGCTCTGAGGGGCGGGGCGGGGATTGTCCGGATCTTTCATCCAGAGGAGATCGGTCCGGCTCCTTTCGAGCTCATCTGTAACTTGTGGGATGAGGGGGCTTGGGGAGAGGCGATCCAAAAAGCGGGGGCTGTCTTCATCGGGCCCGGTCTGAATGCTCCGCTCGCATGGCTAAAAAAACATCTGAAAGAGCTCAAACAGCCTTGTGTCATCGATGCAGGGGCTCTCTTGCCGAATGTCCCTTTCCCAAAGGGGGCTATTTTAACGCCGCATCGGGGAGAGGCGCTCCGCTTATTCGGTCTGTCAAAGGCGCCCCGGGATGAGGAGCTCTTCGCGAAAGCGATCCGTTTTTGCAATGCGCGAAAGGTGTTCGTCGTCCTCAAGGGGGCGCCCACGATTGTTTTTGGGCCTCAACATAAGCCGATGATTGTGCCGCGGGGAGATCCGGGGATGGCGACGGCGGGCGCGGGGGATGTGCTGACGGGGCTCATCTCGGCTCTCTTAGCGCAAGGGTGTGCGCGGTATGAGGCGGCTGTTTTGGGGGTTCTTCTCCATGCGATCGCCGGAGAAAAGGCCGCTCAAAATAAAACCTCGTACTGTTTAATCGCAAAAGATATAATCGAATTTATGCCAGCTGCATTTCAAGGGGAATTGAGAGACGATGATATTGTTTGAACCAATCGATAAAACGGAGAATCCCTTCTTCAAGGGTCACTGTCGGGCTAAATTGAAGAAGTTTCTGGCTTTTTTCTATGTCGGCAAAGGTGACAGTCACTTCCCCCGCTTGCATGGGAAGCATCTGCTTGATCGCCGCCTTGCCAAGCGCCTCTTCTAAAAGTTGAATGAGATAGAGGAGAGCGATCGGCCGGTTATTGCCCAGGTTGAAAATTTCGCAGCTGGCGCCAAGATCAATGGCGGCTATCGTTCCCGTCACAATGTCGTCTATATAGGTGAAATCGCGTTTCATTTCGCCGCAATTAAAGACTTGGATCGGCTCGCCGGCGCAGATCTGTTGGGTGAAGCGATAGTAGGCCATGTCGGGGCGCCCCCAAGGGCCATATGCGGTGAAATAGCGGAGCGCTGTGACCGAAATGCCATAAAGATGGTGGTAGGCGTGGGCGATCGCTTCATTCGCCTTTTTTGTGGCGCCGTAGAGATTGGCCGGCTGATCGGTCTTGTCGTCGACGCTGAAGGGGATCTTTTGATTGAGTCCGTAGACTGAAGAGGAGGAGGCGTAGACCAATTTAATCGAGGGGAAATGCCGGACGGACTCTAGGATCGAGACGAACCCCTGCAGATTGGAGGCGACATAGTCGTCTGGATGGGAGAGGGAGTGGCGTACTCCCGCTTGGGCGGCTAAATGGACGACGTGGGTGATCCCTTGCTCCAAAAGGAGCCGTTTGACGCACTCTTTATCGGAGATATCCCCCTGCGTCGTTTCGATGCCCGACTTTTGCAGGATCGAGGCGCGGACCCTTTTTAATTGCGGATCATAATAGGCGTTGAAATTGTCGAAACCAAGGCAAAAATCGCCTCGCCTTTGCAACGCGCGCGCCAGGTGAAAGCCGATGAACCCCGCAGCGCCTGTGATTAGAATCCGCTTCATAAAAATGATGGTCTCATAAAATATCTTGTGCTATACAGATAGTCTTCTTCTATCTTAAAGGTCAGATTTCTTTATGACAAGGATCATTCTTTCAGTCTGTGCGGCAATCGCGCTTGTCGGTTGCAGCGGGCCCTACATGGGCAAGGATTTATATGGCGCCGACGAGTTTGTTCTCGATTCCTATAAAATTCGAGAGGGAAAATTTTCTATTCTCGAACTCGAGGGGGTCTGCAGCGAAGATCTCGACGAAACGCTGCTAGACGAGTATCAAGACCGGATTCATGAGGATGACGTCTTACAGATCGCCCTCTACAATCCGAAACGGCCCGATATTGTTCATGCTGTTCAATCGATCGGAGGCTCGATCGGCTACCGGGTGGTGGGTGGACAAATTCGGCTTCCCGATTCTCCCCCTCTTTCAGTCGCAGGACTGACTCTTGAGGAGGCCAGACAAAAAATCGAAGAGCGCTACAATGAAGAGATCAGAGATACTGAGGTGTTTGTCGCCTACAAGGATCGGATCGTCAGAAAGGTCGAGTTGATGGGTCTCTCCGGCCTTTCGAGTGTTCCAGTCGATGGGAAAATCCGCCTTTTCGATCTCTTGTCAAAGGCCCGTATCCCGGTCGAGGCGAATCTCTTTAAAAGCTATGTTCTCAGAGATTCCCAGATGTTGCCGGTCGACCTCCGCAAACTCATTCGGGAGGGGGATATGAGCCAGAATATCGTCATGCAGGGAGGAGATAAAATTTATATCGCCGAACCGTCGGCCGCCTCATTGATGGTGATGGGAGAGGTGGGAAGGGAGAGGACGATTGCTCTTCCGAACGGATTTATGTCTCTGCGCCAAGCTCTCGCTGAATCGGGAGGGATCCCCTTCACGGGCGACAAGTCATATATTCAGATCATCAGGGGCAGTATCGCCCGCCCTAAAATCTACACGGTGAGCTGGGAGCATGTGATCCATCTGCCCAATGACAGTCTTCTCCTTATGCCGGGGGACATTGTCTATGTTGCGGCCAAGCCGATCACCGAGTGGAACCGGTTTATTTCTCAATTGTTGCCTAGTTTTACCGGATTCGACGTGATGTTTAAGGCCTGTTCGAATTGGGGGGTCGTTGTCCCTTGAAGGAAAAACCGACCCTCGATCCTGAAGAATCGATCGTCTCTTTATCGGATGTAAAGCGGCTTTACATTTCGGTCAAAAAAAGATTGTATCGGTGGACTGTTCTCGGGGGCGTAGTTGCTTTTTTGCTCGCTGGATATAGAGGGGTCAAATACAAGGCGGAGGCGAGTTTTAAGGAGGGGATTGAGCAGGGTCATTCGGAACATCTGATTCGGAATCTCATGGGAGGCGTGGGCGCTCCGCCTCTCCCTCAAGCGGCCTCTTTTTTAAAATCCAATCAGGTGCTCAAGCCGTTGATTGAAAAGATAGGGTTGCAAATTGAGCTGAACCGGTCGGATTGGGCAGTCGCGAAATTTTTCCGCCGCTATAGAGAGGCGTGGCGGGCCGAGAGGGGGGCGCCTCTGTCCGATCCAGACCCCTTTGTCTTTGAAAATGTCCGCTATGCTGGCGAGGCGGCTGCCCCTTTTTGCCTCCTTTTTTCGGAGGACGGCCGATTTGTCGTATTCGATGAGCGGAGGCAACAAGAGCTAGGTCAAGGGGTTCTTGGAGAGGAGATCGCGCTCCGGCAACCTGAGGTGGCATTCACCCTCGCAAAAATTCCAAAAAAAATAAAGTTTGGCTCCCATTATCCATTCACTGTGAACACTTGGGTCTCTATAGTGGGCCGGCTCCGCAAGTTGATCAAGATCAAAAAAGATAAAGATAATGAGGCGTTGATCAACATTTCGGCCCGTTGCCGCGATCGGCATTTAGCTGCACGGATTGTCAATGAAGTGATGGTTCAATATCAAGCCTATTTGAAGCGGGAATACGATCTTGATGCGGAGGAGCAGCTGATTTATTTGGAAGGGAGGCAAAATATATTGGCGGCGAACATGGAGAAGCTATTCGACGAGCATGTCCGTTACTTGGGTCGCAATATCGGTGAAAAGGGGTTCATCGGTTTAGATCAAGAGACGCGGGAACTCCTCCTCCCCCATCAGGAAATGCGCAATAAAGTTTTAGCGATCGATGTTGCATTGAGCCGTTTAGCCCAAATGGAACAGGAGGGGATCGCTCTCGAGATCTATCAGAGCGGACCTTTCTCTCAGGCTGTCGGTCAGATCGGCCATAAAATCCAAGAGTTGAAGCAGCAGAGGGATTTAATCGAACTCTCTCAGTGTCCGGCGAGTCCGCTCTCTCTTACAGAGCGGCAAAATGAATTAAAAGAGATTCGCAATCACCGCCTGGCCATCGAAAAGATGATCCAGGAGGTCGATACGGACTGCAAAATAACGGCCTCCGATTTCAATCAAGGGCTCTCTTTTTGGGCGGAGGGGCTCTCCGATCCTGAGGAGAGGGAAGATCTGGCTGAATATTTAGAGAATTATTCCCGTTTCCTTTCGATGCAGGAAAAAATGCTTCAAGACCGTTTTTTTTACGGCCATCAGATCCCCCCCGAATTGGAGGGGATCGACCCTGCGTGCGCCCGAGCCCTTTTTCTCGATTATAACGGCCGGCTGGATACTGCCGAGGCGTCGATGCGCCACTACGAGCAATTTAAAAAAGAGATTGCAAATCCCGATTTTGATCTCTCTGCCCTCAGTTCTGTGTTAAAAGATCCTCTCTGTCAAAAGATCATTGGCGAGGCGAGCGCCCTCAGCGTAAAACTCAAAGATGAAAAGCACTACAGCGCGAAAGAGGGGGAGAGATGGAGAGAAGAGATCGCCCTCGATCGGAAAATTCTCGAAGGGCAGCTCGATCAGCTCTTTCAGGTTGAAGAACTCAATGCGGCCCTGATCCGAGATAAAATGGGGGCGTTGCAAAGGGTGAGTCTCGATGGGATCAATCGACAAATTTCCGTCCTTCGTGAACAGGTGAGCGACGCGATCAAAGAAGAACGGCGCGCCCTTTTTTTGGAAAAAGGGCTCCTCGAGGAAAAGATGGAGGCCATCCGCTCCTCCTTGGCTGAAGTGCTGCCTGAAAAGTGGCGTTTTGAGAAGTGGCTTAATATGAAAACCATGATGGTCAATCGGGTGATGGAGGCGACTGCTGAAGTGGCCGAATCGAAAACGATGGCCAGTCATCTCCACCACGTCCAATCAAAACCCCTTGATGTGGCCTTTGCCCCTCTCTCTCCGGTTCCCCCCCGTCTCTACGGGCTCGCCCTTCTGGGCGCCTTTCTTTTTCCCCTCCTCTTTTTTTCGTGGATCCTGATCGCTCAAGTTTTGAAGGGATTTCCAATGACCTTAGAAAAACTCAAAGCTCTCCGCCTCCCCGTACTGGGTCTGATCAACCCCTGCTGCGACGGTCCATCTGTAGAGGTTCCCTCTGGTTCGGATCTCAATTTGCTCCGGAACATCGCTCTCTTTGCCGAGGGCGGCAAAGTGATTGGCCTCATTGGCGGCCGTGGACCCGATTATTCTTATGCGCTTGGGGAGAATCTAGCGCGCCGCCACGCGAAACCGATTATTGTCCGCTGCGATTTTCAAACCCCGTTCTCTCGAGAAGAGGGTTCCGGCGTCCTCCAAATTTGGAAAGGGGGGCTCGGCGAACTCCCTATTCGAAAGGGGAAAGGTTTTGATTTTCTCACCTCCGGGGGATATACCCCCTTCGGGACCGAAATCATCCAATCGCTTCAGTTCCGGCAGCTGATCGATCTTCTCAAAAAAGAATACGATTGGGTTTTTCTCCTTTTGCGGACGCCCCTCTCTTCAGCCGAGGCGTTTGCCGCCCTTCGCCTTTGCGATAAGGCCGTTGTGACTGTCTCTGGGGAACAAACTGAAGAGTTGACACCGTTTGTCCATTGGGGATACGATGAGGACTGTTGTCGATTAACCTTTATTACTCAAATATGAAAGACTTGAGAAAAAAAAGAGTCCTTGTCACGGGTGGCGCCGGGTTTTTGGGTTCCCACTTGTGCGAGCGGCTCCTCAACGAAGGCCATGAGGTTCTGTGCGTCGACAATTTTTATACTGGATCGCGCGAAAACATTGCCCATCTTCTCGATTCGAAACACTTTGAATGGATGAGACACGATATTGCTTTACCGCTCTATGTCGAAGTCGATGAAATTTACAATTTCGCCTGTCCCGCCTCGCCGATCCACTATCAAGCCGACCCGATTCAGACGATCAAAACCTCCGTTCTAGGAGCCATCCATCTCCTCGGCTTGGCTAAACGGCTTCAGTGCAAAATCTTTCAAGCCTCTACGTCGGAAGTCTACGGAGATCCCCACCTCCACCCCCAAACCGAGAGCTATTGGGGCAATGTCAATCCAATTGGGATCCGCTCCTGTTATGACGAAGGGAAGCGGTGTGCGGAGACCCTGTTTTTCGACTACCAGCGCAAACACCACGTCCAGGTTCGCGTAGCCCGAATTTTCAACACCTATGGCCCTCGTATGCATCCAAATGATGGGAGGGTCGTCTCCAATTTCATCGTTCAAGCGCTCAATAATGAGCCGATCACCATCTATGGCGATGGGACGCAGACCCGTTCTTTCTGTTATGTCGACGATCTCATTGAGGTAGCGATCCGCCTGATGAATTCGTCTGAATCGGGCCCGATCAATATTGGCAATCCGACAGAATTTTGCGTCTTGGATCTGGCCAAACAGGTGATTCGGCTCACGAACTCCCGCTCGCCGATCATCTATAAAGCCCTTCCCTCGGACGATCCGAAGCAGCGGCGCCCTGACATCTCGAAAGCCCGCGAGAAGTTCCTTTGGGAGCCCCGCATCTCGCTCGATGAAGGGCTCCAGGCGACGATCGCCTACTTTGAAAAGAGGCTCAAACTGGACGCCCGCCATTTGAGGGAGCCGATTTCTCGAGATGCTTGCCCCTAGCCCGCATTTCTCACACAGACGCGAGAAGATGTGTGAGAAATGCGGGCTAGCGGCTCCCTCCAATGGCCGGTGTCCAGTCAAATGTTCTGCTGTTTTTTCTTGATTTCGCGCCATTTGTGGATGATTTGAGCGGCGAGGGGGGCCGCCTCCTTTCCCGCATCGCCGAATCTCAGGAAAACAACGACGACAAGCTCAGGATCTGTGCGGCGGGCGTCGGTAAACGAGATGGCCCCGAACCAAATATATTTATACATTTGGGCCGTACTGCCAGGATTCATCGATAAATTAGCGATGATTTCTGCAGTTCCTGTCTTGGCGATCATTTGATGCTGCAGAGCGAGATAATCTCTCATCAAAAGGGGATCGCGGAGAAGTTCTTTGATCGCCGTGGCCCTGGCGCTTCCCTTCCCTCCCGAGACAACTCTGTCCATCCCCTCGAGGAGCATTCCTCGGATTTTCTCGTCCATTGGAATCATCCGTCTTGGCTCCTCGCCCGATTCTCCCCTGACCAATTTTGGCCTCAGGAGCTTTCCCCCATTCGCAATCGCGGAGAGCATACAGGCCGTTTGGAGCGGCGTAGTGAGGAGAGTATGTTGGCCGATCGCCGTTGAATAAAGACCCGTCCGATTCGTTGCTAAATCGACAGGGACATTCCCTTTTTTTTCGCTCAAAAGCTCGATCCCTGTTTTTTCTCCGTAGCCGAAAAGACGGGCGGCTCTTGCTAGATCTTCGGGATCTTCGAAATAGTCGCCTGCGAGAATGGAAAAATAGGGGTTGCTCGTCTGTTCGATGGCAGCTAAAAGATCGATTTTCCCGATGTGGGCGGCAGCGCTGCGGGGCAGGCGGCCCCCTTTATAAAAACGGGGATACAGAGTCCGGTTTAGGGTATAGGCGACCCCCTGTTGACTCAGCTCATCGATGAGCGTTAAATGCTTTCCTTGCCGGAGCCCTTCATAGGCAGTCACGAGTTTAAAAATCGACCCCTGAGGAACCCCCGACTCGAAGGCAAACGAGCGGCTAAACCCAAATCCTGAGACTGGATAAAACGCTGCAGCCAAATCTTTTTCAGTCTGCTCTTTTTTCCGGTTCCGGAGCGATTTGTATCTCCCCAGGAGCGGGCGCTTCAGTTGAGAAAATGAGCGGAAGGTCCGAATCAGCTCTTCTGGCATATCGGGCGTTTTGAGAAGAGACCATTTTTTCTCTTCCCAATAAACCTCAAACAGCTCCTTCTCTTTTTTGTCTAAATAATCGATGTAAGGGCGAGCGTAGGTTTTCAGCGCCTTTTCCGCTCTCCGTTTTTCGGCAAGAAATGCTTTTTGATGGAGCTCCCTCCATGCCTTAAACACGGTTTTGTGGAAAATTTCCTCCTCTTTTTGGCGCATTTCGGCCTCGCGTCTAAAAAACGTCTGAGACCGGCTCCGGTAGTCAGAGAGCTTCATCGCCCCCATTTTTTGGATCGATTCATCGGTGAAAGCAGGGGCATAAACGGCAGTTCGGCAAAGATCGACGGCAAAGAGCTTGTCCTGAGGGGCCAAATGGATTGCATCGAGCCGCTTTTGGATCTCCAAAGGAACGGGGAGGCTCGAGCGGGTGAAATAGAGCATCGCCTCATAATCTTCCTGCAGCTGGATAGCCCCCTTTACATCGTCCATCTTCCGAAAAAAAGCTCTGATCGGCCCTTCCGGCGGCAAGGTGAGATCCAAATATACATCCCAACTCAGCTCCAGGCTCTCCTCGTACGGGGCCTTCGGTATTTCTCTCTTGAGCGCTTCATGCCCATCCCAAACAGCCCCAATGAACCGCTCATTTTCCAGCCACCGATTGACCTCTCGCGTCTTCCCCTCATTGAATAGGGAGCGGCCCGAAAAAATAAAATCGTTGGGATCGAATCGGGGATGACTGGCGAGAGCCAAAACCTCTCCTGTCTTCGGATCCATGACCGCAATCGCCCCCCCTTTGATCCAAGGCTGTTTTTGCGGTTTTTTGATTTTTTCTCCCGGGAAAAATCCGAGGCTCTTCCCATCTCGCCTCCGCTCATCTTTAATCAAAAGCGATTCGGCAAATTGCTGCAGCTCTGAGGAGATGGAGAGGACGATCTTTTTGCCGGGGGTCTCCTCTTTGCCTTCGATTTGCCGGACGAAACGGCCCTTCTGATCGACCTCAAATATTTTTTTACCAAAAAACCCACGAAGATCCTCCTCAAATGCGGCCTCGATCCCCGTCTTACCCACCAGATCGTTGATCGAGTAGGCCTTTTCCTTCAACGCCACCAGCCGTTCCGTATCGGCAAAGTCATATAAATCGGCGGCCATTTGCAACTCGCTCATCTCTTGGGCGATCGCCGTATATTCCCTCTGGCTGATCGCCCCCATAGTCCCGATCAAATTGCAGCCCACCTTGCCTAGCGGCAAAAAGCGGATCGAGCCGATTTCCGCATAGATGCCAGGCCAATCCTTCTCCATCATCCGGAGCCGGTAATGCTCCTCCTCGGTAAGCCCCCCCTTGAGGATAAACGGCACATAGGGGAAGAGCGCTGCCTTGGAGTGGATCAGATCCTCGATCCTTTCAGGATCGAGCCCGAGCGTTTTCCCCAAAATTTTTGAAAGATCCCGAATATATTCTTTACGAGCATACCTTTTGGTCTGTTTCCCATCGGGGCCGCTCTTCCATTCAATAGAGGGAATTTCAGAGATTTGGGCATAGTAGACCGCTGCATTATAGCAGATCCGGTTCAGAGCCATCGGAATATGGAACCGGTCGCAGATGGTCCCCCGATTGGCTCTGATCTGCAAGGTTCGTTGCTGCGGTTTTTGCGCCTCGCGGAGCTTTTCCTCCCGTTGGATCACTCCTAAATGCCAAACTCTTAGGACAATCGTTAAAAATAAAAGGAAAAACACCCCCAGCACGCGGTGGATTTTTGAGGCCGTAGTCATGCAGACAGCATAACAAAATAAAAGTTATCATGGAATTCCTCTTGAGGAAAATCCTCCCATGCGATAAAACTGTTATTTCGATTTTCTATTTTTTGTGCGCGCCTGTAGTTCAATGGTAGAACAGTAGCCTTCCAAGCTACGAGTGTCAGTTCGATTCTGTCCAGGCGCTAGGAGAGTGTTTAAAGGGGCGGCTTCAGTCGACGTCGACGAGGTTCGGGTTTTTAGGCGCTTGAGGAAAAATTAATTTTTGAGGAGCACTTTGGCTACAGCACAGAAAGACGCAGGAGTAACGATTAAGGAGTTGCTCGAATCGGGCGCCCACTTCGGGCACCAGACGCGCCGTTGGAATCCGAAGATGAAACGGTTCATCTTTGAAGCCCGGAACGGCATTTACATTATTGACCTGGCGAAGACGTTGCAGCAGATCCGTTCCGCAGTCAGTGTGATTCGCGACATGGTGGCTAAGAGGAAGTCGATTCTCTTTGTTGGCACAAAGAAGCAAGCCAAGGCGGTGGTGAGGGAGTGTGCGGAGGAGTGCGGCGAGTTTTATGTTTGTGAGCGTTGGTTAGGCGGGACATTGACCAACCTGACGACGATCCGCCATTCTGTGAAGACCCTTGAGCGAATTGAGAAGCGGATCGCATCTGGCGGTGAAGGGTTTACTAAAAAAGAGATGTCGTTGATGTCTAAGGAGCGGATCAAGCTCGACAAGAACCTCTCTGGCATTCGGGCGATGCGCAAACCGCCGGGGCTTCTTGTGGTTGTAGATCCGAGTAAGGAGCACATTGCTGTTGCGGAGGCGAACACCCTTGGCATACCGGTGATGGCCCTTGTGGACACGAATTGCGATCCAGATCCGATCGAGTATGTGATTGCGTGCAACGACGACGCTCTAAAAAGCATCAAAGTGGTTCTTACGGCCCTTATGCAAGCGGTGATCGACAAGAAAAACGACATGGATGTTCCTGTTTCCAAAGGCGATGAGGAGACAGAAGAGGAACAGGAAGAAGAGGAAGAGGAATCTGACGAAGGAGCTTCCCCACGATGAAAGAAGTCACTGCTGAGATGATTAAGGAATTGCGCGAACGTACCGGTGTTGGCATGGGCAAGTGCAAAGAGGCGCTCGTTCTTGCTGAAGGCGACATGGAGAAGGCGATCGATATTTTGCGGAAAGCGGGGATGTCTGCGGCGGGCAAGAAGGAAGGGCGGGAGACCAAAGAGGGGTTGATCCTTGCTGCGGAAGACAAGCGCCACCTTGTTTTGGCGGAAGCCAATGCGGAGACCGATTTTGTTGTGCAGAACGATCGATTTAAGCATTTTCTCCATGACTGCGTAAAGCAAGCTCTTGAGGGGAAAGTTCATTCGCTTGCGGACTTGATGCAGCAGCCCTATTACAAGGACAAATCGATCACGATCGATCAATATCGCAATTTGGTCATTCAAGCGCTTGGAGAGAACATTCAGCTCCGCCGTCTTGAGACGATTGTGAAAGATCCGAATAGTTCTTACGGTATTTATTTGCACATGGGCGGGAAACTTGTAGTCATTGTCGGTCTTGCGGGGGCTTCGGATCAAGAGGCGATCGCTAGGGAAATTGCGATGCATGTGGCTGCGGAGAACCCTGAGTATCTGAGAGCTGAAGAGGTTCCTTTTGCGGTGATAGCTCGCGAAGAGGAAATTGCCCGTTCGCAGGTGGAGGGGAAGCCGGCCAATATTATCGAGAAGATTGTCGCTGCTAAAGTGAAGGCCTATACGGATCAGGTTTGCTTGGTGAGCCAAAAATATGTTAAAGATAATAGTGTGACCGTTCAGCAATACCTGGACATTTGCAGTAAAAAAGTAGGGAAACCGCTTGCCATTAAGTATTTCCTCCGTTGGAAAGTCGGTCAGTGAAGAAGTTTGCCTAAAAGCGACTGGAGAGTAGAGATGAGTCCTGTAGAGTTACAAGTGAAGGCGGCCATGCAGGCCGTTTTGGATCACCTGAAAGCCGAGCTGAAAACGCTTCGGACAGGGAGGGCCAATGCTGCGATTCTTGACAAAGTCCATGTGGAGATTTATGGGTCGCATACCCCCCTCAAGGCTCTAGCCAACATCAATGTTCCTGAAGCTAGACAGATTCTTGTGACCCCTTTTGACCATGCGAATATCAATGCGATAGCGAAGGCGATTGAGGCGGCCAATCTTGGGGTGAATCCGATGGTGGATGGGAAGGTGATCCGGATCAACGTCCCTCCGATGGATGAGGCGATCCGGAAACAGATTGCCAAGCAGTGCAAGGATCATGGAGAGAAGACCAAGGTATCGCTTCGAGACGTGCGGCGCAAGTTCAATGATTTAGTGAGGAAGCAGAAGGGAGACGGGATTATTCCTGAGGATCAGATGAAGAAAGCGGAGAAGACGATCCAAGAGCTGACAGACAAATTTTGCAAGGATGCGGATTCGACTGTGATGGAAAAAGAGAAGGAGATCATGACCATTTAGATGGTCGAAGAGTTCTCACCTTGCACAAAATTAAGGTGATAGGCTAAAATCGGACACGATTTTTTAATCGTTTTTGACTAAGGCCCCATCGTCTAGCCCGGTCTAGGACATCAGATTTTCATTCTGCGAACAGGGGTTCGAATCCCCTTGGGGTCAAAAGTGAAGCCCCCCACGAAATGGGGGCGATTTCGAGACTTTAGCTCAGTGGTAGAGCATCTCACTTTTAATGAGAGGGTCGATGGTTCGAACCCATCAAGTCTCAAATTTTTATCTAGCTTTCGCCCAGCAGTTTAATTAATTTTGTGAACGCTTTTCCCCAAAGCTGATTACGCAAAAATAGACTGCCGGTGCAATGGCGGTGCAACGAAAAAAATCTTGCACATTTCCCCGCCTCCAATCGAAACCTAAAACACCAAGGTTGGAGATTATGGCATCGATTTACAAAAGAGAAAATGAAGACGGCACCAAAGCATGGCGCGCTGTCGTCCGCATCAAAGGTCACCCCTCCGTCTCTAAAAGTTTTGAGCGTAAAGAAGAGGCAGTAGACTGGGCTCAAGAAACTGAGCGATCTATCAAACGGGGCTAATTCAATTTCGAGGCCGCTAAACGGCAGCATACCTATTCGGACAGGACCCGCGATTTGAATTAATGCCTTTGACAAAAGATATTGGCTCATATCGGTCTCCCCTTTTAGGCCTTGGAGTTATTCGTTTCCAGAAAGCAGGAGACTTATTTACTGGTTTAAATATTTTCGGGGCGGATCATAAAAAAATTGAATAATCCGTTCCTGGAATTTCTAAGAAGCGAATTTGCCGCAGATAACACGATACAAGAAAGGAATGCCATCGAGGATTAGAAACACTCCTGCGAATACGAATAGGGGAATCCGAGAGTAAAAACGTGCTTTTTCGTATTGGTTTCGAAGGTATCTCGACCACATTAGATAGATGCTGATTGGAAGAGATAGTGGAATCAAAAACACGGCGAAGATGCCAAGGGCTGCAAGGAAAGGCGGTGTATAAGGACCGTCAATTACCATTGGAGAGAGCATGCCTATGTAAACAAGACAAGGGAAGAGGATGCTATAAATGATGGTGCAAGTGGTTGGTTTCCAGTTGGATCTTTTTTGTAATGAAAGAGTGCCTTTTTCTGTAGAGGGATCGCTTGGCATGCTACTTAGGTTGTTTTGCGATATTTTTGGATGATTTTTTGAACGGTCATCTGATAACAATCACTGCTAAATTTATGTTTCCATTGACTTCCTGGATCTGGGTCTAGGATCGTCAAATTGTTGATCCGGGATAGTTCATGCTGGTAATACCGGATTCGTTGTTCTACATAATTTTTTAACACTTCGGCATCGATTGAGTCTAGATAGAAAATCGCATCTTGAAAAGATAGCTGTTCGATCATTTGCAAATCGCTTAAGCCCTCTTTGCGTGCATAGTAGCGCCTCAAGGCCAACAACTGCAGATTGGGTGATGCAAGACGGCATACATAATCGGCAGTGTTCGCGTAGTTATGTGAATCGGGGTGACTTTTCCCTGATGCAATAAATGATCCTCCGCCAAATGTAAAGATTCGGAAACGTTCTGTTTCGGTTGAGTGAAGGAGCTTGAGGGCATGTTCGAGAATAATGGCACCCTGGCTATGAGCGAATATGACGATGGGAACGGGGGTAGTGTCTTTTTTTTCTAGGGTGAGTAGATGGCGTAAGAACTTTACAGCCCAGCTGATAATGGGAATATTTGCAGAAGTCTTTAAGATGAGGCAGTCTCCAAGATCGGCGAGTTTGCACATTGTGTCATTCGGCATCGACAAGACTTGTTCTCCACCAGCCATGGCGGAAATACGTTCCGCCGCTTCCAGCGCTTCTTTTTTAGTATTGTCGATGCCGTTGATAAACGCCCAGATGCATTGACCCGGCTTAGCGGTGCCGACAATTCTGACAAGAGGGGCTATATCTTCTCGAGAAAAGACAGCGGTAGGTAAGTGGATATTTTGGATACAATGATTGGGCCTTGAGCGAAGATGGAGCCCGCCGCTATATTCGTGTACGATAACAGCATCTAGGCGGTTCGACTGGGCCCATTCCAGAGCTTCGTTTTTTGAGAGGATGAGGCCTCCTCCAATCAAATAGGTATCATCAAGATTTTTCCCATTTTCAATCCTTCCAATGATCTTGGGTAAGATAGAAATTTTTTCATCCCCTTTTGGGACGTAATCGCATAGTTTTTCGATACCGACTAGAAGGTGTTCAAATTCTTGCTTGTTGAGATCCTTGATTTTTGTGCGGACAGGTATGTTCGTTAGGGAGGACAACCGATTAGCGAAGCTGTCAGGCTCGTTTGGTTGATAGTGCTTGGCAATAGTTTTCAGCGACCCCTTGAAATATTTCTTTGTATGGAGCCATTTTGTTAACGCTGCACGCCCTTTTTCCGGATTAGAGAAAATCGCATAATGGCCAAAATGTCCTATGGAGTCTGGGTCACGGGAAAACCAACCAGATCTATGAGCCAACCCAGGGTTATTCATGCGCCAGGCTAGACTGCCGCCGGAGGCTACGTACTTGTTTCCCGAGAAATCAAGGTAAAAAACGATTTTGTCATTGTTCGCATGAGCTGTTTTATACATGAGTAAAAATAGTAAAGCGAAGGACTGTTTTTATCTATTGAAAAAGGGGAGTAAAAATGTTTTTGCCCCAAGGGGCTGATTTCCGGTGCAATGCCAGTGCAACGAGCGTCCTATTGCACCATCAATAACCCGCAAAATCCAACCAAAAAGAGTATCGTCAAGTCGTGGCGGTGAATTTCATTCTTCATGTCCGGTATGTGGCGGGCGGGATCGATTCATCATTTGGCCAGGTAAAGAGTGCTATTGGTGTCGCCAATGTAAAAGATCAGGCGATCGAATCCAATTCTGTCGTGACTTTTTGGGCATGTCTTTTCAAGATGCATGCATTAAAGTCGGTGATATTACTCACATTCCGCACCCTGCTCCGCAGGGTGCAAACCAACTTTAGGATTTTTTTTGGTCCGATCAGAGAAAGCAATGAGGTAAGCAAGCCAGAGTAGATCGATCAATATATTTTAGTAAATATTTTTTTGCGTCTCCTGTAAAATCAAATGTCTTTTTAGACGGGAGGCGTCATGGACAACACTTATCGCAGTAAAAATTTAGACCATCTGGGCATTGTATCTCAAATTTGTGATGAAATTGGGATAGTGGAAATGATCGATAAGATACTTCCACCGGATCCAAGCATGAAAATTTCTCACGGCGAATGCGTTAAATTGATGGTGATCAATGGGCTTGGGTTTACCTCCAGACCCCTATATCTCGAAGCACAATTTTTCTCTTCACGGCCAGTAAATCGCTTTCTATTAAAAGATTGCGAGGATGCGATCAATGACGATCGATTGAGAAGGACATTGAACCAGCTTTTTGCTTCCGGATGCGATCCTCTATTTGCATCTATAGCCTCTCAAGCTGCTCTGCGTTTTGGAGTATCTCAAAAATTTCGACACTTAGATTCTACAAGTATGCAGGTGCATGGGGAATACGATACCAATGAAGGAATAGGATTGGTCACATTTGGATATTCAAAAGATCATCGTCCTGACTTAAAACAATTTATGATTTATCTGATGTCGAGCCAGGATGGAGACGTGCCTCTTTTAGCAAAAACAGTGGCCGGTAACACATCAGACAAAGAGCTGTTCCGAGAACGATTGAAGGAATTACGAGGACAAATTCAAGCTGGCGAGAATCACCACTCGAAGCCTACCCTATTCTAGAGAAAACAGCGGCAGAAATTTTGATGGAATTGGCTCGCAGGTGCCGCAACGGGCGTTCGGATGCTCGGCATACGGCTGTAGAGGGAATGGCCTTGTGCTGGCTTTGTATTGCTACTTCTCGCATACGTCTTCCTAAAACCTTGGAAATGGTGAGAAACATTAAGGCGAAGGCCATTTTATCCGGAGCCGAATTCTCTATATCGCAAGTGTCTACCTATGGGTAGGGAACCCCTACTCCCCTTGTTTTAACGGATGACGACTTCTCCGTTCTACAGGTGCCTACATGGTTTGGGGAACAGCCACTAAAGATATCGAATCGATTAGCTGCTTTTCTCAAAGCCGTGTCTCGTATTCCATCAAAGAACCCAAGAGAAGCAATTCTTCAGAAGCCGAGGCGAAGTCTCACGCGGGTATTTGATGAAACGCTCAAAGTCGTAGATCCGAATCCCAAATATGGCAATATTACTTACCTCTCGCTGCTCCAGCAGCCTCATATTTTCGGAGATCATAGGCCACAGCCCAAATATAAAGGTTATTTTGGATAGTTGAACGCTTTTAGGACTTCTTTTGCCAAATTTACGATATTGGCCCACTCTGGAGTATCTATGAACTCTTCTGGAAATTCATTTTTATCAGCAAAAATCCTGAACTCATCCCGCATTTTTTTTAATAGCTTGTATTGAGCTTCTGTAATCCAAAATTTTTGTAATTTTCTAGAATAGAATCACCTTCTCCGAAAAAGAGACGGACAGCCTTATCAAAATCAGCTTCTTCCCCTCTTATCCATGCTCTTTGCCGATATTGTCTATCGAATAGGTAGTGCATGCCCTCAGGAATTCACTGAGAACATGTTTTTTATCCTCGTGTGTTAGCATAAAGCTGCCGCCCTTCAAAATTCTGTGTCAGCTATGCCAAGTTCTTTTTCATCAATATTGAAAATGGAAGCTTGATGCCTTAAAAGAGAGAATAATGAACAATAGGCCATCCATTCTCCCTTATTATAATTTTCAAAACCATCTTTCGGATTATCGGCCTCTTTTTTTGCCTCTATCGCCTGCCTTTTGAGCAGCGTTATTGAATCGCTAATATACCCCTTGAGCTTTTTTTCGTTCATAGCATCAATCGCCCAATTATCCTCTCCAAAATCTACATCAGGATTAGTGCCAAGGCCGAGCAAGTCTATGTCAGGTTTTATATCTGCTAAACCCAATTCTTTTTGATCAATACAAAAAGAAAAAGCCTCGTGCTTCAGTAGAGTGATAATTGAATAATACCCCATTATTACTCCTTCGGTGTAACCATTAGATCCTTTTCTTTGATTGTCGGCTTCTATTTTTGCTTTTATGGCCAGATCTTTTAATAAAGTGATTGTGTTAGTTACGTATTTTTTAAGGCTTTTATTTTTCACGGGAAATCCTTTCATTTAGAATAGATTGAAGAACGTTTCTTTGCTCTTCGTAAATCTTGATTTCTGCTGGCCATTTTTTATTAATTAAAGCTTCGCGCTGTCTTGAATCTAATTTATCCCAATCTGGATAATGTTTGATTGGGTTCGCAATTTTATCCTTCAAATTGGAATGTCAGGACTGCTTTGTCTTAGGTTTGTTCTGGCTCATGCCATTTTAACCTCAGGAGAATGGAATATCTTGAAAATGAGTCTGTCAAACCGGTACCCTTGTTGCTTCACATACTCGAAAATGCGGAGGAGGAATGATTGGATGTGTTGCAATTTCAAAATCTAGTGCATCAACTTGCTGCTTTGTCCACAGAAACAGAATGGGTTGAGTGGAAGTATAATAAAGCAGAGCCGCAAGAAATCGGCGAGTATATTTCTGCTTTATCGAATTCAGCGGCACTGATTGGAAAACAAAGAGCTTTTATCCTCTGGGGAATAGAGGAAAAAAGTCATCAGATTCTCGGCACTTCATTTCGTTCACGAGAGAAAAAGGAAGGGAATCAAGAGCTTGAAAGTTGGCTTCTCATGCAGATCGACCCTCAGGTTGAATTTATTATGCATGAGGGTGTAATCGATGGTAAACATGTTGTGCTTTTTGAAATTTCTTCTGCTATGCACCGTCCAATTAGTTTCAAGGGAATAGAGTATATCCGCGTTGGGAGTTGCAAGAAAAAATTACGAGATTGTCCCGAGAAAGAGCGGGAGCTTTGGCGTAGATTTGATAGAGTGCCTTTTGAAAAAGGAATTGCAACAGCAGGGGTGTTAGAATCTGAAGTGCTTTCTTTGCTTAATGTTTCTGCCTATTTCGATCTCATGCGCCAACCATTTCCTGAAAATCGGCCTGCAATTTTTCAAAGGCTGGAATCTGAAGGGATCATCACTCGTAGGGAGAGCAATCACTATGACATCACCAATTTGGGGGCGATTCTTTTTGCTAAAAATTTGGAAGATTTTGATCATCTTGGAAGAAAAGCGCCTCGTGTTATTCTGTATCGGGGAGATAGTCGAATCAACGGCATCAAAGAGCAGGAGTTTTGTAAGGGCTATGCCCTCAGTTTTGATGAAATTGCCAATTATGCCAATGACCAATTGCCGCAAAACGAAGAAATCGGTCAGGCATTTCGTAGATCTGTTCGTATGTACCCCGCTATTGCTGTTCGAGAGCTTATTGCAAATGCGTTGATTCACCAGGACTTTTCAAAACGAGGGGCAGGTCCCATGGTGGAAATCTTTGAGAACAGAATAGAGATATCCAATCCCGGCCTTCCTCTTATTGATACGTTACGCTTCATTGACGAGCCTCCAACTTCGAGAAATGAGGCCCTGGCGAAATTCATGCGTCGGTTAAATTTATGCGAAGAAAGGGGAAGCGGTATAGACAAGGTGATTTCTGAAATAGAAATCTTTCAACTCCCCGCTCCCGATTTTCGTGTTGCGTCCCAAAGTACAATCGCTTTTCTGTATGGACCTCGGCAATTTGCGCAAATGGATTTCGAGGAACGTATTCGGGCTGCCTATCAGCACGCTTGTTTACGCCATATATTAGGCGAGAGGATGTCAAATGCCTCTCTCCGCTTGCGAATGGGGATTACGCAGCCTAATTATTCCATGGTTTCTCGTATCATTCGAGATGCTGTCCGAGCGTGTCTCCTTAAACCCTACGGAGGAACCGGTTCTGGCAAGGGAGCTTCCTACCTACCTTTCTGGGCTTAAATCTATTGTGACTTGGATCTCTTTGAATCATCGCGTCCCGAACCTAAGTCTTTGAAGTTTAGTCATATTGAATTGTGACTGAATTGTGACTGAACATCCCTTCTTTGGGTCAGATTTCGACTTATCATATTGATTATCAACTCGTTTGAATTGTACACGGATTGTGCCCCTAATCCAGAGGTCTGACAATGATGTTGAGATAATCTGGTTCATCCGACAAATGCGTACCTGGATTCGTGTAGGTGATAAAGTCGCAATTTAAAATATTCAATATCTCGAAACCCATAAGCCTGCCTTTTCATTGTCTTGATTTTGTTGTTTATGCCTTCTGCTGCGGCGTTCGAGATTCGATGTTTGAAATAGTTCAATAACCCCGTCTTGTATTGGTGTAATGTTTTGACCACTCGTCTTAGCGGTTTGAGCCCTGTTGCCAAAGCATCGACTCCCCATCTGACGAGAAAATGTTCCGCCTCCTCTACAGAGTCTTTCTCCCAGAAAAGTTGGAATTGCTCCTTCAGGGAATGTGCCAAAAACAAGGGTTCATTTACAGCCAATAAGGCGCCCAATCGTGTTTGGTTTTCTAGATCCAAGTTGTCATAATTCGTTAGGAATAAAAACCGACTGCCCTTCAGTACTTTTGCATCGGCCCCACTCAAGTTTTGCTGTTGATCTTTGCGCACCTCGTCCAGGGCTTTATTCAATAAAGCCGTCACATGAAAATGATCAAATACCACATCTACGTTCGGCAAAAACTCTTGTGCTGCTGGGTAGTACGATTTGCTCATGTCCATAGCGATTGCTTTTAACTTTGGTGCGTGCTTTGCCAGTTTCTTGAAAAAGGGAGCTACCGCCTCTATAGTTCTACCCTCTACAGCGTGAATAATTCTCCCCGACCGTAGATCTGTGAAAACGGTCATGTATTCATGCCCTTTCCGTATGCTGAATTCATCGACGGTAATGTATTCCAAATCTTCTAGAGGAATTGTTTTATAGAGAGCAGTCAATTTCTCTTTGTGGATCCTCTTCACGACATTCCAGCTAATTTTTAGAAATCGAGAGACATCCAAGAGAGTGCTAAAATGCAAAAGATCCAGCACGTGTGCTATCATGGAGCGCACCATTCGGAATTTGCCTTTCATAAAAGGCAATCGAGGCCACCATTTATGGCCACATTGAGGACAGGCTACTCGATGTAGCAGCACGTTTAGAAAACAGGGCTTGCCGCCAAACGGCACCATTTTAAACTGCCGCTTTTTTTGTCCCTTGAAGATTGTGCGCGTACAGCCACATTTGCATTGAGATGGATCGACCATTATAGCGTGGATCGTAATCGCCCCCGCTTCAAATTTGGTAGATTGGTATTGAACTCCGCTGATTCCGTATGCATGATACAAGAGAGAAGTAGACATAGAAGAAGCCTCCCGTGAGGGTGTTTGTTCAAGCTCCTTTTATATGTCTGCTTCTTTTGTTTCTACCCGCCAGTCAAGACCTTCTAGAAATCACAACGCGCTGAATAATCAATACTTATAAAAATCTAAGGACTTAATGCCTTTCCCCTCTACAGGTACTCATTTGTCGGATGAACCAAATAACTTTTAGAGCTGCATAGAGAAAAAATGTCATTTTTCATAGAGAAATACTAATTCTCGCCATGGGTTCAATTCGATAGTTCCATTCTCCATGAAACTTATTCGGAGTTATCCCTATGCTCTCAAAATCCTCGTCACTGACCTCTTTCCCTTTCTCGTATTTCCTGTAATCGATCTGCGAGTTGATTTGTAAGCCCGTGGTTGTGGTAGTGTTGCCGATCAATTGCACAATCGCTTCTCGACTGATCAAAGGCACCCCTCTCCAATTGAGGATGATATAGCTAAACATTTTGTGTTCTATTTTATTCCATTTGCTCGTTCCTGGAGGGAAATGACACACATGGATATCCATCTGCAATTCATTCGCCAGTTTCTGGAGCCCCCATTTCCAAAGCCTGACTCTATTACCATTGCTGCCCCCACAATCTGCCGTGATCATTAATTTGGATGCTTGGGGGTAGTCTTTCTTGCCCATTTTCCTCCACCAGTCGCGAATAGTATTTACTGCAAACTCTGCAGTATCGCTTGTAATACCTACTCCTACCCATCCTTTATTCTTGCCAAGATCATACACTCCATAGGGTGCCACTTTTCCTTCTTTCTCATCGGGGAAATCGTGCATATTTACTTCCACGGGCTCCTCCTTTTTCGTGTACTCTTTTCCCCAATTCTTGTAGTTGCCCACCAGTTCTTTTTTCTTGGTGTCGACAGAAATCACAGGCTGCCCCTCACGAAGAAAGGTCTTGGCTTGTTCATTGATATGTTCAAATTGGGCATTTCTATCCGGCACAGATTTTCCCTCTCTTTCTTTCCTATTCAACTGCAGACTATATCCAGCATCTTTCAAATGGTTGGAAACGGTCGTACGACTGATATGATACCCTCTTGTCACTAATTCTCGGGATAGATTTCTGAGGCTTTTGCTCACCCAGCGCAAAGGCGACATCGGGTCGCCTTTTGTGGCTGGTTCCGTCAAGGACTCCAACTCTTTGGATATCCCTGGCTGTTTACTTAAAAGGGTTTTTGTTCCACCTCCCTTTTTGCGGATACGTTGATTTGATTTTTTTCGACTTGGCTTTCGTTTCAATTCACGAATTCCAGCATAGATGGTGGGTGGGGTAACTTGTGTAACAGCAGATACCCTTGAGACCCCATGCTTACCAATGGCTAGTGCTTCAACAGCACACCACAAACGGCGAGTCTTCTCATTGAGAGAATGTTTAATTCCCAGATACTTTTTCAGGAGTTGTTTATCAGAAATCAGACACTTCATTGAGACAGGCAGTATAGCAACTCAATAAATTATTTGTCTATGAAGAACGATACTTTTTCTCTATGCAGCTCTAAAAGTTATTTCCTGACAATCCCTTAGAAAACAATCACCTAAATTTTTTATTCAACGAACACAGATTAGACGGTGAAAAACAGTGCCCATGAAATCGAGGTAATCGGGGCCCCGCTTCGGGGTGATTACCTCAGTTTTATGAGCAGTTGCTTTAATATATACTATTTGATATAACCACTATAATTAAATGTGGGGGGGGGTGAATATGACATCTTTGGTCGCAGTAGGACAGAAAGCGGGCAGTGCTTCGAGTCAAGAAGGGTCTAACGGATTAAATGCCCTACCTTATGACTGCTTAGCTAAAATTTCTACATTTCTCAGTGTCAACGACACGGTCCATTTGGCCTCGGTGTCACGGAAAAGATTGCAGGATTTCCCTGGTACGCTAGGAGCCAAAAGTCGCGAATTGGCCCTCCAATTTTTCTTGGAAAGTCGGACTGGTACTGAACGCGCTCTTCTATCTGCCATCGATAAAGATAAGCTAGATGTAGTCTCTGTGCTGCTTTTAAGAAAAGCGGATATTTCTGCAAAAGTAGCGGTAGAAGCTATACGAAATATGCAGAAAAGGGATAGAGAGACGGTACAATGGTATTATCAGATTGTTTTAGCAACTCTACCCCAATATCAGCTTTTTATTAACACCCCTCTCCTTCCTAGGGAGCAAGATGTGGTGGCATTCGTTGTCCCATTATTGCGCCTGTCCATTGCTGATGATTGGCTGGGGCAAACCTTGATCCAAACCTCCAAGAATCCTCAGATGAATGCGGCTGCAAAAAAAATGGCAATAGCTCTTCTTCTGGAAAAGCAAGGTATATCTAAGGAGGACGTCGGTCGTGCTTTTCTTGATATGGCTAAATTACAATTTGACCCCAGCAATGAAGAGATTCTGATGAGTTTTCTACAAAAACGACCAGACATGTCCCTCTATTGTAGAGGGGTAGGTATAGTTCAAACAGCAATGCAAGGCTATAGACAGGTAGTGGCTGCTTTAGCTAACTCTTTAGGTTATGATTCACATTGTCAAATAGCTTTTGTGAGTGCTGCGGAATTCGGCCATCGAGAAATAATAACAGACTTTCTGGCCAATAGATTGAGGCTTGAGCCCTCTCTTAGACAGATTGGTCAAGCTGCCGCTGAAGCTGCGGAACAAGGGCATACAGATGTTGTCCGAGAGTTACTCGAATCCACCGATAATCTCCCTACCGAAGAGGTAGACCGAGCGATTGCAGCGGCAACACGAAAAGGGCATTTTGATATAGTTCAGCTTCTGGAAGTCTATCGCGGCTGAAAGGATTTCTGAATTTTGTTTTTTAGTAGCTCCTTTTCGCATTTTTTATTTACCTAGTGCAGCAATTCTAGCATTAGAAGGAGAATCTCCAATCATAGTGCTGCCATGGCCTGAATGGGACGCTACGATGGAGATATAGACGTCTTGGCCGAGGTCGTTAAGGAAGCGGAGGAGGCGCTCAAGGGAAAAATCCTCGAGGTAGCCACGGAGAAGCAGGGAGATTTTAGGTTGGCTAATTTTGAGGATTTTGGCGGCTTTGGCTTGGGTCAGCTTCTTTTTTTTGATGATAGCCTGAATTTTGAGGACGATTTCTGACTTAGCAAGAGCTTCTTCAGGATTCTCGATGCCGAGATCGTCGAATACATTGCCGGAGCTTTCGGTATATTCGATGTCTCCGAGGCGTTTTGTTTTGAGTTTTGGCTTTTTCATACGTTCATACTCTTGTAAAGCGCCTTAGCTTCCTTCAGGCGAGCGTTTAGAAGGTCGAGTTCTTGCTTAGGTGTAGCAATACCCGATTTTGATTTTTTTTGAAACGCATGAAGTACGAACACGCACTCCTTCATCTCAACGGTATAAATCACTCTGTAAGTTCCGCTCCCATCGTTTTCGCGGATTTCTTGTACACCTGCACTGCCCATGCCAGATAGAACCTTGGCATGAGGGTGTAGCTTGCCTTCCTGGGCAGAAAACAGCGCATGTCCCATTGCCCGTCTTACAAGGTCAGGGAAGTCCATCAAATCCTTGTAGCTCGACCCGATCCAGAATACCTTCTTAATCGCCTTCTTCAAACAGAGCTCATTTGCTTTAAAACCTAAAATATACCTGTTCAGTAATATTTAAGTCAAGGCAGAAAAGGGACACAGGTGGGACAGCAAGACCCAAAAACTGTTCGTTAAAAATAAAAATTACCAACGAAAAACAACACATAATATGTTAAGAGTTAGCTTGTTAAGTGTTGTTAGTGGATGGATTAAACTGGCCTGCCCAGGACTGTAAATCCCCCAACTTCGGTTTTCGGCGGTTCGAGTCCGCCCGCCCCCATTCTCCTGGACGATTCTTAAAGCCCGTTTTTTAAATGTTATCATTTATTTGCAAATGAGTGTTTTAGGATTCTTGTTTGCGAGTTCTGAAGTGTTGGATTCAAAAGATCTCGCTTTTTGTTTTTTTAGAACTGATCCTTGCATAGCCCAGAGACAATCTGCTATAGTACTTTAGAAAAAATCTTTGTAGTGAATCTATGAAAGGACAAGTTTCTTCACCAGACACCCACAATCGAGTTATTCTTTATACGGCTGCTGATGGGAAGGTGACCGCTGATGTTTTTTTTGCGAAAGAAACATTCTGGCTGACTCAGCGGACTATGGCTGAGTTGTTTGGAGTCAACATACCTGCAATTTCAAAGCACTTGAAGAATATTTATGCGAGTGGGGAATTGCAAGAGGGAGCAACTTTTTCCAAAATGGAAACAGTTCAAATGGAAGGGGAACGTCAAGTCACCCGCGGGATAGAAGTTTACAATTTGGATGCGGCGATTGCTGTTGGGTATCGAGTCAACTCGGTAAAAGCTACGCACTTTAGGATATGGGCCACTAACACTCTTCGCGAATTTATTGTTAAAGGATTTGTACTCAACGATCAAATGCTGAAAAATGGCCGATCCTTTGGAAAAGATTATTTTGATGAGTTGCTGGAGAAGATTCGTGAGATTCGAGCCAGCGAGCGAAGGGCTTATCAGAAAATCACCGATGTATTCCAAGAATGCAGCAGCGATTATCAGAGCAAAGCTGAAGAAACTCATCTATTTTATCAGATTGTCCAAAACCAGCTGCATTTTGCTACCACTGGTAAAACTGCTGCCGAGATCATTTATGAACGGGTGAATGCATCCCAGCCTTTTATGGGACTTACCACTTGGAAAAACTCTCCTCAGGGGAAGATTTTAAAGAGCGACGTAACGATTGCGAAAAACTATCTGAATCAGGCCGAAGTTTCCAAGTTAGATCGACTCGTGAATATGTTTATCGATTTTGCAGAGCTGAAGGCATTGAACAGCCAAGTGATGACAATGAAAGATTGGCTGAAGCAGGTAGAAAAGTTTCTTAATTTGACCGATCAACAAATTTTACGACATGCTGGCCAAATTTCTCATGCCATGGCTGTGGCCAAAGCGAATGAAGAATACGAGAAATATCGCGTACAACAAAACCATGAATATCTATCAGATTTTGATCGGGTACTTATTAAGTATTTGAAAGGAACTGAAGAGTAATGAATTTATCATTTAAAGAGTTCGAGCAGCAGGGGTGGGAAAAAGTTGCAGATGTCTATCATGAATGTTTTGGTTCCATTACCCCCAAAGCGGCCCTAGCTTTAGCCAATGCTGCGATGATTAAACACAATGATAGGGTGTTGGATATTGCTTGTGGGCCAGGTTATGTTGCAGCTATTGCCCTAGAAAAAGGGGGAATTGTAACTGGGATTGATTTTTCGAGTGCAATGATTGAAAGAGCTAAGGTCTTACATCCAGAAATACTTTTTCAAGTCATGGATGCAGAAGAATTACAGTTTAGCGATGGGATTTTTGATGTTGTTTTAATGAATTTTGGTATACCTAAGTCGGTCAATGCCTTGGAATTTTAGAAGGACTGAAAATTCCAAGTCATCAGCGTGTCTAGCTCTCGCGCATAGTCAGTGGGGAACTTCTTTATGCAGTCACTAATAGCCATCTGAAACGATTGAAAGCTGTCAAAAGAGCGATTCACAAGCGCTTTTTTCTTGATGAATTTCCATGCACGCTCAATCAAATTCAAATTGGGAGAGTACGGAGGGAGGTACAGGAGTTCTATGTTGAACATGTGCGCAGCCTTTTCTGCAACGTAGCATCGCTGGTATCTCGCGTTGTCTAAGATCACTGTTACGGGGGCATCTACGTGTATTCTTCGCAACTCACGAAGAAGATCGACTACAGACCAGGCATTGATATAGGAGGTATTGGTGACTGTCACCATATGATGAGTGACTGCGTTTAATGCCCCCAAAACATTAAAACGGGATCTCCCTGTTGCACTCGCGATAAAGCACCGAACAAAACACCAAATGACACCCAGGCAACTTCCGTAGATAAAATGAGCGGCATCCGCGAAATAAACATGCCGCTTCCCTTCAGCGGCTTCTTGGAGTTTTGGCTCTAGGCTTTTTTTTTAAAGGCCTCTTGCTTTTCCGGGTTTACTTTTCCAGGTAAAGCCCCCGCCTTCCTCGGGCGCATGCCCAAGTTCAGCAAAAAACAACGAACTTGGGTGGTTTTCCGTTCAACGCCCGTCAGATCTTTGATCACCTTACATGCCTCAGCAACTGTTGTTGGAGGGTTTTTGCGAAAGTATTCCTCGATCGTCACGCGATGGGAATCTAATGCGCCACCGGGGCATGGGTAGGTCACATTACACACTTCTTCGAAGCCCTGTGTATGGTACAACTTCAAAACGGTCTCCAAAGTCGTATATGAGACCCCAGCCAGAAGACAAATGTCTTTATGGGCGTACCCTAGCGCTTTAAAGTAAAGCAAGTGTAGCCGCTTCTGGACATGAACGTCCGGATGTTCAAAACGTCCGGTTCTCGCTTTCTCTCTATCTTCGTCTGTAATTGAAATGTCGAGCATCTCACCATCTCCCCTGATATTGAGGGGGATAGCATGAACTTTGTCATGATTTTGTTAAACGGAAAATTTACTTGTCGGTGCTGGCTTGGAATTTCTGCTAGGCGTTTTTTTCAAAGTCTAGCCCCGATTCTGGTATATCTATGCCAGCAGAAAATATCGCTCTTTCAGCTACGTACGCTACTTGCGGGAGAGTCAAGCGTCCTTTGTAGATGCCAATGTGCTTTGCCAGATTCGGGAAAAAATCCGGCGTTAAATTCTCTATTCGCAATGCTTCGATTAGCTGTACGTTGTCTGACAACTGCTTTATAATCATATCAGCAGGAGGAAAGTGAAACAATGAGTTCCGTGCTACAGATCTTGCTGACGCGGCTGCCATAAAAAATCCTTTTGTTCGGGAGATGTGTGTAAAATATCAGTAAGGCATGTTGCGCTTGTATTATTGACTATGATATCAACGGCGCCGAATTTGGCAACCGTTTGAGCTACAGCTTGCTTGAGTGCATGATCATCAGATCCGTCGATATTCAGAGCCAATACTTGTCCTCCAGCCCCAACAATTTGAGTGGCTGTTCCTTTCTAAAAGTTATTGTTGGACGATCCCTAACGGGTTATCTTCGTTTAAGAAGGAAATAAAGATAGCAAACGCGGTGGATTAACGCAAACTATTTATCTGTGCGAAAAATCTTCAGCGGGAATTGCTTTGGCCAGGTGTTATTTTCGGTATATACGGAGGGATGAATTTATGAAAATGGCCCGTCCCGCTGCAACGTTTCTCTCTCAGCCCATCAAAAAATCATATCTTTTTTTTTAGATAAAATATTTAATTGTCTCTTCGGATCTGTAGGTCTGTAGGTTATGATTTTTAGGAATCTAGTGGCGCTGGGGTTCTCACTGCGATTGCTGGCGGGCGAGTTGTTGATCATCGACGCTTCGCCTCTTCGCGAGCCTGGGATGTTTGCTTGTGCCAATGTCGTTTTGGGTCACCTTCACTTGTATGAAATGGGGGCCTACAGCGGCTTTTCGGAGCTGGCTGTTGATTTTGGTCAGTCGGGACTCTACTTTGATCCCGATTACGGCCCGAATTGGTGGAACTATTACTTCGAGCCGATTCATCTCCAAATCTCCGCACTTCAAAATAATGCCTCTCGATTCAAGGACGGGTCGTTTGCTGCCATTCATGCCAGATGGCAACTGAAGCGGGAGCAGGCTTCTGCCCTCGTAAAAAAATATATTCATATCCAGCAGTCGATCCTCGAAAAGGCCGCGCAATTTATCGAGCGTCACTTTCAGAATGTTTTTGTCTTAGGGATCCACTATCGGGGAACCGACAAAGAAAAAGAGGCGCCGCGCGTCCCCTACGCAGAGGCGATCGGAGCCGTCTTTGCCCACATTCCGTCCGATCAGCCCTACAAGATTTTTGTCGCCACTGACGAAGCTGCTTTCTTGAGCCAGATGAAAAAGACGTTCCCCGGCTCCGTGATCGCCTACGACGCTCATCGCTCAAACGGAGTGATGCCAGTTCACCTCTCTCAACCGCCATCTCCCTATGCAATCGGAGAAGAGGCTCTCCTCGATGCTCTCATCTTGTCGAACTGCGACTTTCTCATTCGGACGAGTTCGAATCTCAGTTTGTGGTCGACCTATTTCAATCCTGAACTGCCGGTTGAGCTGCTGAATTGCCGTTATGAGCTTCATTCGTTCGAGGCTGAATAGGTAAAAACAAAAAGGATCAGAATGGATTCTCTTACGATCACCCTCCCTTATGCAAATATCGATATTTTCATCCCCACGCTCATCTTTCTCGGATTCGGCGTAGGAGTCGTCAGCGCCTTTTTAGGCATCGGAGGAGCGTGGCTTGTGACGCCTGCCCTCAATATTCTCGGGTTCCCCATGACTTATGCCGTGGGAACCGACATCGCCCACATGGGAGGCAAAGGAGCGCTTGGAACTTTCTATCACGCCAGAAGGAATAATGTAGATTTTCCTATGGCCTTTTTCATGTTGATCGGAACGGTGGTCGGAATCGAGGCGGGGGCGCAAACCGTGATGTATCTCGAGAAAATTCATAAAGTAGAATCGATTTTACGCTGGGTCTATATCATTCTCCTCTCTTTGATCACTCTCCTCATGTTTATCCATCGAAAACAAGGAGAGGTTAAATGGGCGAAGACTCTCCATCTCCTTCTCCCTCGCCCTCTTTTCTTCTTCAAAACCTCGAACATCCGCTGTTCCATCTGGCTCCCGATTCTGATCGGGTTAGTCACCGGATATGCCGCTGGGTTTTTAGGAATCGGCGGAGGACTTCTTCGCCTGCCCGCTTTGATTTATTTCATGGGTTGTCCTGTCCTCATCGCTGTCGGTACAGATCTTTTTGAGGTCATGCTCTCAGGATTATACGGCGGCGCTTCCTATGCCATGAAGGGGAGGGTCGATTTCCTCGCCGCCTCCCTCATGTTTTTAGGCGCAAGTATGGGGACCAAAATCGGCGTCCTCGCCGCTTGTAGAGTCCAGAATCAGAAAATTAAGACCCAATTCGGCCTGGCTGTATTGGGATGCCTGATTTCAGTCATTTGTAAGCAAATGAACTATCCGCTCCTTTCAAAATGTGCAATCCTCGCCATTCTCATTTTTCTCGTTGTTTCGATCTTGACGATGTTTTTCCGAACCCGTTCTGCTAAACAGGAGAGAGCCTAAACAATGGATCATCTGGAGAAAATAGAAAATAAAAGCATCTATTTACTTCGAGAGGCATACGCCCATTTTCCTAATTTGGCCATGCTTTGGTCGGTCGGCAAGGATAGCACGGTCTTAGTCAAATTGGCTCTCAAGGCTTTTTTTGGACACATCCCTTTCCCTCTCGTTCACATCGACACCGGGTATAAATTGCCCGAGATGATCGAGTACCGCGATCAGCTCGCCGCCCAATGGGGATTGCCGATCGTCTACGGGAAAAACCAAGACATTTTGGACAAAGGGGACACCTTCCCCAACGGGAAGGCGACCATGCTCCAATGCTGCAAGAAATTAAAAACCGAGGCTTTAGAAGGGGTCTTAACCGGAAGGCTCGATCGGTACAAATTCGACCCTGTGTCTGGGCGGTATGCGGTCGATCCCGACAAAACTCCCTATCAGGCTCTCATCCTCGGGATTCGCGCTGACGAGGAAGCGAGCCGCTCGAAAGAGAGATATTTTTCCCCCCGCGGCGTCGAGGGAGAGTGGAATGTCGAAAACCAGCCCCCGGAGCTCTGGGGCTATCATCAGATCGATTTCCCTCCAAAAACCCACATGCGGATTCATCCTCTTCTCGACTGGACGGAACTGGATGTTTGGCGCTATATCAAAAAAGAAAAAATTCCCGTAAGTTCCCTCTACTTCAACCAGGGGAATCATCTCCGCTACCGCTCGCTCGGCTGCGCTCCTTGCACCCGTCCGATCTCTTCGAGCGCGAGCTGCGTCGACGAGGTGATCGAGGAGCTTGCGACGGGAAAACTCTCCAGTATTGCGGAGCGCTCGGGGCGCGCGCAGGATCGCGAAGATCGGGGCACATTGGAAAAACTACGCAGAGAGGGGTACATGTAACAACATGGAAGAACATAAAGTGAATGTCGCATTTGTGGGACACGTCGATCACGGCAAAAGTTCTATTTTAGGGAGGCTTCTTGTCGACACCCACTCCCTGCCCGATGGAAAATTAGAACAGCTCAAGAGCTATTGCGAACGGCACGCCAAAGATTTTGAATACGCCTTCCTCACTGACGCTCTTGAGAAAGAACAAGCGCAAGGAATTACGATCGACGCGGCTCGCTATTTCATCCGCTCAGAGGGGCGCAAGTACCTCTTTATCGACACCCCAGGCCATCTCGACTTCATCAAGAACATGATCACCGGCTCCTCGACGGCCGATATCGCCCTCTTGATCATCGATGCAAAAGAGGGGATCAAGGACAACACCCTCCGCCACCTTTTTTTGCTCTCTTTTTTGCAGATTCCGAAGATCGTTGTTGTTGTGAATAAAATGGATCAGGTCGATTATTCTGAACCAGCCTACCTCGCCATTGCAAAGGCGATTTCTACAGCCTTCGCTTCCCATCAAATCACGCCGCACGAGATCCTCCCTCTCAGCGCGAAACAGGGGGATCATTTTTTAGGCCCCTCTCCGAATATGCCTTGGTACAAGGGCAAATCGCTTTGGGAATCGATCCGCTCTTTTTCCCACGTGGACAAAACTCGAGGGCCCGATCTGAGGATGCCGCTCCAGGCCATCTATCGCTTCACGAAAAGGGGAGACTCCCGAAGAATCTATAGCGGCACGGTGAGTGCAGGAATCCTCAAAAAAGGGGACCGGCTTCTCTTTAGCCCGTCGGGAAAAGAGGGCGTTGTCGCCTCCATCGAGTCCGATGTAGATCCCCCGAGGGTAGGTTTTGCAACGGGCTTTACCTTAGAAGAGTCTCTTTTTGTCGACCGAGGCGAACTGATTTCTCATAGCAGCGCTCCGCCCCCTCTTGTTGGAAGCCAGTTCAAGGTTCGTCTTTTTTTTATCGGCCGCAATCCCCTTTTGGAAGGGGCTAAATATATCTTTCGGATCCACACGAGCAAAACAGGATGTGCGATTGAAAAAATCCTCGCTATCTATGATTCGGCCACCTTGGGATCCAAACAGAAGGCTGCCGCCAAGGCCTATGATATCGTAGAATGCGTCATCCGGACCGTCAGGCCGGTCGCGTTCGATATTTCCCCTCTCTATCTCGATACGACACGTTTTGTCCTTGTCGACTCCTGCGAGATTCTCGGAGCTGGAGTCATTCTAGAATGATCGGCCCCCTCCTTCTTCTCGGCGCTCTTTATTTCCTCAATGTCATCGGCCGGATGGTATTTCCGATGCTCGCGGGCAGGCTTTCAAACGAGTACCTCCTCTCGCCGCAGGGTCTCGGCGCCCTCTATCTGCTCCTCGCGTTCGGCTTCGGACTTTCATTATTCAGCTCGCAGTTCGTGTCGGCGAAAATCAGCCACCACAAAGTAATCAGCCTCTCGATTCTCGGCTCGGGTTGCCTCCTCTCCCTTTTTCCCATGGTTGGAAATCGGTATTTTCTCGGAATCTTTCTTTTCTCTCTCGGCGGGCTGTCGGGTCTTTTCCTCCCTTCTGCGATCGCCTATTTAGGATCCATCATTCCCCAAGAGAAATTAGGAAGGGCCGTCGCCTCGTTTTCTTCCTTCCAAACTCTTGCGATGATTACAACCCCCTTCTTCGGCAACTGGATCGGCCAAACCGCTTCCTACCGCTCTTTCTTCTTCGGTTTAGGCATTTGTCTTGGCTTGCTGGGACTTGTCTTCCAACGAACCGCGAAAAATCGCGATGAAAAAGGGGGGCTCCCTTCTTTTGACTACATACGGGATTTTCTCTCTTCCAAAATAAATCGGTGGATGTTGGCCCTCCATGCCCTTGCCATGGGGCTGAACATGGGGATTTACTCGATCTCTCCTGCCTATTTCATCCTCGAGCAAGGATGGTCCGACGAGATTCTCTATACGGCTCTCAGTTTTTCTAGACTCCTTGGCCTCCTCTCCTCTCTCCTAGGGGGGTGGATCCTCGATGTTTGGGGCCTTGCCGCATCGCTGACAGCCTTTCTCTTTCTTGCGGGAAGTTTCACCCTCCTTCTGGGCGCTCTGAATCCAAAAACCGCCGTCGTCGCCCTTTGCATCGAATCAGCCCTCGCAATCGGATTGACGACCCTGGTCTATGCTGGCATCTCAAAAATCACGCCGAAAGAGAGAAAAGCGAGCGCCGTCTCGCTCTTCGCATCGAGTTCGTTCGTGATCGGCGCAGGCCTCATTCCGCAGATCTTGGGAATCTTCGGAACGTGGAAAGTGTATTCGCTCGGATTTGCAGTCTTTGGAATCGTCAGCATATCGGCGAGCCTACTTTTTTTTAAGAGCGCTCGCGAAGTTTTTCACTCAGACAAGCTGAATTCCTCAATGGACAAAAAATCAATTCTTTAGATATTGTGGGACAACAAAAAAAGGATCGCCAATGCCAAAATACCTCTTCCTTTTTCTCTCTTTCATTGCAGCTGCAAATGCCAAAGAAGTCTTTTGGTTCACAGGACTTCCTTGCTCAGGGAAAACGACCATTGCCGAATCGGTCTGCAAGGCATTTCCTGAATTTGTCCATTTGGACGGAGACGTAATTCGAAAAACGGTCAATAAAGACTTAGGCTATTCTCCTGAAGACAGACAGAAGAATTTGGAAAGAATCGCCCAATTGGCCCTTGCAAAGCTGGATGAGGCCGGAACGGTCGTCGTCACGACGATCAGCCCTTTGGAAACCCAAAGAGACAGAGTACGGCAATTGATCGAAAGCGGAGGCGCCGATTTTTATCTCGTCTATGTCAAAACTGGATTGAATACGTGTATTCAACGAGATGTAAAGGGCATGTACGCCAAAGCGCTCCGGGGCGAGATCCAAGATTTTACGGGAATTTCCGCCCCCTATGACCCGCCAGAGCGTCCTGATCTCATCTTCGCGACCGAGATAGAATCTCTTCAGGAGATCTCCGTCCGATTCGCGGAATTTTATCGCACGTTAAGCCTTAAAGAGTGATCAACCATTGAAAAAAATCTTTTTGGCGCTCGTGTCCCTTTTCTGTGCGGGCGCTGCCGAGTGCGCAGAGCTCTCCGATATCCCGAGGGTCTTCCACTGGATTCGGCTGGAAAGCGCCCCCTTTGCACAGGAGGAGCTCTATGCTCTCGAATCTTGGCAAAACGCCCATCCCAAATATGCGTTTAAAATCTGGACCCACGCCTCTCTCCAGACAAAACGGGCCGCTTTATGTCCGATCGATCCCGCCTGGAGAGATGAGCAAACGGCAAGAGACGCGATTTTAGAAAGGGAAGGGGGCGTCTGGGTTCATCCCGATCTCATTTGCTGCAAACCGCTAGAATCTCTCGTTCGCGAAGAGAGGGGATTTGTCTCTTCCGACGGAACATCGATTCTCGCTTGCATGCCCGGTCTTTTACACGAGCCGAAAAAAATTTTGCCCGCCGATTTTATCCTCCCGGGATCAGGTCTTTATGACCGACATTTCTCCCTCTCCTCTCTCTGGAGTCTGCTTTTGGAAGTTTAAGTCCCTTCCTACCTTGACCCGAGCTTTGTATGACATCCATGGGGCTAAAGTGAAAAAAACCCTCGAAGAGAGCGCCTTTATGGCCCAGCTCAAAAAAGTCAGAAGGGTTTGTTGGCAGCTCGTCGCCTTCACCCTCTTGAATAGCCTCGCCCTAGGAATCTTATGCGCCAAATGCGGCGCTTCGTACTGGAAACCCGTTTTAAAATATGCGCTTCCTCTATCCCTGGTATTTGGACTCCCCTGGAATCTCGAGAAAATCTGGCCAAAAAAAATAGGGGAACCGCTCGATTTTTACGAGCTGAATGAGACCGGTCGCCCTACATCCCTCACGGCAGATGACCAGATCTCTCTTCAAATGTACAGTGCATTATTTTCACACTACATCCCTGGGCCTCACCCCCCCTCCATTAAACCCAAAATTCCCCACGTCCTCCACTTCATTTGGGGGGGAAGATCTTTTCCTAAACAATCGATTAAAAATATCGAATCTTGGATCCAACTCCACCCCGGCTGGATTGTCAAATTTTGGACCGACGACCCGTCCCGCCCTCTTCCTGTTCCGGGCATGGAAAAACATCTCTTGTCCGAATTGGACTTGGAACCGCTGGAACCCTATTTTTCTCAGGCCGCCAATTGGGCTGAAAAATCCGATTTGCTCCGCTGCCAGATTCTCTTCAACGAAGGGGGAGTCTATGTCGATCATGACATTGAGTGTTTCCGCTCCTTTGAATCGATGAATAGTCAATTTTCCTTCTATGCCCCTTTGGAGCCCTTTCATCGAAGAGCTTTCGATGAAAATTCGGTCATCGTGACCAACTGTTTGATCGGCTCTAAACCCGGTCATCCGATCTTAAAAGAGACCTTGGATCAAATAGCCAACCGTTGGGATCTCTATACACATCTTTTCCCCTGCAACGACAAAAGCTCCGTACTCTTACGGACATTGGGTCGAACTTTCGACAGCTTCAAAATCGGAGTCGATTTACATATTAAAGAGGGCTCTACGCTCATTTTCCCCTCCTCCTGGGTATTTCCTTTGAAAAATAGAACATTTGCCCCTCATTCAGAAGCAAGACCTTTTGCCAATCATCAATGGGCCAACATCTGGTTTCGGGACTGCCACGATGTGACTCCCGACAACTTTTCTGAACGGATCGCCCACTGGCTCTCTGCTTTCAAAAATAAGTTGAGCCTCTATCTTCGATTCGAAATCGTATTTTTTATCTCATCCATTCTCATCTTTGTATTCATGAAATCACGTAAAAAAATAAGAGTGCAATATGCTGAAAAAATTCCTCGCCGTCCATCTCCTTGTGTTCCTATGTAACCTCTCTGCCCAACAACATCCAGAACCCTTGCCGTTCGCCCTTTTTACAATCCCCAAATCGGGTTCTCATCTGATGATCAAAGCCCTCTATTTTATGACGGGACTTACTCCCCATTGGCATCTTGAACCCCTTTCTATCCAGGAGACCTTGCATCACCGCCACTTTCCTTACACCCATTGCTGTCTCTCTTCAGAACTCTTGCGATTTTATGACGCCTCTTTCACTCAACGTATCTTAGGAATCCGCGATTTGCGCGACGTCTGTGTATCGATTGTCTATCAAATGCGCAAGGGAATTTGGCCCGAATTCACGGGCTATCCAAACAAAACAAAAGCCTTTAATCACCTCTCTTTCGATGAGCAGCTCCTCTTTGTCATTCAACAAAACTATCAACTCGCTCCCCCAGGAATCAAGCAGCATCTAGAGATCCAAAAAGTGGCTAAGCAGGCTGCAGACCTGGTCAAAAATCCCCAGATCCTCGTGTGCCGCTACGAAGATATCGTGGGACCCCAAGGAGGAGGAACTATAGAAAAACAACTGCAGACTCTCGAAAAAATCGCCAGGCACATCAACGCGCCTTTATCCGCCCTAGAAGTGGAGGCCATTGCCTCCCGACTCTATGGCGACGAAGAAAACCCGTTTGGGCAAGGGAATTTTCAACACTATCAGACCACCTTCCGCCAAGGGAAAATCGGCGGATGGAGAGCCGCCTTTAAGCCGATTCATAAGGCAGCTTTCAAAGAAAAGTTGGGGGCCCATTTAATCGCTCTGGGCTATGAGCAGGACGATAATTGGTGAATATTTCTTGATAGAAATAAAAAATTTTCGTACAATCGCCCTCAAAAAATTGGAGGTCTCATCCATGCTCAGGACGGCGATTATCTCGTTTCTTCTTGCGATGGGCGCCCTATGCAGCTCAGAAATTCCCAACTTTGAATGTTTGGAAAAAAGCCAGGGCGCCGTCATTTTTTTAACTACGCCCAAGTCAGGAGTGAATTGGGTGACTGGCAGCTTGACGGCGATCACAAGAAAGCCAATCTCGTGGCTGCACTGGGGAAGACGAGTTTTGAATCCTGTAGACTCATGTAGGACGCACCCCTCTTACAATCGGATCGGCCTGCCGCTCATCACGGACAGACCCCTTTTGTACCGAACCCACCGCGATTTTGATCAGTTACGCCAGTTGCCATCGAATAAAAACAAGCTCATTTTCTTAACGCGGAATCCCAAAGAACTCCTGTTTAGAAAGTTTTTTCTGACTTCCACTGCCTCAGTCATCGAGGATCCCGAATTCATTCGCGATTTTTTTGAACGCTATTTGCAAGCGTTCGAGGTATACGATAGCTGGGATCCCGACAACAGAATGATGTTTTATTATGAGGATTTCATCGAGCGGGACGAAGAAATCCTCCTCCGATTGCTTGCATTCATGGGCGAAGAGCCCGCCTATCTCGACGATTTTAGGATGAATAAACAGCTATACGCCGCCAAGCTGCTCGACAGCTACAAACATCAACACCAGCATAACTTTGGCGGCTCCTCTGCCTCGGAAGGACCCAAAGCTATCCACTATACCAAAGGTATCAGTCCAGAAGTTCTTGCGTCGATCGATGCGTATCTAGAGCAGAGAGCGCCGGTCATCTGGGAAAAATATCTGAAAATCTTCAAAACGGATTTATGATGCGGCTCACAGCTCTTTGGTGTTTATGGATTCTCGCTGGATGGACGCCATTCGACTTGGAGTCTAGGCTCTACTTTGTACACATTCCCAAGACAGCCGGGACGACGCTCCGCACTCTCCTAGAAATGCAAGTCAGCGCGGAGGAGATCTATCCCTATCGGAACCGGAAGACGGCAAAGGCGCCCGTTGTTCAAGAGCTTGTTTCAGGCCATCTTCCTTATTGGCTCTGCAAGGACTTAGACCCCGATTTTGAAGCGGCTTTCAAAGTAACCATTTTGAGGGATCCTGTCGAGAGATATCTCTCTTTTCTCCGTGCGAAGAAATTCCAAAATCCCGAGTTTCCCAATCTCGAGTCGGTGATGAGGGAAAGAGACTCGCCTGTTTCGAAATATAATAGTGGTTTGATCGACAATGCCCATTGCAGACATTTGGCGGCTAACCCGCTCTTAGAGGGAAGGGAGCTTTTGGAAAGCGCAAAGGAGAGCTTGCGAAGGATCGACTGCGTGATCTTTTTCGATCGCTTTGCAGATGATGTTGCCGCTCTTTTTCAGCGACTTGGCATTTCTTTGGAGCGGCAGGACATTCCCAGAGTGAACTTTACTCAAAAGGAGCCTGTATCCGAGGAGCTGCTCAAGGAGATCAGGCAGATCAATCTCCTCGATCTAGAATTGTATCAGTATGCCAAGACTCATCTGCAAATGAAAAGAAACGGATACCGATTAAGGACAAAATCTTTTGACTCTCTCTTAACGAAAACAACTGAGGTAGACTACCGCTTCGATCAGCCTCTCAACGGAAAATGGTGGAGCTACCGAGAGTCGACCGGAGAACACGTTGGGGTGTACTCCACCTACAGGTGGGTCATGAACCAACCTGCGATCATTTATTTTTCTCTGGAGGCGGGAAGAGATTACAATCTCTCTTTCACGGCCCAGCCCCTGAAGCCGGAGGTAATCCCCAGAGTGAGGGTCAATGGCGTGGAGTTCGAGATTTTTAAGAAAAATGGGGCCCCCTTTTCCCTGTATTGCGGGAAGATCCCGAGGGATTGCATAGGGGAAGCGCCTGTGGAGATCCAATTTTATTCGAGCGAGTCTTTTCTTTATCGAGACGTATACCCAGAGAAAATGAACAGAAATTACCCTCCTGTGTCATTTGCTGTAAGCCGGATCCACATCTCCGAAATACCCATATTTTCTGTAGAGCGGCTTTGCCCCTTCTAGATAGAAGTTGAGCCAAAACATCGCCTCGTCCGGTATCGTATAATTTTCCAACGAGACGTGTTTGCCGTGAAAACCAGAAATCGGCAGCAATTCCCCGAAATCTCGGAGGGCTTGTACCGAGAAAAAGATGTTTTCTCGGCTATATCCTCTCCGAATCAGATCCCTGTCGCGAGGAGAAATCGCGATCTGAAACTGATCCTCAATAAAATCCATCACGTAATCGGGATGATCTTCAAAATCTTCATACCGGAGGAACACAACTTTCTGTCCTTTCATCTGCAACGTTTCAGCAAACATGAGGTGATCCGCCTGGCGGGTGATGAGATTCTTACAAAAATCCTGCAGTACCTCGATAGGCCGGTAGTGAATTCTATAGGTCGACATGCTCGCATGAAGTGGGTTCCGAATCGGAACCACGAAGAATGTATCGCCCCTTTCCACTGCACTCGCGTCGGCGTACTTATGGGTTTTTACCACCGTGCAACCTCGATAAAATTGATCATGGCGGCGCCATAGATTTTGATCTTTTTCAAAGAGGAATCGGAGGATATTATAAAGGAGGGAGCTGCCCGTTCTCGGCGCTGAAAAAACCACAATTTTTTTCCAAGGCTCTATTCTGTACTGTTTGGTTCTCATGCGAGGCAGTGTCTCGACGTCGAGGAGTTCCTCGGCACAAGTGAACAAAGGAGCTAGAGAGGCAAGTAAAAATATCCCAATCGATAGAAAACACTTCATAAATGACACCTATTTTTCAAATATTCTTCTTGGACGCGCGTTAAGAAATGGCACTTATCTTCCAGCCCTAAGCAGCAATTGGCGTGAAACAGGACAATCGAATCGTCGAGAGCGAGTTCAGAATCCCTTGTATAGAGCTGGTTTTTCTCCTGAGAATAGGCTTTTAAAACTCGCCTCCCGTTCGGAAACTGTTCGGAAGGGAGAAACGCCCACGAGATCTCCCCTTCTCGAAAACTCTCCAATGACCTTTGCAGGGCCACTTGATCATCAGGACACATTTTTCTCTCCAGCAATGCGCGGGCTCTCTTGATCCATGTTGAGGTTTTCTCATTGGCTCGTAGGACGATCAGTCCGGCGCACAAACCTCTCCTTGGCCAGCCTTGCTGCACGACAAAATCGTTCGTTCCCAAACATTCTAAGAGCGCCGGCAGCGCCGGTTTAAGAAAAATGATATCGACGTCTGCGTAAATAAAAACCTGATTCTCCGCACAGCCAATGGCAGCGTCCTGCAGCATCTCTAATTTATGGATCATGGTTTTATCCCACCCCTCGGAGCGATAGACCCCTGTAGGGCACTCCTGAGGATACTCTCTTACAATCACATCAAAATCATCCTGAATGCTCGGGAGAAAATAGCGCTCATAGAGAATTTGGAATTCGGGCGTGAACAAGCAAAACAATTTCACTCGGACGGGACTCTCGCCGGCAGGAGCCGTTCGGCCGAAAACGAGAAAAAAACTCAAGAACAATAACCTCATCCGAAACATCCTTTTGGACGTCGACGTATACCACACATCTTGGTCAGATTCAACTGGCCAATGTCCAGTTCAAAAAAATAAAAAAATGGGATCCATATTCAACTTTTTGTAGAAATAATTTCTATACATCTCTAGAATCCTTCAGGAAACCAGGTCAGGGATGTTCTTTATGTGTCGGCTTCGCCCATCTCTTCTCATTCTTTTCGTCCTGCTCCAGCTCAGCGTTCAGGCCGTGACTTCAATCGGAATCGTCAGCGACAAAAGTTATTATGGAGAGAGAGAATTGGGATGGCGGATTAAACGGGCGGCAGAAGAACTCGGCTGGAGGGTCTTCCTAGATGAAGATAGAGGTAAGATCATTCAGCGCGTCCACCGCCTCGATTGGATCCTTTGCCTCATTCCCAATATCGAACCCCTGAGAACGGATTGCGGCAACTACATGGCTGTCTTGCACCCCTTTGGCTTTTTTGATGAGGAGGGATATCTCTTGCCCCTCTATGAAAAATACGACGCCTATTTACTCACTATCAAACCCGAAACCTTCCAGTCCAAAAACAGACGGCTGTCTACAATACCCTTTTATCCAACTCTACAGCCGATCCATTACAAGAGACTGGCTTTGAACGAACTCGCCACGATCCTCCCTATTTGGAGCAACCGCTCTAAGAGCGACAAGTATAAAAATCTCTATAAATTTCTCAGCCAAAGCGGCTTTACAAAATTTTATGGCGTCAACCACCACCCCGACCTGATTCGAGACGGATACATGGGACAACTGCGCTTTGACGGCGTTTCCGTTATTAAAGCCTATCAACGGCACGGAATTGTACTCGTTCTCCATTCTGCTCTCCACAATAAGTTTCAAATCCCCTCCTCGCGGATTTTCGAAGCAGCCGCAGCGTCCGCTGTGATTATCTCGGATCAAAACGCCTTTGTAAAGGAGGTATTTGGCGATGCTGTGTTTTACGTTGACACGAGCCAATCCTCAGAGGAAATCTATCGACAAATCCAGGGACACATGGCCCACATTCAGAGAGATCCTGAGATGGCGTGGAAAATGGCGGAGGAGGCCCACCGGATTTTCGAAACTCGGTTCTCGATGACCGATCAACTCCTCCAAATCGACTCCATGCACAGAATGCTCAAATTTCAACAAGAACAAAGGTGAGAATGTATGAGTTTAAATTTTTTTAAGGCGCTATTATTGGCGTCGATTTGCGTCCATCTATCGTTGTGGTCTGAAAATTTTGTTTTATTTACGGAACCCAAGACAGGAACCCACTTGCTGATCCCCGTTTTGACTGCGTTAACAGGGAAGAAGGTCTTTTGGGCGAAGAAATATCAAGAGGAGACGAAACTTTTAGCGGAGAATAAGACCTTAACTGAAGATCCTCAGGATATTTATTTTTCAAGCGGCCGGGCGCCCTGGAACCGGAAAACCATGGATCAGATCTGGGCCAAAAACGAAAAAAATGGGACGTTCTTGCATTTGCACGCACCCTTTACCGTCACATTGGAAAACTATCTTCTTGAACACAGCTGCATCAATTTTTTTATCAAACGGGATCCAAGAGATCAAATCGTATCGTTACTCAACCACTATAAACACATCCATTTGAATGATCCATCGCTAGCGTCGATTGTTTCGGATGACGAGAAGTTGCTTCTCATGATCCGGAAGGATTTAAGAAGGGAGACGCTCTATTTCAAGGGTTGGGTCCATTCGCCGGCATGCTGCACCTTGGATTTCAGCAAGCTGATGGGGAATCACGGCGGCGCCGCTACAGACTTGGACGCTTTGGGAGAACTAAAGAAAATTGCAGCTGCGCTAAAAGTCGATATTTCCGATCAGGATCTATACAACGTATATAAATCGAACTTTGGAAAAGGGTATAGTTTTTTCAAAGGGAAAGTCGGTGCATGGAAGGAGTATTTTAAAGAGGAACATAAAACCGCGGTGAAAGAGGAGATCGGAGATCTGCTCATTGAGCTCGGCTATGAACAAGATTTTAACTGGTGATGCATTGAAAAAAAACTATAAAGGATGCAAATATGATATTCGACTTGATCGAGCCTGTTAATCAGCCCTTCTTGTCATCGAACCGATCTTTGTTAGGCCAGTGGCTCTGCCCTGCGCGTGCGGATTGCTTTCGTGTCTGGGCTCTTAGGGTTTCGGTGATTGCTTGCTATGCCGCTTCGATTTTCTTTGCCATTTCTGCGGCGAAATCGGAGGAAGACCGCTCCGATAACATTATGCTTGCAGTCGTCTTAGGAGTCGGGGGTACTGCGATGGGAGCGGTGGCCAGGTTTTGTTGGCCATGAGCCCGTTTTTGCTCTCTGCTTCAGAGACAGTCCGTTTTCTTGAACCGCCGCGCTGAAATAATCGCGCATGTGTGGGGCGTTTTGGGCGAGCCATTCGAGGATGGGGTCTGTCGAATCGCGGATCGATTTTTCGTAGGCGTCGGAGGGGGTCAAATCGGGTTTCCGGAAGAAACTGCCGACGTCGATTTGGTAGGCCGTTTGCCCATCGTAACCATAGTTGCGGAGAAAGGAGCGGTCTCGATTGAGGATCCCTTGGCTTGCCCTTTCAACAATGACTGCGAGAAGAGCGTCGAGGATCCGCTCGGCCTCTTTCTGATCTCCTTTGGCAAGAGCGGTTTGAAATGATTGCATCAAAATGGGTTGTTTGAGTTGGAGGATGAAGGGGGTTTTGTGGAGGGGGAACCGGTGGGTGCAGCCGAGGGCGTCGATCAGGGTGAGCTCCTTGCCGCTGGGGGCGCTCTGGCCGAGGTGGAGGGCTATAAGAGCTGTCTGGCGCTTGAGTTCGCTTGCCGAGAGTTGGAAGCTGTTGAGAATAAATGTCTCCCTTTCGAGGTGGTCTGCTTCCAGGCGGGCCCGATAAGAGGGGAGGGGCAGCGAGCGAACCCAAAATGGGGTTTTGTAGATGTCTGTGCGAGGGAGTTTGAGGACGTATTTCCTGTCAGCGCTACTGAAGGCAAAGCACTGCCTGCCCCGTCCGATATAGCGAAAGGGCTGTTCGAGCGCTCCTCCAGCATCCGTGTCCCACCCTTCTGCCACTGGATAGGGCAAGCTTTGCACTCGCCTTGCGCTAAAGCCGTCCTTCAGATAGTACAACAGCTCCCCGGAAAGGGCCGATAGGAGGGCTAATAAAAGGAGGATAGAGAATTTTTTCATGGAGAATGGACAATCTCTTGGACTTCGTCAGCGCGCAAAAAAAGACGCGCATTCACGGTTTTTGGCTGTAGGTAATTCCGGAGGGCCTCGTCAAAACGTTCCGGTGAGCAGAGATCGCCGCAAGTGAACAGGTCGACAAAGCAGGCGCCATGCTCGGGGTAAGTGTGGAGGCTCGCGTGACTTTCAGACAAAAGGTAGACGATGGTGAGGCCATTGGGCGGAAAAACATAGGGAGTTTGATCGAGGATCGTGGCTCCTGATGCGCGGACTGCGCCATCCATGGCGCGGATGAGACTATCGAGATCGGTTAAAGCTCTGATGTCGCAATCCATGTAGCTTGCGACGAAGTGCTTTCCTCGAAAGCTGAAATCTTCAGCGTAAAGAAGGGAGGTCGTCACAGAGAGAATGATGAGAAAAATCCGATTCATGAGTGGGAGATTACCAGGTTTTCGTTTAAAATTGTATTGAAATTTGAGGAGAGGATGAGTAGGGTGCGGATGAAGGGAAGAGGTGTCTATGTGCAAGTTAGCGATATGGGGCGGTTTAGCTGTAATCTGTATGTCTGGCCAGTCTCCGCGGAAAGAGGTGCATGTTGTGCCGGCTCAGCCGTGCGTTGTCAATGAGGTGCAGATGCATAAGGAAAAAGCTGAGCGGAAAGGGGCGGCCAAGCGGTCGATGGAGAGCAGCGACGAAACGGGTATGAAAAGCGCAGCCAAGAGGGCGATCGAGGCCGAAAAAGAGCGTCCTCGTTAACGGGCTAAAGCGGGGGCTTCTCTTTGGGCTCGGGGATTTCGAATGTTTCGGAGAGCTTTTCAGGCTTTTTCTTTAAAATATAGGTCAACGTCCCCCCAATGACGATGAGGACAGTCCCTAGAATCGAGCGGAATCCGAGGGGGATATGGAACAAAAGCCAACTGCTCAAGCCTGCGTAGATGACTGTCGAGTATCCGAGCGGGGAGAGAAACGACGCGGTCCCAAAACGGTAGGCGACGGTGAGGAGCATTTGTGCGACCACTGTTGCAAGGCCTACGCAGACAACCTTTAGCCATTGGAGCCCGCTTGGGTGAACCCAATAAATGGCGGCAAAGGGGGCGCTGATCACGGCGCCGAAGAGAAAATAGAGGAAAAGGGTTCGGCTCATCGGCTCTCTTTTTAAATTGAGCACCCGGAGGGCGGTGAATGCGATCGCAGAACAAATTCCCGCACAGAGGCCGAATGTAAATCCTTCTTGAAAAATTTGCTTGGTTGGGTTCAAAATGACGGCCACGCCGATAAAGCCGACGATGATCGACCACCAGATGTGGAGTCCAATTCTTTCCCGCATCCAGATCCACCAAACGATCGGCACAAAAAACGGGGCCGTGTAATTGAGTGTTGTCGCATCGGTTAAATCGAGGTAGCGGATCGCGACAAAGTAGAGGTAGTAGCTCAGGACGCCCGATAGGTCTCTCAGTAGATGGATGGGGAAAAAAGAGGTCTTCAGCCGCTTCACCCCTTTTCGAAGGGCGAGCGGCAAGATGCAGAGGAGGCTGACGAAATTTTGAAAAAAAATAATCTGGATCGTGGGGAAAGTCGTTTTAAAACTCCAAACGAGCGAACTGGCCGTCACAAAAAAGACATAGGCCAGAAGACAAAGGGCGATGCCGAGCGCCATGCGGGGAGGGGTTTGCTCTTCTTTCATACCGATTTTTATGTTAACTCAATTCCGAATTTGGTAGATAGGGTAAGAGAGGTGTCGTATGGAATTTGATCGAGCAAAAATGGAATGGCTGGAATTTGATCTCTTGGAACCCTTTCCGCATATCGCGCATGGCGTATTCTTGCGGCATGGCGGAGCCAGCAAAGGAAATTGTGGAACATTGAATCTAGGCGATGGGACGAGCGATCATCCCGATCACTACAAAACGAACCGGGAACTGGTTCGGAAGGCGCTCGATGTGCCCAAATTAGTGTTCCCTCACCAGACCCATGGAATGAACGTCCAGCGGGTCACCCCGAAAAATCTCGATAAAACGTTTCAAGCCGACGCTCTCTTCACCACGGAAAAAAATCTTGCGATCGGCGTGACCCACGCCGATTGTCAGGCCGCCATTTTCTATGATCCGGTTCATGAAGCGATCGCCGTCGTCCACGCTGGATGGCGCGGTCTGGCGCAGAACATCTATGCCCGCACCCTCGAAGCGATGCAGCGCGATATCGGGACTCAACCGCAAAACCTCCTTGTCTGTATCTCCCCGTCGCTCGGGCCCGATCACGCCGAGTTCAAAAATTACAAACAAGAATTCCCTCAAGATTTTTGGCCCTTCCAAGTCAAGCCCAATTATTTCGACCTTTGGGCAATCAGCCGAAAACAGTTGAGCGCCATGGGGATTCTCGATAAAAATATCGAGATTACCGAGACTTGCACCTATTGCAATCCGAAAGATTATTTCTCCCACCGGAGAGAGAAAGATACAGGGCGCCACGGAACAGTCATTGCATTGAAAGGGTGATTCCTGGGAAAATAGCCCTGCATGCAATGGACCGGCTTAAAGATCAGCGGACTTCAACTCATTACCCCCGACGTGTTTTACGACGAGAGGGGCTTTGTCTTTGAGGGTTACCGCGAGCCGCTCTATCTCGAGCGGGGCGTCGGCCCTTTCGTGCAGGACAACGTCTCTTTTTCTTGGCGAGGGACGATCCGCGCCCTCCATTTTCAGGCCGCACCCGGTCAGGCCAAGCTCATTAGCTGCGTCCAAGGAGAGATTTTTGACGTCGCCGTCGACTTAAGGGAAGATTCGCCGACTTTTATGCAATGGGAGGGGGTCGTTCTTGACGCGCCAAGCCATAAACAGTTCTATATCCCGCAGGGGTTTGCCCATGGATTTTGCGTTTTAAGCGAGACGGCCCGCGTCCATTATAAAATGAGCACGCCCTACGATCCGAAAACCGAGCGCTCGATCCGTTGGAACGACCCCGATTTTAACATTGCCTGGCCTATCAAGAATCCGATCCTCTCGCCTCGCGACCAAACGAGTCCGTTTTTCCAGGAGGTGCGCTATGCTCTGGATCACCGGTAGCCGGGGATTATTAGGTTCTGCCCTCTCCGCAAAGAGCGAAGGATTCAAGACGGGGAGAGAGGTCGATATTGGGGATTTAGCGGCGGTGCGCGCATTTTTAAAGAAAAATCGAGGGATCACCCATATCGTCAATTGCGCTGGTTTCTCAGCGGTGGATGCGGCGGAACAGGCTAAAGAAGAGGCGTATCGGGCCAATGCGATCGGACCTGAGAATTTGGCGATCTCTGCCAGCGAACAGGGGGCCAAACTGATCCACATTTCGACCGATTACGTCTTCTCGGGCCCGTTGCGACGGCCTCTCAGCGAAAAAGATCCGGCCCTCCCGTGCAACTATTACGGATTGACAAAACTCGAAGGGGAAAAAAGGGCTCTTGCCCGCTCAGCCTGCGTCATCCGCGCTTCGTGGATTTTTGGGAGCGGCGGGAAGAATTTCGTCTCGAATTTGCTCAAGACGCTCCAAACCCAAAAAGAGATTCGACTCACCGACGATCAATGGAGCCGATTCACCTATGCCCCCGATTTGGCCGATGCGATTTTGCAAATGTTGGATCAGACTGGACTCTATCAATACGCCAATGCGGGCGTTGCCACAAAGTATGAATTTGGCCTTGCGATGAGGGAAGAGGCGCTTCTCTTGGGCTATCCGATCAGAGCCGAGGCCATCATTGCGGTTCCAAGCAACGCCTTCCCCGCCCCTTGCCAGCGGCCCGCCTACTCCGCATTCGACACGGCCAAAATCGAGCCATTCGTATCCATCCGCCATTGGCGCTTAAGCCTCAAGGACTTTTTATGCGAACAACTGCCAATCTACTTGTAACCGGCGGCGCCGGATTCATCGGTTCCGCCTTCATTCGCCATCTTCTTCGAGAGGCCGATTTTCGCGGACGGATCCTCAATTTCGACGCCCTGACCTATGCCGGCAATCTCTCTCTCCTAAATGGCTTCCACGACCATCCAAGATACCGCTTTGTACAGGGAGATATTTTGAACCAGCAGCTCGTTGAGAAACTCCTCCTGGAGTGCGAAATCGACGCCCTCGTCCACTTCGCCGCCGAGACCCATGTCGATCGGAGCATCGCTTCTGCCCTCCCTTTCATCGAAACGAACGTCAAAGGGACCCTCTCCCTTCTTGAGGCGGTCCGCTCTATGCCCCATATCCATTTTCATCATGTATCCACCGACGAGGTCTATGGCTCCCTCGGCGAGAGCGGCCTCTTCAACGAACACTCTCCTTACCGCCCTAACTCTCCCTATGCAGCCTCCAAGGCCGCCTCCGACCACCTCGTCCGCGCCTTTGCCCAAACTTACGGCCTCTCCACGACCCTCTCCCACTCGAGCAACAACTATGGGCCCGGCCAGCACCCCGAAAAATTCATTCCTCTCATGATCCACCGCTGCTTTGAAAAGAGACCGCTCCCCGTCTACGGCAGAGGGGCCAATGTCCGCGACTGGCTCTACGTCGATGACCATGCCGAGGCCATTTGGCGCATCCTCCGCTATGGGAAAAAAGGGGAGACCTACGACGTTGGCGGAAAAGGGGAACTCTCCAATTTAGAATTGCTCCATTTGTTGATCGATTTGATTCAAATAGAAAGACCCGGAGACTACCGGAAGTTGATCCGGTTTGTAGAAGACCGGCCCGGCCACGACTTCCGCTATGGGCTCGATATTTCTAAAATAGAATTTGAATTGGGCTGGAAACCCATTGTTTCTTTGAAAGATGGGTTAATGCGGACAATTCGGTGGTATTTTCAAAATTTATCTAGATCTTGTACTCCGTTGAATCTTCAGGCATAATCCGGACCCCTATTGAAAATCAAGATGTGTAAAAAGGAGAAATCGAATGAGCATGGTAAAAAATTCTGTGGACTATTTCATCTTTGGTACGGCGGCTTTGGCTGCTGTAGGCGCTGGGCGTAGTTTGGTATCTCGGCTTTGCGCAGGCGCTACCCCTCAGACAAAAACAGTCAATGACGCCGCTGACGGGATCTTAATCAATCCAAATTTTGTTGATTCGTCCGGCGTCCGTGAAGCGGCAGATACAGCCGGTGGGATCGCTCTCATGCGAGCGACAGAGTTGGGCAGCCGTTTATTTTCTCTGCTTGTCCCTGCAGAGAGCCAAGCAGTTGTTGAAGGTATGTGTCCGGCCGCAATGGCAACCCCTCTCCTCGGACTGCCAGCCCCAGCGGTTGCTGCCAGCACAACTCCATTTGGGACAGCGATATTGAACGGTTTTATGTCCGCAGTAAAAGCTTGGATCGATGCTGTAAAAAGTGCCGGAACGAGCGCCGCCGAAGCCGTCAGCGGGGCCGCCCAATCTGCGCTTGATTTCGTGCCCAGCCAGTACCAAGTCGCAGCCGTAGCTTTGAGTGCATTGGCCTTGTATGGCCTGTATAGGCAGGTCAGACCCAATCCGGGCGTTGTTCAGACAAATAACAACCATAACACCGTAAATATCAACGTGGTTGCTCCAGAAGGGACGCAAGTATCCAAGACCCAAGACGAAAAGGGAGATCTGGCGGTCACCATCGAGAAGGACGGAGACGCCGAGTTGCGGATATTGCTGGCAGAGCTTATTAAACAATTAAAGACTGCTAATGCGTTAAACGCTGCAGCGGCTGCCGCCTAAGCTGCTCCTTTTTACATAGCGCATAGTGCGTCTCAAAAGCGAGGTCACTATGCGCTCCGTTTCCCCCATGCTTGCCACCCTGGTCGATGAACCGTTCGATGATAAGGGGTGGATCTTTGAAATTAAATGGGACGGATACCGGGCCCTTGGCATGAAAAACGGGGCCGTTCGGCTCCTCTCGCGGGGCCAAAAATCGTATAACGCCCGCTTTCCCACTTTAGTCGCCGAACTTTCCAGGCTCAAGGGCTCCTTTGTCATAGATGGGGAGATTGTGATTCTTGACAAAGAGGGGAAATCGAATTTTCAGAAGCTCCAAAACTACTACAAGAAAAAGATCGGCACTCCCTATTACTACGTTTTCGACATCTTGATGCTGGATGGGAAGGATCTGAGGAGTATGCCTCTTATAGAGCGGAAAACGGTCGTTAAAAAGCTGATTTCTGGATCTAAATATATCCGATTTAGCCAGCATGTGGCGACGCGGGGGAGGGCGCTTTTTAAGGCAGCTGAAAAAAAAGGGCTTGAAGGGATCATTGCAAAAAGGGCCGAGAGCCCGTATCAGTCCCGCCGTTCACACGATTGGCTCAAGATCAAGACGAAACAGCGGCAAGAGGTGGTGATCGGCGGTTTTACCGAACCTAAGGGGACCCGGAAGAAATTCGGCGCTTTGCTGATCGGGGTCTACCGGAGAGGCAAGCTCCAATATATTGGGCGGGTCGGAGGAGGGTTCGACCGGCAGCTTTTGAGCGACATTCATGCCAGTCTTCGGAAAGTGGCGAGTTCGGCCTGCCCCTTTGCTGAGGAACCCCATCCCAATACCGCAGTCACGTGGGTTAAGCCGAAACTTGTCTGCGAAGTCGAATTCACCGAATGGACCGATGATGGAAAACTCCGTCATCCGATTTTTAAGGGGATGCGCTATGATAAAGCGGCAAAAAAGGTGGTGAGAGAGTGAAATTCAAACTATCGAATTTAGACAAAATCTATTGGCCCAAAGAAAAGATCACCAAAGGAGATCTCCTTGAGTACTACACCCAAGTGGCTCCGGCGATCCTCCCTTATTTGAAGAACCGGCCTCTTGCCATGCACCGATTTCCCGATGGGATCGAAGGCGAGGCGTTCTACCAAAAAGATGTTAAAGAAGTTCCCGATTTTGTCAAAACAGCCGCCGTGTCTCATGCGAACCGGACAGTCCACTACATCATCGTCCAAAACGTAAAGACTCTCCTCTACGCGGCGAATCTTGGATCGATCGAATTGCATCTCTTCAATTCGACTTTGAAACATATCGATAAGCCGGACTATATGGTCCTCGACCTCGATCCGGAGGCGATCCCTTTCAATGCGGTGGTTGACGCCGCCTTGATGATCCATGAGATCCTCGAAGGGAAAAAAATGGCTCATTTCTGCAAAACATCGGGCGGCACGGGACTGCATATATTCGTCCCGCTCAAAGCCAAATACGGTTATGAGACGGTGCGGAGCGCCGCCATGGAAATCGCCCGTGAAACAAACCAAAGGCTCCCCTCGATCACCTCGCTCGAAAGGAACCCGAAGAAACGGCAGAGAAAAGTGTATATCGACACCTTGCAAAATTCCAAAGGGCAACTTGTTGCGGCCCCCTACTCAGTGAGGGGATTCCAGGGGGCTCCCGTCTCCACGCCACTCTCCTGGAATGAGGTGAAGCATGGCCTAGATCCTAAAAATTTTACTATTAAAAATATCCCTAGCCGTTTGGCTTTGAAGGGTGATTTATTTAAGGGAGTTTTGGGTAGCGGTGCAATGCTAAAACTGCTATAATGCCTGTAAAAGTGGATTATTATGAGTGTATGTCACCGTCGGCCAATAACGTTCACGACAGATCTTACCCGCTCAACAGTTCAAGAACTGAGGGCCATAGAGCAGTCGCCCGTAACTCCCTTTTGCAAGCAAAAATTTCAAGCGAGCCGGCTGAGAGCCGACTGGTGTTCCTCTCTTGTTGCATCCAATTGGTACAGGAATGTTGCGAGTTTTTTTTATCCATTCAATTCAAAATTATTCGAGTATTATGAATCTGTGTCTGATGCCTTTTTCATTAAACGCTTGCACGTATCTTACAAACTGTCGATCCATCGGCAATACAAAAATAAACTGATAGATTTTTCCCTAAATAGAGCGACAAAATCTGTGGATCCTTCGTTGCGAGCCGTTTCTGAGTTAGACGCGCTGCGGAAGGCGTATGGCAATGAACCGATCAATCAGAGATTGAAGTGGCAGCCGATGTATGGTTACAAAATCGATCCACAAAAAATCCGATATAGAAGGGAAGGATTGTGCGCTGGGATGAGCGCCCATTTTATTTTTTGCTACTTAAAGCAGCTTGAAGAGGGAAAAACTCCGCTAGACTCCGTTCAGACTATCGCCCCGTTATATGCGAATGGCGCACCTGACACTGCGGCGTTAACCCATATATTTCATGCTGCGCAAGATTCTAAAGCCATCACTCGAATCATCAACAAAACATGGCTCATATTTAAGATCAAGCTGATCGTGCAGACGATATTTTGTCCGCTGTTGCTTATCTTTTATGTTTTGAGGTTCATCTCCGATTCAATACGTGTTAGGTTAGGCTATCCGCAGCCCAAACGATTAGGTCCGCTAGAGAGCTTCAAGGCCGAAGTAGACTGGTTGGCGGCCAATGCGACGTATCTGCAAATGATGGGACTATCTGGGAATGACGCGGGGACAGTCAGCCCAGATCTTTCGAATGAGTCATTGGAACAGTTTACGAAAGGACTGGCTGAAGGCGCTTACGCTCTACAGATTCTTCCGAATACTTCGGAGAAGGATTATCACCCGCACGCTGTCGCCTTCATCAAAGCTCATGGGGATCAATATTTTCTCTTTGATCCTAACATAGGCACCCTATCGATCCATTCGCCAAAAGAACTGTTGGACGCGTGCAACCAAACGTACCCCATGTCGGGGCGGCCTTGCTCCATTTCTTTCGTTCGGTGCCGCTTAAAAAAATAGTCCTACTTCTTCGCTTCTTCTGTCATTTTGCCTAAAAACGGAGGGAGTTCCAATCCCGCCATGGCGGTCACGTCGTGCAAACTGGGGAGCGATTTGACGAATTGGCTGATGAAGTTCGATGTGGAGCTCCCCTTTGCAGGATCTCCGCCCACATTTCCGCTATCCCAAACGGTGATTTTGTCGATCTTGATGTTCTTGATCGCCTCCGTTTGGAGCCCGACGATCTCTTCGAGTTTTTCGATGAGGAGCATAGTCGAGGCGCTCTTGGCGTCATCGCCGCAGGCCTCGATGAGCTGTTTATAACCTTTCGCCTTGGCGTCGAGCAATTTTTGGATCCCTTCGGCCTCAGCCTGGCGGACAGCGAGGAGCGCTTCAGCCTCGCCGCGGGCGATCAGCACTTTGCTCTGGGCCTCGGCCGCCGCCTCGATCTCGATTTTCTTTTTCGCGATCTCTTGCGGGACAATCTGTTCCGCTTCGAGGAGCTGCATTTGCGCCAAAGCTCGAGCCCGTTGGATTTCGGTCTCTGCTTGCTGCTTGGCCACTTGGCTCCGCTGGCCTGCTTGCGCCTCTTTTTCGGCGAGCATCGCGTTTGTCAAAGCGATCTGGGCTTTCGATTCGTTTTCCCCTTGTACGGCCGCCGCATGGTAGGAGGCGACTGAAATGCGCCGGTCTCTTTCGGCCAGCGCTTTGCCGATATCCCCCTGCTTTTCTTGCTCGGCGACGTCGACTTTGGCTTGGTTAACCGCGGTCGAGGAGGCTTTTTTCCCGATGCTGTCGATGTATTCCGACTCGTCGGTGATATCGGTGATGTTGACATTCAAGAGAGTGAGGCCGATTTTGTGCAGCTCAGGTTCAATATTTTTCTTGATCGATTCTAAGAACCGCTCCCGATCTTGGTTGATCTCCTCAATTCGGAGCGAGGCGACGGTGAGCCTCAGTTGGCCAATGATGATCTCGGTCGCCATCGATTCGATGCCTCGGTTGTCGAGATCAAGAAGTCTCACCGCAGCGTTATTCATGATCTCTGGCGCAAGGCCCACTGCGACCGTGAAGGTGCTTGGGACGTTGACGCGGATATTTTGATGGGAAAGGGCGCCTTTGAGCGGAATATGGATGGTCCGCGGGGTCAGGTCGAGAAAAGCACACCCCTGGATCACCGGCCAAACGACGGCCCCGCCCCCGTGGTGGCAGCGGACGTTTCGACTTCCGCCCACCCGCCCATAGACAACCAGTATTTTATTGGATGGGCATCTCCGATAGAGCTTTGCGAGAGAATACAGGGTGAGGGCGGAGATGAGAAGGGAAACAACCACTGAAGTGCTGAAAAAAGGAATTTGAATGTCCATATACTTCTCCTGAATGGAGGGAGCATTCTCCTATATGAACACATTTTCGGCAATAAAAAACGATTCCCCGCAGATAAGCCGCGGGGAATCAATTTTTAAGGGAAAGTCCCTTTTAGTTCAACGATTCTGCTATTGAGGTTCGCAGCGTCGATGGTTGTGACTGGCTACTTGCTGCAACTTCTGTCTCAACTCCTACCGGATCGCTAGCGTAGGTCTGAACCGCCACGGTCTCTTCTTCGGGCAGTTGCAAATTGAAGTGCTTAAGCAGCTCTTTGGAAGGCTCGGCTTTCCAGTTCTCGATAGTGACTAAAGTCTGCAAAGCCAAGTCTACGAGTGGGGGAAGCAGACCGGCGATTTCATCTCCGAAGTCCGCTTTGAGCTTTTTATCCATGAGTTCGAGGATGGTGCTTGAAATCAATTGGCGGGTGGTTTGCCAAGTGGAATACCCAAAAATTCCCTTAACAGCCTGCCACACACGCTGAACCAGCCAGGGTATATACCCTAAAAGGCTGTTAGGTCGCGCGTAGACTTGTACGCATTCCTTTACTTGCTTGCAGCACTGCTCCTGCATCTTTTTCTCATTGACAGGAGAAGATGGAATGTCTTTTAAGAACTTATGATACACAGCTTCGAGCGGTGTTGATAATGATAGTTGCTTGATATTCATGTTACCTCCAAAAAAAATGTGAAAGGCCATCGTATCGCAAAAAAAAAATATGCGCAAGATTTTTTTTAAATTCGTGTTAAGACATTGTAAATCCTAGGTGATCGATCAACTTGTCGGCCGATTGCTGCACATCCTGAGTGACCTTGTGCCACGGATCGTAGTCGTATTGAAAGCAGACCTGCTCACAAAAAATGAGGACGTCTTGCTGGATTGCATCGTCTAAAAATAGAGAGCGGATTTTTAAATCATCGATGAGAGGTTCCCCTTTTTTTCGATTGCCTGCATGCAAATAGTGAATAATTTGGATGATGTCATCGAGCATTTGCAGTTTAGAGCGAATAGGAAGTTCTTGCGCTGGATGTTGCGACATCTATTAAAACCCCGCTTTTCTGAATTATACTGTTTATTATTGTAATAAACAATTGCCATATTCTAGTTGGTTGACGTTGAAAGGGTCAGTCAGGTAAAATCTTCTTCAATCGTATGACGACAGAATATAAATATGGGTTTGTGGCGGAGGTTGAGTCGGAGGTTTTTCCTAAGGGCTTGAGCGAAGGGACGATCCGGGCGATTTCTGAGAGGAAGGGGGAACCTCCGTTTCTGTTAAAGTTTAGACTTAAAGCCTTCCGGCAGTGGCAGAAGATGGCTGCGCCCTCATGGCCGAACCTCAAATATCCTCCGATGAATTATCAAGAAATCTCTTATTATTCTGAGCCGAAGAACAAGCCGAGGCTCGAGAGTCTGAGCGAAGTGGATCCTGAAATTCTGAAGACTTTTGAGCGGCTCGGCATCCCCTTGGATGAACAAAAGCGGCTGACGAACGTGGCGATGGACGTGGTCTTCGACTCGGTATCGCTGGGGACGACGTTCCAAAAAAAGCTGGCCGACGCCGGCGTCGTATTATGTTCGATTTCCGAGGCGGTGAAAACCTACCCTGAGCTGATCGAAAAATATTTAGGTTCGGTGGTTCCGATCGGCGACAATTTTTTCGCTGCGCTCAATTCGGCGGTCTTTTCCGATGGTTCGTTTGTCTATGTGCCCAAGGGGGTTCGCTCTCCGATGGAACTTTCGACCTATTTTAGGATCAATGAGAAAGAGACGGGTCAGTTTGAGCGGACGCTGATCATCGCTGAGGAGGGCTCTTACGTCAGTTACTTGGAGGGGTGTACGGCCCCCGCATTCGACACGAACCAGCTCCATGCGGCAGTCGTTGAGTTGATCGCGAAGGATCGTTCGGAGATTAAGTATTCGACTGTGCAAAATTGGTATGCGGGCGATCCGAAAACGGGAAAAGGGGGGATCTACAATTTTGTGACGAAGCGGGGCCTTGCGCTCGAGGATGCGAAGATCTCTTGGACGCAGGTGGAGGCAGGGGCAGCGATCACGTGGAAGTATCCGAGCTGCATTTTGCGGGGCGACCGGTCCGTCGGCGAGTTTTATTCGGTGGCGCTCACAAACGGAAAAATGCAGGCGGATACAGGGACGAAAATGATCCACATCGGCAAAGATACCCGCTCGACGATCATTTCGAAGGGGATTTCGGCAGACCAGTCGCACAACAGCTACCGGGGGCGCGTCTACATGCCGTCAAAGGCTGTGGGGGCGAGGAATTATACGCAGTGCGATTCGATGTTGATCGGGAACGAGTGTTCGGCCAACACGTTTCCGTATATCGAAGTGGCAAGCGGTACGGCGCAGGTAGAGCATGAGGCGTCGACTTCAAAGATGAATGAGGATCAGATTTTTTATTTGCAGAGCCGCGGGATCGGACGGGAAGATGCGATCAATTTGATCGTGAACGGTTTTTGCAAAGATGTGATCCAGGAGCTCCCGCTTGAATTCGCGCAAGAGGCGCAGAAGTTATTGGCTTTAAAATTGGAACATTCGGTGGGATAAGATGTTGGAAATCAAAAATCTTTGTGTCAGTGTCGATAGCAAGCCGATTTTAAAGGGTTTGAGCTTGTCGATTGGGAGGGGTGAGATCCATGCGGTCATGGGCCCTAACGGCGCTGGGAAATCGACCCTTGCCAATATTTTGGCCGGCCATCCTGCGTACGAGGCGACGAGCGGCGAAATTTGGTTTAAGGGGCAAGATCTCCTCGATATGGATCCGGAAGAGAGGGCAAGGGTCGGGCTTTTTATGAGCTTCCAGTATCCGCTCGAGATTTCCGGCGTCACCAATCGGCAGTTTTTGGAGGCCGCGATGAGGGCTTTAGGCAAAGAGGGGAAGATCGAAGAGAAGATGGGCGAACTCGAAATGGATCTTGAGTTTTTAGACCGGAATCTCAACGAGGGGTTTTCCGGCGGCGAGAAAAAGCGAAATGAGATTTTACAAATGGCCCTTTTCAGCCCCGATTTAGCGGTTTTAGATGAGACCGACTCTGGGCTCGATATCGACGCGATACGGATTGTCGCTAAGAGAGTCAATGCGATGCGCAGTCCGGAGAGGAGCTTTCTCATCATCACTCACTATCAGAGGCTTCTCGATTACATCCGTCCCGATTTCGTTCACGTCCTTGCGGATGGAAAAATAATCCGGACAGGGGGAGCTGAGCTTGCCCTGGAGCTCGAAGAGAAGGGCTATGCTTGAGAGCTACTGGGCGGAATGGCTCAATCCAAAAGATCCCCTAGTTGGCTATCGGACGAAAGGGTGGAATCTGTTTACTGCGATCGGTCTGCCCCGCCCTAAGCAAGAAGAGTTCCAATACCTGACAAAAAAACTCCAATTTCCAAAACTCGCTGAGCGAAAAAAAATCGTGAGGCCCCGCGCGCAAGGTCTCGTTTTCGTCGACGGTTTTTTTGAAGAGGCCCTATCTGATATCCCTAGGTCCCTCGTCTCTCTTCCTCTTGAGACAGCGACCCACTCGTACAGCCTCTTTTTGCAAAGCCGCCTCGCGAAAACCCTCAAGCAAGAGACCGATCCCTTTGCCGCCCTCAATAGCGCCTTTCACGGACAAGGTCTTTTTCTCTATGTTCCTCCTAAATGTAAAGCTGCTTTACATTGTCTTCAGATTTATACGGGCAAAGAGATGGCAAGCCCGCGGCTCCACATATACTTGGGGAGGGGGGCCGAACTCCGGCTGACCCAGACGTCGGAGGGGAGTTATGGGTTTTCGAATAGCGCTGTCGACTTAGTGCTTGATCAAGGAGCTTTGTTGACATTCATCGATGAGGCGGAGGGCGATTTTCAAGCGATCCGGGCTACCTTGAAGCGGGACAGCAAATCGAAGGCTGTTTTATTGGGAAAGAGGCTGAGAACGTCGATTCACGTCGAGTTGGTTGAGGAGAATAGCGAAGCGGAACTCTATGGACTGGCTCAGTTAGAGGGCGATGGGGAGGCGCATATTCATGCTCGGATCGAACATATGGCCCCGCATACGAGATCCAGACAGCATTTTAAAAGCGTTGTGAAGGATGAGAGCCGTTACTCTTTTGAGGGGAAGATTTACGTTCATTCGGAGGCTCAAAAAACAGAAGCTTACCAATTGAACAACAATCTGATTTTAACCGATGGGGCCTCTGCCAATGCGAAGCCCAATTTGGAGATTTTTGCCGATGATGTGAAAGCGTCCCACGGCTCGACGACCGGCCAGCTCAGCAAGGAGGCGCTTTTTTACCTCCGTTCCCGCGGCCTTAGCGTGGAGGAGGCGCAACGCTGGCTCATTGGCGGCTTTTGTAAGGAGATCCTAGATCATGCGCGATGAGTTCCCGATCTTTAAAAAACACCCGGACTGGGTCTATCTTGACAGCGCGGCCACTGCCCACAAACCCCGGTCCGTCATCGACGCCCTGACCCGGTTTTATGCTGAAGACTATGCAACCGTCCATAGGGCTATTTACTCCCAATCGATTAAGGCGGGTGAGCAGTACCATGCAACCCGGCTGACCGCCGCCCGCTTTCTCAATGCATTGCCTGAAGAAATTATCTTTACCCGCGGCACGACCGACGCGATCAATCTTGTTGCCCAAAGTTATGGTCGGACGATCTTGCAGCCTGGGGATGAGATTCTCATCTCCGAAATGGAGCACCACTCCAATCTGGTCCCCTGGCAGATGCTAGCTAAACAAACGGGGGCCATCCTCTGCTACATTCCCGTGGACGAGCGGGGCGTCCTTCAGTGGCACGGCTGTATCACTTCTCGGACAAAAATTGTTGCCATCGCCCACATCTCGAATGTCACTGGCACCATCAATCCGATTCAAGAGATCGGCCAAGCGGCCCATGCAGTAGGGGCCAAACTTCTCGTTGACGGCGCTCAAGCAGCGCCTCATCTGAAGATGGATGTCGCGGCTCTTGGCGCCGATTTTTACGCTTTTTCTGGCCACAAATGCTATGGGCCAACTGGGGTGGGCGTCCTCTATGGGCGAAAGAAAATTCTTGAAACGATGCCCCCGCTCCAAGGCGGCGGCGACATGATTGAGCAAGTGGGCGATCAAGAGAGTTCGTACCAACAGCCCCCTTTCCGTTTTGAAGCGGGCACTCCGCTGATTGGATCTGTGATTGCCCTCAAGCCCGCCCTTGAGTTTGTTGAACGGTATCGGCAACCTGATCTTCTCCTCCCCTATGCTACCGAACGGCTTCTTGAAATTCCTCGACTGAGAATCATCGGCACAGCGCCCGAGAAAGGGCCGATCCTCACCTTCCACATCGATGGGGTTCATCCATTGGATCTGGCCACTCTTTTAGATTTGAGAAATATGGCCATTCGGTCAGGCCACCTGTGCGCCCAGCCCCTGCTCCGCCGATTTGGCCTTGCGGCGGCTGCTCGGGCCTCATTTGGCTTATATAATACGAGAGAAGAGATCGATGTGTTTGCCGATGCGGTGAAAGAGATTTGCGAATCACGTTGGGGATAATTTTTTTTCCGCCTGTTCCCGTCTACTGCGGAAAAGGATATACAGGTTGCTCCCCACGATTACGGCGGCGCCGGTCAGGGTGAAGAGATCTGGGGTTTTTTCCCACCAGAAAAAATCGAGTGCGACGACCCAGAAGAAAGTGGAATAGTCCATGGATGCGAGCGTCGATCCTTGTGCGAACCGGAGAGACTGAGCAATTGCGTACTGGCCGGTTGCGGTGATGAGCCCTACGATAGCGAAAAACCCCCAATCGTGAAGAGAGAGGGGTTGCCAAGTATGGATCAAGAAAGGGAAGGTGACCAGGATCATGGCGACATTTGGGTAGATAGCGATGGCCAAGCTGTGTTCTGTGGCAGCGAGGCGCCGCATGAGGATCTTATTGAGGCTGCCGAGGAAAGTGCCGAAGAGGACAACGATTGCAGCTGTTTCAAAAACGGCTGTCCCTGGTCGCATAGCGATGAGGACGCCGATCATACCGATCGCGACGGCGACCCATTTTTCTTGGGTCACTGTTTCTTTGAGGATGAGTGCGCTCAAGACGATCATGAAGAGAGACGAAGTGTAGCTAACAGTATAGATGGTTGTGAGGGAGGCGATTGAGAAGGCGTACATGAATGAATACGTGTAGGCTAGATTGACTCCGAGCCTGGCGATGTGGCGGGTTGGATGCTGCGTCGAGAAGATCCGCTTTACTCCGCCCTGCATAAAGACTGCGATTGAAAGGGGGACGAGTCTTGTGAAAGCCCGTAAAAAGCTAGTTTGAGGGACTGAGTAGGTACCCATTAGTTGTTTGATGAAGGCGTCTGAGAGGGCGTAAAGGGCGAGGCCTCCGAGCATGAGCAGCACGCCGAGGAGGGCTTTGTTATGCAATTGTCTTGATTCTGAGGTAACAGCGGTCATTCGAATTCTCCAAAAACAGACAGGATTGTATCAGCAATTCTTGAAAATTGCCATGGTTAAGATTTTTTCTTCAAAGATTTTTGTTTTTTTCTCGCGCCGCTTGGATTTTGAGCAGGTTTTTAGCGATCGCGAGATCGAATTCTGAGGTGATTTTGATATTTGTCTCGTCCCCCGCTACGATATGCACCTGTTTTCCCAATCTCAAGACCAAGGAACAATCATCGCTTGCATTTTTGATCCCGTCAGCGAGCGCCCTTTCGTGGGCTTCTAAGATCCAGTCCATTCGAAAAGTTTGCGGCGTCTGACCTCTCAGGTAGTGTTCTCTGATTGGGATGGATTCGATCCTTTCTCGATATGGGGCATAGACTAGGGTGTCGGCAGAAGGGATGCAGGTATCGACAGCGCCCCAACGGACGGCCCCCTCCACATTATCTTTCAAGATTCTGAGAGTTACGAAAGGGCGGACTGCATCGTGGATGAGGACGATATCAGGGCGCTGCTTGAAGGCGAGAATACCTAGATAGGAAGATTCTTGGCGGGTGGCCCCGCCCTTGGCGACGTGATCTTCCGGAATATCCATCCGGTTTGGAGGGCAGACGAGGACGATCTCGTCAAAGAGAGCTGAGCGGATTAAAGTGTCGAGGGGATAGCAGTAAATCATTGTTTCGCCGAGGAGATGGAATTGTTTAGGAACCTCGCTTCCAAAACGGAGTCCCTGGCCTCCCATCAGCAATACGGCGCCAATTGTTTTCCCTTCATACATGGAGGCAATGATATCTTATTGAGGGAAAAATAGCTTCTCTAGTAATCTTGTCGATTCATTTTGGCCTGAATAGCTCAGTTGGTAGAGCAGCGCATTCGTAATGCGAAGGTCGTCGGTTCGATTCCGGCTTCAGGCAACCATCAAAACCTAACCCGTTTTAGGAGGTATGTCCGAGGGCAAGCCATTAGGTCCTCCAGATTCAAGTTTTTCGGCAAAACCACTGCCGTGGACCAATCCTGGACCAAATGAGCACAGCAAGCCACAGGAACCTACAACAAGTTCCACCCCAAGAGCAGCAGCTGACCCAATTTTTAACCTAAAAAATAGGGTCATCACAATGAAGCAGTTAGAAGCGCTCAAAAAGCGCCTGCCCCCAGGCATAGATATTCGCATCAACTCCAAGAACATCATCACATTCCGCGCCCGTTTCAGGCGCACGGGCTATCCCGACCTCATGAAAACATTCGTTGATGTCAAGGCAGCCAAAGGCTGGCTCAACGAGCAACAGCGAAACCTTGATCTTGGGATCTACCTTCCTAATGCCCTTGCTTCCAAAAAAACCTTTGCGGAGGCCGTCGCGCGCTATTACAAGGAAGAGCTGCCCAAGAAAGGGAACGATGCCAGAAACCGAAAACAGCATCTCGACTGGTGGAATCAACATCTTGGAGCTTCCTCGCTGGCTCTAATTCGCCCCTCACTCATCAAGGCGACTATTTCGATTCTAGAAACTGAAGAGTCCGCCAAAAAGACCAAGCGCGCGCCAGGCACAGTGATCCGCTACATCGCCTCCCTCTCCCACCTCCTATCCGTCGCCTGGAAAGAGTGGGAGTGGATTCCTGAGAACCCCGTCTTCAAGATCGCCAAGCCTTCCCTCTCAAATGCAAGACAGCGTTATCTCTCCCGCGAGGAGCAGACAGCGCTTCTTGAAGAGGTCAAGAAAAGCAAGTGTCCGGTGCTTCTACCGATTGCGGTCCTCGCCCTTTCCACAGGGATGCGTGCCGGTAAAATAAAGAACCTCACATGGGGAGACGTGGATTTTGCAGAGGGCGTCATTCGACTCCGTACCACCAAGAATGGAGAACCTCTCACCATTCCGCTGATGGGATACGCCCGTAGCCTTCTTTCCGATCATCAAAGGAGGGGGCGGCATCTAATCAAAGAAGCCTTAGTGTTTCCTGCTCCCAGTAATCCTTCGAAGCCCTATGACATCCGAAGCGCATGGGAAGCTGCGCTCAGACGGGCAAACATTTGCGATTTTCACTTTCATGATTTGAGACATACCAATGCAACAACCCTTCGAAAGCAGGGCAAAGATCTCTATGAAATTGGATCGCTGCTGGGACACAAAGATTCCCGCAGCACTGCCCGCTACACCCACATTCAAACAGAACGTAAATCAAAAATGGTCGAGGACCTCGACCGAGAACTTTTTGGGGAGAAATAATGACAGTTTTATCTACGGAAGGAATCTACGATTTTGCTGGATTATTAGAGCGCGGTTGGTGGACAACGGCAGAGGTATTTTGCATTTTTATGGGGGTATCGCCCTCTAATGCAGGAAATGAGTCTTGTTGTAATCAGTTGCGTCAGTCGAAACAAGGCCAGCACATTTTTGATCTAGTTGCTTCTGTAGAAGTGGACGGCTCGATAGGGGAATTAACTTTAATACCTTGGATCGGTTATCGAGCACCCTGTATTGCATGGCTAAAATGGGCTATGAAAAAACCTTCAATATCTATAAATCCCTCGTTGCTGGAGGCTGCGGGGATTGGTGCGGATAATGTCCCTCGGCCTAAGGAGTCATATAGGGACAAAGGCGAGAGAGAAACAAAAGTTTCATTTTTAGCAGCCGCAAGAATTGCTTTACATATTTGTCCGAAGGTTCGTCTCAAAGATATTACGGCTCTCATGAAATTATCGCAGATTCCTTGCGAATTGCCATCGGAAAAAACAAGGAGAAAATGGCTCAGCGAGGAACGAATCGTATTGAATGATACTAGAATCTCAGACGACCAGATAGCGGAAGTAGAAAAAATGCTCAATCTGGTTCTTCCAACATCAGATGATGTGAATCTTCTTTCAACTACAGAAAGAAGCTAGCAACTCTTCATTTGCTCCCCACCAGTGGGAATTCCATGATTGGGGAGCATAGGCTTTAATCATTTGATCTTCTTTAATCTCTGTCATAACGCAAATTAAGGAGCGTTTATGTCAGATGAAAAGAAATCTAGATTGATTCCCGTTACCAAATGGAATGAATACCATGTCTGGCCTTCCCTAGGAGGCCTTAGGCACCTCTATGCTTTTAGGAGGAAGAAAAAGTGTGATCGAGTTTTTTTCAAAGCCGCAGGGCGCGTCCTCATAGATGAGGAGGAGTTTTTTAATTGGGCGCGGGATAACCGCCCCTCCCTCGCTGATTCGAGAAAATGAACATAATCAGAAGGTAGTAGATGAACAAGCAAGATTTTAAAATGTTTCCTGAAGATGAGCATTCACTCATAGATCTGAAGACCGCTGAGCAATTTCTAAACATACTCTCAGAACACGATCAAAAGAGCCCTTTCACATTTCAGATTTTCGGAGAGGGGTCAAATGGCCAGAGCATCTATCCTCATACTATTCATGGTACGTTCGCGGAATGTCAGAAGCATTTAATAAAGGTCAACACTACCGGAAGTGCGGTAACCGTCACTGTGAATCTCACTGACGGAAAAGGAAGGAAAGCTGAAAACATCGTAAAGATCCGCGCCCTTTTTGTGGATCTAGACGGGAGTCCGCTGGAACCGATCCTCGGGGCGCCGCTACCGCCACATGTTGTGATAGAGTCAAGCTCCGGTCGTTATCATGCCTACTGGATCGTAGAGGGCGTCCCCTTAGATCGATTTACAGAGATGCAAGAGATTTTGAGTGCTCGATTTAAAGGAGACCCTGCTGTGAAAGATCTTCCAAGAGCGATGCGGCTGCCAGGTTTTTTGCATCTTAAGAAAGAGCCTTTCGCCACAAAGATCATTCAAGAGAGGAAGGGGCCTCCTTTCTCTTTTGAGGAGTTTGCAAAATCTTTTGAAGTTCCCTCACCGCCTCCGAAATTGTCGGAACCGCCGCCTACATTTTCCAATCCTGTGTTCAAAGCTTTGCATGAAAAAGCTCTTATCATCAAAAAGGAAAAGAGCCCTTTTGGAACTTGGACGATTCATTGCCCCTGGAGAGATCTCCATTCTGCTCAAGACCATGGAACAAAATACTATGAACCGAACACGAATGGCTATCCTGGACATGGTTTCAAATGTTTCCACACTCATTGCGATGGTAAAACGGCAAAAGACCTGTTGGTATTTCTAGGGTTGAATGATCCTCCGCTGGGGAAGCCGACGCCTCTTTTCCGAGAATTGCCATCCGCGATTCCATTTCCATTTGAAGCTTTGGGGGATATTCTCGGTCCCGCGGCAAAAGCAATGCAGCGAGTGATTCAAGCTCCCGATGCTGTATGTGGTCAGAGTGTATTGGCAACGGCAACTTTTGCCTGTCAAGCGCATGCAGATTTGATCATCGATGGCAGACAATCTGTAATATCCGAACATTTTGTGACGATTGCTAATTCGGGAGAACGGAAAAGTGCTGCCGATAAGGTAGCTCTCAAGCCCGTTTACGAGCACCAAAAGCTTTTATATGAGGAGTATCAGAAGAATTACGCGAATTATCTAAGAGATCAAAGGTTTTGGGAGGCTAAAAAAAAGAAGTGGGAACAGGGCATAGTTCGCGGGAAAGAGGAAGCAACCAAATTCGATAATCCACCCCCTGTTCCTCCACTGTATCCAATGATACTATTTGAGGAGCCAACCTATGAAGGGTTGGTCAAATATTTAACGATAGGACAGCCAAGTGTCGGTTTATTTAGCGATGAAGGGGGACGGTTCTTGAAGAGTTACTCCATGAGTAAGGATAACAATGGCAAAACGACTGCTGGCTTATCGGGACTGTGGGATGGAAAGGCGATTACTAGAATGCGCAGCGGGGATGGTAGCACTCTTATATTTGGTAAAAGAGTATCCATGCATCTCATGATTCAAGAAGTTTTTTTGGCTGATCTAATCTCCGACCAGATGATGGTTGGTCAGGGGTTTTTAAGCCGGTGCCTGTTCTCTTTTCCGGCATCTACGGCAGGCACTAGGTTTTATGTTGAGGAGGATCTCAGTCGTGACCAATCCATGCAGCAATATTGGCTGAGAATCAAACTGTTAATGGATCGTGAAATGCCCTTAGGGGAACCGCCGCGACATACAGAATTAACTCCTCCTGTCTTGCAGTTAAGCGAGGAAGCGAAAAAGACCTGGATGAGCTATTACAACGAGATTGAAGGGCAATTGGGGGAAGGAAAACGACTGGCCTTGATCCGGGATCTAGGCAGTAAAGCCCCTGAACATGTAGGCCGTCTTGCGGTAACCTTATCGATGATTGAAAACCCCGATACTTGTGAAATTGGGGTGGAGTACGTTGAGAGGGGCATCTTTCTCATGGAATATTATTTAACCGAAAGGCTGCGCCTCCATGGATATTTATCAGTTCCGCCAGATACTTTGACGGCTTGCAAAGTTCTTGAATGGTGTTGGCGACGGCAAGAAACTAAAGGGACAGACCTCATTCCATTGAGTGTGCTTAACCAATATGGCCCAAATGAAATTCGAGCGGCGGCAAAAGCGCGAAAAGTTTTGAAAGTCCTGGAAGAGAGCGGTTGGGCAATCCCGTGCCCAGGCGCGGAGATAGATGGGAAAAAATACAAGGAAGTTTGGAAAATCGTGAAGTCAGAGGCGTGATCGGGGTGCTAATTTTGCTAAAATAGCTAAAGGAAATGAATGGCTTTAGCAGGCTCAGCAATTTTAGCAAGAGCGAGCAGTAAACTTTCAAAAGAGCCTGACACTAGAGGCGCTTTTAATGGTCGCTAGAATCATCGATCTCCTATTCAAGAACGTCAAGGTAGAGGGTCATTCTGATTGGCGCATTCTTTCCCCGAATCAAGCGGTTTTTCAACCGGCGGGGCGTTCAGGAGGGTAGAGATGTACATGAGAGCTGCTTCGGATTCGAATGGGGTGAGAAAAACTTTGATTCCTGTCAGATTTTCAAGAGAGGCTCTTTTCGACCAGATATCCCCCTTATCGGAGGTAAGGAATACATGGCATCCGGTTTTATACGCCGAATCGAAGTGGAGGACATCCCTGCGATTTGACGCTCCTATAATCGCTTCAATTTCACTATAGAGAGTACTTCCGATCATGCCTTCCCAGGATGTTCCTGAACTTTCTTCCCAAGGAACATGCCAATCTTGCCATGGGCATTCAGAGGGTATTGCGAGCAAAAGTTTTTTCTTGGGTCGATCCGGGGAATCATAGGGAAATTGGTAAAAGTCACACTGGGAAGCAATGCTCTTCAAGATAGAGATGTCGGCGCCGGAATCACGATAAATTCGAATTTTTGTCATTGACCCTTAGTCGATTGAAGTATACTCAATTCTGGGATATTTTTGAAGGTTCATATCATTTCTCAGGCATTAGATCTTTCGAGGAACTTTCAACTGCTTGTGCTATGGCGTGGTACTTCATTCTTCCATTATCGGGGATGAGAATGCAAACACCTGTGCCATGGAGTGAATTTACATGGAAGGGAGCTCTAGGATCGTATATGACGACAGATGCTGATACAGATCCTGTCTTTGTCTTCTCTAGGGATTCTATGCGCTTTTTATTGGAAGCTTTCATTTCTTGCCCCCCTCCAGCGCGACAAGCCGTTTTTCGAACTCATTCAACTCTAGGGCTTTTGTGTGAATGTCGATAATGCGGGCGAGCGCTTCAGCTTCAGAAGGGGAGATTTGACCAGCCCCTACCGCATCGGTAATGCATCCCACAGCTTTCAGGATGTCAGAGCTGCTTTCTATTTTGGGGAGATCGATTTGGATCAGGTTGTCCTTCCTTGGTGGCAGAAGCCGGTCTAGAATCATTTTCGCCGCTTGTATATCGCCAGCCTTGGCCTCCTCAATCACTATTTTGCAGATGTTTTGGATTTCACCAGCGAATAGCTGTTCGGCGATAAGACTGGACCTATGGCGGGCGCCTTTTGGCTTGCCTCTGGGATTTCCAGATTTTCCTTTCGGAAATTGGCCTTTTGCCTGTATTCGACCTGTATTTTCAGGCATATGGAGTTTCCCCGATCGTTCGTCTAAGCCACAAATAATATTAAAAAACGGGAATATTTCTAAGTGAAATAGAATCAGGACAATTGTCTAGAAATGCCTTCAAGATTGCTTGCTGCTGCGCGATAACTGCAATAATCACATTCAGGGCTTGGTTCTGCCAAAGCGTTGGAGTCAAGAGATTGACGAATTTCGATCAATTTTGGTTCAATCCATGAATCGTTTCCAACATAGGGTAGAACCGAGATATCAAAGTCTAATTTAGCTCCGAACTGCTCTCTATCTTTTTTACCATTGCAGTAGACGAAGTACCCTGTATTGGACACGTTGAATCCGTTTTGTCTAAAGAGCCACTGATAGATCTCTATTTGGCGTTTATAACCATCTTGCCAGGCTGAGTCGAGAGTGACCTCTTCTTTTTTACTGGTCGCCTTATAATCTACAACGATCAGCTCACCGCTGGGACTGAGCCAGAGATCGTCAATACTTCCATAGACGAGAAAATTGGTTGCCTTGTGTAAAAATGTGATCCCTTTACGGTTATTCCGCCATTCATCTATTTTTTCATGTGTGAAGGGAATCGCAGCTACATTATTTTGTGTCATCAGTGGATGAGGCAAGCCTTGAGTCCGATATGAATCGAACTCTTTTTTAAGAAGATGATCGACGGCTGAATTGAGATTGAATGGAAATCCTGGTGGACGGGTAACTCCAAGCCGTCGGTCGAGATAAAAACAACGGGGACATTCGCAATAGAGATCAATTTTTGATCGACTAAGTTTGAATGATTTTTCCGAAGAAGGGTCGAAAGTTACCTTAGTTTTCATTAGAGTCCTCAATTTCTCCCAGAGAGCGACCTTTTTCATTTCTCCACTCAAGACGGCCGTTTGAACTTCTTCCTAAGATTACGGAGGAGGCTGTAGATGGAGAGCTGAAGAGATAATTTTGAGAGAATTTAAAAGTATTTGTTTCTAACTTTGTTAAAATGCCTCTTTCAATTAAGGTGCTTCGAAGAGCTTTAATGCCTGGAGGAATCGAAGGAGCTTCAATGAATGTTGCTTGTGATTCTTTGTGCACTAAAAAACCTTCGGGACTTTCTGACCCAGAAGCATTTAAATTTTTTGCTCTAATAAAAAGTTTGTTGGCAGGATGGCAACCCGCTGGTTCTCTACTTAGATTGATCCCGAGTAGGGGCAAACAAAGCAACAACTCTCTCAGATATCCATCGCAGACAGCACGATCCATTTCCGAAAGAGAGGGTTCTCTTGGATTTTTTTCGTTCATCACTGAGAATCGGCCTGTATTATGAGCTAGCTGAATGAGATGAGCTTCTAAATATTGGATCGCTGATTTATTAAGATTTTGATCTTTAGAGGTAAAAGCAATGAGAAGATCCCAAAAGTTCTTATTTTGGCTATGTGAGAGGATTCGATTTAAAAGAGGATCTCCTTCTCCAATATACATTTTGGGTTCGACGTCCAAATCTCCAATTAGGAAATAAATACCAGGTTTTTGGAATTCGAGGCGTTGTTTGTGTTTGGAAAATGAAGCGCGTGGCAAAGAGAGGCCGCAGCCGCTCCAGTTTGATTTCTCAATAATTTTTAGCCCCTCTGGAATGCCATCAGGCAGGAAAAGATTAATGGTGAATGGATGGGTCATTCGACCCCAGTTTTTTGTTCAAATACTTTGAATTGGGCAATAAAACTTGAAAATGACGTAGTGAGTCGCACTTCATTGTGGGGTATCAAAAGATATGCCCAGGGTTTGGCCTGATGCTCTTGAGCGTGTTGAGTAGCTAACGCACACCAATGAGTCGCGGCCTCCTTTTTTTGGATGACAATAGGATCTTCCATTTCAGCGCTACTTTTTACTTCGCACATGAAGAGTCCATCTTGAGTCTCTACGATAAAATCTGGTTCGTATCGAAGGTCTCGGAGATAGTAGAGGCGGATTGATTTACGAGGAGGCTTTACCCATTTGAGAACGCTTGTATCTTGCTCAAGAACGCAGGCAAAAATTCGTTCACTATCGGAATCAAATTTTACTGAAGGGTAGATGGATTTTTTGAATCCAGTAAAGAGATATCGCGAGAGTGAGGATTTATTTTCGGGTGTCTGACTGAATAGGATTTCAACAGCTCCTTTTGGCATAGCGTGATGAACGCTTTTCAAAAATGTAAAATCTCGGCCGGATGAGGAGGTGAACCGCTGCACTGGGGGTTCGTAATGGATTTTCATTTGAGAGTAAATCTGCTGCGCTATTGCTGGCCCATGTTGACTGAGTACAGTCTCTACATCCCGTTCAGACTTTAGGTAGGAACGTAGGTGTAGGACAGCCTGGTTTGATAAATTCAAAGCGAGGTCAGTATTTTCTTCACTTTCGGAGATCGAATCAGAATCAAGAAGAGACTTAGCCAAATAGTCAACTGGGGACTCGTCCAGTTGAATAGGAGATACGGTTGTCATTCGTTCTTGATAGCCACTCTCCAGATTCTTTTTTATAATGGCCGAAACCATCGGTTGCAGATTCAGATATTTTAGATCTAGAGTAAATGGGCGATATCGTCCCGCCTTGACCACAGCTGGCTCAACATAAATTTTGGGGATGCGGATGGAAAGGGCTTCATATCTCTTTAAGACATCAGCTACGGTTTGAGTAATTGTTTCGCTCTGGGCTTGTTCACCAATACTATCGATTACAGCTTCACCAATCTTGATGGGGTCCCTGGTGCCTATTTTCTCGATTTGTTCAAATGTCTTTTCCGCAATCAACTTCTTGATTTCGCCATAAGACTCGACTTCAGTCATGATTGCTGGTTTAACTTCAATATTTTGTAATCCTTCTTCGGGGAAATCCCGGCCAATCATGAATCCTTTTTTGATGAGGGAATCAGATTTCTGTGCTTCCAATACAATCTCGTCGAAGCGATCGTGCGAGACAATTGTGAGGCGGTCGATTTCGGTATTTCCTGTGCGCTTACCGAACGGGAGCCTAAGACCGCGTCCCAGCGATTGTTCAATCAATGTTTTGGAGTTAGCTGCACGCAAGGGAACGATTGTATAGAGGTTAACGACGTCCCAACCTTCTTTCAGCATGTTGACGTGGATGACGATCTCGATAGGATTCTCGAATGACTCGATCTCAAGGAGATCTCGCACCATTCTTTCTTCCTCTTCAAGTTTTACTCCCGAATGGACGACACGAACCTTGTTTTTGTACTGTCCTTCGAAAAAGTCATCGCTTTTGACCAAACTTTCTAATCGGTTTGCGTGGGCCAAATTTACTGCGATAATCAGCATAAAAGGTTTGACTAGAGAGCGGCCAGATTCGTAGCAGTAATTTTGTAGGTGGATCTTTGTCCCCTCATGAATACGCAACCCATCTTCAATCTTGAGGCGCTCAAGAGCCTCATCTGTTAATTGACTGTTTTTAAAATTCTCTCTGCCAGCGACCCAAGGTTCTTTAACATAGCCATCTTTAAGTGCTTCCGATAGGGGATATTCGTAAAGAATGTTTTGAAACATTATGGTGCGACCACTGACTTCAATTTGTGGGGTTGCAGTCATTTCGATTCCCAAAATCGGCTTTAACTCTCCAATTGCTTTTGCTGAATTTGGAGCGCGATATCTGTGAGCTTCGTCCATGAGAACAACAAGGTTCTCAATTTGTGAAAGATATTCAAAATAACTAATTCCACCAGTGATCATCTCTCGGGGACTTTTCATCCGTCTGTTGTCGCTGTTGATCATTGAGATGTTGAAAATGTAAATGTGAACGTCTTCACCTCCGAATAGATCAGACTGATTGGCCCATTCATTTCTGACGCCATATCCTTCATCGAAATTTTCATTAGTCACAATAGTAGGCGGTTGATTGGCAAACTCACTAATTCCTCGAAATACATATTTTGGATCACTGGGATTAGAGAATTCTCGGACGAGTTTTTCCAAAATAGTATTGTTGGGAGCAAGAAGAACAAAATCGCGCAAGTTCTTAACTGAAGCAAGATAAGCGATCATGGCTCCCATAAGCCTTGTTTTACCTACACCAGTTGCTAGAGCAAAACTTAAGTTTGGGAAGTCTCTCTCGAAATCGGAAACCTGAGGATATTTGCTTTGCAATTTAGCAAGGCGTTCCTTCAAATCGGTCGTTTGATCCATCGGCAACAGTTCAACGGCTCCGGCTAGAACTTCTAATGCTTCAATCTGAGGCTTTCTAAGGCTCATTCTCTGAGTAATTTGGCGTATCGTTGGATTCATGGTTTAAACTCTTGCAGTTTTCCGTTTATTCGTTGGCTTCAGGCTGTAATCATCCTGGTCCCATTCGTGTTTGCTTAAGATGGCTTTGGGGATTTTCTTTACCGTAAGATTTTCAAAATCACTGGTATCACAAGTGAATGCCCCACAGAAGATCAACAGTGACCGACTGGACCCAACTTCTTCGCTCAAGGCAGCCAGTTGGGCCCGAGACAGTGTTGAGATGGTCACATAAATAAAATCCCGATCTGAAGAATAGCCGTGATGCCACCAGGATTCTCTTTCAGCAGGAACAACGTAGGAGAATCCTTCGAGCTTGCAGATCGCTTCCTGTAGCATCTCTTCATCATATTTTTTGCTCAGAACAGGACGGCCTAGCACGCTTTTCTCAAGCAGAGAGGGGGCTAATTTGCAAAAACGAAATGCCCCTCCTTCTTCCCACTCAACTGGTATAGTGACTCCGCCAGGATCATCCCCATTAATCACTTTTTTAAGACGGGGAAGAATATGAGTTTCGGCGTGCTTACCCATTTCAATCATGATCCAGCGCCTTTTCATCTTATGAGCGACTGCGCCCGTGGTTCCCGAACCAGCAAAACAATCAAGGACGATGTCCCCAGGATCGGTAGCAAGGTAGAGAATACGTTGGATCAGACGCTCTGGTTTGGGGGTGCAGAACGGGTCTTTTTGGAATATTTTTTTGATTTCCTTATTGGCTTCTCTGGTTGATCCAACATCCTGTGCAAACCAAATTGTTTCTGGAGATCTTCCTTCTTGGTCTTTGAGATAAATTTTTCTTATTATTCGAGTTTCATCTTCGCTAAATATGACTTCGCCGCTCTTGATTTTTCCTTGTATGGTTTCTTTACTCCATCTCCATCCATTGGAAGGGGGTTTTATGATTTTTCCAGAGGGTGAACGAATTTCGTAAATCAGATTCGGTCTATATAAACTGTTTCTAACATCACCACTTCTCCAGAGTCCTTTTGGATCTTTATCAGGATTGGAATAGGCTTTATTATGAGCGTCAGTCCTTTCAAATTGCTTTAGGTTAAAATCTTTTGATTTTCTGTAAACCAATATGTGATTGTGATGAACAGAGAAGATGTTTTTGTAGCCTTTTGGTTGTAAGCTATGCTGCCAGATAATGTTGGTCACAAAATTTTTGCGTCCAAAAATCTCATCGCAAAGCACCTTCAAATAGTGACATTCATCATCATCTATCGAAATCCATATAGTCCCATCTTTGCGCAGGAGTCGTTGGAGAATGATGAGTCGTTCTTTCATCATATTCAGCCAGAGCGAATGCTCCATACTGTCATCGTAGTGGGTGAAACAGCTTTTTGTGTTGTAGGGTGGATCGATGTAAATACAACGGATTTTGCCCGTGTATTCTCTCTCAAGAGCCTTCAACCCAAGAAGATTGTCTCCATGAATCAGCAAATTGTCGTCGAGGCCTTTCTTCTTTCCCTTGACCACCTCTTTTTTGATTAGGATTCGGGGTTCCGGTCTTTGTCTTTCTCTCTTCCCGGGAAAAACCAATTCGAGTTTATATTGTTGTGGTTGATTCATTACTCGACGCTCCAGCGGATTGTAAAAATGGGTTCTATGGAAACATTTGGGGTAAGCCGTTTCTCGTGACGAGAGATTAGCTCATCTCGTTGCAGATCGATGCGGTCTTGTTCAGCAAAGAGGGCTCGTCGTTTCTCAGCCTTCTGTGTTTCTAGATTTCGAATGTTTCTTTGATGAGTCAGTTTATCAGCGAGAGTTTTAGATAAAGCGGCCCCTTTACGGGCCTGTTTGATTTGTTTGTTTAAATCATTGATTTCTCGCTCAAGGCCCTCTTTTAGATCATCAGACCATTCCTCTAATTTTTCTACTTCCTGGTCGTAGACGCCACCCGCCAGAGATTCGGCTTCTAAAATTGCCTCTTCTTTTAATTTTTCTCTTTGCGATACGAATGAGGGGACGGGTTCATCGGGCGCTCTTTCAGCAAGGCGTCCTGACAAATAGAAGAGCTTCTCACATGTTTCTGGGTCAATGATTTCCCCATCATCTGAGATACCGCAAAAGATAAATGATTCAACCCGTTCAAATGTATCGATTGCCATCCGGTTCAATTCGATCCAACCCGAGCGTCCCTGAAGAGGTTCTAAGAGGGAAAGTTTTTGATCATAAGAGGAGTAATCAAAAATAAGTCGGGCGGGTGAAAGGGGGCGATGAAGTGCTTGTTGAATCAAGTCAACAGCTAAGGGATCTTCTTCACGGAAGAAGGTCCATCCTTTTTGTTCAGCTAATCGCCAATCGGGACAATATCGGATTCCTTCGTGTACGAATGAACGATCTGAGGAAGATGGTTGATTTAACTCTTGGCAGGTAAGATTTAATAGCCAGCGCTCACGTTGTCCAAGAGCACTTTCAGTTTCTGCCTGGCGCGTTTTAAGGAGTGAAGATACTTCTTCATCGAAATGGTCGAGGATATTTTGACGGGTTTTTTGAAGATTCGCTTGGATCTGCTCGTCGAGCTCTTCACGTAATTGATCAAATGCCCGTTGAATCTCCTCAGAGGTTCGACAAGTCTGATAAACCTGATGGATGCGCAACTCAATATCAACGCCGGATTCAATAGCTCCTAAAACTTCATCGCTTGCTCCGAAAACTCCGTCGAAGAGCTTGAATTTTTCATTGAGTAGTTCAAACACCCGTTTATCTGCTTCATTTCGAGTGTTTACGAAATTCACTACGACCACGTCATGTTTTTGGCCATAGCGGTGGCAGCGACCGATCCGTTGTTCGATTCTTTGAGGGTTCCAAGGAAGATCATAATTGACCACGAGAGAGGCGAATTGCAAATTGACTCCCTCTGCTGCGGCTTCTGTTGCAAGAAGAATGGTTCCTTGGTCGCGGAAAGCAGCGACAAGAGCTGCTTTCATATCAACTGCTCGGCTGGAAGATCGTCGCCCACTTTCGTCTTGCTGTTCTAGCCAAGCCTGATAGATGGCCTTAGAATCGGGATCATTGTTCGATCCATTGATTCGGATCACTTTTCCGGCATACCCATTTTCGCTGAGGAGATTGTAGAGATAGGCTTGAGTACGCGTAGATTCGGTAAAGATCACGGCCTTTTTTGAGGCACCTAACTCAACTGCCTGATTAAAAGCCTTCACTAATGCGACAAGAAGAGCTTCTCCTTTGGAGTTCTTTTGAATTCTTTCAGCCAAAGCTAGATAGGATTTCAGTTCAATGGCTTCTTGCCGTACTTTTTCTTTTTCAGCTCTTGTTTCTTGATCTGGAGCGGTCGATAGGATTCTTTCTTTCAGTTCTTCATCTAAGGCTTCAATTTGTTCAAGACTCATCTCCTCGTAGAGCGATTTCTGACCTGCTGTTTCCAGACGCTCAATCATTTTTTTCAAGGTCTCTGTAATCGCAAAAGAAGACGAGGCCAAAATACGTCTTAAAATCAAGGTGATGAGTTGTCTTTGGCTGTTCGGAAGGGCTGCCAGATCGTCTCTTTGCAAATAGGCGGAAACGGCCTCATAAAGGCTCTGTTCGTCGTCGTTGGGGGTAAAGTTCTGGGTGATAGCCTTTCGCTTGGTGAAAGGGATGTATTCTTGGACTTGTTTTCGAAGAGTGCGGACAATAAGTGGTTGAAGTCTTCTCTTCAGCTCTTTGTTTCGTTCTTCTTCATTCCTAGACACATATTGATCTCGAAAGCTCATCTCATCGCCGAAGGCATAGGGGTCAATCACACTGACCAGTCCGTATAACTCCATTAGGTTGTTTTGGAGGGGGGTTGCGGTGAGTAGAACAATCTTAAAGCCTTCGTCTTTGAAGTTGTCTCTGAGAGCATCGGAAATGGCCTTGGCTTGCTTATTTGAGGTCTTGTAAACATTCCGCATCCGGTGGGCTTCATCGATGATGACTAAGTCCCATTTCTTTCGTAGGGAGTTAGCGTATTGAGCAGCGAATTGATACGAACAAATTAAAATTTCATCGGAAGCGTCAAATGGATTGCTAGCTCCCAATCCTCTTGAATCCAAAATCCGAGCTGGAAGATAGAATTTTTCTTTAAGTTCTAATTCCCATTGCTTTCTCAAAAATGCAGGAACAATCAGAAGGATATTTCTTTTTTTCTCCGCCCATTTCTGGGCGATCACAAGCCCTGCCTCAATTGTTTTACCAAGACCAACTTCATCAGCAAGAATGACTCCACGAGAAAATGGAGATTGAAGCGCAAAAAGTGCAGCATGAACTTGATGCGGATTGAGATCTACTTTTGCGCTTGCAATCGAACGCGATAAACTTTGAATACTACTTGATGCTTTTTTCAAAGTTAAAGCATGCGCCCAATATTTTGTATGAAAGTAAGTCATTAAACTTCTAACTGTTAATTCCGTTATAGAATAACAAAATGAGTAAATCATTTAAAACTAAAACATATTTTTAATTCTCTGGATTTAGCTAAGCTTTGATTTTAGAAATAATGGGTATAAAGGATTGTTTAGAGTCATCTTAAAATTGTACGATGATCGAACCTTCGCCTTCATCAGAAGTTCATGTAATATAAGCACTCATTGACTTTTAGTGAGTGCCTGTGTTACATATAGAAATATGAAACGATCTAAGTATCAGCATCTTCTTGACCCTCTTCTCAAAGAGCCTATATTCAAGGCCAGTGAGGCTCGTTCTAGGGGTATTCCCCCTAGAATGCTTGCGCATTTTTGTCAGAAAGGGCTGATTGAAAGGGTCGGGCGCGGGCTATATCGGGTAGCCGAGGCTTCTAGCGGAGTCAACCTTGATTTTGAAGAGCTTGTGCTAACCGCCTCGAGTATCCCCAGAGGGGTTATTTGTCTCGTCTCAGCCCTTTGCTATTATAATTTGACCGATCAGATCATGAGGGAGTATTGGATTGCCATTCCCAACACCGATAAGAGCCCGAAGCGCCCCCATATTCGAATCGTTCGAATGAGGAATATGAGCCTCGGACTAACAACCGTAAAGATGGGGAAATATGAGGTAAAAATTTTTGATCGAGAGAGGACTGTTGTTGACTCATTTCGATATTTGAGCGACGAAATTGCCATCAAGGCTCTTCAAGCCTACTTACAACCCTCTGGCGAAAAGAAGGCTGACCTGCCAAAGCTTTCAAGATACGCCAAAGCATTAAGAATCAATATCAATAAATACATTATGGCTTTAACAACATGATATCCACATTAGAAAAGACTGTGATCAATACGACCCAGATAAAGCTGAAAAAAAATTTCTTTTTTGACACTTCAATTTTGTCTCCCATTGCTTTTGTTGGAGAGGGGCAACAGTTAGCTGTCGCGGTTGAAAATTGGGAACGATTCTTGGATCAGATGGATCGACATCACTCCAACTTTGCAGACACTGATTTTACATGGATTTGGACTCCTGCGGTATTTTTGGAGCTAATTGGTCTTGGTCAAATCAAGCATAGATTGCGGGCGCAGATTTCTGAAATCATTCCAATCGAGTGGAGAAATTTTGTCTCTGACCAGGAGATCCGGTCTGATGTTTTTTGCGATCACGTTGGTAAACGAGTTAAAGATTTTCTATTGAAATATCTCCCACCTAATAAGTTATATCGACAGGCGACCATTCATTTTTTGAGAAAGCATCAAAATCATCGGCATTCTCATTTGATTGTTGCTAGGATTAAGAGATGGGCAAAAAACATAAGAGATCCTGATCATTATAAGGCTTTCGCAAAAGCAATTTTCCTTGATACCGTGTTCCGATATCCATTTATCGATCTCAAAAAAATAGAAAAGAAAGATCGCTTACAGGCTGCAAAACTGTGGGCAGAGGTAATGGGGCGGTTAACGCGAGTCTATTTTGAAGTTCGCTCACTTGGGTTCGATTGCAGTGCTTTGGGTCTTTTTTCAGAAATCAATAGAATTGGCGGGTGTCTTAACAGTTTAAATCCGGATCAGGAGAAATACGATATTTTAATGCGGACCTGGGATGATATGGCTGATACGGATTCTATCAACTTTGCATTGCTTGGAAAGGGTCAGCAACCAGTACACATCGTCACCTTAGAGAAGAGGGCGGACATTGAAAGAAGATTGATATGTCTGGCGGAAAATTTAAGAGAGATGGAGATGCGCGGATTTAAAACGAACTTCTGTCCTGGAACTGTAACGATTTTTTCTCCGACTTTAGAAGAAACTGAATTTTTCTCAGTTCAAGAGGTAATTCGCCAATCGGCAAGTTCATAGGGATTTCTTTTTTTCCCCATTGCTCCCTCCCTTGAGTATTGCATTCCCATTTCCATAGAGAGATAAGCTTCCAGTTCGTCTTATTAGCAGTACTCTGCCCTTCGATCAATCGATTGCAATAAAATTTTGCTGCATGAGATACTGGCTCATTTCTGCGTGATAGAGTGAGAGAAAATCATTATAGTGATTACATTGTGTATGCTGATGAAAGCGGCGACCTTTCTTTAGAGGATAAAGAGTATCCCGTGTTCGTTCTCGCGTTTTGCGTTTTTTCTAAACGTGAATATCTTACAGACGTAGTTAGGCATATAAAGGGATTCAAATTTGCCACATGGGGTCATGACATGACCGTTCTTCATAGCAAAAAAATCAGAATTCAAGCTGACGATTTTCGCTTTCTTCAAGGCCAGGCTCAGAGGGGAATGTTCATGACAACTCTGAGTCAAGCGATCAAGGATTCTCCATTCACAATTATAGCTACTGGTATTGACAAGCGGTTGCTTCAGAAACAATATGTAAATCCCGCGAATCCATACGAGCTTGGGCTGCAATTTTGTCTAGAGCGACTCTATCGATTTCTTGCAGAAAAGAATCAGAATGGACGAACTACTCATGTCGTCATCGAGTCAAGAATGGACAATCAGAATAAGGAATTAGACCAAGCCTTTCTTAGAATGCTCGAAAAAAATAAACCATTGCAAGATCAGTGTCCTGTAAAATTAATCTTTGGAGACAAAAAAGCGAATAGCATAGGTTTGCAGCTCGCGGATTTAATCGCCTATCCAATTGGTCGACGTGTGCTAAAGCCTCAGGAAGAAAATCTGGCCTTTAAAATCATCGAGCAAAAATTTTATAAATTCCCAAATTATTTGCAGAAGGGATTGAAAATTTTCCCAAAAAACAGTGAAGTCATAAAGTTATTTGATCTTCAAAAAGCTCTTGATTTTGCAAGGACCTGAAAGCGAAAGACCCCGGATCTCTCCGAGGTCTAGCGCCGACCGGGTAACCCCCAATCCATTTGCCTTAATTCTAACAAACTCCTTTAGAAACCGCAAGAAGTCTCCTTAACCTGCTGATTTTCATTTGTCTTAATCACTTGTCCCGTGGACCAACGGTGGACCAAATGGGGGCAGCAAAGTGCCTCAAACCAATGCAAACCACAGTAGATCGAAAAGAAAGAATCGCTTAAACTTCTCTGCTGTCAGCTGCTGCGGGATGCAGTGGTGTGGGGCGCGACCTGCATATTCGTAATGCGAAGGTCGTCAGTTCGATTCTGGCTTCAGGCAATGGATTTTTCAGGCGTTTAGTCGAAAGTTCTGCCCTACCTTCCTCTTCTCGAAGTTGCAAAAAGTTGCAACTACAGGCAAAATAGGGCCTCATGAAGGCCTATGCCAATTAAGAAAACCTATGTTGCATGCTGACGGAATAAAGATGATTTTATTAATTTTTTGCTTGCTGTTCGGGTCTCTCCAAGCAGACGAAGGAGACTTTGCCTTTCCGCAGAGTGCTGAGTTTTTTAACACTAGCCCTCATGTATTGAAAGAAAAACTCGGCATTCGAGAAATCTCTGTCAATAAAGAAGTCTGTACGATTTATCTTGTGAATCAAGGCAGTACAGATTGGACGGAAATAAGTCGGTTGCAAGGGTGGAATAATATTCCACTTAATGAAAAAGGTAGAAATGAGGCGCAAAAAACTGGAGAACTGCTCCTCGACCAGTCTGTTTCTGCAATTTATTCTTCCACTCTTCAACAAGCTCTTGAAACAGCTCATATCATACAAGACAAATTAGAGAACTGTCCCCTATATGGAGATTCGCGTTTGAAAGGTGAATTTCACGGGAAATTTGAAGGATATACAAAAGAGCAGTATGTCCAAGAATCCCATTTTCGATTCTATGACAGCCTACCTCCTGAAAAAGAGATTTTCTTTCCTTGCGGAGAAGGAGGAGAGAGCAAGGTCGACATGGCATGCAGAATGGTGCCTGTGATCAAAGAGATTTGTGCGGCTCATTTAGGAGAAAGAATAGTCATCGTCACTCATGGGGGGCTTTTCAAACTCTTGAATTTTTATCTTGGGAACTATTCTGAAGAAGAAGGTACAAGAAGTATTCCCCATGGGTCTATTATGGTTATTCAAGGGGATAGTCAGAGTCTTTATTTGAACTAATATATACTATTAATGCATTTCTTTGGCTATTTCAGAATGGGTGGCGTTAAGGCAATTGGACGGAGCAGCTTTTCTTCCTGAGCCTTCCAATTAATCGAGTTGATGGCCATCCTTGCAATGTTTGCTTGACCCCCGATCTAATAGCCAAAAATGATCTAAAATCTAGTTTGCCGACTATTGAACAGATTGAGGCTAAACTTTCTAAAGATGAGAATAAAAAATGACTATGTTAATAATTTTTTGATTGTATTTTATTTTATTTTTGATAAAATGCTTTTGTAAAACGATAAGGTGTTGAAAATGGCTAGTTCTAGTATATCTAAGATTCTTACTGAGATTCCTTCATGTATAATTTGTTCTAAACCGTTGAGTTATCCAATACGGTTAGAGTGTGGTCATATTTTTGATGCCGATTGCCTGGGAACTTGGGCTCGACTGAATAATACCTGCCCTATGGATAGAAAACCTATAGATGCTCAAAAAATAGCCTACGACTCAGATATCATCAGACAAGTAAGTGCTACCTTTCGTCTCAAATCTTCAGTGAGAAGAGTTGAAATGCTACATAGTCGTTGAGCTTTTATGTGGTGCGCAACATATGAGCTTAAGGCAGGGGAATTCGATAGCCGCGATGCCGGGCAAATGAGCGCCTATCTTTCAGCGGTAGATGATCAGCTTAGAAGTGAAGGCGATAAACCAACGCTAGGGCCCATCTTTTGCAAGACGAAAGACAATATTTTTGTTGAATATGTTCTGAGGAACTTCAATCGGCCGATTGGAGTAGCAGAATTTGAAGTGAAATTGGTTGAAAACCTTCCGAAAGACCTCAAGTCAAGCCTGCCTACAATAGAAGAAATTGAGGCCGAATTAAGTGTTATGCCGACCCCAAAAAAGAAGAAGTCTAGAAAAAAGAAGTAGGAAGAACGCGTTATACATGGTCATTCAAAAGTAACGCCATCATTTGATCACTTTTAATTTGAATCTACTTTTCGCACTTCACAGTTGAATGGGCCTTGGATTTACTTTTCGCACTTCGATTTTGAAAAGGCGCCCTATTTTAGCGCCCCTGTTAAGCACTTTTTGCAAAAACTAGAACATCGAGTTAATCATCTTTGCAACAATCGTCAGAAAGATCTGGAACATTCTCCCAACGAATTTTTTCAGCTTCTATCTCGATTGCAGAAAAATCAGATTTTCTTGGCTTAGGGGGATAATCTGTCCATTCGATGCCTAAAAACACTTTATGATCGGAAACTTCAAAGTCTAAAACACTACCACTGTCATACGTTTTTTTTAAGATGCCAGTAAAAGGTTTCTTGTTTATTTTGATTTCTTTTACCCCTTCTAAATACAGCTTTCCTGTAATTCTATTTTTATTTAAAGGCGGCATGTTTTCTATCATATGTTCTGGGATTATTTCTGCGCTTAACATTGAAATTTCAATCTTATTTCCCCCATGTTTGAAATTGATTAAGCTGCCATCGTGAAAGTAACCGCTATATTTTGATAAATTCATATAATCAACTCCTTACCTAGGGTATAAATGTGAATCTGGATGACCATCAGGAACAGGATTTCCTTTTGCATCTAAATATTTATCAATATCTCCTGTTGAGTCTGGATTATGCCGGTGCCAGTGGTCTTGTGCTTTATGTCCCGTTGTCCCTGGTTTGGCAGCATCATGTCGAATTGTTTCTCCAGTCTTTGTGTTTTCAAAAGTTCTATGCCCATGTTCTTTAGCTTCTGGATGAGAGGTTTCTTCCCAGTTTGGATCGTTCAATAGTTCATCTGGATTATCAGGCAACCGCGCATCAATTTGCTTTTTCCCCATGGCGAGTTGATTCACTGCATATTGAGAAACTCCTCCGATATTTTGAACGACGGCAAAGCAACAACTTTTCTGTAAATTCCATTTTTTTCCTCTTTTCTCCCTCGAGGTTATTCATTTCTCGGTCCCTGATTTAACAGTGGACTCATATCTAAATACTGTTTGCCCGTCACCCACTCCTCATGGATTTCGATCACTACACCTGTCACCAACCGGAGCGCTGATTCCGGATTCGGGAACAAGACAGCCACTCGCGTCCGCCGCTTAATCTCCTTGTTGACCCGCTCCATACCATTGGAGGTCCTCACCCGCTTCCAGTGCTCCTTCGGAAACTGATAAACTGTCAGCCCTTCATCGACATTCTCCTCGAGCCATTTCGCAAACTCAGGAGCACGCTTCTGGTATCTCTCTATGGCCCGGCGTTTCATCTCTTGCGCCATTTCAACAGTCGGACTGTTAAAAATCTCCCTCATTACCTCTGCTATCTCTACCCTCATCGATTTCTTAGGAGCATAGCTTTGGGCGTTCTGCGCCAGGTGGAACTGACATCTCTGCCATGGCACTGATGGGAACATTGCCTTCCTCGCACTTTTCATTCCGGCATGATCATCGCTAATGATTAACCGGAGTCCTCGCATCCCCCGAGACTGAAGGTGCTTAAAAAACTCCCTCCAGTGAACCTCAGCCTCCGAGAGGCTCGCGGAGGCTCCTAGGATTTCTCGTTTCCCTTCCGGAGTAATTCCATAGCCCAGAAGGATCGCCATGTCGATTACAGACCCATTGTGCCGCACCTTGAGGTAGATTGCATCAATGACCAGATAGCTCACCTCTCCTATCGGTCTATTCCTAAACAGCTCAAACTGCCCATCCAGCTCTTGAGTCAGCCTCGAGACCTGGGTTGAACTTATCTCGAGGCCGCACAGCTTCTCGGTAATATCCTGCACCCTCCTAGTCGAGACCCCTTCTAAATACATCTGGGCTATTGCCAACTTTAGGGCTTTTTCTGAACGAGTGCCCTTCTCCAGACTCTGGGGATAAAACCCAAGGCCTCTTACCTGAGGGATCTGTAGATCCAGGGCTCCCAACCTGGTTTGCAACTCTTTTGGCTTATACCCATTGGCGTACCCCTTCCTGCCCTCTGTTCTCTCATGGGAACCAGCACCGAGGAACTGTTCCCTTTCCATTTTCATCGTTCCATTGAACAGTAACTCTAAGACGGGCTTCAACCCATCCATGCCTTGGCCAATGAGTCCTTTCACAATTTGGTCCACTAAGGTATCCTTTAACTGGTCTGAGATCATAACATTCCTTCCTTTCAATTTTTGAAACGAGTTAGAAAAGAAGAATGGGATCTCAGACCATTTTCCACCAGGGTTTTTCGACCCGGCCAAAATCCTAGTCTGAATTTACAGAAACGATGTTACACTACCGAAAAGGATTGGGGGTGGGTCACTTTTCAATGTCGCCGGTGGGTCACTTTCTGGTGTCGCTTGACACCTATATCTCGAAGCACAATTTTTCTCTTCACGGCCAGTAAATCGCTTTCTATTAAAAGATTGCGAGGATGCGATCAATGACGATCGATTGAGAAGGACATTGAACCAGCTTTTTGCTTCCGGATGCGATCCTCTATTTGCATCTATAGCCTCTCAAGCTGCTCTGCGTTTTGGAGTATCTCAAAAATTTCGACACTTAGATTCTACAAGTATGCAGGTGCATGGGGAATACGATACCAATGAAGGAATAGGATTGGTCACATTTGGATATTCAAAAGATCATCGTCCTGACTTAAAACAATTTATGATTTATCTGATGTCGAGCCAGGATGGAGACGTGCCTCTTTTAGCAAAAACAGTGGCCGGTAACACATCAGACAAAGAGCTGTTCCGAGAACGATTGAAGGAATTACGAGGACAAATTCAAGCTGGCGAGAATCTCTACTTTGTGGCCGACAGCGCATTGTACACCAAGGCAACAATTGGAGATTTGTCATCATCGATAAAATGGGTTACAAGAGTTCCAGAGACGCTGGTGGAGGCAAAACAAATCGTCCAATACACCGGTCCGTTAGAAAATTTAGAACTCGGATATCAAGGAAAGGAGTTTAAGAGCGAATACGGGGCAGTCAAGCAACGATGGTTGCTTGTTTATTCTGAACAAGCATACATACGCGAAGAAAAAACACTTAGAAGACAAGTTCAAAAAGAGAATGAAGAGCAAAAGCGTGAACTGAATCGATGGCTGCGAACCGACTTTGATTGTGAAAATGATGCGAAAGAGGCTGTACTACGCTGGAGTAAAAAACTCAAATATCACTGCCTGAATGAAATAGAAATCACATCTAAAAAAACACACCGAGGAAAGGGCAGACCTAAAGCAGGGGCGCTAGTGACTCATCACTACCGCGTCAAAACACAGCTTAAAGAAGATCCAAATAAAATCGATCACATTCTTAAAACAAAAGGGAGATTCATTATTGCAACCAACGAATTAGATGAAGCTCTTCTAACAAGCAAAGAACTTTTACAAAATTACAAAGGCCAACAATCGGTGGAACGGGGTTTTCGCTTTTTAAAAGAGCCTGCCTTCATGACGCCGGCTGTATATTTGAAAAGTGAGAAAAAAATTATTGCTCTTGCTATGGTGATGTGCCTCTGTTTGCTAGTCTACACGATTGCACAACGGTATTTACGGCAGAGTCTAGAACGAGCTAAAGCTTGCGTACCGAATCAATTGGGAAAAGCAACACGAACCCCCACAATGCGCTGGATCTTTCAGCTTTTTGAGGGAGTGCACCTTTTAATTCGGACAATAGGAGGCAAAATAGAGGAAATCATTCTGAACATGAATCCCGTTCGGAGCCATGTCTTAGCCATTCTTGGTCCTCAATTTGAAAAAATCTATGCTAACAGCTGAGAGGGTGCGGAATGTGGGATAAAAGATAGCCCCGATGACCAGATCAAAGTGCAGGAGGGAACAAAGTTTATACCGCTTGTAGATTGGCCCAAATACCATCCTTGGCCTCCGGTTGGAGGGCTTAGGCATCTTGCTTTTTTTCGGAAGACGAATGGATTTAACAACGTCTTTGTCAAAATTGGACGGCGAATTTTGATCGATGAAGCTGGGTTTCTGAAGCAAATCCGAGCTCAGACAGAGACTGGTGCCGCACAAGAGAAAAAATAACAGGAGGGCTCTTCAAAGAGAGCCCTCAACATAATGAAATTTCATAAGAGCAGTTGCTGATCTGACCATCGGCGACTGCTAACGACAAGGAACTACAAGATGCCACACATTTTATCAATCGATAGCATTCCTATCGAGGAAAAACAACCGGATTTTTCCAATGCCCAGAGACAAGCTGAAGCCTTAGAGGCAAAATATTCTGAAAAGCAGAAAAGTACTGAGCCTCTCCCTCTTCAAAGAGAGGTCCCTCCTCCTGAACCTTTTCCCATTTGGGCACTAGGAAGGTTCATGGACAGAGCGGCTCAGAGCATCATTCACTCATCGAAGGTCGCCGACTCGATCTGCGGAGGTTCTTTTTTATCTACGGCGTCTCTTTGTGTTCAGGGCCACAGAGACGTGGTCATTGATGGAAGGATCCACCCACTATCGGAGTTTTTCTTGACGGTGGCTACAAGTGGAGATCGAAAAAGTACCGCGGACAAGCAGGCGCTAAAATCGATCCACGCATATCAGCGCGAGGTGCTGGAATCGGAATTTAAAGCTGAAATGGAGAGATACAAAAATGATCATGAGGCTTGGACTGCTAAACGAAAAAAACTTTTACGGATTTGCCCAGATGATATCAATGAAGAGTTGGCTGCTCTGATTGAACCTCAGCGACCTCTTGAACCGATCGTTATCTGCGATGAACCGACAATAGAGGGTCTCCAACGTCTTTATTATCTTGGTCGCCCATCATTGGGCCTATTCTCTGACGAGGGAGCGAGATTCATTGGGGGCTATTCGATGAACAAGGAAAATCTTCTGAAGACAATAGCTGTTCTCTCCAAGCTTTGGGACGGAGACGTCATTACGCGAATCCGCTCTGAAGAAAGGTATCGACTTGCTGGACGCCGTTTGGCTTCTCATCTGATGTTGCAACCAGTCATTTTCAATAAGCTTATCTCTAATCCTGAAATGCGAGAGCAAGGGATCATGGCCCGTTTTCTCACTGCATTTCCCCCTGCTGCCGGAGATACGGGAGCGTATAACAAAGCGGATCTAAATCAAGACGAGCATTTATTGGCCTTTTGGAACCGATGTAATGAAATTCTAGACGTAGAGGGTGGCCTGCCCCTGAAACAGGGTACGGAACATGAACTCGTTCCACAACCTATCCACCTTTCTCCTGAGGCAAAAGAAGTGTGGAAAGAGTTTTACGAATCAGTGGAGTCGGAGCTTTGCCTCACCGGCCGATACAGGCCCTGCTATTCCTTTGCGAAGAAAATTGCGGAGCACGCAGCCCGTATTGCCGGGATTTTAGAAACTTTTCAAGACCTTCAGGCTCTAGAGATCTCAGTGGAAACGATGAAAAAAGCTGTAACGATCGCTCAGTGGTATCTCAATGAAGCTCTACGGATTAACGGCATTGCATTCGTTGACCAAGAGTTGGAACTGGCGCAGGGTGTTTTGGAATTTCTTCAAAAAAGAAAGCTCAAACAGTTCAATGCGCGCGAGATCATGAGGAATGGTCCAAATGCTGTTCGGACTAAAAAAATGGCGGAAAGGATGATCCAGATTCTCTTTCAACATGAGTATGTGAAGTCTGTGCCAGAGAAAAAGAATTGGTGGGAATGTGTTTTTTGATGGTTTGCGACAATTGCGACATTGCGACAATGAAGGTTTTTGCATGGATAAATGGTTTCGAAAAGTCCTCGCGACAAAAGAGCGACAGACTGCGACAAGGAGCGCTACCCTTCCCAGATTTGTCGCAGCTAGTCGCTATGCTGTCGCAAGATCAAAAGATTCGTTTTTTTTCTATAGAAAGAGATGGTTTTGTCGCAGTGTCGCAATTGTCGCAAGGAATCCAAAAATGCAGAAAAGGAATTGTGATGTTACTTGAGTTGGCTATGCAGGTTGGATTGGATCCTAAAAAGGTAGCGGCAACGAAAGGTGGAGAATATGGCTCTCGTTGTCCTGCATGTCCCGATGGAGGAAATGACCGGTTCAGAATATGGCCCAATCAAGACCGAGGAGGTCGATACTGGTGTCGTCGATGCAGTATCCAGGGCGATTCAATTCAATTTTGCAGAGATTTCCTGGGCATGACTTTTAAAGAGGCGGTAGCGCGAGTCGGTGAGCCTTACCCTGCTCACAATTTTTCTTCTAAACCGATCCACCTTGAAGCAGCCCCTTTACCTGCGCATTCTTGGCAAGAAAAGGCTGAAGAATTTTGTGAAACTTCTCATCGGCGTCTTCTGATTGACCGTGAAGCAGCAGTCTTTCTGAGGTCAAAGTATGGATTGACCGCCGATACTATTCACCGCTATCGCATAGGCTGGAATCCCGAAAAGCGCTTTCAATATCGGTCTGAATGGGGATTGGATGAGCCGCAGAAAAAACTTTGCTTGCCAAGGGGCCCCGTGATTGCTGATATGGTTGACGGCGGCATTTCTAAATTGAAGATTCGAGATCTCGATTGGGCAGAAGGAAATCCTTACGGGAAATACAAACAGATTCCCGGCGGTTCAAATCGAATGTCTATCGTCGGCTTTCGAGCCAATCAGGTTGCCTTAGTTGTCGAGAGTGAATTCGATGCAATGCTTCTTGTTCAGGAAATCGGGGAATTTTGCACTTGCGTGGCTTTGGGAGGCGCAACTAAGAAACCTGATCTGGAGACATTTGAATGGCTCCGAAAAAGAGCTAGAATTCTATACAGCTTGGATTGCGATGAGGCAGGGAGGGAACAATATGACTATTGGCGCTCGGCATTCCCAAATCTTCGGGCGTGGCCGGCAGAAACGAGAAAATCTCCCGCGGATTCGTTTATTCTCGATGGTTTGGACTTAAGAAAATGGTTTGAAGGCGGTCTCCGATATTGGGAAGGGAAAGGATGATAATGGCGTTTTTCAAATTTATGGCTCTTAAATACCCTACAATCCTTTTTCGTGTCTCGTTGGCATTTCAGTTGGGGCAATGTAAAATCGATGAATTTAGAGGCTTTAAGAGGGGCTCATGGATAATGCAAAACAAAATAAGAAGCGTTTGACGACTAAAAAGAAAAAAAGGGCTCCGGAAGACATTTACTACCCAGTCCCGTTGGATTTCAATCCTGTCAAAACTGAAAAATCGTCCGTTAATCTGAATGTCATCAGAAGAATCGTGCAGGGTTCTGTCAAAGCCGCCTATGGATTGAAGGACCCGACCGATTACGAAATAGAATACAAGGGAGCTGGGAAAAAGGTCGTTGCGACTGGAGATCAAGTCGAAATGGTCATGCACCTCATCGAGACACTTCAACCAGCTGATGCAATCGAGGCTGCTCTTGCCTCTCAGTTTGCTATCACTTACGTCCGAGGCATCGAAGAATCGGTAGGGCATACTATCCAGATCGATCTCTTTGAATTTAGCCATAAGGCACTTGAAACGCTCCAAAAATACCGCAGCAAAGGCGCGCAGCAAATCAGTGTTCAATACAATGTAAATCAGGGGCAGGTCGTTAATATAAAGAATATTAAAAAAGATGAACCATCAACTATCGAGGCCGAAAATTTATGAGCTATTCTGACTACATCGATTACTACGACTTTGATGGGCTAGAAAAATTGCAGGAGAAGAGAGCGAGAGCTTGGATAAAGCTCTATGTGAAGATGAAAAAAGGTGATCCAAAAGCTAAAGAAGCGATGCGAACGCACGAGGAGGAAACAGATGAAATTAAAAAACGTGCCCGTGCTGTCGGGTACTACTGGTATTGAAGGCATGGCTAAGGACGAAAAATCATCCATTCCCCCACCTATGGTCGACGCGCCAAAGGCAATCGCTCCAATCATGGAGGCATTCCATGTTGAATCGGATAAGGTCGCAAAAGCGTTGGTTGTAGAGGCAGCAAGAGCTATTTATGGGCAGGGCGACTATGGCAGGCAATCTTTTTCAAAAGCGGAACTGGATGGGGTTGTTTCTCTCATTAGGTCTATTAAACCGATGGATTCTTTAGAGACCCTATTCGCCTCCCAAATAGTCGTTGGTCACTTATTGGGGATGAAAAAGCTCTCCGAGGGCTGTCCTGATGATCAGAGGATCGGTCTGAATCTGCTCCGCTTTAGCAGTGAGGCTATGCAGATGCTCATTAAGAAACAAACGGGAGCTACCCAAAACATCGTCGTGAACTACAGCTATAACGGGCAAGGGAATGCTTTGATGCAAACAGTATTGCCGAAAGGAGGCCACTAATGCCGGTCTTCGGAATAAGGCCATGTGGGGCCAAATGTAGAACAAAAGGCGGGGCTCCGTGTGCCCAACCTGGCATGAAAAATGGACGTTGCCGGATGCACGGAGGGGTGTTTTTTAAGCGTGAGAAGCATGGAAGAATGACTTTAAGGGCAAAAAGTGAACGGAAAATGGAACGGGCCTTTTTGAATGAAATGAAAGGTCTTAGCAGGGAGATCGGGCGGAAAGTTCAATAGTTTCCGGCGCCTTAATGCGCGCGCGTGATCCCCCTGCTTGCCCTTTGTGTTTTTCAGATCTTTGCTCCATACTCGGTCAATAACTTTTTCACCCTTGGGTCTTGTGCTCTTGATAAAGGAGTTCTACCCATACCATCTTTGAGATTGGGATTGGCCCCATTTTCAAGTAGGATTTTAATAGACTCCAAATAATTTTGGTCAGGGCCGGAAACTGTTGCTGCAATATGCAATTGTGTGTTTCCGTATGCATCTTTTGCGTTTACATCCGCGCCTCTTTTTATAACGAGTCGAAGAATTGCTGGGTTATGAAAAGCACCATAGACTATGGGGTATTGGTTTATCCCATGAAATCTTTGATTGATACTTATATGGTTGTTGTCGAGCAAATATTCAACAAACTCTGGATAGGAATTAGCAATGTCAAACTCATCAGTGTTTTTCAAATTTAAGATGCCAGTGGAAACAAGCCACTTCAAGCACTCGATTTTTTCTTTGCCCTTGCCTTCATATCTCGAGGTAATCGACCATAAAATTGGATCTTGTCCATTAAACATCCCTGTGTGAGGCAAATTCCCGCCATTCACAAGAATGAATTTTAATAGATTCAGGCTTCCACATTGCACAGCAGCCAATGCTGGATTTTTGTTTAGATCAGAATCTGTGTTAATTTTAAGTCCGTATTCGACCAGCAGCTTAAACGATTCTACATCATCAAACTTTATCGATTCGTACCAAATTGGCAGCCAATTATTACTGGCATTGGGATCAAGACCCTTTTCTAAAAAAAATCTGACAACCTGAAGATTTTTAGACAGCAGTGCAAAATGCAGAGCTGTATTCTTTTCATGATCTCTAGTATACGGGTCTGCTCCATGCTGAACCAACAGCTCAACGGCTTTTAAATCCCCGACTTTCGCAGCGTATAGTAGTGCAGGGATCCCGTCCGGATTATTTCCATATTTAACTATGACATTCACAAGTTCATCTGAAATAGTTTGGGATGCGCAAGTACCAGCCGTTTCTGTTCTCAATCTTCGTTGGCCTGCTCGATAAGAGCCACTTATTGTGATTGCTGACTGAGAAGCTATCGCGGGGGGTGGCATAGCTGATGAACTGGATGAAATGGGATTTATTTCTTCAATTTTCAAAATGAGCATTCAAAATTCTCCTTAAAAATTCCTGATTAAGGATACCATATGGCCTTCAAAGCATCAAACCATTAAATCGGCACGAAAGTTTGACTTTTTTTGAAGAGGTTGGCATCATAGTCAACACTATTTTTTAGGGACGATTATGTCAGCGAAAGACACCGAAACGCCCAAAAAGGCGAAGACCACCGTTTATATGACCGAGGAGGAGGAGACCCTTCTAAACGAACTGTTCATTAAAAGACTCAGGGAGCGTCGAAAAACCGACAAATCAGCCCTTCTCTGTGAAGGGATCCGACTATTATTCGAGAAAGAAATTTGGGCTTCCAATGGCTAAAAAAATCCCTACTGCCACTAAAAAAGCCGAAGTATCTGCGGCTGATTATGTGAAATTCATCACCTCCTTGAAATCCAAAATACGGTCTGCCCAGATCAAGGCGGCAGTCGCCGTCAACAGCGAACTGATCAAACTGTATTGGGAGATTGGCAAGGAAATAATTGAAAAACAAAATCGAGAGGGATGGGGTAGCAAGGTTTTAGAAAGGGTAGCTAAAGACCTCCAAAATGAGTTCCCAGGCGTAGAGGGGTTTTCTAGGGCTAATATCTTTAGAATGAAGGCCTTTTTCATTGCCTATGAAAAAGTCGCACAAGCTGTGCGACAATTGGAATCTCTGCCTATTTTCTTGATTCCATGGGGTCATAACATCCTTCTCCTTCAAAAAATAAAGAATCACGACGAACGTCTTTGGTATGCTTCTAAGGCAATAGAGCATGGTTGGAGCAGGAGCATGCTCACAATCTGGATTGAAAATGATCTCTATCGCAGAGAAGGTAAGGCGATCACAAACTTCAAGGCAGTTTTGCCAGCCCTTCAATCAGATTTGGCACAGCAAACCACGAAAGATCCCTATATCTTCGACTTCCTGACTCTACACAAGGAACATTTGGAAAAAGAATTGGAAGAGGGGCTTGTCCATAACATCCAGAAATGCCTGATCGAATTGGGACAAGGCTTTGCATTTGTTGGGCAGCAATATCCTATCAAGGCGGGCGAAAAGGATCTGTACATCGATTTGCTATTTTATCACCTAAAATTGAAATGCTACATAGTCGTTGAACTTAAGGCTGGAGAGTTCGATAGCCGCGATGCCGGGCAAATGAGCGCCTATCTTTCGGCGGTCGATGACCAACTGCGAAGTGAAGGCGATAAACCAACGTTGGGGCTCATCTTTTGCAAGACGAAAGACAATGTTTATGTTGAATATGTTTTGAGAAACTTCAATCGGCCGATTGGAGTGGCAGAATTTGAAGTGAAGTTGGTTGAAAAACTTCCGAAAGATCTCAAGTCAAGTCTGCCTACAGTTGAAGAAATTGAAGCTGAACTCAGCTTCCTTCCTGAAAAGAAGAAGCGCTCTAGGAAGACAAAGAACTGAAAACGAGAATTTCACTCAGAATTCTTCATTGTCTGAATAATTATTTACCATTTACCCTAATCTCCCGAGGGAATAATATTGACCCCTTAGACAGGACAAAAAAATGAAAAATCTCTCGACTGAAGCTAAAACCACGAAATTCCATCTTGGCATCTATGCGATCATTGAAAAAGGGCAACGCATTCTCCTCGTTAAAAAGTCCAGAGGCCCTTATCGAGGAATGTGGGATCTTCCAGGAGGCAGACCTGCTCACGGGGAAACAATTTTTCAAACCCTCCAAAGAGAGGTAATAGAAGAGACCGGCATTGAACTTATTGATGTGGTTCCACATACCAATCAGGCCTTCGTTGTCGAATACAAGGATGGTGAAGAAGCTATTTCCCTACATCATACGTGCCTTATCTATAAAGCAACCCAATTCGATTCATCTCAATTTCAAGAAAATATTGCCGAGGAAGACGTTGCGGGATGTGCCTGGATCGAAAAATCTGAACTAACCCATCTCCCTCTTTCTAAAGTAGTTTTATGCGCCATATAATCTTTCTTTTAACTTGTATCACCTCTCTCGGATTCTCCGACGTAAATACCTGCTTTCCGTCTAATTTGGCAAGCCCAGCGACTGCTACTTTAATGTCAGCTGGTGTTGCGAATGAAGTTTACGTGATTAACTCTTCCACTTCTGACCCACATATTTTAAAGATTTTCAATAGAAAGACAATTGAAGAGCTAGAGCGTGCTGAATCCTTGCTCCAACTTGTTCGCGAAGCAGGAATCAGGGTACCAGAATCGATCATCCCACCAACTCAAGTCGGATCGAAAGTAATATCCGTCCTCTCATATGTAAACGGCCATCACATCGATGACGGCAATTTACCAGCAGCAGCTAGATTGATGGCCAAGCTACACCTGATTGAGGCAACAGAAATCCCTCTGGCTCCTCTAAAAGACTATAACCGCTTATTCGAGAGCTGCAAAGATTGGGAATATTGCGAAGAACTAAAGAAATTATTTGCATCTTTAGATCTTTCATATAGAGACAGCCTTCCTAGAGGCCTTATCCATGGCGATTTCTCTTATACAAACCTCCTTGTAGACGAGGAAAACAATTTAACGCTTCTCGATTTCGATCACCTACGAAATGATATTTTACTGACAGATTTAACCCGCTGCCATCTCTTTTATGGCTTCAATCAAGAAGGCAAACTCAAGAAAGATACTGTCCGGTCCTTTGTCTCTGCTTACAACGACATACGTCCGTTAAAAGCATCAGAATTAGATGCCTTCTATACCCATATGAAATTATGTCTAATAGATGTGGCTCTAGAGATGTACGATCACATGTACGTCAAAAGGGATCTTCCGATTGATCGAGTTGATGACAATCCTTGCAACGCTTGCTTGGCCCCCGATCTAATAGCCAAAGAAGTTTTATCGATCAAAGATAAGACCTCTATACATCTGGATCAAGAAACCTACCCTATCTTTTTCTTTGGGTTAAGTGGCGTAGGAAAAACGACTTTGATTCATCTGCTGGATGGATCTTCCGATCTTTTTTACATCCCAAGATTCACAGTGACTCGAGAACCTCGCAATGATGACGATCCACGTTACTTTGAATATCTCTCAGTGGATGAGTTTATTAAACGCAAGGATCAAGGAGAGTTTTTTGTCTGGATGAACCAACAAGAAACCTACTATGGGTATCGATTAGCAAATCTCACTGATCCTAGTAGATATCCTCTAATGAATGCTTCAGCTTACGGAATTGATGCGGTAAGCCGTCTGAAAGGAATAAAGGTTCTAATTGAAGGAGATGCTCAACAAGGCTTAGAGCTTCGACATAATCCAGAAGTTGCGAAAACAAGAGAAAAAGTAAACCGGATAGCCCAAGAGAGATTCTTTAATCAAGATTCATTTCGAGAGAAAATGAATCTCATTCACTTCAATCAATTTGGAACCCCCAAAGAGTCAGCTGCAAAATTAAAAAGACAAATTCTTGAAGAGATGGATCATGCAAATTGAAAAAGGCTCTTTCCGCGATCCGTCTGGATCTGTTTTCTACGAAAATGGTGAGGTTTTTCGATTAGTCAACGAATCGTACTTAACTCATTATCAGCAACTCATGAGTTCTGGATTGTATGCAAAATTAGTTGAAAAGCAGCTATTAATTCCACACGTAGAAGTTAGTAACAATCCTTTGGTTTTGAAACCCGAAAGAATCCCTTTTATTAGCTATCCTCACGAGTGGAGTTTTTCGCAACTTAAAGATGCTGCGCTTGTGACCTTGGAGGTCCAGACGATTGCTGCTGAATATGGCATGCATTTGAAAGATGCCAGCGCATACAATATGCAATTTTACCAGGGCAGGGCTGTTTTAATCGACACCCTCTCACTGGAAATTAAAACGGATTCAATTCCCTGGATCGCCTACAGGCAATTTTGCCAACATTTTTTAGGCCCGTTAGCAGTGCAAGCCTATGTTGATTGGAGACTTAAAAATCTTTCACTTGCACATATTGATGGCCCCCCTCTTGATTTGATTGTCAGACTTTTACCTCTTGGGCGACTGCTTCGACCTTCTCTTTTGATTCATCTTTTACTCCACAGTAAATTCCAAAATAAAACAAATCACAAGAGCCCAACAGAGATCGTTAGACAATCTAAAACTGCGACTCAAGCTCTAACTTCAAGCTTGAAATCTGCCGTAAACGGGATCAAATGGAAATTCCCGAAAACAGTGTGGCAAGATTATCAAGACGACAACAGCTATTCAACTCAGGCTTTTCACCACAAAGAGCTCATCATTAAGGAGTACTTATCTTTGGCTAAACCTGAAATTGTATGGGATCTAGGCGCTAATGAGGGGCATTTTAGTCAGATAGCTAGAGAATTTGCAAAAGAGGTTATATCGTTAGACGGCGACCCTGTTTGCATAGATCGCCTTTTGAATAAGAAAACTTCAGTTCTACCTCTTTTAATGGACTTGTCTGCGCCTACCCCATCATTCGGTTGGGGAGAAAGCGAAAGAAAAAGCTTGGCTGAAAGAGGCCCTGCCGACCTCCTCATGGCCCTCGCTCTTGTCCATCATCTGCGAATCTCTGGAGGAATTCCTTTTATACGTATCGCTGAGTATTTTTCTAAAATCTGTCATCATCTGGTTGTTGAGTTCATCCCTTCAAACGACAAAAAAATCATCCAAATGAACCCAGGAAACAGAATGAATAGCGATACATACAACGAGGACGCGTTCAAAAAAGAATTCTCTAATTACTTTAAAATAAAACAAAGAAACCAAATTACAGATTCAGGAAGAGTTTTGTTCCTCATGGAAACAATCAAGGAGGCACCATGTCATTAATTATAGCATATATCGATCCAGGTTCAGGAAGTGTCCTATTTCAAGTGTTAATCGCAGGGCTATTAAGTGGTATTTATTTAGTCCGGGGTTATATTCGAGGGCTTTTTGGCAAGGTAAGATCGTTGTTTAGAAAATGAAAAAAATATTTCGCCTCATTCAACCCTATCTCATTGCGATCGCACCTCTTATGGTTCTCTTTCGGAATAATCCAGGCGAAATTTTTTTCTTTGATTTTCTTATTGTGTCATTGTTTTTGGCAATTGCCATTTCGGTGCTATCTTACATAGCTTTGAGATGGATAAAGGATAAGGAAAAAGTCTCTATATCGATAAGCATCCTTTGCCTTTCTCTGATCTTATCGGCAGAACTCTCTTCTGTTTCAAAACTCCTGATTTGGTCTTTTTGCGCATTGAGTGCCCTTTTGTCCTTAAGGCTTCCAATCCCCTTAAAGTTGAAGTCCGCCTTATCTTGTGGCCTTAGTATTCCCTTGTTTGTTGTTATTTCTTACAACTTGTTTGAAATCGGCCACATAAAAAAAACCATTCAAACAGAAATAGCTCAACAAGAAGCGACTCCTTTACCGCAAAAATTACATTCAAGTACTTGCTCAAAGGATATTTACATAATCATTTTAGATGAGTTCATCTCCGAACAGGCGTTCAAAGATTACTATCATTTTAACAATGATTATTTCTTTGACTCTTTAAGAAAAAAACAATTCCATGTTGTCTCTTCTTCGACTTCTAATTACCCCTGGACAATCACCTCTATCGCCTCGATCTTGAATTTTGACTATCACAACACTCAGCTATCGAAAAATGTGTTTACAGGAGTAGCACAGTTTCTCATTGAGCAAAACAAATTGTTTCAGATTCTTAAGAGAGAAGGCTATTCCATTCACCACATTCCATCCATATATTGGATGGGTAATCCTGCTCAGAACCTTATTTCTGATTTCTTATTTAGAACAAAGTCTTATGGATTGATCCAAACGCTTTTTCAAATTACACCTTGGAAAGACACCTACCGAACATATCAACGAAACTCTCATCGAAATCACGTGCTTAACCAGTTAGAGCAATTAAAGCTGATTTCGGAAAAGCCAGGCAAAAAAGTAGCTTTTGCTCACATTATGTGTCCTCACAGACCTATTGCATTTACTGAAGATGGGAGTACACTTTCGGAACAAGAAGTGATTTTAGCGGAAAAAGACTCCCAACACCGTTTTTATCTTGGGCAAGCAAAGTTCATATCAAAAGAAGTCATAAAAACAATCAATCACATTTTAGAGCACTCTTTCGAAGATCCTCTTATCCTCATTCTTTCCGATCATGGAAAATTCCCTATTGGGTGCAGTCCAAAAGGAAAACCAACCTTGCCCCTTAAAGAGATTGCTTGGCGCTTTTCTAATCTACAAGCTCTTCACCTCCCAGATTTCAATCATCCTCTCCCCGATCAGATGACTCCTATTAATACAGTTAGAACTATTCTGAATCATTACTTTGGATACGACCTTCCGATTATTGAAGATGCTTGCTGCCCTCATTTTTATGATCTCAATCAACGCATTCCTAATCAAGCCATCCTAGACAACCTGTTTCCAAAAGAAATCCAACTACAATAATCAATGTTCATGAAACATATCGACTGAGTTGCAAAAAAGTTGCAATGGGAGACAATATCTGGCAATATATGACCCGATCTTACGATAGATTGCTTGGGCTTATCAAGCTGGTTCTCTTATCGTTAGATATCGCAAGATGGGGTAGTATATTGAGTAGAGACGCATTCGTAATGCGAAGGTCGTCGGTTCGATTCCGGCTTCAGGCAACCATCAAAAACAACCCCGTTTTGTGAGGTATGCCCGAAGACGACTCATTAGGTCCTCCAGATCCAGGCCTCTTGGCGATTCTACCGCCGTGGACCAATCCTGGACCAAATGAGCCCAGCAAACAACAGGAAGTCGCAGGAAGCTCCACCACTGCAACAGCAGCTGACCCAATTTTTACACTAAAAAATAGGGTCATCACAATGAAGCAGTTAGAAGCACTTAAAAAAATCTGCCCCCAGGCATAGACATTCGCATTAGCTCCAAAAAAGTGATTACATTCCGAGCCCGATTCCGTTGAACTGGCTGCCCCGACCTCATTCAGACCTTTGTTGATGCCAAAATGGCTAAAAAGTGGCTCAATGAACAACAGCGCAACGTTGACCTTGGGATCTATCTTCCTAATGCCCTTGCATCTAAAAAAACCTTTGCAGAGGCCGTGGCTCGATACTACAAGGAGGAACTTCCAAAAAAAGGAAATGATGCCCGAAACCGAAAACATCACCTTGACTGGTGGAATCAACATCTCGGGGCTTCTTCGCTGGCTCTCATTCGCCCTTCCCTCATCAAAGCGACTATTTCGATTCTAGAAACTGAAGAGTCCGCCAAAAAGACCAAGCGCGCGCCCGGCACAGTGATCCGCTACATCGCCTCCCTCTCCCACCTCCTATCCGTCGCCTGGAAAGAGTGGGAGTGGATTCCTGAGAACCCCGTCTTCAAGATCACCAAGCCTTCCCTCTCAAATGCAAGACAGCGTTATCTCTCCCGCGAGGAGCAGACAGCGCTTCTTGAGGAGGTCAAGAAAAGCAAGTGTCCGGTTCTTCTACTGATTGTGGTTCTCGCCCTTTCCACGGGGATGCGTGCCGGTAAAATAATAAACCTCAAATGGGGAGACGTGAATTTTGCAGAGGGCGTCATTCGACTCCGTACCACCAAGAATGGAGAACCTCTCACCATTCCGCTGATGGGATACGCCCATAGCCTTCTTTCCGATCATCAAAGGAGGAGTCGGCATCTAATTAAAGAAGCCTTATCGAATGTTGAGATCTCTCAATCTGAATATGAATCTATCCTTTCATTGGATGCACTCAACCTATTTCAGATTAGTCGAGTCGCGCGTGGGGAAAATTTAAGCGACAATGTTTTGCATGGCATTGGCGCAATATTCGATACGTCCAAAGCCTATACCTTTTTAAAATCCGCAGTAAGTGCCGATAAGATAAAATCAGCCAAAGAAAGTAAAGGGACGGTGGTCGCTTCCCCTATCGAATGCCTGGTCTATTTGAAAAATAAAGGGTTTAAGTTGCCTCATCTCCTAGATCAATTAATTTCGAATACGAAAGAATGAGCATATCTTTAGATAGAACATAAAATCTTTATATGACATCATGTCCACTTACTTTACAGGAGGTGGGCTATGGGTAAATTTATAGGACTGAACGATCAAGAATGGGCTGTTGTAGAGCCATTCATACCCTATAAATGGGGGATTACTTTCAGAGGTAAGCAACCGCTTCATCCAAGAAAAATTCTGAACACCCTGATTTGGATATTGACGACGGGGGCCCGCTGGTGTGATGTGCCAGTCGGTGATCAATGGGCTTCCAGAGCCTGCGCTCATAAATACTTGGGAGAGTGGAAAAAAAACGGAATTTTAGAACGCATTCTTACTGCATTAGAGGGGGTTTGCGTCGAATGGAAAATGGTTGATTTAACTCGATTGGCGATCGATGGATTTTTCTCTCCCGGGAAAGGAGGTGGAGAAAAAGTAGACTATGGATACAAGGGGAAGGGAATGACTACTCATCTCCTTGTTGACGGTCTTGGGCAACCTCTTAAGGCTACGAGTACGGGGGCCTCTGGCGACGAACGCAAGGAAGTGATTCCGCTGTTAAAAAAAAATCGGCCATTTTCATAACTTCATCATTCGCCACCCCATCGGTGGTGATCAAGCCGCTTGATTTCCCGATGTTTTTTGCACCCACGTCTGCACCCGCTTGCGCGGCCTGATGGAGGGTTCTTTCAAAAAATAGCTCGTTTATAGCAAATTCTTTGGTTGTTGAAGCTAAAGGGTTGCAAAAAACGAGCTATGGAAACAGCATCTTCGGTCGAGCCAAAAAATACAAGAATATATCGCGTCATTGATCGGGCCAAGCAGGCGGAAGCCACCCGGAAAGTCATTGAGAAAAAAAGAACCCAGAGAGAAGTCGCGGAGGAATACGGCGTATCAAGGCCCGCGGTCCAAGCTTGGGTCAGAAGGGTCAATCAACCCAAGGACAGTGTAGACCCCAAAGTGGTTCTCTTCTACGAGTTTCCCGAAGGGCTGGCCCATTTACACGGCATATTGGTAGGGGCCTATCTTGTATTCCACGCAACAGGTGGTTGTGGGCTGCCGTCCCTACAGAAGTTCCTGGAACTGAGCAAACTCAGTGCATTCGTCGGATCATCCATTGGCGCATTGCACGGTGTGTCCGCTCAGATTAACCAGCAATTGATTGAGTTCGGCAAACAGGAGCGCGTTCGCATGGCCGAGGGCATGTCTTTGAAGGAGATGACCGCTGCTGTTGATGAGAACTTCATCATGGAGAACATGACTCTTATTCTGATGGAACCAGATTCTGGTTTTATCCTCGCAGAGCAACAGGAGGATAAGCGAGATGCAGCGACCTGGATGAGAGTGTCGCAAGCAGCCACCAATGGGCTGAATGTAAAAATCGTGCAGGTTACGGGCGATGAAGCAGGCGGTATTATAAAGTATGCCCAAGAGCTCTTAGGCGCGAGTAAGGCATCGGATTTATTCCACGTTCAGCAAGATATCACAAGAGGGCTAACAAGTGTGCTAGCCCGAAGAGTGCAGCATGCTGAAAAAGCTCTCAGCGACTCCACGGCAATGAAACAAGAGAGGTTCAAAAAACTCACAGAGGTCGTGCAGACAACGGGCTCTTCGCTCGACAACCCCACTCCGCAAGTTGCAAAGATCGGCAAACAATTGCTCGAGGAAGACAGCCATGAGCAAGAATGTCGGAAAGTCTTAGAGGAGGCTAAACAAGATTACCAGATCGTGAGGGATGCCAGAAGAGCCATTACTACCTGCTACCATCCTTACGATCTCAGCACGGGCACCACCCGATCTCCTGAACAGCTGCGGAAGGAATTAGTAGAGGTTCACGAGATCCTTGAGACAGTATCCGAACGGATCGACAGTACAGATGGCCAAAGGAAAAAGCTCGGGAAAGCCAAAGGCGCGACTAAATCAATGGTACAAACTCTGGCGTTTTTTTTCCGATGTTTACTCCAGGTCATGCAGGGACTCGCATTAGACGAGCAGGGCCGTCAGGCGTTCGAGTGCCTTGTCGCTATAGAGTATCTCCAGATGGTTTTGAAGCGATGCACAGACAAAAGCCAAAAGGTCGTGATGATTCAAAGCATCTCGCGTTTAGTGGTCCGCCAAAGGGATGGTCCCTGGGCTAACCTTACTCCCCGCGAGCAAGCGGTTTGGGGCAAAAAGGCCAGGCAATGCGCTGCTCTATTCCAAAGGTCAAGCTCGTGTGTCGAAGGGAGGAACGGGGTCTTATCACTGAAACATCACGCACTCCACAAACTGAGTGCCAACAAATTGCTAGCCCTCACCGTGTTGCACAATTTTTTTACCTCACGAAAGGACGGCGGCACCGCTGCGGAGAGATTTTTTGGAAAAAAGCAACGAAATGTGTTCGAGTGGCTGCTGAGTACTATCGACTTGCCGGTCAGGCCGCGCAAGCGGGCACAGACGCAGGTGCAAAAAGCGCCGGAAAATCAAGCGGCTTGATCACCACCGATGGGGTGGCGAATGATGAAGTTATGAAAATGGCCGACACCTGCATTAGAACAATCATTTAAAAAACGACTGCAACTCATTGCTAAGGAAAGAAGCATAACTCCAGGGCGATTTAACTAAAATTTTTTGATAACAGATCTGGTAACATGGCATAGTAAATACCTCATATTTAAGGAGGTCCTATGTCACGACGTAAACCGATTGATGCCAAAATCCTAGAAGCCAGTAAGGAATTCGACGCGCATATATTTGCAGAGACTGTCAAGGGGTCGTTTTTCGATTTCCCTGATTATCGACGCAACCAAAAACGAGTCTTGTACCCCGTTTGGTACCTATCCCTTGTGATTCTCTGCGGGTTCTTTTGCGGGTGCAATACTATCGAGGAAATTGCCGAATATGCCCATCTACAAGAGGAATGGTTTGCCTCGCTACTAGGAGAACCGGTTTCAGCTCCTTCCCATGGATCGCTTTGGTGGTTTTTAGTCAAAACACCCCCGAACGCTCTCAAGAGCTATTTACAAAAATGGTTCAGTAAAATTCCTAGTTCATTGCGCGATCAACTGTTGGCGATCGACGGCAAAAGACTGAGGGGGGCTAATTTTTTGGGCCGCATTACCCATGTAGTAGAGTTGTTCGCTGCAGAAGATCGTCTATGTCTTGCCGCAGAAAAAGTCCCCGATAAAACGGTCGAGAAGAGCACACTGCCAATTATTTTGGAGCAGGTGGATGTAGAAGGTGCGATTATTTCGGGCGATGCTCATTTTACCGTACCTGAATCAGCAGCAAAAATCGTTGATGCAAAAGCAGATTATCTGTTGGCTGTTAAAGAAAACCAGCCCACTCTTTGCGCTGAGTTGGAAAATTTTTTCGATCAGGCACATGCAGCCGAATGGGAGGAAATCTCACATTCATTTTACCAGGAAGTCGAAAAAGGTCATGGTCGAATCGATATTCGAGAAGTACGAGTCGTAGAGGACTTGGATTGGCTGCCTAATGTTGACAGATGGAAGAACTTGGTCTGCCTGGTCGAAGTACGATCCACAAGGCAAAAAACCGGATCAACCGCAAGCGAGACGTTAAGACGGCTGTATATTTCGAGTCGTCGAGCATCTGCCAAGCATTTTGCTAAGTGGACCAGGCAGCATTGGCACGTAGAAAACAATTGCCATTGGGTAGCTGATGTGATCTTTAGAGAGGATGATGTGTTGATGGACAGAGGAAATAGCGCAGAAAATTTGGGGTTGTTTCGTCGCTTAGCTATGAATATGGCTGCAGTTGCAGATCCGGATAGAGGGCTTGCCTCTGTGAGACGAGCAGCGACTTTCGGTAGCGGATATCTGAAAGGAATATTGGTAAGATTTTTCTGTTCAGGCGTATCAAAAAATTTTAGTTAAATCGCCCTGGCATAACTCCTGCTGAAGTCTGGCAAAACGTCATCACAGAAAGATTTCTTGTACGCCTATTCCGATCGCCCTACCACTCGCATTTTGTCTTGAAAGGAGGGACTCTATTGGCTCGGTATGTGGACATCGGCAGAGAAACAAAGGACATAGACTTCACGATCCAACGACTCAGCAACGAAATCAGCGCTTTGCAGAAGATTTTAAATGATATTGTGCGAGTTGAAATTGAGGACGGATTTGTGTTCATGAACCTATCTCTGTATGCTTATTCAAATCTTAACAATGATCATTTTTGGGCAAACAAAAAACAGGATGCACAAGATCAGGCATGATGCACAGGATGCAGGGAAGCCCTGCATCCCAAAAATATTAAATTATCCTTTGCATCATGCCGCTTGCGATCATGCATATCCTGCTATGTCATTTCGTCAAGTCATAAGACTTCTCCAGTTGTTTTGTCCTACTCGACCGTTTGATGCTGTTCGTTATTTCGGCCTTTAAAAAAAATTTAAGACCAACCTGCTATTCGAGGTCACACCCGTAAGTGCGCGCCCAAGTTGTTTATTCGAACATTAAAAAACGGGGCGCCCTGAACTGTTCTGCGTGGTCCATTTGCATGGCCACAAGGATATTGCACAAGGTCACCCCAAACTTCATCAAATCGGCTTTACGGACATTGCCTTAATTTACTATTTTGTCTGTACTACCTTGTTTAACTTTTTAGTCTCTCGTTGGCAAGAGTTCAATTACATTTTTTTCCTCGAGAGCAAAGCGGAGTAAATTGCTCTTCGCAATTTACGGAGTCACGTTAGCCAGCTGAGATTCTTGGACAGCCACGCTTTTCTCTTCTGCTTTTCCATTTTTAGTTGATGGGATACGATACAATTCGCCCGTTCTAAAACAAGCGTGGATGCGACCAATCAATCGCCTTGCTATGCCTATAATCGCCCTTTTCTTTCCAATTCTGGTTGAAAGCCTCAGAAAAATTTCTTCGAGAGAAGAGTCTATGCCAATCGCTTTCCAAGCTGTCTGTACCAATATTTTTCGCAAAATAGGTTTCCCGTGCCGAGTAATATGGCCTTGGCGAACGTGTTCGCCAGATGAGTATTCGCTCGGAGTAAGTCCCGTATAGCTAAAGAGTGTTTTCTCATTGCTAAATTGTAAAGTGTCTTCAAGCTCATTGGCCAAAACTCGAGCGGACACCTCTCCTATTCCTGGAACGCTCCTGTAAATCGCCTCTATAGCCCCATCTTTCTGTGCTTGAACAGCCAGTTCCCGATTTATTTCCTTGATTTTTGCGGTCATTTGGCGCCATTGGGCGAGATAATTTGCAATAGCAAATTTTAGCCCTGCAGATAGTGGCATTGTCTCGAGAACTTTTGCCCACTTTTCGGAGATTTTTTTCTTGTCATCAGCGCGAATCAAGCCGTGTTGAAAAAGCAATGATTTTAACTGGCAAGCAAAACGTGATCGTTGCCGAGTAAAGGTTTCTCGTAGTCGTGTTACAGCCCTATAGTCCTCGCGCTCGACCGAAGGAACGCGTATTCCACGCAACCTTCCGACTGAAAGATGAGTGGCTAATTTCAGAGAGTCTCGTTTATCTGTTTTTACTCGATCTCCGACAGCAACCTCCATTCCAGCTGCGTCTACCACTATATTTGTAATGCCCTGCGCTTTTAAACATCGATGTAAATAAAAGCCGCAAAACCCAGCTTCATAAGCGCTCTCGATTTTGGCTCCAATAAAATATTTTTTGCAGTAAGCTACCAAAATGGCAGGGTCTGCTTTTAAGGTGTCTTTCTTCACGACCTGACCATCACAAATTGCAGTCACGGCGTAAGTTTTTTTATGCACGTCCATTCCCAAATAAACAGTTTTGTTTGTATAGTTCCTCATAAGCGGACCTCCGGTTGGTTTGTTTCTAGTTAAAACATCTTTTAACCGGAGTGTTCGCCCTTTTCAAGGGGAGAGGTCCCTTGGGGGGCGCTTATTTAGAAATGAGCATAGCAACTGTTCTTGTCCCTTCTCCACAAACTCCCCATTTAATGAGTTCTCGTATCCAGTAGAGCAAAATACCCATCCCTAGAAAACCTTCCCAATATTTCATCCTTCTCTCCCACCGTACGACCAATCGTCGATACTTCCTCTGCAACCACGAAATGCCCCGCTCGACCTTCCATCGATATTTTTCCAACACTTTTAGTTGACCCTCCGACTTATGTCGCCCCAGGCGTCGATACGGAATGTATGGAAACACCTTCATGGCTAGAATTTGCAGCCGCAATTCCTCTGCATCATACCCCTTATCGGCCTCTACGATTGGCGTTATCCCTTGGGAAATAATTGGTTTTAACCATCCGCTGATTTTTTTTAACAGCGGAATCACTTCCTTGCGTTCGTCGCCAGAGGCCCCCGTACTCGTAGCCTTAAGAGGTTGCCCAAGACCGTCAACAAGGAGATGAGTAGTCATTCCCTTCCCCTTGTATCCATAGTCTACTTTTTCTCCACCTCCTTTCCCGGGAGAGAAAAATCCATCGATCGCCAATCGAGTTAAATCAACCATTTTCCATTCGACGCAAACCCCCTCTAATGCAGTAAGAATGCGTTCTAAAATTCCGTTTTTTTTCCACTCTCCCAAGTATTTATGAGCGCAGGCTCTGGAAGCCCATTGATCACCGACTGGCACATCACACCAGCGGGCCCCCGTCGTCAATATCCAAATCAGGGTGTTCAGAATTTTGGTTCATCCGACAAATGAGTACCTGTAGAGGGGAAAGGCATTAAGTCCTTAGATTTTTATAAGTATTGATTATTCAGCGCGTTGTGATTTCTAAAAGGTCTTGACTGGTGGGTAGAAAGAAAAGAAGCAGACATATAAAAGGAGCTTGAACAAACACCCTCACGGGAGGCTTCTTCTATGTCTACTTCTCTCTTGTATCATGCATACGGAATCAGCGGAGTTCAATACCAATCTACCAAATTTGAAGCGGGGGCGATTACGATCCACGCTATAATGGTCGATCCATCTCAATGCAAATGTGGCTGTACGCGCACAATCTTCAAGGGACAAAAAAAGCGGCAGTTTAAAATGGTGCCGTTTGGCGGCAAGCCCTGTTTTCTAAACGTGCTGCTACATCGAGTAGCATGTCCTCAATGTGGCCATAAATGGTGGCCTCGATTGCCTTTTATGAAAGGCAAATTCCGAATGGTGCGCTCCATGATCGCACACGTGCTGGATCTTTTGCATTTTAGCACTCTCTTGGATGTCTCTCGATTTCTAAAAATTAGCTGGAATGTCGTGAAGAGGATCCACAAAGAGAAATTGACTGCTCTCTATAAAACAATTCCTCTAGAAGATTTGGAATACATTACCGTCGATGAATTCAGCATACGGAAAGGGCATGAATACATGACCGTTTTCACAGATCTACGGTCGGGGAGCATTATTCACGCTGTAGAGGGTAGAACTATAGAGGCGGTAGCTCCCTTTTTCAAGAAACTGGCAAAGCACGCACCAAAGTTAAAAGCAATCGCTATGGACATGAGCAAATCGTACTACCCAGCAGCACAAGAGTTTTTGCCGAACGTAAAGGGATCAAAGAGTCAACTCCTCCAGCGAGAGCTGATGTACTTCGTCAATAACCGAAAACGGCTCTGCTACAAGGAAGTTGCAGCTCTCAAGATGCCGATAGGGAGCGGGGCAATCGAAAGTGCGGTGCGGCGAGTGATCAATCTGAGGCTGAAAAGCCCCTGCATCTTCTGGAAAGAAGATACCGCAGAAGAAGTGTTGTTGCTGCGAGCGTATTACAAGAGCGGGCGCTGGAATCTGTTAAAAAAGATGGCTTATGAGGGAGGCCTGCCCTATGCAGCATAGACCGTCAGGTGGCTACCCAGAAAATGGGAATGCGCCCGAAAAATGCAAGGGTGCTATTCACGACAATATTAAAGGCATAGATTCAATAGAGCTGCGATCCCATCACGATTTGCCTCTTTGTTTTGCCTGATCAATCAGCTCCTGAATCTGGAGCAATTCCTCTTCAGTAATATCTTCCCCCGCTTCAAGGAGATAGCTAATCATGAGCGCTGACTTGCCACCAAAAATCTTTTTTCGCCATTTTTCAAAGAGACTATACCGTTCTTTTTTTGCCTGAAGACTGTAGCGGTAGGACTGCCCTTCCCGCTCCCTGTGCAGTTCGCCCTTGGCAACCAAGCGGTTCATGACGGTCATGATCGTCGTATACTTGTCTTCCTTGCCCAAAACCTGCAGCACATCCCGGACCGTGCGTACAGATCCATCTTTTTGAAAGGTATTGAGGATGGCAAGCTCCAGCTCTCCAAAGATCCGTTTTCCCATACGATTCCTCTAAAAACGACCAATCTACTACAATCGTAGTAAGTCTAGCAAGAAAAACCTATTTCTACGAGTGGACCCTGAAAAAATGTGCAGCTTCACTCTGCAACCCATTGACTTTGCACTTTCATAGAGAGTAAGATTTATCAAAAAAAATGATTGGAGACAGCTTGTTTCCAACCGCATAAAGAAGCGAAAAACATGAAAATCAGAACTAAGGGCAAATGCACCAAATGTGGTGAGATCTTTAACCCAACTAAGGCGAATACTCATTTGCTTGAGTGCATCGCGTCGTCACCTTCTCCTTCCCAAGCAACAACGGATGGATATCTGGTTCGCGTTTCAGGAGCAGGTCAGCCTAATCTCTATTGGATGTTCATCGCTCTTCCTAAAGACGCCTCCCTAGGCCAGCTAGATCAATTCTTGCGCGATATCTGGCTGGAATGCTGCGGTCATTTAAGCGAATTCACAATTGGTGGTCGGCGCTATTTCTCTCGTACAGAATCGGGCAGAGTGAGCCATTGCATGAAAGATCCAATAAGCAAATTCTTGTCTCCAGGTTTGGAATTTGGATACGTCTATGACATGGGGTCATCAACAGACCTTGAACTCGAAGTAATAGAAAAACTCCCTACATGTCCTCAAAAGAAAATCACGCTTCTCATGAGAAACGACCCTCCCTCTTTTTCTTGTACTTCCTGTAAAAAACCTCCTGAACTCATCTGCTCAATGTGTGGGGAAACAACGTGTGGCAGCTGCAGTGAAGATCATTCTTGCGCAGTTGATGAAGGAGATACTTATATGCTGATGTCCCTGGTAAACTCTCCCAGAGCTGGTGTCTGCGGATATGAAGGCTGATATCAAAGGAAAAATATGAACGTCACTACTGCAGATAGCTCTCTACTACTTTACCAGACAGAAGATGGACGCCAACGCATTGAAGTGCGCCTCGAGAATGGAACCGTTTGGCTTAGCCAGAAATTAATGGCAGAACTGTTTCAGACGACTCCGCAAAACATCAATATACATTTAAAAAATATTTTCACAGAAAAAGAAATCGATCCAAATTCAGTTATTAAGGAATCCTTACTAACTGCCGCGGATGGCAAGAGATATAAAACGCAAGTCTATCGATTAGAGGCTATTATAGCAGTTGGGTATCGGGTAAATTCTCATCGAGGCACCCAATTCCGACAATGGGCAACTGAACGTCTCAACGAGTATATAATAAAAGGTTTCACTCTGGATGACGAGCGGTTGGGCAAGCCTGGAGCTGTGGATTATTTTGACGAACTCTTAGATCGCATCCGTGCGATTCGCGCTTCAGAAAAACGATTTTATCAAAAAATCCGGGATATTTATGTCTTGAGCGCTGATTATGATCCGCAACATTCTATGACTCAAGAATTTTTTAAGACGGTGCAAAATAAACTGCTGTATGCCGTAACTGGATTGACAGCGGCTGAAATCATCCATGCAAGGGTTAATGCATTAAAACCCAACATGGGATTGACAACCTGGGAAGGTGCAAATCGAGGCAAAGCACTAGTGAAACGAGATGTAGAGATCGCTAAAAACTATCTGCAGCAGGAAGAGATCAAGGACCTGGACCTTCTTGTCAGCCAATATTTAGATTTTGCGGAACGACAGGCTCGCCACAAAAAAGTCATGTATATGGCCGATTGGAAGTCGAAATTAGATGCTTTCCTCCAAGTCAACGATGAAAAAATTTTGACTCATGCTGGATCCATAGCCGCAGAAATGGCAAAAGAGCTCGCAGTTTCTGAATATGCAAAATTTGAAGAGCGACGTCGGCAAGAAGAATCCGCTCAAGAAGAAATCGAACTGCGCGATGCCGTACAAAAGGTCATGTTAAATCGAGAACTTCTCCAGAAGGACGAACTGTGCGAATAAAAGATAAAGTGGCCCTTATCACAGGCGGAGCACAAGGCATCGGAGAAGGGATCGCTATTCTATTTGCTCAAGAAGGAGTTCATGTCATCGTTGCGGACATCAATGATGCTAAGGGCAAAATCGTTGCACAAAACCTTGCAAAAACCGCTCTCTATCTTCACCTCGATGTTCGAGAAGAGGCAGATTGGCAACAAGTAATGAAGAAGATCCTACAACAATTTGGAAAACTCGATATCCTTGTGAACAATGCAGGGATCACTGGGTTTCAACAGGAATTCGGTCCACAAGATCCTGAACACGCCTCTCTCAAAAGTTGGCGAGAGGTACATGCAGTCAACTCTGATGGCACTTTCTTGGGCTGCAAATACGCTATTTCAACTATGAAGAGGAGCAAGAGTGCCTCTATTATCAACATCTCTTCTCGTTCTGGCATCGTGGGGATCCCGGGTGCTGCTGCCTATGCTGCAAGCAAAGCTGCCATCCGCAATCACACAAAAACAGTCGCTCTTTACTGTTGTCAGCAAGGGTACAATATTCGGTGCAACTCCATTCACCCAGCAGTGATTCTTACACCTATGTGGGATCCGATGTTGGGATTGGGGTCTCAGAGAGAACAGATGATGGCTATGCTAACAAAAGACATCCCCATGCAAAAAATGGGAACGCCAGAAGATGTGGCCAATGCTGCTCTTTTCCTCGCTGCAGATGAATCAAGGTATATCACAGGAATTGAGTTGACCATAGATGGCGGCATCCTTGCAGGAGCAGGCGCTCCTCCTGCGAAAAATGAGATATAAAATGATGCACACCCCCGCAGAACAATTTCCCAGTCAGCCTGCTCTAGACTCTCTCTCAAAGAAGTGGAGTCTACGCGATGTCGTCTTTGTTCGTAAGATGGAAAACATTGTCTTCTCCTGCAATTCCCCCTCTGGAAGGGCCTACCTAAGGCTTACGACTCCGCTAAGAAGGATGAGACCAGAAATCTTGGCAGAAATTCACTGGATCGAACATCTTGCAAAGTCTGGACTCAAGGTCCCTAAAATACTTCCCGACATAGAGGGCAATAAAGTGGTCTCTCTCACTGATGGAAATCAACACTACGAAGCAGTTGTTTTCTCTGAAATCAAGGGAGAGCATCCCCAAGAACAAATTGTGACAAGCCCTCAATTTTTAGAAACCCTTGGCTCTTTGATCGGCAAAATGCACAAAGCAAGTGAAACCTATGAGGGTTCTCATTTAGAAGGAAAAAGAGAAGACTGGTTTCAAGAAAGGGGCTTAAGGCATGCTCTCGCAGCGGCAAAAATTTCAAAACAACAGGCGCTTTTTTTTCGATTGAAAAAGGCCATTTCCTGGATGGAATCGCTTCCTCAAACCTCTAGCAATTACGGTCTGGTTCATGCCGATCTCGGGGCTCTTAACATGTTTGTTGGAGAGGATGACACGATTGGTATCATCGACTTCGACGACAGTTGCTACCACTGGTATGCTTTTGATCTTGCAATTGTGATTTTTTCCATGGCTGGCAGATTTAATCGTGTCAATTTTAATGCGGAAGAAACTGAATGGCTTTCTCACCTATTGATAGGATACCGCAAAGTTCGTCCTTTCAGTGAACAGGAAGCTCTTTTAATTCCTCATTTTATAAACTTTGCCACTTTAAGGCTCTTCTTTTGGATTGAATCCCATGAAACTTTGGGAACTTTTCACAAAGATTCCTTAGAAAAAGTAGCGCATCTTAAAGAGTGGACAAAGAAATGGGCAGAAAATAGCCGTGATTTCTTATAGCCCACATTCCGCACCCTGCTCCGCAGGGTGCAAACCAACTTTAGGATTTTTTTTGGTCCGATCAGAGAAAGCAATGAGGTAAGCAAGCCAGAGTAGATCGATCAATATATTTTAGTAAATATTTTTTTGCGTCTCCTGTAAAATCAAATGTCTTTTTAGACGGGAGGCGTCATGGACAACACTTATCGCAGTAAAAATTTAGACCATCTGGGCATTGTATCTCAAATTTGTGATGAAATTGGGATAGTGGAAATGATCGATAAGATACTTCCACCGGATCCAAGCATGAAAATTTCTCACGGCGAATGCGTTAAATTGATGGTGATCAATGGGCTTGGGTTTACCTCCAGACCCCTATATCTCGAAGCACAATTTTTCTCTTCACGGCCAGTAAATCGCTTTCTATTAAAAGATTGCGAGGATGCGATCAATGACGATCGATTGAGAAGGACATTGAACCAGCTTTTTGCTTCCGGATGCGATCCTCTATTTGCATCTATAGCCTCTCAAGCTGCTCTGCGTTTTGGAGTATCTCAAAAATTTCGACACTTAGATTCTACAAGTATGCAGGTGCATGGGGAATACGATACCAATGAAGGAATAGGATTGGTCACATTTGGATATTCAAAAGATCATCGTCCTGACTTAAAACAATTTATGATTTATCTGATGTCGAGCCAGGATGGAGACGTGCCTCTTTTAGCAAAAACAGTGGCCGGTAACACATCAGACAAAGAGCTGTTCCGAGAACGATTGAAGGAATTACGAGGACAAATTCAAGCTGGCGAGAATCTCTACTTTGTGGCCGACAGCGCATTGTACACCAAGGCAACAATTGGAGATTTGTCATCATCGATAAAATGGGTTACAAGAGTTCCAGAGACGCTGGTGGAGGCAAAACAAATCGTCCAATACACCGGTCCGTTAGAAAATTTAGAACTCGGATATCAAGGAAAGGAGTTTAAGAGCGAATACGGGGCAGTCAAGCAACGATGGTTGCTTGTTTATTCTGAACAAGCATACATACGCGAAGAAAAAACACTTAGAAGACAAGTTCAAAAAGAGAATGAAGAGCAAAAGCGTGAACTGAATCGATGGCTGCGAACCGACTTTGATTGTGAAAATGATGCGAAAGAGGCTGTACTACGCTGGAGTAAAAAACTCAAATATCACTGCCTGAATGAAATAGAAATCACATCTAAAAAAACACACCGAGGAAAGGGCAGACCTAAAGCAGGGGCGCTAGTGACTCATCACTACCGCGTCAAAACACAGCTTAAAGAAGATCCAAATAAAATCGATCACATTCTTAAAACAAAAGGGAGATTCATTATTGCAACCAACGAATTAGATGAAGCTCTTCTAACAAGCAAAGAACTTTTACAAAATTACAAAGGCCAACAATCGGTGGAACGGGGTTTTCGCTTTTTAAAAGAGCCTGCCTTCATGACGCCGGCTGTATATTTGAAAAGTGAGAAAAAAATTATTGCTCTTGCTATGGTGATGTGCCTCTGTTTGCTAGTCTACACGATTGCACAACGGTATTTACGGCAGAGTCTAGAACGAGCTAAAGCTTGCGTACCGAATCAATTGGGAAAAGCAACACGAACCCCCACAATGCGCTGGATCTTTCAGCTTTTTGAGGGAGTGCACCTTTTAATTCGGACAATAGGAGGCAAAATAGAGGAAATCATTCTGAACATGAATCCCGTTCGGAGCCATGTCTTAGCCATTCTTGGTCCTCAATTTGAAAAAATCTATGCTAACAGCTGAGAGGGTGCGGAATGTGGGAACCATAAATTTCTTGGAGAAATAGTGAATGAATCGGAAAGCTTCGACCAAACTAATGGCGTGTCCGGCTGGATGCCTCCCTTTCAGCGCCCTTTGTCTAGGGTAAGGCTTTCTGAACAATGCTTTTTTCCATGTCATCTTTAAATAATTTCTCTTAGAATCACACCAACCGGAATCTTTAAAGATAATATTTTCAAGTTGCTGATGCCATTTGGGAAGCAAATCTTGGTAATTTCGGTACTTCCTAGATACTCGAATCTGTAGAAAATTTTCATAAGCCTGCGCGACTGTATCACTAAAAGTTGGTGTGAACTTTGCTTTAGCAATAGCGGGAAAATCTTCTGGATATTGTGGAAATTTTTGGGTAGGGTTAATCAACTCTCCATATTCTTTAACGATGGGAATAAAAAGTGGCAATGCTAACTGTCCTAGATTTTGGATAATAATCTGTTCTTCACGCCAGTCTTTTTGCTGCTGCGTAAGTCGATCTCGAAAGGTTACACGTTCGGGTGAGTATTTGAGATTTTCTTCGGCAGGGCAAAGCAGTGCCAAGCTATTCATTGGGAGGCGGTTTTCTTCTGCCTCATTGCAAATAATTCGGGCGAAACAGGCAGCCAATTCCATATACTTATTCGTTCTCATTTGAGGTTCCTGTCTTAAAGAGTTTGGTCACTACGCTTTCGGAGAGGGAGCGGGTATGGTTTGCATCTTGGTGAGTGTAGCGGCGCAGCATTTGCATTGATTGGTGTCCTGTTGCAACGGCAAGTTGAGTTGTGTTTGTTGCCACTTGGGCGGCAATGGTACAGAAGAAGTGACGAAAGTCGTGGAAGCGGAGGTTGGTAATGCTGGCCCGTCTACAAGCTTCGTCCCAGGCTTTCCGGATGGACGTTTTTTTGAATCGGATTCTTCCGGGGAAAACGAGGGTCTGGTGTGGCAGTTTGATGATCTGGAGTTGGCGGAAGAAGCTGGCGGTTTGGTCGACAAGGGGGACGGAGCGGGCAAGGCCATTTTTGGTGTCTTTTAGATGGAGAGAATTGTTCTCAAGGTCGACACAATCCCAAGTGAGATCGAGGATTTCTCCTTGCCGCATTCCTGTCGTCATGGCGAGAATGACGAGATGATAGAGGTTCTTGTTTTTGCTTCGCTTACAGGATTCGAAGAGTCTGATGCATTCTTCAGGGGTTGGAATCCTCTCGCGCCCCCTTGATTCTCGGAGCTTGCTGAAGCGGAGAAGGGGGTTTTCTTTGAGCCAGCCTCGTTGCTTAAATCCGTAGGTGAAGACAACCGATATGGCGGCCATGTATCGGTTAACGGTGGCGGGGTTGCGCTGAGTTCCCTTTATTGTGGTTCCTTGAGCCAATTTTTTTCGGCACTTGTCGATTAGGTCGTAGGAAATGAGGTTGAGCGCATACTGACCGATTTGGTCTTTCCACCAAGCGAGATGGCGCCTGGTGTCTTTTGCGTTCTTTGGTTTGGAGGGAAGAATCTCTTCGAGGTAAAGATCGATGAGTTCGGCTAGGGTATGTTTCTTTTTGGCTTGTTCAGGAAAGTATGTCTCTTGACGGCGACGGGCCTCTTCATTCTTAGCCCAATCTTTAGCTTCTTGCATGGTAGGGAAGTTTTTTGAGTCAGGGGGGTGCCCATCATTGTTTCTGATTTGAGCTTGGTAGCTAATGCCTTTCTTGGTCTTGCGTTTTTTGATGCTTGCCATTGTTTAATCTCCACTTTTTAGGGTTAAAAAGTGAGCAACGATGGCAATCGCCGAGAGGCTATTGTTGTGGAGTGCTGTGGGTGATAGGGCCTCACTGTGTCTGGAGTGTGTCGCGCCAGCGACAATCGCTGTTTGGGCACACTCTGATAGGACACATAAAGCTTTGTAAATCACGCCTTTAAAAGTTTGGGGCAACCTGGACTTGAACCAGGGACCGACGGGTTATGAGTCCGCAGCACCCACGCCACTTCCCAGCAGCTAACTCCCCGAAATCATAGCGGAAAGCACCCCTTTCCAGCTACCGCGAACTATCGTCATTTATCGCACTTTTTTGTATGCCAGTAGTCCACAAATGGTCCACGGAAATTGTTGCGATGGCAGACTTTGAAATCTCCAAAATTATAGAGACGTTCATTTTTTCTTCATCGGGAAAGACAAATTTCAGTATCATCCACTCCTTAAAAGATTAAGGAATGCCTACACAATTTAGGGAGTTTTCTATGACACTATCGTATTCTCGTAGTTTTTTTATTGGCGGCTGCTTTGTCATAGCATGGACGACCCATCTTCTAGCTAGTGGAAGTAGTATAATCGTACCTAAAGGAACTCAAACTGAAATATATTTGAATGGAGTCCCCGATAGATCCCCTTCTAATTACGTCTTTAGCTTCTATGGAGAAGGGGTTCCAACAATCATCGTATCCCAAACAAAAATCTCGTATCGTTATGATTCTTTGAGATCTCGTTTATCAGATGTTTATATAGTGAATGATGTTAATGAAGACGCAGATGAGGAAATGGATTCAAATGCTTTCGTGAATTCTTTAAGTAATATCCATTTCGAATACGATGAAAATAATAGGCTCCGAAGGCTCTCTAATAGCCAAGGTGCGTTTATGCTCTTTTTTTGTGAAGATGGAGAAAAGATCAGCAAAATTATCTATAATGATGGGACGGTGCTATTTGACAGTCATTCTATATTCAGGAATCCTAACTATCCGAAAGAACTGGAGCAAGAGGAGAAGCTAGATTGCATTAAACTTCTATTTGCAGGAAGTCAAACCTCGCCTCCTGATTATTATGAGATTTTTTATTATAGGAATGCTCAAAATGCCTGGAAATTTGGATATAGATGGCAGCCGAGCATTGTTCCATTTGAGAAAATTGCTGAGATTTCAAAACACTATTTTTAGCCTTACATCATAGACAAAACGAATTTACATGAAATGGCAACGCTTCTTCTTACTTCTCTTCTTGGTTCCGGTCCTGATTTATGGGATTGATCAAGAGAAATGCACCAATATCCATAACCAAGTTGCTCCCGAATGGAAACGGCATAATGAGTTGATTGAACAATACAAAAGGCTTGGTTCTAATGACGTGGAAAGAATGGTGCAGCTTCTTAAGGAGTCCGTGGAGTGTTGTAGGCGAGCTATTGCTTATTGCGACACCATTTTAAATGATATTGCGGGAAAATCTAAATCAAAGAGGAAGGAACCTTGGCGTATCCAACTGAAATCTGTATGTGAGCAGGATAAAAATAACCTTAATGCTGAAATCAATGCAATCCAACCTGTCATTCAACAAATCGAAGGCAACCTTGCTTCTGATAAAGCTAATATTGTCTATCAAAGAAGCGTAGAAAAAGCGACTCAGGCAAATACTAAAGATCGAGCTTGTCAACGCCGTTTGAACAATGTTGATGAGGTCATTACAGTTCTAAATGAAGTATCAAAGCTTTATGAAGAGGCAACTTCGATTGCTCGAGAAGCTTTTGTCTTGATTGCCCCTTATCCTTCTCAAGCCAAAAACCAAGGAACGTTAAAAGAAGTCGTAGAAAATTACCAGGGACTCGCTGAGAAATATAAAAAAGAAGCTGCTGATTGGCCCGCTTCTGTCGTAACTCAAAAAATTACTCTTAAAGGGCAAGTAGAGACTCTCAAAGAAGATGGTAAATTTTTTATAGAAAAAGGATTAAAGCGCGGTTGCTATGAACTACAAAAACAAGCTGTTCCTATATTGGAGCAGCTCATGGAGAGTAGTATAGGCGAAGAAGCTGAGGTTTTTAAAGGAGAGATAGAACTGCTAAAAGCTGCTATCTCTGTATTTGAAAAAGAAGCCGATACTAGCCGTTTGACGGATAGCACCCCACTGCTCTCTCCCGAGGAGTTTAAGGCTAGAGAGAAGGAGAGAAAAGAACTGTTTTTCAAAAACGATTTTCTCTTAAATCCAGATTCATTTCTCTCTGAAAACTTACAAAACACGTCTCTTCTTCGTATGGTTCCTTTAGATGGTCAAATAGGCAAAAAAGAAGGAGATTTCGTTCTTTACATAGAACAGTTTTATCGTTTTCTAGTTCAAAGTGATTCTGCAGTTCCCGAACTTTTCATCAAGGTCTATGAAAATGGACAAATCATTCATGTTGAAAAAATCTCCCTTCCATTTGGAAATATCCAAGGTTGGGAAAGCTATCTTAAAAACGGGATGCTATTTACTCCTGAAACCAAGCTAAAATCAGAATTTGGCCTTGATTTACGTCTCAGTTTTGCTTGTGACCCGGTAAATAAATTCTCCATGATCGTAGCACAAAAAAGCACTGATCCACGTTACCAGTTCTCGATTTCCTTGACCCAAGAAACTTCCCTCTATAAATGCCATTTTTCAACACCTCCTCCATGGCAATTAGAGACATTGCGTAAACCAGCACTGACAACGCCTAATCAGCCAATTGATCAATCTCCGTTGCCTAGTATGAACGTGTCTTTAAAAGATGGAGGAGCACAGCTCTCTTACTTCGACACAATTGAATTCCCCATTCTTGACAAACTGGTAGAAGAGCTCAAAAAAGATCCTTTAGCTCTTGCTGGTTACGTCCAGAATGAGATTGCCCTTGTCGATCTCTATTTACATCAAGAAAATGGGGTATTTCAGGCCCCCAGCATCCACAGAAATGCCTCCATGACCTATCTCGAGAAGCAAGGTTCGCCTTGGGAACAATGTCAACTGCTCGTTTACCTTTTACGTAAAGCAGGTTACCAAGCAGTCTATGCTATGGGAGATTCCTGCTCACTTCCCAAAGATTTTGTTGAAAAGATGCTCTTTACTAAGCTTCCGGAAGACCAAAAAGAAGCCTTATTGAAATACCCTTGGGTTGTATTTTTCGATGGGAAAGAGTGGATTTCTCTTTTTCCATGGATGAAAGAAATTCAGATAGATGAGGGGCATGATTTATACCATTTTATGCCTGAAGAGTACGCGAGTGCCAACCGCTGGATCTTACGTTATCTAAAAGGAGACGAACAAATTTTAAAGCATATCGGTCCTGATGGGGACGATACAGCAGGTATTCTTTTTGTTCGCTTTATCGAAGAAGAGCTAAGGAAACAGGGGCTTTCCTTAAACAATGTTGGCATTCATCGCACACAGCTTAAAAAGCAATTTTCATCATGGCAGGACTTCCCCCACCCTTCTATTCAAGATCAGGCTCAGATTTTCAATTCCTTAAGTGGGATTCCTGGCCTCTTTGCTCTGACTAAAATTGAAGTTTACTCCCGTCAAAATCCTCAAAAATTTCTCTCATGTACCCTTCCTTTAGCCCGCCTGAGCTGCGGTCCTTCTTCCATCCGTTTTTCTCCACGTGAGAAGAACCATCTTCTGATGCATCTTCAAATTGCAGGGGAGAACATCCTAACTCCATTGGAGCTGGATGAATCTGATCATCTGGTTGATGTCAAAATACTTTGCGAAGTCGTGCTTGGTACCCAGGTCTTTAAACTTGGGCAATCTTTCTCTGTATCCAAAGGAACAACGGCGGCACTTTGCTCTCATTTTGGTGGAGCAAGTCCAAAAATGACCTCTCAGTTTTACGATCAATTCTCTGCAGAAAAAGATGAAAAAAAACGCCTACCAGCTCTTCTTTCCTTTGTGGGAGCTTCCTATTTTGAAAAATGCAGCCGCGCAGAGAAAATCTTGGCAAATTTGCATAAGGTTAATCCTACTACTGTATTCGCCTTTGGACTCTCAAAACTTTCTCCAGATCTTTCAAAGGGCGCTTTTAGAAGCGATGAAGATTTGAGTATGCCTCAAGTGGATATGTTTTGGTTTCATGCAGGGCTCCCTACAATTTCTCACCCATCGGTATGGCATCAAGAGTGCTATACGGCTAGGATGCAATGCGAAACTCTTGTCACTGTGGATTCCTCTTCGAATGAACATCAAATCTTACGTGAAGTATTTAAAGACCAATACGCTATTTCTACAGTCAAGCTTTTGCAACTTGCTCATCAGCAACAGCAAAAAAAGGGATTAGAGGGAGAGGGGTTCTTAAGTTTCACTGCAACCAGCTTTGAAGCTGCAGATAAAACGCCTGAAGCTGCTCAAAGCCTTTATTTCTCTCATCTTAAAGATTTAAATCTCAGAGATGTAAAAGAAGCCTCTCTAGGACAATGGAATGTTCTTAAGGATCTGCTCGACCCGAGCAATCCATTGAGCGCCTGGTCTTATGCCTATATGACCCCGGGACTAACGCTGAGTCAAGATGGTTCTTACAAAGAAATGGGAGCATTAATCTTATGCCCTTACATGCAATATGCCCTCATCTCTAGTAACAATCTCATATTCCATGGTGGATTAGGATCTCCTCTGCCTCCCAGCTATTTTACACCTTATGCGATTAGAGAATGGCAACTTATCCCAACTGGAAACAGCTACACAAATAGCTATGCCCTTCAACTTCCCTCAGAAATTACCTCTCCTTATACCCCGACTTATACGCAACCCGCTATCACTCAATCACTGCCAGGAACAAATCAATGGAGCTCAGATGTAAGGCTAGAGCACAAGTCTTTTTGGAATAAGGTGGGGGATCCTGTCGATGTCGTGACTGGAGCATTTTATATCGATGAGATTGATCTTACCCTTCCTGGATCTTTCCCCATACAAATACGCCGCAATTATAACAGTCAAAATCCTCTGATCGGAACTCTTGGATGTGGCTGGAAGTTAAGCTTAAATCCTTTTCTTATTGAGCAGGATGGGAAACGATTTGCAGCTGAACTAGATGGGACAGTTATCATCTACAGCTATAATCGACAAACATCTCGCTGGGAAGTTTTCCCAGACGATAATCCAGATCTTTCCAATTTTAGTGAAAAAGGAATAGGTAGCAGCGCTAATCCTTTCCATTCCTATATTGAAAATGATGTTCTTTATGGGACAGATGGGTCGAAAAGATTTTTTGAAAGCGGTCTCCTTAAAAAATGGGTGAATGCTAAAGGGAATATTCTCACACTCTTCTATGAGAATGAACGCCTTTCCCGGATTGAGAACTCGAATGGGGACTTCTGTGGATTGCACTACAATCATGAGGGAAATGTTTCAGAGATTTATGCAAAAGATGGAAGACGAATCTCCTATGACTATAATTCGCAAGGTGATCTCGTCAAAGTTACCATTCCTAATACTGCAGTTATTACCTATGAATATGATCGAGTTCATCGTGTCATTCGAGAAACTAAACCTCATGGCAAAGTCTTAGAAAACATCTATGACGATGAAGGAAGGGTCAAAGAACAAAGATCCCCGATGGGACCCCAACAAGAAATAATCACAACCGCGACTTTCGACTATGCGGATGGAATAACAACGGTCACGGATGCAGCTGGAGGGAAAACGACTTATAAGATTTTCGAAAAGCAAATCTACAAAGTCACAGATCCTCTTGGCTATTGTACCGTTCAATCTTGGTTTGTAGATAAGGATTCTTGGTTTGATCCAGAAACTGAGCAAGTTGTCGAATGGAACCAAAAAGGTGGTGCAGTAAGAAGTCTAAAGTCAACGAGGGACAAACGAGGGCTAACAACGCATTACTTATATGACAGCCGAGGCAACCCCGAAGTAATTGGCCTTAAAGGAGAGGACCTAACCGGAAGTGGCGAGCAAATTATTGCCAAAAAGCTCTCTTACAATGACCTAAATCTCTGTATTGAAGAAGAGGTTTGCGGACAAAAGACAATCACGACCTACGATTCAACTTTTCCTTATCTGCCTAAGAGAATCGAGAAATATAGCAAAAATAGCTTGCTCTCCTATGTCGATTGGGAATACAACTCTCTAGGCCAAGTTGAAAAAGAAGATCATTCTGGAGCTATTACTCTTTGGGAATATAACAATAGAGGGTTTCCTCGTCAAAAAACTCAAGAAACAGGAACAGAAGACCCGGATGTGATCACCACTTATGCTTATAATCCTCAAGGACAATGCATAGAAATCACATCTGCTGAGGGCACTCAAAAGAATGATTATGACCTCATGGGTAATCAGACTGAGTCCAAAGTATTTTCTCCCTCTGGAAGCCTTCTATCTGCAAGCTATATCGGCTACGATCTTAATAGCGCCCCTATCTGGAAACAAACAGCTAATTCTGAAAATGTTGTATATTTCGACTATCACGCTTCAGGACTCATCAAGGCTACAAGGCAATCACTCTCGCCCAGCCGCTCTGTTGCATACAGTCTTTATGAGTACGACTCTCGCGGATATCTCATTGAAGAAACAGATCCTAGAGGCTACTGCACCTATCGAGACTATGATGCTCTAGGGAAAGTCAAATCAGAAACCAAAGCCGGGAATTCCACCCTTTTCTCTTATGAACCAGGCGGTCTGATTGAAACCATCGTTTCTCCATCTGGAGCACAAATGACGCGTCATTATACGACAAATGGCTTGTTGAAAGTGGAGATTTATCCAGATGAAACCAAAGATTCGACCGTTTATGATTTCTTCGGCCGCCCTATTTTAGAAATCAAAAACGATGTTGCATGGGAAATCAAATATGATGATGCAAATCATCGTGTTATACGAACCCATCTAAAAACAAAACATAGCGAAATTAGAGAATTCGATGCTCGCGGCAACTTGATACGCTTCACTGATTCAGCGGGCTTTACATCAGAAAAAACCTACGACAGCCTAAATCGAATTAAGACGGAGACTGCTCCTAGCGGTAAGCAAACCCTATGGAGCTACCAAGACAATATAGTCATCTGCAATAAGCCCAATGGGGAGACGGTAACCACTTACTACGAGGGAGGATGCGCTGTAAAATCAGAGATTACAGATCCTCAAGGCGCTCTTATCGCGAACTCTAGCTCCCATTTTGATGCTGAAGACGATCGAGAGGATCTGGTTCAAGGAGAAACAATAACCACTACCTGGAGAAATGCTCTTGGTCTTCCTATTAAAGTTAAGAAGGGGAATATCACAGCTACATATGAGTATGATGCTTGTGGCAACTGCATTACTTCCGTTGATGGGGATGGAAGGATAATTCGTCAAGAATTTGATGGGCTAGGTCGCCTGATACAAAAAGAATTACCAGGCGGCAGCATCGTCGAGTTCGACTATGACCTTGATTCTAATTTGATTGAGTATCGACTTCCTAATGGGAACATCTGGAAGGCTTCTTATGACTTCATGCGAAAAAAGCGATCGGAAGAGCTGCAAGCGGGAGGGGGATCGTCTAGTCATTGGACCTTCACCTATGAAAATGGCTATCTAAAAGAAGCTATGGATCCCATGCGGCGTATTCACACATATCTCTACGATCCCTACGGTAGAGTGGCACAAGATGTTGTCGATGGAGGGCGTCGTGTCTATACTTATGACCCACGCGGACTCCTTGCCACAGCTGAACAAATTAGAGATGGTAATTCTGGGCTATCTAGCTGGGTGTATGGATCAAATAGTGAACACTCATTAGTGGAGAGGTCATACGATGCCGATGGCAATCTGTCTTTAGAGTCTATTTATCTCAACTCCAATCTCATTCAACAGACTCGCCAAAAGTGGACTCCTTCTAGCCGCTCTTTACAGATAGGAAATCACCAAAGGGATTTTGTCTATCAGAACAATCGGATAGTTCAGGTTTTAACGCAAAACGTTGACCTGTTTTATACCTACGATCTGAGTGGGGCTTTGAAAAGCAAAAACAATCAACTGAGCACAACAACTATCGATTATAATGCTTCAGGACTTCCTGAAAGCGTTCTTACTCGACTACCAGATGGATCCTATCAAGAGTTGTTAGGGTGGGATCCTTCCGGGAAACTTCATACCTATTCAGCTCCCAATAGGCAGCAGCGATTCACCTACAATTCTCGTGGCTACTTAAAATCTACAGGGCCAGAAAAGTACGACTTTGACTTCGGATCCATGAGGACAGGTGTTCGTACGTCTGCCCCCAATTGGTACGTTCCGCAAGATGGATTAGATGATTTCGGCAAAATCCTCACTTCGATCGTCGATAAAACTTCTTTTTTGACTGACTATAATCCGATGGGGCAAGTCATCTCTCATAATCAAAAGCAGTTTGAATGGGACCCATGGGGAAGACTTTTCAAAGTCACAGACCCATCTTTTACCTGGGAAGCTTCCTATGATGCACTAGGAAGACGCTTACAAACGCATTATAAGGAGGGATGGAGTTCTACCATTACAACGACCTCTTTTTATGACCCTGAAGAGGAATTTCAAGAGATCGGTATTCAGTTTGGGAATAAAACTTTTTGGAAAGTCTATGGACCTGATTCATGCGAGGCTATTACCGATGAGACAGGTGCTTCTGTTATCTTAATGCATAATAGCTTAGGGCAACTCGCAGGAGTGGTTTCTCGGCAAGGGACTATTCATAGTGAAGAATTTCCCTCAACATATGGGCCTCAAGGAACACCCCCTTCTATTTTATCTGATCTTATCTCCTATGCCCAGTCTCTAAATTGGCATAGTAAAGCCCAAGATCCGACCGGTTTGATCTGGATGGGAGAGAGATATTACGATTCTGGCAGTGGTAGATTTTTAAGTCCAGATCCTGTGTCTTACCCAATGTGCTTGGACCTTTATGTTTATGCTAATGGCGACCCTATTAACTATATCGATCCAGATGGGCGGTTTGCATCACATGCGTATCAGACTACAAAGCCTATCGTAATTGGAGCTTTTCAGCCTTTTGGCCTTAATCAAACGATTCAGAGCTGCAATACTCTTTCCTCCTACTGTGCAAATAACGGGTTTACACGCTCAAGCCCATTTCAAGTTGGTTCTTTTGATCTGCCTAACGGTGCGATCGGTTTTATCAATGGAATTAACAATACACAAGACCAATTTTTAGGAAGTGCCGGACAATTGAGTCAATATGCTCAAGGAACCAAAATTTATGGCATCTACAATAGGACAAATTCAATACCCGTTGATATCTTAGAATGCGCATTAGGACATATTGGATTCCATGCGCCACCAGTTCAATTTTTAAAAAACAAATGGAATCATCTAATCGCTACCCACGGACCACATGCAAAGTTTCTCGAAATTTGCCACAGTGGAGGGGCTGACCATCTTAAAAATGCACTGTTGACGTCTCCAGAATCAGTTCGACAAAGAATTATTGCCTTAGCGATTGCTCCCTCTGTCATTATTCCAAAATGGTTATGTTACAAAGCTGATAATTATATCAGTCGACGGGACTTCGTTACTCATCTTGATGTATTGGGAAAGATAAAGTATGGAAGTGAGTTGCATATTTTGGAACCGCATCCGAATGCGAATTTCTGGGATCATGAATTTTTAAGCCCTACTTTTGATAGGCCATTGAAGGATCATATTCGAGATTATATAGATAATTATGGAGGAAAAAGATGAAATTTAATTTTTGTGTAATAATGAGCATATTCTATTGTCTCTTTGGTTGCTCTTCTTTTGATGATCGCTTACCAAATTACGAAAAAATAGCAGATAATATTACGGAAAAGACTGCAAAAAAATTGAAGGAGCAGAAAAACCTCTGTCTTGTGGGAACAGGAGGAAAAATGATGAATGATATTCAAGCAATGGATATGAGTTTCAATTTTTATCAAGAGGTAGATGTTCAAGCAGCTAGGGAACTAATTATCTATGTCATAAATGAATATCTTTTAGAAATAAATAGCAACAAAGATGTTAGGCCTTATTTACATGAATATCCTTTTACTGCAAAAAACGTAGAAATAAGAATTTGGATTTATAAACCAGATGGAACTTATCCGCCATTGGATAAGATTTATTATATCTCAGCGATAGATGGGATTCTAAATTATTATCTAGATCTACCTGAAACGCATTCGCGGCTATCTATTTGTGAAGAAACTTATGAAGCGGCAAAGGCAACTTTTCAATAAGTCAGGGGTAGATTCGTATTTTTCTCTGTAAGAGTTCTTTGCTGTAGGTGTCCTCTATCGGATATGGGGGAGTCAAATGACAGTGAACCCTGAAGATTCGATCTTCTGGGTTCTTCAGGGTTTGTAGGTCGAAAGAGGATCAAGAAAAAATCAGTTGTTTGAGGTAGTTGCCAAACTCCGACTGCGTCGGACTTTTGCAAAAACATACAATTTTAAAAAAGTCCCGCCTTGCCCTAAAATGTTGTCTGCAACAACGAACATAAGGACAAAACGTCCCTTTTCTCGCGTCTGTGTGAGAAATGCGGGTTAAACCCCATCCCAATCTGCACCATGTTTTAACAAGAGTGAGATTATTTCACGGGTTCCTCTTTCAACAGCCAGCTTAATCGGCATTTTCCCATTGTCTCCTACAAAATTTACAGGATGTCCTTTATCAAGCAATACTCCTACTAACTCAGCATTGCCGTTTTGAATGGCAGTCATTAAAAGGGCGCCCTGTTTTTTTGTAGATTCTTGTATTTTTTTGTTCAGCGATAGTGCTTGTAATTTTTCATTTAAATCTTTTATCCCTTGTTCAAAAGCTTTTGGAAGCAACACTTTTGTGGGAGGTCTTGGTACCAGCCGCCCAAATCGATCTATTGCTGGGGGCTGCACTTGTTCTACGTATTGTTGAAAATAAATAAGGTTGTGCCAATCTTGCTTTTCGTTAGGTGTAGATGCGTTAATAGTGCCAAAATCTTTTTCTGTGACAAAAGGCATGTTCGCTCCATGCTTCAGCAGTAACTTGGCGATGTCTGCGCGATTATCCAATACTGCTCGATATAATGGATTGTAAATTAATTCATTATTGATCAACGTGAATTTAATATCTGTGTAGCTTGGCCGCGGTCCACTTCCTTTATTAATAATTCGATTAATTTTTGGATCCTGAAGAGGTCCGAGAGGATCATTAGTTGAAAAAATGATTTTGGGGATAAAAGAGACGTCAACAGGAACTCCACGGTCAATCAGCATCGACACGATATTAATATCTCCTCGCTCCACAGCAGCAGTTATTAAAGGATAATTTTCATTTTTGATAATGACATTCAGAGTTTTTGGATCTGGCATGTTTTGGTTTATTTGTGAATAATTGCAAGGAATGTCATTTTCTATTAAAGTATTTATTAACGAAGAAGAAATTTTAAAATCTTTTAGTGAGTTGAATAAAACCTGCCCTCCGTTATGCATGGTTTTTATTTCGTATTGGGAATTTAAAAATATTTTAACAGCTTCCTCGTTATTTGTGTTAATGGTCATCTCAAATAACTGGTCTTGTTTTGATATGTTAAGGCCTGATTTGATGACAAAATCAACTCCATTATTAAAATTATTTTCTATTGCTAGAGAAATATGTCTGTATAGAAATTCGGAATTTCCGCTAAATTCCTTAATTAATTGTAGAGCTGGAATGGATTTGTTTCGAATGGCGTGGTCAATAGATATTGAATTGATTTTTGCTCCACTAGTCATTAATAGTTTGGCCATTGAGATGGAATTTTGTTTTAGGGCAATCTCGAGAGGCGTGCCCGCCTGACAACTTTTATTTATATCTATTCCATTTTTTAATAAAATGTTAACAGCGTTTTCATCTCCCATTTTTACTGCGTAATGCAATGCGGGTATCTTGTCGGGGTTATTTGCATATCCAGCTAGAATATCTAATAATTCATCGCCTGGTACTATATTCTTTGCTGGAGTGTTGGTTTCTGTTCTTAGTCTTCTTTGACCAGCTCGGGAAGGCTCTTCCGGGTTTAAAAGGAGCTGTGAAGATGAGGGGTTCTGAATGAGAGATGAGGTAATCAAGATTGATGGGTTTTTTTGAATGTGATAGATGGATTCCATTTTCAACTTACTCATGATTTTAAGTCCGTTTATTTTGTTTGCCTATATCTATAATTACACATAAATTATATTCGTCCAATATTAACTAATTTGTATTAATTTGTTTTATTATTTAGTTATAAGTCATGGGTGTTTGAAAGCAGGTACAGTAGGTTTAATTATGAAGTTGACGCTCTTGCTGTTAGGTATTTTGGAGGGGGGTGGCCGCAGTATAGACCTGATGGCATTCGTAATGCGAAGGTTCGTCGTTCGATTCCGGCTTCAGACGAATGCGATACCGGAAAGGAGACTGCTCGTTTTGATCACATCACTTGGCATAGGAATATAGCTCATCGAACGTAAAAGTTCAGTCCCCTTCGGGGCCTGCACTGGGCAAAGGCAAGGGCACGACGGGATCGGACAAGGATCACTTTCTCCTTCCCGCATTATAGCTTATACTAGCCATACAGCCACTGTTAAGTTGAAAAAAGACCGGAGAAATTATTTATTCTCATAATCTCATATTGAGAAATGACGGATCTGCTGCCCTTTCTAGTTCATCAATTCTTTTTGTCAAGGTTTCGATCATAGCCTGTTGTTCTTGTACGGCTTTCACCAAGGGAACAATAAAACATGTATAACCTAATCGATATGCATCATTTTCATTTTGTGGTCTACTTAGACCTTCAAAATCATAGCCGATCTCTTGAAGTACCTGCTCTACTTCTTGTGCAACAAAACCCGTTTTCACAATTTGGCTCTGTAAACATTCAGACTCTTTTGAACGTACAATATCTGGAGTTTGTAAAATTTCTGCCATTTTATCCATATCCATGTTGTAGGTGACAGGGCGCAACTTTGTGATGAATTTCAAGCCAGGAACGGCCTCGCAAACGTTTTTCTTGAACCTACCATCCGATGGGGTTGTAATCGTTGACGTATTACATTGCAGCGTCAGGATATTAGAATTTCCTAGCACAATTGTATCGGAACTTCCGGCAATTGCTCCATTTCCTAGTGCTGTTGAATTAGAATATCCCGGCATAACATTGGCTCCATAGCCTATTGCCGTATTGTGGGAATCGGTAACAGTAGAGAGGAGCGCCTGATACCCGACGGCCGTATTATAACTTCCTGAAGTATTGCCGTTAAGGGCTTGAAGACCAATGGCAGTGTTTTGAGTGCCTTCACTATTAGCATAAAGAGCCGTATAGCCAACGGCAGTATTATCATCTGCTGTGTTGGAATAAAGCGCATCAAGGCCGACTGCCGTATTATTGTTCCCAATAGAATTGGAGTAGAGCGCTTCAAGGCCAACCGCCGTATTATTGTTCCCAATAGTATTGGAGTAGAGCGCTTCAAGACCGCAAGCAGTATTGTCTATACCAATAGTATTATTATAAAGGGCAGCGTAGCCCGCAGCCGTATTATCATCTCCCGTGTTGGTGTAAAGCGCTACAAACCCGATGGCTGTATTGTAACTTCCCCCCAAATTGGTATAAAGCGCTTCAAGGCCGACCGCTGTGTTGCTGCCTCCTGTAGTATTGGAAAAAAGCGCTTCAAGACCGAAGGCGCTATTGCCGACCCCTGTATTATTGGAGTAAAGAGAGGCGTAACCTGCTGCAGTATTATCGGTCCCGCTGGTATTGGCATTGAAAGCCTGATAACCAAGAGCCGTATTATAACCATTCCCTCCGGTCGAGTCGAGATAGCCGGCTTGATAGCCAATAAATACATTATTGGATCCTCCGCCCAAGTAAGCATTTCCGGCTCCTTCACCTAAAAAGACGCCTCCCGCCGCTCCGAAGGTTTTCAACTGTCCATAAAGATCAAACTGGGTATGCGGATTCCCTGCGGTTGCTATCAAAAAGGAGTTGACGTCAGTAGTTCCAATGAAATTACCGGGGGGGCTCGTTCCCGCATTTCCAGTAATTTGCCAGGCATTAGAGGCTGCCTGCTTTGACGCGGTATCTATTGCGACTGTAAAACCTGTCTGTTGGTTTCGAGAGGGTTTTGGATTGGGTGCAGCACGAAGATCGTGGGTGCTTACTAATAAGATTGCCGATAGCAGCATCGGTAGATATGATTTCATAAAATCTCCTAATAGAAGGTTAGAAGGCTATCTCAAATGAGGCCACGGCACCATTGAAAGATAAGTCTCCTTTATTGGCGCTAAGGTTAGACAAGTTGTAATACTCGTGGAATTCATAGCCTAAGCTAAGGGTAATTGCAGTCTTGTCATAAATGCAGCGTCTCCAGAAGATGCCTAGCGCTAAGTCAATATTGGTGTTGAATCTATGTAGATGTTGATCAATTAAGCTTGATGATTGAGAGGAAAGGGGAGAAGAAAAGCTGTCTGAATCATTGCATGTTATTTTATAGTTTCCGTAGAGAACGTTGAAAGCACCCTCACCATACAAACCAAAGCCGCCGGCCACCATCCAAAGTACATCTAATCCTAGGGCAGGTCCGATCCCTTTAAAACATTGGTGATCATCAAAGTTCATTACTCCCATGACCATAGTATCTGGTAGTATGACGATAGTTGTGGTTACTTGACTGTTGACACTATGGTTGATTTGGACGGCACGGACTCCTATAAAGGGTTCTAATGTGACAGAAGTCCAAGTGGATGCATAGGCGACGATCGCATCGATTTGTTCTAAAGATACCTTGCAAGAGCCTTTATTGGTAATGCCATTGCCCGCCTTGATTGAGCGGCGTCCCTTATCTTTAAATTGCGTCCAAAATGCACTCAAAGACCAATTGCTATTGGGGAAGTGCCCCCCGCAGCCGAGGCGAAGTCCTGATGTCCAGTCAAAGGCAGGATCGATATTAAACTCTTTAGAATCTGTGAAAGAAATGCCATTTGTTGTCCCTTCAACGAGACTAGAAGAGCCGAAACTGAGTTCTAGGCCAGAGAGATTTGCTTGCCAATACAAATATTGTCCTATAATAAAGAAATGGTCAGCTATCTTTCCACACCGAGATGAAGTTTCTATTTTTGGAGGTTGAGATGAAAGTGTTTTTTCTGTTGAAGAGACGTCCTTTGGAAGGAATAGAAGAAGCAATAAGAGAGTAAGAACTCTAAAAAGATTCAGCAGACTTGCAAATTCACAACCCACTGTCATCCGTTTTAGAAAGCCACCAGTATTCATTTTGAATCCTTGTCAATGACCAAAGATTCATTGTAATCCAATAGATCTAAATGTCTACGATTATTTTCAGTTGAAAAACTGGCTCCAAAGATGAATCTGCTATACTGCCCCACCCCAAAAGTGTGCATTTGGGGTGGGGCAGTATACAACCAGTTTAATAGGATTTCCCAACTTCCAGCATCCCTTGGTGAGACTGGTATTGCGAACCAAATTCCCCCTGGTACCGGAAGGTGATGTAAGGGGCTGCTTCGTTTGAGGCAATGAAGAGCGCCGAACACTCGACTACGCCTAAATTCTGCGCGCCAGTTAGCGTATCGACGGTGAATGATCCGGGAGATCCGAGGAGAAAAGCGGTGAGAGCCCCCGTTTGGAATGCTTTTTGGTAGGCGTAAGACCCCTTCTCGCGCAGCACGAGGCGTCCCCAGCTTAATGAGACGATTTCATGGAAACGGAGACCTGTCTCGCCTCGAAGAAAAGAGCAAAAACGGCCATTTTGGCCCATGTTGAGCTCGGAAGCTCCCCGCTCTCGGAGCGCATGTTCCCAGTTGGCGACCCAGTCGCCCATTACAAAGGGCTCAATGCCAAACCACTTCACTTCGCTATCTTGCATCCAAAAACCATCATAGCCCATTTCGAGGTGGGGAGCGAGCTGCCAACCGTGCAAATGCGAACGGGCCGTCTTCTTGAAGCCAGGGAAGGCGATCTTTCGGCGATTCTCGCTCGCGTAGTAACCGCCCCAAACCCCTAGATCAAAATACCATTTGGCCGCATTCAGCGCGGTGTAAAATGTGAGGAATCCCTGATTGAGACCGGCGCTTCCCATCCCTTCACCTTCATGGATGTGCGTATAGGCGTATGCGCTCCCAAAACCCACCGCATTGTCATTTGTCCCTGTGTATTCAAATGCGGCAAGGGCTCCGCCCATTCCCATGCTGAACGCCGGGGTTTGCATTTGCTTTTTTTCCTTTGCGTATTCGCCAAACGGGGTCAGCCAGATTGTGTAAGGGGGTTGCTTGCCATTTGGGGTCTTTTGGACTCTGCCGGATCTGTCGGCAATCAATTCGTCCACGGGAATGTCTGCCGCCGCAGCGGAGACGTGAGTGGCTTGAGGCTGCCGATGGAAGCGCCTCTCTCTCCCATGATCGGAGAGCGCCTGGCTTGCGGCTAAGTACCCGTTTTGCGAAGAGAAAGTGACGAGGGCGTTTCGAGTAGGAGCTGCGTACTCAAGGGCTTTAGCTAAGGCGGCGCCGGTCAGGGAGGAAAATAGGGCGACCGTGCTAGAGGGGGCATTGGCATTCAGGTAATTGGCTAAGGACAAATGATTCCCTCTGAGCCCTGCGGTAGCGATTTGAATCACAGGGGCGGGGGATAAAAAAAGGGGGATTCCGAGCCCCAACATCGAGCTCACTCCGAGAGAAGTGTATCTATACAATTGAGGAAAACCCATGTCCGTTGGAAAGGTATAAATTCCCTGGCCAATGACAGCTAAAAAAACAGTTTTGCCATCTTCTGAAAGGGTGATCCCGTCTATGTAGAGTACACGATCTGACGCTTGACCTACTTGAGTGGCCGGTGCGCTTAAGTCAGAAAGGGGAACCCGGTAAACATTGCCAGCCAGGGCGTCTGTGGCGTAAAGGTAGCCATCGCTTGAAACAGCGAGGCCAGCCGATGAGAGGCTCGACAACGAGTCTATCGAGGTGGCGGTATACAGATGGCTCGTGGTATCGATAGTCACGCTGTAGACAGATGTGCCGGGATAATTGCCGATGTAGGCCGTATTTCCATTCATGGCGATAGGGACGGGGGTGTCGATGACTGTGGCGGTGGCCGGATTGAGACGGACTGCGGTATGATCTGAGCCTGCAGTGGAAAAATAGAAAAGTCCAGCCGATTCTGTGGTGACAATAGCTGTTTGCCCATCTGCTAGAACTCCGACGCCAATGGGGTTAGTTGCCATATCCCCTATAACCAATGTATTGGCTGAATAAGGCCCTTGTGTTGGGAAAGAATAGACGACCCCTCCAGAGGTGTTGGACGCGACATAGGCTGTTGAGCCGTCCGGAGAGAAACCAATGAGATCGGGCTCCAAAAGACCCGAGAGGATCAGTGTAGCCGGAATCGATGTATCGGAGGGGTCGAAAGAGTAAATGTTCCCATCCTCAAGCCCAGCTATAAAGCCTACGTCTGCATGGCAAACGGCCAGCGCCAAAACACATCCAACCCAAACTCTCATTCTCATAGGAGCCCCATCCTACTCGATATAAGCACATTTTTGAAAGGAATTTTGGTTGCTTTTGTGATCATTCAGCAGCCTAAAATTTATACTGCGGCCACCCCAAATTCACACTTTTGGGGTGGCCGCAGTATACAATCCAGGGCATGAACTTTAAAAACCGTTGAGGTACTTATAAAAGTCGGCTTCTTGATTCGTACTGGTGTAAAAACCTCCTCCATTCGGATCATAGCGATCTGAGAAGCCGGCTTGGTTTTCTTCTGGCCACCAGAATACGTTAAGCCCTTCTCCCGGTTTTAAAAACCCATCTTTCTGCAGCTGTTCTGTCAATTGAAGATAAATTTGTGCAGCCGCCTCGCCTTGGGTTGAACCAGGTTCAATGTTGTAATTGAATGGGGGAGCGCCAGGAAAATTTTGATAAAAGTTATTGTTCGGATCGGTATAGTCCACATCGTCTTCAAGTCCGAGGCTGATCACTTGAGGATTGCCTCCCACCGCACCGATCCAATCTTCAAATTGTTTTGGATTGATGTAATAGGGCTGCCCTGCTCCGCCGTTGGCGTAAGCCATGACGTTTAACTGATCAAAGGCTTGCGTAAAAATGTGTCGCCCTTGCTGATCAAAGAACACATTATATAAAGTTGCGTTCGGATTTGGGCTGCCGCCATTGGGATCCAATCCTGTTTCGCTCGGATTGGCCATCACTGTCAAACTCATTGTTCGGCCGGTGCCCTCGAGAGCGGTATGAAGATTTTGATAAAACGAGACCATCGTTTGGGAAATTTGGGTGTTGGATTCATAGTCAACATCAAATGAATCAATCCCGTACTTAGACATTATTTCGGCTACATTCTGTGCTGATAGATCAGGAACAAATTGAGCATCCTGGGCGCCGGCCCCTCCAACCGATAGGCTTATCTTCATTGGAGGTTGCATGCCATGAGCCGTATCACAGATATAATTCAAAAGATTGCCGCCATCAGGGAATGTGACTCCTTGCTGTTGCAACATGTACATGTTGTAGGCAATTGAGTCTTGCCACTGGCCTTGCGCAAATGGACCAAAGTGTCCGGTCAAATATTGATCGAGAGTATTCAGCTGCGCAAACGAAATATCCACTTGACTCTGGCCCGTTTGTTGCATGGACGCAAAAATCTTCTTTAGATACGCTTCAAATCCCTGTGTGTCGAACACGCCGTTTTTTATAAAGTCGTTGATGTACGCGCCAACGTCTCCTACATCGAAATAGGTGCTCTGCTGGGGCGCTGAAGAGGAAGCTTGCGGACGCTCTGGCGGGGCCGCAGCGGCCATCTGATTGTGTGAGCCGTTCAGGTGGGTAGATGGAAATAGCGTAACGCTGGCAATTTCTGGATTATTATTAACAGATTCTATCATTCTAACTTCCTGTTTTCATTTATTTCATTACTTGCTACTCTTTATTTTAGTTTAGTTTATTGAATTAGTTCAATATATTTTTATATTATTTTTGGCGTCAGATCAGCTCAAACTCCGGCTGCTTCAATAACATTTTATTAACTAGTTGATAATAAGCGTGTTGCAATTTAATGGATACGGCCTCGACCCACGCTCCTGAAAGTGGCCGCAGTATAATGTCCAGTCTATTTTTTCTCCGCTGCAATCATTCTTACAATCCATATTGGACAGTTTCCGAACCGTCCTCGAAAGAAGTCGATAGCGCCCGCGCATCCCGCTTTGAGCCGATGGAGTTGAGCCCTTTTTTCTGGTTTTTGAATAAACAGGCCGATGAAAGATCTAAGGAGTAGATGGCGCCCCATTTTCCATAATTCGGGGAGAATGACGTTCCAGTAGAGCTGTTTTTTTTTCTTCGGGGTGCAATTTCGTTTGATCCAAAGGAGGCGGCTCCGCCACCAGAAATAGTGCATATGCGGCTTGCCTCCGGTAAAAGAAGAGGAGACTTTATGCCACACTTTTGCCCCAGGGGCTGTCCATATCTCAAAGCCAGCCCGTTTTGCCCTGCAGCAATAATCGGATTCCTCCCAAAAGAGGAAAAAATCGGGCTCCAAGAGACCGATGGTTTCGGGGACTGATCGGTGCATGAATAGCGCTGCGCCGCAAACGTAATCGACCGCTCGCATGTTTAAATAAGGGTGATCGGTCTCTCCTGCATTGAGCGAGACAAACTGGCCCGTTTCAGGCGTCCAAAGTCCGCCGAGGTGATCGATGATGTGAGGCGTATGATAACGGAGGATCTTGGCTCCTAGGATTTTGGCTTGCGGCTGCTCTTTGGCGGCATTGAGAAAGGCGTTCAAGCAATCGGGATCTATCACCGTATCGTTATTGAGGAGGAGGATCCATTCAGCATGGTGGCGGAGAGCCCATTCGATCCCCGGATTATTGCCTCCGGCAAAGCCCAAATTGGCCCCCATCTCAAGGATCGGTAGATTGGGGTGGGCGGCCCTCAATTCTTGGATCGAGCCGTCGGTCGATCCATTGTCCACCACAATAGGCTGGAAATTTGGATAACTCACCTTTTGCAATGAGGCGAGGCATTCGAGCGTATCTTTTTTTCCGTTCCAGTTCAGCAGAACGACAGAAATTTTAGCCGTTTTCAATATATTCCTCTCTGATTTTTCTCGCTGCGTGAAACACCTCTTCCACGCCGATTTGGAGAAAACAGAATGGTTGGGCGCATTTCCGCTTCAGACAGGGAGAGCAAGTGGCTTTTCTCGAAATGGCGATCGCCCTCTCAGCTTGGTGTGGGCCGCAAAGAGCGGGGTCTGTCGACGAGTAGATGGCGACGACGGGCCGCTTGAGCGCGCAGGCCAAATGCACTGGCCCCGTATCATTGGAGATGAGTAAGTCCATTTGACAGAGCAAAGCGGCAAACTCCCGTATCGATCTGTTGGGTTGATCGATCTCTGCCCCTGGAATTGCCCTTCCGATGTTTTCCATCAGAGCCCTTTCATCCCCTGTCCCTGTAATCAATATCTCACAGGGAATGGCCGCTTTCAAACGGCGGCCCAGTTCTATGAATTTTTCGGCAGGCCACCGTTTAAAAGCGTCCTTAGATCCAGGGTGAAGAGCGATCCATGGTCCAGGCGAACGGGGAGGAAGGAACTCGTGAGGCTGTAGAAAAAAGGAGAGGGTTTGAACCGAAGAACTAGCGCCAATCCGCTCAGAGATTTTGAGGCGGCGGACGATCTCGTGCTCCGGATGATTCGGAAGAGCCTCTGTCAATAGCGAATCGAGCCCTTTGCTTAGCCCGGCGGTTCCTATGATCCTGCTGGCGCCAAGGAGCGATGCGAGAGGAAGGGCTAGCCGCTGCGAGGCGTGAAAGAGGAGCACCGTGTCGAATGACTCCCGATACAGCGCTCTCCATAGAGAAAAAAACCGGGGCAGCAGAGGCTCTTTTAAACAGAAAAGCTTGTCGATATGAGGATTGTATTTTAGCACCTCCATCCCGATCGGGCTCGTTAAAACAGAAAGGGTGCAATTGGGTAAGCTTTTCCGGATATTTTCGATAGCAGGCGTTGCCCAAAGAGTGTCGCCGAGAGCTGTCGTCGCAATGACGAGGATCCGGTTTATAGGCTTATTTTTATACCGCGGGATCGAGGAAATGATCGCCTTCAGGAGCCAATTTTTCATCGTTGATCGATTTTACTGAATAGATTGAGTGAAATCAATAGCTTTACAAACGGATAAGCGCTTGGGTGTCATGAAAGTCATTTTGTTGTAGGATCTCAATGATTCCATCGATCCAATACGATTCCAGATTGAGGGCTGGGCACCGATAAGCGCTCAGTCCTTGATTCCGGATGATAGGAAGATAGAGATTTTCGATTTCGAAGAGGGTTTCAATGTGATCTGATGTGAAGCTAATCGGGACAACAACCACGGCTCTTCTCCCTTCGTGCCACTTGAAAACATCTTCGCAGGCCTCGTTCGTATAGGGCCGCAGCCACTCTCCTCTGCCAAATTTGGATTGATAACAGAGCTTGCCCTTAGCTTTTGGAAAGCCTTGCATCACGGCGCAAAATGAGCGGTTGCATTCCCTCTCATACGGATCGCCTTCATCCACAAATTGTCTAGGAATTCCATGAGCCGAAAAAAACAAAACCGTCTCCTCTTCGCGCAAATTGTGTTCTTCCAAAAAGGTCCGAATCCGCTTTTGGTATGATGCAACGAATCCTGGATGGTCAGCATAGGACTTAATCCAGCGGAGCTGATGAGGAAAATAGGGAGATAAAAAACGGGCGATGCTGCCGGTGGTGGCATAGCAAAATTGGGGAAAGAGGGGAAGGACAATGAGCTCTTTTTCCCGCGCTATGTGTTCCAGTGAACCCGCATGGGTGGCAGGCAGATAGCGGTGAAACGTATACACTGGAACCCTCAGCCGTTCCGATAGGGTCTCTTTCAGCGCTTCAGTATCGAAATAAATGGGCGACTTCCCTCCGATCCAGTGGTAATCCTCGCGGATCTTCAAAGCCCGTTTCCGCGCAATGCGGCTAAAGAGCCAGTTATGAAAGAATTTGGGAAAACGGGTCCGGATGACGTCCCGATCGCAAAGAAGCGACTTCAAAAACGACGGGATCTCGTCGAGATCTCTAGGACCTCCAAAGTTGACCAGGAGATAAGCGCTCACAACCGGTATTGTAAATGGGATTGCAGATTTAGTCCATTTCGTTTATCTTGCCCCTTGATTATGTATCTTCTTCGATTCTTGCTTTTGATTGGGCTGTTCTGCAGCTGCGGCAATAACAGCTCCCAAAATGGGTTCCGCATTGGGGTTGACCCCCTCTGGTATCCGGAGGATTTTGGCCCCCAAAATTCCTATATCAACGGCTATACGGAAGATCTCCTTTTAGAAATGGCCCAATATAGCGGCGCGAGGTTCGAGCTGGTCAGGGCTAGCTGGGACAATCTGTTAGATGGCCTTAAAAACAATCAGTACGATGCAGTGATCACCACACTCCCGCCTCATGAATACAATACGGCCAAATACGATTTTTCAGATAACTTGCTTGATTTGGGCCCTGTTTTGATCACTCCAAACGGATCGAAAAAGACCGATTTGGACAAACTCAAGGGAGATCTGGTGGGAATCATTGCCAATGACCCGGCTGTACTGCTGCTCGAAAAATATCCGAGCGTGATCATCCGAAATTATCATTCTATCCCCGAGCTGCTCAACGGCGTTGTCCAGGGAGAGATTCAGGCGGCAGTTCTCAATCAGATCCCCGCTGTGAATTATATCGGCGATTTGTATGCCGGAGTTCTCCAGATTGAAGGGAAACCGATGACCGGTCAAGGGATTCACCTCGTAGGTCCCAAGGGGCGCCTCAAAGCGCTGAATCAAACCTTTGAGGCTCTCCGCAAAAAGAAAAAAGTCGACGCTCTTCTCAAAAAGTGGGAGCTTGCTCTTTAAGGAGTGGTGAGGGAGAGCCAAATTTTAACGGGCCAAAGCCCAGTTTCATCAATTGATTTTGCATCGGTCGTGTTCGGAGTACTCGTCGCGCACCTTCGCAATGATGGCGGGATCGGGCGGGCACGGTTCGATGCCCCAAATATTTCTCGCATAATTATGGATCGATTCGTCTGTCGAGAAGCGGCCCATAGCGGCCATGTTGTGGATGGCGGTCTCGGCCCAGGCTTTAGGGTTCAGATAGAGCGCCTCGACTTTTTTTTGCGTTTCGTAATAGGCGCGAAGGTCTTGCAGAACCCGAAAACGATCGGAATGGACCAGGTTGTTATAAATTTGGTGGAACGCTTTGGCCTCTTCTTCGGTGTGGGAAAAAACCCCGTCTCTCAGAGTGTCGACGGCTCTCCGGATCTGCTCATCGTACTCGTAAACTGTTCTCGGATCGTAGGGGGCCCTATTTTCTTCTACGCTAGCGCCAAACCGAAACGGCCACCACCGGTCTGTGATCGCCTCGTGCATCTCTACATTCGCCCCATCTTCGGTGCCGATCGTGAGAGCCCCATTGATGGTGAGCTTCATATTGCCTGTCCCTGACGCTTCCCAGCCGGCGGTTGAAATTTGTTCAGATAAATCGGCGGCAGGGATGATCACCTCGGCCTTTGAGGCGTTATAATTTTCGACGTAAGCGATGCAGAGGCTCTCTTTGATCTCTCCGTTTGCGTGGAATTGCCTCCCAATCGCGCAGATGAGCTGAATGATCTGTTTCGCCCGCTCATACCCAGGAGCGGCTTTGCCGGCAAAGATCGAAAGGCGATGCACCCGTCTCTTCCCCGGTTCTTGATAGAGCATAATCAGGTGGAGAGCATTGAGAAGCTGCCGTTTGTATTCGTGGATCCGTTTGATCTGTACGTCGAAAAGCGAACTCGTCTCCAAGACGTGCGAATGGGTGAGGATTTTGCCGGCGGCGTCCCTCACGCAGTTTTCTCGAGAGAGAAACCGGATGAACGCCTCTTTATTTTGCCGCTTGATCTCAAGAAATTCTTCCTGCGATTCGGGATCGGAGGCGAAGGGGGCCAACTTCTCCATCTCGGTAAAATGGCAAATCCAACCCGATCCGATCCGCTTCGTGATGAAGGCGGAAAGGAGGGGATTTGCGTGAAGGAGCCATCTCCGTTGAGTCACTCCGTTCGTCACATTGGTGAACCGGTCGGGATACATTTCGGCAAAATCTTTGAAGGTCTCTTGCCGTAAAATTTCACTATGGAGCCTTGCAACCCCATTCACTTTATGCGATCCGTAAATCGCTAAATGGGCCATTCGAACCTGCCCGTTTTCAAGGATCGAAAGACGTTGAAGCCGCTCCTCATCCCCAGGGTATTTCTCCCTCACCTGATTGCAAAATTCGAAATTGAGCTTTTGAATGATTTTGTACTGCCGCGGCAGTAAATCTTCGACCCTGTGCTCGTTCCACTCTTCGAGCGCTTCTTTTAAAATGGTGTGGTTTGTGTAACTGCAGCATGCCTGACATGTCTCCCAAGCCGCATCCCAGGAAAAATCGTAGTTCTTAGTGAGCACTCTCACAATCTCTGCAATCATGAGGGCTGGATGGGTGTCGTTGAGCTGCATCCGCACTTTGTCAGCAAAAGCGCTCAAATCCCCATACACATTCAGATGGCGCCGGATGATGTCCTGGAGCGAGGCTGAAACTAAAACAAATTCTTGCTTCAATCGGACCCTCTTGCCCAACTCATGGTTATCGTTCGGATAGAGGACGTCGGTGAGCGAGGTGTTTTCCGAGGCTTGCCCTAAAAAGCCGGCGTTGAATCTCTGCAGCTCAAAATTCCGCGGAGATTCTTTCGTCGACCAAAGCCGCAACAGAGGCACAGAATAGTTGGGTTGATCGCAGTAGCCAATGATCGGTATATCAAAGGGGAGGGCTCTAACCTCCTCGGGATGTTCAACGAGATAGACCTCGTCGCCATGCTTGTTTGTCGCAAGGATCAGATCGCCTCGAAAATGGACGTTGACTGAAAAAAGGTCTCTTCTCGATTCCCAAGGATCTTCATTGAGGAGCCAACAATCGGGCTTCTCCACTTGGACGCCATCCCAAATCTCCTGCTCAAAAATCCCGTACTGGTATCTCAGCCCATATCCGCGGGCCGGATAGTTCAGCGTCGCAAGAGAGTCGAGAAAACAGGAGGAGAGGCGCCCAAGCCCCCCATTGCCAAGCCCCGGATCGGCCTCGCACGAAAGGAGTTCGGCGAGGTTCCGGTCCATTTTTTTCAAAACCGCTTTCACAAGCTCGCTGGCATGCATATTCGTAATATTGTTCCCGAGGTGGCGGCCTGGCATATACTCCATTGAAATAAAATTGATGATCCGGGGCTTTTTCCGCTGGATTGTGTCGATGGTAGCGGTCGCATTCACCATGATCTCTTCGCGAAAGGCCAGGCAAAACGCCTGGTAAAACTCTTCAATAGTGGCAGTGGCAACGGTATGGCCACTCGTCGTGATGACCAGGTGCTTGATTTTTTGCACGAGGGTGTCGGCTTGAGCGTCAATATCCATCTCTTCTATATAAAACAGGTTGGATTTTTAGGCGAATGCCATTTTCTTGACACCAATGAGGAGAGTGTTCTAGACTGAAAGCCTCTATGAAGAAAATATTCTTTGCGATGATTGCTTCTGTGTCGATTTTGGGAGCTCTTGAAGAGGAGCAGCTCGTATGGGACAATACGGGCCCTTCCGTGCAGGAATATAACAGCGCTCTCCAACAGGCAGTCAATGCCGGAAATTGGTGGGCTGTCATCGATTATGCAAATATGATTTCCTATAATTTTGCAACAACCCCCTTTGCCCAAGAGGCCTCTTACATCATCGGCGAGGCTTATTACAAGCTCGGCCAGCTCGAATATGCCAACGAGGCCTTTACCGCTTACTTAAACCACGCCTCATCCCCTAAACATTTCGAGGAGGCGATCGAATATAAGTTCAATATCGCCGAACAATTTTTCAACGGGGCGAAAAAGCGGCTTTTCGGGTCGATTAAAATGCCAGCCTGGGTCCCCGCCAAAGAAGATTCCATCGCGATTTACGACGAGGTCGTCGCCGCGCTTCCCCATTCCGAGTTTGCGATCCGCTCCCTCCTCAGTAAGGCGCGGGTGCAGGCCTATTTGGAGGACTTTAAACCCAGTCTCGAGACGCTCGATGTGTTGATTCGGAGATTCCCCAAACATGACCTTGCCGCTGAAGGATATCTCGAAAAAGAGAAGGTCTATTTGCTCCAATGTCAGGCGCAAAATCTCGATCCCGATATCTTAGATCTCGCCCATGTCAACTTGAGAAAGTTCCATCTCGCCTTCCCCCGCGAACCCCGCCTTGTCGAAGCGGATCGAATTTTTGCCGATATGCAGGAAATTTTCGCCCAAAATCTCTTTGAAACGGGCTGTTTCTTCGAAAGGACTAAAAAAATTCCCGCCTCTCTCATTTATTACAATAAAGTGGTAGCCATGTATCCAGATACGGTAGCGGCTACCGCCTCGCGTGAAAAAATTGAAACTCTTCAGCCTGCTCTTTCTCATTAATTTTCTCGTCAGCTGCGGCTATCGCTGGCAGCCGAGCGGCCTCGAAGGGGGGCGCCCTACGATAACAGTCCCTTTTGTGAAGGGGGATGAGGACGGATCTTTTACCTCGGAAATCATCTCTTGTCTCAGCTCGTCGGGACTGGCTGATGTAGTTTCTCACGGCGGAGAGTATGAACTCAGAGTCTCTATTCTCGGAGAGGAGTCGGAAAAAATCGGTTTCCGAGTCGATCCGCAAAAAGTCGACGGGAAGATCCGGAAAAATCTACTCGCCGCTGAGGGACGAAGGCGAATGACTATCGAGGCGGCCCTTTGGTCCCGCGATCAATGTGCCTTTGGCCCTTACAAGATCTCTGCCGACGCCGAATACGATTATATCGACGGCGATTCGATCCAAGATTTAACATTTGTCAATCCGGCCGGGGTCGTTGTGACGGTCCTCCCTTTTTCACTTGGCCAGTTGGAACCGGTCGAATCGGCCGAGCATGCGGCCACTCGGCCCCTTTTCGCAAGACTTGCGCGAAAAATAGCCGATGCGATTTCCTCCAATTGGTGATCATGCGTACTTTTATTGCAAAAATCGGAGAACTCCACCCCATGCTAGCTTGGATCCGAGGGGAGCTCGCCCCTATGGAATTCGAGCCTGCCCTCTTGCATAAAATCGAACTTGCCGCCGAGGAGGTTATTGTCAATATCATCTCTCATGGCTATCAGCATCGGCCAGAAAAAATCGAAATCGAGGTTCGCCTCTTCCCTGCCTCACGCGCCGAAATCGTCTTTAAAGATCGAGGAATAATCTTTAACCCATTGAATGTGAAAGAGTTGGATATTTCCTCCGATCTTGAAGAAAGAAAAATCGGAGGTCTCGGCATCCACTTTGTCCGAGAATTGATCGACGAGGTCCTCTATCAGCAAGAAGGGGATCAGAATGTTCTGACCCTTCTCATTCATTCTTCTCGAAAGAGGTGAGAGTCTCTTCGGTCTCCAACATGTCCGCTAAGTAATGCTGCAGTATTTTAAGGACGTACCGGGGAGTATTATAGACTCCGCGGGTGGCAAAAATGATTTCGAGGTGAGCCTTTTCTGGATGATTCAGAGCGATCAGCACATAAGTCAGAGGCGTCTCCTCTTCCATCTTGGGGATGATCCAGATTAAGAATTGTTCATTGAATAGGGTCACCTTTTCGACGCTCTCAATCACATGGAAATATTGGCTCAAATCATCTGCGTCGCTGTTGTCGTCCAACACGCTCGACAAAAGTCCTTGATCATGAAGGAATTTCAAATCCACAGATGTGACGCCATCGTGTGCCCAATTGGGTAGATTGCCGATAAATTCCTTATAAGCCTCTTCAATTTGAACTGGGTTGAGCATGCTCACCTCCACTGTAGCGCCCCGTGTTCTTAAGGTAGCGCAAAAAAAATTCTTTGTCAATGGGTCGAGCGTGAAAAAAAAGATTGCATAGATTCCTCCGATCCATTAAAAAATTACCCCACGCAACCAATAGTTCCATCATGTATGTGTTTTTGAGTGTCGCGTTTTGTTGGATCGTACTCTTCGAGCCGCTCTCCTCAGTCTCTGCCGCAGATTGGGGAAGGCTCGCAAAAGGGGGATGCGGCGATTGCGGATCTGCTCCAAAGCCGGGGCCTCCCGGTCCAAAGGGCCCGACAGGTCCCGCTGGAGGGTCTCCGGGAGTGACCGGCCCTACCGGGCTGGCTGGTTTTGGCGCTACCGGTCCAATGGGGCCGACCGGCAGCAACGAGGGGATCACCGGTTCGACCGGACCCGGAGGAAATACGGGGCCTACCGGTCCGATGGGCCCCACAGGGAGGGGAGGCCCCACCGGTCCCACCGGTTCTACGGCTCTAGCGGGTGGAACCGGCCCCACCGGAGGAAGCGCTTTAGGGCCGACCGGATCGACCGGCTCCACGGGTCCTACAGGTCTCGCCGGTCCAACAGGACTGACCGGTCCGACAGGCCCCACTGGGTCTACCGGCGTCACCGGATCTACAGGCCCCACTGGAAGGATGGGTCCAACCGGTTCTACGGGGAGAACCGGTCCGACCGGACCTACAGGTCTGCAGGGCGCTCTGGGAGCGACCGGACCGACCGGCCCAACGGGTCCAACCGGCCCCATAGGCCCTGCGGGGATCTTCGGCATGACTGGAATGACGGGCCCTATGGGTCCTACAGGGATGGCCGGTGCGTCCGGAGCTACGGGGCTGACGGGGCCAGTTGGAGGGACGGGGCCGACCGGTCCAACGGGTCCGACAGGGGGGGGCGGTTCGGCGGGAGCTACAGGGATGACAGGGGCAACCGGTCCGACTGGGCCAGCGGGTTCTACCGGGTCTACCGGTGGAATCGGGGCGACGGGCCCTGCCGGAATGGCTGGGCTCACGGGGGGAGCGGGGACGACCGGTCCGACTGGCGTGACAGGATCGACGGGGACGGCGGGGCCTACCGGGATGGCGGGGATGACGGGGACGGCGGGTTGGACAGGATGGATGGGGACGACAGGACCGGTCGGAGAGACAGGGTCCGCGGGCGCGACGGGTCCAACGGGAGCCACGGGAACTATAGGGGCGGCCGGATCAACAGGTCCGCAAGGGCCGACGGGTCCAACGGGTTCGGTGGGTTTGACCGGTATGGCAGGGCTGACGGGATCGACCGGTCCGACGGGAGCTACAGGAGTCACCGGCCTTCCCGGCCCCACAGGTCCCACCGGCCCGATGGGGATGGGAGGAGGCTTCACGGGGATGACTGGGGGCGCCGGCGGGACCGGCGGAACGGGACCCGCCGGGGGTTTTACAGGCCCTACCGGTCCTACTGGAATCACAGGACCGACAGGTCCAACAGGGGCCACGGGGCCTACCGGTTGGACAGGGCCTACAGGCCCCACGGGCCCAACCGGATGGACGGGTGGGATGGGCCCTACAGGCCCCACGGGGTCTTTAGGAGTCACAGGCCCGACGGGACCTACTGGAGGGACGGGACCTATTGGACAGAGTCCCACCGGCTCGACGGGGCCCATAGGCCCCACGGGGGCTCCTGGAGTCACAGGGCCGACCGGACCCACAGGTCCAACGGGGCCCACAGGCATCACGGGCGCCACGGGGCCTACCCAGATCTTTATCCCCGATTTCGCCTTTGCCTATTCGACAGCTTCCATCGGGCCTGTTGCAAGTGGTGGAACCGTCCCGCTAGCTACCCTTTCAAACACAGCGCCTAATACGAAAATCTCCCTCTCCTCGGGAGTCGTTTCGGTGAACGATACCGGTTTTTATCAGGTCTGTTTCGGGTTTGTCACAGCATCGGGATCGTCGGCTGCCAACGTTGAATTGCAGGTGGCTGGCGTTTCAGGGCTTACTTATCAGATCGCGACCAGCCCCTCAAATAGCAACTTGGTGTCATTAACAGTCATTGTCTTGTATACGGGCGTTCCGCCGTTTACTTTAGCCCTTGTGAATGTAACGGGCTCTTCTATCACTTTTAACGGAGCAGGGGCAGCCCCGACCCTTTATATGACTGTCGTGAAAATGCAACCTCAAAACCCATAAGGATCCTATGTATCGCACTTTGATTCTTTTTTCATTGATTTTTTTCAGTTCTTTCGGCGTCTCTCAACAGACGATTTGCCTAAACATGATCGTCAAAAATGAGGCGGCGATCATTCGCCGGTGTTTGGATTCTGTAAAAGAGATCATCGACTATTGGGTGATCGTAGACACCGGATCGATCGACGGGACCCAAGAGATCATCAAAGAACATATGAAAGAGATTCCGGGAGAGCTCCATGAACGGCCTTGGATCAATTGGGGAGAGACCCGTTCAGAGGCCTTCGAGGCTGCCAAGGGAAAAGGCGATTATATTTTATTCATGGACGCCGACGATATTCTAGAATTCGATGAGGGGTTCTCCATGCCTGAATTGACCGAAGATCTCTACAGCATGTGGCGCGGAACCCAAAGTTTCTCCTATCTAAAACCTCAAATCGTCAAAGGAAATTTGCCTTGGAAATGGATCGGGGTGACCCATGAATACCTCGGATGCGACTCTGAAACTACATCGGCTATTTTTGAGGGGGTCCGATACGTCTCTATCGATGATGGAGCTACCCGCCGCGATCCAGAAAAATATTGGAAAAATGTCCGTCTATTGGAAGAGGGGTTAAAAAAAGAGCCCAACCATTCGCGCTACATGTTCTATTTAGCTGAAAGCTATCGCGATGCGGGAGAACGGGCAAAGGCTCTCGAATGGTTTCAAAAGAGGGTGAAAATGGGAGGATGGGAGGAAGAAATTTACTGGTCAAAACTCCAAATCGGCCAGATGCTTCGCGCTTTAGAGTTGCCGAATGCGATTGTCATCGAAGGGTTCAAAGACGCCTTTCAATTCCGCCCTCATCGCGCTGAAGCCCCCTATTTTCTCGCAGAGCTGTACAATTCAATGGGAGAGTACGCTAAGGCCTATGAAATTTTGAAAATCAGGGAATGTATCCCGAAACCGGCAGAAAAAGATAGCCTCTTTAATATGGATTGGATTGAAGATTACGGCCTCCTTTTTCAACTGTCGATCTGTTCGTATTACGTCGAACAGTATCAAGAGTCGCTCGATGTGTGCAATCAGCTTTTGGCGAATGCGGCTTTGCCTGAAGAATGGCGGAAAATAGCTGAATCCAATCGAATGTTCCCCTTAGAAAAACTGCAGTCATTCCCGAATGTACAAAGAACCGTGGATAAAGGATCTCAAGAATCTTTGTTACCCCGATCTAAAAAAACAGATAGAAACGCGGGCTCATGAGGGGGGCGAGTGATCGGCTCCTCCATTCCATGAAAAACTGGAAAAACATTGAAAAATTCAAAGAGAAACTTTATCCTCCTCTCTCCAAAAGGGTGAAAGAAATGAGAATCGTTTGGATTTGGATGGCTTGTCTTGCGCTGTTGTTGGAGGCGGGGGAGTCAAAAAAATACAATTTGTCTATTTGCGCCATTTTTAAAAATGAGGCGCCTTATTTAAAGGAATGGATCGAATACCATAAGCTCATCGGGGTTGATCATTTTTATTTATATAACAATTTGAGTTTGGATGCGTATAAACAGGTGCTCAACCCCTATATTTTGAGCGGCTATGTCACGTTAGTTCAGTGGTTGGATCATTTAGGCCCGATGATCGATGGGCAATTCGTATGGCCTTTAAGCACACAAGTGACGGCTTATGAAAATGCGGCCAAATGGATGGCCCGGAAAGAGACGCGGTGGCTCCTCTTTTTAGATATCGATGAATTTTTGGTTCCCTCTTCTAAAACTCAAATCGATGAGCTTTTAAAGCCATATAGCGATTGTCCGGGCATTGTTCTCGAGAGCGTCCTTTTCGACGCCTCGAGCCGAGGGGTGCTTCCCCCAAGAAAGCTCGTCATTGAAGCTGTAGAATTGACTTCCCATTCCGATATTCCCATCGAAAGGAGCGCCGCCAAAATCATTGTGAATCCCGATCGGTGCGCCGGTTTTACCTGGCCCCCATACAAGTGCCTATTCGAAGGGGGAGTCGAACCTACCCCTATCCCACGGAAGACGCTGAAAGTGAATCGATATCAAAACCGGATGCGTTTTCAGAAGTTAGACAAAATCAAAAAAATATCGCCCGTCGACAGCACAACTCTCTCTGAAAAAGAACAAAAGGAGCTCTTCACTCTCGGATATGAGATCGAAGATCCCGAGAGGGCTATCTATCGATTTATGCCCGATTTGTATAAAAAAATGGGTCTTTCTATTGAGGACAGATGAGGGGGTGTTGGCTCGTTGCTCTTTGCCTTTTTTTTTCTGATTCGGCAGATGCAAAAAGCTCTTCTCCTCCCTGTGAAAGTGCGCCGCCGTTTGGGCCGCCCGGGCCTCCGGGGCCTACAGGCCCTACCGGCAGCGGTGGGGGAGGAATAGGTCCGACGGGCTCTGCAGGAACTCTCGGGGTGACGGGACCGACCGGTCCAACGGGATCTGCCGGCATTCCGGGAGTGACCGGCTCGACCGGTCCCACGGGTCCCACAGGGCCGATACAAATGGGGCCCGCGGGATCCACAGGCCCAACCGGTCCTACAGGGCAGACAGGGCCGACGGGTCCCACAGGTCCATTGGGTATCGGTGCGACGGGTCCCACGGGAATGGACGGATCTACAGGGAGCATGGGACCTACAGGTTCTACAGGGCGGCTGGGTGTTACGGGATCTGCCGGCCTTGCGGGGCCTATGGGACCTACCGGTTTTACCGGTTCTACCGGCCCCGTGGGTTGGACAGGCGCTACGGGGCAGACAGGTCCAAGCGGCTTGGCGGGAGGGACAGGGTGTACGGGAATGGCCGGAGAGACCGGTTCTACAGGCCCAACCGGTTCGCTTGGATGGGGGGGAGCCACCGGTCCGACCGGTTTGACAGGGCCTACAGGCCCTACTGGCTCTACGGGTCCAACCGGTTTAACAGGCCCCACTGGCCCCACAGGTCCCACAGGGCCTCTTGGTTTAGTAGGCCCCGCTGGCGCAACCGGTTTTACCGGTTTGGGGGGATGTACAGCTTCGGCGGGTCCCACAGGTTCGACAGGTTCGGCAGGTTCTATAGGGCCTGCCGGCGCCATAGGTCCCGCCGGTTCGGCCGGACCCACAGGGGCCGCAGGGTGGGTGGGTTCGACGGGGCCTACGGGCCCAACGGGCCCTACTGGGATGGCAGGTCCATACGGTGCAACAGGGCCTACCGGCTCAACGGGGCCTACTGGATTTACGGGGCCCACGGGGCCAACGGGCCCGACCGGCGCTGTGGGTTCTGCAGGCGCTACAGGTTTCATAGGAGCCGCAGGCCCAACAGGTCCGACGGGCGCCCCAGGTTCGATAGGTCCGGTTGGGCCTTCAGGTTCAACGGGGCCAACGGCAGGATTGGCCCCGCTGGGTCCTACCGGCCCTACGGGCCCCACCGGTTCCACTGGCCCAACAGGGCCGACGGGTCCGACCGGTTCTATCGGCCCGACGGGACCTACGGGTCCCACCGGTCCCACTGGGCCTACTGGATGCACGGGCCCAACAGGACCCTCCGGCTCTACGGGTCCCACAGGGATGTTTGGGATGACCGGTTCAACGGGATCCACAGGCTTAACAGGTTCTACGGGTCTTTACGGATCGACAGGGCCGACAGGGCCGATGGGAGGATTCTCCGGTCCAACCGGGCCTACTGGCCCGGCTCCGGCAGGGCCCCCCAGCGCCACAGGTCCCACAGGGGCCACAGGCCCGACAGGACTGGCTCCAACAGGCCCGACCGGACGGACGGGCCCAACAGGCCCGACAGGCGCTACTGGGGCGACAGGTCCCCGCGGAGTGGCTCTAGTGCCCGATTTTGGCTTCGCCTACAATACAAGCGCTCTATCGGGCATCGCCGTTGGCGGTAAGTTAACCTTAAGCACGCTGACCAATACGCCGACGACCACGAAGATTTCATTGTCCTCAGGGGCCGTCTCCATCAATGATACAGGATTTTATCAGGTGACTTTTGGATTTATGCTGAACACGGCTGAGGCTGCTACAGTCAATCTGCAGATACAAGGGCAATCGCTCAGTACGCAATACGGCGCCACGTTTGGAGGTTTTATCTCCCCTGCATTGACCTCTTCGTCGGTTGTTGTTTTGCTACATGGATCTCCCCCCTTTACTCTAACCCTCATCAATAATAGTTCAGGGACCATCACTTTTTCCGGTCAAAATGTGGGGCCTACCTGTTTTATGACGATTGTTAAGTTGGCGCATTTGTGATGATTTATTTATTTCTTTTCATTGCGATCTTTCATCCGCCCGTTTTGCTGGCCAAGCGGGCTTGGGATGAATGCGGCCCGCCCCCCGAACAAGGGGCGTCCGGACCCATGGGGCCTACCGGCCCCGGCGGAGGCCGTTTAGGCGCTACAGGTCCAACGGGTCCATCGGCCACGGGACCTACCGGACCTGCAGGCCCCGTAGGGACAGGTCTTGGCCAAATGGGACCGACGGGCCCAACAGGGCAGACCGGGCCTGCTCAGAGCGGTGCGACAGGCTTTAGCTCTCTCATCGGCCCAACGGGTCCGACAGGCCCAACAGGGGTGACAGGCCCCATCGGAGTAGGGATAGGGGGGCTTACCGGTTCAACTGGCTCTACCGGACCCACAGGTGCGACCGGTCTCACTGGACCCGGCGGTCCAACAGGGTGGACAGGGCCGGCCGGTATCAGCGGCTCTACCGGTCCTACAGGCCCAACCGGTTCGACCGGTTTGACAGGTGCAACAGGTCCGACCGGACCTACCGGTTCGACGGGACCTACAGGTCCGACGGGACCCCTCGGATCTCTCGGACCTACCGGTTTGACAGGCCCGACCGGCCCTACGGGAGCCACTGGCCAGCTGGGGCCTACCGGTTGGACAGGCGCCACGGGATCTACCGGCCCTACCGGCCAGGTAGGTCCGGGAGGCGTCTCTGGCCCCACAGGTCCCGTAGGTTCAACCGGACCTACTGGAGCAACCGGTCCTACCGGTCCCACTGGATCTACCGGCGCAACTGGGCCGACAGGTCCGACCGGTTCAACAGGTCTGACCGGTTATACCGGGCCTGCAGGCCCGACCGGTCCTACAGGCCCGGCCGGTTCGACCGGTCCAACAGGCGCTACAGGTTCCAGCGGTTCCACCGGCCCAACAGGACCTACCGGCCCTACCGGCCCTACCGGTGCAACCGGGCCAACAGGCCTTGTTGGACAGACGGGACCTACCGGTCCGACTGGATCTACCGGTTCTACAGGCCCCACCGGCGCTACAGGCCCAACGGGTCCGACCGGTCCTGTAGGCCCCACAGGGCCGACCGGGCCCACTGGACCTACCGGCGTCACTGGGACCACAGGTTCGACAGGCCAACCAGGGGCGACCGGCCCCACCGGTCCCACAGGACTCGCCGGTCCTACGGGAGGGTGCGGCGCCCCAGGTTCTACTGGAGGCACTGGAGCGACGGGCCCCACTGGTCCTACCGGACAGCCCGGCCCGACCGGCCCCACAGGGGCGGTCGCCTTGGCAGGACAAACGGGCCCAACAGGCCCCGCAGGGCCGACCGGTTCCACAGGTTCGATAGGACTCACAGGGCCTACAGGACAGACGGGCCCGACCGGTCCAACAGGGCCGACCGGTCCAACAGGGCCGACCGGTCCGACTGGACCTTTGGGGGTGACAGGCCCAACGGGGATAACCGGCCCAACCGGCCCTACGGGGGCTCTGGGGCCTATGGGCGGCAGTACAGGTTCAACCGGCCCGACCGGTTCTACCGGTCCAACCGGCGCCACCGGAGCTACCGGGCCAGCAGGACGCATTTTTTTTACTCCTGACTTTGCCTTTGCCTATACGACGGGTTCCATCGGATCGATTGCCGCGAACGGCACCATCTCGTTATCGACCCTCACCAACACAGCTGCGAGGACAAGCGTCTCATTAGCGTCGGGCGTATTGAAAATCAGCGGTCAAGGTTGGTATCAGGTCAGTTTTGGATTCACGCCGACGAATGCAAGTCAGGAACAGGTATCGGTCGGACTTGCTGTCAATGGGACAGTGGCGACCCAGCAATCTGCTACCACCAATAACGTCAACGGACTTACGTCGATGACCGTCATTGTGCAGCTCTCATCGACCTCTCCTACGACGCTGAGTCTTGTGAATACAACGAGTACGGCCATTACCTTTGGAAGTGCGAACGATCCCGCTATTTTTATGACGGTTACAAAATTATTGGATTAGAAAAAATATGAGATTTTTTATTTTATGCCTTTTGATAGGTCTTTATGCGGAAGAAAATCTCCCGCAGATAGACCGGCATCGATTTGATGACGTCCTTTTAATTGTGAACTATAACCACCCTCACTATGCATCAATCCCTTTTATTCGGGAACTCTATAACCCCCTGTTCCCGCACATCGTTTTTTATGGAGAAAAACCCCATCCCGACATTATTCAGGCCGACATCTATTTTGGCGTCTACTGCATTCGGGTGATTACCGATGCGCTCACCCGGTTTCCCAATTATCGAGGCTATATTTTCATGCAAGACGATTGCATGATGAATGTCTGGAATTATGCTGATTTAGATCTCAATAAATTATGGCTGGCCATTTCAAGATACCCCTATGAAGGGGGTAGCTGCGGACTTGTCCCTGAGTCATGGGAAACCGATTATGACAAAGGGAGAGGCTCCGAAGAATTTATTCATGCGAGCCTGGATGGAGCGTATAGGGAACATTGGGGATGGTGGGTGCCCCATGTATACGGACTCCAGTCTGTTCAAAAAGCAATGCCTTACTTAGATGAATCATCGAGGGGCCAATTGGAAAAAAATGTGGGAAAAAATGTGGTGATCGCTCAAACTTGCGATCTCTTTTATATTCCGGGAAAATTTAGAAAAAAAACGGTGGCCTTGAGTCAGATTTTTAGAGATGTGTTCTACGAAATTTCCATTCCGATGATTTTTAGTTGCCTAGATTCAATAGAGAATTGGGAATTATTGAAAATGTATTGGGGATTTCCACAGGAACATTTTCTCGATTATGGGACTCAATACCACTGGATCCATCCGTTGAAATTTTCTGACCGCGCAACCCGCGAATTTGTCTCTGGCAAACTGACGAACTATTACCAAACACTCAAATGATAAGAATCTTCCTTTTTTTTATCGGGGCAGCCCCCCTTTTTTCTATGGAGCAGTGGATCGTTGTGACGACGATCCAATATCCGACCCCCGCACTTTGCAAACTGGCCCAGATTCCCGGCTGGCAACTCGTGGTTGTCGGAGACAAAAAAACACCCCCCGATTGGCATTTAGACGGCTGCATCTATTTAAGCCCTGAAAGACAGTTGGCTTTAGGCTACGCACTGAGCGCTCTTCTTCCATGGAATCATTACTGCCGAAAAAATATTGGCTATCTCTATGCGATCGAGCAGGGAGCGAAAGTCATCTATGAGACAGATGACGACAACGAACCGCTCGACGATCTCCGCTATATCCCCTGTGATCGCTCTCTCCCTCTGCTTTTTTCTCAAGGGGACGCTTTCAATATTTACGCCTATTTCGGATCTCCGGAAGTATGGCCCCGAGGATTTCCGTTTCCCCTCTCCCATTCGTCTGCATGGGCTATCCATGGGGCGGAAGCCTGCCGCATCGGGATTGAGCAAGGCGTTGTGAACGGGAGTCCCGACGTCGACGCCATTTTCCGTTTGACGCAAGATCGGACAGTTGTATTCGATCCGATGCCCCCCTGTTTTCTGCCGCCTGGATTATTTTGTCCGATCAATTCTCAAAACACATTTTTTCACAAAAACGTCTTTTTTGCCCTTTATCTTCCCAGCACTGTGACGATGAGGGTTGCCGATATTTGGCGCGGGTATATTGCACAAAAAATGCTCTGGTCTTTTGGCAGCGTAACTGCTTTTTCGGGGCCGAATGCATACCAAGAGCGCAATCCTCACGTCCTTTTGCACGATTTTTCTATGGAGCTCGATCTCTATTTAAAAGCCCCTCTCCTGATCGATTTTTTAAAACAGTGGGACTCCGAGGGGAAACCCTTGGATCGACTCGCGCATCTGTACCGAGATCTGATTGAGGAGAATTTTTTTCAAAAAGCCGAAGCGCCCCTCATTGATGCGTGGATTCAAGATGTTCGCAAGGTATCTCCGAATGAACATGATTTATAGACTCCTCTTTTTATTTCTCATTGGCCCCCTTTATGGGTGGGACGCTGTCAAAAGGGAGATCCTCTGGGGCATCCCCTTTTATAAAGGGTGGTGTTCGGAAGAGAAGGGGGCCCTGATCATCGATTTGCTCCGCGCACAAAAGCCCGAGCTTTCGGTAGACATTGGAACCTATGGCGGCGCCACACTCTCTGTGATTGCCAAAACGGTCGCCCTCAATCAGACGGGGATCGTCTATACCATCGACGCCTGGTCGAATGAGGAGGCGGTTCGGGGATTTCAGGTAGGCTCGAGGCTTTATCATTGGTGGTTGGGAGAAGATTTTAATTGGATCTATTTTCAGCTCCGCCAACAGTTGAACGTCGATCGGATCGCCAAAGTGTGCAAGCTCTGTCGAATGAGTTCCGCCGAGGCGCTCTCATTATTTGCAGATGAGAGCATCGATTTTCTCCACATTGACGGCAATCATAGTGAAAACGGGATTTTTTTCGATGCATTCCACTACTATCCGAAAGTGAAGTACGGCGGCTATATTTTGTTGAACGACGCCAATTGGATTTCGGCGAGAAAAGCGGTGATCTATCTTCTCGAAAATTGCGAACTTTGCATTCCGTATCACGAAAACATGACCTATTTGCTGTTCAAAAAGACGGTTGAGGTAAAAAGGGTGGCTGACCAGCTGTGGAGATGATCTATTTAATTCTTGCGATGAAATTATTTTGGTGGAGCCCCGATGATAGCAGCGTCAATTTTGGAGATCATCTATCCAAAGTGTTAATAGAACGGATGCTCGGGGCAAGCATCCCTTGCGAAACATTGTCCCACGCACCGGAAAAAATGCTCTTTGGCATTGGCTCCATCCTCGAACACGCCGAGGAAGGAGATGTGATTTGGGGATCGGGATTTTTGTTTGAGCGGACGACAGATTTGAAATTTAAGCAATTGGAAGTCCATGCGGTCAGAGGGCCATTGACGGCGCGCCTCCTTTGGGATTTAGGGATCGAATGTCCAGAGATTTACGGAGATCCAACCCTTTTATTTCCCCGCTATTTTCCTGAATTTAAAAGAGAAGAACCGGTATATGAATACATCATTATCCCCCATGTAGCAGAGATGTATTTATTCCTCCCCTACAAAAATGTCGTCTACCCAACAGAGAGCTGGGATGAAATTTTAAGGAAAATATTGAAAGCGAAATTGGTCATATCCAGTTCGTTGCACGGGATCATTCTCGCAGAGGCCTTTGGCGTACCGGCGCGGCTTTTGATGATGAACTTGAACACGTCGCTCTTTAAATTCCGAGACTATTATGCGGGGACGGGGCGTGAGACGTTCCAGTTTGCCACCTCCGTCCACCAGGCCCTTGAGTTCCAAGGGGAGCGCCCCCCAGAGATCGATTTAAACAAGCTAGATCAGAGCTTTCCTCTCCTTCCGACATTACGTGCAAAAGAGGTTGTATACTGCGGCCACCCCAAAAGTAAAAGTTCAGGCCCCGAAGGGGACTGAACTAATCTACCGTTTGTAGGGACTTCAATAGAGCTTCTTTGTCGAGCGTCGCGATCCAGATTTCGCAGTCGTCTTTTCCATAAGCTACATGGATGAGGGGACCGGCCGCGACGTACCCCCCAGGGAACACAACCCTTTTTTCTCTGTAAGAGGCCGTATAAAATTCATCTGCCATAATCGGTTTTGGACTCATTTTAGTGATTTTGAACGGGGGGGTCGGAGAAAATGTATAGGCGCCCATAAAATAGTGCCACAGCTTCCAGCCGTACGACGCGGGCGATTTGAGTTTGGCGGCCGAGTGGAAAAAGGCTAGGTACTCTCCGTCGACAAGCTCTGCTGGGGTGCTCCCCCGAAGAGTCCCATAGGGCCACTGAATCGGCGGCGCCGACTTGTAGGCCGAATAGCAGACGCCGTTTTTCAAATTGCAAGAGAGCACTTCATGGGGGTTTAACGAATAGCTAAAGTAGAGCTGGCCGCCCCATTCAAAGGGGACCCAATTTTTTTGCTGCAGGACATTGTATTTTTCCTCGAAAAAAAGCTTCAAGGGAGAAGAGAGCTGATATTTTTGGCCGGATAAGAAAAGCTCGGCAATGAACATGTCCCGCCGTTTCCCTTGATCGAAAAAAATCTCATTAATGTTGTCGTTGTAAATCAAAAATAGCTTATTTCGAAATGCAAAAATCCGGGCGTCTTCTGTCTGAGAGGGGGTCTTGCTATTTTTCGGTCTCGTGTTTAGGATTTCTGGCTCCCCTGCAGGCTCCAAAAATTCATTCAACAGAACCACGCCTATGTAGGAGAACCAATTTTGATGGATCCGGTCAGGACAATAGCGGAACGTGAGCAGATACCCTCGATCGAGTTTAAAAAGCGAGGGGTTGAACGCCTCTGGAAATTTTTCAAATTCGATTTTTTTGAGCGAAAGGACAATGTGCTGCTCCGGTTCCACAAAAATGTCTTCAAGAGCTCCGTACTGCGCCGATGCGGCGAAGAGAAAAACAAGGGTCAAGCGGATCATTCAAAATGGGGCGTAAATGGTTGGTAATGGGCGGAGAAGCGCGCGGATCTCATCGAGAGAGACGGTCAGGATAAATGCCTCCCGATCTTCGATGCCAATCGGCATCACAAGATTTTTTTCCGCATGATCGATGGTCATGCTTAAACAATATTCAATCCCGTTGTGATTGAAGGTAAATGGTTTGGATGTTTGTTGAATCGTAAAATCGCGATCTAAAAAAACAAATCGGTGGAGATAACACCTGCTAAAATCGGGCAATTGAACCACTTCGTGGACAAGCATCAGATATCCATGGTCGAATTCGATAGGAGCGGCAGAGCCTCGAAAACGGGAAAAATCGTGTTCGGGCATGTATTGCAATACGGTGGCGCACTCCCCCGTCGTTAAATCGGGTTTGTAAATGGTGAATGGGTCTGAAGCGTAGATCAGGTGGAGGGCGCCTTGCTTCAAAAACGGGAGCCAATTTTTTTCGTGGCGGTTTGGATCGGGGCCAATGAGGGGGAGGAATTTTTCCACGCGGAGGGGGCCCTCTCTTCCCGCATCTTCAATTTTACAAAGGGTGATCTGGATCGCGCCGTTCGGATTGGTATCGAAGGTGGAACAGGTGAACCAGGAGCTTTGGCTTAGGCCAAAAATACGGCAATCTTCGAGCCCTTCCACAATATAGGAGCGGTAGTGCTCACGGGGGATTGTCTCTATGATCTCCTGCTGCGAGAGGGGATTGAACTGGCGATCCATGTATACAAGGAAGTTTCTTGTTCTAAAAATCCCTTGCGGATCGGAGGTTTGAAAATGTTTGGCTCCAATTTGGGTATAGTTCACCGCCCTGCAGATCAGCTTATATCCTTCGGCCGTTTTCTGAATCGAGGGGTTCATCGGATGATAGGTCTCATCTTTGCCTTCTTGAATGTAGGGGAGAGAAATGTGGATCGGGGTCAAGCGGGCGTTGATGTTCTTTACATAAAAGAGGAGATTGCGGTACCCCTGATCTTTAATGTGGTTGGGGGTGTCTTTTTTTAAGAGGAGATCGTTCGCGGCCGAATAGCCGTCCTCTTTGAATCTCGTGTAGTAGGCGGCGACGGAGATCTCTTCATCGAAATGGTAATCGCAAAGAGGGGGAAGGGGGAAATAAACATCGTTATTCGCCTTGGGAATCTGACTCCCATGCTTAGCAAAAAAATAGGCAAGATCATTTTGTCCGAGCAGCCGGTAGTGGGTCGCTATTTTCCTGAGCGATTCGGCCCGGTTCGGATTGAATTGAAAGGCCTCCAGATACCAGTGGAGCGCATGGATCCATAATCCCATCTGCTCATAGCACTCGCCGATCATGTATGTGGAAAACCAAACTTCCTCTGGATCACCCCCTTTTCCGATCCGGGCTTTATACCCTTCAATCGCCTCTTCATAGCGGTTCAACGACTTTTGCGATTGAGCGAGGAAAAGGAGGTATTGCACGTTGTCTGGATCGTCTTTCAGAATTTGTGTGAAGAGTTCGATGTTTTGGCGGAGCTTTGCCTGCTGAACCTCTTCCGGCCGCACTTTCGGCTCGCCGTCTTCATCGTCGTTTAAGGCGGGCGCCTGATCGAATAGGATGAGAGTCTTCAATTTTTTGGTCGTCTTCCAACCGCTTCCGGCAGCTTCTTTCATCCCCGCGATGGTTTCGGCAGGGAGCGAGGCCCGAAAAAGGTTCGGTTTGTATTGATGATAAGAGAGGGTGGACGATCTCTCTAAAATCAAATAAGAGTCTTCTTCCAAAGCGTTCGGCTGAACGATCGATTCGGCTGTGAGCGCATGATCGGGATTCAACATTAAAAGGTAGGAATCAAAGAGGGGGAATCCGAAGATTTTAAGGGTTTTTTGTGCGGTTCCAACAGCTACCGCATATTCGTCCGCCGCCGATTCCCTTTTGTAAATTTTACCAGGTATTCCAGTGAGGCGCAAAAATTCTTCAATATATTCCCGCGTCCGATCGGTCGATCCCAGATCGCAAATCGAAATGCAATCGGCAATATCCTCAACGCTTTTTAAACATCTCCAGATGGTCGCCTGGTCATTTTTGACCATGATCGCAACGCAAACGTGCCTGTCAACCCCTTCAAGCCAGAGACAGAAACATAAAGAGAAAATGAATAATTTAAATTTCATTGGCCGCTTTTTTCAGTTCTTCAATGAATTTCGTGTATCGCTCTTTTTTTTGGACCCAAGCGGTCGTTCCCCCTTGCGTAGGGAAATAGATCTCTTCATAATTGTCTGGGGCGGCGACTCGGGTTAACCCATATGTATCTTCCGGGACGCCTAACCACCGGTCTCTCGTATTATGAGCGACGATGATCGGCACTTTATTAAAAAAGAGCTCCACCAAATCGCCCCTGAGAAAGATGGCGTGCCCGATAAATGCGACTTCCGCTTTGTTATATTTGACCAAGTTGGCGATAAAAGCGTTGAGTTCCACGAGATAAAAATCGTCGATGTTTGCGTAATGTTTGTGGTAGGCGTGCTGGTAAGAGGTCGCTTTGTAAACGGCCTCGGAACCCAAATGCTTGTAGGGAGCCCAAGAGTAATCCCACCCCAAATAGCCGCTGAAAAAAGAGATCGGGATCCAATTGGAATAATCGGCGTAGAGCTTCAAAAATTTCTGCATGATTCCAGGCCCGTAGCCGTGGGTGATAATATCGACTGAAATCACTTTGTTGCAATGCTCTAGGAAATACTTGGTCGGATAGCCCAGTCCAAATTCCATCAACGTTTTTACCCTTATTAATTCGAAAATTTTTTGAAAGACGAGGATGTGCTCTGTGTCGTGATCCTTCACTCCCGTTTGCAGCAGCCATTCCGTCGTGATTTCATCGGCCTTAACGGGGCCGCTCAGCAGATCTTCACTGATGCCTGCGTAACAAAGGATCGGCAAACACATCGCCAATAATTTTTTCATGGACCCTCTTTTTTGAATTGATAGGACGGACTCCCGTTGTCTGAAAGGGCATTCGGCAAATTGGAGACAATGTCTTGCAGCACGGTGTACAATTTGATGTTGCGGGGATAGATATAATCGAGATCGTAAGGGAGGAAAATACTGTGGGCGCCGAAGAAGCGGAGCAGTTTTTTGACGCCCGATCTCCGGATAATCATGGAGGTGGCGCCGTAGCGGGCTCCGATTTTTCGAAAATGGTCGTTCAGGCGCCTATTTTCGGTGAAATCGTTTTCGCTGGAAAAGACCGCGTAGTCAGGTCTTCTCGCTCCCCAAATCGTCCCCTTGTGATTTCCATACTGGTCGCGGATGTCTACGTCGGTGAATAAGACGTCCCAATTGTCTTTGCCCACCGCTTGATCGAGTTCGTCGATGAGATCTGGGATGACCCTCGGATCGGAGAGGACGTCGATGTCGTCTTCCATCACCCAAATGGTCTCATAGCCCGAATCGTAGGCGTCTTGAAGAACCGAGATGTGGCTTAAGGCGATCCCGATCGTCCCCCTCGCCATGCAGTGGCAAAAATAGGTTTGCCCGTAATTTTGGATGATCTCATGACTCGGGGTGAAATCGCCGCCCAAGCGGTAACTTGTCCCCATGAATCCCCCCTCCATGAGAGGGGCGAATTTCAGCCCGACGTCGTTGATCGCCTCAAGAGTCAGCTCCCAGCCGTTCACTGCAGAAAACCGGTAGGGTTCAATGCCGAAGGGGAGGAGCGCTGCGCGGGATAACCTCCACTTTTCGGGTCTCTGATCGAGATTGATCATATAGATAAAGTCGATGTTCCTCATTTTATGGAGATCGGATTTATTGAGGGCCGGTTTGAGGTGATCTTGCAAATCAGCCGAAAGGGCCAGGGCAAAGAGAAGGAGGAAAAATTGGATCATAATCCCTCTGAAGATAAATAGGGTCTGGCTTTCATGTCGTGTGGATAGAGATGGCTCCGCGGACGGTAGAGTCGATCTACTTGGTTTATGGCTCTGAACGGGGTCTCTGGGGGCAGGAGGGCCTCTCGGACAAAAAAGAGATGTTTGCCCGATTGTTCCGCATAGACGAGGCTATAGCCTTTGGCCCGTCCTAAACGGTAAAGAGAGAGAATGCTCGCGCCAAAATAGTCGGTCCCGTCTCCGACGTAGAAGGGGCGGTATTTGACCACTTTGTCTTGGTCCGGCGGATGATTCCCGTTGTATTGGATCACGACGACGGAGGGGCTATATTTGGGATCGAGGGCTTTCCAGACATAAAAACTGTTGTATTCGAGATCGATGCAAAGGAGATCGAAGAGGAGAGGGACGTTGTATTTTTGGAAAATTTGGTTGATGTTTTCCGCATTGATGTATTCTTTATGGAGATTGAATGTGGGGATTTCAAACTGCCGGTCGAAGAGGAGCCGGTTCCAGCCTTGGAGCTGCAATAAGAAAGTGTTGCTATGGGTGATCCCATCGTAAGCGCCCACCTCTACGCAACTTCTAGTCGCCGGAAGGACGATCTGGAAGAGTTTAGCGATCACCCCGTCTTCGCCCTGTTCGCTATAGAGCGACTTTTCGTAGAGGGCCAAATCGATCTCGCCTCCAAAAAGCGGGATCAAAGAGATCAAAAAAATAACCGTTTTCATCTTTTTTTAAACAACATACAGTGTCCGTCATCGATTGTTTTGATCCAGTCGCACCCTTCCAAGAGGAGATCGACCGCCCCTTGCGCGCTCATCCAATGGGCGTCTGTGAGCCAGATATACCCTCCTTCCCGCACCTTGGGCAGATAGAGGCGGGCGTCCTCAGTCACGACCTGTTCAAAATGGTTCCCGTCGATATGCAAAATATCAATCTGGCCGAGAATTTTTGCCGCTTTTTTCGAGGTACTCCGGAAAATGACGACCGTCTTTTGCAGATCGAACTGTCTCAAAAGACTCAAGAAACCAAAATAAATGTGATCCATGTTTTGGTGGGCCCACCACCGCAAGTCTTTCGTATTTTTATCGGGGTCTAAATAGCGGATGCACTCGATTTTATCCCACGGGTCGATCGCGACGGCAATCCCTTCTCCGAGATAGTTCAGCGCGCTTGCGACAGGGAGGAGAGAAGCCCCGCCGAACACGCCGATTTCGACGCACACTTTCGGTTTGACCTCGAGGACTAAGTCGATGAAATTCAACGCTTTTTCTTGGCTGCACCAGCCCCAAATTTCAGGCAGCGCATCGCAAATGGCGAACTTCAGTTCATCCACTGTTTCCGCTGTCAGGGAGGAGAAGAAATACAAAAAACAGAGAATTGTTTTCATCTTTTTCTAAATAATACGCAGTTTCCCGATTCAATCAGTTTAACAAAATCACACGCCTCAAAAAGGAGATCGACCGCAGGTTGGAGATCGCTCCAGAGACAGTCGTTGAGCCAGATGTAGCCGCCCGGGCGCACTTTTGGCAAATAGAGTTCAACATCTTTAGACGAGATTTTTTCATGGTGGTTGCCGTCGATGTACAAGATGTCGATTTCGCCGATTACATAGGAGGCAAGCTCAGAAGTGGTTCGCAAAGTGATGCAGTAATCCTCCAGTTGATGCTCGCTCAACATCGAAAGACAAGAATAATAGACGCTCTCCAAATTGATTTTCGACCACCAGGCGATATGATCCATGTCCTTCGCGGGGTCGAAAAAGGCGAGGATTTCCTCTTTACTCCAAGGGTCGATTCCGATGACGATCCCATGCTCTAAAAATTTGAGGGCGCTTGCGACCGGAAAAAGGGATCTGCCGCCGAAAACGCCGATTTCGACGCACACCTCCGGCCTCACTTCGAGAACCAGATCGATGAACTGGAGCGCCTTTTCTTGAGAGCACCAGCCGTGGAGGCGGGGGATTGTGTCGGAGACCGATTTTTTTAAATCGTCGACCGGTTCAGCATGAAGAGAGGCGATGCAAAGCGATAAAAGAAGCCAATATTTCATGGTTTTATCCAAACTCCCCAAGTGCAAATATCATTAAATTCGGCCAATTTGTGGCAATTTGCGTCGAGCCATTCGCAGGCCCTGGAATTGGTGTAGACCCCATTTTCAAACCACCTCATATCGTCGAAGATAATCCACCCCCCTGAGCGGACGAAGGGGACCCATTTTGTGACGTCGAGATAGGAGGTGTAATCGGAGTGATTGCCATCGATATGGAGAACGTCGATATCGAAAATAGGGGGAGCCATTTCGGAGGTGGTTCGGATCAACCGAATTTGGTTTTGGAGTTGAAACTGAGCGATTTTTTCATTTAAGTGGTTGAATACGAGTTGGTGGTCAGCATATTCCCAGAAGTGGCGGTTTACAGCTTCCATCACCCATTGGACCGATTCTTGGCTGCTCCAAGGATCGATTCCGTAGATGATCCCCTCTCCATTTTCTTTGAGAGCTTGCGCCATGGGGATCAACGATTTTCCTCCCCAGACGCCGATTTCCAGGACGGTTTTCGGTTTTGTTTTTAAGAGGAGGTCGATGAGAAAACTCGCTTTTTCGAACGAACACCACCCGTGGAGCTGAATCATATGCTGGAAGGTAAGCTCTTTAATAAGCCCTGACTGGACCTGCTTTGGAAGAGGCGCTGGAAGATGCTGCTCATAATAGGAGGGGTTATCAGTCATCGGTTTGCCACCCTTTGGGGTTTAAGATGTAGTTCGGGGCGCCGTTATCCGAGGGGGCTCTTGGCAGCGTGGAGACGAGATCTTCTTTTAAGGCGAACAGGCGGATATTGGCCGGCTGCGTGTATTCCATATCGTAGGGGAGAAAGAGTTGATAGCATTTGATGAAATTGAGGATTTTTTTGATCCCCGATCGTCGAAGAATCATCGAATACGACCCATAGCGGGCGCCGATCTGTCTAAAGTGGGCGCCGACCTCTTTTTTTTCGGCAAAATGGTGCGGATTTGGAGGGGTATAATTCGGCCTCCAGGCATAAGAAGTACAAGGGACGTGGATCCCATCGGTATTTTTTGTGTCTGGATCGGTGAAAAGGACATCCCAGCCGTCGAGGCCGACCGCTTCATCGAGCTCATCGATGAGATCGGAGAGGAGGTGGGGATTTTGCACCACTTCGATATCGTCTTCAATCACCCAAATCGTCTGGTAGCCTGCATCGAATGCGGCTTGCAGAACGGATAAGTGGCTGAGCACGCAGCCGATCGCCCCGAGGGGCATGCAGTGGCAAAAATAGGTTCTCCCCGGAATGCCGAAGAGTTCGTGAAGGGGCGTTTTCCCCTCTGCGCCGCCGTAATAGGTTGCGAAATGTCCGTTCGACATCCACGATTCACATTGGACGCCGAGGTGATTGAGGGCGTCGAGCGGGAGGTTCCAGCCGTTGATGGCGGGAAACCTGCAGGGGGTGATGTGGTAGGGGGCGAGTTTCTGTAGGGAGAGGGCGAGTTTTTCGGGGCGCTCATCCAGATTGATCAAATAGATGAAATCGATATTTCTCATTTGCGAAGAGGCTGACGAGCGGGGCGCCGGTTGGAGATAGTCCCTCACATCTCCGCCGTATAGCGGGAGGAAGAGGAGGAGGAATAATTTAAGCATCAGCGAACCCATTGGGTTTTTTGAGAAAAAGACGTTATACTGCGGCCATCCCAAATTCACACTTTTTTGGTGGCCGAAGTATAACAGATGAAGAAATTTTTTTTCCATCTAAAAATATTGATTTTTTGTGTCGGAGGGTTTTGCGTGGGCTCCGACGATCGGCTGTTTGAGGGCGTACAAGCGGATGTCGGGGACGAAAGCGATTTCGTGATCGTAAGGCATGAAGATCCCATGCTCTTTGTTAAATCGGAGAATTTTTTCGACGCCCGATCTCCGGATCATCATCGAATGGGTGCCGATCCGCGAGCCAATCTTCAGAAATCCATCGCCGACGGGCGTAGATCCGAGGAGCGTTTTTAAATCGAAATCGGGCCTATCTGGCCTCCACTTCATCGGGAGTTGCGCTTGGAGATCTTGAGTTGGGTCGACGCCGAACAGGTAATCGGAATCGGTATATAACACGTCCCATCCAGACGCGCCGACGAGTCGATCGAGCTCTTCGATTTTCCCCGAGAGGAGATGGGGGTTTTCGATCAATACGAAATCGTCTTCCAGAACCCAAATCGTCTCGTAGCCCGCATCGAGAGCGTCTTGGAGGACGGAAAGATGACTGAGCGTGCAGCCGAGAGCCCCTGGCGTCAGCCAACCGGAGAAAAAAGTTTGTCCATAGAAAGCCTCGCTCAACTGGACGAAGAAGAAGCCTCTGTTGGGGACAGCGAGGAGGGCGTTTTCTTTTCCAGGCCACATTCCAGGTCCGAATTTCACCCCTAGGTCGGCATATTCTTCCAGTGGAATGCGCCAGCCGTAGATGGCGGGGAAGCGCTGAGGCAAGATGCCGAAGGGGAGCAAGTTTTGAAGGCATTCGTTCAGTCGATCGCGCCTTTCATCGAGATTGATGAGATAGGTGCAATCGACCCCCTCGATCGAGGTGGCATGAATCCTTTTCTCAATTTTCCGGAGATGAGGGAGCAGTTCTGCAGAGTGAAGAGAGAGGGCGAAGAGAAAAAATAGTTGGAGATATTTCATCTGGGGAGATATCTTAGGTAAGATTATTTTTTTTTGCAAACGGGTTCATGTTTTTACTGTTTCTGGCTGCCGCCTTTCTCTACGGCGATATCGAAGAGCACTTCAAGAGAGCCTCCGGTAAATTTGGCGCCCACTCGATGCGCAATATCGATTATATTTATCTGATCAATCTCGATCAAAGGCCCGAAAAATATCAGATGTCGCTCGCCCAGCTCGCCCCTTACGGGATTGAACCCTACCGGTTTTCTGCGGTCAACGGCTGGGAATTGAGTTTAGAGGCAATCAACGACGTCGGCGTCCGCTTCTCTCCCGAAATGGAGGGGGGCTTTATGGCGAGCTGCTATCGCCTAGACGGAGAGGGAAAGCCGAGCCACGAACTGGTCGAACGCTATGGAGAGACCTATTTTGTCCACTGCATGCCCAGAGGGGGGATCGGGTGCGCATTGAGCCACCTTTCGGTACTGCAAGATGCTTTCGATGCAGGTTACCAAACGATCTGGGTGATGGAGGACGACATCGAAGTACTCCAAAATCCCCATAGGCTCTCCGATCTGATTGATCAATTAGATCTCCTGGTCGGTTCGGATGGGTGGGACATCCTCTTCACCGACCGCGACTTTCGCAACGGACAGGGCCTCCACGTCCCCGCCTATGGCGCCGCCAAAAGACCCGATTGCGCGGCTCTACATCTTGCCAAAGATTTTTCCTTTAAAACCGATATCAGTCCTCAATTTCGCCAAATCGCCAATCGGTATGGAACCACATCGATGATAATCCGAAGATCCGGCATGAAAAAGCTGCTCCAATTTTTCAAAGCCCACCAGATCTATCTCCCTTACGATATGGATTTAATCTACGCAAACGGGATCCGAATCTTCACCGTTTCTGAAGACGTCGTTTCCAATCTCCCTCAGGCTATCTCCGATCTGGGCGGCCCCTATTATACAACCATCGGCCAATCACTTGGATATCGAACCAGATGAGAGTCTTTTTTTTTTGCATAGGCTGCGCGATTTTTGGTTTGGGGGCGTCAGTTCATGATGCCCTTCAAACTATTCCCGAACAAGACTTGGTTGTTTTGGATCGTTTTTTTCGATGCCTTCTTTATGAAAATGAGTTTGGATATACCTTATTTGGACAAAAGCCAATCTCAATGACAATTGCGTTGTTTGAGCCATCTTTAAAGGAGCCTCTGGAGCGACTGACCTTTGAGAAAGGGTGGGAAATGTGGGTCCGTTATAGGCATCTATTTCCCAGTGATCGTTTCGTTCTGAAAAAAGATGTTTTTGGAGACAATCGCAATGTCACTATTTCTCTGATCAACAAGCCGATGGTTTATAAGGAGATCGTCGAAAACTTAGCCGTTTTTAGAAAATTTTTAGGAGAGCAGTCTACAGAGACCATTTTTCAAAAAATTTGCAGTGGAGACAAATCTATCTTCGATCTGACTAGTCCTCATCCCCAAGCACTGGTTGGAATTTTGTTGGGGTATGGGAAACTCAATGCCTTGAATTTCCAGAGAGAATCTGAAATTTTTGAAGGGTTAAACAGACAACTTCCTCCGCTTGCTCCAGACAAAATCTCTTTGTCTCCTGTAGGAATGGGCTACCTGAAGGGTTGTGCTCAGCCAAGATATACATTAAAGACAAAAGCCCCCAGTTTTCCAACGATCTTAAAAGGCATGAAGGAGATTTTCGAAGTCAGACAAGGGTTTTTGATCGGTGATTATGTTCTGGAGAGGTTTGACTCTCCGAAATTTGCCTGCTGGGACAATGAAGAAACTGTCTTGCTTCGGGAGTCATATAAGAAAACCCGGGTTGTCTTACGGGAAATTTATAAAAAAGGATCTTTTCTAGAAAACACTCTTAACCAATGGACCTCTCCCAATGAATTTCATCAAGACGTTCTTATTGCTGAGTCTCCTCTACGGCTGCAACAACGCTGAAATCTCAAAAGACTTGCGCGATATTTCTTTCCACCGCGGCTATGAGTGTTGGCGAAAAGATCTGAAAATCGACGGCATGCCCTATGATTTGGAAGAAATCATCTCTGGGATAAGAGCTGCTGAAAAAGGGGAGCCTTGCAGAGTCTCTAAAGAGGAGGCCACTGTCTTGACTCAGAAATATGAAGAGATCCTTTGGAATGAGCAGATTGCGAATAATTTGAAGGAATCAGAATCGTTCCTACAGTTGATTGCAAAAGAATCTATCGAACTCATCCCCTCCAAACTCTACTACAAGCGAACAAAGGAGGGGAATGGCAAGCCGATTGATCCAAACGGGACTATATTGGCCACATATGTTGTGAAAACTATTCAAAACGGCCTTCTGGAGACGTTTAACGGCTCAGGGGAATTCCCCATAGAGATCAGCATCCCCGACACGATTCCTGGCTTCGCAACTGGAGTGGTCGGCATGCTTGAAGGAGAAGAGAGAACCATTTATATCCACCCGGAGCTTGCCTATGGAGTTTCGGGGATCAAGCTCAAACCCAACAAGCTTGTGGTCATTGAGGTCAATCTGGCCCAGTAAGAAAGAGTCATTGTCGGTATATACTGCGCTCCGTTCGTTTCAGCAGAGCATTGTAAAGAAATAAAACTTCATTCGTCACCTGATTTTTTATGCTTTTGCCCCCCCCCTCAATCTTGAGAGTCTGTAAACAGATCTTTACGAAAATATGAATTTCCTTTACCGATAGGGCGGCTCTATATAAAAGGAGGAAAAGGGACCCTCTTGATTGAGAGGATGCGCTGAATGAAAAATGGGTTGATAAACCTCAAGAGTTTGGCTTTTTTAATTCTATTGCCTATTTGTGTTTTGTTGATTTTTTTAAGGAGTCAGATCGGGCTGTTTTTGGGCAAAATGGAGCCAAAAGGGGTTGAGGGACTCCCTGTTGTTGAAGAGGCGCCGCCGATCCTGGTTGAGCATCCTCCTGTTGCACTCATTGAGAAGAAGAAAAAGAAATTCATCCTTCTTGGGCCTGTCGATTCTGAGGAGGGCTTTTTCGAGTCCATTTTGGTTCAACGAGAGGGAGATGTATCAAAGATGCAGTCTTTTGTGATGCATGGTCCTGAGGGGGCTGCCGCTTCTCTGCCGCTCAAGCGGAGGCGGGGTAAAGAGTTTGTGAACATTCGCGAACCGCTCATGATCCGGAGAAAGAAGGGTGTGACGTCGAAATTCAAGAGGGGCCCTGTCCCCGAGTCCATCGCCGTTAAAAAAGAAGAGCCTCTTCCCGTTCCGATCGGAAGGGTCGAGGCGGAGCCCTCCGCGCCCCCATCCCCCTTGTTTGAGCCGATCCTCTTCACCTCTGTGCTGCTGGCGATCCAAGAGCGCCCGAGAGAGCTCGATCCGGCCGATGTGATGACGCTTGCGGCGTTTCACCAATTTTTGATGGAGGCGTCGATGGAGGGAGGAGAGCCTTCCGAGGCCATTGCGGCAGTAAAAGAAGAGGCGCAAATTCGGCTCGCCCCTCCTTCGGCGGCTGGAGAAGTTGTTGATGCGGCGGCAATTGAGGAAAAAGTTGAAACGTTTTTCACTGGGAAGAAAAAAAAGGAAGAGCCAGACCATTGGGATCCATATCCTTGGCCTAAGCGGATCACAGCGAGACATGTTTGGGGATATCAGGAGAAAACATGTATTCCGTTTGCTACGAATTTCACGACGCTCGATCTATTCATAGCCCCCGATTACCGGCCGGGCCATCTGCTCCCTTTTTTAGACCTTCAAGGGCATAGGTTCGACAACAATACCTACGCGGCTAATGGAGGGGTGGGGGCGCGCTTTATTCCGAGCGGCCATTCCGGTCTTTGCGAAATGCTCGGATTCAACGCTTATTACGACTACCGGCAGGGGAACATCGGATATTATCAGCAGATAGGGGCCGGTGTAGAGGTTTTGGGCCGCAGGTGGGATTTTCGAGGAAATGTCTACGTGCCATTTGGGAATAAACGGCACATGCATGCTTGTGTCTTTAACAACTATGTTGGGAATTACTACGCGATCCGGCGCGATATCGAGTCAGTTTCTTATAGTTTTAATGGGGAGATCGGGTATCTCGCTGTGAATGGGAAGAATTTTTCATTTTATTTAGCTGTAGGGCCCTACTTTCTTGTGAGGGGCAGATGCTGTCAAAGCACAGCGGGGATCGAGGGGAGAATCCGTCCGAAATATAAAGATTGCTTTTCTATCGATTTGAGCGGTCGGTACGACGAGTTGTTCGGCGCCATCTGGCAGGCCGAATTCATCTTCACTCTCCCTCTGTATCAGATCTCCGATCGAAATAAACGGCCCTGCGGGCTTAGAGATTGGCAGATCTATCAGCCTGTCGAACGGTTTGAAGTGATGCCGCTTTCCAAACGGAGCTGCTGGCAAACGAATTTTTGAGGATGATTGTATGCGAATTTTGATATTTCTTTTTTCCATTTTCTCTGCTTATCCCTGCACTGATTTCATTGTCCAATCGATAGATGGTTCAACGGTGAATGGGCGCTCGCTCGAATTCGGATTGGATTTGGAGTCCAAGCTCAAGGCGTTTCCTCGCAACCAGCGGATGATGAGCCAGGCCCCGGGGCAAAAAAACGGGATGCAATGGACTTCAAAATACGGCTATCTTGGCGTGACTGCTCTCGGAATGAATTTTTCGTTCGATGGAATGAATGAAGAGGGGCTCTCTTTCGGCTATTTGTGGCTGCCAGGCGCCACTCAGTATCCGACTGTCCCCGCACAAGAGATCAAGAATGCGCTCGATTTCGTCGACTTTGGAGCTTGGGTCTTGGGGAACTTTACAACAGCAGCCGAAGTCAAAGAGGCCCTGAAGGGGATCCGGATTTGGGGCCACCCTGTGCCAGGACTCGGGGTTCCGCCTGTCCATGCCGCTATCCACGATGCGCAAGGGAACAACCTCGTCGTCGAGTTTGTCGGCGGAATGATGCAGATCTACGATAACCCGATCAGCGTCTTGACGAATTCGCCCCCTTTTGATTGGCAGATGAGCAATCTCCAAAATTACCTCAATCTCAAGCCAGAAAATCCAGATCCGATCCTCTTCAGGGGCGTTCCGATTGGGCCCCCTGGACAGGGAAGCGGCTTTTTGGGTATGCCAGGCGATTGGAGCCCTCCGTCCCGTTTTGTCAAAATAGCCACTTACCTCCGCTTCGCTAAACAGACAGCAAGCTGTATGGAAGCGGTCAATCTCGCCGAGCATCTCCTCAACACTGTCGATATCCCCCTTGGCGAGGTGCGCGATCCGGGAAAAGAGACGGGGGACTATACGCAGTGGATCGTGATCAAAGATCTGACGCAAAAAGTGTTCTATTTCCGCTCTTATAGCGACCTGGTCTTAAAAAGCGTCGATATGAAGAAACTAAATTTCGATCAAAAAATCAGCCATCACATCCCCATCGACGTCAAAAAGGGCTATTTAGATGTAACCCAGGGCTTTTTGATATACCGCGGCCACCCCAAAAGTGTGAATTTGGGCAAGCGTGAATCCGCCTGGAAGCCGATCCTTCAGTCATTTTCGGTATATCTCTGCGCCCTTTGCGGTGGCAATTGTAAGTTTTCACCGCAAAGAACGCGGGGGGCGCAGAGAGAATGACTTAACCCGCTTAAGCTGGCCAATGTCCAGTTGAACGATTACTGCATGCCCATGGCGAGAGGCTCTGATTTTATTTTCGGAGTTCTCGTTCGAGTCGCTGGAAACTTCAGTTCGTTGGCCAGCATCGAAAATTCTTGGAGTTTACTGAGAACTTGATCTAAAAACCCGTTCGCTTTCCAAATCTTAAACCAACGGTGCGCTGCCGATTTAGAGGCAAATTCAGGATGCTTCGGAAGAGCCTCCCATTTTGAGCGGGTCGACAGAACGAATAAAATCGAATTCAATACCATTCGCCATGCTGTGTGAGGTTTTCCTCTACCGCGCTTTACCGGATTTGGAAATAACGGTTCTAGTAATTGCCATTGTAAATCTGTGAGTAATTGATTGTTCATTTTTAGCTCAATTTTGTTGGTTTTAGTTTGTTTATTTTTATTTTATTTTGACTACTTTGTGACAAACTGATGGCCCCGTTGATCTCTGTAACGATCTCTTGCTCCTCTTGGGTGAGGGAATCTAGGCCTTTAAATTTAGATACTTGGCCTGCCTTGGAATCCAAAAATTCTTTTAATTCGAGGGCTTCGGCAACCGCATCTTCTTTAGATTGAGCGTCGCCGTAACGGAGGGTGTTTTCCAGGGTCTGAAAATAGGTATGGGTCTCTGCGAGGACTTTCCGGATCTGCTCTCTATTGAGGGTATCGATGCCTTCGAAGGCGTCTTTTAAAAAATCCATGAAATCAATTGCCATTGTTGCATCTCTCCTTAAAAGTATTATTATATCCCAATTTGCCGTAATTGTAAATATATTATTTATTATAAATTAATAGCATTAAGAGTTAACTCATTCATTATCAATTATTTACAGTCTAAAAATAGTTAATAAGAGGGCTGTTTGGTCGGTTGGGGGGAGTCTTTGGAGGACGGTTTGGGCCAAGGGCTGGGGGGAGAGGGTCAGCGCTTCTCCTAAGGGGGTTTTTTCGTTCATGGGCAGGGTAGAGAAGAGGAGGGTGGTTTCCCGATCCCAGTTTTCTTCGATTTCCAAAAGGGGGGCTAAATCGGCCCCGAGGGGGGGATTGTCGACGGCCAATATGCGGGGTTTTTGGCTGTTTTCCGGGTAATGCCAAAGGGCGCCGAGCTGGCAGGAGATATAGGAGAGGGTCCCTTTTTCATCGTCGAGGAGGAGGAGGGCGACGTGGAAGGTTTGCTTCATTTGACTTTTTAGTAAGACATTTTGAACCGTCCTCAGGATCTCTTTGGGCGCTTGGGTGCGTAGGATGGCGGTGTGAACGATCCCTTTGAGCAGGCCGATTTCTCCGAGGGAGGGGGATTCGGCGGCGATGATTCCCAACTTTGTCTCTCCAAGGGGGAGAAAATCGAAATAGAGATTCTGGAGTAAATGTCCATGGCGGACGGCGACGCCGATCTCGGCTTGAGGCCAAAAGGGGGGAACTCTTGAAATAGTCTGAAATTCGGGTTCTTCTTCCTGGTCGATCGTTTTTAATAGGGGGCCGATCTCTTCGATGAATTGATCGATGTTTTTTTGCCGCTTTGCCGGATCGATTTGGAGAGCTTTGTCTACAACGGCGCGGAGTCCTTTTGGGAGCAGGGAGGGATAGACGATTCCATGAGAGGGGCGCCCGACGCAAAGTTCGTAAGTGATGAGTCCTAAAGAAAAAATATCTGAGACATAACTCACTTTTTTCGGGTTTTCTTTTTGCTCAGGACTCATGTAGGTGGGAGTTCCGATTTTCATCGCTTTGACTGTGATTTGTTCTTGATCGGGGGCGTTTAAAAAAAATGAGACGCCAAAGTCGACGAGTTTGATTGCTCCCGATTCGGTGATGAGGATATTTTCTGGCTTTAGATCGCGGTGGACGATGCCGTGGCTATGGAGAAATTTGAGCCCTTCGGCGATCTGCAATATGATTTCAAGCCCCTTTTTTAGGGTGAGGGCTTTTTCGCGGATGAATTGGTGAAGAGAGATCCCTTGCACATATTCCATGGCGATGAAAAGCCCCTCTTCCCACTGGCCGAGGTCGTAGAGTTTCACGATGTTGGGATGATGCCCGAGGCCAATGACTCGCGCCTCTCTCAAAAGGCGGGAGGCCATCGCTTTATCGTTGAGGTAGAGAGGGCGGAGTACTTTCACGATGACGGTTTGCCCTGTTTTCGGATGGGCGGCGAGATAGATGAGGCTCATTCCTCCCGTTTTAAAGAGGCTTTTGATCTTATATTCGCCGATTTTTTCAGGGATGGGTTCCATATTTTTCTGTACTGAGGGGCCCATGAGGACTGTGAACAGACCCAGTTAAATCGCACCATTTCAGGCTCTCTTTTTTTAGGCAACACTTTTTGGTAAAAGTTCAGTCCCCGAAGGGGCCTGAACTTTTACGTGAATTTGGGGTGGCCGCAGTATACGACGCCGTTCTCAGGAAGTTTTGATCGATTGTTGTTGAAGGAGGGTTTGGAATTCCCTCAGTTCTTCCATGGCCTGTTTTTGCATTTCGGGATCTTTCGATTCGATCTTGACTCGCAAAACTTTGAGAAAAAAGTCCATATTTTCCAACATCGCTTTAATCCCTTCGCGCGTCACTTCTGGATTTTGTAATCCCGCTTCTAATGTTTTTAAGTAGTGGTGGTTCATTGGATCAATGCCTTGAATGCAGGATGTGTTTTTAATCCAGCCAAATCCTCTTGCACATTGTTCGAAAGCGAGCGGTTTCCGAGCTGTCCTCGGATGGTGACCGCTTCTTGCTTGGCTTGGGCCACGGCTTGGATAACGTTTGCCTCAATCGCCGGATCTAGCTTCCGATGAAGAGTTGCGAAGGCCGCAGCTGCATCGTAGGCTGGATCATTGAGATGGATGACGCTATTTGTGATAAAGTCTATCAGCGAGGGTCCTGCAGCCTCCCGGTTTCCGTCCTCTTCTACGCGTCTCATCAGCTCGAGTTTGCTTGAAAGGACAAGGTCCCCTGCTTCTGCAGCGTACTTACTAATCGCTGGCCCCACTCCCAAAACCGCCTCTGCTTGCGGTTTCCCAAATCCTGTATAATATTGCACCAGACCCATTCCTTGTTTCATTTTACCCCATACGCCCCATCCGGAACCGTCCGATGGCGCTAAACGGGGATCCTCGCCCGGCTTGACTTGTCCATTCAAGTACGATGCGACCCCTTCGGAGATTTGTTGGGCTTTATTGAAGCGCATTCTTTGAGTGGCTGTGGTGGGATCGGTATTTCCCCAAACGCCTACCGCCCAATAAATAGGACATCGGTCTACTGTTTCAATCTCTTTTTCTAATTCTTGGAGCTGAGAGAGCGATACCTTTTTTTGTTTCTGGTCAGCGATAGGGAGAGTTGGGAATTGCGAGCTTTTGATTTCCGCCTCGAGCTGCCCTTTTTGCGCTTTGACTTGATCTTTGAATTTTTGAATGAAGGCCTCTGCCGTCAACATACTTTTCAGGGCCTCTTTGCTAGCCGGTATGGTTCGAACAATTCTCTGCAGCTGCGCAAAGTGTCCTCCGTCGACGAATCCAGCTACCGTCTTTGGCATAAGCCCCCGCCATTTGTCAGTTGCGATCACAAACGGTTTATCTCCCTGGATGGATCTGACGGCGCCGTCGTTAAATTCGTGGGCGAGCTTTAAATTAACCCACAGTTTTTGGGCTGTCGTTCTCACCTTCTTAATGAGATTTAATAGGGCTGGATCGAGCGGAATCCCATTCGGGGCGACAGTGGACAGCGCGAGATATTGGACCTGGTCTGCGCCGTCTAAATAGCGGATTGTGAGATTGCCGTAATCGATCCGTATCCCATGGGCGGCAGGATCGATGGTCAATAGGTGTGCTTTGACCCCATCCCAGATTTGATTGAGCGGCGCTACGTCCATCTGTTTATAGGCCTCTTTTTTGAGATCGATTTCCTGCGTAGTCTGCCTATAACTACTTACCAACCTCCAGGTGGCTGCAGCGGCAGGCGGCACATACTGCATGTGTCCCACGGCGCCTGGCTGCGGCACCATGCTAATGTTCGGCTGGATAGGCCGTGCGGGAACCGCGCTGATGGAGACAAATCCGTGGCCTGCGGAGGGGTTCGCCGATAGGGAGATCACATTTCCTGTTGGTGCAGACATAGTAACATTATCCTTTGTATTTATTTTATATTAATAAAATTAATTAATAAACAAGAGTATATCCCGTTAATAATAATAAACCGCCTGACATTTATTCGTAAATAACTTATTACAAGTCATTTATGGTTGATTAATAGTTCTGATTATTGATTTTATTTCATTTTTTTAGTGAAATTAAAAGTTTATTTTGGTAAACTAAAAACAGAGGTATTATGGAACTAGAGAGATTAAGAGAAATAATTGAAAAGACAAAGTCCTTTAAGACAAATCCGGCCTGTATGGAGCTTGCGGAGCACTTTGAGGCGATGGCCCAGCTCTATTATGAGCAGAAAGAGGGGACTGTCAATGGGGACTATTTTGAAAGATTTGGAAGCCGTTGTCAGCAATTCTGGGCTAGCTTCGACCGAGTGGTTGAGAGTTTAGGATATTCTCCCGAGGTTTTGAAGTCTAATTTGAATAATAAAGACTTTTTTCATCCCGATCAGTGGAGGGCGATGCAGGCGGTTAAATGTGAGATTACCGGGGAAAAGCCGGTAGAGGCTGAGCCGAAAAGATCTAAACGCCGCAATAAAAATGTGAGGATATAACTATGTCGACCTATACAGATAATTGGGGTACAGATTGGGACACGATGACGAGCGATATTGCCAACTGGCAAAATGAACAGGCGGATCTGAAGGCGGCTGTTGAGGCTTATCATGCGGGGATGGAAAAAATCGATAAGACCTCCGATGCGATGGTTGCTTTTACAATGCTCGCGTGGCTGATGTCTAATCAGGGGTTTGATCAGTTGAACACTCAGTCGGCAGTGGACGGCGGCGCGCTCCAAATTCAGGGCGACTTGACGAGATTGAATAATGATCTTGAGGCGCAGACGAACCAGAATACGACAGACCCAAGTCAGATTGACTTAGTGGCTCAGCACTCTGAGCAGATGTACGAGGCTCTCTCCGATGCGGGCGATCCGGTTGGTTTGCAGGCGGCCCTAGGAACCGATGCATCGCAAGCATTGGCGTCGCAGTTTCAGATCATCCGACAGCAGATTCATGATACGAATGTGGCTGGAGACGGACCGCAATCGGGTTGGTATTTCATCGCTCCAGGCTCTGATGCGCCTCCGGGGACAGATTATATTACAAGCTACGGTCAGCTCCAGAGCGATTTGGCGGCCAAAGGCGACCCGCAGTCTGCTAATGAAGCGGAAAAAGGGAAAACGGATGCATTTAACGAAAACACGTCGACCACGCAATCGACGAACGCTGCATCGCAGGAGATCATCTCGAATGACTCCAATATGTCGAAAGCCGTCCAGGCCTTTGTCGTGGATATGTTCCACGCGATCATGGACGTGATTTCTGCAGCGAATAAAGCGACGACAAAAGGAAGTTAATATGAACGGAGTCGCAGTATTAGGAGAGGCTATCTCGACGATGTCCGATGTGAATATGGAGTCGCAGATAGGGAAGTCGGCGGGGGTTGTGACAATGATCTCCGCGATGGCGGCGTTGAGTTTAGATTGGTCCAAACAGTGGGATCAAGACGCCGAACAATACTACACCGATAGCTTGCAGGCGGTCGGTGATCAGAGCGCGACGGCGACGGCGGCTGCAGATTATTCGGAGTATCAGGTCGATTTGCAGCAAGGGCAGTTAGAGATAGGGGGCCAGGATAGCTTGTTACAAAACGATAAAGCGATCCTCCAGTGGTTGGGAAATGCTCTAGACCAGGTCTATGGCGTTATGCAAGGGCCGATTGGAGTGACGAAAGCAACAAATAGGGCCATCTTGGTCTTGGGGAATTAATAGGAGAAATTTATGGCAGAGCCAGCACCAGTACATGATCATAATTATGGGAATACATATAAATACTTTTTGGACGTCACGGTCAGCGTGTTGCTCGGTAACATCGGAACGATGCAGACGCACAACGAAACGTTAGATATTTTGACCAATACCAATCAGGCGCTGACCGCCGATTGGACCACGGGATCTGCTTCATCAGTGAAGAATCCGGCCATTCCTGGGCCGCCGGGGGAGCGCCTGTGCCTGGGGGTATGTCTCTGCAAGATCAGTTGGACTACATAGACAACCAGTCGGGAAATGTGGATGATGAAGCGGCCGCATTGCAAGCTTTTATTACGACGTATATGACTTCAGGGGATTCAGGAACCATGGCTTATCCGATCTCCGATTATTCGCAGGCAGTCGGTACGCAGCTCATGAACATACTCTCTACTTGTTACGGTAGCTCTAAGCTCACCAATGCCGCAGCCGATATGGCGACGCTCAACTCGTTCAGCAGCATTATTCAGGCCAAGGCGAACTACGAAGAGGCGCCAGGGCAAAACGAGGCGAAGACTGAGGGGAGCGTGATTCAGCAAGATACGAGCGCCCAGCAGCCAATTGCGAATTGCAACGACTCGATTCAGGGAATTTTCGGGAATCTTGCAAGCTTGGTGCAACAGATATATAGCTAAAAAATGGGATCAAAAGGGTGATTTATGAGTACAAATAATCAATACGGCTCTATGCCGATGGGTCAGGGTGGACAGACCTATAAGGCGATGAGCCAGCAGTCGAAGTATTTCTTGCAGATGATGGAGCAAAGCGAAGAGAACTCCATCAATTATGCGGAAAGTTATGGCGGACTCGATGGGAACGAGGGGTTTGTGAAGAATTACCTCGCCGCGGCCGTTGATGCTGCGGACGACCAGGGGCAAGCGATCAAAATGCAAGCGGTCCAGTATGCGGTTTCAGCAGGAATCGGAGTGGTGGGCATGGGGCTCACTGCCTTTAAGGCTGGCCAGACGAGAACGGGCGCGTTGGACGAGCAGCTAGATGATGCGAAATTGATGCAGAAAGATCTGAACGCTCCTCCCAAACTGAATTTAGTCCAAGAAGAGAATGACGATGCGCCTGGTGCGGCGCTCCCAGCTCCTAGCCAAGAAGTGGAACAAAAGCTCAACGCCTGGAAAGAACAGGGCAACGATGCGTTCAAAAATTATAAGGCGAAACGGGTGAGCTTAGATGACGCTCAAAAAGTCGAGGCGGACAGAGCCGATAAATTGAATGAGGATGCGGTAGAGCATGCTAAATTATCCGAGTCAAAGAAGGACATTGCAAGGAATTTGGACGACTACATCAAAGACCTAAATGCCCAAAAAGGGGAGTTAACCAATCAGTTTACTCAGTTCACGAACATGCTGAACGCATTTATGCCAACAGTCACTCAAGGGGTCCAGACGCCCTTCAAATTCGAAGAGGCTGGCTATACGAGCAGGTCTCAAACAGAACAGGCGGAGGCGGGGGTGGTTCAAACCATTCAGCAAAAACAGGGCGGCTTTATCGATGCAGCCCAGCAGCAGCAATCGCAATACCAACAAGCAGCCGATTCGGTCGCTTCTGGATATGGCCAGGTGGCCCAGACACGAGGGTAATCATTTTTTTTCTTCCTTTCTCTCGGCCGCAGTCTTCGGACTGCGGTTTTTTTTTAACTGGATTAGTTATACTGCGGCCACCCCAAAAGTGTGAATAAATATGGTGAAATTAAATTAGTTTTGTGATAAAATTAACTATACAGGGTGATAGTAATTTAGAGGGTGTTGTGGGAACTAAAGTAAACAGTATAAATAATGATGAACAAGAGGCTTTTGCTGCCATACAAAAGCAGTATCAGGCGGCCGAGGCGTTTGTTGCGGCAATGAAGGGGGATACGGATCGGATCGCCCATGACGCTTCGCTCTTGCATCCGTTTACAATGATGGGTTTTCCCACCTCCGCAAGCTTTTTAAAGACGATTGTGGCCGATAGGGACGACGCTGAAGCAGATATCAAGACGCAAGAAAAGAATTTGACCGATCTAAACTCTGATTTTAGCTCTCTTTGTGATTCATTGGATAGCTTGGTGGAGTGTATCAATAAAACGGCGAGCAATCATAGCGTCAACAGTAAAGATTTGGCGAACGACTTGAAGAATCTTCAGGGGGCTATGGGCAAAGTCTTTGAGGCGATGAAGCAAAAGCTGCAGGGCGATGTGTATCTTGCGGAGATGAATAGTTCGGCCGCCGATCAACTCACTGCGAACCAATTGGCGCAGTTGGCGGAGGACGCCGTCCAATATGAAAGCGGGGAACAAGGGACTTTGAGTACATTAATGAGTTCGTTGCAGGCTATGATCTCCAATTACCGGACTGCTTATAACAATGCCAACATCGATCTTAATGGCTACAACATTTGGGACGAAGTCGCCTCCTACCTCGATTGCGGCGATGCGGAATCAAATAAAGCAAGCGATGAGTCGACGATGGCTAGCGCCACCGACATGATCCACGGGCTTGGAGCCTTGATGAGCGCTTTGGGCCCTGAAATTTCGTCTTATATGCCCCAATTTACGCAAGTTCTCGACGTGATCAAGGCGATTATGAAAGAGGTCCAAAAGATCCTCGCCGATCCTACGCTGAGCGCGAAAGAAAAACAGGGGGCGATCCTCGGTTTGGTGATGTTCTTGCTCACGTTCATTCAGGTTGTGAAGCAAAACGTCGAAGGTGAGAAAACGAAAAATAACCAACAGATGTCATCAGGGGCGATCATAGCGAGCCAGGATAATATCGATGATACGATGGCCAATCAGAAGATCGAAGAGGAAGTGGAGCGGAATGCGTCGATTCTGAAGACGACGCTGCTCATCTGTGAAGTGGTTTTAGGCGCGGCGATGGCGCTGATGGCGCCGGGGTTTGGAACTGCCTTTTTGATAGGGATGGTGACTACGCTCCAAGCATTGCAGACAGAGGGAATCTGCGATGTCATGGGAGGGTTGACCGATGCGATCGATAAAGCGGTAGGAGGTCAGATTGGCGCGGATCTGATTGTCGGCGGGATGGAAATGGCATTGACGATGGGCGGCGGAGCTGTGCTAGATGGGCTGGCTGCGCGGTTGGTTGCGGGACTTGTTACAAAGGCTGCCAATACGGCTTTGGCGGCGACGGAAGCTGTCGTTGAAAAGGCTGTGCAGGCGGCGTTAGAGGCGGCAGGGAAAGTAGGGGATCAGGCGGCGAAGACGGCTGTGGAAAATGCCCTCGCAGAAGTGACTATGCAGGCAGCTGATAAGGCAGCTGCAGGCGCGGCGCAGCAATTCCTTAAGCAGCCATTCGGAGTCCTCATGGAGATGGTGGCGAAGGGGACTTTGAAACAGATGCTGAAAGAGACGATGGAACGGGCGGCCGAAGAGGCTGTTGCAGCGGCTGTTAAGGATGCAGCTACCCTTGCGAAACTGGCCGCGAGAGGGGTTCAGTCCAGTGAGGCCATCGTCGAAGGTGCGGCTAAACGGGCGGCTGATGAAGCGGTCGCCAACGTGACTGGTAAAGCAGCCGATAGCGTGGCTGCAGATTCGGCCCGTTCGGCAGGTCGGGCTGCCTTGGATCGGGGTAAGTGGGCCTTAGTGTTCGCTTTTGCCAACACGGGCTTGCTGACGGAGATGTTTAAGACAATCGGCGCCTCGGGTAATACATTTGAGGACATCATGCAAGTGATCCAGCAATTGGTCCAAATGATTGCGATGATGGGCGGCTCTGGAATGGTGACCGAATCGATGATATCGTCTCTTCCTCGGGTGGTGCAGCTCGCGCAGCTCGGCCCAAATATAGTGGAGGCTGCCTCTAATTATGGCATGTATGAGACCACTGAACAACAAGCCGGCGCCGTGACAGCTATGCAAATGAACGGAAGCGTCGCAGATCTATTGCACGCCTTCATCGATCAGCTCCAAAAAGATGCAAACCTCGATCGGGATATCATGATCAATGAGCAAACCCAAGAGGCCCAAAGCACTATGTCAATGGCAGGCCATTTGCACGACGGCGACAATGCGGCGATCCAAATCTTGATCTCTGCCGCAGGATAGTTGATTATACTGCGGCCACCCCAAAAGTGTGAATTTGGGCAAGCGTGAAAGGGCCAAAACCGAGGATCGTAACTCGACTTTGTACATTTCTCAGCGCTGTATCGACTGTCTATAGCGCTCTCAATTTGTGGATCTTATAAACGAAAAGGAAAATTTTTCTACAAAAATTGTGCGGTTGTGTGTAAAATCTTTACCGTCCTACAATCGGGAGGAATTATGCTTTCATCGATACGATCGAATATGCCAGCCATGCCAGCTTTTCAGCTAGCAACACCGAAGCAGATGCTTCGCAATTTGCAAACGTCAGCTATCGCTGCCATTGTGTTCTTTGCCATGATGTATGCTACGACTAAGGTCGAAGGGGGGCCTGTTGCTTATGTGGCCTGTGTGACGAGTTGCATGGCGATTTGCGCTGGTGCGACTTTGGGAGGTTTTTTGCCAGTTTGCGCGGCTACATGCGCTCAATATTGCGCGCCCGCTGCAATAGCTCCTACTCCTTAAAAAACGCCCCTGCTTTCTCCTGCCAGAGAGCAGCGGGCTTTGTCCTTGGGGGGCGTCCAACATAACTTTTAGAGGACAAATCCGATTTGGACGCCGAGGACGAAGGCGTTGGGGATGGTTCCGAACCCTTGAGGGTTGATGATGTACTGGAAGTCGGGGGTGAAGGTGAACCACTCGTTGACTTGGATCCAGTGATTGAGTTCGATGACCGCTTCGTAGCTTTGGGGCTGATTGCCGAAGGGGCCGAGGAGTCCCTGTTTTTTGGCCGTCCGCTCTACTTGGGCGAGCTGAGAGCTGTACTCCCCGTAGACGAAGCCCAGGTTGGTTGTGTCGTCGGGCCGTTTGGGGAAGAGCCCTTTATAGACAAGACCGGTGGTGACAAAGAACGGGAAGAGGTTCCGATTCGAGGGGGCGAAAAGGAGCGCGATGAAAGGGGTTAGCCCTTGGCCGGTTTTGGGGCCGTTGGGGCGGTAGATCATCTGATCGAGGAGAAAGTAATAGCAATAATCGCCGTTGATGTTCCCATTTTTGAATTCTTGCACGGCTCCCGTTTGGTAGATCAATCCGACTTTATAGTTTCCTGGCATCCCTTCATCGCCTGTGTTTTGATTGACGAGGGCGACGCATTCGCCGATCCAAATGACTCCATTGGTGCTTTGGAAGGTGAAGTTCGTGCCGTGATATTTGTTGAGAAAGATGTTGGAGTTGGCGTTATAGACAGCGAAGCGGGCGAGGAATTGGGGAATCGGTTTCATCGAAAAATAGGCGCCCCATGTGGCGTTCGGATAGGCGGTGAAAGAGGAGAAATTATTGAAGAGGGAGACGGGGTTGCCGTCAAAACCGTTGTTGACGAACTCGGCGTAAAAGGGCGAGGCGAGAAAATCGTTTCCTGCGTCGAGCCGGCCCGCTTTAATGAAGATGTTCCGATCCCAAAAGGTCTGTTGCAGATAAAGTTCATTGAGTTTGACTTCCTGAGAGCCGAATACTTGCTGGACGGTGAATTGGTTGTGGATCTTCCGCATGGTGAGGCTCGTTCCCGTTCGCCATACCGCTGTGCTATAAAAACTAAAGCCGGTGACGCCAGCCATCTTCTCAAAATCGAGGCCCAGGCCAAGTCCGAAAGATCCGGCGTAGGCAAAGCCGCGCGCATGGCCGCCCGAGGGGTTCCCAACCATATCGGTCACAAAGGAGGCGGAGAGGAGGACTCCATGCTGTTCAAGATAGGTTCTGGCTCCGTTCCAGTTCCCAGTCATGGTAGTGAGCCCTTCGGCTTCCTTTAGTTGATACTCCGCCTGATTGAGTTCTATATTGTATTCATCGTACATTTTTTGATGAAAATGGTGGATCCAATCGACCCGCTTGTTTTCGGCGCTGCTCAGGAGGGCGGCACTCAAGAGAAAAAAGAGGATTTTATTCAAATGATTACCACTGGTATTCGACGCTTAATTGGCCATTGACGAAATTCGCGCTGCTTCTGCCGTATACTGAAAATTGGACTCCCCAGAGGAGGTTGAGGGAATCGGAAAAATTGTACTCAATGGCGGGGGCGAGGCTTAAATTGTCGCTATAGGGCTGCCCAACGGAGGCGGGAGTCCCATCTCCGTTGAGGCCAGGATCGCCGTGAAATTTATTCGAGTTGCTAGCTACATAAACGACGTCAAGGGCGGCAACCCAGGTTTGCGAAAAGCTGAGTTCCAGTCCGAGATCGGCTGTGATCGAATTGCCAATCCGAACCCGTCCGTTCGTCCCAAATCCGCCGCCGTAGGCGTTGAAATTGCGCACATTGACGACTGTGCCGATGTTGTACCCAAAGAAAAGGCGTATATTCATCGGGTAAGGATAGGTCCACCAGATCACTTTGCCAGTCGCAAAGCCGAATGTGGTCTGATAGGAGCCGCCGCCGGTAGCGTTCAGGTTCAGCCCATTGGTACTGAGGTTTTTATATTTGCCGGTTGGAAAGGTCTCGGCGATTGTGAATTTAAACTTGGGGATGTAGAGGGTCTCTTTGAAGATCGAAAATCCGTAAGTGACTGAAATATCGTTAAAGCCTCCCCCTGTTTGCCGTTCGCTCCAATTGGCTTGTCCGCCGAAATTGACTGCGATATCGGTCGAATCGGTGACGCCGATCTGCATGGGGACAATGGCTTTTAGCTGGTAGGAGTTGTGGAGGAGCGCGATCGATTGCCGCTCCGAATTGAAGGCGGCGTAGTTGCCGGTCACAAATAGGTAGGGCTGGATATTGGCCTGGCCGGGAGGCATCATCGATGCGGAAGGGGTAACGAGAGGCCCCGCATACCAAGGGTTGAACATCTCTTGAGACCGTTTGAAGTGTGATTCTGCTTCATTGAGTTCTTGTTGAATCTCTTCGGCAGTCTTATGGGTTTGAGCATACATCGCCAGAGGGAGTAGAAACGCCAGAAAAAATCGAGTCATTAAAGATCCTCAGTTTAAGTCCTTTCATAAATTTATTTATCTTTTCCCTATTTTTTGGCAAGTAGAGAGAAAAGGGGGCAAAAATATGAGCGACGTTTCCAGAGAAGGACCTGTGGGTCCTCGCGAGACAAAAATGTATGAACAAGAATATAAACACAGCGCTGATTTGTTTAAACGGGCGTTGGGCCAATATACGCAAGCTGCCAACCAATATCAGCAGGCGGAATTTAAAGCGGTGATGGATAAAGCTCTACAGGTTCTCAATGAAACGGCGAGCGAGCTCGTGCGGCAAAATGGGAGAACCGAGTTGCAGAAGAATAACGCCAAAATCGCCAAAGATTATCAGACTTTTCAAAAGGATCCGGCGAATCCAGATACGCTCGAAAAATTGAATAAGGATCTCGATAAGGCGAAAAAATCGATCACCTAAAAAAGGCTTTTGAGTTTCTCGATAAAGGTCTTTTTGCGCGGATGATTTTGGGGCGATTCGCTCTCTTGAAAAGAGCGGAGGAGTTCTTTTTGCTTTTCGCTCAACCGGACGGGAGTCTCCACAGAGACGCGGACGAGGAGATCGCCGTGCCCTTGGCCATGGACGTTGGGGAATCCTTTGCCGCTGATCCGTAGGAGTTTGCCGTTTTGGATCCCTTCTGGAATTTGGATCCGCATCTGTTCGCCCAATGGGGTGGGGATCTCCTTGGAAGAGCCTAAGGCGGCCTCCACAAATGTGATTGGGAAGTCGAGATAGACGTCGTCTCCTTCGCGGGTGAAGGCCTCATGCGGCTCGACTTCGATGTAAATCAATAGGTCTCCAGCGGGGCCGCCCGCTTCGCCCGCATCGCCGTGGCCGGGCATTTTAAGGCGCATCCCCTTGTCGACTCCTGCGGGGATGTGGACTTTGATCCTCTGCTTTTCTTTGATTCGCCCGGCGCCGTTGCAGGACTTGCACGGGTCGGTGATCACTTGGCCGGCCCCATTGCAATGAGGGCAGACCGAAGACATGCTGAAAAAGCCTCTGTTTTGGTAGATTTGGCCCTTTCCTTGGCAGCTTCCGCATGCTTTGATCCCGCCAGCCGATTTGGCTCCGGTCCCTTTACACTCTCCGCAAGCGATGTAGTTGGTGATCGCGAGTTCTCTGTCGACCCCGCGGGCAGACTCCTGGAAGGTGATTTTGACGGTCGCTTTTTTGCTGGCCCCCTTGCGAGATCCCCCCTCCTCCTCGAACTGGTTGCCGCCGAAGAATGAATCGAAAATCGACTCTCCGCCGCCTCCGCCGCCGCCTCCGCCAAAAGCGCCCATGAAGGTTCGAAGAGCCTCTTCCATCGAGGAAAAACCGCCGGCCCCTCCTGGGAATCCGCCCGGGGCTCCGCCCATGCCGGCTCCGCGGAGAGCCTCTTCGCCGTATTGATCGTACATGCGGCGCCGATTTTCGTCGCTCAGGACTTCGTAGGCTTCGGAAACGAGTTTAAATTGGGCCTCCGCTTTCGGATTGCCTTGATTGCGGTCAGGGTGGCATTCGAGAGCTTTCTTTCGATATGCCTTTTTGATTTCTTCGGGGGTTGCATCGCGCGCGACGCCGAGAGTTGCGTAGAAATCTTTTGCCACTAGTAGCCTCTGCGAAGGGCGGTTTTAGTCCGTTTGGTAGCAGCCTTTGACTTCAATCGGCTTTTGACCGACGGCTTATCGTAGAACCGGTGGGCTTTTGCCGCCTTCATGATTCCCTCTTTGTCGAGTTTTTTCTTGAGAGCGCGAAGCGCCTTGTCGATCGGTTCGCCGATACGTACCTTTACACTGGGCATTTTCCAATTACCTCATCCATTTTGGTTAAAAGAAGCCATTTTAGATGAAACGGAGGTTTTCTTCAAGGATGAGAGAGGTAATGGAATTGAAGAGGAGGGGTTCCCTCCTGTAGAAATTGCTCCCAAATCAATGGGGCTATAAAGGAGGGGTCGGGGTTCGATTCGGATAAAACCGGTGGGGAGAGGAGGTGTTTCCGAATCAATGCGGGGTGGGGCGAGCGGATCTGGGGGAGCTGCTGAAGGAGGGGGTCGTCTGAGGAGATCAGGGAGGGTCCGGTCTCGATCCAGGCGTAGAATTTGCCGCTGCGGGCGTCGACCAGCACGGGGGGAGGGCCGAAGATGCGGAGGCTGCAAAAGCCGAGGAGAGGAACCCCCCAGCCGTAAGAGAGCCCTTGGGCGAGGGCGACCCCCACCCTGACGCCCGTATAGGAGCCGGGGCCGGTTCCGACGGCGATGAGCTCTGGCTGAAGGCCGTCCAGTAAAGAATAGACTTCTTTGGCGAGGACCCTAGAGAGCTCGGGGCCTCCGGGGAGGGCGCGGGCGCGGACGGGGGTATCTTTATCTGCGAGGATGATAAACCCCTTTTCGGAGCTAGTTTCTAAAATGAGGACGAGCATGCAGACAGTTTACATGAGGGGGAATAAAATTTCACTTTTCAAAAATGGCCCTTTTCAGAGAAACCAAGGAAAGGTAGATTGCACCTTTTTCTTTAAGTTGGTAGGCTAGTTTCCTTTTTGATGAGGTCCCTTTGAACGACGATTTTTCTCCAGAGCAAGACGAACCGGTTCTCCCGCAGCAGCCTGTGGTTGAGGAGGAGGACGAGGAAGTTGAGATCCCTAAGCAAGAGGGGGCTCTCGTTCCTGCTCTCCCCTATCCGGACCAGCTTTATATTATGCCGTTGAATAGGCGCCCCTTCTTTCCTGGGATGGCGGCCCCGATTGTCATCGAGCCTGGCGCCTATTACGAAGTGCTAAAAATCATCTCTAAGACCGAGCATAAATGCGTGGGGCTTTTTTTGACGCACCAAGAGGACGTCAATATTTATAAAATCGGTTTTCATGATCTGTTTCAGGTTGGGGTCGTCGCGCGGATTTTGCGGATCATTCCGATGGAGCAGGGGGGCGCCCAGGTTGTCCTGAATATGGAAAAACGGGTCGCCATTGAAAAGCCGGTGAAGAGCAAATATTTGCTTGCCAAAGTAAAATATCACGACGACACGCCGCTGGCCCATTTATCGAGAGAGTTGAAGGCCTATTCGATCAGCATCATTACGACGATCAAAGAGCTTTTGAAGTTAAACCCGCTCTTCAAAGAGGAGCTCCAGATCTTTTTAGGCCATTCGGACTTCACCGAGCCGGGAAGGCTGGCCGATTTTGCGGTCGCCCTCACGACGGCGACGCGAGAAGAGCTGCAAGACGTCCTCGAGACGTTCGAAATCGAAAAACGGGTCGATAAAGCGCTCCTGCTCTTGAAAAAAGAACTCGATATCAGCAGGCTTCAAAGCACGATCAACCAACGGATCGAAGCGACGGTCTCTAAAACGCAACGAGAATTTTTCCTCCGTGAACAGTTCAAAGCGATCAAAAAAGAGCTGGGGATGGAAAAAGACGACAAGACGATCGAGGCGGAAAAATTTGAAGAGCGGATCAAACAGAGAAAGATCCCCGAAGAGGCTTTGAAAGTGATCCGCGAGGAGATGGACAAACTGAGCGCGCTCGAGGTCCAGTCGGCCGAATACGGCGTAGTGAGAAATTATATCGATTGGCTGACGATTGTCCCATGGGGCATGTACAGCAAAGAGACTCATGACATTAAAAAAGCGGAAAAAATTCTCGAGCATGACCACTATGGCCTGAAAGACATTAAAGAGCGGATTTTGGAGTTCATCGGCGTCGGCAAACTGACCGGCGGGGTGAAGGGGAGCATTATCTGCTTGGTCGGGCCTCCAGGAGTGGGTAAAACGAGTATCGGCAAAAGCGTCGCGCGGGCGCTTAACCGGAAATTCTACCGTTTTTCAGTCGGCGGAATGCGCGATGAGGCTGAAATTAAAGGGCACCGGAGAACCTATATCGGCGCGATGCCGGGCAAAATGATCCAGGCGCTGAAATATTGCCAGACGATGAATCCGGTCATCATGCTCGATGAAGTCGACAAAATGGGGGCGAGCTATCACGGGGATCCAGCCTCCGCTCTGCTCGAAGTACTCGATCCGGAACAAAATAAAGACTTTTTGGATCACTATCTCGACGTCCGATGCGATCTTGTCGAACGTCCTTTTTATTGTGACGGCCAACGTACTCGATACGATTCCAGAACCGCTCAAAGACCGGATGGAGATGCTCCGGCTCTCCGGATATATCCAGGCGGAGAAGATCGAAATTGCGAGGAAGTATCTCGTTCCGCGGAACCGGAAACTGATGGGGCTTGAAAGCGGCCGATATTGTGTTTACGAAAGGGGCGCTTGCCCAGATCATCAACGGCTACGCCCGCGAAGTCGGGGGTGCGCACTCTCGAAAACAACATCAAAAAAATCATGCGGAAAGTGGCGTTGAAGATCGGGCGCGCGGCCAGACGGCGAAAGCGTTCGATTTCCGACAAAAATTTGTCTGAACTACTTCGGCAAGCCCATTTTCACCACCGATCGATTTTATAAGGTCAATCCGGTCGGCGTCACGACGGGGCTTGCCTGGACGGCTCATGGGCGGGGCGACCCTTTACATTGAAGCGGTGAAATACCCATCCGAAAAAACGGAGATGAAGCTCACAGGCCAAGCGGGCGATGTGATGAAAGAATCGGCCCAAATCGCCTGGACCTATGCGCAGACAATCGTCCGCCGTTATTCGCCCGACATCCCGTTCTTTGAAAAATCGCAAGTGCATATTCACATCCCAGAAGGGGCCACTCCGAAAGACGGCCCCTCTGCCGGCATTACGATGACCACTTCGCTTTTGTCCCTTTTGCTGGAGACGCCGGTGCGGAATAATCTCGGCATGACGGGGGAATTGACGCTGACGGGACGCGTGCTCCCGATCGGCGGCCTGAAGGAAAAACTGATCGCCGCGCGGCGATCGAAAGTGAACGTGCTGATTTTCCCCAAAGAAAATTTGCGCGACTATGACGAACTCCCCGAATATTTGAAAAAAGGGGCTTGAAGTCCATTTCGTCGATCATTACGACGAAGTGTTTAAAATTGCATTCCCAAGATTAAAGGTTCATGCCGCATGAAGCCAGTGTGGCTACAAAAAAAACTCGTCGAGCCAGAGCAGCTTGAAGAAAAGGCGGCCTGAAATCAGAGCGGACCGTTCGACTTTAGCGACGCTCAACGGCTCTTTTGATCTGTTGCATGCCGGGCACCTTTTTATCATTCATGAGGCGTCGAAACAGGCTGACCGGCTCCTCGTCGCCCTCAACTCCGACGCGTCGATCCAGCAGTATAAAAGCCCCGCAGCGGCCCATTATCTCGCTCCAGTATCGCCTCGAGATGGTAGCGGCGTTAGAATTTGTCGATTATGTGACCTGGTTTGAGGAGACCGATCCGAGCGCGCTCCTCGAAAAAATCAAGCCCGATGTCCACGTCAACGGCGCCGAATATGGGGCAGACTGCATCGAGGCCAAAGTGGTCGAAAAGCATGGAGGGAGGCTCCATCTCGTCGATCGGATCCCGAGCCTTGCGACCTCAACCATTATCGAGAAAATCAAACAATGCGTGTAGTCGGCGCCCTTCCCCACGAGAATCACGCACGGAGTTTTTCCGCCTATTTGACGAAGCCGGAATTTTAGAATAGTTGCGAAGTTTCGTTCGACCCAGCCACGGGCCAAATGTCGTATCCCATTTGGATCCACGAAGAGGATAAAATCGGGGAAGCGGCCGTCCTGTTCGGCCGAATTTGAGAAAAATCCGATCGATCGGAAATTCGACGCTCCCCCCCCTGAACCAGAACCGATTCCTCTAGAAGAGGCGAAGAAGCTCCACCCCCTCCTCCCCATCGGTTTAAGACTCATCTCACCCATTTTTTGATCGCTTTGTGCGCGATGGTCTTTTTCCTCAACACCCTGCAGGAATTCCCGCTGAGGGAAGAGGGGCTCTCCGAACAGAATTTCCTCATGACTCCTCTTCAGGCTCTCTTGATGTACGATCTTCCTCCCGCTTTCGAGCAGTTAGAAGAGAATCATCGAAAAGTATGAGCTCACCGACCAAAAAATCACCGATATCCCCCCTGAAGTCAAGAAGAGATCGAGACGGTGAACCGGAGCCCCTACTGGAAAGGGATCTACGATTGGATCGTCGCCAAGATCAAAGGGGAAGACGGCTCGTTAGGAGAAGGGCCCCTTTTCATCCAGATCCGGAAAGGGGAGCTGTGGCGCCTCTTCCACTCCCTGCGTCCTCCACCAGCGAGCTCCTCCACATTCTCTTCAATATGCTCTGGCTTTGGTATCTCGGACGCCCCATTGAGCAGCGGATTGGCCCTTCCCGCTACCTTCTCCTCACATTGGCAACGGGCATTGGAGCGAACACCATCCAGTATCTGATGAGCGGCCCGTTTTTTGTCGGCTATTCAGGGATTGTCATGGGGCTGGCCGGTTTTATTTGGATGCAGAGAGAGGATAGCTCCTTGGGAGGGATATCCTTTGAATCGGGCGACCCTTCTTTTTCTCCTCTTTTTTATCCTCGCCATTTTCGGCCTCCAATTTGCGGCCTTTCTGATGCAGATTTTTTCGAGCCGCACCTTTGCTCCCAACATCGCAAATAGCGCCCATATCGGCGGGATATTGATTGGCGCCTATTTGGGACAGTTCCGGTTTTTCATGCAAAGGGTGAAGTTGTGAGCGCAAGAGATATTATCATCCTCGGCTGCTCGAGCCAGCAGCCGACCCGCTTTCGGAATCACGGCGCCTATCTCGTCCGGTGGAACGACGAGGGACTCCTCTTCGATCCCGGCGAAGGGACGCAGCGGCAATTCATTTTTGCCGACGTCGCGCCCCCTGTCGTCACCCGCATTTTCATCAGCCACTTCCATGGCGACCATTGCCTCGGCCTCGGCTCGATGCTGATGCGGCTCAATCTCGATAAAGTGACCCACCCGATCCACTGCTACTATCCGGCGAGCGGTCAGCAACTACTTCGAGCGGCTCCGCTATGGCTGCATCTATAAAGAGAATATCGATGTCGTCGAGCATCCGGTCAAGAAAGGCGGGACTTGTTGAAGACGATGGAAAATTCCGGATCGAAGCCGCTTTCCTCGATCATGGCGTTGAGAACATCGGCTGGCGCATCACCGAGCCAGATACCGTTAAATTTCACAAAGAAGAGCTCCAGAAGACTGGGTCTTGACGGACCCATTGTCCGGATCCTTGAAAAAGAGGGGAAAGTATCCTGGAACGGCCAGTGGATCCTCCTCGACGAAGTGAGCCACGTCCGTCCTGGCGACGCTTTCGCTTATGTCATCGACACCCGCCCCTGTCCCCGAAGCGCTCGAACTGGCGCGAAACGCAAAAATCCTTCTTTGTGAAAGCACTTATTTAGATGAAGATAGAGCCATGGCCGACGAATACAGGCACATGACGGCCGTGCAAGCTGCCGAAATTGCCGTAAAGGCTGGCGTCCAGACACTCATCCTCACCCATTTCTCAGCCCGCTACCGCGATCCCGAAGTCCTCGGGGAAGAGGCCCGGAGGATTTTCCCCAATACCTTAGTGGCCGAAGATCTTAGGCGGTTCCCTTTCCCAAAGTAGCCTTTTCTTGTTCCCAGTTTTTAAGACCTTGCCGGACGTATTCGATCCACTCTTTCTCCGTAACCACATTCGAAAGATAAGGAGCATCGAGAAGAACCGGATGGAACCCGTTTTGCGTAAGGAGGAAATTGAGCATCAACAAATCTGATCTGCCACATCCGTCTCTTACTGGATGGGAATAGTCGCAATATCTGTAAAATCGGCAAATCGCCTCGAATTTTTGATCGGGATTTTGAGCTTGTTCCAACTCTGTATGCAACTGCTGACAGAAGAAGTCATAAATCGCCTTCATTTTGTTTTGCCCCATCACAGTCTCTTTTAACACCACCTCTTTGGGGGACTTTTTTTCAAATGTTCCAAGCGTTGTCCCAAACCGCTCTTTCATTGAGGCATTGAGTCGATCGAATTCTTTCTCCGCGCCCTCTCTTAACGCATGTTCTGGAGCCGCGAAAATCGCCTGGATAGCATCCTTCCTATCGCGGAAAACACCCACTTTTTCAGGTCCCATGAGGACGTCGTTAGCGCCGCCCATGAAGTGGCTGCAAGCGACCGAATGGAGCCACAAATATAAATTTGAACTCGCTTTTTGGGTAAATTGGGTGCTTAAAAAATGGGCGGCCCGATTCCAGCTTGCATGAAAGCCCGGCTCGACCGATTTGCCGTGAAGCCCCTGATCGAAGACATGAGGTCCATGGCAATGCCAACCTCTTTCGACCCCCTCTTTCCACTTATTAGATCCCAGCCCATAGTAAATTTTTTGCATCTGCCGTAACTGATCTTGCGTGAAAGCGAGCTCTCCAGGAGCCCAAGCATTCATTGCTTTGAAGCGTATCGTGTCGTATAATATGATTATTTTACCCGCTACCCATTCGATCGGAGAGAACAGTGTGCGCAGGCACCGGATTCTACACAAAAGACAAATCGCATAACGAAAAGGATAAGTGATTAAGTTATAGAAAAAGAGAAGAGAGGATAATCCCTTCATGGCAGCGCGATATAAAAAAGAAATGACTTTACCTTTCGTCGGGGCGGAGGGAGGAATAGAGCAAGCGGAGTTGATAGACGTCACTCGGATGCTGATTGGTTGCGCCATCGACTCTCCTTCGTCGCAATTTGGGTCAGCGCCTAGTGTAGCGCATTCTATCAATATATACAAGTTACGTTTTACTGTAAATTTGATTGCAATATTTGTCTTATAGTTATAAACATTCTAAGTTTGTAATTATATTAGTATGAATATTTCTAATTTTTTTTATACCGCAGTATGAGCATATCTTTAGATAGAACATAAAATCTTTATATGACATCATGTCCACTTACTTTACAGGAGGTGGGCTATGGGTAAATTTATAGCCCACATTCCGCACCCTCTCAGCTGTTAGCATAGATTTTTTCAAATTGAGGACCAAGAATGGCTAAGACATGGCTCCGAACGGGATTCATGTTCAGAATGATTTCCTCTATTTTGCCTCCTATTGTCCGAATTAAAAGGTACACTCCCTCAAAAAGCTGAAAGATCCAGCGCATTGTGGGGGTTCGTGTTGCTTTTCCCAATTGATTCGGTACGCAAGCTTTAGCTCGTTCTAGACTCTGCCGTAAATACCGTTGTGCAATCGTGTAGACTAGCAAACAGAGGCACATCACCATAGCAAGAGCAATAATTCTTTTCTCACTTTTCAAATATACAGCCGGCGTCATGAAGGCAGGCTCTTTTAAAAAGCGAAAACCCCGTTCCACCGATTGTTGGCCTTTGTAATTTTGTAAAAGTTTTTTGCTTGTTAGAAGAGCTTCATCTAATTCGTTGGTTGCAATAATGAATCTCCCTTTTGTTTTAAGAATGTGATCGATTTTATTTGGATCTTCTTTAAGCTGTGTTTTGACGCGGTAGTGATGAGTCACTAGCGCCCCTGCTTTAGGTCTGCCCTTTCCTCGGTGTGTTTTTTTAGATGTGATTTCTATTTCATTCAGGCAGTGATATTTGAGTTTTTTACTCCAGCGTAGTACAGCCTCTTTCGCATCATTTTCACAATCAAAGTCGGTTCGCAGCCATCGATTCAGTTCACGCTTTTGCTCTTCATTCTCTTTTTGAACTTGTCTTCTAAGTGTTTTTTCTTCGCGTATGTATGCTTGTTCAGAATAAACAAGCAACCATCGTTGCTTGACTGCCCCGTATTCGCTCTTAAACTCCTTTCCTTGATATCCGAGTTCTAAATTTTCTAACGGACCGGTGTATTGGACGATTTGTTTTGCCTCCACCAGCGTCTCTGGAACTCTTGTAACCCATTTTATCGATGATGACAAATCTCCAATTGTTGCCTTGGTGTACAATGCGCTGTCGGCCACAAAGTAGAGATTCTCGCCAGCTTGAATCTGTCCTCGTAATTCCTTCAATCGTTCTCGGAACAGCTCTTTGTCTGATGTGTTACCGGCCACTGTTTTTGCTAAAAGAGGCACGTCTCCATCCTGGCTCGACATCAGATAAATCATAAATTGTTTTAAGTCAGGACGATGATCTTTTGAATATCCAAATGTGACCAATCCTATTCCTTCATTGGTATCGTATTCCCCATGCACCTGCATACTTGTAGAATCTAAGTGTCGAAATTTTTGAGATACTCCAAAACGCAGAGCAGCTTGAGAGGCTATAGATGCAAATAGAGGATCGCATCCGGAAGCAAAAAGCTGGTTCAATGTCCTTCTCAATCGATCGTCATTGATCGCATCCTCGCAATCTTTTAATAGAAAGCGATTTACTGGCCGTGAAGAGAAAAATTGTGCTTCGAGATATAGGGGTCTGGAGGTAAACCCAAGCCCATTGATCACCATCAATTTAACGCATTCGCCGTGAGAAATTTTCATGCTTGGATCCGGTGGAAGTATCTTATCGATCATTTCCACTATCCCAATTTCATCACAAATTTGAGATACAATGCCCAGATGGTCTAAATTTTTACTGCGATAAGTGTTGTCCATGACGCCTCCCGTCTAAAAAGACATTTGATTTTACAGGAGACGCAAAAAAATATTTACTAAAATATATTGATCGATCTACTCTGGCTTGCTTACCTCATTGCTTTCTCTGATCGGACCAAAAAAAATCCTAAAGTTGGTTTGCACCCTGCGGAGCAGGGTGCGGAATGTGGGATTCTAACCCACTCATAGGTAAAATACAAACCATCCCCTCCCATTTTGGCCGTGCACAGCCTCCCTACTTGACTTTACCAACTATATTTGGTAATATGAAAAGCATATTAAGAGTACGGGTGGAAACAGTGCCTCTAAGCGGAAAAGAAATGCGAAAACTCTTTGTAAAGGCCGGGTATGAGATTGTACCTGGGGGTGGGAAGGGGAGTCATTGGAAACTAAAGAAAAAGGGGCGCCCTACGGTTACGATCCCCAATCATAGAGAGTTAGCAACGGGCACTGAGCACGCATTAAAGAAAATTTTGGAAAACACAGCAAAATAGAGGGAACCATGAAATATCATTTTAAAGTCCATAAGGAGGGGAAGTATTTTTGGGCCCAATGCATCGAGCTTGAAGGGTGCATCACCCAAGCAAAAGATATGGAGGAACTAGAATGCAATATGCAGGAGGCTCTTAATCTTTATGTTCAGGAACCAGACGATTCAAAAGATTTGGCTGCTCTTCCAGATGAGTCAATCAAAAAATCAAAGAACGTTGTTGAAGTCGCTTTAGATCCTGAAGTCGCTTTCTCTTTTATGGTTCGATATTATCGCATTAAGCATGGAATGACTCAAAGGGAGGCGGCTAAGGAGATGGGATTTGACACGATCTATAGCTACCAAAGGCTTGAAGCAAAAAAATGTAATCCAAGTCTTAAGATCATTTCTAAGATTAAGAAGATTTTCCCTGAATTCTCAATAGACTATGCTTTAGGTTGTTAAACGATATATAGGGCGTGTTTTTATTATGGGCGTGATTGCATTTCAACGAGCTGTTAAGTTTTTTATTGCAAAACGAACAGTCGAAAGCTACTCGAAACTAACGGGAAAGAAATTTAAGATCGCCGACAATTTGACAGGGAATGTAGGCTGGTGCGATTTTCTAGGAGAAGAAGAGTGGGGAGAATGTACGGATGCTTTTCAAAGCGGAGAAGAGGCTAAGCATCTGCTCCAAAATTTATTCTCCTTGGACGTCGAAGCTTTAGAAAAAGAATACCTCATCCGAATAGACCCTAAAAGCCTTCCTTCTCCTAAAATCGATGTAATGAGAGAGTACCGGATCAATACAACCTCAAGCATTGAGAATGTCATACAGAAAAAATTGCAGAAGCCCTATCCATACTTATCAAAAGGATATCCTAAAAAGGGGGTTTTGATAGTCGGGGTTTTTGATCCGGCATTTCAAGGCTTTAAAAAAGACTTTGAAGTCACTCAAACATATTTAGAAAAATTGTCCAACAGTATCCAAGCGAGTGTTCAGAATAGCAGTTTTGATAAGGTCATTTTGGTTGATGCATTGGCGCCATTCCATGCTGATCCTGAAAACTTTGTCTGCTTTTTATTGGTTCATCCGACAAATGCGTACCTGGACTCGTGTAAGGTGATAAAGTCGCAATTTAAAATATTCAATATCTCGAAACCCATAAGCCTGCCTTTTCATTGTCTTGATTTTGTTGTTTATGCCTTCTGCTGCGGCGTTCGAGATTCGATGTTTGAAATAGTTCAATAACCCCGTCTTGTATTGGTGCAATGTTTTGACCACTCGTTTTAGTGGTTTGAGCCCTGTTGCCAAGACATCGACTCCCCATCTGATGAGAAAATGCTCCGCCTCCTCTACAGAGTCTTTCTCCCAGAAAAGTTGGAATTGCTCCTTCAGAGAATGTGCCAAAAACAATGGCTCATTTACAGCCAATAAGGCGCCCAATCGTGTTTGGTTTTCTAGATCCAAGTTGTCATAATTCGTTAGGAATAAAAACCGACTTCCCTTCAGTACTTTTGCATCGGCCCCACTCAAGTTTTGCTGTTGACCTTTGCGCACCTCGTCCAGGGCTTTATTCAATAAAGCCGTCACATGAAAATGATCAAATACCACATCTACGTTCGGCAAAAACTCTTGTGCTGCTGGGTAGTACGATTTGCTCATGTCCATAGCGATTGCTTTTAACTTTGGTGCGTGCTTTGCCAGTTTCTTGAAAAAGGGAGCTACCGCCTCTATAGTTCTACCCTCTACAGCGTGAATAATTCTCCCCGACCGTAGATCTGTGAAAACGGTCATGTATTCATGCCCTTTCCGTATGCTGAATTCATCGACGGTAATGTATTTGAGGTACATTTTCGAGGGAGAAAGATCGGGATATTCGTGCCGGATCTTATAGTGGCAAAACAGGTGGTCGTCGAGCTAAAAAGTTGCGAATATCTTACTGGAGAGCACCAAGCGCAGTTGATCAATTATCTGGCGGTGACGAATTTGTCGATAGGATGATTGGTAAACTTTGGGAAAAGGAAATTGGAATACAGAAGAGCCTATCATCCTACTCATCATGCCACGTGTGATCATGCAGATCCTGTTCCTTTTTGAGGACACAAGCCGCTGTGCGCGGCTAAAGGATTCCAATCATGCTCACTTTATTAAGTAACTGAAGATAGGTTCATATCTTTGAATGCTTGACATCCCACTCGAAGATTGATATTCCCAAATAAAAAGGGGGTCTTGAGTTGAGCCGTTCTTACCTGGGGATTTTGTTAGCTATTTTGTCGATGCTCCTCTTTTCTATTACCTACGCTATTTTCAAGGCGTGCAACCCCTATATCCCAAATGTCCAGATCATTTTTATTCAGAGCGCATGCAGTTGGATTTTGATTGTCCCATTTATCTTTCGCGGCGTCATACAAAACTTAAAAACGGAGAAATTTTGGCTGATTGCAGCCCGAACTGTATTTGGACTGCTCGGCATGATTTGCATTACTGCTGCGCTGCGGACGACCGATTTGGCGGAAGTGGTCTTACTGAATAATACCGCGCCGCTATTTGTCCCGTTGATCATTTGGTTTTGGCATAAAGTCAAAATTTCTGGTTTTTTAGGGCTGTCCCTGATCGTGGGCTTTGGCGGAGTCGTCTTGGTGCTGCGGCCTGGCTTCGAGACGTTGCGGATCGGTCTGATACTCGGAGCGATTTCAGGGGTTTTTTCGGCCCTGTTGCTCGTTGTGACCCGGCAAATTGCGGGCGAGCCGTTTATCCGGATTTTATTTTATTACTACCTTCTTTGGTGGGGGCTCTTGCTCCCGTTCATCCTATTTTTCTGGGAAGCGACGCCCCTTTTTCTTTGGCTTTGGCTCATTGGATCGGCCCTCGCATCCATTGGCGCTCAATGGGCCTTTACAGCCGCTCTCCGGTTTGCCCCCTCTCAAGAGGTGGCCCCTTTTATTTACACAAGCGTGATCTTTTCTGGAATCATCGGTTGGGTCATTTGGCGCGAGGCGATCGAGCTTTTGTCTCTCATCGGCATGCTCGTCGTTTGCGCAGGAGGGATTTTAACGATGTGGGCAGCCCGTAGGAGCGTCTAAAATGGATGCAGTCGTACTTTTCGATCCGATCAATTCTGGCGATCCTTTAAAACAAGCAGCCTCCGATCTTGGCTATAAGGTGATCGGCATTTTCAGCTGTCCGAAAAGCGTCTATGAAACGCAGTTTCACCTCAATGAGGAAATGCTCCGCCGCAACTGCGACCAAATCCTCTTTTCTAATGATATAGAAGAAATTCTGAAACAGCTTAAAAACTCCCCTTTTTCGGTGAGAGCCTCTATCGCCGGCATCGATTCTGGAGTCAATCTTGCCGACCAAGTAGGCCATGCACTTGGTTTGCCGGGCAACCGGTTCGATTTATCCAGCGCGCGGAGAGATAAAGGGAGAATGCGGGAAGTATTGAAAGAAAAAGGGTTTTCATGCCCCGATTTTTCCATTTGCGACACCCAAGAAAAAATACTTCGCTTTGTGAGGGGCCATTCATTCCCTTTGGTCATCAAGACTCCTCGCGGAGCGGGCACCAGCCATGTCTATGTATGCGACAAACAAGAACAGGTGTTAGCGGGCTTCCGGGCGATTCAAAGGGAGAAGAATTTTTTTGGAGAAAAAACGGGCTCTGCCGTCATTGAATCCTTCATCGGAGGCAATGAATATGTAATCGATACATTTTCTGATGGGGAAAGAGCTCATGTCACCGACATATGGGTGTATGAAAAAATACAGACGGAAACGTTTAAAAACATCTATTACAGCGTCATTTCGCTTCCGCTGACGGCGCCTGAGACAACCCCAATGCAAAAAACAGCTGTCCGGATCGCGGAAGCCTTCGGCGTCAAGCTAGGTCCTGCGCATTTAGAGCTGAAGGACGATCCGATCCGCGGCCCGACGCTCATTGAACTCGGACCTCGGCTAGCTGGAGCGAGACTCCCCCAGTATCTCCGAAAGTATAGCAATTTCGATCCCTATCGATCGACCATCGAAGTATTTGTGAAAGGGAAAATCTCTTTGCCCCATCCAATCATTCTGAGAAAACAGATCGCCGTCGCCTTTTGCCCCCTATTCCAAAAAGGGACGATTGCTAAAATTTCCGGCATTGAGGCCATTCAAAAGCTGAACTCCTACGAGACACACCAATTGTATATCAAAGTCGGGGATTCGATCGAGCCGACGACTCATCTGGCGACAAGCCCTCTGTTTGTTTTTCTCGCTCATGAAGACCGAAGGGAACTCCTCTCAGATCTAGATGCGATCCATCGCCTTTTTCAGGTTGTTTGCGCCCCTTGATCGTTTTTCTTTAGCAACTCAAGAATCTGAGGCTGATCCTTCGCTATCCCACAGACCTGGTCGTAGCGTTCCTTAGAAACTGTTCCTGAAGAGACAAGGGCGGTGATCATCTCTTCATCTTTACGCCGAGTAACCTCAACCAGACAGCTGCCCCGAGTCTCCTCATCAATGGGTCCTTTGTTGAGCCATATCTTTACGGGTTCGTTTTTTCCATGGAATGTCCCTTGTTTTACTAGTCGGTTTAATTGCGCCCCGGTAAACTCTGTCTGTAAGTCCAAGAGATGCTGAATGCAGTCGTCGCGACTCGAAATCAAAGCGTTCTCAAAAGCCTCCACCACAGCTGCACTGTCCGGGGTAGCTCTCTTCAGGAGCGCGGAGAGAGAGTCAAGGTTGGCTCCTGCGGCCACTTTGATGGCGTGGATGAGGAATTTTTTTGATATCTCTAAGTTCCTGGTTGTGCTTTGTTCAAGGAGATATAAGACGACATCAGAACGGCTCCGTTTCGCCGAAGCCGCGACCAATGCGTGCCCCAGATTCTCAGCATCAATACCCTTGTTTGCAAGGAACCATTGAATCCTTTTAAGAGATAGCTCTGGAGTAGGCGCTAACTGTGAGAGAACCTGGCCTCGGATCGTATCTGTCATGGGTCGCCTCAGCATATCGAGGAACACCTCTGACTGATCCATTTTTGCAGCCTGCACGAAAAAGGACGGGCAATCCTGATCAGGGATAGGGTACTGGTTATTTTCCAGGATGCACATGAGCTGTGGAACGTTGCTGTCAGTCAATGCTTGGCGGAAGTCCTCTGTGGGAAATGCCCGCAGCGCCCTGATGAGAATTGCATATATTTTCCAGCACTTATGGTCTCTGGCGTGATCCCTTGCCCTTTGGTGAATCGGATCAGGAATAGATCCCTTTGCCAGTATATTTTCAACCTGTGTGATTGTCTTTGGCGTCTCTTGAGGCTTCTTAGCGGAAGTATACGTAATGCTCAGAATCCTCAGAATCTGTTTCCCTAGATATTCCGACATCGACATGCCTTTATTCTCGCCGACGATCTCTACCTCATGATTACAAGCAGGGCACAGGCGGGTTGGACGCTGGCTCCTCATCGATGCCAGTTCTTGTACGCGCTGTTGGATCTCGTCCTGCAATGTTCTGATCTGTTGTGAGAACATATTTTGGCTATCTTGTTCGAGCCGTTGGATCTCCTTCAGCTGGACCCGGATCTGTTCTCGCCATTCGTGCAGCTGTGGTTCTATCGAGAATGATGATGGTGGGAACATTTGCGGCTGTTGTGCTAGGCTCCGGAGGATTGTAATCCGGTTTGCGAGGTCTGCGAGGTATTGGCTGGTGTTGCTGTTGTGTTGAACGAGCGCTTCCTTTGTTTGTCGGAGGCTGTGGCTGAGACGTTCGATCTCCAATGGGAGATCATGGAATTTTAAGATGTTCTTCGTCTGTTCTGCTTGGCGTTCCTGAATACAGCTCAGATGAAACAGATGCGGATCATCGGTCTCTACATGGAAAGCGTATAGAGGGCCATTATCCTGGCTGGGATTCGAACAGATCTGACAGAATGAAGCCCCGGATATTCCATTCATTTTCCCTCCACTTTTGGAGAGGAAGCATAGCATATTGTTAGATTTTAAGAGAATGACTATACTGCGGCCGCCCCAAATTCACACTTTTGGGGCGGCCGCAGTATAATACCGTCTTGTTTTAAAATGGGTTCTGGAGAAAATGGGATGATCTGAGCCACATATGGCGATTACAATCGGCTGACTTCGTGTAAATGGGCTTGTTTAACAAATCGGGGATTATGCAAAAAATGACGTTGAAAAATCTCTCTTTGAAAGGCAAACGGGTGTTGATGCGGGTCGATTTCAATGTCCCGATGGAGAAGGGGAGCCTCACGGACGATACGCGCATTCGGGCGGCTCTCCCTTCGATTGAGTATGTCTTAAGTCATGGGGCGTCGCTGATCTTGATGAGCCATCTCGGGCGGCCGAACGGCTTTGATGCCGCGTTGTCTTTGGCTCCTTGCGCCAAAAGGCTGTCGGAGCTTTTGAAAAAGCCGGTGGCGATGGCGGGGGATTGCGTGGGGCCTGAGGTCGAAAAGAGGGTGGCCGCATTGCAGGCGGGACAGGTGCTCTTATTGGAAAATGTCCGGTTTCACAGAGGCGAAGAGGCTCCCGAAAAAGATCCGGCTTTTACTGCCGCTTTGGCAAAACTCGGCGATTGCTATGTGAATGATGCGTTCGGCACTGCGCATCGGGCCCATGCGTCGACGGCGGGAATCGCCCGCTTTTTCCCAGGACGCTCAGCTATGGGCTTTTTGATGGAGACAGAGATCCGGGCATTGTCCCCCCTCTTAGCCCATCCGGCCCGCCCTTTCTACGCGATCCTCGGCGGGGCGAAGGTCTCTACAAAAATCGGCGTGATCAAACAGCTGCTCCCAAAGGTGGATGCGCTCTTCATCGGCGGCGGCATGGTCTACACGTTCCTCAAAGCAGATGGCGTCGAGATCGGTCAATCCCTATGTGAAGATCCCGAGACGATCCGCCATGTTCCTAGAACCAAACTCCGCTTTCCGGTCGATCTGGTGATTGCAGACCAATTTTCCAACGACGCGAACTACCGCATAATCCCGTTCGGCGAGCCGATCCCCGCCAGTTGGCGGGGAATGGATATCGGCCCAGAAACGGCCGCCCTATGGTCGCACGAGCTCCTCCTCGCCGCCACAGTCTTCTGGAACGGCCCGTTGGGCGTCTTCGAAATGCCCCACTTTGCTAAAGGGACCCACGCCATCGCTGAGCTTCTCGCCGGAGCCAAGGCCAAAACGATCGTCGGGGGAGGGGATTCGATCGCCGCCATCGACCAAATGGGGCTCAATCACCGCTTCGCCCACCTATCCACTGGCGGCGGCGCCTCGCTGGAATTTTTAGAATTCGGCCACTTGCCAGGAATTGACGCTTTGTCGAATAAACAATCATTTTAATTTCATTCTTCCCCGTTTGATTAAATACCCAAATATGCGATGCTGGGGGCATACAAAAAACCTGAGAATGGATATATGAAGGAAGTTAGCCCCGATCATTTTGGGAAATGGAGATCCTTCTTCTGGCCGATTCACCGTGGGGAACTCAAAAAATTCATCCCCATGTTTTTCATGTTCTTCCTCATCTCCTTTAACTATAATGCCCTCCGCGCTTGTAAAGATTCTCTTGTCGTAACCGCCCCCCATTCTGGCGCTGAGGCCATCCCATTCATCAAGGTGTGGGCTATCCTGCCAGGGGCTCTTCTCCTCACCTACCTCTTCACCCGCCTCTGTAACCGGTTCAGCCGTGAAAAAGTGTTCTATATCATGATGTCTGTCTTCCTCGGTTTCTTCTTGATCTTCACTTTCGTCCTCTTCCCCGCACAGGAATACCTCCACCCAACCGATCTTGCAGATAAGGTGCAAGCTCTTCTACCTAAAGGATTTAACGGTTTAATCGCCATGTTTCGCAATTGGACCTTCACCCTGTTCTATGTCATGTCAGAGCTGTGGGGGACTGCGATTTTAAGCGTGCTGTGGTGGGGATTTGCCAATGAAGTGACCCATGTGGGCGAGGCTAAACGGTATTACGGCCTCCTCATGATCGGGGCCAATATCGCAGGGATCATCTCAGGGCAGGCGTCGGTCTACCTTTCGGCCAATACATTCCTCCCTTATCTCCCGTATGGAAAATGTAGCTGGGATCAGTCGATTCTTTTCTTGAATTGCCTCATCATCTTTGCCGGCGTTTTAACAATCGGCATTTACCGCTGGCTCAACCACAACGTGATCCGGCAAAATGAGCGTTATGCCCCTCCGGAAAAAATTCAAATGTCTATGCGGAAAAATTTTGCCTATCTCGCTAAATCCAAATATTTGCTTTGCATCGCTCTCATCGTCTTGACTTACAACATCTCCATCAATTTGATCGAAGTCGTCTGGAAAAACCAGATCAAACAGCTCTACCCGGATCCGAGCGGATACAATATCTACATGGGAGAGGTCATGACTCTCATGGGGATCATTGCGACCGCTACCGCAATTGTGACCGCTTTTGTGATCCGGAGGTTTTCATGGACTTTCAACGCCCTCATTCCAGCGACGATTATGCTCGTCACGGGGGTCGCCTTCTTCCTTTTAGTCCTCTTCCCCAATTCGGGTCTCACCTGGATCGCCGCCGCCATGGGGTCGACCCCGCTCGCCCTCAGCGTCGCCCTGGGGGGCTTCCAGAACTGTTTAGGGAGGGCCTCAAAATATACGATCTTCGATGCGACTAAAGAAATCGCTTTCATCCCCCTGAATCAGGAATCAAAGCAAAAGGGGAAAGCGGCGATCGATGGGGTCGGCTCTCGGATCGGCAAATCGGGCGGTTCTGTGATTCACCAGTCTCTGCTGCTGATTTTCTCCACTGTGGCGGCCAGCACGCCTTATGTCGCTGTCATCTTCTTCGTCGTCGTGATCGCCTGGGTTTTCTCCGCGGTCTCTTTGGGCAAGCGCTTCGATAGCCTGACCAAACCGCAAACCGTGACTTATTAATCTTTACAAAAAGGTTCTTTTCCTATTTGTAAGAACTAAATGGACATAGTGATTCAATTTTTATTCGAGCATGCTCAATACGCCCACTGGATCGTTTTTGGCGCCCTGATGCTGGCCGGGCTCAATGTCCCGATCAGCGAAGATCTCATGATCATCTTCAGCGCCGTCCTGGCAGCTACGGTCGTCCCTGAAAATACCTATAAACTTTTTCTAGCCCTTTTTTTGGGGGCCTACCTCTCCGATTGGGTCTGCTATTGGGTGGGACGCCGCTTCGGCCCTAAGCTCTGGCATATGGCCTGGTTCGCCAAGACGTTCGATCGAAAAAGAATCGATCAAATACAGGCCTACTATGCCAAATACGGCTTTTGGACCCTCGTTATTGGCCGTTTTATCCCCTTCGGAGTCCGCAATGGCCTCTTTTTAAGCGCCGGACTTGGCAAAATGCCCTTCGGCAAATTCATCCTCAGCGACGGGATCGCGTGCCTCCTCTCGAATACGGCCCTTTTCACCCTCGCCTTCGCCGTCGGGAAAAATTATCAAACCCTCCTCTCCTCGCTCAAAATATTCAATATTTTGCTTTTCTCAGCCTTTGCTGTCGCAGTAATTGCCCTTATTTGGTATAAGAGAAAGAAAAAAGCTGCCACTTAAGGCCCTTCCGATCAATGCTGAATGCGTCAAATAGCCTCTCTTTTATCCGGGCCCCTCTCGCCTTCCTGTTTCTACAGGATAACTGCACGATCCGGATCATCGCCATTATTTTGGCCATGGTCACAGATAGCATCGACGGGTATTTGGCGAGAAGGAGCCAATCGGCGAGCCGATTCGGCGCCATCCTCGATCCAGCCATGGATAAGTTTTTTGTCTATTTTGCAATGATTGTCCTCTTTCTCGAAAATAAGCTAATCCCTTGGGAAATAGCCGCCATGCTCTCCCGCGATTTTTTTGTCTGTCTCTACGGCCTCCTGATGGTCGCCATGGGTCGATGGAAAATGATTGTCTTCAGGGCCATCCGCTGGGGCAAAATGACGACAGCGCTCCAGTTCATCATTCTGATCGGCGTCGTATTAGATCTCTCTTTTCCCTGGTATGTCTTTTTCAGCTTTGCAGTGATGGGCTTTCTCGCTTTTCTCGAACTACTTCAAACAAAAACTTCCACAAAGCTTTCATTTTAGGGATCTTTCAGGTAGGCTAAAATTAAATCCACTTAAGGGAAAATTTTCATGGAAATTCAACGTGAGTCTATCTTCGTCTCAGCGATCCGATCCTTTTGCCGAATGTTCTTTGCCATATGCGGAATCTTCCTTGCCCTCATCCTCATGGCTCTTGTCTACAGTTCGATGGCCGGAACTACCGATTCTCCCACCCAGGCCAAAACGAATATCAAGTACCTCCCCGACGCCAAAGGAAATAGGGAGACCTCCTCCACTTCTCCTGTCGTCCTCCAAATCAATGTCCATGGAGTGATCGGCGATTCTAAAACCGGCATCGATTCCGATGGCGTGGAACATATTCTCCTCGATTCGCGCACCGGCGCCCTCAAAGAGGGGCGGGTCAAAGCGATTTTACTCCATATGGACTCTCCAGGCGGGACTGTCGTCGGAGCAGATAATATCTACCGGATGCTAAACGAGTACAAGGCCCGCTATAAAGTCCCCGTCTTCGCCTACGTCGATGGCCTCTGCGCATCCGGCGGCATGTACATCAGCTGCGCTGCCGATCAAATCTACGCCGGCCCTGCGAGCATCATCGGCTCTATCGGCGTGATTATCGGCCCCTTTTTCAACATGGTCGAAGCGATGAATAAGATCGGGGTCGCTTCCCAGACGATCACCGAAGGGTTGGACAAAGACATGATGAGCCCTTTCCGCACATGGAAACCCGATGAGGACGCCTCATTGAAGGCCGTGACCGCCTATTTTTATCAACGGTTCGTCGATATCGTAGCCGCTGCACGCCCTCAAATGGACAAAACCAAATTGGTCCAAGAATATGGCGCGAAAGTGTTCGATCCAGTCACAGCCCAAAGACTCGGCTATGTCGATGTGGCAGGCGTCGGCAGAAATGACGCCCTCTTAGCTCTCTTGAAAGAGGCCAATATCGATCCCGGCAAAACGTATCAAGTGATCGAACTCGAACCGAAAAATGAGTGGCTATCTAGCTTATTTAATTCGAAATCGCCCCTCATCACCGGCCAAATAGAACACACCATCGACACAGGGGCGAGCGCCATCCGGGACCAAATCGCCTACCTGTATCAACCGATGGGCAATTGACTATGTAATGAAAAAAATCTACATCTTCGACGCTGTCAATTACCTCTTCCGCTCCTACTACGCGATTGGCCCTATGTTGAACGACAAGGGCCAATCGACGAGCGCCCTTTTCGGTTTTGTCCGCTCCGTGCAAAAGCTCATCCGCGATTTCTCGCCTACCCACTTTGTGGCCGTCTTCGACGGACCCGATAACAAAAAAGCGAGGCAAGCGGTCTACGCCGAATATAAAATGCACCGCAAAGGGGCTCCAGAAGATCTCTTCCCCCAATTCGACTGGGCCTACGAGTATTGCCAGCTCGCAGGGATACCGGTCCTTTGCGTCGAAGGGGTCGAGGCCGATGACACGATGGCCACGGTGGCCCTTTGGGCTGAAAAACAAGGGGCCGATGTGTTCCTCTGCTCTAGCGACAAAGATCTCATGCAGCTCATCAATGACCACATTTTTTTGCTCCAAATCCACAAAGAGAACCTGATCGTCAACGGAGAGAAAGTGAAAGAGCTTTTCGGGGTTCGCCCCGACCAAATGCTCGATCTATTGGCCATGATGGGCGATGCGTCGGACAACATTCCCGGCTTGGAGGGGTTCGGCCCCAAAACGGCCGCCTCGTTACTGCAGGAGTTCGGCACCCTCGACGCCATCTTGACTCACCCAGAAAAGGTGAAGGGAGAGAAAAAACAACAGATTTTACGGACCCAGCAAAAAGAGGCCCTCATGAGCAGGGAATTGGCAACGCTCCATACTCGAGTCGAGATCCCTGAAGAGATCGAATTCTACCGGCTGAAAGAGGGGAATCAGAAGGAGCTCGTCGATTTTTTTCAAACGATGAAATTCAATTCGCTTATCCGTGAGATGAGCGCGCCAACATGTAAAGCGGCTTTACATGTAGATCGGAGAGAGTACCATTTAATCGACGACGAGGCTGGTTTGACTGCTCTTTTAGCGAGGTTGTCGAAGGAAAAAGAGGTGGGGATCGACACGGAGACGACCGATATTTCCCCGCTTTTAGCCCACTTGGTTGGGATCGGGTTTGGGGTGGAGCCGGGCGAGGCTTGGTATGTGCCGCTCAATGGGGATCTCGGGAAAAAAAAAGTCCTCGAGGCGCTCCGGCCGTTCTTTGGCTCCGCAGAGTGTAGTTTTTACGGACATCATATCAAATACGACTATCACATCCTCCAAAACGTCGGCATGCCGCTTCGGTCGATTTCATTCGACACCCTTCTCGCCTCCTATCTCCTCGAGCCGCAAAATCGGCGCCACGGCCTCGACGATCTGACCTTAGAAAAATTTCAAAAGGTGAAAATCCCCATTGAAAGTCTGATTGGGAAGGGGAAAAAAGAGATCTCGATGCGCGACGTCCCGAGAGATAAAGTGAAAGACTATTGCTGTGAAGACATCGATTACACGACCCGGTTGAAAGAGCTGTTTGAACGGGAGCTAAAGGCGAAAAAATTGATGCCGATTTTAACCGACGTCGAACTTCCTCTCCTTCCCATTTTAGCCGAAATGGAGACGACGGGGATTTATCTCGATCTGGCCGAGCTCTCGCGAGAAGGGGAGGGGATTGTCCGGGAATTGAACCAGATTAAAACAGCCATTTATCAACTCGCAGGGGAAGAGTTCAATCTCAATTCTCCCAAACAGCTCAGCGCCATTCTCTATGAAAAATTAGGGCTGAAAGGGAAAACCGCCTCGACGAGCGCGGAGATTCTTGAAGAGCTCGTCGACGAGCACCCAATCGTCAAAGAGATCCTCGCCTACCGGACCCTGGAAAAACTCCGCTCCACTTATGTGGAGGCTCTGCCCCACGCCGTCCATCCCGTTTCCGGCCGAATTCACTGCACTTTCAACCAATCTGTCGCAGCGACGGGGCGCCTCTCTTGCCAAGATCCGAACTTGCAGAATATTCCGCTCCACTCCAAAATCCGCTCCTGCTTCAAGCCGAAGCCAGGATGCAGTTTTTTGGGGGCCGACTATTCCCAAATCGAACTCCGCCTCCTTGCCCACTTCAGTCAAGACAAAGAGCTCTCCCGCGCCTTCAAGACCGGCCGAGATATCCACGTCCACACCGCTTCATTGATCTATGGCCTTCCCGAAAGCGATGTGACGCCGGAGATGCGAAAAGTCGCAAAGACCGTTAATTTCGGCATCGTTTACGGACAGAGCCCCTTCGGCCTCTCCAAACAGCTGAACATTTCTCAAAAAGAGGCCGCCCTTTTCATTAAAACCTATTTTGAGCGTTATCCGGCTGTCGAGCAATACCTCGAGGAGAGCATAGACAAAGTGCGCAAGTGCGGCTATTCGACAACCCTCACCGGCAGACAGCGTCCCATTCCGGAAATCTACAACAAAAACCCGATGATCCGCGCTGCAGCCGAGCGGCTCGCCACCAATACTCCGCTGCAAGGGACCGCTGCCGATCTGATTAAAATCGCCATGATTGCCATCGATAGAGTGGTTCGGGAGCAGAAACTCGCCGGTAAAATGATTCTCCAGATTCATGACGAATTAATTTTTGAAATTCCCGATAGCGAAATTCCGATTTTCATGCAGATCGTCAAAGAAAAAATGGAAGGGGTTTTAACGCTCCATGTTCCGATCGAAGTGCACATGGCTGTTGGCAAAAATTGGGCCGAATGTTAAAATTGAAGAAAATTGCTATCACAGGCGGTATAGCAAGCGGGAAATCGACCGTTTGTCGGCTCCTTGGGGAGCTGGGAGCGTATGTGGTGAGCGCGGATGCGATCGTCCATGAGCTTCTGAAGACCGACACTGATCTAGGTCAGCGAATCGTCCAACAATTTGGCCCTGATATTCTCGAAAGTGGACAGATAGACCGCAGGGCAATTGCTGACAAGGCCTTCAAGGATTCGGATCGACTCAAGGAGTTAGAGGAGTTGCTTCATCCTGCAGTGCTCCGAAGAATTAAGGAGTTGTACGCTGCGGCCTGCAATGAGGGATCCTATTCTTCCTTTGTGGTGGAAATTCCCTTGTTGTTCGAGATTGGCGCCGAGACCTTTTACGATGTGGTAGTCGCTGTGTTTTCAGAGGAGTCCTTGGCCAAAGGGCGCTTTGAGCGAGCGGGATTTCAAAAAACGGAATACGATCTGCGCATGAAACGGCAGTTAACGCCAGAACAAAAAGCAGCCAAATCCCAATATGTCATCATCAACAATGGTTCGCTGGACGCGCTTCGCGATGAGGTCGTCAAGCTGGATCGCATTCTTCATAAACATTAGACTGGAGTCAACCCTTCCATGAACGATCAGCAAACAGAGCCGCAGAATTCAGATAAACACCGCCCCCCTGCCGATTTCGAAACTGTGACCAAGATAGCCGATTTGCAAAGGATGAATATCGACCAGCTCCAGAGCTATGCGCGGAATATTGGTCTCAAGCACACTGCCTCCCTTCCCAAATCGGGCGTTGTATTTGAAATTGTGAAAACGATTTCTGAACGGCCGAACGAGGTTTTGTTTGGCGAAGGGGTGCTCGAAGTTCTCCCTGACGGCTTTGGCTTCCTCCGTTCGCCCTACTATAACTACCTCCCTTCGACGGAAGATATTTACGTTTCGCCCGCCCAGATCCGCCGTTTTGATCTTCGGAAGGGGGACACTCTCTTTGGGACCATCCGTTCGCCGAAAGAAAAAGAAAAATACTTTGCGATGCTCCGGGTCGACAAGATCAACGGGAAGACCTTTGAGCAGACCCGCGACCGGGTTCTTTTCGAGAACCTCACTCCGCTCTATCCGAACAAACGGCTTGTCATGGAGACGACCCGTGAGAGGATCTCGACCCGTGTGCTTGACCTTGCCGCTCCGATTGGCAAAGGGCAAAGAGCCCTCATTGTCGCTCCGCCGAAATCGGGGAAAACGATCCTTATGCAGCACATCGCGAATGCGATCGAAGTGAACAATCCTGAAGTTTTCCTCATGGTGCTCCTCATCGACGAGCGGCCCGAAGAGGTGACTGACATGCTCCGGACAGTCAAAGGGGAAGTGATCGCCTCGACCTTTGACGAACCTCCCGAAAGGCACGTCCAAATCGCCGAGATGGCCATCGAGAAAGCGCGGAGGCTCGTCGAATGCGGCTACGACGTCGTCATTCTCCTCGACAACCTGACCCGCCTGGCCCGCGCTTACAATACCGTCCAACCCCATTCTGGCAAAATTCTCTCTGGCGGCGTCGACGCCAATGCGCTTCACAAGCCGAAACGTTTTTTTGGCGCAGCCCGCAACGTAGAGCAGGGGGGGTCTCTCACCATCATCGCGACTGCGTTGATCGACACCGGCTCCCGTATGGACGAAGTGATTTTCGAGGAATTTAAAGGAACGGGCAATATGGAACTCGTCCTCGACCGGCGCCTCGCCGATCGGAGAGTATGGCCAGCTATCGATCTGATCAAGAGCGGCACTCGGAAAGAAGAGCTCCTCTACCACCCAGCGGAGCTCGAGAAGATCTATCATCTCCGCCAAGGGCTTGGGGATCTCACCCCCTTTGACGCGATGACACTCCTCAGCGCGCGCCTCAAGAAAACCGCCTCCAACGCAGAATTCTTGCTTTCGATGAAAGAATAACGTAAAAGAAGTTTGGAGGCAGTATGCGGACAGTGCTCTTAGGACTTATGGCTTTAGTGCTTGCGGGGGGAGGATATTGGACCTGGACCTATCAACCCAAAGTCCGGATGAAGGTGGAAGATCTTTTAAGTTCAGCCACCTTCCAAACCCTGGAAGTCCGTTATTCAGCTGAAAGCATTATGGACGCCCACCGGAAAGAGCTCCTCAAAGACAACGACCACGTCTTTTTGGAGCCCACCTTGAAATTCGTCCCCTATTTATTGATGGATGTAAAATACATCCGAACGACCGATAAGACGGGCGAAGGGGTGATCCTTTGGGGGCTGGTGGATGGCGAAATGGTGATCAATACGGGCACCTGGGAGAAGACCCACGGCTTTACCGATTGCATCGCCTCGAACGCCACCCGCCAAGAGTTCAAGATCATCAATGCGCTTGCCTCCCGAGGCGGCGCCTGGGATCGGGACGGCCTTTCCAAATTCCTGAACATCGAGAACAATATCCTCGACACCTGGGTCGATAGCTGCCGCAAAAAAAGCCTGATCGTCCAAAATGGGAACACCTATCGGCTCCATCTGCAGAATCCGAAACTGCAGGTCATCCCCGAAACCAAGATCGACCAATGGCTTGTCACCAAACCCACCAAGCACGCCCTTCGGGTAAAAAAAAGGTATCGCCCCTCGCAGATTGAGCATACTGCCCAGGCAGCCTTTGGAAACGATTTTGCGATTCGGAACACGAAAGAGATTTTTCTTCCCGTCTATAGCATCGTGGTTCAGAATCCAGACGGCTCCCAAATGACCAGCTACTGGAACGCCCTGAACGGGAAGCGGCTCATCACCGCCCCGAACGAAATCGAGTGAAAGTTATACTGCGGCCTCCCCAAATTCACACTTTTGGGGTGGCCGTAGTCTAGTCGATAGGATCGATTTTAATGGAGGGGGTTTCCAGCTGGTAAGGGTCTGAATCTGACTTTTTGGTAAAAATGAATTTGGCGGTCGCCTGAATGCGTTCATAAATTTTTTTGTCATTCGTCATCGACCTGATTGTTCCATTGCAAACATGTGTAAATATTAGCTGCGATTCTTTTTTTTCGACGGTCAAATTTAAGGAGGTTGAATCAAAAAGTGCATGTTTATCCGGACTGTTTGCTTGGCATGCGTTCATTGTGAACGACAAAGTGTGTGTGTATGAAGCTTGAGTTGTGAAAAATTCGACAAGAGACTGCTCTATGGGATTGTTGGTAAATGTACTTAATCGATCTATAAATATTGCTTCGTAACTATCTTGTTTTAATACGCTAAATAATTGTGGAGGCATCTGAGCTCTATATATATTCTCATTCTTTGGATCAATAAATTGAATCTGAAATGAGCCTCTCTGTCGACCCAATTCTGCTAAAAATTTTTCTCTATTAAATAAATCTTTGAAAGAATTGTATGTAGGGCCTAAATATAATGCTGTATTAATTTCATCAACTAATACATCTTTTTTATCAATTTTAGTAAATTTACAGCGCACAGATTGTTGTTGCTCATTTTCAACATCTGAATGATGATGTGGGTAATACATACTAGATTCGGCGATCGACATTTTTATATTCCATTTTTTTTATTGAATTATTTAGGTTATTGTATCATATTTCGTTTAATTGATAAATTAAAAAATTTTAATTGTAAAAATGAGTTAAATTTCGATTAGATCTGGTTAGTATTATTTTATTATGAAATAATACTTAACAATGGTACTGCATTGAGGACTAGTCGTTTGCATTCCTGAAAATACAAAAAGCTTACAACCAGGGTTGGGACGGCCCCTATACCGAAAATGACTCAAGAATGGGGGGCTCGCGGCTCTCGATGTCGATGGTTGGGGATTTCAATTGGTAATAGCTATTAGACCAAGGCCACCAGCTTTGAGTGAGGGTAAACGTGCATTGGGCTGTTACCTGAATGGTCTCCAGGATGGTATGCGCTTGAGTCGTTGATAGAATTGTTCCTGGGCAAGAGTGTGTAATTTGTAACTCCGGTGCTTGGTTTTTAATCGACACTTGGAGGTCCTCGGTATGCAACAGGGGCCCTCCATCTTGCTGATATTCATTTTGAGCATATTCGAATGCGGAGTTTAGAGAGAGAGCGGATCCAGCTTGAGTTGTAAAATATTTGACAATGGATTGAGTAGCCGTATCGCTACTGAAAGAGTTTAATGCTGCATTACATTGATTTTTGTTTTGCACTGTTATAGGTGGAATATTTGTGCCCAAAAATTCAATTTTAAATAAGCCGTCTATTCGTCGATTTAATTCATCTTGAAAATCTTGATTTTTAAACGTTTTTAAAAACAACTTGGACTGCGGACCATTCTCTAAGGCTTTATTGATTTCTTTCATTGTTTTTATGCAGCTTTCGGATAATGTATTTACAGGACGACTGAGACTGGACGCGCTTGATATTATACTCTCGTCACAATCACCGTTAATCGATATTGACCTAATTGATGCCATGTCCATCCCTTTTTTTGTTGACGGGAACATGTTAATATAATGCGGATAATAATTCAATCTAAAGTCTCTAGTTTTTTTATTTAAAACGTCGTTAAGCTTCGTTTATACAGTCAAATTATACTGCGGCCCCCCCAAATTCACACTTTTGGAGGGGCCGCAGTATACATCTGAATGTAGAATGACGGCGAGAATGAACGGAGATCGAAGTCTGTAATTGCCGCAAACACCTTATGCGTCGGGAAGAGGTGTTTTGGGTAAGCGAAACGTCTGGGGGGTCATGGGGAAGGGCTTGATCCCTAAAACGCCCCAATAGCTTTCTTGATCATCTTCATAGCACACAAGGAGCTGTTCACCCGGGCGGATGGTTTTCTTCGCAAAATAGATGATTTCGTAGGGGTTTGAGCGACTAGAGACTAAATAAGCGACCACATTCGGTTTATCCGAATGGTTGATAAAGCGGGTGAAATTTCCCTTTTTGGCCGCATCGAGCTTCAAGGCATAAAGCCGTCTTGGATGATACCTTTTTTTTGGATCGAACTTCGCTTGTTCTTCTTTTGTTAGGTGAAAGTCGGTCACAGGGTCGAATGCATAGTCGGCGTCATCGGTCTCGTTCTGGGGGACAATCGATACCTCTCCCGCATACGGAGCGATGACTTGTCCAGCTAAGATGGGCTCCGCTTTTGGATGTAAAAAAATCCCATAGCCGAGTTTTCCTTTGAGCTTCACTCGGACGAGATATCTCGGAAGAGTCCATTGTTCGATCTCGTTCAGCACCTTGGATAGTTCTTTTAAGTTTTTTTTAGTCAGATTGTATGAATCTAAATCCTTTTTTTTCCATGTTCTGGAAACAATCTTTAATATATCTTCACTAATAGTCTGCCGTTTTAGGTTAAATTTCATAATCAGAACATAAAACAAATCGACATTTAAATAAAACATAAAATATGGGCGTAAAAATATTTTTTTGCTACAATGAGAGCAAAGGATCTCTGTGTATTGGACATTTGGGAAGAGCTATCCGATTCCTCTATTTGCCCTATTTGGCCTCATACTTGGGCTGATTTTCTATTTTCTCCCTCACCAAAGGGTCTTTGGCGAATGGATTTGGATGGCCACGTTGATTTTAGGGGGGCTTCCCATCGTATTCCAAACGGCGAAGGGGATATTTAAGGGGGAATTTGCCTCCGATATTGTGGCGATGCTGGCGATCATTACAGCGGTGATCATGGGCCAAGCCTTTGCGGGGGCAGTGGTTGTCTTGATGCAATCGGGAGGCGAGGCGCTCGAAGCGTATGGCCTTCAGAGAGCCTCGACGTCTCTCGCCTCGCTTCTCTCCCGTGCGCCCCGTTTCGCTTTTCGCAAGAGAGACGAAAACCTTGAAAAAATCGACGTCCAAGAGGTGGCCGTCGGAGATATTCTCATGGTCCGTCCGGGGGATCTAATCCCTGTCGACGGGACGATCACCAGCGGTGTTGCGGAAATCGATGAATCGGCCCTCACGGGCGAGCCGCTAGCCCACAGCAAAACGGCCGGCGAGCCGGTGTTTTCGGGCAGCGTGGATGTGAACGGCGCCTTTGAAATGCGGGCGGGCAAAACCAGTCAAGAGAGCCAGTACCAAAAAATCGTCGCGCTTGTCGAAAAAGCGCAAATTGAAAAGGCCCCTATTCAGAGGCTCGCTGATCGGTACGCGATCTATTTCACCCCTTTGACGCTCCTCATGAGCCTCATTGGTTTTTTTCTGACTAGGGATCCTACGACGATCCTTGCCGTCCTCGTCGTCGCGACCCCGTGTCCTTTGATTTTAGCGACGCCGCTTGCCATTCTGTGCGGCATCAATAAATCGGCCCGGTCTGGGATCATTGTGAAAGGGGGCGCCGCTATGGAGCAAATCGGCCGGATCCAATCTGCTATTTTTGACAAGACGGGAACCATTACCTACGGAACCCCCTTTGTCGAGGAGATCGTCCCGTTCAATTCTGTGAGCGCTGAAGAGCTCCTTTTTAAAACTGCTTCTATCGAACAGCTCTCCGCCCATTCGATTGCAAAAGCTGTTGTTGAGAAAGCGGGGCAAAAACTCGCCGTCCCCAGCCGTTTCAAAGAAACTCCCGGCTGCGGCGTCGAAGGGGATCTAGGTCGAGAGCATTATACCATCGGCTCATATGCCTTTCTTAAAGAGCAGCTAGGCGAGGGGTGTTTTCAAAATGGGACGGAGACGATTCAGCGGTATTATTCTCGCGAAAAACTCCTCATTTTTATCGCTAAGGACTCCCTTTGTATTGGAATTCTTGTGGTCAGCGACCGGATTCGGCCGAACGTCCCTGCACTTATGGAGGCGATCAAATCGTTAGGCGTCCAAGAGACGGTGATGTTGACTGGCGATAGTGCCCCAAATGCGGCCCTGATTGCCAAACAAGCGGGGATTCAGACCTTTAAAGCCGATCTCATGCCCTCTCAAAAAGTGGAGATCGTTCTGGCCCTCAAGAAAAAATACGATCCGATCGCGATGATCGGCGATGGGATCAACGACGCCCCAGCGCTTGCCACTGCCACCGTCGGCGTCGCCATGGGTGCGTATGGCAGCGCTATTTCGGCCGAAGCTGCCGACATCGTGTTTTTAGTCGACGATTTAGATAAATTAAAAGAGACCATTCAGATCAGCCAATGGACCCTCCATATCGCCAACGAGAGCATTTGGATTGGCATTGGACTCAGTTTCTTTTTAATGATCATCGCCGCTTTCGGCTATATCGAGCCCGCCGTCGGCGCTCTGCTCCAAGAAGTGATCGACGTCGCAGTCATTCTCAATGCCCTTCGCGCCGGATAGCGATCGTATACTGCGGCCATCCCAAAAGTGTGAATTTGGGGTGGCCGCAGTATACTTCTTTTTCCATCATTCATATCATTGTATCGTTCTCATCATTTCTCTTGTCGCTTGTCTCAAAAGCCTTTGTCTTTTTATCCTGACTGCGCTACTATGGCCCCTCTATGGCCGTATTGACGATTTCTAACGAATCTTCGAGCTGGGTGGCCGCTAGGACGCTGCCGCTCGACTATACGACTTCTTTCAAAAATTTTACTTTGCAAGCGGCGGCTCTTCTCACCGAACCCGTCTGTAAAGTCCGCGAGTATGCATATACCTTCTCTATTCTTGGCCCGCTCTGCTCAACGACCCGCCAAAAGGTGCAAAAAGCCTTCTTCTTGGCGCTAGGGATTGTTGTCTATTCTCTCCTGAGTCCGCTTGCATTGGGTGGAATCGTATTGCGCCAGCTTGTCGCCGCTTGCGCATCGGAGCCGTATGTCCGCTTAGAAATGGCCCCCTCTGGCAAGATTCTTCCCGCTAATAAACAGATCTCCGTATGGACGCACAACGGTTGTTACATGCCTGGCGGTTATTCTATCACAGATGGGCAAATTCTGCCTCCTTCCTACACCGAAAATATGGACGCTAAAATTCGACAGATCCAAACCTTTGACCCCGATCTGGTCTGTCTCTCTGAGGTACCCGATATTCTCGATGCGAGCCGCCTGACCGGTCATCTCACCGCCTACCCTTTTATTCTCGAAGTGCCTGGATTCCAGGCGATCGGGCCCTCTTCTATGCTTTATGTCGCTAGTAAATATAAGCTAGTCGATATTCGGTTTGAACCCTTTGTGCCAGGATCTGAACTCACAGGTCGCGCGGCCTCTTCGAGAATGGGCTTTTTGTCATTTGATCTTGAAGGGACAAACGTAAGCGTCATCCATACTCACTTGCAACCCTCAGACGTTCCCTCTCAACCCAAACTCCGTGAAATGCGCTCTCGCGCAGCTCAGATTGACAAGATGGCCCGCCATATCTTGAGGAAGCAGACCCAAGGATTCAAAATTTTTTTAACAGGAGATCTCAATCAGTCTGAAAACGAGCTCAACGCTTCTCTTGTCAGAAACGGTCTTCAACTCCGCCGCGATCCTGCGATTGTCGGCAAAGCCACCTGGGGCGGAGAAAAGTGGGGCGCCGATCTAATGAATAGGCCCCCCTCAGATCCTCAGGTTCTCGACTATGCTCTCGCCGATCCAACTGTCGCCATTTCGACCCAAATCCTCGATACTGGCTTCTCTAAAGATGAATTTCGTCTTAACGCCCTCTCTGATCACTTTCCCTTGTTCACCACTCTAAATTGAAAAAGGCTGCTTGATGAAAACGACGGATTCTATTAACATGGCCCATTCATTCATGCGGAAAGGTGGCTGAGCGGCCGAAGGCACGTCCCTGCTAAGGACGCGTACTCCGTTAAGGGGTACCGAGGGTTCAAATCCCTCCCTTTCCGAACTTATTGGCTGTGGGATCGTTTCTCGGCCAGATTCTCCCGGCATTGCGGATAGGCTCCTGTGTGCAAAAACTTCCCTGTCAGAGGGCGTAGTTCCTACGCCGCTCTAACCCCCTCTTCAGTACTTTTAAATAATCGGAGCGACAAAAACACTCGGGTTGACGCCCCATGTTGGTTCGGTGAATCCGTCGATAAAAAAGGATTTCGCTCAACATTCTGACAGGAACATTCATTGCGTGAGCGCGCGAATACCAATCCAAAAATTCCCCAATCCCCTTTTCTTCAAAAAAGTATCCAATTTGGAAAAATCTGATTTTGCTGACCAATAAGGTTCCTGCAATATATCCGGGCAAAACAGTTTGGGAAATCGATATTTTATTTCTCTCTTCTTCAGATAAACTCGGGCAAATAAATTGCTCGGCGGAAGAAAAAATCAGAGGATCTTCGCTTGCATGCTGATCGAGTTCTCCCATCTGTCTGCTGAGTTTCTCTCTTGTCCATAAATCGTCTTGATCCAGAAAGGCAAGGATCTCTCCTGTCGATAATTGGACTCCCCGATTCCGGCTGGCCCCGAGCCCTTTATTTTCTTGATAGACATGCTGGATACGGCCTTCAAATGTCTCAATGACCTCTTCCGACCGGTCGGTCGATCCGTCATTGACCACGATCACCTCTTTGTACGGATAGTCTTGATCCAAGGCGCATTGGATCGCTTCTGCTAAATACGCCGCCCCATTCCATACGGGAATGACAACGCTGATCTTCCTGCCCATTTTCTTGACTTCGATGCCAGACGCCCTTTATTATACGTCTTATTTTGACTTGAGCGCAACCATGGCTCGCTTGCTGGAACTTTCTTCTTTTGCCGATCCAAGAGGCTCTCTTACGGTGATTGAGAAAGTTCTCCCTTTTGCAATCCAAAGGGTATACTACATTTACAACACAAATCAACTCCCTAGAGCAGGTCATGCGCACCTCTTTGGGGATCAAGCCTTGGTTTGCTTGCATAAACTGTGCGATGTGACCATCAAGACGGGGCAGACCGTCCAGACCCTTCGCCTTTCTTCCCCAAACCAGTGCTTGATTATAGAGGCTCGGGAATGGCATGAGCTGGCATTTGAACCTGGGGCGATCGTTTTGGTCCTCGCCTCGACTCACTACAATGCAAAAAACTATACTGCGGCTATCCCAAAAGTGTGAATTTGGGCAGCTTTGACGCTTGCCCAAATTCACACTTTTGGGGTGGCCGCAGTCTATCTGTATACACAAGATGACTCTTGAACCGCATCGATCACAGCTTGGCTGCTCCGGCTGATGCCTGCTTGAATCGGCGAGGGGCTCCCTTGATGCACAGCCTCAGCGAAATGGTTGTACTCTTCCACATACACATTTGTCTTTGGTAAGGGATAGTGGATGGCCTCTTTCCCTTCGGGGAATAAATAGAGAGGCTCTTCGCTCTTTGTCTGACGGAGCGATCCAGAGCTGACAAGGCGACCCCTTGTCCCGATGAGTTCAAACCCATTGTAGTAGGGCCGTTCGTAAGAACATTCTAACGACGCCAGGGCTCCCCCTGACAATCTCCCTAAGACAGAGGCGGTCCGATCGACGGCGGAAGGCCTCGCAAGAGCGCGCGCCTCAGAGATCTCTTCTCCTGAAATAAAGTGGATTAAATCGACAAGATGAATCCCGATTTCTTGGAGAACTCCCCCTCCGTTTCCCTGCGCGGCCCTCCAGCTCTCTTCTAAAATCGTCTGAGAATAGTAATACGCCCTGCAATGAAGTAACGATCCCAAGGCTCCTAAAGAAAGGAGCTCCTTGGCTTTGAGGATGGCAGGTTTGAATCGGAGTTGGTGCCCTACGAAAAGGGGGACTCCCTTCAAGGCAAAAGCTTCAAGAATGCGGTCGACTGAAGCGAGTGAAGTGGACAGCGGTTTTTCACATAGCGTCGGCTTTCTTGCCTCTGCACAGGCAAGAGCGTCTTCTTCATGTAAAAAATTGGGGCTTGTAATATGGATCGCCTCCACCTCCGGATCTAAAAGGAGCTCTTCTCGAGTCGATACAGCTCGGGGAATCCCGAATTTTGCGGCAATCCCCTTTGCTGTCTCCCAATTTCTGTTGTGAATACAGACCACTTCAACTGCATCAATGGCCTTCAGAAAAGGGAGGATTCTATACGTCGGAAAACTTCCACAGCTGAGAATACCGAGTTTCAACGACAGTCCTTTAAGGCCCATAGCAACTGTTTATAGAGCGCCTCGCAATGCCTTGAATCGTTTGTAGAATGGATCCGGCGATGGATGAGAACCTCTTCAATCATTCCCATTTGAATTCCGGCATGATGGGCCTTAAACAACCACGCAGCGTCGCTGACTAAGGGCCATGCAGGATTGAAATCGCCAAGCGCTTCAAAAAGGGACCGTCGAACCATAGTCGCGCTCGCTAAATAGGCCCGCTGTAGTTTGTCGATGCTCTCTTGCTCAATCCAATCTGGTTTTTTGTGTCCTGGCTGTAAAAAATTTTTTTGAAGCCCCAATACAATGCCATATTGCCGATTGGCTTCAAGAAACTGAACCTGTTTTGTTAACTTCTCCGGCGCCCAAATATCATCGTGGTCCAAAAAGGCAATGTAGTCGCCTCGGGATAAAGAGACGCCGAGATTGCGAGCCAGGGATAAATTGCCGATTTCAGAATATCGATAATTGACCTTTGGAAAGAGTTTGGCGACCGTAGAGGTCCGGTCTGTGGAGCCATTGTCAATCACCCACAACTCGTAATTTGGATACTCTTGGTCCAAAACGCTCTGAATGGCCTCTTGTAAATACAATTCTCCATTGTGAACCGCAATCACGACGCTAACAAGGGGTTGGTGCATTTGTTTGTCTCCGCTTCTCTTTTAAAGAGATGTGAATGGCCGATAGTAAATCTTTATGCAGGGCCCCGCAATGCCTCGAATCGTTCGTGGAATGGATGCGGCGGTAGATGAGAACTTCTTCGATGAGTCCAATTTGAACGCCTGCATGATGGGCCTTGAAAACCCAAGCGGCGTCACTGGCGAGCGGCAATGCGGGGTTGAAATCCCCAAGCGCCTCAAAAAGATGCCGTCGAACCATTGTGGCGCTGGGTAAATAGGCGGGCTGCTCCGCATCGATACTCTCTTGCTTAATCCAATGGGGTTTTTTATGACCTGGTTGTAAATAGGTTTTTTGCAGCCCTAATGCAATGCCGTAGCGTCTGTTTTCCTCAAGAAACTGTACTTGTTTTGTCAATTTCTCAGGCACCCAAGTATCATCTTGATCCAAAAATGCAATGTAATCGCCTCGGGAGAGCGAAACGCCGAGATTGCGGGCTAAAGCCACATTGCCGATTTCAGAATATCTATACTGGGCTTGCGGAAAGCCTTTAACGACTGCAGAGGTCCGATCTTTGGATCCATTGTCAATCACCCAGAGTTCATAATTGGGGTAATCTTGATCGAGGACGCTTTGAATCGCCTCCCCTAAATATAATTCTCCGTTATGAGCGGGAATCACAACACTGACTAAAGGTTTATTCATTCAATCTTCCGGAGAGAAGGCGGAGAACGCCTCTTTGTTGCTTTTCGCCATATCTGGCTGTGCGTGGATGGGCGAATAGCTCGCGAACTGACCGATCTCTTTTCTAAAGGTGAGTTGTATATCTCCGACGGCGCCGTGCCGGTTTTTCGCAACAATGACCTCTGCCATCCCTGGCTTGTCGTATTTGTCGTAATAGTCGCGCCTAAAGAGCATCATCACGATGTCGGCGTCGTTTTCTATAGAGCCCGACTCTCTCAGATCGCTCAGCATAGGGCGATGCCCGACTCGCTCTTCGACTTTGCGAGACAGCTGAGCTGCGCAGAGAATGGGAATATTCAATTCCCGCGCGAGGTTTTTCAGCATGCGGGAGATTTCGGAGATCTCAGTCTGTCGATTCTCCATAGTCCTGATATTGCCGGAGCCAGAAATCAGTTGGAGGTAATCGATGATGATGAAGCCGACGTTGTAGGCCTCTTTCATCCTTCGGGCGCGAGCCCTGATGTCGGTGATCTTGAGGCCGGGCTGGTCATCGATAATCATGACCTCTTTCTGCATCCGCCCCACCGCCCCGACGACCCGCTGGTATTCGGAGCCGCTCAATGCGCCCGTTTGAATTTTTTCCGACTCCACCTCCGATTGAGAACTGATGATCCGGTGGAGGATCTGGGTGGCCCCCATTTCAAGAGAAAAAATCCCGACGGGGATGTGGTTGCGGAAACAGATGTTCTCGGCGAAATTGATGGCGATCGCCGTTTTTCCCATAGCGGGTCTGGCCGCCAAAATCATCAGGTTCGAATTATTGAACCCATTCAACATCTTGTCCAAATCGATGAAATGGGTCGGGATGCCGGTGATCGCTGGCTCATCGGGCCCTTTTTCCTGGAATTTCTGCTGCCGTTCTTGGAGTTCCTTCAGATAGGGGAGCTTCGATTCCGCCTTCAGCCCGCTGATCAAGTCTTTGATGGCAACGCCGCCGTTCCGCTGGTTTTCTTGCGAAATTTGGAAAAATTGGCTTTGAGCTTGATCAAGAGCGGCCAGGACGTCCCCCGGCTCCTCCAACGCCGCCCGTTCAATCCCTTGCGCCGTCGACACCATTTGCCGCAAAATCGATTTTTCCCGAACGAGCTGGACATACTCTTCGATAAATGCGGAGGTTCCCGCATACTGAGCAAGCGTTGTGAGGTAACTGATCCCCCCGACCCCGTCGAGTTTATTTTGCCGCTTGAGCTCTTCGCCAATCAGATGGATATCGGCCGGCTTGTCGGCCCGGTAGGCCCCCTTGAGCGCCGAGTAAATCACCTGGTGCTCGGTGTAGTAAAAATCGAGATCGTGGAGGCTGTCCGCGGCGATATTGAGCGCGTTGATGTTCGTCAGCATGCAGCCGAGAACCATCATCTCCGATTCTTTGGAGTTGGGGGGAATGCGCGTTTTCTTTTCCGCTTCTGCCATACTCAAGACAATACCAGAAAATGATTTTAATCGTGGCGGTTTTCCAGCAGCTCCCGCTGGAAGCGGGGAAGCCCCGCGCCCCATAGAAAAAAAAATCGCTGGGATAAATCAAATAGGATCCTGTAAAATCTCTTGCAATGGCCGATGTCCAGTTGCAAGTGAGAAAAAAATGTCAATGGCATGGATCTATCTATTTTTAGCCGGCGTGTTTGAGATCCTTTTTACGATCGGGCTCAAATACAGCGTCGGGTTTTCAAAACTGATCCCCACCCTCATCACAGTCGTTTTCATTCTTTGCAGCTATTTTTTCGTCTCGCTCGCAATGAAGACAATCCCGATCGGCACAGCCTACGCCGTGTGGGCGGGGATCGGAGCTGCTGGCGCAGTCATTTGCGGCATTCTATTTTTCGGCGATTCGTACCACATCATTCGGCTCCTCTCACTGCTCCTGATCATCATCGGCATTTTCGGGCTCAAGCTCTCTCACGTCGATTGAGATCCTGGAGCCCCTATCCGCAATGTGGGGCAAAAAATCTGGGGATCTTTCGAAAAAACTTGCAAGTCAACAACTTTTTTTGGATACTGTCACTGGACATTCTGCTGACTGTATAGGGATTTCGCCATGTTTAAAGCTAGAAGTAAAGCCGTAATCTACGAATTATTAGATGATGAGATTATCTTAGCCGATTTGGATGTGGGCATTTATTGTAGTATTCGAGAAAGCGGCATTCCTGCTTGGCAATTGTTCGTGTCGGGGCATAGTATTGAAGAGGCGTTCCGCCTATTCCAAGAAAAATATCCGGCCGATTCTTTGCAAACCATCCATTCTTTCCTCAATCGGCTCCTCGAAGAACGTCTCCTCGTTCCCACGGGCGTTCAACCCAAACCGGCTGTGGTTCATTTATTTTGGCCATCCAAATTTCATCCCCCTATTTTCGAAAAATACGAAGAAATGAAAAATCTACTCCAGCTCGACCCGATCCACGAAGTGGATCAGCAGGGGTGGCCTCAGAAAGCCAAATGAAGATTGTACTATGGCCGAGTCGCTATCTGCCCGATATGGGAGGACTCGAAGTGTTGACTCATCACTTGGGCATGCAGCTGCAAAAGATGGGCCATCAGGTGAGGGTCTTGACAGAGACTTTGACCTCTTTGACTTACGAGACGCGGTGGATTCAAGACATTTATGTGATGGCTCTTCCGTGGCATTACGCGCTTGAAACAGGCAATCTGGCCCGCGTGCGTGAAAATCTCCAAATGGCGCGGGCGTTTATCGACCATTTTGCGCCAGATCTCATCAATGTCCACGGATGGTATGAGACTCTTGCATTTTATCAATTGCGCGTCGTGCGGCAAATCCCTTTATACATCACTATTCACGGATTGCTAGGACAAGACAATCATCGCATGCCGTCATGCAGACAGCTTTTTTCCAAAGCGCAAAGCGTCAATACGGTATCTCATGCATTGATCGGAGAGATGGAGTCACAGAACTTGAGCCATCCTTCGGTGCGAATGATCCATAATGGGGTTGATTGTTCAGGGGCGCCCTCCAGCAGGCCGCAACCAGAGCACATTGTGATGATTTGCCGCTTAACGGAAGAAAAAGGCGTAGAGGTCGCCTTTTATGCGATGGCCAAGCTCCATCGCCAATTTCCCAATGCGCGCCTCTCTGTAGTGGGATCTGGCCCTCAGTGGAGCGCGCTCTTCGCTTTAAGGCAACAGTTGCAGTTAGACAAGGTCATCGAAATGATCCCCTCTGTTCCTCATCATCTCGTCCATGCATGGATCGATTCAGCAACTGTTGTCTGGGTCCCCTCCTCTTATGAGTCGTTTGGATTGAGCGCAGCAGAATCGGCTTCTCGAGGGCGCCCTGTGATCGCCAGCCGCATCATGGGTTTAAAAGAGGTGGTTGAACATGAAAAAACAGGGCTTTTAGTGGAACCGAACAACCCCGATGCTTTAGCCCAGGCGACAAAAACGGTTTTTCTCCATCCTCATCTCGGCCACGCAATGGGCCTCCGTGGCTCTCTAAGAGCCAAAAAACTCTTTTCCATTGAAAGATGCGCGCAACAGTATGTGAAAATGTATCAAAACCTATGATGTCGCCCGCCCATGGAGAGAAAACTGACTCTACTGCAAAGTCGCATAGCCCAAGCGCGCAGCGCCGATAAACGGCCAAAGCTTAGACTTTTTAAGTCATTTACAGTGAGTTTTTTACGTAAATATTTCCGAGCGAGTTTGACTCATATATTTTTTATTTTATTTTTTGTATATGCTCCTCTCTATGCGAATTCGGTGGATTTTTTATTTCTTTGCCCAGCTCCTTTTCTCTCTTCCTCCTCCAGTTCCGTCGGCGGGCGTAGTCGAGCGGGAATTGCAAAAAGAGTATGAGGCGAAACCGTTTGAAGAGGGCCGGGAGGCTCCGGCTATTCAAATTGATATTCCGAAAGAGCGGCTTGAGATCCCCGATGGGGGCTGCGTGGAGGTGCTCCGCATCCAGATCGAGGGAGCTGAGGCGGTGGCTCCAAAAATCGTTGCGGGATGGGTGGCAGAATTCGAAGATCGTAAACTTTGTCTGAAGGAGATTTATGCTCTTTGCGGCAAAATCGATGCTGAATATGCGAAAAGGGGCTATTTTTTAGCGCGCGCTTACCCCCCTCCGCAAACCGTTAGGGATGGGGTGCTCCTCATCCGAGTCATCGAGGGGCGCCTCGGCGATATCACCATTGAGGGGGCCAAACACTACAGCGAGCCGTTCATTCGGAGCTACTTCACGAGATTGCGGGGAAGGGCTCTTCGCTATGATTCATTTTTGCGGGCGATGCTGCTGCTGAATGAAAATAGCGACTTGGCAGCGGCGGCGGTCTTTGCTAAGGGGCGTGAGGTGGGGACAGCCGACGTCATCATCAAGGTGGAGGATGGGCGGCCGCTGCATCTGTATTTGAACGGCAATAATTACGGCAGGGATATCACGACGAATGTCCGGATCGGGGGACGGCTGGATGCGGGCAATTTGATCGCTTATGGCGATACGCTCTCGATTGCCGAGGTGGTCGGCTTTCCTCTGAATGCTCTCTATTTTACCGATTTAATTTATCGCATTCCGGTGAGCCGCAATGGCGATTTTTTTGAGCTGGCTTACCTTTTTTCCAAATTCAAGGTCGAGGAGCTCTACAGCCTCCGTCTCAAGGGGGTCTCCAACATCGGCACTTTGAAAGCGGTTCATGCTCTCACCCGATCTAGGGCGATCCGGATCGATCTCTTCGGTTATTTCGATATCAAACAGATCCAAAACTATGCGCTGGGGACTTTGAGTTCTTTTGATAAATTGCGGGTGGCTACGTTCGGTTGTTTAATGGATCGGTTCGGCAATCGGAGCGGCCGCGATTATTTGAATGTGCGGGCAGCTGTCGGAATTCCAGACTTTTTAGGGGGGATGAATCCGGTGAGCCGGCAGTGTTCAAGGCCAGGGGCCGGGGGGCTCTTCGTCAAATTCAACGCCGATTACGATCATCTCCACATTTTGGCCCCCGATTGGATTTTGAGTCTTCACGGTTCAGCTCAAGGGAGCTTTTATAAACTAGCGATCCCTGAACAAATTTATATCGGCGGCTCCGACACCGTAAGGGGCTTTCCCTTAGCGGTCTCGCTCGGCGATAGCGGCTACTACGGGAACGTGGAGCTCCGAGTCCCTCCTCCGCTCCTTGCCAATGTAAGGGCTCCTGTGGCAAAGAAAAAATGGAGAGAGATCTTGCAATTCACTGCCTTTCTCGACTCGGGCGGCGCCTTTTATTATGGGGGAACCGATACGTTTTTATGGGGAACTGGGGTAGGACTCCGCTTCAGGGGGCCGTGGATTTTAAATTGGAGCGTGGATGTCGGATTTCCTCTGAACCACAGTGATTTATCGAATGGAACAATGTACTACATCAAGGTAACAGGACAGCCTTTTTGAAATTCTGGATCTTAGCGACTCTTTACATTCCGGCGCTCGCTGCTCTTCCGACGGCCCCTGAGGCGGCTCATGGCCAGGCGGCAGTGATTGTGGCGGAAAACGGGCAGGCCATGGAGATCTCTGTCTCCGATCAAGCGATCTTGCACTTTGAATCGTTCCATGTGGGAAGGGGCGAGGGGGTCCGATTTATCCAGCCGTCGAATCGCTCTACGGTCTTGAGCCGCGTGACTGGGAAAGAGGGGAGTGAGATCTTAGGGAGAATTGAGGCGAACGGACGGCTTTTTTTGGTCAATCCGCAGGGTATCTATTTCGGCAAAGAGGCCTCTGTGAATGCCGGATCGTTCATCGCTTCGACGCTCGCTATTCGGGATGAGGATTTCCTGGCGGGCCATTACTGCTTTTTTAAAGAGGGCCAAACAGGGGCGATTGTCAATGAAGGGGCGATTGGGGCCGAGGCGTTTATCGCCTTACTCGGTCCAGTGATCGAAAATAGGGGTTCGATTGTTGCGGGGGCGGGGAAAGTGGTCATCGGCGCAGGAGAGCGGGTCGCGCTCGATTTCACGGGCGATGGACTCATCCAATTCACTGTCGAAGGGGAGCTCGAGCGGACTTTGATCGAAAACTACGGCGCGATCGAGGGGCGAGGGGTCGCATTGACGTTGAGGGCAGCTAAAAGCGCGATGCAGACGGTGGTCAATACCGATGGGGTCGAAATCGCCACAGCGATTGAGGAGGCGAATGGGGTGATTCGGCTGGTTGGGGGGAGCCAGATCGTAGGGGAGACGGTGATCGTCGAGGGGGAGAGGGTCGCAGCGTCGGGGACTATAAACGCTCCGAATGGAGAGATTGGAGGGAGGGTTGAGCTGTTAGGAGATCGGGTCGAACTTTGGGGCGCTGAGATCGATGCATCGGGAGATAGGGGGGGCGGGACGGTGCTGATCGGGGGCGCCTTCCAGGGGAAAGGGGAGCAGAGGAATGCGAAGATCACGCAGATCGATGCGCATTCAACGATTCGGGCCGACGCCTATACGGCAGGGGACGGGGGCGAGGTGATCGTATGGGCAGACGGCACGACGCTCTTCGACGGAAAAATCTACGCGCGCGGCGGACGAGAGGCGGGAAATGGGGGGTTCGTCGAGACGTCGGGCAAAGAGAATTTGGGAATCGGGGTCGGATATGTCAGCACGTCGGCGCCTCAAGGGAAGATGGGCGATTGGCGGCTCGATCCAAATACGATCACGATCGCGACAGCTGGAGCAGGGACGATTGCATCGGCCTCCTCTCCCAATTGCGCGACAGGCGGAACGGTGGCTATTTCTGTCGCCACGATGCAGGCGGCCTCAACCAATATCGCCCTGTGCGCGCAGAGTGCCGCAGGAAGCTCTATTACGGTCACGAACGCCTTTACTCTCGCGAGCGGCGTTTCGCTATCGATGACGGCCGGGTCGGGGAGCGCTGGCACTATTGCCTTGAACGCAAGCATCACCACTCAAGGACAGCCTATGACCTTTACAGGTGTGGTCACTCTCGGCGCTGCGGTCACTTTGGATACGACAGACGCCGGGGCCAACCCGGCAGGGGGGAGCGTCTCTTTTTCAAGTACGATTAACAATGCGCAAACCTTGTCCATTAATGGAGGGACGGGCGGCACCGTCACTTTTAGCGGCGCTGTTGGGGCGACTACAGCGCTCACCTCTTTGACAGTGACGAAGGCCAGTTCCATTGTTCAAAGTTCCACTGTGAAGACGGCGGCAGGAGGGGTTAACTATACGGCGACTGCGATCACTCTCGACGGCAATGTCACCTCCAGCGGCGGCGTGATTAGCCTCACTGGCCCCGTTGCGCTCGGCGCTGCTGTAACCCTCGATAGCACAAACGCCGGAGCAACAGCAGCAGGGGCCAATATCACGTTCGCCAATAGCTCGAGTACGGTCAACGGGGCTCAAGTGTTGACGCTGCGGGCAGGAACTGGGGGCGTGGTTAGTTTCAATGGAGCGGTGGGAGGGACGGCGCCTCCGACTAATATCGTGTTCACAAGCGGGGCCTCGGTTCAAATTGGAGCCAATATCACTGTTTCTGGCGCCAATACGCTGACGTTTGCCATTCCGGTCTCTTTGATCACTGGGGCCAGCCTGATCACTTCGAATAATGCGAGTATCGGTTTTAGCAGCACGCTGAATGGAGCGGAGGCCCTGACGATCGCGGGCGGCTCGGGGACGACGACCTTCACTGGCGCAGTCGGGGGGTCGGCTCCCTTGAGTTCTCTCAGCGTCACTGCGGCTCACATCACCCAAAGTTCCACTGCGGCCGCCACAGGGGCTGTGAGTTATACCGGATCGACGTTGATCACTTTGAACAACAATATCACGACAAGCGGCGGCAGCATGAGTATGATCGGCCCCGTCTCTTTGACTGGAGCTGTCACTCTCGACACCACGAACGCTGGCGGCACCACAGCGGGGGCCAATATCTCTTTCTCGAGTACTCTCAATGGAGCGCAGGCGTTGACTGTGAAGGGGGGATCGGGAGGCTCGATCAACCTCACGACGGTTGGGACGACCACGGCTTTGACGAATATTATTTTCACAAATGGGGCTTTGATCCAAATAGGGGGAAATATCACAGTCTCAGGCGCCAATCCGTTGACTTTCGCCCTCCCTGTCTCCTTCACTGCGGCGAGTGTGATTACCTCGAATAATGCAAATATTAGCTTCAGCAGCACACTCAACGGCGCTCAAGGGGTGACGCTCGTCGCCGGAACGGGGACGATCAGCTTCAACGGAGTGGTGGGGGGAACGGCTCCTCCGACCAATCTGATTTTCACGAGCGGGGCTTTGATTCAAATTGGAGCCAATATCACCGTTTCTGGCGCGAATACTCTCACCTTCGCTCTTCCAGTCTCTTTGATCACTGGGGCCAGCATGATCGCTTCGAACAATGCGAGTATCGGGTTTAGCAGCACGTTGAACGGAGCGGAAGCCTTGACGATTGCCGGGGGGACGGGAACGACGACGTTGACGGGAGCTGTCGGGGGGACGAGCGCCTTGAGCTCTCTCAGCGTCACTGCGGCCAACATTACCCAAAGTTCGACTGTAAAAACGACCGGCGCAGTGACCTATGGGGGATCGACGTTGATCACTTTGGACAATAGTATCACGACGAGCGGAGGCGCGGTCGCTCTGAACGGCAGCGTCTCTTTAGGCGCTGCTGTGACGATTGATACGACGAATGCCGGAGGAACGGCGGCGGGAGCCAATATCTCGTTTGCCAGTGTGGTCAACGGCTCGCAAATTTTGACCTTAAAAGGGGGGACGGGGGGGACGATCGCTTTGAATGGAACGGTTGGGGCCAGCGCGGCGCCGACGAATCTTGTATTTACGAATGGTGCGCTCATCCAAATCGGGAATAACATCACGGTCAGCGGGGCCAATCCTCTCTCTTTTGCGCTCCCTGTCTCATTTACCGGAACCAGTACGATCACCTCGAATAATGCGGCCATTACATTTGCTAGCACAGTCAATGGAGCTGCAGCTGTAACGACTGTCGGAGGGGCCGGAACGACGACGTTCACCGGTGCTGTCGGGGGGACGGCTGCCTTGAGTTCGTTGAATGTGACCGCGGCGACGATTACCCAAAGTTCGACTGTCGCCACGACGGGCTCAGTGACTTATACCGGATCGGGCGCCATCAATCTAAATGGGGCGAGCCTTACGACAAGCGGCGGATTGCTCACGATGGTAGGGCCTGTGAGTTTAGGGACTGGATTCACGGCGGATACGACGAATGGGGGGGGGACGTCGACGGGGGCCAATATCAATTTCTCGAATACGGTCAATGGCGCTCAAGCGTTGGTTGCGACGGGCGGCAGCGCGGGCGTTGTGACGTTCACGGGGGCCGTTGGAGGGACAACAGCGCTCACTTCTTTGACTGCGAGCGGCGCTACCGTGACGCAAAGTTCGACAGCCAGTACGTCGACCGGGACGATTCATTATACCGGTGCGATCAATTTAGGGAATAATCTGACGACGACGGCTAATGGGACTGTCCAAATGAACGGGGCGGTCTCTTTGACGGGGCCGGTGACGATCAGTACGTCTGCAGGCGGTGGGGGGAATATCACCTTTGCGTCCACGCTGGATGGGGGACAGGCGTTGATTGTGAATGGGGGAACAGCAACGGTTCAGTTTACGGGCGCAGTCGGGGGGGCGATTGCTTTGAGTGCGCTGACGGTTACAAGCTCTACGATTACACAGAGCTCATCTGCGAAGACGACGGGGGCGATCAGTTATACTGGAGCTGCCGGTTTAGGCGGCAATGTGACGACGAGCGGGGGTTCTATAGGGATGGTAGGGGCTGTGACGCTCCCTACCGGAGCCGTGATCGTCGATGCGACGAATGCGGGCGCGAGCAACGCTGGGAATACGATCTCGTTTTCCAGCACGATCAATGGGGCCCAAAATTTGACGCTGACCAGCGGCACGAGCGGCTCGGTGACGATGGGTGGGATTGTCGGGGGGGTGGCGTCGCTCAGTTCATTGACTGCGACGGGTGCGAGCGTGACCCAAAGCGCTACGGTGACGACGTCGGGGGCGATTAGCTATAGCGGCTCCACATTGATTACGTTGAATGGGGGGCTCACGACGAGTGGGGGCGCTATCGGCATGACGGGGCCTGTGTCGCTGACGGCTGGAGTGACGGCGAGTACGTCGGGGGGCAATATTAGCTTTTCGACGACGGTCAGCGGAGCGGAGGCGCTGGTGTTGACGGCGGGGAGCGGTACGGCGACGCTGTCGGGGGCTGTCGGCGCGACGCCTTTGAGTTCGTTGAATGTGACTGCGGCGACGATCACTCAAAGTTCGACGGTCGCCGCGACCGGGCTGGTGAGCTATACCGGATCGAGCGCCATCAATCTCAATGGAGCTAGTGTCACGACGAGCGGCGGTGTGATCACAATGGCAGGGCCTGTGAGTTTAGGGACTGGGTTCACGGCCGACACCACCAATAGCGGCGGGACAGCCGCGGGGGCCAATATCAACTTCTCGAATACGGTCAACGGCGCGCAGAATTTGACCTTAAAAGGGGGGACGGGGGGGACGATCGCGTTCAGCGGGGCGGTTGGGGGGAGCTCTCCGCTTACGAATCTCATTTTTATCAATGGCGCGCTCATTCAAATCGGAAATAACGTCACGGTCAGCGGCGGGAGCGTCCTCTCCTTCGCGCTCCCTGTCTCATTCACTGGGACAAGCACAATGACCTCGAATAATGCGGCCATTACGTTTGCGAGTACGGTCAGTGGAGCTGCGGCCGTGACGATTGCCGGAGGAACGGGGACGACGACCTTTAGCGGAGCTGTCGGCACGCTCGGATCGTTGACTGTGAATGCAGCGACGATCACGCAAAGTTCGACGGTAGCGGCGACGGGGGCTGTCAATTATACCGCGGCGACGGTGATCAATCTCAATGGAGCGAGTATCACGACGAGCGGGGGGGCGATTGGGCTGAGCGGGCCTGTGAGCTTGGGGACTGGCTTCACCGCCGATACGACGAATGGGGCTGCTGGCGGGGCCAATATCAGTTTTTCGAGCACAGTGAGCGGCGCCCAGGCGTTGACCCTCAAAGGGGGCGCTGGGGGGGTCATCACATTGACGGGCGCGGTGGGGGCGATACCGCTCACAAATTTGGTCTTCACAAATGGCAGTCAGGTTCGGGTTGGCAATAACATGACTGTGTCTGGGGCCAATCCTTTGATCATTGGCATCCCACTCCTTTTGACGGGAACGAGCACGATCACCTCGAATAATGCGAACATCGGTTTTAACGGCACGGTGGATGGAAGAGAGCCGCTCACTGTGGTTGGAGGAACGGGGACGACGACGTTCTTAGCGGCGGTCGGATCTACGACCCCTTTGAGCTCACTCAGCGTCACAGCGGCAAATATCGGGCAAAATTCGAGCGTCCAAACGGTCGGCGCTTGTAGCTACACAGGGGCTGTCGCTTTAAGCGGCAACATCACGACAAGCGCCGCCAACGTGACGATGACGGGGGCGCTCTCTTTGGGGGGAACGGTTGTGATCGATGCGACGAATGGAGGAGTGGCTCCTACGGGGGGGATCCTCTCTTTTTCGAGTACGATCAATGGCGCTCAAAGTTTGACGTTAACGGGCGGTATGAGCGGAACGGTCACGTTGAGCGGCATTGTGGGCGGGGGAACTCCTTTAGCCTCGTTCACTGCAACAGGAAATAATATCACCCAAAACGCAACCGTTCAAACAACGGGAAATATCGGTTATAGCGGCACTACTCTGATCACGCTCAATGGGGGGTTGACGACGGCGGGCGGCGCAGTTGGGATGACGGGGCCCGTCTCCTTGACGGCGTTGGTCGCTATCGGTACTTCGGGAGGCAATGTCAGCTTTTCAAGTACGGTCAATGGGGCCGAAAGTCTAAGTATCACGGGCGGGGCGGGAACAGTGAGCTTTAGCGGCGCTGTCGGCGGAGCGACTCCGTTGACGGCGCTGACGGCGAGCGGAGTGGGCGTGACCCAAAGTTCGACAGTCAAGGCTGGGTCGGGCGGAATCAATTACACGGGGGCGATTTCCCTCGGCGGGAATTTGACGACGGCGGGAGGCGCTGTGGGGATGACGGGAGCTGTCTCTTTGCTCAGCCCCATTATCTTCGATACGACGAACGGGGGCGGGACGCCCGCCGGCGCGGGGGTCGTCTTTTCGAGTACGATCAATGGAGCCCAAACACTCAGCGTGTCGGGGGGAACCGGGGGAGCGATCTCTTTTGGGGGGGCCATTGGAGGAACGACCCGTTTAACGACCCTAACGGCTGGCGGATCGACGATCACTCAATCCTCGACTGTCCAAACGACGGGGGCTATCAGTTATACCGGCGCGATCGGACTCTACAATCATTTAACGACAAATGGCGGCACGATCGGCATGAATGGCGCCGTCACACTGTATGGAGCGGTCGCCCTCGATACGACCAATAGCGCGCCGGCGGGAGCCAATATCACCTTTTTTAGCACGGTGAGCGGAGCTGAAAATCTGACTTTAACGGCAGGGACTGGGGGCACGGTCGCATTGAATGGGGCGGTCGGGACGTTGACGCAGCTCAGTGCAACGGGAGCTACGATTACGCAAGGGTCTAGTGTGGCGACAACGGGGAGCATCAGCTACACCGGCGCGATCAATCTGGGCGGCAATTTGACGACGGCGAGCGGAACCATCGGCCTGAGTGGAGCGGTTACGCTCACGGGCTCTGTGATCGCCGATACGACGAGCGGCGGCGGGGCGGGGATCACCTTTGGCGGCACTCTCAATGGGAATCAGACTTTGTCGGTGAGGGCAGGAACAGGGACGGCGACGTTGACAGGGGTCGTTGGAGGGGGCGTCCCCCTGGCCTCTCTCACTGTGAGCGGAGGCTCTATCGTCCAGAGCGCCTCTGTTCAAACTGCGGGGGCGATCAGCTACACGGGTCCGATCAGTCTTTATGGAGCGCTCACGACAAGCGGCGGAGCTGTGGGGATGACGGGGGCTGTGTCGTTATTTAGCGCTGTTGTCGTCGATACGACGAACGGCGGCGGGGTAGCGGCAGGGGCGAACGTCAGTTTTTCAACGACGGTCGATAACGGGCAGTCGTTGACGTTAAAAAGCGGCGCTAGCGGGGCTGTGATGTTTTCGGGAGCTGTCGGAGGGACGACGCCGCTCGCGTCTTTAACGGCGACAGGCTTGAGCATCACGCAAAGCTCGAGCGCCGCTGCAACGGGGGCGATCACCTACAATGGATCGATTGCACTCTACGGAGGGGTGACGACAAATGGCGGCGCGATTGGAATGAACGGCGCTGTGACGCTGTTCGGGGCTGTAGCGCTTAATACGGCAAATAGCGCGCCGAATGGCGCCAATATCGTGTTGTCGAGCTCTGTGAGCGGGGCGGAGAATTTGACTTTGACGAGCGGCGCTGTCGGGACGATTGCGATGAACGGGGCGATCGGCACCTTGGCGCAGCTCAGTGCAACAGGGGCTACGGTTACGCAGGGCTCGACTGTCACGACAACGGGCAATATCAATTATACCGGGGCGATTCGTTTGGGCGGCAATTTGACGACGACGGCGAATGGGACGATCGGAATGAATGGGGCTGTCACGCTTACGGGTCCTGTGACGGCCGATACGACGGCGGGCGGCGGCGCTGGGATTACCTTTGGCGGCACGGTCAATGGGAATAACGGTTTAGTTGTGAATGGAGGGTCGGCGACAGCGACATTGACGGGGGCGGTTGGAGGGACGACGCCGCTGGCCTCTTTGACGGTCAATAGCGCTACCATTGTCCAAAGCTCGACGGTGAATGTGCTGGGGGCTGTGCAGTATACAGGTTCTACCGCGATCCAAAGTTACGGCAATGTGGCGACGAGCGGGGGCGCCATTCAGATGACGGGGCCTGTCGCTTTTTATACGAACTGGCTCGTCGATAGCACCAATGGAGGGGGGACGTCTCTGGGCGCGAATATCTCTTTTTCGACGACGCTCGACGCCAATGGGTCTCAGAGTTTAACTCTGACGGGGGGCTCAGCTGGGGTCGTAACGATGGGCGGCGCGGTGGGTAGCATGGCGGCGCCTACCTCGCTCACGGCGTCGGGCGCTACGGTCACACAAAGTTCGACCGTTCAAACGACGGGGGCCGTCAGCTATACGGGCGCTATCCATTTAGGGGGCAATATAACGACGGCAAGCGGAGCGATTGCGATGACGGGTCCTGTCGGCTTGACGAATACGGTGATCGCCGATACGACGAGCGGCGGCGGGGCCAATATCGGCTTTTCAAATGCGATCAATGGAAATCGGTCGTTGACGTTGAGGGGAGGCGGGGCTGGGGCGGTCACTCTGTCGGGCGCTGTCGGAGGATCGACGCCGCTCGCCTCTTTGACGGTGAGCGGGACGACAATTACACAGAGCTCGACGGTGCAGACGGTGGGAGCGGTCAGTTATAATGGGAGCCTAGCCGTGAGTTTGAACGGCGGCGTGACGACGAGCGGCGGCGCTATCGGGATGACGGGAGCGGCTAGTTTGACGAGCGGAGTGGTCCTGGATACGACAAATGGCGGCGCTACGCCCACCGGCGCAAATATCACTTTGGCCAGTACGGTCAATGGGACGCAAAATTTGAGCGCGACAGCAGGCTCGACGGGAACGGTGGCGTTTTCATCGGCTGTCGGCGGGACGATTCCTCTCAGCGCGCTGACGGCGAGCGGCGCTGCCGTGACGCAAAGCGACGCTGTGACTGCGGTGGGGGCAGTGAGCTATAGCGGCGCGATTGCTTTGTACGGGAATATGACGACGAGCGGCGGCTCAATGAGTTTGACGGGGGCTGTAGCCTTGCACGCCAATTTGACGCTCGATACCACGAGCGGAGCTGCGGGCGGGGCCAATATCACTTTCTCCAGTACGGTCGATGGGGGCAACGCCTTGAGTCTCAAAGGGGGGACTGGAGGGGCGATTGCCATGAATGGCGCAGTGGGGTCGGGGACTCCGTTGACCACGCTGAGCGCAAACGGGTTGAGTGTGATTCAGGGTTCGAGCGTACAGACGACGGGGGCCGTCAGCTACACCGGCGCGATCAGCTTAGGCGGCAATGTGACGACGGACAATGCGGCTGTCGGAATGCATGGGGCTGTGGCCCTTACGGGGAGTGTCACAGTGAGCGGGGGTGGAACCGGGGTCACTTTCTATAGCACGGTCAATGGGAACCAGACTCTCATTGTCACGGCGGGAACGGGGGCCGTCGTCTTCACCGGTTCAGTAGGCGCTAGCGTGCCGCTCTTCGCCCTTTCGGCAGGCGGGGCTACGCTCACGCAAAGCGGGACTGCGAATACGGGGGCCGGGGGCTTGGGCTATACGGGGGCCATTAGCATTGCGGGGAATGTGACGACAAACGGCGGTCCTGTCGGGATGACGGGGGCTGTGGGATATTCGACGAATTGGACGGTCGATACAACGAATGGCAACGGGACGCCGGGAGGGGCGGGGATCAGTTTTTCTTCGACGGTCGATGGAGCGGGTTCTTTGACCTTGAATGGAGGGACTGGGGGCGTCATTTCGTTTGGGGCCATCGGAAGCGGCGCCCCCCCTTCGTCGATTTCGGCGACAGGCGCTAGCGTGACGCAGAACTCGACAGTTGTGGCGGCGGGAGCTATCAGCTATACCGGTCCGATTGTGCTGCATAGCAATCTGACGACGACGAGCGGCCCTATTTCGATGACGGGAGCGGTAGCGCTCATGGGAAGTGTGACGGCAAATACGTCGAGCGGGGGCGGGGCGGCGATTACTTTTTCGAGTACGGTGAATGGGGCCGAACCGTTGAGTTTGCTGGCGGGGACGGGGACGATCACTTTGAGCGGGGCAGTGGGCGGGGGGACGGCGTTGAACGCCTTGACGGCAGCTGGGGGTTCGATTGTTCAGACGGGGGCCATTACGACGACAGGGGCCACGCTGCTGACAGGGGCGATCAGTTTGGGCGCAAATATCGGGACGACCAGTAGCAATATTACGCTCACAGGGAATGTCACCCGGACGGCGAATAACAATGTGACGCTCAACTCGAGCGGAGGCAATATTGGAATCACCGGGACGATCAACGGCGATGTGGCAGGGAGAAACATCGATCTTGAAGCTGGATCGGGGACGATCACTGTGGGCGGAACAATGGGCGGCGTGGTGCCGCTCAACAATTTCACAGCCAATGGCGGCACAATTAATTTGGCAAGCCGAGGGACAGGATCCACGATTTCGACGGGCGTTACGATGGTGACGTCAGCGGGGGCGATCAACTTTACGGGGACGACGATTTCCGATGGAACTCAAACCTATACCGCGGGGACCGATTTTAATTTTACAGCAGGCGCTTTGACGACTGTTTCATCGAGCGGCTTGCCCATCTCGTTTGTCACGGGGACGATTGTCTTGAGCGGAGGAACCGATCTTTCGGTGATCAGCAATAACGGCGATATCGTGATTCCGAATTTGACGGGGCCGGGTCAGAATGTCATCGTGAATGCGGAGACGGGGAGCGCAACCCTCGGAAATATCGGCTCGGCGGGAAATAACTTGAACAGTTTGACTGTTACGGGGGATCCTATTGTCATTGGGACCTATTATGCCAATACCTCTTCGTTCAACTCCCCCGTTGTGACCTCGATTACGGCGAACGTGACCGGTTCCGCCACTTATAACACCCCTGTGCTGATCGCCGCGAACAACCTCATCTTTTCGGGCGGCTCGGTCACGTTCAATAGCACACTCAATTCGGATGGAGGAGGAGCGCGGAACGTCACATTCAATCCAGGTTCAGGGAATTCGGTCCATTTCGGAGGTCTCGTTGGGGGCTCCTCGCCGCTGACGTCAATCACCGTCGGTACCGCACAAAATGTGACGTTCAGCAGCGGCGCTAGCATGGGTTCCTTCACTCAAACCGGCGGCGCTGGGACGACGACGTTTGCCGGCGGCTTGACGGCGACCGGGTCGGGAGGGATCAATATTGCAACTGGCGCCATCGTCCTCTCCGGCTCTGTCTCAACGGGAAGCGGCGGCGCTTTGGTCTTGAATAACAGCGGGACGTTCAGCTCGGCGGGGACTGTATACTCTTTGGGCGGACCGTTTGAACAAACGGGTTCGGGCTCTGTGTCGATTGGGGGCAACATCCAGACGGCCGATAATTGGGTCTCCTTTGCAGCGCCGGTGACGTTAACGAGCGGGCTCACGGTCAATACAGTGTCGGTCAGCGGGGCAGCTGTTACGTTTTCACAGACAGTGGATGGAGACTACGCTCTGAGTTTGACCGGAACTACGCTGACGTTGACAGGCGCTGTCGGGTCGGCGGCGCCGCTGGCGTCTCTCAGCGCAAACGGGACGACAGTTGTCCAAGGATCGTCGGTCGCTGCGGCGGGGACGGTCGGTTACACGGCCTCTAGCGCGATCGATTTAGGGGGAAATATTGAGACCCAGGCGGGAGCCGTGATGTCGACGGGGCCGGTCGTTTTGACTCAGGCTGTCGCGATGGACACGACGAATGGGGGAGGGTCGCCAGCCGGGGCGAACATTGGGCTCTCGAGTACAGTCAACGGGGCCTTTGGATTGACCCTCACTGGTGGGACGGCAGGGACTGTGAGCCTCACGGGCGCGGTCGGGGGAACTACGCCGCTCGCCTCGTTGAGCGCAAGCGGCCTTTCAGTTACGCAAAGCTCCACAGTGAAGACGAGCGGCGCCATCAGCTATACGGGAGCTACGACTCTCAATGGGAATCTCACGGCAAGCAGCGGGGCGATCCATTGGAACTCTGCCGTCACGTTGACGAGCGATGTCGTTGCGACGGCAGGCGCTAGCATTACGGCGTCGAGTACGATCGATGGATCGGAGAATTTAACGCTGACGGCGGGGGCAAGCGGCACGGTGACTTTGGGCGGCGCAGTCGGAGGGGGAACGGCTCTGAGTTCTTTGACTGCAGGCGGTTTGGCCGTCGTGCAGGACTCCACGGCGCTCACAACGGGGGGAATCAGCTATACGGGAAGTTCGTCCGTTACATTGAGCGGCAACTTGACGACGAGCGGAGGGCTCATCGGAATGACGGGGCCTGTGGCGATCACGACTGGCCTTGTGATCGATTCGACCCACAGCGGAGGATCGCCTGCCGGAGGAAATATCACCTTCTCCAGCACGCTGAATGGGACGGACCCTCTCACTTTGGTCTCAGGCGGCTCCAATATTGTTTTTTCCGGCGCTCTTGGAGGGGTCAATCCCCTCGGCGTCCTCACAATCACAAATGCTAACAACGTGACGGCCGTCGCCCTTTCAGCCGCCGCCTTCAATCAGGCGGCGGGAACGGGGACGACGACGCTCAACGGGGCGGTTGTGTTGACCCATGCGTCAGGGTTCAACTTCACGGGGAATAATTTGACGATCAATAGCTCGCTCTCCACTGCGGCGGGCGGCCCTGCGGCGATCTCGGTTGCGGGGACCTTTGTTCTCGGAACAAGCGGAGCCTTGAGTTTGAGCGGCGGTTTCACTCAGACGGGGATCGGATCGAGTCAATTGGCCGGATCGATCACGACGTCAGACGCTTTGATTCAGTTCGGAAGCGGCGTGGTGATGAGCGGCTTGACGACGATGAATTCGGGGGGAGCCCATATTTTGTTCTCTAGTACGCTGGATGGCCCAGGGGGGTTAAGCCTCACGGCGGGGGCTGGCAATATCACCTTGATGGGGGCGGCAGGGGGAGTGACGCGGCTCGGGGCTTTGACGGTGGCGAGCGTCGCCAATTTCACAAGTTTAGCGATTACGGCCTCGAGCATCACTCAGATGGCGGGGAGCGGCACGTCGACGTATAATGGCAATTTGAACACCAACGGTTCGGGCGGAATCAACAAGATAGGGACGAATTTTGTCCGAAACGGCAACATCGTCACAACGAATGGAGGTTCGCTGACGGTCAATAATAGCGGGACGTTGCAAGCTGGAACGGGTACGACAGCGACGATCAGCGGCTCTTACTCCCAGACCGGCACAGGTCCTGTTTTGATCGGGGGATCGATCACGACGGATAACGGAAATATTTTGTATACGGGCGCGGTCACCTTGACGAGCAATTTCACCCTCAATTCAGGGACGGGAGCTGGAAATATCACCTTCATGAGTACGATCGACGGGACGACACTGAACGCTCAAGGCCTCACCCTGACTGCGGGCACTGGGAATGTGAGTTTGGGCGGGACTGTGGGAGGGAGCACCCCCATTGGAACCTTCATCGTAAATAGCTGCGCCAATTTGACTGCGGCGGCCTTTTCAGCTCTCTCGGTGAATGTGACCGAAACAGGGGGGTCGGCCACTCTCAATGGCAATCTCAATACAAGCGGCTCTGCCGGCGTCACGCTGAATGTCGATAATGTGCTCCGGAATGCGGGACTGACCGTCTCCAATGGGGGGCCGCTCATTGTCAATTTTACAGGCGTCATCGGAGGCTCCTCTGTGAGTCCGATCACAGCCGGATCTGTGGTTGTGACCAATTTAGGGACGGGGGTATTGGACTTTGGCGGCGAGGTCATTGCCACGACGGGAGGGATCACAAATAATACAGCCCTTAATTTGGTGGCGCCAACAGCGTTTGACACCAGTCTTTCTGGAGGGGATATTGTCTTTTCTAGCACCATCGACGGCGCTGAGAATCTGACTTTGAACGCCGGGAGCGGCAATATTACCGTGAACGGCGATATTGGCACGGGCGCCCGGCTGGGAACGATCTCTGTGACGAGCGTTAATAATCTGACAGTCGGCAATCTCAAAGCGGCGGGGTTTATGCAGCTCGCGGGGACCGGGACGACGAGGATGATTGGAACGATCAATATGGCAGGCTCCATTTCCGTGACCGGAAATACTATCACTCGGAGCGGCAGCGTGACCACCACAAACAGCGGCTCAGTTACATGGACGAATAGCGGCACGTTGAATCTGGAGGGCAACACCGGCGTCAGCGTCGCCGGATATTATCTCCAAAATGGAACGGGCCCTGTCCTTTTGAGCGGTTCATTGACAACAACCAACCAACCGATCACCTTTTCAAGCCCGATTACGATGTTTGGAGATATTTCGCTCAGCTCAGGGACGACGGGCGGCACGATCACTTTAATGGGGACGCTCGATGGCAATTATAATGTGACCCTCTCTGCGGCCGGCGGAGGGGTGACTCTCGGCAGCGCGGTCGGGGGGACGGCGCCGCTCGCATCGCTCACTATCGGATCGAATGGTGCGGTGTCGACACAAGCGGTGAGCGCCACATACATCGTTCAAACAGGCTCGGGGACAACGACCTGTAATGGAGCTGTGTCGACGAGCGGAGGGAGCGGGATTTCCCTGACGGGAAGCGCATTTACCTTCAATGCTCCAGTCACCACGCTGCTCAACGGCCCTCTCTCCGTGGCAGGAGCCCTGGCAGTCAACGCCCCTTTTTCTATCAATGGAACCTTCGCTCAAACAGGATCTGGGGCGGTTTCGCTCGGCGCAAATATTACGACCGACAACCAAAATCTTTCGATCGCGGGACCCATTTCCCTTACGGGAGATTCGATTCTCAATGCGGGAACGGGACCGGGAGGGGTGACCTTGTCGAGTACAATTGATGGGGGGTATTCGCTGACGGTTTTGGCAGGACCTGGCAATGTGGCTATTAACGGAACGATTGGCGCTCTAAGCGCTTTGAGCGCGCTGAACATTGCTGGAAAGAACATATCGCTGGCGAACGTAGGCGACGGGTTGGTCGGGGTGAGCGGTGCGGCCACTTTGACAGCAGTGAACTCGATCGTCTTTTCGGGAACCAACTATCGCTATAACACGCAAAGCTACAATGCCAGTTTGGTGGAATTTACTTCAGGATCTTTGACTACTTTGACCAGCCAAGGGACGCCGATCGAGTTCAGTGCGGCTGCGATGACCCTTGCGATGGGGACGAATTTGACGATCAACTCGAATAATGGGGCGATCACCCTCTCGCCGCTGGATGCTGTGACAGCCGATTTGCGAACCGTAACGCTCAATGCAGGGACAGGCTCGATGACCCTCTCTTCGATCGGGACGGCCAGCAGCTCTGAATTAGCCTCTCTCTCTTTGACTGGGGGCAATCTATACATCCATGGCAATATCGTTTCGAATGGGGTGAGCCTCTCTTCGACGGGAACGGTCTATCTGGGAGCTAATATCACGACGAGCGGAGGCGCTCTCACATTTCCGGCGGCCGTTGTGCTCGATACGACCGCAAACGCCACTTTAACGACTGGAGGCGCCGGAATTACATTTGGGGGGACCATCGATGGCGATGCGGCGGGCACACGGAGTTTAACTCTTGCAGCTGGCAGCGGAAACATCGCCTTTTCCGGTGCAGTGGGGGGCTCTTTCCCGCTGAATAGCTTAACGATTTCAAGCGCTGGCAGCGTCACCGCAGGGACGATGAACGTCGGCAGTTTCACTCAATCTGCCGGCTCATCGACCTTCAGCGGCGCCCTCTCGACGACGAACGTTCTCGGGATCAATCTGACTGGGTCGGCGTTTACCTTCGAGGGCGCCGTGACTACAACCAATTCGGGGTCTCTCGCTATGAATAATACGGGGCTGGTCATTTTTCAGTCGGGAGCTACCCTCAATTTAAGCGGAGGGCTCACCCAAACAGGGAGCGGATCTGTTCAGTTGGCAAATAGTATGACGGCAGGGGATGGAGTCTCTTTCTCTGGAGCTGTTTCGTTGACTGGAGCAAGCTCGATTACGACGGCAGCCGCCGGACAGCAGATTGCCTTTTTGAGCACGTTGGACGGGGGGTACAATTTAACCCTTGCCGCCGGAGAGGGAAATATCGTCTTTACCGGCGCTATAGGAGGGGGGACTCGTCTCGGTACGCTCGAGATCGACTCCGCCTCGAATATCACATCGAATGCGATCACAGCGGCAGCTCTGGCTCTCAGTTGGAGTTCAGGGACTTTTACATTCAATGGCGCGTTGAATACAAACGGCTCTTCGGGGATTTCGCTGACCGGTCAAAATATCAGCAGCAACGCCGCGGTGACGACGAGCAACGGGGGGCCTTTGACGCTGTCGACGACAGGGACGGTATCGGGCGGGGTTGAAGGGGGGATCTATACGATATCGGGATCGATCACACAGAATTCGACCGGGGTCTCTTTGCTTGGGGGATCGCTCACGAGTCTTACCGGATCGATCGAGGCGAACCACAACATCACCCTCATCAAAGCGCTCGTCGTTGATACAAGCGGAGGGAACGGAAATATCACGATTGGAGGGACCGTTGACGGCGCTTTCCCAGTCACGTTAAGGGCAGGCACAGGGACGATCCAATTGCAAAGCAATGTTGGATCCAATACGCCCCTCGGCGCCGTCGTGATTGCAAATGCCGGCAATATAACGACAGAGGCCGTGACGGCGGCGTCGTTTACCCAGCAGAGCGGCAGCGGGACTACGACTTTCAACGGCCCCATCACCACGACAGGCGCTTCGGGGATAGCGATCACGGCGAGCGCCGTCACTAGAAATAGCACGATCACCACGCTCAATGGGGGCCCCCTCGCGATAGCCAATAGCGGGCTCTTCACAAGCACGGCTGCAGGGGCGATCACTGTGGCGGGATCGTTTGGGCAAACGGGGGCAGGGGCTGTGACGATCGGCGGTTCGGTAACGACCAACGGGGGGGCGATCTCGTTTGCAGGCCCCGTTACGATGGGAGCCGACCTTTTTTTGAGCAGCGGGACAGGGAGCGGCGCGATCACCTTCAGTCAAACGGTTCAGGGGGCCTATAACCTGAGCCTCAATGCAGATAATGGAAATATCACCCTGAGCGGGGCGCTCGGAACGGTTGGGATGTATCTCGCGAGTGTCACTTTTGTCAATGAGGGGAGCCTTTCGGCGGGCGCTATTTACGCTTCGACGATCACTCAGCTGGGCGGGTCGGCGACGAGCGCTTTTGGAGCGCTGAATGCCAATGCGGCGGGGGGCATTGTGCTGACGGGGACGAACTTTATATTCAACGGGGCGATTACGACGGCGGCGGCAGGTCCATTGAATGTCTCGGGGACGGGGAGCTCTATTTATAATGCGGGGGCTGTGGCAACGATTGGCGGAGGATTCACCCAGACGGGCGCCGCCACTCTTTCGAATGCGATGACTGTTGGGGGGGCGGCTCAATTTTCGAATGCCGTGACCCTTTCGGGAACAGCTTCGGTATCGACTTTTGCGGCGAATCAAAATATCACGTTTAGCTCCACAATCGACGGCGGCGGCAATCTCACTTTGGGATCGGGGACTGGAACGATTACGGTGAATGGCGCTATCGGAGGAGGGACTCGTGTCGGTCATTTCACGATCAGCAGCGCCGGCAATTTTAGCTGCGGCAATCTCAGCTCTGCGACAATCACTCAAACAGCGGGGAGCGGCACCTCGACGTTGAGCGGCAGTTTGAACACAAACGGCGCCGGCGGCATCCAACTCACAGGGACGAATTTTGTCCGGGCCGGAACGCTTGTCACGACGAACGGAGGCTCTGTCACAATCAACAACAGCGGTACTTTGACGGCTACATCCAATACCAGCGCAACAGTTTCCGGAAATTATAACCAGACAGGGAGCGGAGCCACCTCTTATTACGGTTCCATTACAACCAGCGGTGGAACGATCTCGTTTAGCGGACCGATGACCCTTGCTGGATCTTTTGCCCTCAGTTCAGGCGGAGGCAATGTCACGTTCAACCAGACGGTCGATGGCGCTCAGCCCCTGACGATCACAGCGGGGACGGGGAATATATCGGCCGCCGCTGCCGTGGGGGGGAACACCCCGGTTGGGGCCTTCACCGTAAATAGCTGCGCTAATTTGACTGTGGCGGCCTTCTCAGCCCTCTCTGTGAATGTGACCGAAACAGGGGGAGCAGCGACTCTCAACGGCAATCTCAATACGAGCGGCTCTGCTGGAGTCACGCTGAATGTCGATAACGTGGTCCGGAACGCTGGGCTGACCGTGTCCAATGGGGGGCCGCTCATTGTCAATTTTACAGGCGCTATCGGAGGCTCCTCTGTCAGCCCGATCATAGCTGGATCTGTCGTGGTGACGAATTTAGGGGTGGGGGCGCTCGATTTTGGCGGCGAGGTCATTGCGACTTCCGGAGGAATCACAAACAATACGTCTCTCACTTTGGTGGCGCCGACTGTATTCGACAGCAGTCAGTCCGGAGGGAACATTGTCTTTGCTGACGCCATCGACGGCGCTCAGAATTTGACTCTGAACGGAGGGGCGGGAAATATTCAGTGCAATGGCGATTGGGGAGGGACGACTCCTCTCAGTGCGATCAGTGTGACGACGGCCAACAACTTCACTGCGCAAGCCATCAGCGCCGTATCGTTTTCCGCGCCAAATATCACAGGTCTTGCTACTTTCAACGGCGCCCTCAATACCTCAGGGAGCGCCGGTATCTCTTTGAGCGCCAACCAAGTGGCGATTAACGGGGATGTGACGACGACGGGCGGAGGGGGGGTCGCGATCGCTTTGACGAATTCAAATCCTCTGACGATCGGAAATGGGGTGGCGTTCAACTTATCTGGCCCATTTACGCAAACGGGCTCCGGATTTGTGTCGCTCGGTGGATCGATGACGACTGCGAGCGCTCTCATCAGTTTCGCATCGGCTGTCACATTGACGAATGCAGTGGCCCTCGATACCGGATCTGGCGCCAATATTTCATTTGCGGAGGCGATCAACGGGGCCTATGCGTTGGGGCTTACGGCAGGCTCGGGAAGCATCACTTTCGGCGGACCGGTTGGGCATACAGCCCCACTTACCGGTTTGACGGTCAGTAGCGCGCTCAATGTCACCGCGGATACAACGATTGCGATCAACGGGTCTCTCTCTATGAGCGCGACCGGCCTGACGACACTGAGCGGGGCCGTCTCAACGGCCACAATCGGCGGGATCAGTGTCAGCACCGGGACGCTTGCTTTAAGCGGCACGTTGACGGCGACGAATAGCGGGCCGGTCGCGATTATGAATACAGGCATGGGGACGATCTCAGGGGCTATTGTGTCGAGCGGGGCCTTTACACAAAGCGGCGGAGGAGCGTTAAGCCTCGGCGCGAATGTGACGAGCGGAGGGATCCTCCAGTTTGGATCGGCGCTGACTCTCACGGCGCCTGTTGGGTTGAATAGCGGCGGCTACGGGCTGAATGTCCTCGGAACGGTCGATGGACTGTACGACCTTACCTTGACGGCAGAAGGGGGGGCGATTGGCTTAAGCGGCGCCGTTGGCAACATGAGTCCGCTGGGTAGTTTTCTGATTGTCAGCTGCGGGAGCGCGACGATTGCCGCCGTTACGGCTGTCGATATCACCCAATCTCTAGGAACCGGATTGACGAATTTTACAGGCGCTCTCAATACATCGGGTTCTGCGGGGATTAGACTGACCGGGTCGGCCTTCCAGTTCGGCGGCGCGCTCACAACAGGCTCTGGGAGCGGCGGGTCTTTGACGATTGTCCAGACGGGAGGATTGACGGTTCCAGCGGCAGCTCCCTTCATGATCGATGGAATTTTTTCGGAAACGGGCGGAGGAGGGGTGTCGCTTGGGGGCAATGTGACCACGAACGGCAACAACATCAGTTGGGCGGATCCCATTCTCTTGACCCATGCTGTGGCGATGACGACTGGGGCCGGGGCTGGCAATATCCTTTTTTCGAATACGGTGGATGGGGATTATTGCTTGACGCTCACGACCGGTACAGGCACTGTTGCGTTCGATGCGGCGCTTGGAGCGTTGCATCCGTTGAATTGTTTGTCGGTCTCTGCGGCTGCCATCGTCCAGTCGGCCCCGATCGCAACGGGATCGACCGTTGTCTTGACAGGCGCTGTGAGTCTTGGCGCTGGGATCACGACGTCAGGCAGCGACATCACCATTACGGGGAATGCGGCTGTCGCAGCCTCTGGCGCCATCCTTTCAGCAGGGGCTGGAGCGGGAGATATTTCTATCACCGGAACGCTTAATGCCAGCACAACGGGACTCAATCTCACGTTAGGCCAGGGGACCGGAAATGTGACGGTTGGCGGCGCCATCGGGGTCGAGATCCCTCTCAATAGCTTGACGATCCAGGGGACTGAAGTGTCGCTAGGGAATTTTGGCACAGGCGCTCTATCCTCTGGGGGGAATTTGTCGATCACGGCAGGCGATGCGATCGCCTTCACAGGGGACAATTATCAGGGGGGGAGCTTAAGTTTTACGGCGGCAAACGGCTTCAACTTCACAGCTGGATCCTTGACGACCGTAGCCTCCGGAGGATCGAATGTTGCCTTTACGACTGGGACGATCGCCTTGAGTACTGGCACTGATTTGACGGTCAATAGCAATGGTGGAAGTGTCACTTTAAGCAATTTAACGGGTCCAAATCAGAATTTGGACGTCGACGCCTATACAGGGGCGGTGAACGTGGCCAATATCGGCACGATGACAAACCCATTGAATAGTGTCGATATCATCACCTCGATGCTCACCATCACCGGCACGAGCTATCCGACCATCACGCAATTTTCACCGACAACCAGCTATATTGCCACGAACGTATCGGTCGGCATGATCTACGCCAGTCCTACATTAGTGATCGCGGACAATATCGTCCTATCTGGAGGGAGCTATACGTTCCTGAGCAGCCTCAACTCCGATGGGGTGGGCAATAGCCGTCATTTGACGATCAATCCAGGAGCGGGGAATTCTCTCACCTTCTCAGGCCTCGTCGGCAACTCAGCCCCCTTAACCTCTCTGACCATTGGCGAGGCAGAAGATGTGACGATCAGCAATCAGATGACGGTCGGCTCGTTGATCCAAACGGATGGACAGGGGACGACGACGATCCGTGCAGGGATTGTCGCCGATGCGGGGGGGGTCAGCATTGCGGCAAATAATATTTCGATTGGAGGTTCTACCCTCACGACGAACAACGCTTCGGCTCTCTTCGACATCGGCGATTCGGGGACGTTCACGGCGACGAATGCTCTCTTTACTCTCGACGGCCCGTTCGAACAATTGGGGTCGGGATCTGTTTCGATCGGAGGAACTATTCAGAGCGCCGACGGCTCCGTTTCGTTTGAAGGGCCAATAACCCTCAGTTCCAATTTGAACGTCAACACGATTGATCTTGCCGGAGCGGACATCACATTTGCCGATACGGTCGATCAGCCGTACAATCTAAATTTAAGCGCAGGAACAGGGACGATCTCTTTTGAAAGCGGCGTCGGTCAAGGGACGCCGATTGCAAATGTGGCCATTGCAAGCGCCGGAGTGGTGAGTCTAGGCCCGTTTTCTTGCGCCTCTTTGACACAGAGCGCAGGTTCGGTATCGACGACCTTCAATGGCGCCCTTTCGACAAGCGGCTCGAGCGGCATCCAGCTGACTGGCGCTGCGTTTGATATCGGCAGTAGCGTGAGCACATCGAGTTCTGGGCCTCTCGCCATCGTCAATTCCGGGACCCTCGTATTGGGATCTGGGGCCGACTTAAATATCAGCGGAGCCATCACTCAGAGCGGCGGGGGCTCTGTGGAGCTCGGCGGCGCTATCGCCGCCGGCGGCAGTATCTCTTTTGCAAGCGCCGTCACCCTCCCCAATCCAGCTTATTTAGATACCTCGCTCAATGGGACCAATATTTCATTCTTGGGTACGGTGGACGGCCCCGATTCTTTGGAGCTCAATCTCGGCTCTATCGGCGCTCTTTTCATTGGAGGAAATGTAGGGGGCGGTTCGGCGCTGAGCGCCTTCACGATCGATAACGGGAAGGGGATCGCCACACAAAATATTTCCGCAGGCGCCATCACTCAAGTAGCGGGGACGGGACTGGCCGCCTATGGCAATTTAACCGCAACTCTCATCGGAGGGATCTCGCTCACTGGAGCCTCGTTGACAATCGATGGGAATCTAACAACCACAGCCTCTGGCGCCCCTGTCGCGATTGTGAATACCGGTTCTTTGACGCTGACTGCCGGATCTAGCACTTCGATCGCGGGGGCCTTTAGCCAGACGGGGAGCGGCACTGTCTCGCTCTCCGGCGCCCTTTTAACAACGGGCGGCCCCCTCTCTTTTGCCTCTCCGGTCGTCATGAGCGGGACGACGAGCGTATCGAACGGCGGCGGGAGCGGCAACATCACATTCGGCAGCACGCTCGATGGGGCGCAAACTCTCACCCTCACCGCCGGATCGGGCGCCCTCTTGTTTACCGGCGGAGTCGGCCAGCTCGCTCGATTGGGCGCTCTGACGATCCAAAGCGCTTCGAACATCGGCTATCCGGCGATCAGCGCGACCTCTATTTTGCAGAGCGGAAGTTCGGGTACGACGACGATTTCGGGGGCCATGAATACGAGCGGCAGCAGCGGGATTTCCTTGACAGGAGAGGCGTTTAACCAAAACGGGGTTGTGTCTACTTCGGGCGGAGGCCCTGTAGCGATTATAAATAGCGCCTTATATACGCAAGGGGCCTCGATTCAGCCCGCGGGGACTTTCACCCAAAGCGGCGGCGGCGCCGTGATTTTGAACGGAACGATTTTGACCGGAAGCGCCGCCATTAGCCTTGCGGGCAATGTGACTTTAGGCAGCGATGTGACTTTGAGCTCTGGCGGCAGCGGTCCTGGAAACATCTCGCTTGGGGGAACTGTGGATGGGGCCCATAATTTGAGCTTGACGGCAGGAGCAGGGAGCCTCACTTTGAGCGGAGCGGTCGGTTCGGGGACTCCGATCTTGGCCTTGGCGATCAACTCGGCAGGGATTGTGAATGCGGGGGCGATTTCAGCCGCGTCGATTGCGCAGCTCTCTGGCTCTGGCGCCACGACTTTCGGCGGAGATCTGACGACGAGCGGACCTGCGGGGATCAGTTTGGTTGGAAACAATTTCACGGTCAATAGCGGAGTCGTCACGACCACGCCGAACTCTGGCGGCGGGATGGGCGTCTCTCAATCAGGTCTATTGACTTTTGGCCCAAGCGCTAATCTCAGTTTGGCAGGCCCCTTTACCCAAAACACGGCAGGATCGATTTCTCTGGAAGGGACGCTCGCTGCAGGGGGGGCTATCTTTTTCTCAGGATCCGTCTCAGTCCCAACACTTGGATCTGCGACCGTAGACTCTTCTTCCAATAACAACTCGATCCAGTTCTCAAACGCTATCAGCGGCTCCGGCTCTCTCACTTGCATCCTCGGCGCAGGGACTCTCACCATGAACGGCAATCTCGGCACGCCGAGTTCCCCTTTAAATGCGTTCACCATCAACAGTGCAGCTATTGTGACGACGCAGGACCTCTCAGCAGGGACTATTTCGCAACTCTCCGGGTCGGTCTCGACCACGTTTAACGGCAATCTCACAGCAGGGGCGGGCGGCCTCAGCCTGACGGGGACTGCCATCACGTTTGTCGGGAGTGCGACTGCCGCAGGTCCGATTGCGATTGCCAATGCGGGGCTTTTGACGGCCTCTGCCAATCAGACCCTCTCCTCCACGGGGGGGGCTTTTGCCCAAACAGGAGTAGGGTCGGTGGCGCTCGCTGGGACGGTGCAGACGGCAGGTCAAGATCTCTCATTTGCCAGTCCGATTGCGCTGACGGCGACCACACTGCTCACCACCGGAACGGGCTTGGGAACGATCAATTTGTATAGTACAGTGGACGGGGGGCAGCCGTTCACGTTAGAGGCGGGCGCGGGAGATATCAATATTGCAGGCGCCATGGGAGGGGGAACCCGTTTAGGCGCCATCACTGTCGTTAGCGCAAATAACGAGAACTTGAGCTCTGTCACGGCCCTTTCATTCACTCAACAGGCCCTCACCGGACAGTTTATGTCGATTGGGGCGATCGATATCAACGGCCCTGCTGGGATTAGCATTACCGGCAATAGTTTTTATAGACAAGGCTCTTTAGTGACGAGCAATGGAGGGAGCCTCACTATCCTCAATAGCGGACCTCTGACAGGGCACGCGGGCAATACCAGCTCGATTGACGGACAGTGGATTCAACTTCCCGGCAGCACGGGGATAGCGAATTTCGCGGCGTCGACGAGCGCCCGGGGCGGTTTTGTGATCCTCAGTCCAATGGTTCTTTTAGGCAATGCAATCCTCGATTCCAGTGGAGGAACAGGGGGAATTTCGATTTCGAATACGATCAACGGGGAGTTTGGCTTGACCCTCACAGCGGGAAGCGGCAATGTGACGGTGGGAGCGCCGATCGGGGTCTCGAGCCCACTCGCTTCGCTTGCGATTACAGCCCATCAGGTCTCTTTGAATGGGATGGGGGGAGGCGCGCCTGGCGTATCGGGGACAGTCTCGGTCACAACGAGCGGCAGTATGACATTTGCGGGAACCACTTATAACGGCAACGCCCAAACCTACAATTCTCCAGCAACGTTCAATTTCAGTGCAGGCTCCGCCACTACAATTTCAAGCAACGGGGCCAATCTCACATTCCAAAATGGGACGATCTCTCTTGGGACAGGCGCCGACCTGACGCTCAATACCGGTGGGGGCAATTTAACGGCGCTTGGGATTCAAGCTGGGCAAAATAGCGGGCGGAATCTAACTCTTTCGAGCAGCTCTGGCAACATTCAGGTCGGTACAATTGGCCTTGCCGGCAATGGACAATTTGCGAGCGTTGCCATCACAGCAGGCACAGTGACCCTTAATGGGAATTTGATCGCCGGAACCATTACTTTAAATCCCGCTGCGACCCTTTATGTTGGAGGAAACATCGGCTCGACCAATACTGCCCTCTCCTTCCCGACAGAGGTGGTGCTCAATACGAACTCGGTCATCTCGACGGGAGCGAGAGGAGGAGATATTTCGTTTGCCGGGGCTGTGAACGGAGCTCTCGGCGACACGCAAAACCTGACCCTTGCGGCAGGAACGGGCGATATTACATTTTCCGGAGATATCGGCAGCAATGCGACCGTCCGGCCCAATCTGCTCGTCATTGCAAGTGCGAACAATGTGGCCATTGGCAATATGGCGCTCGACGGATTCATCCAGGAAGCTGGCTCAGCGACCACGACTGTGACAGGCGTCAGCTCGATTGTGAATAATATCGGTTTTCAGTTCACAGGGACGAACCTGATGATTGAGAGCGGCGCCTCCTTACAGACAGAAGCCGGCTCTTCCATCACGGTTCAAAATAGCGGCGTATTCACATTGGCTGGAACGGCAAGTCCAGACGGGTCGTTGAATCAAACAGGCGGAGGCTCGACCGCTTTTTCTGGATCGGTGACGACCCATAATGGCTCGATCTCATTTGCAGGGCCGGTGAGCGTGTCGGGGATGAGCGCCACGATGAATACAGCGGCGAACAACCAGTCGATCACATTTTCTAGCACCTTGGACGGCCCAGGCTATTTGACGCTGCTCGCCGGCACAGGAAATATCACCCTCCTTGGAAACACAGGGGGGAATACCCCGCTCGGCACAACGGTTGTCTCTAGCGCCCACAACATTACGATCCAAAATTTTGCCTGCGCCTCACTGAATGCGACAGCGTCGGGGACGATGCAATTGGTGGGGGATTTGAGTTCCAACACCTCTGCTGGCATTACATTGGCCGGGGTCAATTTCGTCCGGAGCGGCTCTTTGATCACCACCAATGGGGGCAATTTTGTCGTTACGAACTCAGGGACGATCACCGGCACCTCCATCAATACGACCTCGATAGACGGCACATATACGCAAAACGGGACAGGCTCCGTCTTTTTTGCAGGGACGATTACGACAGCAGGCCAAAACATTTCGTTTTCCAGCCCCATCACCCTCTTGTACGACGGCGCTTTCGACACCGGATCTGGCTCTGGGGATATTTTACTGGCAGGGACTGTGGATGGCGCCTATCCCCTCAGCTTCAATGCGGGGACGGGAAATATCCTCCTCAGCGCCCCGATTGGGAGCCAGACTGCGGTGGGCGATATAGCGATCACGTCTGCTGTGAATTTCACGGCCCAGCAGCCGATCACTGCCGCCTCCATCACCCAATCGGGCGGCAGCGGCACTTCGACCTTCAGCGGCCCCATTTCGACAAGCGGCCCTCTCGGCATTCATTTGACCGCCAATAATATCATCCGGAGCGCCGCTTGGACCGCTGGGGGGACTGGGGGGATTGTGATCGGGAACTCGGGCGCCTTCACATCCATCGCCTCTGGAACGATCCAATCGGCCGGCCCCTTTGATCAAAGCGGCTTGGGCCCCGTCTTGATCGGCGGGACTGTTTTGACCCTCAACCAAAATATGAGCTTCGCTGGAATCGTGAGTCTGAGCGCCCCATTGACGCTCAATAGCGGGCCCGGCCCTGGTTTTATTTCGATCAGCGGTTCTGTAGACGGGGCCCAAAACCTGACGCTCGCAAGCGGAGCTGACAATATTACAGTGACTGGCGCCATTGGATCGAATACCCGCATTGGAGCCCTCCTCATCACTGAAACCGCCACCGCAACATTTGGATCCATCAACGCCGCATCGATCGACCAGACAGGCGGCACAGGGACCACCACTTTGAGCGGAGCGACGAACACCAATACAGCAAGCGGCATCAATCTCACCGGTACGAACGTGACGTTCAGCGGGGCTGTTACGACCACCGTCCTTGGCTCCATTAACATTGTGAACTCGGGTGTTTTTACCCTCTCTGCTCCTTGTGTAACGGCTGGATCTTTTGGACAGAGCGGAGCCTCTTCCACTCTGAGTAGCTCGATCAATGCCGCCGGATCCATCAGTTTTGCTGGAGCTGTTGGAGTGACCGGTTCGGCCTTTCTCTCAGCAGCCTCTCAGCCGATCACTTTGGCGAGCACCCTCGATGGGCCTGGCAGCCTCTTTTTTAATTCAGGCGCGAGCAACACGACTATTCAGGGCGTAGCGGGTCAAATGACCCCTCTCGGAGATGTGGTGTTTACCCAAAGCGGCAGCGTCACGACCCTTTCGATCAAGGCTTCAGAGATTATTCAAATCGCTGGGACAGGGGTGACAACGATGAACGGAGATCTGAATGCCAGCGGCGCCTCTGGCATTCGGCTGACTGGAACCAACTTTACTTTGAACGGGTCTTTGACGACGAGCGGGGTTGGCCCCTGCGTCATCAGCCACACGGGGCTTTTGAATTTGACGGCTGGATCATCGACTCTTTTGTCCAATGGATTCACAGAGTCTGGCATCGGCGGAACCGTGCAGCTCGGCGGCACGATCCATGCCAGCAATTCAGATATCACATTTGACAGCCCGATCACTTTGAGCAGCCCTGTTTCTTTAAATAGCGACGGCGGAGGCGACATCTTCATTGCGAATACGATCGATGGCGCCTATACCCTCAGCTTGACCGCCGGATCGGGGAGCGTGACTTTAGCGGCAGATATCGGCGATCTGGTTCCGGTCACCTCTTTGACAGTTGTGAGCGGCGGAGAAGTATCCGCCGCCGCCATTTCGGCGGGAACCATTGCACAAAACGCCGGCTCTGCCAGCACGACCTTTAATGGAGCTCTCTCTACGACCCTTTCTGGCGGCATTCAAGTGACTGGCGCCGCCTTTACTTTCCTTGCCCCCGTGACGACGACTGGCAACGGGCGCTTTACGGTGAACAATAGCGGGCTATTGACCCTGTCGAGCAGCGCCCCCGTCAATTTAAGCGGAGGGTTTAGCCAGACAGGCGTTGGAAGCGTCGATTTGGCGACGACCATCGAGGTGGTCGGCGGTCGCATTTTATTTACCGGTCCCGTTCATCTCACAGGGCCCTCGCTACTCAATATGGACGTGATTTCAGGGACGATCACCCTTTCGAACACGGTCGATGGCAATGAGAATCTTACGATGAGCGCGGGCGGAGGATCGATCGTCCTCTCCAATACCGTAACGGGACTGGCCGCTTTCCAAGTGACCGAATGCACCAATTTGACCGCAGCCGCCCCGATCAGCGCATCGAGTATGGAGATCGGAGGGGTGAGCGGCCTTGCGACATTCAATGGGGATCTTTTAGCGACTGGAGCCTCCGGCATCACTTTAAGCGGCGCTTTTTTTACCCTCAATGGCAATATCGCCACGACGGGCGGCGGGCCCCTCTCCTTGACGAACAGCTCTCTTGCGATTGTCAATTCTCCGACAGCCATTTCTCTTTCAGGCCCCTTCACTCAATTGGGCAGTGGGACGACCCAGATGATGGGTAACTTAAATACAAGCGGCTCTCCCATCAGTTGGACCGGACCTTTAATCCTCACCGGCCATTTCACCGTCAATTCCAATAACGGAAACATCACCTTTGGAACCGATTTAGAAGGGAATTATTCATTGACAGTTATCGGAGGCGCTGGAAATGTCGTAGCTCCCAACGCGATTTCTGTCACATCGCCGCTGACCAGCTTTATCGTCAGCTCAGCGGGCAATATTTCACTCAACGGAGTCGGCTCGCCGAGCTCGATTGTGAGCGGTCAGCTAACCTTAAATGCTGCAGGGACTACATCTCTGAGCAGCTCCCTCTATGCGGCGGTCACTCAAACATATGCCTCTGGCGTCGAGACCCAATTTGTGAATGGGAGCCTCACTACTCTGCAGACGAACGGCGGCCCCGTTTCTTTTACGACCCCACTCGTGATTTTAACCACCGGTTCAGATATTTCTGTACAAACAAACGGCGGGGCCTTTTCTTACAACACGATTGACGGCACTACTTTCGAGAACATTACGATCAACACCGGATCGGGCCTTGCCGATATGGGGATTCTATCGAATCCCGGCTCGATCAACACGGTGACGGTACACGCTGGCTCGATCCTCTTTAACGGGGCGATGAGCGTAGCCAACCCCTTGTTTACCTCTCAAGGAGCTATTCAGAATGGAACCATTCCAGTCAATATAGTCACGACGAATACCGCCTTCTTTAACGCTCTAGGGGGGAACGTTGGATCTATTGCAAGCCCCATCCTCGTCAACGCATCGCAAGGGATTATTGTGGGCAGCACTTATTTAGCCGACTTTAACGGCATAGAGCTAGGCGCTCCGATCGTAGGATACAATATTTCCACCTATGATCTGAACCCCCCCTGCGTCGTCATATTCAATGGGGTGACGATTCTAGATTGCCACAGACCCCCTCCCGTGCCACCGGGTCCGCCGGTTCCATCTACAGTATTCGTCATCACCGGCTTTGCAGCTCCCGGCTTTGAAAACTCGCAGTTCAATTTGGCCAGCGACTACTATTTTTACCCCTACTTTTACGACTCAAGCTATTTTGCGCCCATTCCCGGCTGGTTTATGTACTATCGCATTATTGTTCAAAAGTAAACCATGCATGTTTATCGGTGACAACTTTTATTCTTTCCTCGGGCGTCAACATAACACCTGTTCGAGCGAGCTCGTGATTAATATATAAGAAAATCTCTCCCTGTTGCACCCGACCTGCAGTGTTTAGCTCAATAACTCCCAACTGACCCATATCGCATTGAATGATTTTGGAAAAAACTTTCCGTACCCGCCCATCGGTAATTACCAACATTTCAATCTTTGTTTTTAAATTCAACCATTGGTGTATTTTTAATTTATTAAAATTACAATGTGGCGCTTGCAACATCGATTGGATCGGCGAGCTAGGTTGAGGTTGGAGGCCGCTGGAGTCTCTTGGGTCTTGTGGAAGGGCGTTGTATTCCAAAGGCTCCAAAGGCCCGAACTTAGCTTGAAAGCGAAACTGCAAATAACAAGGTTGATCAAATATGAAGCGTACCTGTTGAAGAGTCTCTCTTTCCATTAACTGCAGCTGAACGCCTGTGTTGTAAAGTCCTATCACCTTCCCATTCCTGTCATGTGTAGGATTATATAAGTAAATCTCATCTTGGTTGTTTATGGCACATATTCCCCATCCTCCCCCTATAGAAATCGATCTGTTCCGATTCGCAGTTTTTTCAAATTGGAGCAAGAAATCGGTCCATGCATTGATGGTGTCTTGGCGGTTGCTCTTCAAATATTGCTCAATGACTCCGAGCTTCTTTTTCAACTCAGGGGGAATGGGGCGCTTCTGAAGTTTATATGCATCCATTTCAGCCAACGTATCCCTCATCCAGGGTTTAAGAATCTGCTGCTGGCTCTGTTGCATCTGTTGAGTCAGCGCGGAAAAAATTTTTTCTACCCGAGGCCCCGTAATCTCCAACATCGCCGCTTGATGTATTTGATGTTTAATCCCTTGTCCACCGTTTGTTAAGACTTCTTTTTCTTGGGCCCAGAGAGCTTGTCTCTCCTGAATACTCATCTCCTTCCCCCAAGTCGGGTTCCTGTTACGAAGCGGACTTTGCATGATATATAGTTCCCGGGGCACATATTTTACAGGAATCTTTTGACTCGCCATGCACATGTTTGAGGTTATTCTTGGTGTGACCTCGCTGCGGAAGGCTAGCATCTGATCCATTGCTGCCATCTGGATCGCTTTTGGTACTGGAGTTCTCATTGCCCTTGGGCCTTGTATGGCTCTACAAATTTGCATCTCAGCAGGTTCTTCCCGCGAGAGGAGCTCTTCTGCCCATCCTGGTGGCAGAATTTGACCCATCGCTTGCTGAGACAAACGTTCATTAATTTTTCCAAAATAGAACTCAGCTTGACCGGATAGCTCTCTGTCAAGTCGAATATTCGGAATCTTCTGTGGTTGTCCGTTTATTTGAATAAAAATTTTTTCATTCTGAATCATGGCCTTTATTGATGCCGCATCTTGCATACACATAGATTTCGATATTGGTATTTGTTGGAAAATATGTTCGATCGTCTGGTTGTCAGACGTGTCCCATACTACACGTTCATTGTGTGTCACTGCAAGATAATCGAAAGGGCACTTTATGCGGCGCTCGGGAGGATCGCTCAATGGGAGTCTGATTTCATTTGATGGAACTTCGAGGAAGTCTACGCAACTAGCTGGCTCTGGTTGTATTGTGGGCTGCGGGCCTGAGGGCGCTAAATGAGTCTGAGGAAGGTTTGTCGGAGGAACCTTTGGTGTAACATAGCCTTCGAAGTCTCGGTAACTCTCTAGCTCTGGCTTTGGTTCTGGCTTTGGTTGTGTTGTGGGCTGGGGGACTAAGGGCGCTACATGAGTCTGAGGAAGGTTTGTCGAAAACATGTTTGGTGGAACACCTTCTTCAAAGTCTAGGCAACTCCCTGACTCTGGCTCTGGCTCTGGCTCTGACTTTGGTTGTATTGTGGGCTGGGGGACTAAGGGCGCTACATGAGTCTGAGGAAGGTTTGTCGAAAACATGTTTGGTGAAACATCTTCTTCAAAGTCTAGGCAATTCTCTGACTCTGGCTCTGACTTTGGTTGTATTGTGGGCTGGGGGCTTGAGAGAGCTGAATGAGCCGAAGGAACGTTATTTCTGTCTTTTATACACTTGAGCAGAGCATCACCGGATAGGAGTTCGCACTGAATATTCGGAATTTTCGTTGTCAGGCTGTTTAATGTAATAAAAAATGCGCCGTGCTGAAGGGTTCCTCGTGTTAGTGTTACATCCAGATTCTCCGATGCTTCCGACATCTTTAGTGAATTGAGAATCGTTGCGATCACACTGCTCTCTGTTGTTGACCACAATTTTTTTCCCAGATGATAGAGTTCCACACGATTAAAAGTGTTATTTTGCGGGTTGGCTGGATGTGAAACTGGAGATGAGACGGAAGGTTGACTGGGGAATTGAGGATTGGGATGGGACTGGGCGTTTGAGCGCGCTGCTAAGATAGAGTTTGCAGAAACGTCATATTTTCTAAGTTGGACATAAACATCGGTGTCTATCGTAGGTATATAAGTATTTGTCATTTTTTGAACCATTTCTCCCTGCTCTACGCATGTAACATAAAGTCGGCAATTTTCAATGCGACCTATTACTAGGGGGGCATCAAAATTTTTCCCTAGCAAGGCGCTCTCGTTTAGGCCCTTTTGCAATGATGGCACCAGCCTAATAATCTCGTCGATCATCGTTTGATCCTTTTGAGCGAGCAATGAGTGTTGAGAATCTTGAAGATCTTGAATACTTGCATAAACCGACAGAAAAGTAAAAGGGGGGATTTTAGATACTGGTGGGTGTGAAACTGGAGATGAGATGGAGGGTTGACTGGACAATTGAGGATTCGGATGGGACTGGGGGTTTGAGGGCGCTGCTAAGATAGAGTTTGCAGAAACTTTATTGTTTGTAAGTTCGACATAAACATCTTTGTTGTTTGTCGTATTTATAAAAATAGTTGTCATTTTTAGAACTGTTCCTGTCTGCTCTGTGACTTTAACATAAAGTCGCCCATTGTCAATGCAAGCTGGTACTAAGGCGCCAGCAAATTGTCCGGTTGAGGGGCTCTCATTTGCGCTCTTTTTCAATGATGGCACTAGGTCAATAATCTCGTTGATCGTCCTTGCATCCTCTTGAGTGTACAATGCGGCTCTAGGGTTTTGAAGATCTTGAAGGTTTGCATACACCGACAGAGAAGTAAAAGGGGGGATTTTAGATACTGAACCGTTCATAAAAACTCATGTTTGGTAAATTTTATGACGAGTTTATCCAAGATCATCTTTAAAGGGTTGTAAAAAAATATATATATACATTTCGATGCTCTAGCCCGCATTTCTCACACATCCGCGGAAAATCTGCTCAATCTGTCACGCCATCTTTCGCCAATCGCTCGTCGCTAATAGGAAAAGTCCTATTAACCCGCATTTCTCACACATCCGCGGAAAATCTGCTCAATCTGTCACGCCATCTTTCGCCAATCGCTCGTCGCTAATAGGAAAAGTCCTATTAACCCGCATTTCTCACACATCCGCGGAAAATCTGCTCAATCTGTCACGCCATCTTTCGCCAATCGCTCGTCGCTAATAGGAAAAGTCCTATTAACCCGCATTTCTCACACATCCGCGGAAAATCTGCTCAATCTGTCACGCCATCTTTCGCCAATCGCTCGTCGCTAATAGGAAAAGTCCTATTAGCTTCCTCGCGATTTGCAAAATCTGGCGTAACATCGTGAGCATCTTTTCTCGCGTCTGTGTGAGAAATGCGGGTTCGCTTCCTCGCGATTTGCAAAATCTGTCGTCACATCGTGAGCATCTTTTCTCGCGTCTGTGTGAGAAATGCGGGTTCGCTTCCTCGCGATTTGCAAAATCTGTCGTCACATCTTGAGCATCTGTGCTTGCTGTGAGAAATTCGGGCTAGCTTTTTCTACATCGGGAAAGGCTCCAAGCGGATATCGCTTGACAGCATTGTGTTGTGTTGATTAAAATATTTCCTCACTAAAAAAGGAGACAAAAATTATGAATCAGCTAACATCCTACAGCAAGGCGCCGTTCAGCCAAAAGGGATCGGAATATGATTCGGCGCCGTTCTGCGCAGATGCAGACGCATACACGGTACATTGCGAATCACTTCGAAATCATCAAAATCTTGTTCAGATCCGGAACAATGTAGTGCAGTACTTCGAAAACCATATGCGATGGAGCTACTTCTACCTGCCTGCAGTCTTTTTTCAAACTCTGAACAGGCTTCAGTTGCAGCCCAGCGATGCGGAGCAGCTGAACAGTTATGTGCGTAACCTGGAGTGCGTTGAGAACCCATCTTTCAGGACTACCTCTGCAGACGATCCTCGTGAGGGGAAGGCAGGCCGTCCTTTTGTAAGAGTGGTTCTTGAGGTATTGAATAAAGATCTCCCACCGCAGCGAGTGGGAACCGTTATTGAAATCGTTTTCATTGACAATGTGATGACAGGGGGGCAGGTTAAAGCTGTAAGATATACTAACCAAGAGGGGGAAGGTTTTAAAAAAATCGAATTGAAGCGAGACGCTCCCTATCAATTTTTAAGCTCAGTTCTTTCCTTGGGGGCTGACAAAACCTATTGGCTAGGCCCCCCCAAGAACCCTGAAAGACACGGGGAGATGTATCATCGGAGAGTGGAAAATCTTTTAGCAGGGGAGGCAGTGCCCTATTTGATTTTGGAGCAACAGCCAAAGATCACTGAAGAGACCGTGAAAATCGACAAGGACAATGGGCAAGACATTTTTTTTAAATGGTCACCATTGAACGATTTCTCGGTTAAGATGATGTCTGCGGAGTCCGAAAAAAGCGACGGCAAAGAAAATTAGGGTCTGGGGTTCGTTCTAAGCGAACCCTCTTTATGCGGGGTCTTTGACATGGATCCGGAGCGTTTCTTTGAGCTGCGCTACATTCGTCCCTTCGAGGGCTGAAATTTCGAACAGGGTCGATGGGCCGTACGGATACTGCTCTCTAAAGCGGCAAACCAATTCCAATGCGGCTCTCACTGGAGTTGCAAGAAACTCATGCAACCAAGGAGAGTCTCATTGAACCTCTAACGAGAGAGAAGTCCGAGTGCTCGGCTCCTCTGCTCCATCTCCAAGCGGATATCGCTTGACAGCATTGTGTTGTGTTGATTAAAATATTCCCTCACCAAAAAAGGAGACAAAATTATGAATCAGCTAACACCCTACAGCAAGGCGCCGTTCAGCCAAGATGAATGGGAATATGATCCGGCGCCGTTCTGCAAAGATAAAGAGGAATGCGCCGCATATTACGCGTCAATTCAGTCAATTCAGTCAATTCAGTCAATTCAGTCGGGCGCAATTCAATCAGGTGCAATTCAGTCAGACATACAGCAGACGATGCGAGACAAAATAATAAATTACTTCAAGCGTTATCTGCCACAGCGCTACTTCTATCTACCCGAAGTTTTTTTTGAACGTCTAGAACGGCTGAACAACGATCACTTTAGGCCCAACCAAACAGTGAAAAGTCTGCTAGACTATACGGGTAAGGAGAGCCCCGTTTATTCTCTAGCCTGCCAGATGACTTCTTCAGAAGATATGCGCCCGGGGAAGGCAGGCCGTCCTTTTATAAGAGTGGATCTTGAGGTAGTGAATAAAGATCTCCCACCGCAGCGAGTGGGAACCGTTGTTGAAATCGTTTACATTGAAGATCTGCAACAATCATCGCCGATAGACGCCGCAAGATGGAGCGTGTCATTGGGGGGAGGTTTTACATTGGTGAATGAGAACGAACCATCTCCTTTCCAATTTTTTAGCGCAGTTTTTTGCTTGGGAGAGCACAAGGGCAAGCAGGTCTGGAAGAGAGCTAACCCTGGACCTTGCGTTCCCTCGCAGATAGAGCGGTATCATGAAAGAGTGAAAACGCTCTTAACTGGAGAGACAGTGCCCTATCTTATTTTCCAGAAAACGGAGCACTGGAATGTAGGCACTGTCATGTCGGACCAAAAGGGCAGCTATTGTTATTCCTTCTCAGAATCGAAAAATTTCTCGGTGAGGATGATGCCTGCGAAGTCCGAAAAAAGCGACGGCAAAGAAAATTAGGGTTTTGGGGTTCGTTCTAAGCGAACCCTCTTTATGCGGGGTCTTTGACATGGATCCGGAGCGCTTCTTTGAGCTGCGCTACATTCGTCCCTTCGAGGGCTGAAATTTCGAACAGGGTCGATGGGTCGTATGGATACTGCTCTTTAAAGCGGCAAGCTAATTCCATCGCCCCTTCTTGGTCGATTTTGTTGAGCGCAACAAGGAAAGGCTTTTCGAGCATGGCGGGGTTATAGGCATTGAGTTCCCGCCGGAGCATCATAAACTCCTCAAACGGATTGCGATCCTGGTAGGGGGCGAGTTCGATTAAATAGACGAGAGAAGAGGTTCGCTCGATGTGTCTTAAAAATAAAAAGCCAAGCCCTCTATTTTCATGGGCGTCTTCGATAATCCCTGGAATATCGGCGATGAGGAGCCGCTTGAAATCATCGAACTCAACAATCCCTAAGTTGGGGCGGAGCGTAGTGAATGGATAGGGGGCGATTTTTACCTGAATGTGGGCCAGTTCCGAAATCAGGGTCGATTTGCCCGCGTTCGGCATACCGACAAAACCGACGTCCGCGATCAACTTAAGTTCGAGGTCGATCTCGATCTCTTCTCCTGCGGTCCCTTCTGTGCAGACGAAGGGGGCTTGGTGGGTGGCTGTTTTAAAACGGGTATTCCCTTTGCCCCCTTTCCCGCCGCTGCATATTTTCCAACTTTGTCCCTGTGCGGTGAAGTCGCAGAGAACGGCGCCGCTTTTAGAGTCTTTCACGAGGGTGCCTAGAGGAACCTTGATGATCAGATCCTCTCCGGTGCGCCCTTTGCAATTATTCGAGCCGCCGGGCATCCCATTTTCGGCTTTGAGAATGCGGCGGTTCCGGTAGTCTTCAAGGGAGTGGACTTGCTTGTCTGCCTGAATATAGACCGAGCCGCCATTGCCGCCGTCGCCGCCGGCAGGACCCCCTTTGGGGATATATTTCTCACGGCGCCAAGCAATGACGCCGTTCCCCCCCTTGCCCGCCCATAAACTCAACTTCTTCAGCGTATCGGCGAACATCAGAGCTTGTTACCCTTCGTCAGGGATGATCGGAGACGAACGTCTTCGCCCCTTTGCGAAAAGAGACGACGCCGTCTTTTAAGGCAAAAAGCGAGTAATCGCGTCCCAACCCTACGTTTTTGCTGGGGTGCCATTTTGTGCCGCATTGTCTGACGAGAATGCTCCCTGCAGTGACGAATTGCCCCATGGTCGCTTTGACGCCAAGCCGTTGCGATTTTGAGTCGCGTCCGTTACGGGTTGAACCCTGTCCTTTCTTATGTGCCATGATTCGTCCTTTTAAGCTGCAACAATTTTCTTAATTTTCACACGGGAGTACTTTTGACGGTGGCCCACTGTGCGGCGGTAGTTTTTGCATTTTTTGTATTTAAAGGCAATGACTTTAGGCCCTTTTGCCACCCCGATCACTTCGGCGTGGACAGAACATTTTGCAAGGTGGGGGAGGCCGACTTTGGGCTCTTTGCCGTCGTGAACCATCAGCACTTTGTCGAATTTCACCTCTCCGTCAGCTCCTAAAAGCTCGACGTCCAGTTCATCTCCCTCTTCGACTCGGTACTGTTTTCCACCTGTCTCGATAATCGCGTACATATTTCCTCAAAAAAATAGAAAGTTAATTCCCAAAAATATTACTCGAGAGGAGCCCTGCTTGTCAATCGGATTCTCAATAGCCTCCGATTCAAGGAATTTTTTTTCTTTTTTAGGGGGAGCAAAAGGAGGTAGCTGGCGGCGGCTGTCAAGGCGATGGTGGCGGCGGGCGGCCAGTTGAGGGCGGCGGCGGCGCCGATCCCGAGGAGGCTAAAGAGGGCGGAGAAGGCGGCGGCGGCGGCCATCATAGGCAGGAGTCTGTGGGTAAATAGCCCTGCTAGGGTCGCTGGGATGGTGAGGAGGGCGATCACCAAAATGATCCCGATGATTTGCATCAAAAGGACGATGGAGACGGCGACCAGGCTGAGCAAAAGCAAATAGAGCTTTCTGACGGGGACGCCCTGCAAGAGGGCTTGCTCTTCATCGAAACAGAGGGCTAAAAATCTCCGGTAATAGAAGGCGACAACGGCTAAAATGAGTCCGTTGAGGAGGGCGAGCCAGATCAGATCGGCGGCGTCGATAAAGAGGATGTTGCCGAATAAATAATTGAGTAATTCGACGTTGGTGCCGGGGGTCATCGAGAGGAAGATCATTCCGATGGCCATCCCGGTCGACCAGATGGCCGCAATCGTAGCGTCTTCCCTTTGTCGATAATTGAGGTGAACCCAGCCGAGGATGAGGGCCGATCCGATCGCGGAGCCGAAAGCGCCCCAAATGGGGGAGCACCAATGCCAGTCGTAGCTCCGTTGGAGCCAAAGGCAAAGCCCCATGCCGCCGAGAATAGAGTGGGCGATGCTGCCTGCGATGAAAGAGATCCGTTTGATGACCACGAATGAGCCGATCACTCCGCTTGCCAAAGAGGAGAGGAGGCAAGCCCAGAGGGCCATTTGAATGAAGGGGTTATCGAATAGGGATAGGGGCATCGCTCCGCTCTTTTTTGGCTATGAGGGGTGTATGATAAAGCCCTAGGGCGAAGTGTTCGCAAACCTCTTTGGGTAAAAGGGAGCTCACTTCGCCTTGGACGCAGATGACTCTCCCCACCCGCTCGATGATCGTTTTGAGATCATGAGTGACGAGGAGAATCGTTTTGGAGCCTTTGAGCTCTGCTAAAATCTCGAAGATCGTTTGGGTCGATGCTGTGTCGATATTGGCGGTCGGTTCGTCGAGTAAGAGGAGATCGGGATCTGAGAGGAGGGCTCTGGCTAGAAGCGCTCTTTGAGCGAGGCCGCCGGAGAGGGAACTGAACATTTTTTGTTTATGGGGTGTGAGTCCGAGCCGCTCCATCCATTTTTCGCACCGTTTTTTGATTTCCGCCGGATAGCCGCCCCAGAAGCTGGTTTTTGACAAGGCTCCAAGGAGGATCAATTCGTGGACTGCGATCGGAAAATCGCGATCGGTCTGCTGCACTTGGGGGACGTAGCCGATTGTCCCGTCGACTCTGACCGATCCGCTGCTCGGGGCTAAGAATCCCATCAATATTTTTAAAAGGGTTGTTTTGCCCCCTCCGTTCGGCCCCATGATCCCTACGAATTCGCCTCTCTGTACGCGCAAGCGCACCTTTTGGAGGACGTGGACGCCTCCATAAGAGAAATAAAGATCGTCGATTTCAATCTGCATAGGGGTCTGCGATCAACCGGGCTAATTTTCTCATGGTTTCGAAGTAGTCTGCCGAATAGGGGTCGATCAATCGGACCGGCATGTGGAGTTTTTCTGCGATGAGCTGAGCCCCTTTATTGTTGTATTGGGGGAGGGCCAAAGCGAGTTCGGCGCTGGCCGCTACGGCTTGTTTTAAGATCTCTTCCAGGTGTTTCGGACGTGGATCTTTCCCCTCGTATTCGACCGAGAGCTGAACAAAATTGTAGTCTTTGCAGAAGTAGCCGAAGGCTGGATGCGATACTAAAAGGGTCCGGTTTTCGACCGATTTTAGGATGTCCCTAATTTCAGCGTCTAATGCCATCAGTTCTATAGATAATTGCGTTAAATTTTGACGGAATGTGTCACTCTGCTGAGGGAATTTTTTCTCTAGCGCCCGCTCAATCAGTCTGGCCTGTTCGATCGCCCGTTTGGGGCTGAGCCAGATGTGTCGGTCGAGATGATCCATCGCGCAGTGTTTGCAGCCGAGCTCATGCTTCTCCTCGATGAGATCGATCCCTTCGCGGAGGTCGGCGACTGTCATCCCGCCGTTTCTCTTCTCTAGGATGGGGAGGATTTTCGTTTCGAACGGCTCTCCGATCCGGAACCACACTTGGGACCGGTTCATGTGGGTCACTTGGGCTGAGGTGGGTTCGAACGAGTGGGGGTTGGCGGCGGCTGGGACGACGGTCTCCACCTCGAAGCCGGCCCCCGCGATCCGCTCTGCTAAAAAGCGGTAAGGGGCAATGCTGACCAGTAAAAGCGGTTTTCGCTCTAACCCTGGGTCTGCGGGCTTGCCGCAGCCGGCCGCTAAGAGGAGCAAGGAGAGGGTCAAAATTTTTAGGAGCATGGTTTTTTCCTAGGACTATCGCTTTTTTCCCGATATAAAGCAAGAAATGGCTGCTTGTTAGATATTGGTCGATGAGTTAACATGATCCGGTCTTTTTTTGAGGAGAGGTGTCCGAGTGGCTTAAGGAGCACGCTTGGAAAGCGTGTAAACGCGAAAGCGTTTCGTGGGTTCGAATCCCACCCCCTCCGCCATTTTGGACGGGTTGAATCCAGTCTTTTGAATAGAAAGAGGGTTGATTTGGTGTCGGTGCGACCTGCTGAAGCAAAGTCATGCAGCGCCCCCCCTTCCCAAGAAGGGGGCGGGGGATGGGCCGCATGGGGCTTAGTTCCGATGGGGAGATGGATCGGGGGGCGTCGATCCGATGCGCCGAATGCTAGGCTATCCTTGAGGAGTCCTCCAGATTTCTTTTTTCAAGTGTTTTCAGGATTTTTGCAACCCATTGAATTAACCAGCTGTTTGCAGGTGTCTAAAACGTGGAAGGCTAGTCTAGAGAAAGACGCTATTTGGCAGGCTCAATGTCGGAGATTGAATATTCTTCCGGGGAAGGCTCCTAAAGCGGCATTTGTGAAGTGGGCTTTGCATCAATATTTGGGGGCTATGGATGATGTCCCTTCTGTCCCGGACGCTTGGAGGAGAGACGAACAAAGTCGGAGCCGATTTTGGCCGAAGAGGACGATGAGAGAGACTGGAGTGTTCGTTCTTATGCCTGCCCGAGTACGTGTGATTACATGGAAAAAAAAATGGAAATATTTTGGCCCGAAGACCGCGACTCCGGCTTCCATTCAGACAGAATTGGCTACTTTAAAGACTCTGGAAGCGGCTGTGATATCCAGAGGGGGGGCTGGATATGCATACATTTGGGAGGTTTTGGCCAATCAACCCGTAAATCGTAAGGGTAAAGCGTATTATGTCTATATAAGTACATATATTTTGGATCGCAGTATAAATCTCTCCTATGACCAACAGAAACAACTCCTGGGTCCGGATTATAGAATGCCGGAGGCCGGAGAGATCGTTACCGCTCTCTTCTCTGAACAGACCCGTTCGAGGGAGAACTTTTTACCCGATCATCTCTGGACGTATACCCACTGTAAAGATACGCATACTCATAATGCAAACGGGGAGGCAGTGGAATTCCCATTGGTTGTGCAGAGGGGGGACGAGGATGGCCCAGGCGTTAGCGATACTAGCTTCGAACATGCTCCCATTGGGACTGTGGCTTTGAGGGAGTACAGCCCCATGTTAAGATGACTATATCAATTTATTTCTACGTACGATCGTACTTAATTTGCGTATAGTTTAAAATCATTCATCTTGTTATGATCTTGTAAATAACTAAGGAGTAAAATGGAAATTTTACTTAGCGGCACTAAATTTTATCAACAAGATATTCACCTTCTCCTTCGTGAAAAAATGGAAACGGATGAAAAAATTGTCCGGAAAGCGCTCGTGAAAGTCTGGACGAAGGTTTTGGAGAAGTATGCTCGTCCTGGAGCTGTGATCCCTCCTGCCGAACTTTTGCGCAAAGAGTTGTATGATGCGGGGGTGGATGCGGCGATCAATGCGGTTGTCGATGAACACTGGTTTGTTTTTTCGTTCATGATCCGAGAAGAGGTCGAAATGAAATTGGAGCGGGGATTGCGGAAATTCGATTTGGCTGGGTTCATCGAGGACGTCAAGGCGGCTCAAAAGGATCCAGGACTCATCAAAGTGCTCAAAGAGAGGCTTAAAGATAGTATTCTCCATGATGAATTTTGTACCGCCATCGGCCAATAACTGGGCTTTAGTCATTTCTCAGCGCTGCCGGTCTATTTGTCCCGCTCGGCCATACCCTATGATGAATTTATGAAAACGGCTTTTTTTCAATTTCTGTTTCTGATAGACTCTCCTTCCGAAGAAAAGAGGTTCACAAAAATCTTTTAACCGCCTAAATAGGCAAAGAGTCTGTTAGGAGTTCCGGGTGAGATGCCCCTTTTGCAACCATGAAGAGTCAAAAGTGACCGATTCGCGCGATGCGGTGGAGACGAATGCCATTCGTAGGCGGCGCGAGTGTTGTCAGTGCATGAAGCGATTCACCACGTTTGAGACGGTCGATTTGAGTCTTCAGGTGAAAAAAAGGGATGGGACTTTTGAGGATTTTCAGCAGGAGAAGTTGATCCATGGGATTGACGCCGCGTGTCGCCATACGAGGGTGAGCCACGACCAGGTTCGGTTGATCGCGTATAAGATCAAGGCCGATCTTGTGGCCAAAGGGGTTCGTGAAATCTCAAGTCAAGAACTTGGGGATATCGTGATTCGTCAGTTGAAGGAGACCGATGTGGTGGCCTACATCCGCTTTGCCTGCGTTTATAAACGGTTTAAAGATGTTCGGGAATTGCTCGAGGCGATTCGAGAACTGGAAAATGAGGAAACAATTCATGCCGCTCAAGAAAACGGAAATCGACCACTTTAAAAAAAGGCTCCTCGAGATGAGGGCCCAAGTGATGAAAACGGTGCAGGGGACAAAAGAGGCTGTGACGCAGCCTGATGAGGCGAAGGGATATTCCCAGCATTCAGCGGATGAGGGGACGGACGATTTTGTCAAAAATATCAATCTCGAAGTGACCAATAAGGAATTCGGTCTAGTGCGACAAATCGACAGGGCTTTGGAGAAGATTGAAGAGGGGACTTACGGGCAGTGCGATATCACCTCTGAGGAGATTCCGATCAAGCGGCTAGAGGCGGTTCCCTATGCGACGATGACTGTCAAGGCGCAAGAGAGATTTGAGAAGGGGTTGATCTCATGAAAAAATGGGTTGCGATTTTTGTTCTCCTCCTCGTTTTGGATATCGGGACGAAAATCGCCGCCATCCATTGGGTTCCCTATCTTAGCTACGGCCCCTATCCGTTTGGGGGCTTTGGCATTTTTTCATGCGGGGGCGTTACCTGTTCTCTCAACTATATTATCAATACGGGAGCGGCGTGGGGCGTTTTCGGGGGTCATCCGGGATGGCTTTTTGCGATCCGAGGGGTGATTATTCTCGCTCTTCTCCTTTTTGTTCCTAAGCGCCTTCCGATCTGGTTGGTTTTGACAGGGGCTGTCGGCAACGCGATCGACTATTGCCTTTACGGCCATGTGATCGATTTTTTCCACTTCACTTTTTGGGGGTATTCGTTTCCCATTTTTAATATAGCCGACGCCTGTATTACGATCGGGATTTTGAGCCTTTTTTTGTTCCCCGCTCCGTTGAAAAAGATCCAGGTGCTATGACGTTGCGCATCTCAACTCCTCAGTCTGAAGGGCTTTATCAAGGCTCTAAATATTTGAAATACCAAGTTCTTTGCGATGCTGAGGAATTGCAAAAACTATTGACTCGCCTCGGCCCGTTTTCGATTTATCTGCTGACGGGAATAGGGGATGGGGAACCGGTCTCCCCTGCCTATTTTCTCGAAGAATATGGGAGTTGGATCGATGGGATGAAGCGGGGCGGCCTTCCAACCGACGCCGAGCTGCGCCGTCTCCTCGCCGCCGCGTGGACTGCAGAGGGAGACGCTCTCTGGAAGCAACAGGTCTCTGGCAACCGTTTTCTGATTAAAATGGCGAAGCCCGTCGTCCAGGTTCAGGCCCATTTTTTTACCTATTCCTCTTTAGACGAAGTTTATAGGCCTATGACGATGGGATCGGGGAGCATTTTTTGGGGATTGCAGTTCAGTTTCCCTCAAATTTATCAAGATCCGAAGACGATGGAGTTTCACGAAGTGGACGAGTCGCCGAACGGCGAACTATTTCAAGGGATCAAACAGTGGGTTCGCGACGAGACGAGACCGACTCCGTTTGTAGCTGCTGGCAGACGGACGAATGTCCCGATTCGGCTCGGAAAGAATTGCTTTCCGTGGATCCATCGCCATCCTCAACTGATTGAGCAGAAGATTGGCGTCTATGCAGGCTGAATTCATCCGGAAATGCTCTTTGTGTCTACTGAACGAAAAAGAGGTGGCTCCGTTTTTGAGCGAGCTGAAAAAAAAATACCCGGAGGTGGAGATGGCCCTTTTCCCTTCTAGCGGCGCTGTGCAAGTGATGTTTCAAGGCGCTCAGCCGCTCGATCCTCTTGTCGAAGCTCTCCAAGAAAAATTTTCCACCTTTTTTTATGGCGAAGGGCGTCTTGAAGAGGTGTTGCACCGAGCTTTTATCGATCGAAAAAAAACGGTCGGCTTAGCGGAGAGTTGCACGGGCGGATCGATCGCCTCGAGGCTTGCCGCCATTCCCGGCGCTTCGAAATTCCTCCTTGGCTCGATCGTCGCCTATTCGAATGCGTGGAAGGAGCGGTTTTTGCAGGTCTCCCGCACCACTTTGAAGCAGAAAGGGGCTGTCAGTAAAGAGGCGGTGACTGAGATGGTTGAGGGGTTGTTTCGCGAAACAGACGCCGATTATGCGGCGGCTGTGTCGGGGATTGCGGGACCTGGCGGCGGGACGCAAGAAAAACCGGTCGGGACGATTTACATCGCCATTGGGCAGAGGGGCTCTCCCATAGATGCTGGGGTGGTGCATGCTCCGAAAGAGAGAGTTCTTGCCATTGAGCTTGCGGTCTCATTGACTTTGGGCGCCCTTTGGCGGCGGCTCGTACACAACGCGGTCACGTTTTCATGAAAAATTATCAACTTCTCGATAGCGGCGATGGCCATAAACTGGAGCGGTTTGGAGAGTTCACCCTTCTTCGCCCATGCGGGCAGGCGGTTTGGCGCCCCACTTTGAAGGAAAAGGCCGATGCCGTATTTACCCGCGATGAAAAGTGGGCTTTTCATAAAAAACTCCCCACATCTTGGACGGCGATTCATGGCGGCGTTGAGTTCAAAATCGATCTGACCGATTTTGGCCATCTGGGTCTTTTCCCTGAACATGCCGATCTTTGGGAGTGGATGCGCCCTTTGGTGAAAGGGGGGAGCCGGATCCTCAACCTCTTCGCTTATTCTGGAGGCGTTACTCTAGCGGCTGCCCAGCAGGGGGCTGAAGTGTGCCATCTTGATGCTTCCAAAGGGATGATCGATTGGGCCCGCGAAAATGCGGCGCTGAATGGGTTGCAAAAAGCTCCGATCCGGTGGATTGTCGACGACGCCCTTAAATTTTTGAAGCGGGAAAAGAGGCGGGAGTCGCTCTATGATGGGATTATCCTCGATCCTCCCACTTTTGGACGGGGCAGCCAGGGCGAAGTGTTCAAGATCGAGCGGGATATCATGCCCCTTCTTGGGGCTTGTCGAGAGCTCCTCTCCCCAAAACCGCTATTTGTGATTTTTTCCTGTCATACACCTGGATTTACCCCTCTTTGCATGCGTCATTTGCTGGGACAAACTATGCCCAAAGGGGAGATCGAAGTGGGTGAAATGGCCCTCCATTCTGCGGGCGCCCTTTCGATTCCAAGCGGGAGCTTTGCTAGATGGACGCCCTGATTACGAGTCTGCAAAATCCGAGGATTAAAGAGGTGGTCAAGCTGCGCGACCGGAGGCCTCGCGACGAGAGCGGCCTATTTATCATTGAGGGGTACCGGGAACTCAAAAGGGCTCTCGACGCTGGCCGCACCATCGAGACGCTCTTCTATTGCCCTGAGCTTTTTTTAGGATCGAATGAAGAGAGTTTAAGGAATCAATGTAAAGCAGCTTTACATATTGAGTGCACGAAAGAGGTTTTTGCGAAAATTTCCTATCGGGACCGGCCTGACGGACTATTGGCTGTGGCTCCTCAAGTCCATCTAACCCTCTCTGATCTTCAGTTAAAAAAAAATCCTTTCCTCCTCGTCGCTGAGAGTATCGAGAAGCCTGGCAATCTGGGGACGATTCTCCGTTCGTGCGACGCTGCTGGCGTCGATGCTGTGATTGTCTCCGACCCGACGACCGATATCCATAACCCCAACGTCGTCCGCTCCAGCGTCGGAACCCTATTCACCCTTCCTGTCATTGAGGGAAACGGTGAGGAGACTCTTGCCTATCTCAAACGGCATGGGATCGCGATTCTCGCAGCAACGCCCCATGCGAAAGAGGAGTTTACCCAAGTCGATTTGAGAGTCCCTTTAGCCATTGTTGTGGGAACAGAGCAATACGGTCTGAGTGAAACTTGGATGAAACAGGCGGATATCGCCGTCCGTATTCCGATGTTTGGCGTCGCCGATTCGCTCAATGTCGCTTCTGCAACCACGATCCTGCTTTATGAAGTCGTCAGACAGCGCAATCATCGAGATAGGCGAACACCGCCTGGATCTGATCAGTGTCCAGTAGAAAATTCTTTACAATTGAAGTAACAGTTGAAGTCAATAGCGATGGATCCGGAAGTGCGACTGTCTCGGCTACCCATGATGAAGATTCAGACTCATCAGAGTAGGCGCTTGTACAAAAAAAATGGGGGAGAAATCCCCCACTCTGCATAGGAAAGGCTATGATATTTAAAAGGCTAGTGGTTTTGTTTTGTTTTCTCACTTATAGCTGTACAATTTCACAAAAACCAGATGCAGTATTCACCGAAAAATCCACCCAGTTAAAAAAGCCCGTCTTTTTTGTATCTATTCCGATCACTAAATTTTCCTCGATTCAGTCTCCCTGTATGTGGGTAGACGTTGAGGGTAAACAGTTTTCTATGGAACTCGATTTGGGATATCAAGGAGATGTAACTCTTACAAAACAATTTATCGAGCTCGTTTCATCTAAAGAGTTTATTCGTGAAAAAACAATGTATGGTATTAGAGGAAAAGAATATTCAACCAATCTCTATCGAATTCCAGAAATGAAGATAGGAAAGATGACTTTTTTTAAACCGATGTTACAGGAAGAGACGGAGGCATTCGTTAATGACTCTACATTTGTTCAAAGCGGCGGAGTACCTTCCCCAAGAGAGTCTGGAAGACTCGGTTGGGAGTTGTTTTATAACGTTAATTTGTTTATCGACATCAAAAATTCTCAAATTGCCTTCTGCGACAGCTTGGATACTCTAAAAAACCAGGGCTATGCCGTTGAGAGCTTTGCTAAAACCCCTCTTTTTCTAGAACGGGGTCTTATCGAATTTGAGACAGACACTCCAGAGGGACCGTTGCGTTGCATGTTAGATACGGGCGCTACTTGGAATATCTTAAATACTGAAGTTAGGGAAGGGCAATCGCTTGATCAAGTCATGTGGGAATCTGACAATATTCTAGAATATGCCTATTTTAAAATTGGGAGGGAAAATTTTGGTCCGATTGTTTTTCACCGCTTCCCCATTCAGATCCCCATTCGGGTGGAAGCCATATTAGGAATGGATTTTTTCCAAGACAGACCCGTCTTTCTCGATTTTGCCAACAGAGCCGTTTATTTTGGAAAAAGTGGCGTCCCATATGGCTTGGAGCTTTAGCCCGCATTTCTCACACATCCTCTGTGTGAGAAATGCGGGTTAGGGGTCGTCCAATAATAACTTTTAGAGCTGTATAGGGAAAAAAATGATTCTCCGTTATTCCATAAAATGGATAATCTTACTATATGAAGCCGTCAAACATCGAAATCATCTACTGTGACAATCATCTCCTCGTAGCGTCCAAACCTCCCGGCCTCCTCACTCAGCCTGATGAGTCGGGAGGGGACTCTCTTGAGACATTTGCAAAAGCTTGGGTCAAGCAAGAGTACAATAAGCCGGGAGCGGTCTACCTTCATGCGGTTCACCGTTTAGACAAGCCGGTCAGCGGCCTTGTCCTTTTTGCCCGCACGAGTAAGGCGCTGAGTCGGCTCAATGAGCAGTCCCGCAATCAAGAGATTCAGAGAATTTACATCGCCGAAGTAGAGGGGATTCTCCCTGCTAAAGAAGGGCGGCTCGATCACTACCTGATCCACGGCGACCATCGAGCCCTCATCGCCAAACAGAGCGATAAAGGGGCTAAGCATGCCCGCCTCACTTACAATGTACTCCATTTTAGGCCCCACACTACCCTCATATCGATTGAGCTGGAGACGGGCCGCTACCATCAAATCCGGGCCCAGTTCGGCGCTGAAGGGTACCCTATCCTCCACGATGAGCGCTATGGCGCCCAAGCGGGTGATGGGATTGCCATTCACCTCCACTCTGCGAAGCTTGCGTTCGAGCATCCTGTGACGAAAGAGGTGTTGACCTTCGACTCACCGCCCCCGTTTGCTGATGTGTAAGTGCTTTATTACAAATCGCTTGCGTAGGTTATGGCAACTTATATCGATTTTTAGCTATAAGTGACTATAATTCGATGGTAAATCTGCTTTGGGAGAGATGTATCGGTTGACGGAAGGCTACCCCTATTTTCTCCACCGCAGTATAGTGATCGCTCAGATCGATAAAAATTTCTTTAAACTGGACATTGGCGATTTGTCCGATTCGGGCCGATTTAATCAAAAAGGGGATGACCTACAGTCCGGCTTATGGCGAAATTGCTTTCACGGCGCCCTTATTTGATGGGTTTATGATCTGTGCGATTCCCGAGTTAAAACTGCCCTTTTGAAGAGAATGGAGTTGTCTGATGCGCCCTCTGTTGATCTTGCTGTTTTTGTCCCCTGCGCTGACCTTTCAATCGGCGCCTCTCGACATTGAGGTGCGGGCCCGTTCAACGATTTTGATGAATGCTGATACTGGAGCTGTCCTCTTCGAAAAAGGGGCTCATGAGCAGGCCAATCCGGCCAGCACGACCAAAATCGCTACCGCGCTCTATGTTTTGGCGCACAATATCGATTTGAACCAATTTGCCACTGTGAGCAGGGAATCGCAAAAAGGGGGGGCGGTTCATGGGAAAAATAAGATTTCCCCTCACTGGCTTGAGAGCGATGGGACGATGATGCGGATCAAGGTGGGCGAGATTCTCACGCTTGAATCGCTCCTTCACGGTCTGATGCTCGTGTCGGGAAATGATGCGGCCAATGTCATTGCGGAGCATGTAGGGGGGACGATCCCTCAATTCATGGATTTATTGAACGGATATCTGAAGGAGATCGGCTGTAAAAATACGAATTTCACCAACCCTCATGGGCTCACTCATCCAGAACATTGGACAACGGCTTATGATTTGGCGTTGATGACGCGAAAAGCTCTCCAAATTCCGAAATTTCGACAGATCGTATCGACTCTCTGCTTTATGAGGCCGGCTACAAATAAGCAACCTGCCTCGGAACTCAAATTGACCAATCCGTTGATGAGACCGGCGAGCCGTTATTATTACTCAAAGGCGATCGGAGTGAAGTCGGGTTACACGCAGGCGGCGCAACATAGTTTAGTGGCGGCGGCTGAACACGATGGGAGGCGATTGATTGCAGTGCTTTTGGGGTGTGAACAGAGAGGGGACCGGTTTGAGGATGCGAAAAAGCTGTTCGAAAAAGCATTTGCGGAGGAGAAAGCGACGAGGCGGCTCGTCGGGCCGGAAACTGTATTTAGAAGACAGGTGGCTGGATCCAAATCGGATTTGAAGGCGGTGGTTATGAAGCCTGTTGCCATCTCTTTTTTCCCATCCGAGGAGCCGCGGTGCAAGGCGGCTTTGCATTGGGCTGTTTTAGAGGCGCCGGTTGCCAAGGGGCAAAAGGTGGGAGAGATCCATGTATTGGATGAGCAGGGGGCTTTGCTCCAAAAAGGGGATCTCGTGGCTCTTGAAGAGGTCAAGGGGTCTTTCTTTTTTCTGCTGAAGAAAAAGATCTTCCGGTTCTGAATGAACCCATCCGCAATGTCAGGAGAAAAAATGGGGAAAATGACTTTTTTAAACCAACTCTACAAACAGAGAGGGAGGAATTCGTCAAGAACCCCACTGACGCATGCACTGATTTTGCCTATGGCTGATTCTGTGGAACGGTATCTTGCCATGGGATATTTTTCCATAACTCTTGGAGCTGCTCTGTGAGCTCGGGGCTATTCCCTTTTTGCATGCTGTCTGCTATTGTCCAAAGTGCTAGACATGTCACCTTGAGGATACAAGCCGTTTGCACCTTTATCGGCCTTGTTTTTAACAAAAGGTGTGCACGGGAAATCGATTGGGCAGAGCTGCTATATTGGAGGCCCATCCCTTCTAGGTGCTCCCTTTCAGGCTCAAACTCCTGTGGATTGAATGTGCACAGTGCATAGAGGTCTTTTACACCATCCGAAGGCCAAAGGTATACTTGGGTTAAAGGATTTTCAAGTCCATGCTTTACAGAAACACTCATAACATTCTCCTGGCTGATAGGTTACGGCGGGCCATTTTAGTGAAAATGCTCAAATTTGTAAATAAGGTTTCCCGTGAAACAGCAGCGCTGGAAGCGAGAGCTCGCGAAAACTCGGGCCCGGCATCGGTCTCGCACGGAATTTTGTACAAAGTCGAGATAAGAGAAGATCGCCAATGTCCAGTCAAGCCAACTGAAAGCCTCCGGCAAGCGCGCTCGCTATACTAATCGCTAGTTTTGCTTCAAAAATTTCATAGGTGTCGTATCGAGGCAAGTCCATATATTGGCTGCATGTATGAAATACAGGAGCATTTTCAGGATTATTGAGCGCGTCACATAAGTGTGCCCCCAGCCTTTGTCCAGGAGCTAGTGAAGTCGATCCTGTTAAGCTGAAGACGAAATTTTTAAGCGCTTCGGGGGTGGCTGTCCGGATCCAGCGTTTGATCATTCCGCGGCGCGTCTCTTCAGCCTCATTTCTCAATTCAAAAGCGTCGATCACTAGATCTGGGGTCAGGGATCCTTCAATTTTTTTCCTTAAAGCTTCTGGAGAATTTCCAACGATTTCAGCCCATTGATCAGGAAGACTCAAAGTGTTGTGCATGGATTTAGCAATAATAAGAATTGCCTGAATGATAGAATTTACGTGATAGTCCTTTAAAAAATCTTCAGTCACTTCGTTCCTTTGCAGCCTGTCGCTGACCATACCGTTCATCAGTTGAGCGATTTCTCCATCGATCACTGCCTCTTCTATGCCGTTGGGTCTAAAGATTTGGGGATATTGTGTTTTGAGGTAGAATTTTGTTAGTTTCAATCGGATAGCTGGAACTGAGTCCTCCATGAGGGGATCGGGAAGCAGGTTCATCTCATTTAGGGTCAGAGCATGGATCATGGCAAACAGATGGGAATGGAAGTGGGATCCAGTTGTTACGGAGTCCTTTCCTCTACCAAAGCTGGGATTGCCATTGATGGTCCTAGCAAAAAGCATTCCGATCGCTTTGTAGCATTTTATTTGTTCATCGCGGGGAAGAGCCGGAGGGGGAGCGCTTTCCAGTTTGGGTAGATAGCGGCCCTCAATCTCCATCAATGGCAGGCTTGTTTGATCGGGATGACAAAGAGCTTGAAACATTTTTGTCACGAAATCACGCGTCAGTCCTCCTTCATCCATGCCGACAGAATTTTGATACACAATTGTTGGAAACCGGTGCGTTTGACCCATTTCCTCAAATAATTGTAAAAGAGGTCTTGTAGGATTTCTCGCTTCATCTGAAAAATCTGCCGGATCGACGACTAATGTGCGAAAGATCCTATCTCCTAATCCAGCTCTCAGAGTCAACCAATATTGAACAGTAATTAGTAGCACTCTTTCTGCTCTTTCATCGGGAGGAAATGCCAGAAGCTCTTCGAGATAATTTTGTCTATTAGGAACCATTAAATTGCATAGATGTTGAGTAAAATCTAATCTTTCAAGCGGCCTCACTCTTAGGAAAATGAAGCAGAGAATCCCTAATTTGATCTCATTTGTGAGTCCATTAAGACGATTGACTCCTGCGACGACCCTAGGCAGTTGAACTATAAAATTGTCTCTCTCATTTTCAGGGATTCGGTCTTTAAGAAAAACAACAGCATGCAACGGATGCTCCATAAGCGGACTGAGCTCAGCGTAACAGCGTTGAGCTTGTATAATCAGAGCTACTTGTTTCTGAATAGGAAGGTCATTGATATAATAATATATCTTCACGTCTTGATTGATTGTATCTATTTCGTTTTGAAAAAGAACAGTGTATAATAAAACAGATAAATTGTATCTGTAATGCAATGGATGCTTTCTGACAAAAGTGGGAATTTGATCGAGAAAAACGGTTCTCATCTCTTTTTCGGGAATGGCTTGCAAAAACTTAAGAGCATCGTAAGGGGTATGAAGAGGCCCAGCATAAGTCAAAAGGCGTTTTGCCTGATCGACCATCATCCTCCTTTCTTCGGGAGGACAGATTTTGAAAAATTGAATATAATCATCGAATTGTTCATATTGACAGCTTTTGTTTGATAGCAATAAGTTGTTGAACAGATAAATAAAATCAAATCTTTCGTTTTCTGGTATGATTTTAAAACTAGACAAATATTCGCTAAATGATGGGAATTGTACGCTTACGGTATTGTGTTCGAAAAAACAAGTGTGGATTTGATCAATGAGCGTTTCTTTTTGCTCCTGAGTAGGAGCTTTTTTAAGGAGTTCTAGAAGATTCAGAACTGCATCAGTATCGCCTGGGAGTTGGAGTATTTTTCTCAAGTGATCCATTTTTGTAGGAACCATTGTAAACAATTCGATGATCAGATTTATCCCGTTGCGGTGTTTTGGGACAATTTTTTTTAAATCGTGGATAATGGTACTAGGTTCGCAATTGAGAACGTTTGTGCAGTTTAATAGGGTGGCCACATCTGCAATTTCATTGCCTGGAATGTCTAATTCCACAATACGTAAGCAAAAATCGGCATCATTATTGCGTTTGTCGACGAAAAAAATGTGTAGTTGATCGATCACAATTTCTTGTTGTTCTGTAGTGGGGACGTTCTTAATGATTCCGAGCAAATGCGAAGCTTTATGCATGGAAAGGTCTAGTATTTTTATCAAAGCGCTTGCCTTTGAAGGAACTGCATCAAGCCATTGCGATATCACGTTTATCCCATCCGGTACATGTTTGATGATTCGTTGTATTCGTTCAATATCCTCTTTACAACCTTTTAGTTGTTTGACGACCAGGGTGTGGAGTTGATCGATCGGATGATTTTTTTTCTCCACAGGAACTTGTCCAAGGATTGCCGCAAGTCCCGGTCCATCAAAAATTTGCTCAAGATCGCGACGCTTTTGACTGAGACTGTTCTCTCGACGGGCTGCATCAACTGTGTGGAGAACCTGGTCTAATTGTTGTTGAATTTTCTTTTGACGGGTTGCATCAACATGTGGGATGACTTGGGTGTGTAGAACGTTCAACAGTAGGGGCTCGTCCGGATTGCTATCCCGGTATGATTGTAATCTTGCGAAAATTTCCTTAGCCACCATTTCACATCGTCCGCTTTTGGTCCAGCCATTGAAAAGTCGCGAGGTTTTGGTTCGCTGAACCCGTAATAATTCTTGATATTTGGCGTATGTTACTGCATTACTAATTGGTATTGTCACGATATATCCATGATTTGTGTGCTCGTTTTGTTATTATATAATATTTATTATTATATTTATATTAAATAATCAAATAATATTATTATGCAATAATGGTATATACTGCGGTCGTAAAAGTTCAGACAGCTTGCATATTACGTGCTAACTGAATCCATTGATCCAGAGAGAGGGTTTCCGGCCGCGCGTCGGGGCGGACGTCCAATTCGGAAAGGGCTCTCCGGATCGATTCTTTAGGGAATGGGAGGGAGCTTGTGATCATTTTGCGCCTTTGTTGGAAGGCTGTGTGGACGAGGCTGAAAAATCGGATTGAATCTATTGCGGGGCGCTCTTTCGCATTGAGCCGGATGACGGTTGAGTCGACCTTGGGCTGGGGGTAAAAGGCGGCGGGCGGAACCGTGAAGGAGTGTACGAAGTCTGAATGGAATTGGACAAAAAGGGATAGGGAGCCGAAGGTTTTGGATCCAGGGGGGGAGATCATCCGGTCTGCGACCTCTTTTTGGACCATGATTGTGAGGCTTGAAAACGAGGATGCGAAGAGTTTTTCGAGAATGGGGGTTGTGATATGGTATGGGAGGTTCGCGACGACTTTAATCTTTTTCGGGAGGACGTCCATGGGGAATTTCAAAAAATCGGTCTGGGCAATTTTTAAGCGTCCATTTTGAAAGCGGGAAAGCGCGCCGGCAAAGAGGGGATCGGTCTCCACGGCAAAGACGCGGGCGCCGGAGGCGAGGAGGGGGGCGGTGAGAGCGCCGGGCCCAGGTCCAATCTCTAGTACGGCGTCGCCGGGGGCGATCTCAGCGGAGTCTACGATTTTCCGGACCATGCCGGGGTCGATGAGAAAATTCTGCGACAAACTCTTCCTCGGTTTCGCGTCGACCTCTTTCAGAAATAGGAGCAACTCAGAGAGGGTCATTGCAGAGAAAAGGGGTGGAAATCTTCGGGGATCGCCTGGTCGGTTTCAAACCCGTAGTGCTTCCTCAGTTTTCCTAAATATCCTTCCGATTCTTGTACGAGCGCCTTTTGGAGAAGATCGTTCCGAAGGTTTTGCGAAAGATCTTCAAAAGAGGGGGCTGGAAAATCGTTTTTCTCAATGAGGTAAAAAATGCGGTAGACGGCCTTTTGATCGGCTTTACTGATTTGAAATGAGGGTTTGCTATAGGATCCTGCGGTTAACGATTCGAGGGAGGCTCTGTGGATCTCCGAGAGTTCCTGTGTTTTCGCGATAAATTCATTCGATATAGAGATCGCAACGCCAGGGGCTTCTAGCTCTTTTAATTGGGACTCCGCAACGGCTGGGGCCTCCCCCGATCCGGTGAGAATTTGATAGACTTTTTCCGAAAGGGGGTCGTTCGGCTGGTCTAGGCGGATCGAGACGACCCGGTATTTCCATTCCGAATAGGGGGGATGTTGTTCGAGGTGGAGGCGGTAGGCTTGCCGAATATCTTGCGGAGTGACGTTATTGATCGCCTTGGTCTGGACAAACCACCAGGTCATCCGTTGTACCATCATTTCGTCCTTCACCATTTTCCAGGTCTCTTCATAGGTGAGTCCCACTTTGTCGAGTGTCTGCATCACGTTCGGGCCAAAGCGCTCTTCCATCGATTCGCGGATCTCCCCATCGGTGAGTTTGATCTCTTTGTCAAGCGCGTCGGCGATGATCAATTCGTTATCGATCAAATCCATCAGAACGCGGCGCCAGCTCGCTTCATAAAATTGGAGGCGAGCTTCATTCGAATTGGCTAGATGGGGATAGCTTTGGTAGAAGACCATATCCATTTTCTTTTTGACGTCGATCATCGAGATCGTTTTCCCGTTCACTTGGGCGAGGATGGCGTTTTGCACGGCGATTTTCGGCTCGCTGGAATATTCCCCAAAAGGGGCGGCGGCAAGGGCGCAGGCAATGGATACAAATAGGAGCGTTGTTTTCATAGTGCGGGCCATTATACCAAATTTTGTTTTTTGAATACAGCGGCAAAAAATCCGTCCGTCCCATTTTCTTCAGGAAGGAGGGTTAGCGGCTCTCTCGCAAGGGTCAAATTCTCCGTTTTCAAAAAAAACTCTACTTGGCTCTCATTTTCTTCTGGCAAAAGGCTGCAGGTGGCATACACAAACCGTCCGTTGCTTTTCAAAAATCTGAGCGCTTCATGGACGATTTCTCTTTGCTGTTGGACAAGCCTCTCTATCATAGGGCGATCTATTTTCCATTTGGCGTCGGGGTTGCGGCGGAGGGTTCCGGCGCCGCTGCAGGGGACGTCGGCAAGAACCCAATCGACTTCTCTCTCTGGCAGGGTAAATTGGGCGTTTTGGACGCCGGCTCTCCTTAATCTTTTCCGAGCCTCCATCAAGATCCAGGGGCGGTTGTCATATAAATAAATCTGCCCTTTCCCTTTCATCTTAGGGGCAAAAGCCAATGTCTTGCCTCCTGAACCGCTGCAATAATCGAGGACATGTTCTCCCGGCTTTGCTTCAACGAGTTCTGCGACGAGCTGGCTCCCCTCGTCTTGCACTTCAAAGAGACCGGCTTTAAATTCGGGGAGGGCGAAGAGGGGTTCCCGCTTTTCGAATTGGATGCCAGCGCCTGCTTTCGCGCAACGGGAAAACTTAAATTTCCCCTCCCATTTTGCCATCAGCTCTGCCACGGTTGTCTTCATCAGATTTGACCCGGACTGTAGTGGGTGCGGCTGTATTTAGGATGCGGCAGATTTTACGGGTTTTATCGAGGCCGAAGACGGCGCAAAACCGGTGATAAAGAAATTCATTGATTCCCAGTCTGGCAGGTTCTGGAACGGAGGGGTCTTGCACCCGTTCTTCCAAAGACATTGTCCGGAAACAAGAGAGGCGGTCCAAGGGGTGGCCCGACTTGCAAAAATGGTCGATGAGCGTTTTCCAGCGCACCATGCCATAGAGCGTCTCGCCGATCTGGCGCCGGTCGTGGGCTCCGATGCTTTTGTGGAGTCGGAAATATTCGCTGAGCAATAGATCCAACGGTTTCTCGCTCTGAGCGTAGTTTCCCAAGATCACAGAAATATGGTGGTCGCAAAAGGGGAGTCTCATATACATTGGGAGTTTACTCCGGAATTGGGTATTTATGAAAGTGATTCATCTCTGTTTCAATGTGCTAGGTAGATTTTTTATTAGCTTGGTGTTCTTGGCTGGGGCTGTAAATAAAATTTTGCATTGGCACGAAAATGAGAAGTCTCTTCTAAATACGCTGTGCGAATGGCAGGCGAATGTCGGATTTTCGGATGGTTTGAGCGGCTCTGTCTCTTCGATCATCCCATTCACCCCGCTGCTGCTTCTGGCCGCCACCCTGTTCGAATTCCTCGGAGGGTTGTCGGTTCTCCTCGGCTACAAAGAGAAATGGGGGGCTCTCTTGTTAATTTTTTTCCTCATTCCTGCAACCATGGTCATGCACCCATTTTGGTTTGTCGAGGGGGTGCCGCGCGAGGTGCAGCTCGGCCACTTTCTCAAAAATTTGGCGATCATAGGGGGGCTGATCTTGTTTACCCTCCGCAATGAAGAGAGTCCGAAACCGCCCTTTTCAAGATCCAATCATGCTCATTTTACTTAGTTTTCTGATTACAGCTTTCGGCCAGCCGGCCTGGATCCATGGCTGCGGCGCCCTCTCCGCAGCTTTTGGTTTTGCTCTGTTTTGGAAGGGGATGTTCCACTTTGCCCGGACCCGCGACCGTTTCCTCCTTGCTGTCTTATGGTTTGCTGCGGTACAGGGCGTTCAGCTCTCCTGGATGGCGACGGTCGACTATATGGGTCCCTTTATCCTCCTCGTCTATCTCTTCCTCATCCTGGCGATGGGTCTGCAATTCGGCCTCCTCTCGCTCTTCATCGATCCGGCCCTCTCTTGGCGTCGAGGTCTTGCTTTTTGCGGCGCTTGGGTGATTTTCGAATGGCTCCGCCTCTTTTTCCTTTGCGGCTTTAGCTGGAATCCGGTCGGCCTCGCTCTGGCCGACTCTCCTTACTCGATCCAATTCGCCTCCGTTTGGGGGATCTTCGGCCTCTCTTTTTGGGTCATGCTCGTCAATGTCTCTGCTCTGAAAGCTCTCATTGCAAAATCGATCAAACAGGTCGCCCTCTGGGCCTCTCTCGCCTTTTTCCCCTACCTGTTCGGAATGGTTCATCAATCTTGGATTGAAGCGCACATCCAACCGTCCAAAATCCTCCATGTCGCTCTCATCGACACCAATCTCTCGCCAGATCAAAAAGAACTCGATATGGCTCCGCTCGCTCAATGGGAAGGGGTTCTCCGCGCGCTTAAAGATAAAGGGGTTGATCTCATTATTTTGCCGGAAGGGGCTTTCCCTTTGGGGGCCCACACCCCTAGCTATCCTCTCTCTTCTGTGAAAAAAATTTTAGATCCAGTCCATTTTCCTCAAATTCGGGCTCCGTTCGCCCTCTTCGAGGAGGGAGGATGGAGGGTGAGCAATGCATTTATGTTACAGACATTGTCTAATCGGCATCAGGCTCATGTGATCGTAGGGCTCGATGACCACGATTTCTATGGCCATTACAATGCGGCTTTCCATTTTCAGCCGGGAAACGCCCCCTTCGAACGGTATGAAAAGCAAATTTTAGTCCCAATCGGAGAATATATCCCGTTTGGGTTAGCCCGCTTCGCCGCCAAACATTTTGGCATTACCCACTCTTTTGATCGAGGAACGGAGGGGAAAATTTTTGCGGCAGGCGTCCCTATTGGAATCTCCATTTGCGTCGAAGAGACGTTTCCAAGTCTCATTCGGAATTTAAGATTAAAAGGGGCTGCGCTCTTGGTCAATGTCACAAACGACGCCTGGTTCCCTAGATCCAAGCTCGGGCGGCAGCATTTCGATCACGGGAGGGTCAGATCGGTCGAAAACGGGGTTCCTATTTTGCGGGCTTGCAATGCGGGACTCTCTGCCGGGATCGACTGTTTTGGAAGACCGATGACGATTTCCGAAGGAGGAGGGGGCGAGGCGAGCGCTCTCCATTTCCCTTTTCCGATCCGATCCTACTCGACTCTGTACACTTGGTGGGGGGACGGCGCGATTCTCGGAATCAGCCTTGGGGCTTTTGCCTCATATTTTCTCATCCGGAAGAAAAAGTTGCTGTAAATGCATGAGTCCGTTAACTTTTTAGCTAGATTTTTCCTTGGAAAAGAGAGGTATTTGTTTGGCAGGTCCAGAATTCCCTATCAAAGGGAGAATGCAGAAAACCATTAAGAATGAGGTGTTTGCGTCTGGGGTTGGCCTTTTTACCGGAGAGAAGGTCGCTTTAAGAATCCTTCCGGCGCCGCCTTCGACAGGGATCGTTTTTCAACGGATCGATCTTCAGGGCCGGCCAGAAATACCGGCCCGCCTCCCGTTTGTTCGAGAGGCCCCTCGATGCACGAGGCTCGCTTCCGAACAGGCGAGCGTCTCCATGGTCGAACACCTTTTTGTCCGCTTTAGTCGGAATGGAAATCGACAATGCGCGGATCGAAGTGGATGGGCCTGAAATTCTGGCTGCCGACGGGAGCGCCCGGCTCTTTGTCGAGTTGATTGAAAGGGCCGGAATCGAGGAACAGAGCCTCCCTCAGAAAGTATTGAAAATTCCCCGGCCTATTTTTTGGTCTGAGAGAGATGTGCATCTCATCGCTCTGCCGGCGAGTGGATTCCGGATCAGCTATACGTTGCATTATCCGCAGTCTCCTCTTTTGCGTTCGCAATTTTATACGATTGTGATGAATCCAGATCGCTTCAAGGAAGAAATTGCTTCGTGCCGCACCTTCTCCTTATACGAAGAGATTCTCCCCTTTATTGAAAAGGGGATGATTAAAGGGGGGGGGCTCGAGAATGCGCTGATCATCAAAGGGGGTCAAATCATGAATCCGGAGGGAGCTCGCTTTGCCGACGAAATGGTGCGCCATAAGGTCTTGGATCTTTATGGAGACCTTTCTCTCGTCGGGCCCATCGAAGGGCACATTATCTCTCTGTGTTCAGGCCATGCAAGCAACATCGCCTTTGCAAAAATGATCGCTAATATGGAGTGCCATTAATGGGAGATCCGCAAAAGCGTCCTTATATTTTGAACGCGAAGGACATCGAAAAAATTTTACCACACCGGTACCCTTTTGTGCTGGTGGATCGGATTCTAGAGATGGATTTAGAGCAGAACGAGATTCTCGGATTGAAAAACGTGACGGTGAATGAGCCTTTTTTCCAAGGCCATTTTCCGGGAGTGCCCATCATGCCCGGCGTTTTGATTTTAGAGGCGCTCGCGCAAACCGGCGGCATTTTAGTCCATCAAAAAGGATATGTGACAAAAATTGCTGTCCTTTTAAACATAACAGGTGCGAAGTTTAGAAAGCCTGTTTTGCCTGGAGATGCGCTGCTATTGTATGCAAAAGGGATCCACGTGAGCGGAAATGGCGGAAAAATCAAAGCGAAGGCCATGATTGGGTCGGTTGTTGCTGTGGAAGCGGAGCTGAGTTTTGCCCTTGTGGATAAAGACCAACTGTAAGGAACTGGGAAACATGGATTTTCATGTCTAATATACACCCTCAAGCGATTGTTGAGCCGGGAGCGAAAATCGGCAAAAATGTCATCATCGAACCCTTTGCCGTGGTCAAAAGTACGGTGACTCTCGAAGACAATGTGGTGATTAAATCGCATGCTTATATAGACGGTTATACGACGATTGGAGAGGGGACGATCATTTGGCCGAGCGCCAGCATCGGAACCAAAACCCAAGATCTCAAGTTCCGCGGCGAAAAAACCTACGTGGTGATTGGAAAGCGGTGCGAGATCCGCGAATTTGTCACTATCAACTCCTCGTGCCAAGAAAACTCGACGGTCCGGATCGGCGACGAGTGCCTCATCATGGCTTACTGCCATGTGGCGCACAATTGCGAGATCGGCAATCGGGTTGTGATGTCGAACAGCGCTATGCTCGCAGGTCATGTGATCATCGAGGATTGCGCGATTATCGGCGGCATGACTCCGGTTCACCAATTTTCCCGCATCGGCTGCTACGCCATGGTTGGAGGATTCAGCAGGGTTCCGCGCGACGTCCCCCCCTACACGGTCGGCGGCGGCTTCCCCTACAAGTTCGGCGGCATTAATATCATCGGTCTAAAGCGGCATAAATTCCCCCTTGAGGTTCGGGTCGCTCTCAGTAAAGCGTTTAAAATCACCTACCGGTCTGGCCTTCACCTCGAAGAGGCGATCGCCCAGATCGAACATCAGCTTGAGCCCCATAGAGAGGTGAAGCACTGGATCGATTTTTGCAAGAACTCGAAGCGGGGGCTCTTAGGTCTTGAAGGGGTGGCGAACGCCTCGCAGAACGAAGAACAATATTTCGAAGATTGACATTGAAAATCGTATTTTTTGGAACCCCTTTTTTTGCGGCCGAGTGTTTGAAATATCTCATTGAGAAGGGGGTCGATGTGGCGGCTGTCGTCACGCAGCCGGATCGTCCTAAGGGGAGGTCTTCGCAGAGAGTGCCGTCTCCAGTGAAAGAACTAGCGGGTATCTATGGGATCCCTGTTTTCCAACCGGAAAAGGCCTCTAATGGAGAGTTTTTGGAGGCGATCGGACAGTTGGAGGCGGCTCTTTTTGTCGTTGTGGCCTACGGTCAGATTCTATCGCAGAGGCTTTTGGATATTCCTCCGTTGGGCTGTATCAATGTCCACGCGAGTTTATTGCCGAAATATCGAGGGGCGGCCCCGATCCAGAGATGTTTAATGGCGGGGGAAAAAGAGACGGGCGTCGCCATCCAAAAAATGGTGCGTCAAATGGACGCCGGCGATGTAATCGGCATAGCCAAGGTAAAGGTGCCGTTTGAGATGACTTTTGGAGAGCTTGAAGAGAGATTGATCGAGCTGGCAAAGCCTCTGCTATTGGACGTGATCCAAAGATATGAGCGGGGCGTTCCAGAGGGGGAGCCTCAAAATGAGACAGGGGTGAGCTTCGCCCCAAAAATTGAGTTGGAAGAGGGGGAAATCGATTGGAAAAAGCCGGCGGGTGAAATTCATAATTTGATTCGAGCGTTCTCCCCTCGGCCCGGCGCCTGGTGCTGGATCTGTGCCGGAACTGACAAAAAAAGATTGAAGGTGCTCCGCGCGAAGGTTGTGGAGGGAAAGGGGGCGCCGGGCGAGCGGCTCAAAGAGGGGGTTGTGGCCGCAGGCGAGGGGGCTATTGAACTTCTCGAGGTGCAGGCCGAAGGGAAAAAGGCGATGAGCGCCTTGGATTGGCTTCGCGGACAAAAAAATATTTTGTTTTATTTGTAAAGTTCTTTGTTTTATTTTGTTTAAATTCGTCATCATTTAATATTGTTGGTAGACTAAACATGGTGAAAGAATGAGTTTAGGCGTTCAAAATACTGCTACACGCATCGATCAGAATTGGATGGATTCCAATAGAAATGAAAAATATGGGCAGCCTCTTCTAAGCCGAGTCATCGATTATACCGGTACGCCAGGCGGAATCAGCAATGGGATCAAACTCACCGGACAGATCTCCAGCGCAATCGGCGCCACAGGGGTGGCTGCCGGCGCTGGACAGGCATTAGGCGTTTTTGGGATCGTTCGTCTTCCAAGCGCCCTTCGGAGAGCTTATGATGCGTTGATGGCGGCCCAAGAGAGCCATGGAGAGGACGATGATCTGACGCAGAGACAAACCACGAAAGCCGTCGGTGAAACAATGGGCGCTCTCACGGCAGTAGGGAATACGATCAATTTTGTCGGCGCAGCCAATCCGATGCTCGGGACGCTCACAAAGATCACCGATTTTGGCGATGATGTGGCCGATTTGACGGTTGCCTACGGCGATTACAATAAAGCTGTGAAGCTCGAAGAGGATACGACAGGCCCTCTCAAAAAAGTGGTCACGCATAGTAAACACTATTACTGGCTTTGCGTTGTCAAAGCGTTCATGTCGATTGCCTCTGCGTTTGCGGCCCTCATCATGTTTCTCTCCGGCGTTCAGCTGCTCCCAGTGATCGCAATGACGCTCTTCTCTCTCTCCACGACGCTCCTCTCCATCCGGAAGGATCTGTTCAAGGACGAAGGAGAACATCGGATCATTTCCTTCGCCTCTACGGTGACTATTTAACCGGACATTGGCCCGTTTATCAGCGCTGATCAATAGTAAAAGTTCAGCCCACAGCCAGGAGAGACTCCCGGCTGTGGGCTGAACTTTTACGTGGCCGCAGTATAAATATCCTTTACACTAAATTTATCGCTACCATATGATCCTTGCCTTAAAAACACGGAGGTCAATCATGTCGGCAGCAGCGCCTACGACAATACTCAACACGTCATTTGGAGCATTTCCAAATCCCGCTTTACACACTAAAGAAGGTAAACCTAAAACATGGGTGGGCCATCTGATCGCATATACAAAAGAGGCGAATGGAACGTTCCGTATTCTCCAGCTTTTGGATCGGGTGTGCAAGGCTGTCTCTCTCATTCTCGAAGAGATGGGAGACGCGATGTCGCTCTTTTTTGCCGGCGTCAGCAAGAAGTTGAACGCTGCTTGGGCTTTTTTGGTGATCCCAAGGCTCCCATTAGTCACTCAAGACGCATGGCAGGCGCTCTCAGATTGGAACGTGAATTCGACAGGCCCAGTCGCAAGCGCCAGCAGAGCGATTCTCCAAAAAATCAACAGCGTGGCCGATTGCATGGCCTCCTGGGGTTACGCCCTCTCTCTTCTTTTTGCCAATTCGGCCCTTAAAACAGCTGCCGACATCCCTGATGCTGTAGCGAACTTCACCGACCTCTCCATGGCCGCTGAAGATTACGGATTGGCAGCCGACCACTTGGCGCATATCGATAAAGTGCAAAACGCCGCCCTTTTCCGCCGCATGGCAGATACAGGCAAGGAGGCTTTCATCCGGATGATCAAGGCGATCGCCTCTGTGGCAGGAGCCGCTTTGGGACTTTTAGTTCTCGCCTTCGGCGGCCCTATCCTTCCCGCTGCAGCTCTCCTGGGCGTCTCGTTGCTCTCCACGATCGCCTCGATGTGGGCCTACTTCTTTAAAGCGACGAGACCCTACGAGATCGTCGAGTTCTTCAAACCGCGAGAGTCAAAAGTTTATTAGCAAGAAACACAAGGAGGGGGGCGCCCCTCCTCCTAAACTCCTATGAAAAATTCGTTGGGTTCTGCAGAGTGGCTTTTAGCCGCTACGCTTCTCCTCTTCATCGCCAGCTTCCTCCTCATCGCGAAAATCAACGGACGCAAAGCCGCTTCCGCTCTCGCTGCAGCCTCATTTGAGAGAGAAGAAATTTTAGTTGCCATTGAAGGGGCTGTCAAAAAGCCGGGAGAATATCTTGTCGAAGCTGGAACCACCGTTGGCCAAGCGCTCCGCAAAGCCCGCCCCTTGCCGGACGCCAACCTGAAGGCCCTTCCCTTGAACGAAATCATCGACGCCCCGCTCCGTTTATGCGTAGAAGAGCTTCAGGAGATTGCCGTCACTGTCACAGGGGCTGTCGAAGAGCCGGTCCTTTTGCGCTTGCCGCCAAAAAGCCGCATCTCCGATCTCAAATCAAAAGTCGCCTTGACAAAAGAGGCCGATAAAACTTTTTTTCGGAGGAGAAAAATCTTGCGGAACGGAGACAAAATCGAGGTGCCAAAGAAAACTGTTGAGGATAATTCGGTACATTAGCTATGCTCTCATACCGATATTTAATGAGATCGTTCTCATCGGTCGAAACTAGTTCACGCATGCCACCCTACCTCGGGATTTCCGGGCCATAGGGTTAAGCGCGGTAGATCAAAAGAGGGGCGTTAGACCTCTTTCCTTCGCGCCAGCATGTTAAAAAATATAAGGAAAACCTATGCCGCTGACATTGATTGGCCAGAAAAAAGGGATGGCGCAAGTGTTCGACAAAGAGGGTAAGCTCATCGTCTGCACTGTCATACTTGCTGAACCGAATACGGTATTAGACATTAAGCGCAAGGAGACGCACGGCTATAATGGAATTCAATTGGCTGGCGTTCCTATGACTAAATCACAAGCCGCCCGTGCAAATAAGCCGATTCGAGGCCATTTTGCAAAAGCTGGAGTCGAACCTTGCCGAGTCGTTCACGAGTCGCGCCTGGATGAGGTGGATCAATATCAGATCGGCCAGAAGCTCGATGCGAGCTTGTTTGCCGATGTGAAGTTCGTCGATGTCGAAGGGGAGTCCAAAGGGAAGGGTTTCCAAGGGGTGATGAAGCTCTTCAATATGGCTGGCGGTCCAGGAGCCCACGGTTCCGGATTCCACCGCCATATGGGGTCCACCGGAATGAGGTCTACTCCGGGTCGCTGCTTTCCAGGTGGGAAAAGGGCTTCCAGGATGGGAGGAGATCGGAAAACCGTGCAGAATCTCAGGGTTGTTGCGGTGAAAGGGAATCTTCTTCTCGTCGAGGGGGCGGTTCCAGGAGCGCCCAGCGGGATCGTCTACATCAGAAAAGCGAAGAAGAAAGGGTAAGGCTCATGGCTACACTGAAAAAATACGACTTGCAGGGCAAAGAGATTGGGATTGTCCAGGTTGATGATGAGCTCCTCGAAGGGGCGGCCCATCCCCAATCGATCAAAGACTACATCGTCGCATTGCGCAACAACGCCCGCCAATGGTCGGCGAATACGAAAATCCGGAAAGAGATTAACCGTACCGGCAGAAAGCCTCACCCGCAAAAAGGGCAGGGACGCTCCCGTCAAGGGGACCTGGCAGCTCCGCAGTATAAAGGCGGGGGGATTGTTTTCGGTCCGAGGCCGAAATTCGATATCCATGTGCGGATCAACAGGAAGGAGCGGAGAGCCGCAGTCCGGACGTTGATCGCAGAAAAAATTAAGGGCGGATTCGTTCATGTTCTCCAGAAAGGAGAGATGAGCGGCCCTAAGACGAAGACGATGGCCCAATTTTTTAGCCAGATTCCAAATGCCGAGAAGCGTGTTTTGGTCTTGTGCGACAGTAGCAAAGAGATGATGGGCAATCCCCATGTCAACTTGATTAAGAGTCTGCGCAACATCCCCAAGAAAGAGTACGCGTGGCTAGGGCAAGTCAACGGTTATGAACTCGCTCGCTGTCAGACGCTCGTCGTTCTCGATTCCGCGCTAGATGAATTCCTTTCGATTTTAGGTGCACCATGAATCCATATCAAGTGATTAAGAGCCGGCGCGTTACCGAAAAGGGGCGTGTCCTCGAAAATTTAGTGAACGCTAAAAGCAACCGGTCTCTCTCTCGCTGCCAAAGCCCAAAACTCGTTTTTAATGTCGATCCGAAGGCAAATAAAACGGAAATTGCCGATGCAGTGGAAGAGATTTACAAAGAGAAAAAAATTAGAGTCGTGAAGGTAAACACTATCAGCGTAGGCCCCAAACAGCGCCGAGTGAGAGGGTTTTCTGGAAAAACGGCTGGGTATAAAAAAGCCGTTGTGACGCTTCGTCCCGGCGATACGATAGATGAGGCGCAGGTGTAGATATGCCAAAAATTTTTAAACCTACAACTCCTGGACAGAGAAAATTAGTCCTTCCCGTCTACTTGGAGCTCTCGCCTGGCGAGAAACCGGCGCCCAAATCGCTCTTGATAGCGAAGCGCCGCACCAATGGACGGAACCACAGCGGGCATATTACGTGTCGGCACAAGGGCGGCGCCCATAAGCGGATGTTCAGATTGATCGATTTTAAACGGGATAAAGAAAATATCCCTGCGACTGTCGCCTCCGTGGATTACGATCCGAACAGGTCCGCCTTGATTGCTCTCCTTTACTATAAAGATGGCGAGAAGCGCTATATCCTCGCTCCGCAGGGCATTAAAGTGGGTGCGACCGTTATGACGAGCGATGAGCCCCCTTTTCAAGTAGGGTGCTGCATGAGGTTGAAATTCATGCCGCTCGGTTCGGTGATCCACAATATCGAGCTTAGGCCCGGCAAAGGGGCGCAGGCTGTCCGTTCAGCCGGACTCTCCGCACAGCTTTTAGCCCGCGGCAACGGCTATGCAACGATTCGGATGCCTTCCGGTGAAGTACGGATGATCAATGAAAATTGCAGGGCCACCTTCGGCGCCGTCTCTAATGCAGAGCACAACTTGCGTGTGATCGGAAAAGCGGGGCGTTCTCGCTGGCTGGGGATTCGTCCTACAGTGCGCGGCGTTGCAATGAACCCTGTCGATCACCCTCATGGCGGTGGTGAAGGGCGCTCGAAAGGGAACCATCCTCAATCTCCTTGGGCTCAGTTTACTAAGGGGTTCCGAACGCGAGCCAAGAGAAAAACCAGAAAATGGATTGTAAAAGAGCGAAGGTAATTGCATGGGAAGATCGCTGAAAAAAGGCCCCTTTGTCGACCACCACTTAATGGCTAAGGTCGATAAGAACAACAAAGAGGGTGCGAAAAAAGTTATTAAAACATGGTCGAGGCGTTCGATGATCGTGCCAGATATGGTCGGCCACACGTTTGACGTCCATAATGGGAAGAAATTTATCGCAGTCTATGTTTCAGAGAACATGGTTGGGCATCGATTAGGGGAATTTTCTCCCACTCGGACCTTTAAAGGCCACCCCAAAAAGTCGGCAGCGGCAGCTGCGCCGGCAGCAGGAGGGGGATAATTTATGCAGTACGCTAGAGCCGTTACTAAATATGTCCGTATTTCACCGCGTAAAGCGCGCTATGCAGCCGATTTGATTCGGGGATTGGACGTCGAACAGGCTGGCTTGCAGCTTCTTTTATCGAAGTTGAGAGGCGGCCGGTTAATTAAGAAGACACTGGACAGCGCAGTGGCCAATGCAGTGACCCAAATGGACGCCCGTCGGGAACATCTAAAAGTGCATGAAGTGCGGGTTGATGCAGGCCCCATTTTAAGAAGGGCTAAACCGCGCAGCCGAGGGTCGTCTGTTCCTGTGAATAAAAGGACGAGTCATTTTACCATCGTTCTTTCAACCGAGACTGGAGGTAGCTAATGGGACAAAAAGTATCGCCAATTGGATTCCGACTCGTCAGAAGGAAGCGTTGGACTTCGAATTGGTTTGCAAACAAGCAAGAATTCGGCAATCAGATCGGCGAAGATAAAAAAATCCGCGATCTGCTCGCCCTTAAACCTGCTTGCCAGGGAGCTTCCAAGTTCCAAATCAAGCGGATGAGTGGAAAAATCGAAGTGACTATTTTCACTTCCAGACCCGGGTTGGTCATCGGCAAAAAAGGGGCGGAAATCGACGTCCTGAAACAGGAACTCCGCCAATTGACCGGCAAAGAAGTTTGGATTGAAGTAGAGGAAATTAAAAGGCCCGATCTCGACGCCAAATTGGTTGCAGACGGGATCGCGAAACAACTCGAGAGGAGAATTCCTTTCCGCCGGATCCTGAAGAAGGCGATGCAGACGTCGATGGATGCTGGAGCTGCTGGAGTGAAAGTCCAGGTTTCCGGCCGAATCGGCGGCGCCGAAATCGCTAGGGTCGAGTGGTATAAAGAGGGGAGAGTCCCGTTACACACGCTCCGCGCCGACATCGATTATGCGCAAGGGAGAGCCGAAACGACTTATGGATCTATTGGCGTTAAAGTCTGGATCAATAAGGGTGATGAAATCATAGCTGCTCCGAAGCAGCAGCATACGATGGGGGCATAATTTATGGCACTCAGCCCTAAGCGCACCAAGTTTAGAAAACAGATGAAGGGGAAGATGACCGGCCTTTCAAAAGGCGGAGCATTTGTCGACTTTGGCGAATTCGGAATGCAATCTTTGGATCGGGGCTGGGTCACTGCTCAGCAAATCGAAGCTTGCCGCGTCACGATTTCGCGTGCCTTCAGCCGAAAAGGACAGGTTTGGATCCGCGTGTTTCCTGATAAGCCAGTTTCAAAAAAACCGGCCGAGACGCGGATGGGTAAGGGAAAAGGGGCGCCAGACCATTATGTGGCTGTTGTTCGTCCAGGTCGAATTTTAATCGAAGTTGGGGGAGTTTCACGCGAAGAGGCGCAAGAGGCGCTCCGCTTGGCTGCCGCGAAATTGCCGATCCGGACCAAATTTGTCGATAGATTGGAGAGGGTGTAATGGCTAAAACGAAAAAGAAAGAGTGGAGAGATCAGTCGGTGCAGGAATTGAAAATCCATGCCCATGATCTAGATCGGGAAATTTTTGGATTGCGCAATGAACTCGCGACCCAGAGGAGGTTGGAAAAACCCCATCTGATTAAAGCAAAACGGAAAGAGAAGGCGCGTATTCTCACGATCATATCCCAAAAACACCATCAGAATGAGGCACTATGAGCGCTGACAGAGGCAGACGAAAAGAGAACATTGGGATTGTCATCTCCAATAAGATGGATAAGACCGTCACAGTGCAAGTCACTCGTAAAATGAGACATGAAAAATACGGGAAAGTCATCGAGCGCGCTAAGAAATATTATGCCCATGATGACACCGATGCTTTGCAAGTTGGGCAAAAGGTCCGTATTATGGAAACCCGGCCTCTTTCAAAACTGAAGAGATGGCGCGTAGTTGAGGTAGTATGATTCAACAAGAAACCGATTTAGAAGTTGCAGACAATACCGGCGCAAAACGGGTTCGATGTTTTAAAGTGCTCGGCGGAACGCGCAGACGGTACGCTGGAGTCGGCGATATCATCGTATGTGCGGTGAAAGAAGCGGATCCTAAAGGGACTGTAAAAAAAGGGGAAGTCGTCAAAGCTGTCATTGTCCGGACAAAAAGTTATATTCGGCGGGACGACGGTTCGCTTCTCCGTTTTTATGACAACAGCTGTGTGATCATAGATGATAAGAACAATCCTCGCGGAACCCGTATTTTTGGACCTGTGGCCCGCGAAGTGCGCGATGGCGGATTTGTCAAAATCAGTTCCTTAGCACCAGAGGTAATTTAATATGAGCAAATGGATTCGGAAAGGCGAGCGCGTTTTGGTGATCGCAGGAAATGATAGAGGAAAAACCGGGGAAGTTCTCTCCCGGAGCGAAGATCGTGTCCTCATCCAGGGCGTCAATGTGAGAAAAAAGCATTTGAAGAGGACTCAGCAGACGGGTGGACGGATTGTCGAGATGGAGGCGCCCATCCATGTTTCCAATGTCGCCCTTTGCGATAAAGAGGGAAGAAGGCTGAAAGTCATGCTCAAACATGAGAAAGAAACCGGAGCGCGGGATCTCGTCCACAAAACGGGTGGCCGAGGGACTGTTCATCGTTCGATCAAGAAGGTGAAACATGTCTAGATTATATAAAAAGTTTAAAGAAGAGTTGGCGGCTGAGCATAGCTCGCGCCATCCAGACCGGTCTCTCATGGAGATGCCCGTTCTGAAAAAAATCGTCATTAGTATGGGGTTGGGCGATGCGTTGAAAGATAAAAACGCCTTGTCGGAACACAGCGAGGAACTCATGCTCCTCTCGGGCCAAAAACCCATTGTGACTAAGACGAAGAAGGCGATTTCTAATTTCAAGCTGCGCGAAGATCAGCCTGTTGGGCTGATGGTGACGCTGCGAGGAAAAAGGATGTACGATTTTTTTGACCGGTTCTGTAATATAGTCGCCCCCCGGATACGGGACTTTCGCGGTTTTAGTAAGAAGTGCGACGGAAGGGGAAATTATAGTTTCGGGATTGACGATCAGCAGATTTTCCCTGAAATCAACCTCGATAAAGTGAAAAGAACGCAGGGGATGAATGTCACATTCGTCACGACTGCACACAATGATGATGATTGTATTGAATTACTGACCCTTTTGGGCTTTCCATTTAAGTAAGAGAGAGAAATATGGCATTTAATGATCCCATTGCAGAATTGTTGACCAAGATACGCAATGCGAAAGGAGCTCAGCATCGATACGTCGATTTGAGCCACAGCAAACTCAAGGTCAAAATTTTGGATATCCTCAAGGGGCAAGGATTTATTGAGAACTTCTTGGTCAATGAAGAGAAGCATAAGCTCCGCGTTTTCCTCCGTTATACGAAGGAGCGTGAATCGGTCATCAATGGTTTGACGCGCATTTCAAAAAGCGGCTTGCGGCGCTACATTGGTTATGAGGACATTCCCAAAGTATTCAATGGGATGGGAATCGCGATTCTGTCTACGCCAAAAGGGGTTGTAGATGGAGAAACAGCTCGGAATCTGAAAGTGGGCGGCGAGTTGCTTTGCACAGTTTGGTAAAAGGTTAAAGGAAGAAACCATGTCAAGACTTGGAAAAATACCTATCGCTCTCCCTAAAGGCGTTGAACTCAAAGCGGGGAAGGACGGAGCCCTCTCGATTAAAGGCCCCAAGGGGCATTTGGAGATGCAGCTTCCGGCTGGCCTCAGTGTGAAAATCGAGGGCCAGATCGTCCTTTTAGAGTGCGATGAAGCGCGCTTGCCGCAGAAGGCGTTCTATGGGCTCTACCGTTCATTGTTGAAAAACAATGTGGTCGGCGTTGCCGAGGGCTATGAAGTCAAATTGACCCTGATCGGGGTCGGGTACCGTGCGAATGTTCAGGGGAACAAGCTCGACCTTCAACTCGGTTTTTCCCATCCCACTTGGGTGGAAATCCCAAAGTCTCTCCAAATTACGGTAGACAAGGGGACCTCCATCAGCATCAAGGGCGTCGATAAAAAAGAGGTGGGTCAGTTTGCTGCCCAGGTGCGGGGGATGAAACCTCCCGAACCCTATAAAGGCAAAGGGATTCGATATGAAAATGAATATGTCCGGAAGAAAGAGGGCAAGGCAGCTAAAGGTAAAGCATAATGGATAAATCCAAAAAAAACAGAAATCGGGCGCGCAAGTCTCGTGTGATGCGGGTGCGTAAAAAGTTGCACGGGAATGGAGAAAGGCCTAGACTATCAGTATCTAAAACCAATTGCCACATCTATGCGCAGCTCATCGATGATGACGCGGGCGTTACTTTGGCAGGTTTTGGAACTTTATCTAAGGCATGCAGCGAAAAGCGCAAAACGAAAGAGACTGCGAGAGAAATTGGAAAACAAATAGCTGATCTCGCGAAGCAGAGAAACATCCACTCGGTTATTTTTGATCGAGGACGCTATAAATTCCACGGGATCGTCGCTGAGCTTGCCAATGGCGCTCGCGAAGCCGGATTGCAGTTTTAATATAGGAAATGGATCGATATGGCAAAGAAACATGAGAGAAGACGGCAGGAAGACTTCGGGACCGAATTTGAAGAGAAGGTTCTCTATATTAACCGCTGCTCTAAAGTAGTCAAAGGGGGCCGGAAATTCAGTTTTTCCGCTCTCATCCTCGTTGGGGATGGGCAAGGCCATGTTGGCTATGGATTTGCAAAAGCCAACGAAGTATCAGATGCGATTCGGAAAGGGTCTGAGTCGGCCCGAAAGAATATCTATACAATTGAGATGGAAGGGGCGACGATTCCCCACGAAGTTTATGTGGAGTGGGATGGCGCGATTATTCTTTTGAAACCTGCTTCTCCTGGAACTGGGGTGATTGCTGGATCGAAAGTCCGTTCTGTACTCGAGCTGGGCGGAGTGAAAGATGTAGTGGCAAAAAATCTCGGTTCCACCAACCCGCTGAACCAAGTGAAAGCGACCTTTAAGGGTCTACGGATGCTGAAAAACCGTGAAACAACTTTATCTGCACGGAAAGGAGTTCGAACTCATGCATAATCTATCGAACTTAGTCAATACATCGCGTCCAGCGAAAAAATCGCGGCGTATCGGAAGAGGCGTCGGCTCTAAAAGGGGCGGACATGCAGGGAGAGGGGGAAAAGGGGACAGTCATCGCCAAGGTTATAGCAAGCGCTATGGCTATGAAGGGGGACAAGTGCCTCTCTATAGAAAATTGCCGATCCGTGGGTTTACCCGCGGCAGGTTTGTCAAACCGTCGGCTGCGATTTCTTTAGATGCTGTGGAAGAGCATTTCAGTGCTGGGGAGACTGTGAACGCTGAGACCTTGCGAGCCAAGGGGTTGATTCCGCGCCGCGTTCCTGGCGGGATCAAAATTCTAGATGGCGAACTGACTAAAAAAGTGAGTATTGAAGCGCATCACATCTCTGCTGCAGCCGAGCAGAAGTTAAAAGACAAGGGTATTTCTTTTACAAAGGTTTAAAGCATGATTCAAGCGATACAGCGTATCTTTGGCATCCCCGAACTGAGAGTCAAGATTTTTTATACCTTGATCCTCTTGGGTGTTTGCCGGATAGGGACTTATATTCCCGTACCAGGCGTCAACGCTGATGTCGCGATTAGCCTGTTTAAATTTGCGACTGGAGGAGGGCAAAACCTCTTCCAACTTGTCGATATTTTTTCCGGCGGCGCTTTTGCCAAAATGACGATTCTAGCCCTTGGGGTGATGCCTTATATTCAGGCTACGATTATTATGCAGGTCATGATTGCGATTTTCCCTCGGTTTGCAAAGGGAAATTAAAGAAAGTCCTGACCAGGGGCGGCGGAAACTTTCTAAATGGACCCGCCTGGCTACCTTGGGGATAGCGCTTTTCCAAGCCTTGTTATTCACTAAATACGTGGTGAGAGTCAACCTCTCAAGCCCTGGGATCATCGTCTCAGAGATGCTCGATGTGCAGTTATTTGGACTTCCGTGGCTTTTTTATCTCACAGTGATGGTCACGATGACGGCGGGCACTCTCTTTTTGATGTGGATCGGCGAACAGATCAGTGAGAAAGGGGTCGGCAATGGAATTAGTTTAATCATCGCGGTCGGCATCTTGGCCTCGTTCCCCAGCACGATCGGCTCAATCCTGAGTCAATTGAATTTAACATCGCAAGAGGCGGGTCAGCTCACCTTTCCCATGCTGATCGTTTTATGTTTCCTCTTTGTGTTCATCACGATTGGGACGATTTTGGTCATTCAAGGCCAAAGGCGGATTCCTCTTCAGTACGCCCGCCGCATCGTAGGGCGGCACGAGGTTCAAGGGGGGAATTCACATATTCCGCTCAAAGTCAACTATGCCGGCGTGATTCCAGTGATTTTTGCCTCGTCTCTCCTGATGTTTCCGGCGACAATCGGCCAGTTTTTGGGGAAAGGGACCTGGTTAGGCCAGCTCTCGAATTATCTATTGCCGGGCACCTGGGTTTATATGAGTTTTTATGTGCTGCTGATCTTGTTTTTTACCTATTTTTGGACGGCGACCCAATTCAAGCCTGAACAGATCGCCTCCGACATGAAAAAAAACGGAGCTTTTATACCTGGCATTCGGCAGGGTCGTCCCACGCAAGATTTTTTAGAATCGACTATGAGTCGAATTACCTTGGCTGGGGCTGTGTTCCTGGCCATTATTGCCATTTTGCCGACGATTGTGGGCCGTTTTATGGGTGTAGATGCGAATATTAGCCAGTTTTTTGGCGGGACCTCTCTCCTTATTTTAGTAGGAGTTATTTTAGATACCACGAAGCAGATTGAATCTCACCTACTTATGAAGAGATATGAAGGTTTTATGACCAAGGGGCGGCTCAGGGGCCGATAACCCATTGTGTTTTAACAAGTAACCATGTTATTTTAGACGGAAGGAATTAGGATATGCCTAGAGTCATCGGAATAGATATTCCAGACAATAAGCGCTTGGAAGTGAGTTTGACCTACATCTACGGAGTAGGCCGCAAGCTGTCGAATCAGATTATTGAAAAACTGGGACTTAACAAGGATATGCGTGCGCGAGAGCTGAATGAAGACCATATCGCTCGCCTCAATGCGATTCTCCAATCGGAGTATATTGTTGAAGGGGATCTGCGGCGTCAAGTCCAGAACAACATTAAGCGTCTGATTGGGATCCATTGTTATCGTGGAATCCGCCATAGACTTGGACTGCCGGTACGTGGACAAAGAACCCGTACGAACGCCCGTACCCGTAAAGGCAAGCGGAAAACCGTTGCCAATAAGAAAATCTAATTAGGAGAAAACCTTGGCTAAGCAAGAACAGAAAGCGCCACCAAAGAAGGTGGGAGTCCGAGTTAAAAAGAAGACGGCCCGTACGGTTCCGTCAGGTATAGCGCACGTCAAAGCGACCTTTAACAATACGACTGTAGCGATCACCGACTTGGCGGGAAACGTGATCTCCTGGTCATCGGCTGGGAAATCGAATTTTTCCGGATCGAGAAAATCATCGGCATTTGCGGCGACAGTGGCGGCGCAGAATGCAGCCAAGGACGCGATGGCCCTGGGGATGAGGGAGTGCGAAGTGAATTTGAAAGGACCTGGCGCAGGCCGCGAGTCGGCTGTTCGGGGCTTGATGAGCGCCGGGCTTTCTGTGAGTATTATTCGAGACAAGACGCCTGTTCGCCACAATGGGTGCAGAGCCCGCAAACGTAGACGTGTATAAGAGGAGAAACTAACATGCCTGTAAAGTATGGCAAATTTGAAATGCCAGAAAAAATAAAGATCGATGAGGCCAGTCAAACTTCGACATTTGCTCGTTTCATAGTGGAGCCCTTTGAACGTGGATTTGGCCATACTGTTGGCAATGCGCTGAGAAGGATCATGTTAGCCTCGCTCGAGGCGCCGGCCATTCTTTCTGTGAGAATCGCGGGGGTTCCGCATGAATATATGGCGATCGAGGGTGTGATCGAAGACATGACGCATATTGTCTTGAATTTGAAGGGGGCTGTGCTTCGTCTGCTGACTGTGGGAGAGAATTCCCATCCGCGCGATATCCATACTGTGACGAAGATGCTCGAGGTGACGGATGAGATGATTGAGAAGGCGGGCGGCTCGTATAAAGTCACTCTGAGCGACTTATTGAGCCAGTCTGATTTTGACATTATCAATCCAGAACACATGGTTTTTACGGTGACCAAGCCGATGAACAGGCGAGTGGACTTAAAAATTTCTTCTGGTCGCGGTTATGTTCCCTCTGAAAGACATACGGATTTCGAGCGGCAGGTCGATGAGATTGTCATCGACTCGGCTTTTTCGCCTGTCCGCCTTGTGAATTACTATGTTGAGAATACCCGGGTAGGTCAAGATACAGACTTTGACCGGCTGATTTTGGAAGTGACCACCGATGGGCGGGTCACACCTGTCGAAGCGCTTACATTTGCCGCTCAGATTGGGATTATGCACTTTGAGGTGTTTGACACCCTGAAGACCCATTCTATCGTATGCGACAAAGGTGAGATGAAAACGAATCGGGATTTGGATGAAATTCTCTCTAAACTTTCGTTAAAAATTGATGAAATTGAGCTCTCGGTCCGTTCTACCAATTGTTTAATGAATGCAAATATCGATACGATTGGGGAATTGGTTGTGATGCCTGAATCTGCGATGCTTCGCTTTAGAAATTTTGGCAAGAAATCGTTGACTGAGATTAAGCAGAAGTTGGACGAGTTGGGGCTCTCTTTGGGGATGAATCTCGAAAAATATGACATCAATACCGACAATATTAAAGAAGTGATACAAAAATATTTAGCGGACAAGGCGGGAGAAACTGTTGTATGAGACACAGAAAAAACACCTTTAAGGTCGGGCGAACAGGTTCCCATAGGAGGGCGATGCTCTCCAATATGATGAAATCTCTCATTGAAAATGAGCGGATTGTGACGACGGTTGTCAAGGCGAAAGAGCTTCGTCGCCATGCGGAGAAGATGATTACGCTGGCGAAGAAGAACACGCTTGCGTCGAAGAGGCAAGCGATTGCGACCCTCAAGGTGGCCTACAATCCCCTTTCTACGAAGGAAGCAAGAGACGCTAAGGGGGGCGACAAAGGGGCCTTTAGCCGCGACCGTTTGGTGATTGAAAAATTATATGAGTTAGCGGGTCGGTATTCAGGTCGAGAAGGTGGATATACTCGGATCATCCGCAAGGGAGACCGGATTGGCGACAGCGCTCCAACGTGCTATATTGAATATCTCAAATAACGATCTTTTGAATTGTTTGTCGCCGAGGGTTATTGAGTTTCCCTCGGCTGGCAGTGCTTCCGCCTTTACTTTTTTCGAAAAATCCTTTATGCTGAGCCTTCTCGAAGTGAGGAAGTGATCTATGGTCAAACGGATAGCGATCAATGGTTGTGGGCGGATAGGGCGGTTGGTATTGCGGCTTGCTTTGCAGAGTCCCCATCTGGAAGTGGTAGCTGTCAACGATCTCACTCCCTCTGACAATTTGGCCTATCTTTTCAAGCATGACACTGTGTATGGAACCTATCCGAAGAGTGTAACGTCGGATTCGAACCATCTGATCATTGATGGGAAGGAGATTTTTGTTTCGGCGGAGCGGGATCCTAGTCGGCTGGCTTGGAGGGAATACGAAGTAGATTATGTAGTTGAGTCGACGGGGAGATTTACGCATTTAGACGATGCGAAGAGGCATCTTCAGGCGGGGGCTAAGCGCGTTTTGATCACTGCGCCTGGGAAAGACGAGATGCCGACCTACGTAATGGGGGTGAACCATACCCGTTATGATCCCCAAAAAGATGATGTGATTTGCAATGCATCGTGTACGACGAATTGTTTAGCGCCGCTTTGCAAAGTTCTTCTCGATGATTTTGGGGTTGAAGAAGGGTTGATGACGACGGTTCATTCGCTTACGGCCAGCCAGCCGACAGTGGATGGGGCCTCTCACAAGGATTGGCGCGGAGGGCGAGCCGCTGGCTCGAATATTATACCGGCGTCGACTGGGGCTGCGAAGGCGGTTGTTCTCTGTTTACCGGAGCTGAAGGGGAAGCTAACGGGTATGGCTTTTCGGGTTCCGACACTGGACGTATCTGTGGTCGATTTGACTGTTCGTCTATCGAAAGATACGACTTATGAAGAGATCAGCGACGCGATGGATCGTGCGGCGAGCACCTCTCTCAAAGGGATTCTTGCTGTGACAGACGAAGAGTTAGTTTCATCTGATTTTATTGGCAGTCCTTATTCTTGCATTTACGATAAGAAAGCGGGAATTGCATTGAGCCGCCGTTTTTACAAATTAATAGCATGGTATGACAATGAAATGGGCTATTCTTGCCGCGTTGTCGACCTTTTGGAGTACATGGGATCTAAAGAATGATATTGGGCTCCGATTTGATGAACCTTTAAAGTACGGAATATTTAGTGAATTTTACACGTGAACCTATTGTTGAAACGGTGATTACGCCGCGCGAAGGATGCAAGTTAGCTGTCCGGAGCAGTAAGTGTGTGAGCCAGGAAGACTATTATGTCGATGCAGTGGAAGTGGTGTCTTTTGGGCACTCTTTCTTTTTTCGATCGCAAGAGAGGCCCAAGTCATTTCTTGTGCCTGTGAGCGACTATGAGATATTGGAGCTGAAAGAGGCTCGAATGGTGCTGAAGAACGTTTCGAGCGATCGAGCGATCAAGATTAGCGGTGGTCGGGAAACGCCGCCTCGTCCTCGAGAAGAGCCTTTGCAAGATGCAGCGTTGGCGGAATCGCGTCCTCCTCCCGAGCGTCCCCCGCAAGATCCGCGTCAGATGGATCGGAAGCGGGATAACAAGAGGCGGCGAGGTCGGCGTGGGCGTGACCGTGATCGGGGTGGCGAACCGGAGATGAGGGGGGAGCCATCGCGCGAGTCTCGGGAAGAGATGAGAGAGGAAACGACTCAGCCCCCGGAGGTACATCAAAACGGCGGGCCTGCCGATGGAGTCAGACGAGAAGGGGAAGCTGGGGAAAAGGCTCCTTCCTTTATTTCTAAACTTTTTCCGCCGCCTTCGACCCTCATCAAAGAGACCCTAAGTCGGTATAAGCCGACGGAGCCGGAAGAGGAGATTACGATTGAGGAGACGGTTTTCGAATATCCGACTCCTGCGGACGAAGAGTTGGAAGACGAGAACGAAGAGTGACGATCTAGCGAGCCCGCGTTCAGCGGGCTTGCGTCTTTCGGGAGATTTTGCATATACTGTCTTCTCTTGCTTGGATGGTGAAATGGTAGACACTAGGGACTTAAAATCCCTTGGGAGCAATCCCGTGTGGGTTCGAGTCCCACTCCGAGCATCCTTATAATGAATGAGTTATGTGATGTTGCATAACCTCCTAACAACTAAAGCAAACTGCTCTGGGCCAAATGTGGGTCAGTGCGGGCCAAAGTTAGGGGTTTTACACATGGCATACATAGAGACAAGAAAGCATCCTGATGGGTCGAAAACCTATTGTGTCCGCATTAGACGGAAAGGGATGCCCGACAAATCAGAAACGTTTCCCTGCAAATCCAAAGCACAAGCTTGAGGCCGGAAAATGGAAGGGGAAGTTTGCGATAAACGCCATTTTCCTCGAAAAGAAAATGAAGAGCAGACTTTTGCTGCGTTCATAGATAAGTACATTGATTTAGAGCTGCCTAAAAAACCTAAAAGCTATAAGAAGCAGCGCATGCAGCTTCTTTGGTGGAAACAGCAGCTAGGCGACTATTTTTTGGTCTACGTTACCAATTCTATGATTTCCGAGCTTAGAGATAAGCTTCTTTCGGAAAAACTTCCAAAAGGCACCAAACGGACCTCTTCTACCACGAACCGCTATCTCGCAGCTCTAAGCCATGCTTACACAGTTGCTATGAAGGATTGGGGATGGGTTAATGAAAACCCTGTCCTGAAAGTAAGGCGTCCTAAAGAGAACAAAGCAAGAGAACGATTTCTTGAAAAGCATGAGATTGAGGTATTGCTAAACGAGTGTTTAAAAATAAAAAGCCCTTACATTTATCCTGTGGTTTTTTTAGCAATTGCAACGGGGGCTAGGAAAGGAGAGCTTCTTGCTCTTAAATGGAAAGATATCGATTTTACTAGAGCAAGACTGACTTTTCGTGATACTAAGAATGGGAAATCTCGGTCAATTCATTTTAGGTTTCGGCGATCTAGTCCAGACTCAAGAGAAGGAGCTTTTGCTTCTCTCAAATTCCAAGGGGCCGCTGTTTGAGTCATCGCTAACATTGAATTGCTATCCGATAGAATTTGTGTTTGCAGAGAAGCTTGAGACGGCAATCTTCACGAGGGGCCGAGAACAGCCGAATGAAGGATTTTCACGATCTCTATACTATTGTCAGCTCTGGAAAAATGCTGAATGAGAAGGATACTGCAAAAGCAATTCGTTTGGTATTCGGGCACCGGAAAACGCCTATTCGGTTGCCGATGCAGTTTGACTCTTCAGGGCTCGAAGCGTTGCAGCAATACTGGGGGCGCTATCATAAGACGTCAGCAGCTTTAGCTCGGCTTCCTAATCAAATAACAGAAGTGATCGAGGCCATTAATGGAATTCTGGACAGAATGAATTATTGATAAAGGGGATGGCGTGAAGTTACCTTGCCGGAGGTTCTAAGATCGAGAATTGCGAGATGAAGAGAGTTGAGCGGCGGGTTCCTTCCTTTTGAGCGATTTTAGGGCTGTTTCTGAAGCCTTTTTGTATTCTGTATCCATTTCCCTCAAGCTTGAATTGGAATGCTGTGGGATTTCTGACAACCTTTGCGAACATTTGCGCTACAATTGTCTTCATCAAGAAAGATTGATTCGGTATCATCCTCTCTCTTAGATCGTAAGAAATTTCTTTGCGATTGTTAGGTCATTTTGAAAATAGCACGCTCTTATGAGCGTCTGACAAATGGAGGCTTTATGTCACGGTTCTGGAAAAGTTTTTTGTGTCTGTTCTGTTCTTGTTGCTTTTGTTCTGCAAAAGCTGATGATTTGGATTTGCTTTCACGAGCTTATCTTTCGAATAAAAAATATGCGAAAAATGTTGAAGTAAAAGCGTATTTAGTTACAAGAGATCAAGTTGCGAGATTATTTAGTGAAGAAAATCGAGAAATTACTCAAAAAATCAACAAAGAACTCTATGGCAAAGAAGTATTTTTGCTTGTTCGTGTGAAGAATCATGGGGAATCCATGTCTTTCGGTCTTTTAAATTGTACAATTCCAAATCGTGGAGTACCAATAACATTTGATATCGAAATGATGCCCGGTTTAATGAACTCCTTTCACGATTCTGTCCTGTATATAGGAAATGGATTTATTCCAAATGATAATAATGCTTCTGTAATTAATTGGGAGTGGAAGAGCTTGTATACAATGTGAAATGAAGAGGGACTTTGTGTTGTTATTTTGGAGAACGATTCTGTTATTGTTTTGCATTTGTGGTTGCTGTTCTGTGAGGGCTAATAATTTAGATTTTGTTTCTCGTATTTATCTTTCGAATAAGAAATATGCGAAAAATATTGAAGTAAAAGCGTACTTGGTTACGAAAGATCAAGTCGCAAAAATATTTAGTGAAAGCAATACAGAAATTACTCAAAAATCGAACAAGGAACTTTATGGCCAGGAAATATTCCTTTTGGTTCGATGTAAAAATTTTGGCAATTACAGGTCTTTTGGTACTTTAAATTGCAAGTTTCCAGGGGGAGGTATTCCCATATCGATTGAAATAATGATGATGCCGAGCTACATGAAATTTTTTGGTGATGCTGTTCTTCCTATGTATAGAGGAACTGTTCCTGATAATGAAAATGCAAGTGCTCATAAAACTGAGGTAATCACCCCGAAGCGGGGCCCCGATTACCTCAATTTTATGAGCACTTGCATGAAAATACACCTCTTATAACTTGCGAATGGAAAAGTTTATATACCATATAGTTTGAAAAATGAATTTATTTTCTGTTTGTTTCTTTTCCCTTTTTTCTATTTTTTGCCTCTCAGCGGATTATATAGAAAAATCCATATCTTATGATGCAAATGGCAATATTTCCAAATGCACAATTTCTCCCATGGGATCGACTGCTTATTCATATGACCCGATCAACAGGCTTGTTGAAACTCGCTATCCTAATGGCGAAAGCATCAAATATACCTATGATTGCAACAGCAATCTCACTCAAGTAGTTAAAGGTGCCGAAACCACTTCTTATTCTTATGATTCTTCAAACCGTTTGGTGAAAGCGCAGTTTCCAGGAGATACTTCTCTTGTCTACGAATACGATTTAGCAGATAGGGTCGTTAAAATTACTTATCCTGATCGGGAAGAAGTTAAGTACGAATATGATCATCGAGGCCGGCTAACTAAGGTTTTTGATCAGACCGGCAGTACCGAATATGAATATAACGATCAAACAAACCTCGTTGTAAAGGAGTGGCTGTCTAACGGCATTGTCGTTGAGTACAGTTATGATGCCTTTCCTAGAATTACTGGAGTGTCGCACAAGAAGTCAGACGGCGGGCTTATTACGCAGTACGAATTTACCTATGACAGCAATAATAATTGTACGTCAGTTGAAGAACGAACGCTCTCAGAGACTAAAACCACGGGCTACTCTTACGACCAATTAAAAAGGCTTGTTGAGGTTCGTTACTCTGATCATTCATTTGAACAGTACACCTACGATGGCGCTGGGAATCGTTTGGCCAAGATTACGCCGAATGGAACCATTGAATATGAATATGATAGTCGCAATCGATTAATACGGGCAGGAGGGACTCGTTTTTATTATGATGCTTCGGGATGCTTGGTCAAAAAAACTTCCGAAAAGGAAAACATCAGCCTTGGGTATGACTCAGCCGGGCGTCTTACTTCATTTGATAATGGAAACGATAAGATCGCTTTTGGCTACGATGGACAAGGGAGGCGGGTTTCGAAGATTGTCAATGGGGAAAAAACGTCTTTTATCAACGATCCGGCAGCTTCCCTTAGCAGAGTTTTATTAGAAAAAGACGGCAAGGGCAAGACCAAAAAACGGTATGTGTATGGATGTTCCCGTATTCTGGGCTCTGGGGTTTCCGGCACGCAATTCTTCCTTTATGACCAGCCTGGGAAAAGCGTTTCGCTGTTAGTTGATAAAAATCAAAGGGTGCTGGAGAGGTATGCATATTCCTCTTTTGGCTTCAGGGATCAATCAAGCAGCTTTGGAAATCCCTATGCATACGCGGGAGAGGAGTATGATGAAGAGACTGGTCTTATCTATCTTCGGAATCGCTACTATGATCCTGAAATTGGGAGATTTATTTCGCCTGATTCTGTCTTAGGCGTATTAGGCGATCCCCAAACTCTTAACCCTTATGTTTATGTCAGGAATAATCCTGTCAATTTAATCGACCCATCAGGATTGTATGCTGTTAAAGTCCCTTTGACTTTTTATGGGAATTATCCTGGGACTCAAACGCCCGGTGGCAAATCTAATGTAGGTCATGGTTGGATAGGCGGGATAGATGCGGAGGGCAATCAATTTACTCAAGGCGCGTGGCCTGGCCATAAAATAAAAAATAACGAGCATGAATTTTCTCTATGCAAAGAAACTGTCAGCTTGACGATATGGGTTACTCCAGAGCAGCAATTGCTTGCAAGACAGGTCGGAAATTATCAGCATTGGACGCCATACGATAATTGTATCGATCATGCGGTTAAATCGATGGATGCAGTAGGGTATCCTCATCCGAGTTTCAAGCCATTTCCTAGCGGAATTTCAGCACCCAGAAAATTTTGCAATTGGATGCTGGAAGAGAGCAAGCATATCGATCCAAGATTTTTGCCGGATAAAGAAGGACTTGGTTTGTCTTATGATTTTGACCATTTTCAATTCCAAATTGGAAATCAAGACCACAGCTTATTATTTCAGCCGAATTACGGAGGGATTTCTCTCTCAAAAACAGCTGAGATGATGACGAACATTTCCGATATTGCGGGGGCAGTTTTTGATCAAAAAACGGGTCAAATGATCCTTTATGGGACGAAAGATTTACCGTTGCCTCAAATGCACCTTGATGATTTGGCCGTGGCGGTTCGTTCTGTGTATGGATTGGGAGAAAAAGCGGCGCAAGATCCTGGTATTTCTATGGACCCAGATCCTAATCCTCCGAAAAAGAAGAAAAAACCTCAGCATAGAATGGTTGTCTCTTATTTTGGTGAGACGAAAGACACTCGTTTTGGGCAGGTGATGTTCGAGGCTGATTGTCTTTTAAAAAATCTTGTTTTGGGAAAGGATAATTGCACAGGCAGGAATTTTAAAGCCCATGTTGGCGGCTACCGCGATCTTCTAGAACTTTATGGCCGAGAGAAACACTTGCCTCCCTACTTCACATGGCGCATGTGGTTTGTTCCTCAGAAGATTAGCCTTGTGCAGTCGGAGGATGGGACTTCTATGGTGTTCGACGAGGTCCGTATGCAGGTCCTCACTGAATCGCAATTTAAAGGAAGTAATTACCGCGATCATGCAGCGGAAACTTTCGCTTCCCATTTCACGCAAAATTATGATGCGTTTGCAAATGAATTTCCTGTCCTTCAAGACTTAAAAAGACTTGGTAAAATTACGGGTGTTGTTAAATGGATCAAAGATCAAAACATACCCTTTGACCTTTCATTTTTTAGAAGTTATGCGCCTCAATCTGTTAGTACGCCGATCTACACCCCTCAAATAGGAGATGCCGAATATCGAATGGTGATTAGCGGGGGTGTAACCTATCATCTGGATGAGAGCAACTTTTCTACTTCAGATGGATGGCAGGCTAATGACATCAAAGATGAGGTATTGCGAGGCAGATCGGGAGAGGAAGAGTTAACTTGGGATTTTGGCAGAGGCTATACGGCTGTTGCTCAAACGTTTGCCAGATCGCTTAAGGTTGGTAACGTAAAGAAAACTTTTGTCGACATGAACTTTTCCGTTCCGGGCAGTGTGCCTTTGGCTCTTGTTCGAACCTACAGCTCTTTCAATGAGCAAAGATCGGCACTGGGGGTAGGTTGGGAAATTCTTCCTGCAAAATTGCGCTTCGCTTCTGAAAAAAGATGGCGTCGTTTTCAAGATGGAACGGAGCTGCAAGTGTACTCCGAGATTTTTGTAGGGATTAAAAGCCAAGAGACGCTTTATAAACTCATAGGACTTGATGTTGGGAAACAACCGATTTATCGCGCCGAAAGCAAGGCTGGTTTTTTGATTGAAAATGGAGATGGAATCTTTGTCCTTTCCCAAAAACAGGAGCATCTTTTCTTCGATTCCGACGGTAAACTTGTCAAGATCAGCGATAAAAGCGGAATGTCAATTGACTATGGGTATGAGGCAGAGAGATTGGTTTCCATTTCTTCTCAGGGGACTCCGGTCATTCAGCTTGAATATGAAGGGTCCAAGATCATCCGCGCTGTGGGAGCTGGAGGTAAAACTATCTCTTATTTCTATGGTCCCGAAGGTCAGCTTAGGGAAGTTCGAGATAAGGCGGGCGCTCTCATGAGTTATGTCTACGATAAAGATTTACATCTCACGGCTATTTTTGATGCAAAAGGGAGTAAAATTTTTGAGGCAAGCTACGATATTTACAATCGTGCGGAAGAGAAAAATATTCAGGGAATGCAGCTTAAGCAGGAGTTCAGTTTGTCTGAGCGAAGGGCTCGAGTAGAGGGTCCCAACAATTTTTTCTTGGAAGAACAGTTTGACGAAAAATATCGGCCTCAACGAATTGTAGATTCACTAGGAAGGGGGTTAGAACTGAGTTATTCGGGGACTTTCGGGCCTGAAAAGACTGTTGATAATAATGGGCTCGAGGTTTCCTACAAATATGACGTCTTAGGCCGACCTATTAAAATAAGCGATGCCTATCGAGGGGAAAGGAAATTTGAATTTGACGAATCAGGCAATCTTCTTGAAGAAACCGATGGGCTTGGAATCACTACGGCATATCGATATGACGCATACGGAAGGTTGATAAAGATGTATAAACCATTTCGTCTTAATTTTTTGAGTATAGAAAATGGGAAAGTAACTAAGAAAGGAGATGAGCGATTTGCGACTTCTTTTCAGTATGACCCTCAAACAGGAAGTCTTCTTTCCGTCGATTTCCCAGGCGGCGGCGGAAAAAGCTTTCAGCTGGATGAAAAGGGGCTTCCTTTAGAAGTTTGCTGTCCCAACGGATTCATTTCGAAAAGAGCCTACGATGATCGTGCACGTCTGATTGAAGTTTCTGAATCGGGCAAAACCATACGGTATTCATATGATGAACGAGATCGAGTGACAAAAATCTCTTCTCCTTTGGGTGAAACGGTGTATTCATATGACGACAACGGGAACGTATTGTCGAAAATTGACCCTTTAGGCCTAACCTCTGTTTTTGATTATGATGACAAAGATCATTTGGTGCAGGTTGTAGATGCTTTGGGAGGGATAAGCTCTTATGAATACAGCGCCTTTGGCGGATTAACTAAAATCACGCTGCCGAACGGCTCGATTAGAGAAATTCTCTATGATGAGTTTCAGCGTCCCGTAGTACTGAAATAAAGGAGTGGATAAATGTTGTCATGCCATCGAAATTTTTTTCTTACCTTATCATTTCTAATCGTAGAGATTTTACCTCTTTGCGCTTTTGAAATTCCGATTGAAGTGGCTCCTGGATCGATCATTCATGTGGACGCGGATAGCATGCAGCGCAATGATGAGGATCAAACAGTCACCATTCTTTTAGATGCAGATGAAATTGAATTTTTGTTCAAGCGCCCTGAATTGTTAGCCCGGTTTGAGCGGAAAATCCAAGAGCAGTGGAATCTTCCTGTTATAAATATTATTTGCAAAGATGCGGATGCTCTTCAATGTTCAGAGATTAGTATTTCCACAACTCCTCCAGGCAATGAGATCATTTTCAAAGGTTACGAAATCCCCAATCCTTCTCAAATAAATTGCGATGTAGGCTGCCAGATCAGGACTTTTTCTTATAAGAAAATAAAGAGAGAAGATGAAAGTTATGCTAGTAATATTTTTATGAGGTCTTTCATTTTAACGGAGAATCAAGTGTCGCTTTTGTTTCCAAATTCTTTTCAGTACTTTACTCAGCTGAGCATTGGAGAATTGATGGGGCAAAAATCCTACTTGGTCGTCCAAATAAGAAACGACGGCAATAATGATGTGGAGGGAGAGTTGCAGTTTAGGCATCCCACCGAGCTGTTCCCTGTTCCCATGAGTGTAAAATTACCGTCCAACATGCAAGATATCTATTGTTACCTCATTCCCTTAGGTATCTATCCCATGGCCAATGAGTTTACCTGGCCAATTAAGAGCATTAACGATTGTCCCGACATCAATTTAAAATGGGAAATGCTCCAAGTGGTTTCCTACCAATCGGAGCCAGAATGCGATGATGGAGAAGATGACTAGCCAGACAGCCTCTTCTTAAAACTTTCTATTTTCAGGGTCGATCTGTGGGTCAAATGTGGGTCAGAACCCCACGCAACTTTCGCTAGCTTTTGCTAACAATTGCGTAGATCGGAAGGGCGAAATGTGGTAACTTCTCTATGCAGTTGTTAGGGCGCGTTATGCGCTGTTAGGAACACGAGCGAGACTTAAAATCCCCTGGTAGCAATACCGTGCGGGTTCGAGTCCCGCTCCGAGCAATTTCATAGAGAGAAAATACCTCAAAATATTCGATCCCAAACTGTCCTTCTCGTCCCTTTATGGGACGCTAGTGGGACAGCAATTCTCAACACATCCGTTTTAAACATTCCTATAGAACAAACCTGATCCGAACAGTCTTTCCTCTCAAAATCCATGCGATTTTTTCTTTTAGTGTCCCACCAGAGTCCCTTTTTCGATTCGTAAATACATAATCGATTTGATATGAACTGTTTGCGATTGTATTTCGAGGGAAAGGTAATCCCATGGTTGCTAGTTATTGAGAAGTCTTGGTATGGTCTCATGCTTTAGATTTGGAGCTTGTTATGGCTGTGATTGAAGAGAGAAAAACGAAAGATGGGGTCACTCGTTACCGAGTAAAGATCCGTTTGAAGGGATATCCGCCGCAAACAGAAACCCATCAGCGGCTTGGCGACGCCAAAAGATGGGCCCGGGAAACCGAGGCTGCCATTCTTGAAGGGCGGCATTTCAAAACCAGTGAAGCAAAAAAGCATACCTTGGGCGAGCTAGTCGATCGGTACATCCGTGATGTTCTTCCACAAAAGAAAAAGAGCGAGAAAAAACAGACGGCTCAGCTTCTTTGGTGGAAGGAGCGGATAGGTACCCATCTGCTTGCGGACGTCACCCCTGCCTTGATCGCTGAAAAGAGAGATGAACTATTTCGAGGAATGACCTTTCGGGGTACTCAAAGATCTCCTGCAACCGTGGTTCGATATCTCAGTGCATTGAGTCATGCGCTTACGGTCGCAGTGAAGGAATGGGGATGGATCGAAGATTCTCCCATGAGAAAGGTCTCAAAACTAAAAGAAGCCCGAGGGCGGGTTCGATTTTTAGATGATGAAGAGAGGGAGCGGCTTTTGAGGGCTTGTAGGGAAAGCGCTAACCCACATCTCTATCCTGTTGTCTTGCTCGCCTTATCGACGGGAATGAGACATGGCGAGATCATCAATTTAACCTGGGCCGATGTGGACATCCCCCGTAAACGAATTATTCTACAGGAAACAAAAAATGGGGAGCGGCGCGCCGTGCCGATTGCGGGAGGGGCCTTGGACGTTCTTGCTCGTTTGGAAAAGAGCAGGCGAATTGATACGAACCTTCTTTTTCCTAAAGTGCGGTCAATAACAGAGGTGGTGTCGTCTTCGGATCTAACATTTGAACAAGTAGATCTAAGGAGGGTTCAAAAGGTTCAAAAACCCGCTGAATTGAGAGGTGCTTGGGTTGCAGCAATGAAAAAAGCAGGGCTTAGAGATTTTCGCTTCCATGACCTTCGGCACTGTGCGGCCAGCTACCTTGCCATGAGTGGGGCCTCCCTTGCTGAAATCGCCGATATTTTAGGCCACAAAACTCTTGCTATGGTGAAAAGGTATGCCCATTTGAGCGACTCTCATAAACACACTGTGGTTGATCGGATGAACAAACATTTTCTTGGAGCTGAAGCATGAAACGCGAAAATGGTCGAGAACTGTTTTTCGGTATGGCTTACTGGAAAAAGCGATGGGTTAGTGTGCCGTTTTTTCATCTTCCTGATGGTGCAATCACAGAGACTGGTGAGTTGGCTCGATTCAAGTTTACGCCTCTTGATGGTCAAAAAATTGAGCCATTACCGAAGCGAGAGAATAAAGCCCTAGAAAAAAATGCGGCTTCAGTTAGAGAAACTATCGTCCCTTGGTTGTGGTCAGAGAAAGCTCTCAAGGAATTATGTAGGCAAAACGATATTCCGTTGAACTGGGTGACAGATCGCTTTCCTAGAAAAGCACGGCGTAAAGAAAGTGATGCGAATCGACGAGAAAAACGCAAATTTCCCTCTCTTACCTCTAAGGAATATAGGAAGATTCGCAAGGAACTTTTCAAATTGAACGAACAAGTCGCTGTAATTGTAGAGATCGTTTGGTATCTCAATCAGATCCTGGGAAAAGGGGGTGATTTTGTGACTCTTGAAGAGGTTGTTCGTCTTCAGGTGAAGGATATTGATCCTGATGAGCCCAATCGTTCTAATTGCATCACATTATTTCGCTCAGGGACCAAGTGCCATATGGTTGTTCACTATCTTCCTCCCCGTTTGTGGAGGGCTGTTTGCGAACAAATCGAGGACGATTCCGTCTTTGTATTTTCCACTAGAAACGGAGGGCCTCTTCTTCCCGTTCAAGTCGATGCTTGTTTGAAAAAAGCTGCTAGAATAGCCGGATTCAAAGAGGCGATTACCTCTGCTTCACTGAGACCTCCCTTTGATAAGAAGCGGGCCGAGAAGTCGGCGAAAAAATACCATCATGATGCTTCGGTCAAGCCCTACTTTGAGCCTGTTTCTATAAAAGAATGGAAAGTGATTTGTAAGCGGATTCCAGGGATTTTAGAGAGAAAAGGACGGAAGGCGACTCATAATCCATTAGACCTGCTAAATGCGATGTTCTATTTACTTCAGACACGCCGCCCTATTCGGAAACTACCCGCACACTTTCCTCCTTATGGGGCTGTGGAATCCCAGAAGAGAAGATGGAAAAAATCGGGGATTCTCGACCAAATTATTGCATTGCGCAACGAAGAAATCGAAATCTAATTCGACGACAATTTTCAGGTTTTCGAGCACTTCTATAGAGAGGGAAGTTTAGTTTGTGTTCAGTACTTGAACTGTATTGAGAATGAGATGGTTATGTTGTAAGGTGGGGGCTAGAGAAAAGGGATATTGGCAACGGTTGCCGCCCGCTCAAAACCCATGCATAACCCATAAGGAAACAGCATGATTCATCAAGATTTAAATGACTACTTAACCATCAAGGATTTTTGCAAGCAATACTCCTCCATCATCAGTGTAGGAAGCCTGCGTTGGATTCTATTCAATTCAAAATTCAATGGAGCCGATTGCTTTGTTCGGCGACTTGGCAAGCGCAAATTGCTCGTTTCTCCTCACTTGTTTCTTAACTGGCTTGAGTCAAATAAAAGAGGAGACGTCCGATGAGTGTGAGCGCAAAAAATGAAGGAGCTGCTCCTTGGCCGGCATCAGCTCCTTTCACAAAAAACGAAAGTCTTTATACCCCGAGTATACCGCTATCTCCCAAAATCGGCAATCTAGAAGCGGCTCAATTTTTGAATCTAATCGCTGAAGGAGAGCAGATCACCTTTCAGACGTTTGATGATGTGAAAGGGCGGCATGCTCGTCACCTCGTACATGTTCTTCATGGGACTCTGGACCAGCATTTGCCGTTGCTCACAGAATTGAACGGGCGTGGAGCCGGGGTGTTTTTCACTGTTAATGAGACAGACCTCAAAGGCAGAGAAACAAAAAATATTACAAAAGTACGGGCAGTTTTTGTTGATTTGGACGGGGCCCCTCTTGAGCCCATACTTTTGGCTCCTCTACCACCTCATGTCGTTGTGGAATCGAGTCCAAAACGATTTCATGCCTATTGGCTAATGGAAGGGCTGCCTCTGGAGCAGTTTTCATTGGTTCAAAAGGATTTGATTGAGCGTTTTGATGCTGATCGAGCAGTCCATGATCTTCCTCGGGTCATGCGGCTGCCTGGATTTTTTCATCGGAAAGGAGATCCTACCTTAGTTCGGGTTATTGAGCGCAACGAGGCTTTACCATACAGGGCCGCCAGCTTCTTACAGGCGTTTCAAATTGACCTGACAGGGCCTGTGCCATCCAAAGGTCCAAAGTTGGGAGAGTCTCAAGATCCTATTCTTCAGGAATTGAATCAAAGAGGTATGGTTAGGCGGCAGTTGCCTAATAAGATTGGCGCTTGGGACATTCTCTGTCCTTTTGCGGATCTCCATACAACTGGCGATCAAGGTACTGCTTATTTCGAAGCTCATACTAATGGGTACAAGGGATCGGGCTTCAAATGTCAGCATTCCCATTGTGAAGGGAAAGGGATCGAAGACCTACGTATCTTTCTGGGTCTAAAAGAGGAGTGGGGTACCCCTCTTCCCCTTAAGGAAGAGCTGTATCCGGTTGTATCTTTTCGCGAGGAAATGCTTCCCGAAACCCTTCGCCCCTGGATCATGGACAACGCGGAACGGATGCAGGTTCCTCCTGACTTTCTTGCTGCAACTTGTATCGTAGTCGTGGGGTCTTTGGTAGGCCGAAAAACCGGCATCTTTCCGAAGGCGCATGATGATTGGTTGGTCATTCCAAACCTTTGGGGCGCTGTGGTTGGCAGACCTTCTTTGTTAAAATCGCCTGCTGTTGCTGAAATGATGAAGCCTCTTGATGAGTTGGCCGCTAAAGCCATCCACAAACATCGGGAAGATCTTCAACTTCATGAGCAGAAGGAAATGTGGGCTGAAGTTCAGAAATTAGCTCAGAAAGAGGAAATGAAAAAGGCTGCACGAAACAAGTCGGCGACTCCCAAAATGCCTCAATTCGATCAGGTTGAAGCGATCTCTAAGCCAATCCAAAAAAGATATAAGACTGAAGATGGCACGGTTGAGAAAATCGGGGAGATTTTACTCGAAAATCCTCAAGGCATCCTCATTCATCGCGACGAACTGGTTGGATGGCTTAAAGGGCTGGATAAATATGGCCGCGAAGGGGATCGAGCCTTTTTCCTTGAGTCCTGGAACGGAAATGGTCCTTATACCGTCGATCGCATAGGCAGGGGCACTTTACATATCCCTGCCCTCTGTCTTTCGATTGTAGGGGGTATTCAGCCGGGTCCTCTAGGATCGTACGTTCATCAAGCCACAACTGGAGGAGGTGGCGATGACGGTCTCTTGCAGCGCTTCCAAATGTTGGTGTGGCCTGATGCTCCCAAGGTATGGAAAAATATAGATCGCACTCCCAATTTGGCTGCCAGAGAGCAAGCATTTGAGGTTTTTAGGCAACTCGATGCTTTTGCACCTTTTGAACCCTCGTTGAGTGGGGCTTTTGAAACTTACAAGCTCCGTTTTGCACCCCAAGCTCAACACTTGTTCGATGAATGGCGTACTCACCTTGAGCAGAGATTGCGCAATGGGGAACTGGGCCCGGCCTTAGAAAGTCATTTGGCAAAGTACCGTTCCTTGATGCCAAGCCTGGCGCTTATCTTTTATCTCATTGAAACGGTAGGAAGAGGCATTCAGCCAGTCGAAGTCGATCTCCAAGCAGCTCGTCAAGCAATTCTGTGGTGTGAATATCTGGAAACCCATGCAAAGCGGCTTTATGCATCTGGCGAAGATCCCAGCATGGAATCGGCCAGAGCCCTTTTAGAGCGGATTAAGCGGGGAGACCTATCCGATGGGTTCTCTCCTCGCGATGTGTATCATGCAAAACACTGGTCGAAATTGGACACGGCTGAACAAGTAGCCAATGCGATTAAACTGTTGGAAGAATTCGGTTGGGTCAGAACAGAAACCACGAAGACAATCGGTCGCCCTTCCACCAAAGTTTCCATTCACCCTCAATTGCGAGGCAATCAATGAGCCCTACAAGACGAAAAAGCAAATTGGTAGCGAAACAAAAAAAAAGCCCTGAGGATATTTACTACCCCGTCCCCGAGGACTTCAATCCAATCAGGACAGATAGGCCGCCGACTAATCAAGGAGTAATCAGGCAGATTATTCGTGGGACTATAAAGTCGGCTTACCGTTTGAAAGATCCTCCCCAGTGGGACTATCACGAAAACTATATAAAACCCAAAGCGGTGGCGACGAGTGATCAGGTTGAGATGGTGATGCATCTGATCGAATCGCTCCAGCCAGCAGATGCGATCGAAGCCGCGCTTGCGAGTCAGTTTGCCATCACTTATATTCGTGGGATGGAGGCAGCTGAGGAATATAGCGTTCCAATCGATCTGTTTGAATTTGGTCACAAGGTCCTTGAAGCTCTCCAGAAATACCGTAGTAAAGGGGCTCAGCAGATTAGCGTTCAATACAACGTCAATCAGGGGCAGGTGGTCAATATCAAAACTGTTAAATCAGAGGATCAGCCCGTAACTCTGGATGGAGTAAGTGCATGAAAATTCCAGCGATAGAACTTATCGACTTTTACGACCATGAAAAGCTAGAGAAGTTGCAAGAAAGTCGAGCCAGAAAATGGCTTAAGCTTTTCTTGAAGGCAAAACAGGGTGATCCAAAGGCTCTAGAAGCCATTAAAAAGCATGAAGCTGAAGACCGAGAGTTGAAGCGACGTGCCAGTCAAAGCGGATACTATTGGACCTAAAGGCATGGCTAAACAACAAAAAAGCGAACCTCCCCCCGACAGGTCGATTCAGGCACCAAGCTCTCTAGTTCCTATTATGCAGGCTTTTCACGTGGATTCGGATAAGGCTGCAAAGGTGTTGATTCAAGAAGCTGCCAACACGATTTACGGAAAGAGTGAGTTTGGGGCTCGATCTATATCGAAAGACGAATTAGATGGGCTCTGGGCCCTGATGAAGGGGATGAACCCAAGAGATGGCTTGGAAACGCTGTATGCAGCCCAGATTGTGGCTTGCCATATGTTGGGCATGCGGAAGTTGGCTGAGCCCTACATGGACGATCAAAAACTGGGACTGAACCTACTCCGCTTTTCCAATGAGGCGATGCAACAACTAGAAAAGAAGCGGAGTGGGGGTGCCCAGAATATCACAGTCAATTATAACTACAGCGGACAAGGCAATGCACTCATGGAAACCATAATCCCAGACAAGGGAGGCAAAGATGCCGATTCGAGGAGTTAAGACGTGTGGGGCAAAGTGCAGAACCAAGGGGGGAAATCCATGCGATCAACCTGGCATGAAGAATGGACGGTGTAGAATGCATGGAGGGGTATACTACAAGAGGGAAAAGCACGGGGGTACCACCTTGAGGGCTCTAGAGAAGAGAAGAAGAGAAAGGTCGATTTTGAAAGAAATGAAAGAAGTTTCCAAAAAAATTCTCGGGCTCCAAATGAGCTAATCTTCTTTAGAGATCTCCGGACAAAATCAAATAAAGCACGCTCAAATGCGCGCGCATGACTCCCTCCCTACTGGGGATATTTTATAGATTGTTCTATAACGGCTAGGAACATAAATGTGGTTTATGCTAAATCGAAATTAATCTATGGCTATGTCGTTAAAGAATAAGATCGTCTTCATTACGGGAGCCTCAAGTGGAATGGGGAAGGCTTCCGCGGAACAGTTTGCCGCAGCAGGTGCCCGTCTCATTATTACTGCACGGAGGAAGGAGCGTTTGGAAACGCTAGCACGCGCATTGCATGAGCGTTATCATGTGGATGTGCTGCCTCTTTCTCTTGATGTTCAGGACCGAAAGCAGATTGACACTCTTATCAAAGAACTCACCGAATCATGGCAACCCATCGACATTTTGCTAAATAATGCTGGCGTGGCCTTAACAAGTGACAAATTCCAGGACGCTGACCCCGAGAATTGGGACAAAATGATTCAGATCAACCTGTGTGGTCTTCTGTATGTAACCCACGCTATCTTGCCTGGGATGATAGCTCGTGACCGCGGCCACATCATCAATGTAAGCTCCACAGCGGGGTATGACTACTATCCGAGAGGGAATGTCTATTGTGCTACCAAACATGCAGTGAAGGCCATCAGCAAATCCCTGCGTCTCGACCTAATAGGTACATCTTTGCGTGTTACCGATATTGCTCCAGGAATGACCGAAACAGAGTTCAGCGAGGTCCGTTGGCAGGATAGCGCACGCGCTAAGGAAATGTATGCTGGATTTACCCCTTTAGCTGCAGAAGACATTGCCGACGCTATTGTTTACTGCGCTACCAGGCCTCTGCATGTGGATATTTCAGAGATGGTTATTTTTCCTACAGCACAAGCTTCAGTACATCACATCTATAAGAGCGGAGGATCTCACCAAGATCTTTTCAAGACTTGATTATGATTGACCCAAGGAGATAATCACAAATAGCCTATGCAAAATATGTTCATCGCAATACTAAAATACGTAAGACCTATTGCTGAAATAGATGCGCTGCTACAGAAACACCGCGAACATCTACTGAAATTTCTCGAAGAAGGGAAGTTGCTTATTTCTGGGAAATTGCAACCCCGTACAGGAGGCGTGATCATTGCCAAAAATATTTCTCGAGATAAATTTGAGCAATTTTTAAGAGATGACCCATTCACTCAAGCAAAGGTGAGTGAATACCAGATCATAGAATTTGTCCCAGGCCTTCATGATCCACTATTATCGACACAGCAGAGAGAGAAAAAAGAATGAAAGTGATCCGTTTTCACGCTTATGGGGGACCTGAAGTTCTTCGATACGAGGATACCGATACCCCAACGATCAATGCAGACGAGGTCTTAGTACGAGTGCGTAGTGCTGGTGTAAGCCCATTTGATGCAAAAGTACGCCAGGGACGCTATAAGGACTTCTATGGTCCATTGCCACACATTCTTGGTTGGGATCTGAGCTTCAAAGGCTTCAGGCTATGCGGTTGGGTCATTCATTAGCATTGCCTATTGCGATTGATACCGAGATAAACGAAAAGACAATTGGGTTTGATCTGTAAATTATTCTGGCAATCCGACACCCTAATATGCTAACATCACTCTCCGGATTTCAGTATTGTGAGTCTCTTTATGAAAAGAATTCTCGCTAACTTATTATTTCTTTGGGTTTCTATGTATTCGCTAGAGTTGTCATGCCAAGAAGAAACGTTACACATTTATTTGTGCTCTCGGTTAACTCAGTCAGCAAAGCAATGGAACGACATAATATCAGAAGAATTAGGTGTAGGGTTCACTCTCTTTCGACCACAAGACGTACATTTAGATGGTGTTTCAGCAAGTGAGATGGATTATGCTATCTATCGAGCGGATTTCAAGGGAATGAATCAATCTGACATATTATTAGTCTTACCTCCATATGGCCGAAATTGTGCATGGGAAATTGGGTGGTTTTGTGGCAGAGAAAAGCCCTCCATTGCTTATGTGGAAGCTGAAGGTGATTGGTTACATGATGCTATGGTCAAAGGTGGATTAACAGCGATTATTACGAAGGATCCCATACTATACAACATCTTATTGAGCGACCCAGCAACGACAGCCAAAAGTTATTTAATTCCTTCTAAGCAACATTTAGGAAGAATTATTAAACAAATTTGTAATCAGAACAATCAGCTTGTGCCGGAACGCGGATAATCGAGCGGCAATCGATTAAGCTACTAACCTCAGCAACATCTTCGCGATATAATTGTTAAGGCTCTCTCCATGGAGGTGTGCTGCTATAGACAGTTTGGCATGCAATTCAGGTGGTATACGTAGATTGAACTTTTTCGGAGAAGGGTCTATCTGGCTCTTCTCCTCTCTCGGCACAAAAAGCCAGATAATCATCAATTGAGTCCTTAAAAACCTTCTCAATCTCATCGACAGTCGTGCCTTGAAAAGTAACGACATCTTTAATTCCAAGCACCTCTCCGTTAATTTGAACCTTTTGGACCTTTGGTAAGCTGAGTTTTTTGGAATTCAAGGAGTATATTTTTATTTGCCAAGGGCTGCAATCCTAGCATTGGAAGGGGAATCGCCAATCATAGTGCTGCCGTGTCCCGAATGTGAAGAAGGCACGATTGAGATATAGACATCCTGACCGAGATCATTTAAAAAACGGAGCATCCGTTCTAGAGAAAAGTCAGTCAAATAACCACGAAGAAGCAAAGAAATCTTGGGTTGGCTAATTTTGAGGATTTTCGCGGCCTTTGCCTGAGTGAGTTTCTTTTTCTTGATAACGTCATGGATTTTCATGGCGATTTCGGCTTTAGCTAGCGCTTCTTCAGGATTGGGGATTCCAAGGTCAGCAAAAACATTCCCGGAACTTTCAATATATTCGATATTTCCTAAACGTTTTTTTCTTAATTTTTTTGTTTTCATTTGGTTTCCTCAATCATTCTCTTATAGAGAGCCTTGGCTTCTTTCAGGCGGCTTTTTAATAGCTCCATTTCTTGCTTTGGTGTAGCAATACCGGATTTAGATTTCTTTTGAAAGGCATGCAACACAAATACATATTCGGCCGTTTCCACGGTATAAATCACCCTATAGGTTCCGCTCTTATCGTTTTCGCGGACCTCTTGGATGCCTGCGCTGCCCATACCACTGAGTACCTTCGCGTGCTCATGGATTTTTCCGTTCTGAGCGAAGAATAGGGCGTACCCTATAGCCTGACGAACAGGCGGAGGAAATTCTTTAAGAGCCTTGTAGCTCGACCCCACCCAAACTAACTTCTTCACAGACCAGTCCTAAACTCTTTGTCTTGATTATACCTGTTCGGTAATAAATGGGCTATCGATTTCTATAAGGTCGTTTTTATAAGGTAGGGGACACAGGTGGGACAGCAAGACTCAAAAGCTGCCAATCTAAAATAATATCTAATCACCTGAAGTGGCCATCAACCTATTGATTATTAGTTTGATAGTGGTTAAGATGGGTTGAGGATGGTTGGATTGGGTCTGACTTAAAATCCCCTGGCAGCAATGCCGTGGGGGTTCGAGTCCCACTCCGAGCATGTTAATAATCAGTAAGTTAAATAAAAACTAAATCCATGATCATTTTTCATAAGTTTGGTTTTGTCCAACCCCTGTCCAATTTTTCTGTTGTGACAGCTTGCGATGATACAATGGCAGTATCCACTGGTGAGGGTGGTGGATAGTCAGGGGCTTTTCATCAAAAAGTCTTTACACTTTCCATATGTGATCCCCTTGGGGGTTCAAAATTTTTCCCAAAGCGATAAGCCAATTCATATAAATATCGATGTTTTTAATATGTGGGTCGCGGAACGCTCTGGAGGCCGTCCCAAGAGCCGATATTTTAGACCAAATTTCCGATGCGAATATTATCTTCCCCACATTCCGCACCCTGCGGAGCAGGGTGCGGAATGTGGGATTTATACACCATCTGTAACGATTTTCCTCCGGTATTTCATAGGAGACTTATAGAGGATGAAAGTGGATTGCAGGATTTAAATCTCAAAGAATTTGATAGTAGTATGGTAACGGTTGTCAAAGCTCATTGGATTGGTGGTGTGGAAGATGATTCAATCGAAGAAAAAAAATGGGAATATAATGTCACTCAAAAACACCTGCGACAATCCCTTTTTCTGAATCCAGGTTTGCTGGAAATCGATAGAAATCTCATTAGGCTGGCGTATTTCGATCCGCGAGGAGTAGATCTAAGCTCCTTTAAGGCTCGGCTTGTCGATAACAACGTCCCTTTTCAGATTACAAATAAAAAGCTCCCTTCAAAAGATGAATATCGGCTCGTTACCTATTTGTACGAACCTATGTATGCTGATTGGCAAATTCAAAGTGGAAGTGGTCTTTTTTTAGAGAAACATTGTTTTTCTCAGACGATTACCCCTCTTACCCCCTATTCCGGAGGTTTTGTTGCTCTTGCTAGACTCGGCGAAGGGACTGATGAACTCGAATTGATCGGAGTTCAAATCCCGTACGGTCATACGTTAATTATCGAGGAAGAATGTATTCATGGCGACACCACCTTAAATGGATTTTTCATGATGGGAATGACCTCAGATCATACCACTATGAAAACGGCTGACACCGTCTTCCTAAAGTACCCTGGAACAAAAGAAAATGTGAGAATGGAGATGGTGGGTAGAGAAGAAGAGGAGAATGATTTCTCATCGATCATGCCGCCGCCTTATGTAATCTATAAGGGTGCAACTCAGAGTGATAGAGAAATGTTCAAATGCTTGACTGAAGGGAGAAATTTTATATTTAATCCTTTCAGCCGGGAGTATTGGCATGAATGAGAGAAGCGGCATGTTTTTTCCTAGCTGTTTTTAGAGTTTTTGCCATTTTGAGTCCATTTGCACCTAAAATTGAATTGGAATGTGGCGGCATTTCTGAGAACCTCTGCGAACATTTGCGCTATAATTGTCTTCATCAAGAAAGATTATTTCGGTATCATCCTCTCTCTTAGATCGTAAGAAATTTCTCTGCGGTTGCTAGGTCGTTTTGAAAATAGTACGCCCTTGCTGGCGTATGACAAGAGAGGGGTGTATGTCACGTTTTTGGAAGAGTTTTTTATGTCTGTTCTGTTCTTGTTGCTTTTGTTCTGCAAAAGCTGATGATTTGAATCTTGTTTCTCGCGCCTATCTTTCCGATAAAAAATACGCAAAGAATATCGAAGTAAAAGCTTATTTGGTTACAAAAGATCAACTAGCAAAACTGTTTAGCGAAGAGAATGTAGAAATTAATCAAAAATCGAATAAAGAGCTTCATGGTCGAGAGATTTTTCTTTTAGTTCGTTGTAAAAATTTTGGCGAATACAGATCTTTTGGCACTTTAAACTGTAAGCTTTCGAATCGAGGAGATCCCATATCAATCGAAATAATGATGATGCCAGGGTATATGAAATCTTTCTATGATTCTGTCCTGCATATGTACGGTGGAATTATCCCTAATAACGATGAGATTCCTGCTGTTAATTGTGAATGGAAGAGTTTGTATACGATGTAGTGCGATGAAAAAGTTTTTTGTTTGCTTTTATCTTCTCTTTTCTAATTTTTGCTTCTCAGTAGATTATCCAGAAAAATCGATAGCCTATGATGCGAATGGAAATATTTCCAAATGCACTCCTCCTCATGCAGGAGACATTACTTATTCATATGATCCAATAAACAGACTTGCTGAAACTCGCTATCCGAATGGCGAAAGCATTAAGTACACCTATGATTACAACAGCAATCTTACAAAAGTAGCTAAAGGCTCTGAAGCTACTTCTTATTCTTATGATTCCTCGAACCGTTTGGTGAAAGCGCAATTTTCAGAAGATAGTGCTATCGTTTATGATTACGATTTAGCGGATAGAATCGTAAAAATTACCTATCCTGATCGGGAAGAGGTCAGGTACGAATATGATCATCGAGGTCGATTAACTGGAGTTTTTGATCAGGCTGGGAATACTGTTTACGAATATGACGATCAAACAAATCTCGTTGTAAAGGAACGGCTGCCTAACGGGATTATTACGGAATACAGCTATGATTCCTTTCCCAGAATCACAGCTGTGTCTCACAAGAAATCAGATGGGGAACTTCTTGTTGAATATCAATTTGCCTATGACAGCAATAACAATTGCACATCAGTCAAGGAACGTACTCTCTCAGGGACTAAAATCACGATCTATTCTTATGACAAATTAAAGAGACTTGTCGAGGTTCTCTGCTCTGACCATTCCTTTGAAAAGTATACCTATGACGGCGCTGGCAATCGTTTGGCTAAGATTACGTCAAAAGGGACTGTGGACTATGAATATGATAATCGCAATCGATTAATAAGGGCGGGGACGACTCGTTTTTACTATGATGCTTCGGGAAATCTAGTCAAAAAGACGTCCTCAGGAAAAAGTATCAGCTTCGTATATGACCCAGCAGGACGATTAGTTTCATTTGATAATGGAAATGACAAAGTCATTTTTGGCTACGATGGAGAAGGACGGCGAGTTTCTAAAAGTGTCAATGGGGAAAAAACGTTCTTTATTAACGATCCAACGGCTCCCCTTAGCAGGGTTCTACTAGAGAAAAACAGCCAAGGGAAGACCAACAAACGGTATGTGTATGGATATTCACGGGTTCTTGGGACTGGGATTTCCGGCACTCAATTCTATCTATATGACCAGCCAGGAAAAAATGTTTCGCTGTTAGTCGATAAAAACCAGCAGGAAATAGAGCGCTATGCCTACACTCCTTTTGGCTCCATGGATCAGCCAAGCAATGCTGGAAATTCTTATTGATAACAATGGGCTGGAAGTTTCCTACAAATACGACGTCTTAGGCCGACCCATAAAAATAAGCGATGCCTATCGAGGGGAAAGGAAATTTGAATTTGACGAGTCAGGCAATCTTCTTGAAGAAACCGATGGGCTCGGAATAACTACGGCATATCGATATGATACATACGGAAGATTGATAAAGATGTATAAACCATTTCGTCTTAATTTTTTGAGTATAGAAAATGGAAAAGTAACTAAGAAAGGAGATGAGAGATTTGCAACCTCTTTTCAGTACGATTCTCAAACGGGAAGTCTTCTTTCTGTTGATTTCCCTGGCGGCGGCAGGAAAAATTTCCAGTTGGATGAAAGGGGACTTCCTCTAGAAATTTGCTATCCCAACGGATTCATTTCGAAAAGAGCCTACGATGATCGCGCGCGTCTTATTGAAGTTTCTGAATCGGGCAAAACCATACGGTATTCTTATGATGAACGAGATCGAGTGACAAAAATCTCTTCTCCTTTTGGTGAAACGGTGTATTCATATGACGACAACGGGAACGTATTGTCGAAAATTGACCCTCTAGGGCTAACCTCTGTTTTTGATTATGATGACAAAGATCATTTGATACAGGTTGTAGATGCTTTGGGAGGGATAAGCTTTTATGAATACAGCGCTTTTGGCGGATTGACTAAAATCACGTTGCCAAACGGCTCGATTAGAGAAATCGTCTATGACGAGTTTGAGCGTCCCGTAGCACCGAAATAAAGGAGTAGATAAATGTTGTCATGCCGTCGAAGTTTTTTTCTTACCCTATCATTTCTAATCGTAGAGATTTTACCTCTTTGCGCCTTTGAAATTCCGATTGAACTGGCTCCTGGATCGATCATTCATGTGGACACGGATAGCGTGCAGCGCAATGATGAGGATCAAACAGTCACCATTCTTTTAGATGCAGATGAAATTGAATTTCTGTTCAAGCATCCTGAATTTTTAGCCCGTTTTGAGCGGAAAATTCAAGAGCAGTGGAATCTTCCTGTCGTAAATATTATTTGCAAAAATGTGGATGCTCTTCAATGTTCGGAGATTAGTATTTCCACAACTCCTCCAGGCAACGAGATCATTTTCAAAGGGTACGAAATCCCCAATCCTTCTCAAATAAATTGTGATGCAGGCTGTCAGATCATGACTTTTTCTTATAAGAAAATAAAGAGAGAAGATGAGGATTATGCCAATAACATTTTTATGAGATCTTTCATTTTAGCGGAAAGTCAGGCGTCTCTTTTATTTTCGAATTCTTTTCAGCATCTTACTCAGCTGAGCATTGGAGAGTTGATGGGGCAGAAAGCCTACTTGGTTGTCCAAATCAGAAACAATGGCGATAACGCTGTAGAAGGAGAGTTGCAATTTAGGCACCCCGCCGAGCTGTTCCCCGTTCCTATGAGTGTAAAATTGCCATCCAACATGCAAGATATCTATTGTTACCTCATTCCTTTAGGCATTTATCCTATGGCTAATGAATTTACCTGGCCAATCGGGAGTATTAACGATTGCAAGTGCTCATAAAATTGAGGTAATCACTCCAGAAATGGGACTCGGTTACCAATCTGCATATGGACCCTTTTGCCGCAATGTTCACAAGGAAGTGACACACCATAAGTACACCTATTGCATTTGTCACAATGCCACTCTCTCCAATCTCTACATGTTTTGCAAATCTCACAATGCCAACTACAATTGTCTGCAGCTACATCGTTCCAGCAAAAAGAAAACCAATAAGTTTCTTGGCATTTAGAACAGTCATATTCTCCCAGCAAGGATTTCAAGGGAACGCTTTCGCATTCACACGGCAGTAGTATTTCTTTGGATAATTCTTTATCTTTAAGGTCTTTGACGATACGAATATTTTGTATAGCACACAATGCCAGATGTTCCGTGTCTTGTCCATTCAGAGGGTTATGGCAATTAACACAACGACATTTCTCAGTACATCCTTGACCGTTTTTTAGACAATCGCATCGATATGTGGAACAACTTGTTTTACATTTACACATTTTCTAATTCGCTTCTGAAAGCTTGCTAAAACTGGATTATTCTAGCCCAGGAGGCAAGCATCTTGCAATGTGATTTCTCCTGGCAGCGAATTACCCAACGAGAGGCAAACAATGTTCTACAGCTTCATTTGAGTTTCGTGCGGGTGGGTCTGCAGCAGCCGCTAGCGCTCGGTCAAAAATCACGGTTGCTAAACGAGGAATCGCATATTTCCCACGTACTCTGTCCTGTAAAAAGGACAAAAAATTGATCTCGAGTTTTCGGCATGTCTGTTTTAGACTTAAAAAGGTGTCTCTAACTTTCTGCCCCATTTCACTACGAGTTCCCCCAGAAATTTTCAGCTTTATTTTTGCCGCACGGGCACATGTTTCCGAACTGTTATTATGCAAAGGCGTCTCCGGCCTCCGCAGAACCATAAGTAGTTCTTGCTTTTTGTCACGAGTTTTCTCCAGTTGGTGATTCAAGGTAGGACTGGACGTTTTCTGCTGAAAAATGGCATCAAATTTTTTGCTTATGCTCTCTGCAACTTCTTGAGAGGGTGATTCTTTATAGGTTTTAAGGTCTTGATAGATATCCCATATTTGCTCTCTGACTTGTTCCAATTCAGATCGAGACTTGTCAGTTGTCATGAGGAGCTTTCTATAGTGCCTATCTTCATGAATCCAGCATAGCGAATGTTGAAATACATAAAACTGCCCTGCATCATCACTATGCACACCCAGTTCGCGTGAGATTCCATTTTGTATCACAGATGCATACAAAGCTGCTTCTGTGAGAAAACGAACTTCTGATTCCTTCGTAACATTACGTTCCCTTAAAAATTGCTCCCATTCTGCGAGTGTTGCAAATTTGCTATTTAAGGACAGAGAGACATAGCCAGGCAGATACTCAGCAACGTTCACATGTGACAGATATTCCAGGGTATCTTGATTGATCACATATTCTTCTTTTCCATTTTGAAGCAATTGGAGAAAATTTTTCCGGCTCTTACTTTCTGTCGTTGTAAAAATACTGAACCAACGATTCCCTATGACCGTTGTGTACTGATTTTGCCCATTATGCCGACCGCCTGTATCGTCCACTTGCACCTGGTTTTCTACACTTGTGGCAGCAAGCATTAGCTCTGCAGCTTCTTCAATGAAAGGGTTCTTGTTCTCAATTAAAATATTGTTCAGTTGGCCTGCGGAAATCAAAATACCGATAGCGCGTAGCTGGTCTAATAGAAGATGCTCTGTAACACGGCAAGCATGGTATTGGTGAAGGATGTAAGTCACCAATTCTGGGCCATAGTGCCCATGGATATCTTTAGGGAGTTGCCCTGTTACGTAAGTGCCATCAGGTAGTTCCCATCGAGCCAATTTGTATTGGATATTGTGTGGTTTAAGGAGGATGTCTTGCACTGTATAATGGCAATAACCTTTGAATTTAGCGCCATCCGGAATATTTTCAGGCTGAATTTCCAATTTGGTGTGGATTTCTAGTACTGTTTTTTTCTTTTTACGTTTCTTGCCTCTTGGTTGCCCAGGTTTTCCAATTCTCCTAATATTTTTGATCATCAGTCTAGCTAATCGAGAAAGTTCAACTGTTCGTTCTTGCAACAAAGGTGAAGTGATTATGAAAAAATCGCGAGACGACAATGAAACATCAAAACTCGTTGTGAATTGCGCGGGTGAAATGAACAAAACGCGCATCTCGTGGACATCGATGAGGCTAATTCGTTTATATAGATCGGGCTTGTTCTTTTTCCCTTCCAGGTTATTGGGGGGAATGTCCGGTTTTGGCTTCTGTCCTTTGAGGCGAGCAATTTCATCTTTGAGTTGCTGGATCAGTTCTTTTTGTGCAGCCAAGGCATTGGTCATTGTATCAATTTGTTGACGGAGTTGGAAGTTTTCGTTAGAAAGCTGATCGATAAGAGAAGAGGAAATTTGAACTTTTGAGGAATCTTGCATTTGTGCATGCCTTGTATGGCTGGATACAATAGCAAATGTTTAGAAAACAATCACCTAAATTTTTTATTCAACGAACACAGATTAGACGGTGAAAAACAGTGCCCATGAAATCGAGGTAATCGGGGCCCCGCTTCGGGGTGATTACCTCAGTTTTATGAGCAGTTGCCATTTATCCTGTGGTTTTTTTAGCAATTGCAACGGGGGCTAGGAAAGTCCAAGTTGGGTTAGACTTGAGCTATTCTTTTGCGGCCGCTGAAGACTTTGCACGAGCAAATAGGAAACTATTTGCAGTATCTGACCTTGAGGCAGAATGGCGAAACTTGCCAATCACCGGAGGGCAGAAGTCGATTATTCGGTCATGCGGGTTCAAGGATGGGATCGATGAGCTAACGCGCGGAATGGCCTCCATGATCATCAGTGGGATACTCAATACCAGAAAGCGTTGGAATGCTTAAATTTTCGCAAAACATGCAAAGTAATTTCTACCAATTTTGACGAAAAACGCGGAAAATTATTTTTTTCTCATTTCTGTATTTCTGTATTTTGTGGTACAATGAGTAAAAAATGGAAAACCCATGACAGCCAAAGCATCCAGATTAACGATTGACTTGCCACATTCGGCCCATAAGAGGCTAAAAATGGTAGCTTCAATGATGGATATCTCAATGAAAGAACTGGTTTTGATGAGTGTTGAAGAGTTCATGCACAGGAAGCCGAATAAGGTGACTATTAAGGCTCTAAAGCAGTCTGAATCAAGAAAAAACTTAAAAAAATTTGAGACCATTGACGACCTGTTTGAAGACCTCGGGATATAATGCTCACGCCGATTCGAACCTCGCAATTCAAGCGCGACGTCAAGCTTGCTGTAAAACGTGGCAGACCCATGTCGAAGCTGAAGGACATAATGGCTAAACTCGCCGAGGAAACCCAACTCGAACAGAAGCATCGGGATCATAAGCTAACAGGGGACTACAAAGACCACAGGGAATGCCACGTTGAGCCGGATTGGCTATTGATCTACCGACTTACGCCAAAAGAAATAGTCTTCGAGCGAACGGGGACGCATTCAGATCTTTTCAAGAAGTGATAAGGACGTTAGATATTTGTTTGTATTTTATAACAATATAATTTAAGTGAAGCTATGAAAAAGATAATTTGTTTATTGTTGCCATGTTTTTTAGGTTTTTCATTACTCGGGGTTGAATTTAAGTGTTCATGGGATCCTGAGCTTGCGGCTAGACATCAAAAAGTCTTCGACTCACTAAAGCGTCACTATTTAAGCGTAGGTTGCAAAGAAAAAGATACAGAGACAAAGGCAATGGACGATTATTGTTCTAAGTATTCTGGGGCGCATTCCCATTTTCTGGGTAGCCGCATAAATTAAAATTTTTCTTTAAAAAAAGTGCCTAAAGCACTGATACTCTTTGAATCGCAAAAGACAAGGAGAAGATCAATGCAATTAGACATAACCCAGAATTCTAAAGGCCTCATCGCCAAAATTCAAGCGATAAATGAGCAAATTTCGGAAATCATCGCCAGGAGCGACAAGATTCATAATGAGCAAAATCTAGAAAAACTGGAGCAGGAGGTGCAGGCACTTACGAGGGAGTTGGGGGATCTCATTGTCGCTCAAAAAGTGCAGCAAACCATCGATGAGGACGAAGCTTTTCAAGAATCGTAGAGCATCTGCACACTTGAGTAAATGAGTCTTTCCCTTGGCTGGAGTATATCTTTCTTTGCAGCCAACACATTTGCCTTGAATTTTGAAATGCATGGTTGATTCCTCTACTATAGAGATCGCGGAGATGCATCTTACGGCATTTCCCAGAAATCTTCTGAAGTTACTGAGGGTTCTGTCGCAATTTTAGAAAAAGAGCTGAGGTGAACCCAATCGACCGGACAACTTTTTAGGCAAAACTAGTTTGCTTCTACTGTTTCGTTTTCCTTCCCGAAGGAGGAACAACGGCTGCTGTCGGTTTGGCAGCCTACCAAAACTACGAATTAATTCACAACTGTTTTTTCAGTACACACTCCTTTGCTCCTCGAGAAATGGATTTTTTTTCAGTTAACTTGTAAAGTCAGGCTAGTGAACAAAGCTCCTGCTCTTCTCTTTTTGAACCTTTTGAACCCTGCCATTGAAGAGAAAAAAGGCGGGGACTCTCTTTCATTTTGAACCTTTTGAGCCGTGGCCATTCTTCAAATGTTGGGGTAGGAGGATTCAGTCGTATCTCTTGCTATAAAAGATCGAGTCTTGCACAATAGTTGCAATATACAACTATCTGGTATGTTATGAAAAATCTTTTGAATGAAGAGGTCGATCTGTTGAGGCACAACGCAAGGAGTGTCGTACGTGAGCTTGGCCTTCTTAACGATGCTTATTTCGAGATCGGCGTGACTCTGGCCGAGCGTCACCTTCTCATAGAATTAACCTCCCTTGAGCGTCCTACGGCAGGAGAAATCGCTGATCGGTTACTGATAGATAAATCGACTGCGAGTCGATTGATTGCTAAAGCGGTGAAAAAGGGGTATGTCAAATGCGCGTTGGATGAAAAAGACAAAAGAAAACGGTTTCTTCAACTGACAGAGATCGGTAAACAGACCCTCAATGCCTTTGAACCGATCGCATTTAATCAGACCAAAGAGGCTCTTTTGACTTTAACTGCTGAGGAGATCGAGATTGTTTATCAGGGAGTCTCTCTTTATGCAAAAGGGCTTAAAAACTCGCGATTAGGAAAGAATTCCTCCGTGATCCTGCAAGATGCTGTCGGAACCGCTAAATGAAAGAGTCTTTATCACAGATCCACGAACGATTGGCTCGGTTGGGTTATTCTCTAAAATCATTTAGCCAAGAAGATGAAGGCGGCCTCTACGAAGTATTTCAGGAAGTGGTCGATTCTGGTACCCAATTTCCTTACGAGAGCAGCTCCCTTCAGGAATTTCATCGTCAATTTTTTGCCCCCCTTTCACATGTCTATGTTTGTCATTCCTCGAACAACGAAGTGGTTGGCGGCTTTTACATCAGACCGAATTTTTCCGGGAGATCGAGCCACATTGCCAATGCAGCCTATATGATCAGAGGAACACATCGAGGCCAAGGCGTGGGGACCCTTTTAGCTGCCGCCTCGCTAGAGATCGCTAAAAATCTCGGATTTCAGGCCATGCAATTCAATATGGTACTTAGCCAAAATATCATCGCACTAAAGCTCTATGAAAAACTTGGATTCAACATAGTTGGCACACTCTCTCAGGCTGTTCGGAATCCGGATGGAAGCTATCAAGATGGGTGCATCATGTATCGAAAATTAAATACGTAAGGAGTGTTTTATGACAGAAGAAAAAGAGATCGTTTCAAAAGAGGAAACTTTCGATAAACTGGAAATCCGTCTAGGGCGGGTGATCAGTGTTGAAGAAGAACCTACAGCACCTAAGAAAGCCTACAAACTGAAAATCGATTTCGGAAAATTTGGGATCAAGACCAGTGTAGGAAGATTTACTCAACACAAGCCTGAGGAAATCAAAGGTAAACTTGTTTTTGGTATCTTAAATTTTCCTCCAAGACAAATCGGGGACGTTCTTTCAGAAGTTTTGACTTTAGGAGCGCAATATCCGAAAGCAGAAAGCGGGGAGGCCACTTTCATTACCCCTTTTGCTGAAGCAAAAATTGGTGGGAAGCTTTTTTAAAAGCTCGACATTCACCTCTGTCTTGGATAACGAATAGAATTTTAATTCACTTGAGAACGAATTTCTTTTGAGGATCAAAGGCGTGGGTGGATATTGCAGCAATAAGACCCTCTTCGACCATTTTTTTGAGGCGAACTCTTGCTGCGCGATCCGAGATCTTCCAAAAGGTTGCAGCATCCTTTGTAGTGACCTCCTTGCGTTTTGCAATCAGATCCATTAGATCTTTTCTCCATCCACGAATCACGAGGACTGCTTCCCTGCGATTAAATAGGGTAACACGGAAAAAATGGCCTAATTCTTCAAACTTCGGAATCGCTATCCCCGATTTTTGACATTGAGAAATCATTCGCTTCAAGCCAGATCCCCAAAGCTCGATTAGTTCCAGTTCTCGGAAGCAACGGCCGATGACTCTGTTTCTCAGTTGAGAGACTCCTTGGAGGGCGTCTTCTAAATTGAGCCCAAAGGGCAGGGCCCCTGGATTTGTGATCTCGATCCGGTCATCAAAGATAGCCACTTGAGTTTGGCTCCCGGCGGCGCTGTAGTCTGTATGGATTAAAGCATTGGTAACGGCCTCTTTCACTACGACGGGTGGATATTCTGCGATATTTTTTCGGATCGATGGGCCAATCTCGGCGCCCAACTTGGTATTGCGTTGCACAAATGAGATAATTTTATCCAAGGCCAGTGGTAGATAGTCGTCGATATCCTGATGATCCAAGACTTCATCTCTGGCTATCCCCGAAAAGCGAACGCAGCGAATAGTCGCATGAGGGAAGAGTTCCTTTCGGTTTTTGCCAAACAATAGGATAGCCCCCTTGCTTGGAATCGATTTAGACTGCTTTTTCAGATACAGATGAAGGGAGAAGGCCGTGGATTCCTCGAATTTCTTACCCACTTTTTTAAAGCACGCCTTGATGGCCTCAAGATCAAGAGCTTGGATAGAGCAACCAGTGGTCGGCATCTCATCGAAGCATTCGTTCTCTCCCAGTCTCTCTAACTCTGCTAAAATGGCCGCATCGGCCAAGCGATTTGTAGATCCAAGTCGAATGTAAGTTCCCTTTTTCAATCCTTTTACCTTCGCATAGTAGGGGCCTACGCTATGGGGCACTTGAATGAGCAAAAACTCTTTATTTCTCCATGATACTACGTGAATGTCTGGATTGAAAAGAGGCTCTATAGAGTCCGCAATGGCATTTGCAAGCCGCATCTCTTCTTCGACGGGGTCTTGTAGTCCAACGATCTCTTTCGTCTTATCCTTGACCCCAATCAGAACCTTTCCTCCCGCGGTATTCGCGAAGGCGATGATTGTATGGATAATCCTATCCAAGCTCTTGCTGTTTTCTTTGAACTCTAAGGTTTTTCCTTCTTCTTGTTGGAGTAATTCCTCTATCATGGCCTTTTCTCAAAATAAGTACCCGGAAGATAACCCGGAAGCTACCCGGAAGTCAAGTGCTTCCGGGTTCCCTTGTTTTAAAAAGGGGGCTTTGGGACCTTTTGAACCGTTACTGTAGTTAGGTTGCTGATAAATGAAGAGAGATCCGTGGGACACGAATGGGACAGCAATGATTTATTTTAGCCTAGAATCATTCAAGACAATCAACAGATCCTTGGCTGTAACCGCCTAATTTTTAAATTGATAGCTGTAAATGATTGTTGTGGATTCTCCTATTTTTTTTCCTTCCTGGCGTTCTCTCCTTCTCACAAAAAAAGCCGGAGAAGCCCAGGAAGCCGCATAAGGAAAGCATCGTGATCGCCTGAAGAAATAAAAATAATCGGTTCAGCACAGTTCCCCCGTTTTGTCTATGAAATCATAGAGTAGGCGCTGATTTCTGTATTGTATAAATCAGTTCTTTAATGTATGACTTAGATCAAAAGAGGGAGTTTTAGATGGAGATTTTGACAACGAAAGAGGCCTGCTCTCTGCTGAAAACCAAGCGGATTACCCTCTACAAACTTGTGAAATCTGGGGAAATCCCCGCCTTTCGGATGGGGCGTGCATGGAAATTCGAGCGCACTGCTTTAGAGGGGTGGATCGTGAAGAGAATGGAAGAAAACAATAAAGCAATAAAACCATAAAGCAAACATGAGAAAGATTTGCATATCACTAAGCAAGGGCGGTGTCGCCAAGTCAACTTCAGCGGTATCGCTTGCTCATGGGCTCGCGATGGCTGGCAAAAAAGTTCTTCTGATCGATTCCGACGACCAAGGGCAGGATAGCTACCTTCTTGGGGTTAGCCCAAAGCACGGGCTTGCGGATGTCTTGAATGAGGAGGTCTCCCCTCTTGAGGCGATGCATGAGGCCAGGCCGAACCTTTTTATTTTAGCTGGAGGGAAAGCTTTGTCTGGGGTTAAGCGGTCGATTGGCCGGAAAGATTTTGGGGCCGAGAAGACGCTTTCTGATGCCCTCTCCACCATTGAGGGCAAGTTCGACTTCGTCCTGGTTGATACTGCCCCATCTTGGGACAGCTTGACCATCAATGCCCTTTTCTACTGCACCGAGATTCTCGTTCCTGTGTCATTGGAGGCCCTCAGCTTGAATAGTCTTGCCGAATTCACCCAACGACTAGAAGGGGTGCGAAAGTTTAACCCAGGACTCAAGCATAGCTACCTTTTGCCTGCCTTTGCTGATGGGCGCGTAAAGAAATCTAAAGAGATCATGGCTTTGCTTGAGAAGCACTACAAACCGATCCTTTGCGCTCCTATTCGCTACTGCTCGCGCATTTCTGAGGCAAGTGGGTTTGGTCAGACTATTTTTGAGTACGCTCCCCGATCAACCGGCGCGCAAGATTACAAATCCACAGTTCAAAAGGTAATGGCATCATGAACAGAAAAGCGACTCCAGATATTCTTGGAGCCTTGATGGGAGAAACAATAAAACCAGAAAGCCAGGTTGCTGTAGAGCAAGAAAGCACGCAAGCAATAAAGCTGTCTTCCAAGAAAGAAATCAAACAAGTTAGCAATAAAACAATAAAGCAAGCTCATTTTGATGGGATGGAGCCGCCTGAAGGGTTCGGCGAGGTTCTGGTCGAAAAGGAAAAGGCTACCTTTAATCTTTCTAAGGCAGTTCTTGGTGAACTTGAGGACTGCTGGATTGAAATCCGAAAGCTTAGGGGAGATAAGAAAATCTCTAAGACCGATATCGTTGAACAGGCGATCGAGGAAGCGATCAAAGACTTTAAGTTTAAGAAAGAGTTGAGTAAGTTTTACAGCAAGCTTGATAGCAATAACACGAGTGCTATATGAGTGTTTCCAGGCTGTTAGCAATAATTCTTGTTTTTGGTGTGGCTGACCAACTGAATGCTTTTCCAGATCGTGATAACCAGCTCGTTGATATTGTTGCGTATGATGACATCAAGAGGGAGTGCTATCACTTTATTTATGGTATTCATCGTAACCTGCATATTTGGGAATGGCCGGATTCTGTTGTAAAGCACATGTTGAAGACGAATCTTGAAGATTATTTGACGAAGCACTTGAATACACCGGAGTCACGCAAGTTGCATCTAAAATATGAAGCGGTGGATTGGGATATCCATGCCATGATGCACCTTTCTTGTGATGAATAGATGCTATGTTTGGCTAAAAAATTGGGAAAAGTCGATTATATCATTAAAAACTTCACTATCCTTTATAGCTTGAGATACTCCGTTAACGTGGATGAGGACCGGCCTAATTGAGAATCCTTTTGGAGTAGATAGACTTTCGACTTTTCTCTCCATTTCTTCAATCACGAGGCTTTTGATTTCCGAGGTGCTGAATTTGATTTCGCACACATAGAGGGCATTGTGCCTAGTCTGAATCATTAGATCGATTTGGCAGCCTTTCTGGCGTTTTGTGGCTCTTTGAAAGAATGGGCCTGCGTTGGCAATCTCAATTAGATCGATGCGAAGAATCTTGCAGAGACTTTTTAGGTTGTTTACGACAAGGTTTTCAAATTGTAGACCCATCACGGATTCCCAGCCAGGCATGTGCATTAAGGATTTTGACTCCAAGAGGCCTTTGGCAATCTTGTCTTTGTTTGGCTCTATGTATCGCAAATCTTAGGCCTAATCCCTTTAAATTTCCAATAAAACTCTCGTTTTTTTACAATGGTATAATCATGAAGAGAAAAATATTTTGGACTGGTCTGGTTGTCGTATTAATGGCGTTTTCTTATGCTTCCTTCGCATGGTTCAAGAGCCATCGGTCTTCACAAATTTTAGGAAAATGCATTCATCGTGTAAATACTCCGATGAAAGTGGTTGCCTTAACTTTTGACGATGGTCCTTCCCAGCACACAGAAGAGTTTAAAAATTCTTCATTCGAAGGGAATACCCGCGACCTTCTTTTTGCTAGGACAAAATGCTGAGCGGTTCCCAGCCCTCGCGCGGCAAATTCATGAGGAAGGCCATGAAATTGGCAATCATAGCTATTCTCACCATCCTCTTATTTTCAAATCACTTGCATTTATAAGGGAGGAAACAGAAAAATAATGGGTTAGAAAATGAAAAAGCCGAAGACATTGCCATTTCTGAAAATGTCTCCGGTGATGTGGCCAGAACTGGAATCGAACCAGCGACACAAGGATTTTCAGACTTGGAAAGCCCTTGTCGCCAAGCGCCTTGCCTGACCCTAAATCACCTTAGCTTGCAGCAGTATATAGGGAGATCTGGATTTTTGTCAGGAGTTATTGGCGACCAAGATCAATCCAAGTCAAGGCCAAGAAATTGGCAACTCCGTTGGATTTCCGATTTTGTTCTATATTCAAAATAGCCCATCCAATCCCTGCCACCCCCTTTTTTGAACTTGACGGATCGTTTCTATCGAGCAAACCTAAAAAATATGTTAAAAAATTATGTTATGGTGGACTTTTGAGGCGGAAGAGCATAAAATGGCGCCTTCCTCGATTCATCTAGACATAAAGAAAGAGGAGAGAAGGGAAATAACCCATATGGTGCTAAATAAAGAGTCTCATATTGCAAAGGGAAGGATTGAAGCCGAAAAGACCCTCAAGGATAATTTCATTGAGTCGCCCCCAGTTGTCATTCATGAACTAGTTGAAAATTACGGGCTTACCGTGTTTAGGGCTTCTTTTGATGACAAAGACATTGCCGGATACATTGACTTCGACAAAAAGTGGATTGTAGTAAATAAAGAAGACTCGATACGGCGCCAAAATTTCTCTATAGCCCACGAGCTAGGTCACTGGCTAATGCACCCGGATGAGGTCAAAGCCGATAAAAATAATATTCGAATTTTCTATCGCAAGCCAATTGGTGGAGAAACTGAACCGCTTGAAATTGAAGCAAATGCTTTTGCTGCCTATCTCCTTGTTCCCGAAAGAATGCTCAAGGAGTACCAAGAAAAGTCTGACATTGAGCTAGTTCGATTATTTAACGTTTCACAGTCGCTCATCGGATTCAGAAAGATGAACTTACGTGGCTAAAAATGAACAGGTTAAATATTCGAATGAAGAAAGATTTGATGTGGAGTTTAAAAAACGTCAAGACCATATTTTACAAGAACTCCAAAGATGGTCCGAAAGCGAGGATTTTCGCCTTCAGGCTCGCAAAGAGGTGATTGCTACCCTTGAAAATCATGATAGTCTGACAAAATTATCCGGACGGCTTTTCGAGAACGGGTGCTTTTTATCTAGCTTTAAACAGCTAGCCCAAAGTGAAATCGTTTCTCATAAGAAAAACAGCCTTTGGGAGCGGTGGAGCAAATTGGCATGGCTCATTGTTGGCGCAGTGATCCTCTGGTTTTTTGAACATGGACCTTTATTCAATTGACAACTCCGTTGGATTTCCGTCATTTTCTGCATCAATCTCAGCTATGAGCTGCCGCACATCTATCTTTTCTGTCGGATTTTTACGGTGCTGATCGACCACTATCATAATGCCAGGATGAATCGGTATGCGATCAGGAGTCCTAAAAGGCAACTCCACTTTTCGCTCCCTATCACCTAAAATTTTGTTTACGTATCTTACGCCTCTGATGGTCGCTTTGAGCCGTTCCCTTAGCTTTTTCCCATCGCAAGTAAGTCCTATAAGTGAGTGGCGTTCCTCCCTGTACATATAGCCTGTTACAAGAAACTCTGTAAGATCCCCATCTAATAGCTCCCTATCCTTCTCTTTAAAGAGATTGAGGCGCAAATTCCAAAGTTTCTCCGATTGGGCAAATTTATTATACGACCCGAGCCTCTCCAATCTGGCAAAAAGGCGCGCTCCTGAAAGATTTGCCCCCCCTTTGATTTGCATAGGTAACTATACAGAAGCCGAAGTGCTATGTTTTGCTCGAACTGGCAAATAGTGGCATAAGGGACATTTTCCAGGCCCGTATTTATTAACCACTCATGGGACATCAGGACATGCCAAGCCAAGTGCCTCACTAAAATTTGAAAGCCAGCCCCCTTGTCCCCTTCCCTTAAAGCTTTTTCCCAGTCTTCCAGCATGCCGCAAACACTGATGGCATGCGAATGGCAGCGATGTTCTTCACGCCAAGCAATAGATTTTTCAATGAGCTCTTTTCGATCAACAATGTCCAAGAAAAAATACTGAAGAGCATCCATTGTAACTAGGATTTCCCTTGTCAAGAAGTCAACAACCCCGCCCAAGACTCCGCCAGAATCAACTGAATTGGACTGAGACGCCTCCTTGTAAAATCTATCGAGGACATGAAACAAAACCTCAGGCTTTGGGAAATATCCAACCATGCGATCTTTACGCTCCTGCTGGAGGTCTTGTATCAGTTTCCCGAGGTAGATTTGCTCAAGGAATCCGAAGGGACTATCAACCGTTGTGTAATCACCACTAAACCCAGGGATGAGCCGATCACACTCCCCAACCAACCAGTTCCACCTTTCCTGCGCCTCGTCTAGTCCCTCGTCGCCAATAATGGCAAATCGGGTTTTAACTCCTGTGTCGAATGCAAGGAGAAAAGTCATGGCCATCGCCTCCAAATCATCAATTAGTTAAATATTGGTTTATGTCGACTGTAACTTCCATTTATTGAATCACTAATTTTTTTAAAAAAAGTGTAAAATGCTTCGCATATCTTTACAAGGTGTGCCGAATAGGAGATAGAACATACGGCATCGGATGACTGCTGGATTCGCAAGTGATTAATAATAAATGACATGCTGTTTTGTTGTTTACAAAACGATTAAAAAAATGATAAAATGTAAACAAAAGAGGAGAGTCGGAAGCATGTCAAAAAATTTAGGAAAACGCCTTGAAAGAGCAAGAAAAGCTTCAGGCTTCGGACTTCGCAAGCTGGCGGAGCTTGTGGGTTTGAGCCATATGGCAATAAGCAAGTATGAAAAAGGCTCATTAACTCCTTCTTCAGATGTCCTTTTAAAACTGGCTAAAGCTTTAGAGGTCTCCGTGGAATTTTTCTTTCGCCCAGAGACTGTCAAGCTCGGAGAAATCAAATTTCGAAAAAGACAGCGTTTAAGAAAAAAAGTTGAAGAGTCTATTAAAGCTCAGATTGCCGATCAAATTGAACGTCGTTTGGAATTAGAAAATCTTTATCCAAATCCTCCGATTCAATTATTCAAAATCCCAGACTCATTATCAGATCGAATTGATGAATATAACCAAATTGAAGACATTGCCAATAAAATAAGAAATCTCTGGAAATTAGGGAGGGCGCCAATTCAGGATCTTATAGATGTTCTTGAAAGTCACGGAATAAGGGTATTTATTGTTGATTACGAAGAAAAAATGTTCGATGGACTTTCTACCCTAATTAATGACCAACCTATTGTTGTAATAAGCTCAAAATGGCCTGGAGATCGACAGCGTTTTACTCTAGCCCACGAGTTGGGTCATTTTATTCTTCAGAACAGATTATCCAAGGAGCTGAATGAGGAAAAAGCATGCAATCGTTTTGCTGGAGCTTTTCTGCTGCCAAAGGAAACTATCATTCAAGAAATGGGTAAGATTCGAACTTCGATTGAATGGAGAGAATTGTTTCTGTTAAAAGAAGAGTTTAAATTAAGTATGTACTCAATTTGTTATCGTTTGAAAGACGTTGGAATTATAAAAGAGTCTTATTTCAATAATTTGGTTTTTGTCTTCAATCAGAAGGGTTGGAATAAACAAGAGCCCGGCAACCAAACTCCTTCTGAAAAAACTCATATTTTCAAGCAGATGGTTTTTCATGCATTAGGCGAGGAATATATTGGTGAATCAAAAGCGGCTGAACTACTAGACTACTCTATCGAAGCCTTTAGAAATTTCCGTTTAATGGACGAAACGCGTCATGCAGCTGCTCGTTAGTGATGCAAATATTCCAATTGATATTGAACACGGGAATCTTACGTCCTCCATGTTCAGCATGAAAATCGTTTTTGCAGTTCCCGATCCTTTAAACCCTGCTGGGGCAGAAAATGGCGGTAAAATCATACAATACGAGTTCCCCCATCGACGTAAACAATAGACCCGGTCGCATATCCGCACTGAATTAAATAACGCACCGCTTCAGCAATGTCTTCTGGTTGTCCTATTCTTTTAGCCGGCAAACGTTTAGCTGTCTCCTCAAATTCTGCTAGACGTTCTTTTTCAGGAAGCTCATCCCAAACCGGTGTGACAACTGTGCCAGGGGAGATCGCATTCACTCGAAGAGGAGATAATTCAAGAGCCAGCGCACGGGTTAAACCTTCAATGGCGGCGTTAATGGCACTTCCGGCAGCAAAATTCATGAAAGGCTTTTGACCAGCAACCCCGCAAAAAAATGTAACTGAACCTCCCCTGCGTATATGGGGTGCGCCAATCTTTGCCGCCATGTATTGTCCCCAAAATTTGCTATCAAAAAAGTATTTGGCGTCACTGAGAGGCATTTTTAAAAAGGGCCCCATTGCAAAACTTGCTGCGGACGTTACCAGATGATCAAAAGGGCCAACTTTTTCAAAAAATTGAGCAACATCTTTTTCTTTTGTGACATCCAGCACATGGCTCTCTGCCCTACCTATTGCTTTGACTGCTTTTTCCAGCTTCTCTTTCGATCGACTAGCAATAACTATTTCATGCCCAATGGAATGCAACATTTTTGCAGAGGCGAGACCCATTCCTGAGCTCCCTCCAATAATCACTGTTTTCAATTTCTGCATCACGATTTACTCCTTAACCCCTTGTCCTAGTTTCAATTCCAACCATCTAAATATCAATCAGATTTTTTTAAATTGCAATGTTGAAAATATGGGAGCAGCTGTTTCCCCAAATATAGTTTTGCTTGAGAGGAGGTGTCCGTAAAAAGACATTTTCAGATCATTATTCCCCTTAAAAATTAGGCCGTAAATCGGGAAAAGTTGATTTGCAGCCGGTTTTGATATGCCTAAAAAATGGCCGTAAACATGCATTTGCATGTTTGCAGATTGATTTTAATGAGTCCAATGAGACGCATTAATGTATTGGCTAGTAGATGAATCTAGATCCTTCATTTACCCTCCTTCACCCGCGAAAAGCTGGAAGCTCGCTCTTGTTGTAGGGGTTGCATTGCCTGATAAAGGACGTCGAAAGTGGAATAAAAAGGGAAGGATACTGCAACACGGATCAGAGTATAAGCCTCAAGATGAAACAGAAATATGTGGAATTCTTTCAGATTTGAGGATTGCGGCAACGCGTTTTTGAGTCAGTTTACGCTTCTTGATGATCTTAGCAATTTTCCAAACAAGCTGTGTTTTTGCTAGAGCTTCTTCGGGATTTGCAAGGCCCAAATCAGCAAATACGTTGCCTGAGCCCATTTCGTAGTATTTTTATACTTCCCTGTTTTAAGGAATTCATTTACACTGGATCGAAGTCCGGTTATAGTGTCTAAAAACAATGTGTGCAAGGGAGACGGATCTTCTCCGTTAAAACGATGAAACAAATCTCCAAGCTGTTAGTGATGGTTGCGCTCATCTTGAGCTGCAACTGCTTTGAGGCTTACGAAGATCCAGCGCGTACATGCCGAAAAAATACTGCGCAGGAAAAGCCCCCGAATCTTTTAGCAAAAAGAGGGGGCGGTTTTTTCGTGTCGGCTGACTATCTTTTCTGGAGCGCTTATGAGGATGGGTTGGAATATGCCAGAGAGGTTGACGTCGTGAGCACGCATGGAGGGGGATTCATCCCCTCTTCCTCTTCTCTCTCGAAGACCTTTTCGGTCAATGGAACGTGGAGTTCCGGCGCGCGCGCCGGGATCGGATATCTCTTTGGCAATATGGATCGATGGGATCTCTACCTGAATTGGACCTATTTCTATAGCAAATCGGATCATTCACATGGCCATTTTAGCGATGCCTTTGATCCCAATCGCTATTATGCACCTATATGGCATCCGTTTTTGGGAGCGAGGACGTCGGCTGCCGCCGAACATTGGTGGCTCCATTACAATACGATCGACTTGCAGCTTGGAAGGCAGTGCTTCGCCACAAAAAAATTTTCTGTCCGTCCTTTTGCAGGATTGAAGGCTGCGTGGATCAATCAAGATATTCATGCAAATTACATGGGAGTTTGGCCTCTTGTCAGCGGCTTTGCGCAATTGCCTACTCGTTTTAAAGCAGACAACGATTTCAAAGGTATTGGACTGATGGCTGGCAGCGATCTCCACTGGCATTTTGCCAGCCAGTGGAGTGTTTTGGGCCAAATTTCGGCGGCTCTCCTCTATGGCAAGTTTGATGTCGGTCAAACCATTCAAGGATATCAACAAACGTCTGAAAACGGGACCCCTTTATCGTATAGCAATTTCAAAGAGAAGGAGATGAATAGGATTCGCGCTAACCTACAAACTTTTCTTGGACTTGAATGGCACGCCTTCTTCAAAAACAATGAATATGCCTTAAACTTCAGCGCCGGATATGAATTCATGGAATGGTTTCAACAAAATGAAACGTCTCAGACGCTGATCTCCATCATTGGAGATGGCAGCGGCAGCACGTTTGTTTCTGAAGTGAGAGAAGATGGAAATCTGGGGCTACAGGGGCTTACAATGAAGGGACAATTTGATTTCTAACCTGGATGCGGACTTCGGTGAAGTGGTGTGTTGTATGCATTTTTACCCTCTCTTCGTGTTTGCAAAAGGTGTTTGCATACCATCAGCCTTATTTCGTTAGGATCGTAGTTATGAAAAGGCGCTATTTCCTGAGTCAAGCCAAGACCATGACGCTTCTCATTGCGGCTGGTTTGATCGGAAGCGGGGTAGCCCTTCACGCTGATCTCCCTATAGGGATTGTCGGGGGAGGTACGATGACTGGGGCCGCATATGCGGCATTTGTCTTTTCCAACGGCCATCTCTTTCCCATTTCCGGCTTGCCAGAAGGCGCTGTCATTGAGGCGGTTGCGATCAACGACTCCGCTTGGGCTTTGATCGGAGGCCAGGGCGATGGAAACGGCTATGCTGTCATCGTGCTGCCTACTGGAGGGCTCATCCCTCTTTCGGCCTCTTTTTTAGGCGGTTCTATTGCGGATACAGCCATTAATCAAACAGGCAATGGTCTGATCAGCGGAAGCAATGAATTTGGCGCCTATGCCGCACTCGTGGCTCCAGATGGAACGGTGACTCCTCTCTCTCTCCCAGCCTCTCCTGATTCAGTGGTTTGTGTCGCACTGAATCATGATGAAATCGGCTTAATTGGGGGAGCAGGGGGCGGCGCGAATGCGTATGCGGCTTATGTGGCCTCCGATGGAACGGTCACTCAAATTTCCGATATCCCTTCAGATTTTCCAGGCAATATAGCCAGCGTTGCAATCAATAATCAGGGCAATGGAATTGTCGGAGGATATCACGGCGAATCGGCTCCATATGCGGCATTTGTCGCGGCCAATGGGAGTCCGTCTTTGGTTCTTAGCCCCTTGCCCGCTAGCGCATATATTCTGGGGGTTGCGATGAATAACTCAGGCGCGGGGTTAATTGGCGGGGCAGACGGCGCTGGGAATGTTTATGCTGGATACGCCGCATCGGATGGGATCGTGACCCCCCTTTTTGAGAGCCCTTTTTCAGGAGTCGTCAACAGCACTGCGCTAAACGATGCAGGAATGGGTTTGATCGGTGGACAAAACGGATTCGATCTCTACGCGGCCCTCGTTCAACCCGATGGCAATATAAGCGCCCTCTTCTCGGAATCTATAGCGGGTGCGATCAATGTTGTTTCGATCAATGCAGCGGGGGTTGGACTGATCGGAGGGATTCAAGGCTCTGCCGGTTATGCGGCCCTCGTAGCTCCGAATGGGACTCTTACTCTTTTGGACGTGTCGGGTGAAAATATGATCAATAGCGCGGCTCTGGCCTCTGGATTTGCAACCGCGGCCACGCCTCGGGCAGTCGGCCCTTTTTCCAGTACGTTCTATACACAGCTGGCAGCCAGTTACGCTTTAGGCGCTAGATTCATCGCACAAAATAGAATTTGGAAGCAAAGGAGTGCGGAGGAAACTGCCTTGGTCAGCTTTTCGCAAGATGGAGGCAATCTGGTTTGCAATGAACGAGATCCCTCCTCGAGTCCCAGCGCTGCCCTTAACAACACAAAAGATCCCTTGCCCTTTCGAAAAAATTCGATTTGGATCGCTCCGTTCGGCGACTACGTCCACATTTCGGCTCAAGGGGCGGCGCCGAGCTACAAAAATCAGATCGGCGGAGTCCTCTTGGCCTACGATCATCAGAGCTCCAACTACATGGTCGGAGCGTCTTTGGGATACGCCTATAACGCCATTCACTATGCGGAGAGGTTGGGTCATGGAAACATCCGAGAAGAGATGCTCTGTTTTTATGGCGCCTATTACGCCAATCATTTTAAACTCAATGCGGCCCTTTGGGGAGGGTTATACCAATTTTCGAATACCCGCCACACCCTTCCGATCCTTACATCGAGGGGGAAAACCCACGGTTGGATTTTATCGCCCCACCTCGAACTTGCCATCCCTTGGGCTATCGACCCAAAGGGGACTTGTGCCGTTGAGCCGTTTTTTTCATTCGATTGGGTGAACGGCTGGCAGTACTCTTACACCGAATCTGGAGCCTCCGGTTTTAATCTGCAGATAGGAAATTTGTACGGGTCTCTATTGCAATCGGAGGCGGGGCTCCGCTTTTATGAGCGGATTCAATATGGATGGGGAAACTTCTGTGTCGAAGAAAAATTGAGCTACGTCAACCAGGCCCCTTTTCATCTTGACAGCGCGACCACTGCATTTGTCGGCTCGGCGTCTCATTTCTCCGTTCTAGTGGGAAGTACGAAGCTTGAAAATTTGGCCGCCGCAAATTTAAGCCTCTCTTTCTTCCCGAGAAACAGCGCCTATCCCTACGGCGGTTTTTCAGGGGAGGTTATGGCGAACTCCTCCTATCAGTCCTATTTCGTCAGCTTATTCTGCGGAATCGATTTTTGAACTCTGGACATCTCAACTCAAAAATATTATACACCGCTATGAGAGCCTCGAGTATAGGACGTCAACCAAAATGAAAAAGAATTCGCATTTGATTTGTATCCCAAATCGGCATAAAGAAATGACCCCCTTTTTTTTTCTCTGTTTTTCCCGTTTTAGTGTAGAAAGGCGCTCGAGCTATCCTTATATAACAGGCGATACGTGGCGTTTTTTTTGTGATTGGCGCTTGACTGAAGACGAAGGATTCGGTCCGGAGCAAATCCAAAGAGGCGATACGATCTTTGTCGAATACCAATTGTTGAAACAATTTCAGGAAATAGCCCATGAGATTCAGCACCCTTTTATTTTGATCACGCCTAATGTGGAAAATTATTCCGATGGCCCTCTTCCAGGTAATTTTACAAAATTACTTGAGTATAAAAAATTAGCGGCATGGTTCATGCAAAATATCGATTGTCAAGCCACAGAGCGGCTCATTCCGATACCGATCGGCTTGTCGAATACCTTTTGGACTTCGGGTCCACTTAAAGCCCAGCCGAGGGATCGCGATATATTGGCATATGTGAATTTCAATATCGATACGAATCCAAAACAAAGAGAGCCTTGTTTAGATTATTTTTCTAAAATGCCTTGGGCGGAGCATTCCGTCCCAAAAACTTTTGAGGAATATCTCGTTGATCTGTCTAGATCCAGTTTCGTTGTCAGCCCTCCAGGCAGTGGTCTTGACTGTCATCGCACTTGGGAAGCGCTTTATATGGGATGTTATCCCATTGTTCTTCATTCAACGCTCAATCCTCTTTATGAGGGGTTGCCGGTGGTCGTTGTACGCGCTTGGGAAGAGGCGACGGAGGAGTTGTTGCGAAAGAAGATGGGAGAGTTCAAGAAGGGCGACTGGAATTTCAGTAAAATTTACATCCCTTATTGGTTTGAAAAAGTGACCCGCCTTCAACAGTTTTTAAGAGATAAGGGAGCGCGAAGAAATTAAATCTAAAAAAAGTGTACTTATAATTAGTTAGTAGATACAATCTACCGTAAAATTAAGTTTTAATGTTATGACGGTTGATTTATCTAAAATATATTGTTTGCATCGAGCTAATTCAGCAGGTCCGCTTGTCCCTATAAGGGAGAGCTGCGAGAGGGATCTTCTGGGGCTCCACAAACAAATCAAGTCGTTGAAAATGGGGGACATATCTGCATTAGACGCTACAAAGCTCAAGCCCCTTTTCTCCCATGTTGTGAAGGCGATCCAGGAGGCCAAAAAAAAAGCGGTCACTGCCGAGGAGCTCCATGGCTATCTGCTCGATCTCATTGCGATTAGAGATGCTTTAGACACTTACTTGCCCCTAGCTAGAGCGATTATCCAGTCACACGGCAAAAGTGGCCACGAAATTAAAAAATTTCTGAAGTGGGTTGGGGAGCTTCCTTCATTAGAGGAATTCCAAAGTCCGGGACTTATCCAGGAATTCATCGATACGATCCGCCATCCCATTCAGACTCTTTTCCCTTCCGTGGAGCAGCAAAAAAATCATTTACGGGATCAGTTCTTCAATCAGGCCCGCTCCCTCATCTCTTCTTTAGCCAAATTTCCCCCAATCCGCTCTAAACTCGATTTGTCTAAAAAATTGATTTACCAAAGAAAGGTGGAAAAAATCAGAGCGGCGCAGGGTAAACCTGATGGTGGAATGAGCGACTGGACCAAACGGTTTTGGAATGGGGTCTTTTGCGCTATGCAGCTAGGTTCGCAAGCGATCGATTTCATTAAAAAAGAGCCGATGCAGTCTGTTTTTAGTCGGGAAATCAGAAGACATAAACCGATCCTTTTAAGCCAAAAACAGGAGCGGGAATCTGCTTTTGTGGGGAAGGTGGTCGGGGAGAAATTGAATGTCTTGCAAAAAATGAGCGATGAGGAATTTTTCCGATTCACGCAAAGGTATCCAAATACCCGCCCCATTTTAGATCAATGCCGAAAAGCCTCTTCTCCCATCGATCCGGTTCAGGCCATGCACCGTTATCGGAACTCTTTAATATCCCATCCTCCAGCGATAGATTTTAGAGGGGCTTTCTTCTCATCTCCGCTCGCTGCCGCTCCAAATCCTGCCGCCACACCTCTCAGTCAAATCAAGCGTCCAATGCAAAAATGGCTTGAAACGCCGCCGCTCCCAGTCGATGGGAAGCTTGTTGCTCATATTCTTGGAGACTCTTTTTCTGGAGGGTCGGGGTTAGAGGGATATCGCTCAGGCGGGATGAGAGACTTTATCGTTGCTGCTCTGGAGCAGAGAAAATCGCTCGCTGAGGATCCGGAGGCCTATGAGGCAATTTTGGCCCAGTTTCGTGTAGCGGGTCAATTCGACCGAGCTTTGAATGGGGGGCCGGAGGAGCTGGTGCAACTTTTGCAAAAAGAGCTCTCTTGTCTCAAACAAGGGGGCCGTTTTTTCTTTCAAGCCGGATGGACGAATCAAGGAAGCGGGCATGCAATCGTTCTTGAATTTTTGAGACAGCAGAACCATCTCTTTAGTTTACGCATTTATAACAGTGGGCAGGGACTTGAATATCATGAAAATGCAGTATTCGAAAATCAAGAATACCACTCTCGCTTTTCTGAAATTCAGGATATTTCCGCAGAGCGGATCGCTAGCTTCCCCTTCTGCAAAGCGCTTTGCATGATGGGTAAGGAGGCTCCTTATGGAGAGTGGAGGGGGGTGGAGGTTTATGAAGCCCTACGCTCACATTTAGAGGGAAAACCGGTATCGCAAGAGCCGATTCTCGAAAATATGTCGAAAACAGTCTCGGTCGGATTTTGCACCTACCTCTCCCTTGCGCACTGGATGCAAGAATTTGCCCCCACATTGTTTGATCGGTTCCAGATCGAACTCCAAACAAAGGCTTTTGCCGATTTTGCTAAAGAGGCCGATCTTCACTCAGAGGTCAATCTGAAGTTAATTAGAAAAAGCGGACAGCAACTGGCGCGGAATGCGCAGAGCGCCTTTGAAAGGGGGATCGTCTCGAGGGAAGAGTGGGGGCGTATTCAGCAGGAGGTCGGTAAGGCTCTTTTTGAAGAGCCTACGGTGGGGGACTCAAGCTCTTTGGAGAGCGTCCCTTTCCGATCTGAAGTGAGAATGCCTATGCTGAAGAGTCTCCCTGAGAAAGGAAGGATGTGGGGAAAAAAGCTCGATCTCCTCTCGGAGATCGGGACAGGTTTCCGCCCTGAAACTTTTTTAAGAGAGACGCTCTCCTGGCGCGCCCGTTTTGCAAAAGGAAATGAAAATCAAAATTACGAACTTGTGAGCGAAGCCATCCTCCAATGGATTGAGCATATCCCATTCCAAAGAAGAGGGGAGCTCATCGCCGTTCTGAATCCAAAGGAGGCCTCTCTCTTGCTCCATCAACTCGGCGAGATCGGCAAAGATTTTATCTTTAACGGATTGATGATGCGAAAGGTGGATGAGTTGTTCGGTCCCCTTTTTCCCGTTTTGCCTCGTGCAGCTCTTGCATCCATTAAACTGTTAACGCTCGGCCACGCGCTGAGTTCCGCCTTTGAGGGGCAAGGGGGGCTGATCCTCCCCAATCTTTATCAGAAAGCGATGAATCTCATATTAGAAGGGAGATCGGGATCCAATCACCTCTTTGACCCTCGGCTTGACGAAGATGTCCGCTTACTGAGAAATTATTGGAGAGAGGTCGAACCGTTCGAGACAAGAAAGGGAGAACTCTCTTTTTTTGGCTTTGAATACCTTCCCGCCAGCATGACATACCACCAAGGTTCAAGAGCCATTTTTGAGAGCGAGAAAGATCTCCTAGGATATGCAAATTCCGGCGCGGACAGCGAATGGCTAAACATCGTTTGGCCCGATCTGAAGTGGATGAAGGAGTATATCCAAAAGCCGGAAATCCAACGGCAAATAGCCCTTGATCCCGATCTAGCCTCCAAGCCTCTGACCGTTCAGGCGCATATTTTGCTGCATGATGAGGATGAAAATCGTTCGATGCAGGGACTGAAGCGCCCTCCTATCCTACCACAAGCTTTTACCGATCTCTTCGATCTCTCTTTCTGTGTCGATTTTGTGATGGGGAGTCCCGTTTTTTTCTCATGGAATCAGCCTCCGCAGCGGGAACTCGGAATTGTTTCTCGGAGCTCATCCGTGTCGGTGGGACCTTATCAGGATCCATACACGATGTGGCAGTCCTCCAGGAGTGTCTTCGGGACAGATGTCCGCTCCAGGCTGCAGCCGGCGATATTGAGTAATGATGACGGATATGGCACCATCTGGAATGTCGAACTCAACCACGGCTTAGCTCTAAGCCAAGATGGCCTCTCACCTGATAAAGAACCTCTTTACCGGACACGGCAGATCAACAGACAGCAGTGGAGTCAATCGCATTTTCGTCACCGCCTTTCCCCTTCTGTCAGAGTACTCGAATTTCCAACGTCTCAGTTGGAGCGGCTGGGGACGCGTCAATCTTTGGGGCTTCAGATGCCCCTGCAATCAATGCGTGAAAAATTGGCGCTCAGTGCAGATCCGGCGCTTCAAATCAGAGAGACGGTCGCCTATTATCAAAAAAACTCACACCTGCTCGAGCGTCCTGAAGAGCAAGCGCTCTTTAAGGCGCTTTTCTTTGAACCTCCGCTCCTTCTCGACTTCTTTTTGAATCACCCTCAAGAAGCCAAAAAATTCATCTCCTATTTCGAAGAGTTTTGTCAAAACGGGGTTCGCGTTTATACTGAACTCGGACGTTCAAGGACTGCCGCATTTTACCTTGAAATCACAGACAAATTCCAACGGTACTGCGCCCATCTGCCCGACTTTTTTAACTATAGCCCTTCGGCCATTCGCCCGGCGGAGCGGCTCCGATCTCTCATTGATAGTAAAATGCATCCTCCCGCAGATGAGCTCTTTCTCTATCTCGATCTCATTTTAATGCAGACTCCTGAGACTTTAAACGTACAAGGGGCTGTCGATCTTTTAGAGGCTACAAGCCGCCTTCAAACTGTTCAGTGGCCAGAAAAAGAAAAACAGGGGAGCCGAGGTCCCTACCTCAATCCTGACTACCCCAATGAAAAAGAGGCTGTTGCAAAAATGCGTCTCATTCACCTCCGCGCTCCTCTAGAGCGACTTCTCAACGGATCGCATCGAGATGAAATCCTCAATCAAGTCATGCAAAGGCTGAATCCCTCATTTCAACCTGTCCAATGGGACGCAAGCCCGCAATTTCCCTACTTTTCATCTCGCGACGGGTCGATCTATTTCGATCTTTTCCAAGGCCGGCTCTACCAAAAAGGGGGGGGGGATCAAACCGCTCCCCCGGATCCTTCGCGAGGCGTCCGATGTACGCCCTTTCCTCGATCCTACCCAATCTGTAATTGGATTTGAAATAGAGCCCAACATATTTGAATTTTCTTCGAAGAATGGGGAAAAAATAAGAGTGTTTCTCGAATCGGGGGAGGCTCTCATTATCCAAAAAGAGAAGGAGGGGAGATGGTTTCAAAAAATCGGACCCCTTGCTTCTCTTCCCGAAGCGTTACGAGAAAAGGAGCATTGGATGTCGCTCGATTCTCCCCACATCCTTTGGATTGGAGATCAGATTCGGGCCTCTTTCGACGGATCGGAAATCGGCGAGGCGCATCGTGTCGATACAGGATGGAGGCTTGGAAGTCCGAAAACCCCCCTTTCAAATCCGATCCTCAGGATTGAAGATGCTCACTATGCGCTCCATTGGATCGATCCGGAAAATGGGAAGATTAAGCAAATCGAACTCCCGAGACTCTCCCTCCGCTTTGATATTGACGTTGAAGGACGCGCTTCGAGTCCGCTGTTCGATGGATACCGAATTGCGAATGAACAGTATGTCGAATCGTTCGGCAATTTAAACAACTACCTTACATTAGAAAATGGGGCTAAAAAACTCGTCCTGATCCCAGCCTACCCTCGAACGGTACAACCGGGGAAAGGGCTACAAACAGATTCGCCCTTCGACAAGAGGCAATCGGCGCCCCTGCTCGCATTCGAACTCGATACAAACGGCGAGCCTCGTCCGAAAAGCCCAGCGGCCCGTCTTTATCTAGCCTACCTTTTTGCAACCGAACAGCGTTACGACGAGGCTTGGGATCGACTCGTAGGAACTGATTCGGAGCTCCGCCCTCTACACGCAATGGAGAGGGAGATTTTACACTGGCTTTCAAGCGTAGATAAAATCATTCAAGATCCCGATCCGAGAGCCATCGCCCTCCGCGTAAAAGCAGAGCTTCTTCTGTTGCGCGATCAAGAGCATTTCTATTTTGGGGAACCGCACCAGCTTTCCGACTCGCATTATGCCAATCTGCTCCAAAAATGGGATCAGACGCCGCCTCGGTTTCTTCCCACGCCGGAAGAAGAAACTCGTCTTTCTAGATCTTTTACACAATCGGCATGGCCACAAATTCGATCGAGAACAAACCAGCTAGAACTTTACTCTTTTTCACGCTCCAAAGAGGCTGCGGAGGCAGACCAAAAGGCTTTGCGTCTACTCACTGATCCTGAGGAAGCGGCGAAACTTTTGAAAGTAGATCAGAACATCGAACCAATAGCATTTTCATTTTTGAGAGCTCAAGATTGGAATCACAATTTTATTTGCGAAGCCTACGCTTGTGCGCAAAACCCGACACAAGAGAGCTTAAGCCGCCTCTATCTGAAATTTTTCCCAGGAAAAGAGGTTCCGTCTCCAGCTCAAATGCGGCAAGAAATCTATGATAGTTTGAAGATGGTTGCTAGGAGTGAATCACATCCCTCTGAAAGAGCGATTGCAGCGCTCCTCCTCGGGGTCATGGATCACCCTTCCGATTTTCCTGAAGCGTCTGAGATGCTGTCCGTTTTGCAATATCAAGCCAAATACCCTTTTAGCGTCGAGATGAGTAGATGGATCCACTCAAAACTGACAGACCCTTTGGCTAAATATTCCCTCCTCTATCTGGAGCGCCCTCCATATCCCCCTTATCAAATTCTCCCTTCTTCAGAGGAGGAGCGCCCCACTTCTATTTGGAGAGGCCAATCGACTCGTTTGCCCTCTTCGCTGGCGATCCCTGACGTAGCCCTAGAATCCCTTTTTTCCGTCCATTCCTTTTTTCCCTATGCGGCAGCGCATCAAAGATTGATTGAGACCTTCTCTTCGGAAGGGACGATGCTCGAACAGCTCAAAGCATTTGCTCAATCTCCCCAAGCTGCGCCAAAGCGCTATTCGTTAAAAGAGGCTCATCGATTGCCGGAGATTGAAAAGAGCTATAGAAACGCTGCTCTACTTGCCAGAGAGCGAGAAGGTGAGCTCGCCATCGATCTTTTAAAAGAGGCCAATCGACTGGACTCCGATGCAATGCCGCGACTGGCTCAAGTGGGAGCGTATCTTAGCGACCATCAAAGGCCGATTGAAATGCCCGAGCTGCTCAAACTTTTCCTTACGCTCGACACTCAAGCGCTCCACCAAAGAAATCCGGCGTTAAGCATCGGCGAGTGCCACGCCCTCTATCGGAAAACACAAGAATTTCTCATCGTCGCCACCCAAAGGCAACATCTGGAAAGGCTCCTCAAAAAATGGAGCGCGGCGCAAAAAGCTGAAGGGGCCGACGGAGAAAGATTGATTGGAGAGCTCGCCTTAGAGGGGGGGCAGAGAAGAGCCTATGCTCCGGAACAACATCCCGAATTCCTCCTCATCGAATATGGAAACAATATCCGATTGAGAAAGGCGCAGATCGATGCGATCGAGAATCTGAAAGCCGGAACAGCGCAAGAGATGATCATGGGTTCTGGCAAAACGATGGTTCTCCTTCCTCTACTCGCCCTAAGGGCTGCTAACGGCGAAAACCTCTCGATGATTGTCATGCCGCACGAACTTTTGCCGTCGATGGCCGAAGCGCTGGAAACGACTCTAGGAGCTTCGTTTGGCCATTCCATCGACGTCCTCTCTTTTAACCGTGACCTTCATTTAGACGCTAGGCGCTTAGAAAGAATTTACGAAAGGCTGCAAAGGGCCGTTGCAAAACGGAGAGTCGTGGCAATGAGCGGCTCAAGTCTACAGTCTCTCTTCTTAATGGCGCTCGATTCGTTTCACAAAAATAGTCCTGAAGCCCCGATGTATCGAAAAATCATTGCTTTCATGAAAGAACGGGGAAACCTCATTCTCGACGAGATGCACCTTCTCCTCGATGTTTTGCAAGCCCACCATTTCTCCGACGGAACAAAAGTCCCCCTTTCGATGGCCGAAATCGACGGAGCGATGAGGCTTTTCCATCTCCTCTCCGCAAAAGGATGGGAACCAGGCCAACCGATTGCGCGCCCCGATTATGAGGCGAATTGGAAAGAGAGCCTCGTCGATCGAGTTCTGGAGGCTGAAGAATTCTCCCCGTTCTCAAAAACAGTCCTTAAAAGCTATCTCCTTGAAGAGAGCGGCGAGCAGGCCGGCCTCTATGTAGATCGAATCGCCTCGCGCGAGGTGCAAAATACCCTAGCTACATTGAAGGAGCAGATCAACCGGATGCTCCCTCTTGCCCTCAGCAAACAGATCGATGAACACTTTGGCGCAATTCCTCCCGGGGATTCACATAAGGGGGAGGGGTGCAGGAGAGTCTCGATTCCGTATCATGGCAGTCAAAATCCCGCCCTCAGCTCACAATTTGGCTCAGATCTCGAGATGATCGACTACACGACCCTTCTCCATCTCGTAAAAGGGATTGAGACTGAAATCGTAGAGAGAGAACTCAATCAGATCAAAGAAATCGTTTTACGCGAAGTCGACGCATTAAGGACAAAGGATATTCGTCAGGCTCCCTCCTATCAAAGATTCATCGAACTGGCCGGATCGGATCGATATCCTCTCTTCACGCTGAAACCCAATGAGATAGAAGAGATTCGGCAAAAAATCAACCAAACCTCCCGCTTGAAGCTTCAATTGATTAGATCTTGGATTCTTCCTGAAATCTCCACCTATCCGCGGCAGCTCTTCACAAATGGACACATCTTCCCCCTTCTCGTCGCTGAAATTCGGGGATTTAGCGGAACGAATTGGAACAGCCAAACATTCCCGAAAGCGTTGGATCGGCGGTTTCAGTCCGACACAAGGGAGTACACTCTCCACTTGCTCGAAGCCCAAAAAACGGCTCTCCTCCTTTGCCAAGGATCCGATCCGCTTTTGAGTGGGATAACCGATCAGTCGCTGATAGACCGGGGAGGGATCTTCCGCCAGATGAAAAATAGAGAAGTGGCTCGTAGGCTGCTTGAAAATTCACCCAATGCGAAAGGGGTTGTTTATTACGAAAAAGACGATCTCAAAGTGCTCACTCGCAATCAAGCCGAACCGATTGCGTATTCAGCCTGCCCGATTCCGAAAGAAGAACTCCTCGCATTTTGGGATCAAAAACATACCACCGGCTCCGATATCCCCCTCGGCTCTGCGGCGACAGCGATTGTGACGATCAGTAGACACACCCATTCATATGAGCAGCTCCAATCCGTCTGGAGATTGCGCGGACTCCACCAAGGCCAGAAGGTTCAATTCGCCATTCCGGAAGAAGAGGGGGCCTTTATCGCAGACGCTCTGTATCGAGAAACCGGCAGATCCAAAGATCTTCCCTTAGAAACGGGAGATCTCTTTAAATATGGCTGGCTCAAAGAACAGGCGCGAGGAAAAGAACACTCGGCTCGCGCGCTTGGATTCAAGTTTGCAAATGAATTGATTGCGCCTATTTTAAAGCAGATTGCCGATCCGGCTCAACCATTGCCCAAACGGGAAGTTTTAGAAGGACTTTTCTACAAAGAGAAAGCAAAAGACCCCTACGAACGGTATGGCCGTATCGTCCGTTCCCTTCCCAAAGAGAGAGCTGTTGAAAACCAAGTCGCCAAAGTTCTCTTAAGCCAAGCGCTGCAGGAGATGACTCCGAGCGCTCAAGAGGAAATCAGCCAAAATATCAAAGAGATTGCCGCCGCAGAGCTCCCTTACTTGCCCGACCGGATTTCTTCCTTTATATCGGACTATGAGACAGAAGTAGAAATTGAAACTCAGACCGAAAAAGAACAAGAACAGGAAACAGAAGTTGAAAAGGAGATCGAAGTACAAGTCGAAGCAGCTCTTTTTCAAGACGATAGAGCGTATGGCGAGCGGGGCGTCGTCTCCTGGGAAGGACCTCTCTCTCGTGCAGATTTTCTTGTCTCACCCGCTCAGTCGTTAGCCAATCTCAAATTGATTCGCGCAGATTCTTATTCTTTGGCCCGTTTCCAAAATGGAGGAAAACTGACCCCTGTCATTTCGGTACAAGAGGCGCTCCGACAATTTAATTTGTCTATTCCTTTTGATCCCGGTCTCACTGCCAGTGCGAGCTTTCTCCCCCTTCAAAGCGAGGGGACCCAGGTCTATCCGTTCACCCCCTTTGGGAAACACCAAGACCTCGTCCAAGAAGCTCTACTGATTCAAGACCTCGAGACGGGTGAGATGCGGATGATGCTGATCAACCAACATGAAGCCAGACAATTTGAAGAGCGGTTATCGAAAGAAAGGGATCTCCTTGAAAACGGGGTCCGTTTAGCTCTTTACCATCTAGATTACGGGCTGTATGCCGAGGGGGCCGACTTCCCCTCAGAGCTTACCTTGCATTCCACCTCTCATTTTATGAGGCTCAAAACGCAAGCGAAATTTTTCAATGGAGAGACCCACTATTCAAAACAGGAACTCAGAGCCCTCGAAATCTGGTTCTCCGAACTCCGCGATTCAGGCGCCCTCGCTGAAGTCGAAAAGCTCTTTGTAAAAACGATCCTAGAGTGGAAAGCGCAAAGCCGTGCCGACTACCCTCAGAGCGCCCTTTTTAAGCTCTTCCAGCTTTATTCTTGATTTCGTAGCCAACGGCAAAATGGTCGTCCTCTTTCTCGCCTGTCAGAAGAATTTCGCTATTCTTGGGAATTTTGTCCTCCAATATGGCGGTGGCGAAGAGGTTGACCACCTCCTGTTGGATCAGCCGTTTGAGGGGGCGGGCGCCAAAGGCGGGATCGTACCCTTCTTCGGCGAGATACCTCAACACTTTTGGATCCCATTTCAGGGTGATCTGTTTGTCGAGAAGACGGCCAGCTACCCGCTTGAGCTGGATGGTGACGATCGCCTCCATATCTTGTGGTTTGAGGGGGAGGAAGGGGAGGATCTCATCGAGCCGGTTGAGAAACTCGGGGCGGAAGGTGGCTTTGAGTTTAGGATCGACGATGGCGAGGAGCTCTTCTTTGTTTGCGGACGGTTTTTTCAGCAGCAGATCCGACCCGAGATTCGAGGTCATGATGAAGAGGGCGTTTTTGCAATTGATTTTGCGCCCTTTGCTGTCGGTGAGGCGCCCTTCATCAAAGATCTGGAGGAGGATGTTGAAGACGTCTGGATGGGCTTTTTCTAGCTCATCGAGGAGGACGACCGAATAGGGCCTGCGGCGGAGGGCTTCGGTGAGCTGGCCCCCTTCTTCATAACCGACATAGCCGGGGGGCGAGCCGACGAGCCGCGATACGCTGTGCTTTTCCATGTACTCGGACATATCGAGCCGGATGATGGCGTCTTCTTTGTCGAAGAGCTGTTCGGCGAGGGCCTTGACCAGCTCCGTCTTGCCGACGCCAGTGGGGCCGATGAAGAGGAAGACGCCGATCGGCCGCTGCGGATCGCTGAGGCCCGCGCGCGATCTCCGGATCGCCTCGCTCACCGCTTTGACGGCGAGCGGCTGACCGATGACTCTCTTTGCCAAATAATTCTCGAGCTGTAAAATTTTCTGCGTCTCTTTTTCCAACATTTTTTCCACTGGGACGCCAGTCCATTTGCCGACAATTTGGGCAATGAGGTTCTCGTCGACCTCCTCTTGGAGGAGCCGATCTTTCAGCCCCTCGAGGGCCTTTTGCCCTTCGCTGATCTGTTTTTCCATAGCGGGGATTTTGGCATAGCGGATCTCGGCGACTTTATTGTAATCGACTTTTCTCTCCGCCTCCTCTTCTTGAAAGCGGAGCTTTTCGAGGGCGTCTTTTTTCTCTTTCACTGTTTGGATGAGCGCTTTTTCCTGGTTCCACTTTGCCCGAAGAGTTCCGAGTTCCTCTTTCAGCTTGCCGATCTTTTCGCTGTCTCCCGTCTCTTTCGTCGCCTCTTGTCTCACAATCAAAGCGGCCAGTTCGCGCTCTTTTCTGTCGATGGGCAAGGGGAGGCTTCCGATCTGCATCCGGATGAGGCTCGCCGCCTCGTCGATCAAATCGATCGCCTTGTCGGGAAGGCGCCTATCGGTGATGTAGCGGGAGGATAAAAACACGGCGGCGTGGAGGGCTTTTTCGGTGATCCGGACCCCGTGGAAAATCTCAAAGCGCTCCTTCAATCCGCGGAGGATCGCGATCGAATCTTCAAGGGTCGGTTCGGGGATCATGACCGGCTGAAAACGGCGTTCTAAAGCGGCGTCTTTTTCGATGTATTTCTGGTATTCGTTCAGAGTGGTCGCTCCAATGCAATGGAGGAGACCGCGGGCGAGCGCCGGTTTTAATAAATTGGCGGCGTCCATCGACCCTTCCGAGGCCCCTGCGCCGACGAGCGTATGCACCTCGTCAATGAATAAAATAATATTCCCCTCGCTCTTTTCGATCTCATCTAAAATGCTCTTGAGCCGCTCTTCAAACTCGCCGCGGAATTTTGTGCCGGCGATGAGGTTTCCCATATCGAGAACCATCAGTTCTTTGCCCTTGAGCGAGTCGGGGATATCGCCCTGGATAATCCGGGTGGCAAGTCCTTCGGCGATCGCTGTTTTGCCCACGCCCGGCTCGCCGATGAGCATAGGGTTATTTTTCGTCCTTCTCGATAGCACCTGAATGGTCCGACGGATCTCTTCGTCTCGCCCTATGACCGGATCGAGTTTCCCTTCCCTGGCGAGGGCGGTCAAATTTTTGCAATATTTTTCGAGGGCCTTCATGTTCCCTTCAGCGCTCGGGGAGTCCATGTGTCTGGAGCCGCGCAGTTTTTTGATTTCGGCCTCAATCTCTTTGAGCGATTTTTTTGAGATCTTTTTCCAAGAGGCGAACGGTTCGATCGGTTTATCCCAATAAGCGAGGAGCAGGTGATCGCTGCTGATGTAAGTGTCGTGAAATGCCTTAGCAAACTTTTCCGCTTCTTGGATCTTGTGCTGAAGACCGACGCTGATCTGCGGTGGGCTCGGCTCGCCGGAATAGGTGGGGACGCTTCCGAGAGCCGTTTCTATTTGATTCAACAGAAGGGTTCCATCGAGTCCAACCGATGAAAGGATGGAGGCGAAGTACCCCTGCCCATCGAGGAGAAGGGCGCGGAGGAGGTGGTTTTCGTTCAGCTCAACATGCCGATGTGTTTGAGCGTATTGGAACGCCTCTTCGAGGGCTTGGGTCACAGCTTCAGTGAATTGCGGAGCCATCGTTCATTCCTCATTTACCAGGGTTAATACTTTGAGCCTTACGCGCTCTGACGGTGGAGCCGGTCAGGCTATTTGTGAGAGTATAAGGGTACGCTGCGTCTCCATTAGACGCAGCAGATATTTCTGCAGGGGTGATCCACCCTTGCGTGATCGGGGTGTCTTGGCCGTCGATCTCCCAGAGGGAATGGTCGCTGAGCCGGACAAACCGGCCATTTTTGAGAACCTCTTGCAGAACAGGAGCCGACTTTTTGTCTTGGGCCGCCATTTTTTTTGAGTAGCGCTCTTCCATCCATTCTTGCAGGGCCATCCTCTCTTGTAGCGTGAGTTTGATCAAGCCGGTCTGCTCCCATTCTTCATCAGTCATACTCGAATCGAACGCGATGGCTGCCGCCAGTATCACGGCTAACATGAAACCCCTCAGATTTTGCCCCGATTATAGACGAGATCAAGGTTCTGGGCAAGCTCTCTGTAGGGAAGCCCGCAGCTCTTTGAGGGCGCGGGGCTTATGGTCTTTTGCGAAGACGATCTGCTCAGAGGCTTTTAGATAGCTCCAAGCTTTATTGAAATTGTAGCGCTGGAAATGGATCGCGGCGATGTAGTAATTTACGGTTGGATCTTGGGGATTCATCTCAATGTACTTTTCCAAAATGGGGAGAGCCTCTTTTTCCCGTCCGAGCTGCAGCCAAGTTGTGGCGAGATGGAAGACCCCCTGTCTGAATTGGGGATGCTCTCTGACGATTGTTTCCAATTTTTTCTGTTTTTCCACAATCGATTCTCTGCTCTCGTCCACCTCTGAATAAATAGCCTGGATCGCCTCGGGACTTGCCCATCCTGCCAAAAAGTCCTCGGCCACCGTATCGCCTACAATCGCATGGTCAGGAACGACCCCCTTCACCCGCTTCAACAAAGCCCGCCCCTCCTCTTCTCTCCCTACGAAGAGGTAGTTGAATCCCAAGAACATGTTCAACAAATAATCGTCTCCCATAAATGGGCGGGCCTTTTCATAGAGGGCGATCGCTGTTTCCGGGTCATTCCGGTGCCAACTGACAGCCGCCTGGTTCATGAAGGCAAGGCCGATCACCTGCCGGATGTCCCGTTTTTGCAGTTTTCTCGTCTCCATTCCCAAATACATTTCGGAGGGGACGTCGATCCCCCTCGCGGTAGTCTCGATGTTGACGATCTCTCCATCTGGCGCCACATGCCGGACATAGATGTGGCCTGGCGGCGTGATCGCTTCGAGCTCCACCCCGAGCCGCTGCGCCAGGCATAGATAGAGAATCGAGACCCCCAAGCAGACCCCCCGTCTGCTATCGAGCACAGACGGGAGGAATGTATAGACGTCGATGTCTTTCGCGTGCAATGAATGGGGCGGGAAGCGGAAGCGCATCTCGGAGAAAATATAGTCGTTCATCGCCCGCACTTTTTCAAGCGGCGTCGCATCGCTCTTCAGCCGCGCGTAAATTTGGAGGGCCATCAGATCCAAACTCGCCTCATAGCTCCGCACTTTTTGTCTCGCCTCGTCCCCTCCTCCCATCTCGGCCAGAAGCAGTCCTCGCGCCAGATCGATCTCCTCTGTCGGCAAGGCAAACAGCGCTGCCTCGTCCCAGAGGCCGAACCCCTTCAATTGTCGATTGAGGAGATGGCGAGAGAGCTTTTCGATGACCGCCAGCTGCTCTTCGTTGAGGAGCGGAGCCGCATCCTGGGCGCTCCGGTTGACGAAGTTGATCAGCGGTTTCGGATCTAAAGAGGGGAGGATCAGTTCAGGATCGCAATCGGCGCAGCCGCCGCTCAGTAACTCCCAGGCATGCAAAAGGGCCTGGCGCCCCTCAGGGGTTTTTGGGTAGAGCTCGTAAAAGGCGAAGTGTTGCGACACCGAGGTGGGATCGAGGGTCGAGTAGAGAGCAGAGAGGGAGGCGGCGAGCAGGAAGATGAGGTGCAAGGGATCTCCTTTTTTCGGAGCATAAGTCAAAACACTTTTTATTGAATAGACCGAAAATGACTCACCCTTGAACTGGACATTGGCCATTTATCGTTGCTGCGTCCCAAAAGCTAATCCCCACTTGAGCTTGAGGGCTTCCTCTCTGTATACTGATCGAGAGTATCTTTGGCCACATTCAAACGCTGGGAGATCTCCGGGTTGCCTTTGAACCGATCCGGGTGGAACTGCTGTTGGAGCTTTCGGTAGGGCTTAACATAGAAAGAGCGATCCTCGCTGTAGAGGTCTTTTGCAGAGCAGTCGGGACAGATCATAAAAAGGGCGTCTTTCACCTTTGCCGGATTGAATGCTGGATCTGTCAGCCGTTCTTCAGGGGTTAGGCGTTTGGCGTCGGGAAACTGTTCCGGTGTGAAAGTGGATGAAGGCAGATCATCCCGGCAGTATTCATAGAAAGCGCGAGTGAATTTCAAATAGGATAAGAAATCTTTCCAAAAAACCCAACCAGTGAACCCAGCCAAGAGGCCCCGCACTACTGCTTGTTTCGGACGATAGGAAAGGTTGTTCCAGCTCGATCGCAACCCTTGCAAAGAACTCTTTGTGATACAAGCTATCTCGAAAATTCTAAAGGGAAGGCCAATGAAGGGGAGCGGCCCCACAAAACACTGTCCGAACCAAGCGGCCAGTGGTTTCCATTCTCCAGAAAACTCTTTGAAAAAGTAAGTCATTCGGTAAAGAGATAGCGCTAACTCCAAGATAGAGAGTTCGGGGAATATCGACGCCTGCATGATTTGGGCTATGGGAATAAATAAAGCGCATTCTAATCCTACAGGTATTTTTAAAGGATCGACGTCTTTGGCGCGAGCCATCAGTAAATCGATAGGGCGTATGTTCTCTCTGTCTCGAGAGAACATCATATCGGGGGTCGCTTTTTTGAAAATGGTTTCAAATATTTTCGGATTTCGATTCGAGATAGCGTAGTGGAGCGGGGTTCTCTTGTATCCATCCTCCGATGTGGGGTCAAGCCCTTTTTCTAACAAAAATTGAAAAACTTCTGCCGAAGGGCTCAAGGCGGCCAGATGGAGAAGGGCAAGCGTCTTGCTAGGCAAAGGAGTGGTAGTGGAACCGTCGATCCACAGCTTTTTTACCGTTTGCAGATCCCCCGAAGCAATGGCGGAAGCTAAAGGATTATCACAAGCTCTTATTTCTTGAAGCGCCTGCTCCATTTGAGTCCGTATCGTTTGAAGGGCAGCGTTTCCACGTGTCCTTGAATCAATCGGAACTGCGCTGGATAGCCCATCTTTTCGATTTCCGATTAAGAGAGCTAGAATAGCTGGATTGTTTTGTAAACAAGCGTGGTCAAACGCAGAGAGCGCTTGATAATCTTGAGCCGCTGGATTGGCCCCTTTTTCCAGCAATGCACGAACGACTTCCTCTTTCCCAAGCCTGACTGCGAAATGGAGGGGAAGTTCTCCATTGGGGAGTTTTTCATTGATGTTACAAGCAGCAGGGGCGTTACTGAATGATTCAAGATCTCCTTTAGCGATCGCATCTTCCAGGCTTTTTTGACTAGGATCGGCAGAAAACAGATAGCTTCTAATGGAGGAAAAGGCCCTTTGTAAAATGTTTCGGTTGACTGGAGGCGTCAGAGGAGCCGTTTCTCGACACGGTGAGGTTTTGGGACTGGGGGCGGGTAGGACTTTTACTTTTTTAGCGCATAAGCCGGTTACTCTTGTGGTAATACAGAGGAAAAAACGCTTTAATTGTGTGAAAATATTTATTACTAATTGGACAATACACGAGCGGGAACCTGTCCCTTCTCCCCGTTTTGGGGTCAGGGTAGGTAAAATCTTCTCTGTTGGCTTTGAAACTACAGTGATTGTTCCCATAATATCCGCTCAGATTATACAATTGCTGGGTGTTAATTTCAATTGTTTATATTTCGATTCGCATTAAATAATGTTTGGTAGTATCAAAAATTTTGGTTGTCTTGGCCGGTGGCGGCATATGAGCCCATCCGCAATGTGGGGCAAAAAATCTGGGGATCTTTCGGGCGCTTTTCGTCCTTCACCTTTATCGGATTGAATGTTGGATCTGTCAGCCGTTCTTCAGGGTTTGGTCTTTGAAATGGGGAAAGTTTTCCAGGTTGAAAAACGTCAAATAATAGCTTTTCTTTTCAAGAAAATAGTACTTGTGATAGTCTCCCTCGGCATCAGGTAGTCTGAAAATGCGCTTAAGAAAATTTTTATTCTTTTTGTTGTTATTGACCTCATACCATCAAGGAGCGGCTATGCAGGATAAGGGATATTTTTTGGAGATCGGTGAAAAAGGTGAGGAGAGACTCGATGTTCTGAATAGCCTTACGAACGATTCCAGCCAAACTTTTTTAAAAAAAATGGGCCTAAAGGCTGGAATGACCGTGTTGGAACTCGGTTGCGGAGCTGGGCAAATGAGCGTTTGGCTTGCCAAAGAGGTTCAACCAAACGGACGAGTGATCGCAGTTGACAGTAGCGGAGAACAGATCCGATTGGCAAAGGCAATGGCCGCTAAAGAGGGAATTGATAATATAGATTTTCAGGTTGTTTCTGCATACGATCTCGATTCCCTCGATTTAGAAAACCAGTTGGATTTTGTTTTTTCCCGTTTTGTATTTATTCACTTAATCGATCATAGATCGGTTTTAAATACCATTCAAACCCTACTAAAACCAGGTTCTGGGGTTGTCGTCATTCAAGATCTGATTGCCAGCCATATTTTCAGCTATCCAGAAAGCCAAGTAGTCGATGAATGGCTCGCGTTAGCCCTCAAAATATATGCGCACTATGGCAAAGATCCTGACTTCGGAAAGAGATTGCTGCCTTTCTATCTTGATGTGGGTCTCCGTATACTTGATTACGAATATTTTCATCCGTTGTTAAAAACCGAATATGAAAAATTGCAAATGGCTAGAGGCACTTTGGAGTGTGAGAAATTCCTCCTAGAGCATGGTTTGTCGACCCGAGAAACAATCGATCTTTTGGTTCAGAAATTGAAGGAAGAGGCTAAGAATGAAGGCGCAATCATTAGCTTTATGCCAAATATAATTGTGGCCGGAATCAGAGCCCCTTTCTAGGTGATCTATGTCTCTTTTAGAAAAATGCTTGCTTCCCAATGGGATCGAGTTTGCTCATATAAATAAAAATGAGACAGATTTTCTCTTTAGAGAGATATTTGAAGATCGCCTTTACCTGCGATATGGCTTGATTCTAGACAAAGATCCAATTGTATTCGATGTAGGCGCCAATATAGGAATGTTCTCCCTTTTCGTGTTTCTCCATTGCCAGGGAGCCAAAGTCTTCGCCTTTGAACCGATCCCAGAAGTTTTCGAAATTCTCAGAATCAATTCCCATTTTTTCGGTTGGAATATGGAGTTATTCAATGTCGCCGTATCTAACTCAATAGGTACCAGGCGCTTTACCCATTACCCAAAGTCTTCTCTCCAATCGGGTTGTTATCCCAATGCTGCTAAAGATCGAACGTTTTTGAAAGCCACAGCTCTTTACCAGCAGCAAGAGACCGGACTTTCTTTCAGCTCCCACCTGTTAGATCAATTAATCGACTCGAAATTGGGAAAAACGACCCTTCTTTGCCCCTCAGTGACCCTCTCCCAGATCATTCATCAGTACCAGCTTCCGAGAATAGATCTATTAAAGGTGGATGTCGAACGAAGTGAATGGGATGTGATTCAAGGTATAGAATCAAGTCACTGGAAAAAAATCAGACAAGTGGTGATCGAAATAGAAAATAAACAGAGCAGCACAATGTTTGTCGATATTTTAGAAAAAAATGGATTTACACTAGATGTACAGACCTATGCGCCGTTATCTGATACTTCAGTCTGTATACTATATGGCAAGAACATGAGGGTAGATGATGGAAGTGATTTCTCTTTTTGAACAGCGGGGTAGCTTGCAAGATATTCAAATGGTTGATCTATTCCCTGAGAACGGATCTTCTAGAGCTCCTTTTCATATCGTCCATATCTCTGTCGCTTCCAATCAAAGGACTCAAGAGCATAGGCATGATGAATCTGAATCTTTTTTCATTGTCAAAGGGGAGGGAAGTATAGATAGCGAAGGGAGGACTCAAAAGGTAAAAGCAGGAGATTTAATCCATTTTGATCCCTTCGAAAGTCATAGTTTGTTGAATAGAGGGGGTGAGACCCTGTCATTCCTCAGTATCTACTGGCGAGACTACCAAAGGGCTTTCCATGCTGCAAAAGAGGAAACAAAACAATCAGATGGGCCGATTTACATCACATCAGGACCCCCTACTCCCAATGGCGATTTACATCTCGGACATTTATCGGGTCCTTTTTTGGGAGGAGATGTTTGCGTACGGTATTCAAAAATGCGAGGGAAAGAGGCGTACAATATTTCCTGGTCAGATGATTTCCAAACAGGGGTTTTAGATAAGAGCGAACAAATAGGACTCTCTCCAAAACAGGTCGCCGATTATTTTTCTGAGGAAATTCGACAGACCTTGGACGCGATGAATATCCAGCTCGATGTGTATTTAAGGCCTCTGCACTCAGAAGAATATCGAGATGGGTTGGCGAGGTTTTTCAATCAGCTCTATCAAACGGGGGCATTCATCCAGAAATCGACAGCTGAATTTTTTGAGTCCGAGAGTCATGAATTTTTACAGGAAGGGAAAATCAAAGGCTATTGCCCTCGCTGTGAGAGTCCGTGTACCGGAAATTTATGCGAAGAGTGTGGCCATCCCCACTATTGTTTGGATGTAGTGGGTGCTGTATCAAGCCGTTCCAAGACAAGGCCCGTGATCAAAGAGATTCAAAGACTTTTTTTCCCTTTGAGACAGTTCGCGAATTTGATTAAAAACCATCACGATCATGCGACGCTTCGGTCTCGACTGCGTGTTTTATTCGATCAATTCAATACAGATCAATTGCCCGATTTCCCTATCACTTATCCGAGCCGTTGGGGAGTTGCCGTGCCCCTCGAATCATTCGCCGATCACAAAATTTCAGCCTGGTTCGAGATGTCGTTTGCTTTTTTATTTTCCATCAGAGAATTAGAACGAAGAAAAGGGTTGAGTGTAAATAACTTTGGATTGCCAAATCAGGGGAAAATTGTTCATTTTTTTGGTTTTGATAATTCGTTTTATTATACTGTATTATTCCCTGCTATCTACCTTGCCGCTTTCCCCAATCAACCATTGCAGATTGACTATGTGTGTAATGAGTTTTACTCGTTGGAGGGATCTAAGTTCTCGACGAGTCGAGGGCATCTCATTTGGGGACGAGATTTATTAAAAGAAGCCTCTCCAGATGAAATCCGGTTTTACTTAGCCTATACAAGGCCTGAGGCAGGTAGAACCAACTTTACAATAGAGGCTTTTCATGAATTTATAGAGCAGGAATTCGGGCGCTGGGGGCGCTGGCTTTTGGGGGTCGACGCCAAGATCAAGGAGTATTTTAGCGGGAAAGTGCCTGAAGCGGGTCTCTGGACCCACGAGCATAAGGTTTTTTTTGGAAGCATGGAATTTTACTTACAGGGTGTGGCCAGTTCTTACGAAGTGCCCTCTTTTTCTCTGCAAAGAGCCTGCAGATTGATTAGCCGTTTTGTGGATGAGTGTATCTGCTTTTCTGAAGCAGAGAAAGATTGGCCTTTATCCCTTCACTCAAATCCTGAATTTCGGACCTCTATGGCTCTCGAACTAACAGCTGCCGGCGTGCTTGCTGTTTTGACATATCCTCTTATGCCGGAGTTTGCGACTCACCTTTGGAGACAATTGGGCCACCCAGCAGCTCGAAATGGGATTTCTTGGCCGCAAATCCCCCCTTTTGCCATCGCTAATGCTCAAGTCGATCTGGGGGAGCTAGCCATCCTCAAGCGGGGAGCTTATATGCCGTGTCCCACGTGACTCAACTCAAACCGATTTCCCTGTCCGGGGATCCTTATTCGATTGGCTACTGTCACGGTTTGTCCGAGGGATCCGTTATCCGATCCTTTTTAGCGGATGATTTTTCCCATATCAATGCAAATCGAACGAAAAAACTCCCGTGGGAAAAGATTCTTGATAGGGTGCAAGAACATAAATGGATCATTGAGCAGGACGTCCCCTTGCTGGCCAAAGAACTCAGGGGGCTGGCTGATGGGGCGGGCATCTCTTACGACGAGGCTATTTTATTGCAGATGCGGAGGGAAATCGTCGGAAAATCCAGCTTGGCCTCCGGCGAATGTAGCTTGATCGCTAAACTTGAACAGCAAGAGGCTGTCATAGCTCAGACAGTGGATCAAAACCCTGTCATGGCCGCTTTAGGAAGGATCTTTCGGATTTGCTCATCCGATCAGAATATTCCAGAGATCTTGATGTTTAGTTTCTCCGGATTGCTGGGATTTCTGGGCATGAACAGCGCTGGATTGGGCATCGGCATTAATTTTGTCTCTTCTGATGATTGGAAGCCTGGCGTCTCCCCCTATCTTCTCATACGACACCTTCTCCAGTTGCGCTCATTAGAAGAATGTTTGCAGGCTCTTCGTCAAATACGGCGAAGCTCCTCGAGGAGTTTCACGATCTGCGATAGATCTCATTTAGCGATCGTTGAAATGACCTCCGATAATTTGCGAGTCACTAGGGGATCCAAGCTAGTGAGGACAAATCATTTTTTGCATGCTGATTTTATAAATTTAGACAGCATGAACATATTTAGCCGGAACGCATCCAAACTACGCTTGGAACGGCTTAGAGAACTCGTGTCTGCCCAAAATTGGGAAACAGATCCAGAAAGACTATTTGAGATATTTTCGGATCATTCTTTGTACCCGGTAGGTCTCTGCGCCCATTCTGAGGGGAATGCGCGGAGAGAAGATACTGTGGCAGCTGTTATTTTAGACTTGCACAATCAGACAATTTCCATCCGTGTAGGACATCCCTGTAAAAATCCAACCCAAAATTTCTCTTTAGGGGTCGTCCAATAATAAATACAGCATTCAGCCGATCTTTGGTTTCAGAGAGAGATTGAAATCGCATCCGCTAAATACTTCATCTCTCCTTAGAGGCCACTCCCCTTTCAGCATGCTGTAGTAAATCGTATCGCGCCTTCTACCATCTGGCATTAAGGTATGGCTGCGCAAGACCCCCTCTTGAGTCATCCCCACTTTAATCAGCGCTCCTCTGGCTCTTTTGTTCAATACATCTGTTTTGGCCTCAACTCTTTCCAAATCGAGAATATCGAAACCAAAGGCAAGGAGTAGAAATTTCACTTGAGAATTGACGCCGGTTCCTTGAAATTCTTTCCCAAGCCAACTCCAACCGAATTCAATCCGGCTATCTTTTTTGGAAAAATTACCAAAAGCTGTTGAACCCATGTGTTGTTTTGTCACCGGATGTTCGATGACAAATGTATACCTTAATTTCGATTCCCGTTGTTCTAAAGCTTCTTTTAGATAATTTTTAATGCTTTGAGAGTCAGACATTTTCAGCGCGAAATAGGCCCAGATGTCCTCTTTAAGGGCTAGTTGAGTTAAATGTTCTTGATCTGTGGGAGTGATGGGCCTGAGGCGGACTAAGCTATTTTTGAGCACAATGTCGTAATCAAAAAAATTCTCCTGAGAAAATTGCTGTTTCAATGCACATATTTGCGAGGGGATCATTGGCTGAGCTTCTTGTATATGATTCATGGGTACTCCAATGTGAAAGGCTCTAGTAGGGGGATGATTCAAAAAATGAGAAAAGATCCGATTCATAAAGAAGACTCTATTTTTTTTAGAGCTAAAATATCGGCAATATCGGCAACGTGGCTCATTTTGATGAGATCTACATCGGAAATTCTAGTGATATCGATGCTGAAGGTATCACACAGATCCGTAATCAGAGAGATCATTTCAAGGGAGGATATCTGCAGTTCTTCCTGTAAAAGGCTATTTGCGTCGACAGTCCGATTCAAGGATCCTCCACTTTTTTTTAATTTTCTGAGACTCCCCAACAGGGAGTCGCAGATCAAACCCTTAAGCCGAGCTGATTCTTGCTTTTCTTTGCTCACGGCAACCTCTTAAGCAAGAGTATTGAAGGCGTACGAATTTTTGCAAGAAAATTTTATACGCTGGATGCGACTCAAAAATTTCTGTTTTAAAAATTGTTTTTCGTCTATTTTATTCCGAAATGAAAGTGATCAACGAAATTATTCCCCGCATGTCGAGCGCAACAGCTTCTCTTGAGTATTTTAGCAAGGGGCAGCTAAAAAGGCGCGCTTTTAAAGAGATCTATCTTGACGTAATTCGCGTTTTTGGTTGTTTTCGTCAATTGAACCTTCGTCCCCAATCTCGGGTAGGGATCATTGGAACAAATGGATATGAATTTGTTGTATTTGACCTGGCTTGCATAGCTGCAGGTTTGATTTCTGTGCCGTTCGATCCCAATGGGAAATACGATTTGTCCACACTGATCAATGAATATGAGCTGCGAGTTATTTTCACAAATCTCGGGAATGAGGATAGGCATGAACCGCATGTGATTTCATTCGATGTAATAGGCAAATCGTCATACTGCGGCGTCTTTCAGCCTCACCAATTTCTTCCAGATGACATACTCACGATCAAGTTTACATCAGGCTCTACCCAAAGACCTAAAGCGATTGAGGCAAAGGTCAAAAGCGCCGACGCCTCCATTGTTTCCGTTCAAGAGCTATTTAATCATACATCAAATGACAAAATACTGATCTTTCTCCCTCTCCATCTGTTACAGCAGAGATATTGGATCTATTCGGCGATTTTGTATAATTTTAATATTGTTATCAGCTCCTCGCTTTCAGTCATGTTAGCGATTCAAGAAAGTAGACCTACAGTCATCATGGGAGTACCTTTTTTCTATGAAACTATGAGACAGCGATTTCTGGCCAAAAATAGCGAAACATCAGACTGCAAGAATTTTTGGGGAGGCAACATCAGGTATCTTTGGACAGGCTCTGCTCCTTTAAGCGATGACATTCTCCTTTTTTACGAACAAATGGGTATCCCCCTGTTTCAAGGATATGGGATGAACGAAACCTGTATTGTATCTAAAAACAATTTTCAAAATCATAAAATTGGAAGCGTAGGAAAGCTCCTCCCAAATATTGATATTCAATTTGATGAAGATGGCCAAATTTTGATTAAAAATCACAATGAAGTAAATATAAAATATTACAAAGGATCTGAAGAGGAGACAAAAGCTACATTTTCTAATGGATATGTGATTACGGGAGATTTGGGATATATGGATGAAGAGGGATATTTATTTATCACTGGACGGAAGAAAGATCTCATTGTTTTAAGTAGTGGGAAAAAAATAAATCCGGTGAAAATAGAAAACAGATTGTGCCAATCAGGGCTGATTACAAATTGTATGGTGTATAGTAATAACTCTGTATTTTTGGCTGCTTTCATAGAGCCCTCTTCTCCTGACGTTCTAGAACGTGAAATAAAAGGCGTTATAGAAGAAATCAATCGGGAACTATTGCCAGAGGAAAAGATTTTTCAATTTATTTTGGTCTCAGAACCTTTCACCGTCGAAAATGGGCTGCTGACATCGCAATACAAATTAAAACGCCAGGCCATTTTGAACCGTTTTTTGAATGATGTTTCCGCATGACAAGGCAAAACGTAACGGCCTCAGGCGTACTCTCCTATCCTCTGTCGATCAATCAGAGTCAACTGTGGTACTTAGAAAAGCTCTATCCAGGGACAAGAGTGAACACTGTCCGGACAATCCTGCAAATTTCGGGGGAACTGCAGATTCCGATTTTTGAAAAAGCTCTTCAAAAACTGATTCAGCGCCATGAAATTTTGAGGGCGAAATTTATTGAAATAGATGGTGTTGGATACCAGGTTTTTCAAAAAAAGGTAAAGGGTCAACTCCATGTTCTGGATTTATCCAACAAGAGAGAAGAATTCGATGCCCTCTTGAGTCGGGAGGGTATGGTTATTTTCGACCTTTCAAAAGCACCTTTATTCAGATTTCATCTTTGTAAAATGGGGCATCATTTATGTTTTTTTCTAATCACTATTCACCATCTAATTATGGACGCATGGTCTATTGATCAGATCGGACGCGAAATAGGAATGTTTTATGAATCTACCCGTGTGCGGTATAGTAAAAATCGATATGTAGATTACGTGGAGTTTCAAAAAAGAGCTTTTACAGAAGGCTCTACTCATGAAAAGTTCAACTACTGGAAAAAATCGCTTGAGGGGGCGCCGTCCACCCTCTCATTGCCCACCTCGTTCTCCCCAAAATGTCCTCGGGAGCAGACCTGCAATTCTTATAGTGTTCACCTATCCAGCGACTTGTGGCAAAACATAAAGAATATTGCCAGTCAAAATAATGCCACGCTGTTTGTGATTCTTTCCGCAGCTATGTTCATCTTATTCAGTCGATATAGCCGGAGTAAAGATGTGGTGATCGGAATTCCCTTTGCGAATCGAGGAAGGAGGGTGTTCCAAAATATGATTGGCTTTTTTGTCAATACTTTGCCCATCCGGATCGACCTCAGCGATTGCCATACGTTTATCGATGTGATCCATAAAGTCCGATTAAAAATTCTAGGGGGCCTTCTTAATCAAGAAATGCCTTTCGCCTCATTGGTTGAGACGATGAGACCGGAGTGGAGTCCGCTTCATAATCCTCTCTTTCAGACAACAATAAACCATGTAGATTTATCGAGACCCAATTACAAATCGGAATGGCTGACTATTCAGCGCCAGTTTGTCTCAAATGCCTCTTCGGTTTTTGATTTGATCATTTCCATCATTGAGACAGAAACGGGATGCTACTTGAATTTTGACTATCCAATAGATCTCTTCGAAGGCTCCCGAATCGAGCAGATGGTTAATCACCTCAAAGAGTTGCTCTCTCACGTTTGCCAAAATCCCCATTTGGCCCCGCATCAATATCCCATTTTAACGGCAACGGCAATGTCCCGCTTAGTAGCCATGGCCAAGGGGCCAGATATTGTTCACAAACGCAATCAGCAGACGCCCTCTATTGTGGAGATTTTTTACGAGCAAGTGAGAGCCCTTCCCGATCACATAGCAATTATTCATGGTGATCTTTCATTGAGCTATAATGAACTCAATCAACGGTCGAATCAATGGGCCCATTTTATCAGAGAAAACTACCCAGTTCATCATGGGGCGATTGCCCTATGCCTCGATAAAAGTCAAACCCTCCCTATCTGTCTTTTAGCTGTATTAAAAATAGGAGCCGCCTATCTACCGATCGATCCAAACTATCCTCTTGAAAGAATTGGCTACATGTTAAAAGATGCTGGGGTTAAGATCCTTTTGATAGATTCTACACTAAAAATAATCGCTCATTTGCAAAGCCTGTTCGACAGTCAAAAGATAGAGGTATTGTCGGTTGATGAGCCCTCTATATTGAGTCGAATTTTTCAATATTCTAAGGATAATATACCCGATCAATTAGAAATCAATCCTTTAGCTTGCATTCTTTACACATCAGGTACAACGGGTCGGCCTAAAGGGGTTATGATCGAACATAGGGGCGTTGTCTCATTAGTAAAAAACGTAGACTATATGGTAGTGACCTCAAACGATTCATTCATTCAAATATCCAATATTTCTTTTGACGCTGCAACATTTGAAATCTGGGGAGCCTTATTAAACGGGGCGAAATTGTACATACCCAAATCAGCCTTAGGACTTGATCTACTAGAACATTGTCTTCTACATCACAAAATTTCTGTCCTCTTATTGACTAAAAGTTTGTTTGATCAGCTTTTTTTGTATAATCCGGCCCTTTTTAAGGGAGTTAAGTGGTTTTTTGTCGGAGGTGAAGCTTTAAATAAGAAATTTATTCTCGAACTAGTTCATTCGAAGAATTCTCCTGAGCATGTTTTTAACGCATATGGACCCACGGAGAATACGACGATTAGCACCGTTTTCCAGGTGAGCAAAAATCTAGATGGCACGGGCGATACTGGTGGAGTCCCTATTGGGAAACCGATCGCGAATAGAAGTGCTTATGTATTGGACTCTGATTTAAATCTTGTACCCCAAGGAATGGTGGGCGAATTGTATGTTGGCGGGGAGGGGATCAGTAGAGGGTATTTGAATCTTCCGGAAATCAGTGCGGAGAGATTTATTGTAAATCCGTTTCAAACAGATGAAGAAAAAAGAAGAGGCATCCATTCCCGATTGTATAAATCAGGCGATTTAGTTCGGCAACTTTCAGATGGCAATTTGTCGTATATAGGCCGCATCGATTCCCAGGTAAAAATAAGGGGATTTCGCATTGAGCTTCAAGAAATAGAGCAGGCTCTAATGGGGCACAGAGCCATAAAACAGGCGATCATTCTCCATAAAAAGGAGGGAGAAAATGGGACAGATTATTTGATCGGTTACTATGTTGAAAAAGAGGCGATCGAAACTCAGGGACTTGTTAACTATTTGCATTCCAAGGTGCCCGAATACATGGTTCCCAAACTATTCATTCGATTAAAAGAAATTCCGCTGACTTTGAATGGAAAACTAGACGTACAAAAACTTCCTGAACCTCTGATTTCAACAACAGAGTCTAATATATTCAACGCGACAGTAGAGGGAGTTCGCAAAATAATTGCTGAAATACTCAATATTCCGATGGATCAAGTCGGGCCGCAAGATGATTTCTTCCAGCTCGGTGGCAATAGTATATTGGCTATTAGACTTGTCAATCAATTCACCAAAATTCTGAAAAAACAGATTTCTATTTCTTCAATATTTGAGGCTCGAACAGCTGAAAACATTTACCACAAGATGTCAGTCCGATCAGAAAATGAGCGGCCAATCCCCCAATTTTTAGTCGGTTCAGAAGAACAGTTTGTCTCTTTTGCCCAAGAACGGATCTTATTTATAGAAGAATATGAAGGCGGCTCCCATGTATACGCAAAGAACCTAAAGAATCGGGAGCTTTCACGTGGATCCAAATCCAAGTTCTTGGCCGATGGTGGTATCAAGCCGACGTCGCCAAAAACCGATTCTTCAGGTTCTTTGTGTATACATAACATTCCGTTGCTTTTTAACATTTCACCTTCAATTCAACTCGAGATATTGGAGAAAAGCATATTGGCATTGATTGAACGTCATGAGGCTTTAAGAACGATTATTAAAAAGAATCGAGAGGGAGCTTATTGTCTGTTTGTTTTAGATGTGTCGGAATTAAATGTTCCGATCATCAAAAAAAATATCATTCGGAAAGAGCAACTGGGAGACATTCTCGATCAGCAAATGTCCCATGTATTTGATTTATACCATGAAATCCCGATCAAGGTCGCCTTGATTGAGGTGAGTGATTCAAATGGATTGTATCTGAGCATTGTGATTCATCATATCGCATTTGATGGATGGTCTTTGGAAATTTTTTTAGGAGAATGGAAATCATATTATGACTCTTTCTTAAGTGCCAATTCCAAGTGTTTGGCCGATTGGGGTCTAGCTCCCTTATCTATTCAATATAAAGACTTTGCCCTATGGCAAAGAAAATATCTGACCAAAAATAGATTGAGGAAAGAGTCCCTTTTTTGGAAGAAACAGCTCCTTTCCTTTGAACCCCTCAATCTAATCACGGACTATCCCAGACCTCCTCTTATCGAATACAGAGGAGATGAAGTGCAGTTCCCAATCGGATCTACCCTGTCGGAGGGGTTGAGAAATATATCTAAGAAGCTCAACGTCAGTCTCTCAACAGTGTTCTTAAGCGCTTATGTGCTGATGCTGAGAATCTATTCAGGGCAGGATGACGTCATCGTTGGCGCTTTATCGGCCGATAGAGCCCGGGCGCAGACTGCAAATTTAATCGGTTTTTTTGTCAATACTTTACCCATCAGAATCAAATGCTCAGCTCGATCCACCTTAAGCGTCTTTATCGAACAGGTAGGCAAAGAGGTGGCGCGGGCTCAACAACACCAAGGATTGCCCTTTGAGAAATTAGTGAGTGAATTCTCTAAGGAGATTGATACGAGTCGACACCCCATTTTTCAGATATTATTTATTTTTCAAAGTTTTCAGCAAAATCAATGGGGCGAGCTTTTTCAACGGCTTGATTCCTTAAGGTTTTTCAATACGGCAAAATTTGAACTCACTCTCCTGATCGATGATAGTCAATCGGATATTCAGGGGTGTATCAATTTTTCTACATCTATATTTAAAAAAGAGACGATTGATGGTTACGTAGAAACTTATCTGGTCATTTTAAAGCAATTTGAGAATATATGGATTAATCCTAATTTCTCGATAGAAGATTTGTCCTATCTCTCTGACGAACGGCGACGTGAAGTCTGCATTATGTGGAATGCGACGAATCATCCATTTCCCCAGGCTGCGACGATCCCTCAGCTTTTTGAGCAACAGGTGGAAGAGACGCCGAACCAGATCGCAGTTCAGTGCGAAAATATTTCTCTTACGTACTCTGAACTGAACATAGAAGCAAATAGAATCGCGAATTACATTCACTCATTGTTTTGTATTCGGCCAGAATCTCGTATTGCTTTGTTTCTTAAACGAGATGAAAAAAGTTTGATCGGTATTTTAGCGATTTTAAAAGCGGGCGGCGCTTATGTTCCCATCGACATCAACTATCCGGACGAAAGGATTGCCTATATCCTTCAAGACGCAAATATTCAACTGGTGTTAACCCATTCTGAGTTCACAGAGAAGTTGTCGGTGTTGCGGCGAACAGCTGCTATCCATTCTTTCGAGATGATTCCGATAGATAGGATGGGGGATCTCGCTCAAAATAGGACGAATCCACAAACTCTGGCCTTAAGCTCTAATTTGGCTTATGTGATCTATACGTCGGGTACGACAGGCCATCCCAAAGGGGTGATGATTGAGCATCATTCCTATATAGCCGCAGTACTCGGGTTTAGGGAAACGTATTTTGCCGCTGTTAAGGCCCTAACGACCTATAGCATGACGAGTTATGTATTTGATATCTTCGGTCTTGAATTTGGCCTCCCCTTTTTGACCGGAGGCAAGATCGTTTTGGGGAATATAAACTTTGAAAAAATAAATTGCAGCGATTTTGATTTCATTCAATTAACGCCGAGTCTATCTAGATTAATTGTGTGTCGATTTACAAATATTGGCAATACAAAATTTATCATAGGAGGAGAACCTCTCGACTCGAAATTAGCGCGGGATCTATTGAATGCCGGTTTCCAAATCATCAATGCATATGGCCCGACTGAAACGACTATTTGGTCTACCTCGAAACTATACAATACACAGTTTCTCTCAGAACGATCGTATATCGGAGGGCCATTGCCTAACGAGAAGATATATGTGCTCAATCAAAGTCTAAAGCCGGTTCCGATAGGCGCTCCTGGAGAGTTATATATTGGCGGTCAAGGGGTTGCTAGAGGATACCTCAACCACCCAAAACTGACTGCAGAAAAATGGATCGATCCTGTCCAGATTAACTCCCAGTTGTCCGCCGATTGCGAGTTCTCTGGGAGGCTCTACAAAACAGGGGATAGGGTTCGGAGTCTATTAGGGGGGGGATTAGAATACATCGGAAGAGATGATCGACAGGTGAAGATTTTAGGATATAGGATCGAGCTCAGAGAAATTGAGGGAGTTATTTCTTCTTATAAAGGGGTAAATCAATGCGCAGTATTGGCCAAACCACTTTTGGCAGAGAGAAATCAACTCTCTTTAATCTGTTACTATCTCGCCTCGTCCCCTATTCCAGAAGAGCGGTTTATCCACTTTGTACAAACTAAGCTCCCCAAACAGATGATCCCGAAAATCTATATCCATTTGGATCGGTTTCCATTAACAGTCAATGGAAAACTCGATGAAAAGGCTTTGCCTATTCCACAAATGGCAGCTCTTGATCTGAATATTTCTCCGAGAAATGCACTGGAAAAACAAATCCTCCTCGTTTGGATCGATATATTGGGTGATGATCATAGTATAGGTATAGATCATGATTTTTTCAAAATAGGCGGCAATAGTTTGTTAGCTGCAAAATTAATACATAGATTGAAAATTGAATTGTGTCCAACTTTAAATGTAAAGGATATTTTTATTTATTCAACTGTCAGATCCCTTTCCTCTCATATTCAGAACCTGAATTCAACAACAGATTCTCTGCGGATGATCCCCCAGTTTGTCGATTTTGAGCCATTTCACATTCTCAATCAGAATCGTCTTTCTCCTCCTTTATTCTTATTTCCCCCCGCGACAGGAGGAATAGAAAGTTATGTAAATAATATCGGAAAATTTCTTTCCGATTACAAACTGATTTTATTTGAAAATATTTATGAATATATTGCGAAAAATTTTAGCTTAATAACAGCGAATACTTTTTCTGTGGAAAAATTAGCTCATATATACGTTGCATTGATTCAATCTGTGGCTCCAAAAGGCCCTTATCAATTTTTTGGCTGGAGTTTTGGAGGGGTGTTGGCTTTAGAGGTAGCCAAACAGCTGGCTGCAAAATGTGGGATCATAAAAAATATTTTTCTCGTTGATCCGTTGTTTTGTTTAAATACAGTTATGAAAGAGATGTGTATAGAAAGTCAAGATATAAGCTTTAAATACGTTCCTTCGTTTGAAGTTGTGGATTTTGTGGAAAATGTTGTGTTATTTAAGGCGACCAAAGTACCAAATAATGGAGAGCAGCGAAAAATATTCGAGTACTACGTGGAAAAGGCCAACTACAATCATATGGATGCTTTTTTAAGCCCAGATCGTTTTAGGACGATTCCTCTATTGCACGATCATTTTTCTTGGATCAAAAACAGACAGGAATTGGAGAAGATGTGTGCGATCATAAGAGAATGCCTTCAATAGCGATGCCCGGAGCTAGACGATACCCAGATCCGTTGGTGGCTCCGATGAATACGATATTCGGGTTGATCGGTAGTTTTGCAATGATGGGAACTCGATCATTTGAATAAGCGTCGCAAAAGACACGGCCCGAGTTTGCATGGGGCGCCAGATCGGGAAAGTATTTCCATAAAATACTCAGTGCGAGGTCCCTGTCCTCTGGACGAATCGCAAGTGTAGTTGGATCCGGCAATACTTCCCATTCTTGGCATGTGAAACTAAAAAGCCAATACCCTAGATGGTGTAGAGGAAGCAAAAAGGCATCCAGGTCGAAGAGGAATAATCCGGGATCGTTTGGTTCCGGTTTTCGATCGATGTGGAGGGCTACGATCTTTTTAGTTCGGATAGGCAGATGATCTAGGATTCCGTTCAAGCTATTTTTTTTAACCCATGGACCTGGAGCGAGAATCACTTTTTGCGATTCTATGCGTCTTCCGTCGGCCAGCGATATCGCTACGGTGTTCTTTTGGCAGCTGATCTCAGATACGGCAACACCCTCCCAAAGTTTTGTGGTTTGACTCAGACGGATTTCTTCGAGGTAATGATGAATGATTCCACCCACGTTTGCGTAGTGGGCATCTGAAATGGGGAAAAGTAGATCGGCGTCCTCAAGCTTGACAGTGCCAATGCTTTTGGGGACAAGATTGTTAGATAAGACTCCAAGTCCAAGTTGATAAAACCGGCTCGAAATTTCCGGATATTTTTCAGCTTTTACGATTCCTGTCATCAAAAGGGGGTAGATGGGAAAGTGCGCACTCTTTTGGCGACTCTTGGCATAGACTTCGGCGCTCATTGCGGAGAGCCGCTTTACCGTAGAATTATATCCATATGGGATATGCAATCCTGCGGAAAAACGGCTGGCACCTCCTCCAGCCAATGACTGATCTAGGAGGAGAGCGCTCCTATTGGGAAACTGCAGAGCAAGCTGTCGGGCGATAGTGACTCCAAGGATTCCAGCGCCGATCACTACGCAGTCAAAGGACAACTGTATCCCCACTGGTTATACTGCAGGGCAGATCGAAAGGAACTGGGCTATTTTTTTGCGAAGATCCTCCCCCCCAGCTGATGAAAGACTGGATATTTTGATCTTTATACACCTGTTGATTCATGAGGCTATTGATAATTTTGGCGCTCCTCCAGGCGATGAGGCTTAAATTGGGATCGGCAATCCCTTTTTGGCCGATCGCATTATTCTGTATATAAATCCGGTGATGATCGGGGCCATCCCATCTAGCTGAAAAATCGTCTCGGATGACTAGCTCCTCGTCCTGTATTTGCAGACGGCTCCGTATAGGACTTAAAAAATTAGGGATTTCGTATCGATAGCCTGTTGCTAGTACAATGATATCCGCCTCAAAGGCTTCATATTCTCCGGTATCCATATGTTTTGCAGTCAGTTTCCAAGAATTTCCTCTTGCATCGATATCGAGTGCCTCTCTCCCAGCCAAAAGCTTGATGGAGATAGGTTTTTTGCTTAAAAAAGCATTTTGATAGATTGCCTGGTAGATATGTCTAATTGTATCTAGAGAAATACCATTATTTATCAGATTTTGTTCTTTTAGCTTATGCTTTTTGATTCGATCTGGAAGTTTGTTGAAATATTCGCTGTAAATAGGCATAAAAAATTCATTGCAAAAGGGGGATTCATCCAAGGGGAAAAAATTACTTCTTCTGGACATCCATAAGCATTTAGAGGGAGCCTCTATTTTTGGCGAAGAGAGGATGGTTGAGAATACTTCGGCTCCAGACTGGCCTCCTCCGATTACGGCGATGCGTTTGTCTTTCAGGGCCCATTGCTTGGTTAAAAGCTCTGAAGCGTGGAAAACGGTAGGATGATTGACCTTTTTTGCGAATGGAGGAATATGAGGAACCTGTCCAACGCCAATAACGATATTTTTGGCTTGGAAAAGGCCCTGTTCTGTCTCTATTTGAAAATCTCCGTTAAATGCTACGCCCTTGACTTTGTGTGAAAATTTGAGATATTTGAGTTTGGAGCAGGCCCACTGAAAGTATTGATTGAATTCAGTTCTTTTAGCTCTTGTAAAGTCGGCGTTAATAAAATGGTAGAGCCTATTTTTTTCATGTAAAAATGAGAGAAAAGAATATTCGCTTCTAGGATTCACCAGTGAGACAAGATCTTTCAAAATCGATATTTGTACAGAAGCATCTTCTAGGAGAAGACCTTCATGCCAGATGAATGTGGGCTTTTGCTCTAAAAAGCAGTAGTTTAGCTTTTTGATGGGATCTAACAGGCAAGCGAGGCTTAGATTCGAGGGGCCGATTCCGATACCTAAACAATCGTAGTGTAAGTTGGACGCATTCATCAATCAACCAGGCGGAAAATGAGAGAAACCTGTATAAGAGTCTATCGACAAACTCTAAATTCTGCGGTAGACTCTAACACTTTTGTGATATTTTTTTCAAAACCTAAATTATACATAAAGACCCTGAAGAATCGGTTTTTGGCGATGTCGGCTTTACCTCAGAATTCTGATTCTTCAGGTTCTTTGTGTATATCAACGCCTATTTCTGAAAAAGAACTTCATATTTGGAGGATTGATTTTGTAAATTCCGGTCAACAGACAGATGAATTCTACAAATTCCTATCAGAGGATGAACGGGCGCGGGCCGATAGTTTTTTCCAAAAATGCCACCGAGAGAATTTTATTTTGATGAGGGGGGCGTTGCGGAAAATTATTGGAATGTATTTGGTGCGGAATCCTAGTGATATTGAGTTTTCCTACAATGAATACGGCAAACCGTCGCTTAAAAAAGGTCAAGGTTCTTTATACTTTAACGTTTCTCATTCAGGCGATCTCGGACTTTGTGTTATTTGCAAAGATGGAGAGGTGGGGATTGATATAGAAAAAATATTGGAAATAGATAATTTTGAATCGATTGCCGCAGAATTTTTCTCTCCGAATGAATATGCTATTTTAAAAAGAGCTCTTCCGGTCCATAAATTAGCTACATTTTACCAGATTTGGACTCGTAAAGAAGCGATTGTGAAGGCGATAGGGAGGGGATTGAGTTATCCGTTAAAGAGTTTTGATGCGATCTCAGGAGGGGGGCTGGTGGTTATTGATTCAGTGGCCCAAGATGCACCCATTCGTTTAAATTTAATGGAGTTAGAGATTAAAGACGGGTACCTAGCGGCGATTGCCTATGGCAAACACCCCAAGGAGACCCAGCTATACCGATTATGGAGCGCTGCATATCTCCAATTATAAAAGTTCAGTCCCCTTCGGGGCCTGAACTGGGCAAAGGCAAGGGCACGACGGGATCGGACAAGGATCACTTTCTCCTTATGGATGAATCCAAATTTCTGTCCAGTCATCCCTTTTGCAGGAAATTCAAGAATGATTTATTCTTCATCTACGGAATCAGTTCAGGCTCTTTTTATGCACAGGCTCATCCAGTCTCTCCTCTTCCTTTCTTTTTTCTGCTTCGTTCAGCTCTCTGAAGCGAGTTCCAAGCAAGTAGTCGAGGAGATCCTCGCTATCGCCGACGTCAAGATCAATGGGGATCGTCCCTCAGACATTCGGGTATACGACGATCGGTTTTACGATCGGGTTCTCAAAGATGGATCGCTTGGGTTTGGCGAGGCATATATGGAGGGGTGGTGGGATGCTCCGGCTCTTGATGAGTGCATGTTTAAAATTCTCGGGGCTCAGCTTGAAGAGCGGGTCAAGCCGACTTGGGCGATGCGCTGGAGTGTCTTCAAGGCGAAATTTTTCAATATGCAGGAGAAGGGAGTCAAAAGTTCCAAGGTGATCCACGACCACTACGAACTGGGCGATGATCTTTATGAACAGATGTTGGGGAACACGTTGGCCTATACATGCGCCTATTGGAAAAATAGCGCGAATCTCGACGAGGCTCAGGGAGAGAAATTCGATCTCGTCGCCCGGAAAATGGGGCTGAAAAAAGGGATGAAGGTTCTCGATTTGGGGTGCGGCTGGGGAGGCTTCTCCAGACATATCGCCAAGAACTATGGCGTCGAGGTGGTGGCGGTCAACTTGTCGGAAAAACAGTGCGCTTATGCGAAAAAGCTTTGCGAGGGGCTCCCTGTCGAGGTGCGCAACCAAGATTACCGGGAGGTAGTGGGGAAGTTCGACCGGGTGATTTCGATCGGCTTAATGGAGCATGTTGGGCATAAAAATTACCGAGGTTTCATGGAGCTGATCAATCGGTGCTTGACCGATGAGGGGCTCGCTCTCGTCCACACGATCGGGCGGAATTCGACGGCAGTGGTCGCGGAGGCATGGATCAGCCGCTATATCTTCCCGCACGGCCACCTCCCGTCGATCAGGCAAATCGGCGAGGCAATCGAGGGGCTCTTTGTCATGGAGGATTGGCACAATTTCAGTGTGAATTACGACGCAACGCTCGTCGCTTGGTATAAAAATTTTGAGAAGGGGTGGGATAAAATCAGCTCCAAATACCCCGACCCATTCTTCAAAATGTGGAAATACTACCTCCTTTCCTGCGCAGCAGCCTTCCGTGCGAGAAATATCCAGCTTTGGCAGCTGGTCCTTTCGAAAAATGGGGTGCCTGGAGGCTATGAATCGGTCCGATGAGTATGAAAAAAAGAGGGATGCGCTGGTTGAGGTGTTCAGGCGGCGCCTCGCGGAGCAAAAAGGGCCCATAGGCCTACATAAAAAGACGTCCAATTTATTCAGAACTAGACATCGGGGACAGCTTGACGTAAGATCGTTCAATCGGGTGATCTCGATCGATCCAATGGGGCGGTTTGCCGAGGTCGAGGGGATGATCACGTATGAGGCACTTGTCTCGGCTACTCTAAAACACAATTGTCTGCCGCCGGTCGTTCCACAGCTCAAGACGATCACTGTGGGCGGCGCGCTGGTCGGGCTTGGGATCGAATCCTCTTCATTTCGCTATGGTCTCGTCCATGAGACGATTCTGGAGGTCGAGGTGCTGACTGGCGAGGGGAAGCTCGTGAGCTGCACTCCAAATAACGAACACAGCGATCTCTTTTTTGCCCTTCCCAATTCTTACGGCACTCTCGGCTACGCCCTCAAGATCAAAATGGAGCTTATCCCCGCCAAAAAATTTATAAAAACTACGAACCTCCGCTTTGACAACATTCATCTCTACTTCAAAACCCTCAAAGATCTCTGTCTCCATACAAAAGCCCCCTTCATCGATGGGGTGATTTTCTCTTCCGCCGAAATGTACGTCATCCTTGGAGAATTCGTAGACGAGGTCCCCTATTTGGATGATTATACTTATTTGAAGATCTATTACAAATCGATCCAAGAAAAAAGGTCGAGTTATCTCACTGTCTATGACTACATTTGGAGGTGGGACGCCGATTGGTTTTGGTGCTCTAAACATTTTGGAATGAATCACCCCATTCTCCGTCTCCTTTTTGGGAAATTCGTCCTCTCCTCATACGGCTATTGGAAGCTCAGCCGATCCCGATTTTTAAAAGCTCTCTCGAGCCTTTTCACTCAGCGGACAGAATCTGTCATCCAAGATATCTTGGTGCCGGTTGACCGTTCCCCAGAATTTTACGAATTTTTTCGTAAGTCCATTGGGATCGCTCCGATTTGGATTTGTCCTTTTCATTTTTATCACCCAAAAACGATCTACCCGCTCTTCCCCGTCGATCCAACAGTGCTGTACATGGATTTCGGATTCTGGGACACTGTGCCGTCAAATCTACCGAATGGGTATTTGAACCGTCTGATTGAGAGGGAAGCGGAGCGTTTGGGGGCCTTTAAGAGCCTCTATTCCGATTCTTTTTATACCGAAGAGGAATTTTGGCGCGTTCACTCTAAGGCGGCTTTTAATCAATTGAAGGCACAATACGATCCAAATGCCGCTTTTAAAGATCTCTATAAAAAATGTGTGGGAGATCGTAAAAGTTCAGGCCCCGAAGGGGACTGATTCTTCAGGTTCTTTGTGTAGAGGAATCGAGCGGAGCGCTTCTTTTAGCCCTTCATGGCTGATGATTTCTTCCAGACTTGGGCGGAATCGGTAGGTCCAGTTTGTGGGGAGAATGGTGCCGGGAATATTGATCCGTTCGTCTTCGGGGCGAGGGGAGACGAGTTCTGGAAAGAGGGCGAGGTATTCTTGGAGCAGATTGATGTGAAAAAAGCTCGCTGTGTGGTGGGCGGCTTGAAGAATTTTGAATCTTTGCGCTCTGCTTAAGATCGGATGGTAGGCAAAGCGCATATATTCAGCAAAGGGAACCGATTCGGCGGGGTATTTTTTCCACCACAGTCCGAGAGGCTCCATATCGGAGGTCGATAGAGTGGTGAGACTGAGCGGCTCATATTCATTAAATGGGATGTAGCGTCCCTCTTTTCTTTGCCAGCGGATCACTTTGGTTCCGCAAATGCCGAGTTCTTTGAGAATGGGATAGACCCCTTCGGGAATGGTTCCGAGATCTTCAGCCATGGGGAGGAGCGAAGAGGCGTCGATCATCATCTCGAGGATCTCTTTCCCGTGTCTCATCCAGACGGCGGGGTCTGGAGGGAAAAAGGACCCTTCCACCGCTTTTTTCCCTCTCTCAATGCCCCAAATCCGAAAAAAACCGACGACATGGTCGATCCGATAGATGTGATAAAATTTGCCAGCGACGGAGAGTCGTTGTTTCCACCAGCGGTTGTCTTCTTTTTTCATGGCGTCCCAGTTAAACAAGGGAAAGCCCCAGCTTTGTCCAAGGGGATTGTAGGCGTCGGGGGGGCTCCGGCGCCCATATTGAGGTTGAATAGACCGCTCTCTGACCAAACGTCGGCGCTGTCGGGGCTGATGAGGATGGGGATGTCTCCTTTGAGGAACACTTGCTTGGCGTTCGCGTGGCTCTTCACCTGTTCCATTTGCCGAAAGGCGTGAAATTGCAAAAAAACATAAAAATCGGCAGCCTTCTTGTCGGCCCTGGCTTTGAGGGGCCACTCTTGCCAGTGCTTGCCTCCAAATTGTTCTTTGAGGGCTTTAAACTGAGCGTAGGCTGTAAGCCACGGATTGTCGTTCACAAAAGCCTGATACGGTTCCGTTTGAACCGTAGCGTCGAACGTCTTGTCAAAAAAAACTTTAAGTTTTTCCATTTTTCGGGCGCCCTCCTCTTCAGGCATGCCGAATTCGCTTAAACAGATGTATCTGGGATGGAGCGCAGCGGAGCTTACGGGATTATAGGGGCTTGGGTCGGCGCCGGTATCGGTGAGGGGGAGGAGTTGGATGCAGTCGAAGCCGATTTGCTTGCACCAGTCGATGAGTGGGATGAGATCCAAAAAACCTGCATGGTGCAGAGCGCCTTTTCTGTAGAGCGAAAAGAGGGGGAGGCAGATTCCGTGGTGGGGCCTTTTGCCGATTTTTTGCCAATGAGGGTTTGTTTTCACTTGAGACCGACTGGGTTCGGAGGGGCGCTTTGGCCGCTCAAGATGGCCTCTCGCCAGCTTTCAGCCATCTCCATAAAGGCGCCGAGAAAACCGCTGAGCCGTTCGCCGTTGAGGATGGCAAGGGGGAATTTCTGGTAAAGGACGAGCTCATTCGTGGCCGCGAGATAGGCGAGAATGCCGATGCGGGGATCGGGAAGGGCGTTGGCTTTGAGCGCTTCTTTTAAAATATTTTCCCTGAATTTGCCTGGAGGGGTTTCGGCGAGTTTAGAAAAAATCCAGAGATTGTCTTGGGAGACGTCGAGTTGCATCTGGACGATCAGGCGAGCGTGGATGAGGAGGCTGCAGGCGTTATTTTTGTCGATTTGGAGGTCGAGGCCGAACGTTGCGCTCAGCGACTGGAGGAGCTCTTCAAATGGGCCGATCATTTCTCTTCCTCCTCGTCTTCTTTTTCCATTTCATCTTCGATTTTATCAATGGTGTCTATGAACGCTTTTAAAATTTCATCTCTATGACGGGGATCGCGAAAGTACTTGGGGGCGATCTGTTTGATGGCGTCGCGCATTTGAGAGTAGATGATCATTTGGGCGGCCAGCTCTTCAGAAATTCCGAGGAGTTTTGCTGTTTGGAAGATCTTATCGGGGTTCATGAACCGCTCGGCGAGGATCTTCACAAAGATACGGGCGATGATCTCAAAATTGAGCCGACTGGGGATGACGAGTTTGTAAGAGGCAAATTCCCGTTGGATGAGCCGCATACGGGATTGAAAGAAGCGGAACACGCCTAATATCCCTTGCATCGATCTGGTCTCGTCGAGGAGACGTTTTAACTCGCCCCGTTGAATCGACGGCCCTTTTGCTTTCATGTCGCTGCCGAGTGAATGGAGCATGAAGGTGATGGCCGATTTCAGGGTGGGATATTGAAACTTTTCGGCCAGTTCGTCGAATAGCTTCAGCGGCTCGCGGGGATTGAGGATGATGTCTCGATACAAGTCGCGCAAACCGGTAGGCGAGCCGAGCCCCTCTTTCGCAAATTCGCGCGCCTGGGCGCCCATATTCCGCCCAGCGCGGATCTCTTTCCCTTTGTCTTTGTTGAACTTCTCTTTGGCCTCTTGTGTGGCCGCAAGTAATTCAGCGTCAGATGTTTCTGCTAGAAAATCGAGCGCTTCATCGGCGAGGGCGGCATCGGCGTAGATCGCCTGCACTGCTTTTAAGACGTCGGCAGGCGTATCGCCTTTTGAGACTTGCGAGCGCAAAATTTTGAGGGTCTCGGCGCTCAGTTCATAGTTGCCTCTCTGATACCTTTCTGACGCCTCGTCGATTTTTTCAATGTCGACGACTTGTTCTGAGAGCTCTTCGGTCTCGTCAGTCTCTGTGACTTTTTGATCGGTTTTAGAGCTGATCTCTTTCAAATTTCTGAATCTTTGGACTTGGTTCATCGGGCTGAATGTAGCGAGTTCGAAATATTGGCTTAAACTCTCTTCGCTTTCGACTTGCATGACCCTTTCGGCAGCGATCTCTTTTTGGATCTCTTTGACCCCTTGTTGACTCACTGGGATGATGCTCGATATGCGTGGATCGGACATGTTAAACCTCTAGCTTACGTCAATTGCACTCTGCCTAAGGGTTGGATCCGAATTTCTGGAACGATTTCTTGGTAGGAGACGACTGCCAGTTCAGGAAACTCTCCTTCGATTAATTTTCGGACGAATCGCCGTACGTCGATGGCCGTTAGCAAAACTGGGGGTTGGCCGCCGGCTGGGGTCGGCTGAATGGCGCTCCGCATCGAGTGGAGAATGAGTTGTACCGAATCGGGATCGAGGGCGAGATACGAGCCGGCAGAGGTCTGTTTAATGGCGCCGCGGACCATATCCTCAATTTCTGGATCGAGGAGATAGACCGATAGGACCGATTGGCCGAGCGAATATTTGTAACTGATGTAGCGTTTGAGGGATGAGCGGACGTATTCGGTGAGGAGTACGGTATCTTTTTCGCTCTGCGCCCATTCGCTTAGGGCCTCTAAAATGGTCCTTAAATCTTTGATTGAGACCTGCTCTTGGACGAGTCTTCGTAGGATTTCGGTCAGTTTTTGGAGCGGTACAAGGCGAGTGACCTCTTTGATGAGGTCGGGGAACGATTTTTCGATGAACTCCAGGATGGCCCGAACCTCTTGGATGCCGATGAATTCGCTTGCGTACTGACGGTAGAATTTGGAGAGGTGGAGGATGATCACTTCTAGCCCGGTCCAGAATCGGATGCCTGCTTTTTGTAAGATTTCCTGATATTTCTCATCGACCCAGAGAGCGGGCATGCCGAGGGAGCCTTTCGATGCGACGAAGGGGATGTTGTATCTCCGGAGAGTCGCTTCGCTCTCATTGGTCAAGAGGTGTTTCAAGATGATTTTACCTCGGACGATCGGCACTTCATTGAGGTGAATCGCATATTCATTGGCCTCGAAGGTGGGGGAGTCGGTTCTCACGTGGACGCCGGGGAAGCGAACCCCCAAATCTTGATAGAGGGCGTGGCGCATCTTCGGGATCATCTGGTCGATGAAAGTGAGGCCCTGTTTGTCTTTGCGGATGATTTGGGAGATGGCGGAGCCGACTTCGAGGACGATCGGAAGGGTGAGGGCATAATCTTCTGGGCCGCCGCCGGAGACGGCGTGGCCGGGGACGTCAGTTGTCATGGCGCTGATGCCGGTTGTTGCCTTGGCGGCGACCCGTTTTGCGTTATACCAGAAGATATATCCGATCGCACCGATAAGGACGGAGAGCATCAAAAACGGAACCGCTGGGAAGCCGGGGATCCAGGCCATGAGGAGGAGGAGTCCGCCAGCGATCATCAACGCTTTGGGCTGCTTGAGGAGCTGCTCGGAAATCTCTTTGCCCAAGTGGGCGTCTTTTTTCTCGCTGGAGACGCGGGTTGTCACGATACCGGCTGTGATTGCGATCATGAGGGCCGGAATTTGAGAGACGAGGCCGTCCCCAATGGAGAGGAGGGAGTAGATCTTGGCTGATTGGCCGAGGGTCATCCCATGCATTGTGACCCCGATGATCAACCCCCCGATGACGTTGACCGCAGTGATGACAATGCCGGCAATGGCGTCCCCTTTAACGAACTTCATGGCGCCGTCCATCGCTCCGTAAAGCTGGCTCTCTTTTGTCAACCCGAGGCGGAGTTCCCTGGCCATTTGCTGGTCGATGATGCCCGCCCTCAGGTCGGCGTCGATCGACATTTGTTTACCGGGCATCGCGTCCAAGGTGAAGCGGGCGGCCACCTCGGCGACCCTCTCAGCCCCTTTGACGACGACGATGAATTGGACGATGGTGATGATGAGGAAGACGACGCCCCCGACCACATAGTTGCCTCCGACGACGAAGTTCCCGAAGGCGAAGATGATTTTCCCCGCATTGGCGTGAAGGAGGATCTGTCTGGTGGAGGAGATGTTGACCCCGAGGCGATAGAGGGTGGTGAGCAGCAGCAGCGAGGGGAACATCGACAATTGGACCGCTTTTTGGATGTAGATCGCGACGAAGAGGAGCGAGACCGATACGGACAAGTTGAGCGCGATCAAGATGTCGATCATGTGGGGCGATACGGGGAAGATCAGCATCATGATGATCGAGATGACGACGCCCGCCAAGATCAGATCGCTCGAGCGGGAGATGGTATTGAGGGCCCGATCGCCGCCTAGGACTCTAGATAGATTATCTAAAAATTTACTCATTTAAAAAGTTCCACATTGGGCTCCCGATTTCCCTCCAAAGATTCGATCCATTTCAGGATTTCGGCTACAGCTTCGTAGGTATGTTCAGGTATATAATCGGAGATTTTCCCTTTACTGTATAGCTCTCTTGCTAAATCTACATTTCGCATGATCGGGACATTGTTTTCGACCCCTATTTTTATGATCAAATCGGCGATGTAGCCAGCCCCCATCGTCAAAATAATCGGGGCCACCTCATCGGGCGGATTATACTTCAGGGCGACTGCGATATGGGTCGGATTCGTGATGATGGCTCTTGCCCTTTTGGCCGTCCTGGGGCCGTCTTGGTAGGCGATTTCGCGAGATAGTTCTCTGCGCCGCCCTTTGATCATCGGATCTCCCTCAGTGTCTTTGTATTCCTGCTTAATTTCGAATTTTTCCATCTTCATCTCGTTCGCAAAGTTTTTCCGTTGGAAAGCGAGATCGAAGAGGCCAATGAGGAGGAAAAAAATCCCCACCTGGAGGACCGCATTGAAGAGAAAATCGTGGACGACTGCAGCAGAGCCAAGAACTGGCATGAGAACAGTGGCGATGATATTTGGGAGACTGTGTATGACGACCAGGTAAATGATGATCCCTGCGCCGGTGATTTTGGCGATCGATTTGAGCAGTTCAATTAACACTTTTAGCTTAAATTTATTTTTGATCCCATCGATCGGGTTGAGTTTTTTTAGATCGAATTTCATCGCCTCCAGGGAGAAAACGGGGCCGTTGACTAAAAAACTGACCAGAAGTCCAACGAAGCAGACGATCCCCATGATCGGCAGACTGGTATTCAAGATGATTTTTGAGGCGATAATGAAGTAAGAGGCCGCTTTTTGCTCGATTTCGCTGCTGCTGCTTGCAGCCTCTTTGAACATCAAAAGGAGAAAACCGGTGATATTTTCGTAAATATAGGTAACCGAGGCGAGCGTCCCCATAATCGAAACCACGAACGTGAGCGCAGCAGGGAGATCTTGCGCCTTGGCGATCTGCCCTTTTTTCCGCGCATCTTTTAACTTTTTCGGCGTCGCCTTCTCGGTCTTTTCGGCCATGGTAGAAGGATACGGGGAAACTCTGGTCCGGTCAAGAGCAGATTATGCAATGTTCCTAATATCTGGTTGTCCGCTTAAGAAATTCCTTACGTTTTCGATCGCTCTCGACGCCAGCCTTTCGCGAGAGGCCTCGCTCAGCCAAGCGATATGAGGGGTGACAAAGAAATTATCTAAGCTCAATAGGGGATTGCCTCCCGCCGGAGGTTGTTCCTCCAATACATCGACGCCGGCGGCGTAAATCTTCCGTTCCTTGAGCGCTTTAGCGAGGTGTTTTTCATTGATGAGACCTCCTCGCGCCACATTCAAAAGGATGGCAGATGACTTCATCAGACCCAGCGTCTTTTCATTGATGAGGTGGTGAACGGCGGGGGTTAATGGACAATGCAAACTGATGACGTCGCTTGTTTCCAATAAAGTTTTTTGATCTGTCTGTTGGATAGAGAGATCGTCTATCTTTTGCGCCGATCTGGAACAAAAAATCACCTTCATCCCGAAAGCTTGAGCCAGTCTTCCGACCGCTTTGCCCGTGCTTCCATAGCCAATGATTCCAAAAATTAAACCATCCAGGGAGATCATCGATTTATTCAAGAGACACTCATTTTTCATCTCCTCCCATTTCCCCGCGTGAATTCTCTGATTTTTCAATCCGATTTGATTCGTGATTTCAAGCAAGAGAGCCATTGCATGCTGAGCTGTCTCCTGATTGCAATAGCTGGTCACGTTTTTCACTATGATATTTCTCTCCCTCGCGCTTTCTACATCCACGGCGTCATAGCCTGTCGCTATGACTCCAATGTATCTCAGCTTGGGCAGTTTTTCCATGAGATTTTTTCTGACTGGAGTCCTGTTGATCAAGATGATTTCCGCATCTTTGCAACGCTCTAGCATTTGATCAGGAGAGGTCTTCGCATAGGCTGTAAAGCGGCCTAAGTGTTTTAATGGTTCCCAGAGTGAACTGTCGGTGGTAATATGGTCGTGATCTAGTAAAACGATTTTCATTCCTTCCTCAATTGTTTATATTTTGCAAAGAGCATTTCTTTCATGTTGTTTGGGAAATTTTTTTCAATCACCAGCTCTTGTAAGAGCTGAGCGGCCTCTTCATAGTGACTCTCTTTATGGCTCGGCGCGCTGAATTTGCCCTTGGCTAGATAGCCCCCTTCGCGCCCGTTTTTGATATCTGCAAGTACTTGACGTAACACCTTGAGGAAGAGGGGAGGGGTGAAGGGTTGCCCCAAGTCGGATAAGATGATTCGATGATGGAGCCATGTCCACAGTTCTGAGCGGGCCCGTTCAGTCGTCGCTACATTTTGCAAGACGATCGGCGTATCGATTTTTGATTGGGGACGATAAGCGATGACCCCATGCCCCCTGAGCCACCCTTCGATATATTCGATCGCTTGATGGATATTGTTATAAACAGCCTCGTAAGAGACCGTCCCCTGAGGGATGGTCCGGAGCCGTTCGCCTCTTATTTTTTCAACGGCGAGCAACGCCGCCTTCCGTTTGGCGCCTGGAGGGAGTTTGAAAACGGGGGTGAGATCTTTAGCATAGCTTTTTTCTGAAGGGGGGGAGCCTAAAATGGCCATCGCTCGCTCAGTGGTGTCTGGCATGGCCTCCCAAGATTGCAGAGAGCCCCGGTTATGCTCGGTCAGTAGGCTCTCTTCGACGATCTTGAGCGCGGCCTCGCGAGTGCGGGGATCGCTCGTTAGCGTTACGACCATTCCGCCGACGGGGACAACACCCCGTTTTTTCGCAATTTCGGCCAGCTGGGCCCACGATTCTTTGGCCCCCACATCGTGGATCCCGGTGAATTTATGTTCCGGATAGATCTTTTGAGGATGGTTATGATACGTTTTGATCATGTCGAACACCCGATCGTGTCTTCCTGAGCAAAAAGCCTCGATATAGGTCTTTTCGAAAACGACCTTTTTCCCCTCTTTGAGGGCGGAGATCTCTTCTGGCCCCCCTCCTGCGAGAGCGAACGCTAGCTCTTGGATCTCCATATCGCCCCTGAGAGTTTCTATAATTGCGGAAATCTTAATTGTTTTATTTGGAATGTGAAAATAATGTTCTACGAATTGAAAAATTTTCGCCCAGATCAATGCTTTTTTGTAATCTGATTTTGGTAATACGTAATAAGGTCCGATCAACGGGTGAATCCCCCCCTGAATCACGTGAAAACAGTGGAGACCGAAATCAAATAAAGACCGCTCCATCGGGATTCCGTTAATGGTGATTTCCTCGATCGGCGGGGTGTCGAATCCATTGACCCGGATCCAAATGAGGTTGACCCCGTCTTCAGGGGCTGAGTATGTGATAATTTCATGGGTTGTTTGTTTGGCTGCGGAGGCTTTCCCTAGCTTGACTTCGCGCAGAGTCTTTTGCCCCTCTAACACCCTTTCAATGTCTAAGTGGAAGGCGTCTTCAAAATCGATCATATTTGCGACCGGCCTTGACCCATAGGTTTTTTCTGTAGTCAGGGCTTTGATGATCATCTCAGGGATAGCGGGACTGACCAGAATGATGCCAGGAGTTTTCATTGAAGCGGAGATCGCCTTCGGAGCGATTTCCCAATCGCCAGCCCGTATTGCGATACAATCTGGAGATGGCAAATAATCGTATTGGCGCCCTATGTCGGCGTCGATCGCTTTTTGATCCTGCCGTTCTTGGAGTCGGTTTTGGGCGATTTCTAGAGCAAAATGATCTTGCAGTTGAGAGAGAAACGCCAGGGCCTCATGTGTGAGTAAATGCCCCCCGTATTTGGCCAAAAGCTTGTGATCGACGTGAATTTTCTCTGGCGCGCGATGAGTGGACATAAGGTACCCCGTCTTAAATTTTCACCCGTATTATATATTTTAATTTTAGTCAAGGGCGAGGTGTGATAGAATTCGATCTGTGAATCAGTATCCCCACCCCGCCTGGATCGAGATCGATCTCGATCAATTTCTGAAGAACCTCAGGGAGATCCGAAAAATGATCGGGATTTCCCGCCTTTGTCTTCTCGTTAAAGCGAATGCCTATGGCCATGGTCTGATCGGGACGGCCAAAGCCGCTGTTCAAGGGGGCGTCGACTGTTTGGGCGTCTCGTGTCTTCAAGAGGGGGTGCAACTGAGGGAAGCTGGGCTTGCCATTCCGATCTTGGTTCTCGGCGCCATCCACGAAGACCAAGTCGACGATCTCGTCCGTAACGGGCTCGAATTTACCATTAGCTCCCAATTCAAAGCTGATCTTGTCTCTCAAAGAGTCACTCACAAGTGCCGCGTCCACCTAGAGGTCGAGACTGGCATGCAACGGACTGGCGTCCGTTGCCCCACTGCGCTCCGCCTCATCGATCATTTGCGCGCTCTTCCTTGCTTTGAGCTCGTCGGCGTCTATTCCCACCTTGCCACAGCGGACCGTCCCAGCGACCCGACCGCCCTCCAACAAATTGAGGCGTTCCGCGATCTGATCCGGCACCCCCCCTTCCGGGGGCTCGTCGCCCATATCGCCAATTCGGGCGGAGTCGTCTACTACCCGGAATCCCACCTCGACATGGTCCGCCCCGGGCTCCTAGCCTACGGCTATCCTCCGTTCCCCTTGCCCCCGTTTGCCCCCTGCTTTTCCTTGAAATCGAAGGTCTCTTACTTCAAAGTCGTCGAAGCGGGCGTCGGCATTGGCTATGGACACACCTATACGACAAAGAAAAAGACACGGATCGTCACCATCCCGATCGGCTATGGAGACGGTTATCGGAGAGCCCTCTCGAACCGAGGATCTGTCCTCATCCGCGGCAGACGCTTTCCAATCGCTGGAACCATCTGCATGGATCAATTCATGGTCGACGTCGGCGACGCCGAAGTCTATGTCGGCGATGAAGTCGTTTTAATCGGGCGCCAAGGAGACCAAGAGATCTCGCTGATGGAGATTGCAAAAATGTGCGATACGATCCCTTATGAGGTTCTCTGTTGGTTCAACGAGAGGCTCCCCCGATACCACTTTCTCGATAGGGCGCAGAAAGGGGTTGAAGATTGCCATAGTCCTTTTCTTTTATCAGGATTTCGTGTAAAAATGGCCCGATGACCCTCTTGTTTAGCTGCCAATCTGTCTCGAAATCGTACGCCACTCGCCGCCTTTTTAAAGATCTCTCCCTCAGTATTTTTGCCAAAGACAAAATCGGGCTGATTGGGCCTAATGGCGCGGGTAAGACGACTTTTTTGAAGATCATTGCTGGAGTTGAGAGGGGGGATTCGGGGATCCTCTCGCCGAGACGAGACTTAAAAATTGGCTATGTCCCCCAAAGCTGTGAGTTTCCAGACCTTTCCCCTGAACAAATTCTGATCCATGTGATCAAAGACGATCTTCCCGACTACGAAAAAGAGCGTCTCGCCCAGACTTGGTTGAGCAAACTGAAGTTTACCGGCTCTGAACCGAACGCCTCTCTCTTATCTGGCGGCTGGAAAAAACGACTTGGCTTTGCCTGCGAGCTCATCTCCAATCCTGACCTCATCCTCTACGATGAACCGACGAACCATCTCGATATCGAGGGAATTTTGTGGCTTGAGAATTTTCTGGCCCGCGAGTCGCCCACCTATCTCCTTGTGAGCCACGACCGGTACTTTTTGCAGAATGTGACGAACCGGATCATTGAGATCGATCCCACCTATCCTAGAGGGATGTTTGCGATCGACGGTTCTTATGCCGATTTTCTTGAAAAAAAAGAGGCTTTTTTAGCGGGGCAGATTCAGCAAGAGCGCTCCCTTGCGACCAAGGCTCGCCGCGAGACCGAATGGCTCCGCCAGGGGGTTAAGGCCCGGACGACGAAGTCGCAATCGAGGATCGACGAGGCTCATGACATTCTCGAGGAGCATGCCGATGTTTCAAGGCGCAATAAGCAGAAGCGGGCAGGGCTCGATTTTGCGGCCACAGAGCGGGAGACTCGGAAACTGCTCTCCGGAAAAAATCTGATGAAAGAGATCGGGGGGAGAGTTCTGTTCAAAAAGCTCGACCTTCTCCTTTCGCCGGGAACCCGGACGGGCCTATTGGGGCCGAACGGATCTGGCAAGACGACGCTCCTCAAGCTTCTCGCTGGAGAGATCCAGCCGGATCAGGGGACCATCAAACGGGCCGATGGACTCCAGACTGTTTACTTTGATCAGCACCGCGCGCAGCTTCCTCACGATCTCACCTTGCGCGACGCCCTCTCGCCCAAAGGGGAATACGTCTCTTTTCGGGGCCAACAGGTGCATGTCAACGGGTGGTGTAAGCGGTTCCTCTTTTCCCCCGATCTGCTCGATCTCAAGATCGGCTGTCTTTCAGGCGGCGAGAGGGCTCGCATTTCGATTGCCCACCTCATGCTTCAGCCAGCTGACGTCCTCTTGCTCGACGAGCCAACCAACGATTTGGACATCCCGACGCTGGAGACTTTGGAAGAGAGCCTCCTGGATTTTCCGGGAGCGGTGGTTCTGATTACGCACGATCGGTGCATGCTCGACCGGATTTGCAACTCCCTCATCACGCTCGGCGAAACGCCGCCGCCTCCCGAAAAAGAGAAGGGGAAGAGGGAAGAGAGGACAGAGAAGGCGGCCCCGAAACTTTCCTATTTAGAGAGAAAGGAATATGAGGGAATTGAGGGGAAAATCGGCCCGCTTGAAGAAGAGGTGAGAAGGCTGAATCACCTTTTGGAAAAACCGGAAATTGCAGAGAATGCATTGAAACTGAACGAAGTGTGCCAAGCGATTGGGCTGATCGAAAATCAGATTGAGCAGCTCTATCTGCGGTGGCACGAATTGGGAGAGAAGGGATGAAGAAAAATATCGGGCCCATGGATCGGCTGATCCGTTTGGGAGTCGCGATCGCTCTGTTTGTGCTGGCCTACCTGAATGTGAGCTGGATTTTACTACTCATCGGCGCGTTTGTCTTGTTCGAGGCCCTCTTCAGCTGGTGTTTTCTTTACCAGATCCTTGGCAAGAACTCCTGTCCGAGAAAATAAATTCTGGCTTGCCATTTTGACTCTCCATCTCGTATGATCTTTTTGAAAAAGAGGGGGGTTTCTATGCTCAGCGACATTCTAAAACCTTTTTTTCCCGACATTGCGGATAGGATCGCAGTATAGCTTGACAAAGTCCCATGAGACTGGACATTGGCCAGTCAGAGAAAAACTTGAATGTGATAGGCTGATTTTATACAAGGAGGTTTCTATGACGAAGGAAATAATCAAGCACCAAAAAGAGCAAAAGAAAAAGCCCACCCTGACTCCCAAAGAGCGGAAGGCGAAAAAGAAAGAAAAAAAGATGAATAAAGCGTAAAATTGCATTCCCCTCAAGCGCCCCTCTTTCTGGGGGCGCTTGTTCTTTTGTTGCCAAAGAGATCAAGTTTTCGCTATCATGTGTGAGAAAAAATAGGATCGGTGTGGGAAAACGGATCTTTGATGTCTTCTTTAGTCTTTTTATTTTGACCCTTTCTCTCCCTATTTTCCTTTTTTGCGTGGTCGCAGTTAAACTCTCCTCTCCGGGGGCGGTGTTTTACGCCCATCCTCGGATTGGCTGTAATGGCAAGCCGTTTGGCTGTTTGAAATTTAGAACCATGTACCGCGATGCTGACGCCAAGCTCCAGCCTCTCCTCGCCTCTGATCCCGCTCTCATGGATGAGTGGAAGACCTATTTCAAGCTCAAAATAGATCCCCGTATCACGCCGATCGGCAAATTTTTGCGAAAAACTTCGCTAGATGAGCTCCCACAGATCTGGAACGTACTCAAGGGGGATATGAGCATCGTAGGTCCGCGCCCATTGACGCAGCACGAGGTGACCCACTATCTGAAGGGGAAAGCTTCAAAAATCCTCTCAGTCAGGCCAGGTTTAACCACTCTCTGGATTACGCGGGGCCGCAATAGCCTCTCGCTTGAGGAGAGGATCGATCTCGAGGAATTTTATGTGGCTCACCGGACCTTTTGGCTCGATTGCAAATTGATCTTCCAGACTCTCCTCCTGATGATTTTTCCAAGGGGGGCCTATTGACGTCCGTGCTAGTGGTCGGCGGAGCGGGTTACATCGGCAGCCATGTTTGCAGAGCGCTCCTTGAGGCTGGTTTCGACCCGATCGTCTACGACAACCTCTCTACCGGCCACTCCTGGTCTCTCCTCTATGGCCCCTTTATCCAGGGCGATGTGGGAGATGAAGAGTCCCTTTTGAGGGCGTTCGATATGGTGCGGCCTTCCGCGGTCATCCATCTAGCCTCACTCATCAACGTACGCGATTCCATTGGAAATCCGTCTCTCTACTATGAAAAAAATCTCCTAGGGGCGCTTGTCCTCTTAAAAAGCATGGTGAAGGCGAGCGTCCATCATTTGGTTTTTTCGAGTACGGCGGCTGTTTACGGAACCCCTCAATATACTCCGATCGATGAAAAACATCCCAAGGCCCCCCTTAACGCTTACGGCAAGACCAAATGGGCGATTGAGGGGATGCTCGAAGACTTTGCCCATGCCCATGGGCTCCGTTTTGCCGCCCTCCGCTATTTTAATGCTGCTGGCGCCTCTCTCGATAGCCAGATTGGCGAGGCGCATGAGCCGGAAACTCACCTGATTCCGCTGGTCATCCAGACCGCCTTGGGCCTCAGGCCTATTTTACAGATCTACGGCAACGATTACTCCACCCCCGACGGAACCGCCATCCGCGATTATGTCCATGTCCTCGATCTGGCCGACGCCCACGTCAAAGCGCTCCGCTATCTCTTTGAACAAGGCCCCCCGCTCCAAGCCAATTTGGGGACAGGCTCTGGCTATTCAGTTCAAGAGATCATTCATGCCGTGGAACAATTTAGCGGGGCGACCGTTCCCACTCAAATCCTCCCTCGCCTACCCCATGATAGCCCAGTCCTTGTCGCCGACCCGTCTCTTGCTAAACAAATTTTCCAATGGGAGCCCAAATACTCCGATTTAGCTACTATCATCTCCTCTGCCTGGAACTGGACCAAATTAGGCCAATCTGGACGCTGAGGGATTCGACTGCTCCATTTTTTTGGGTAATAATTCTGATCGGACACGTTTGTAATCATCTACGCTAACGAATATATTTTGATGTAAGTGTTTTAAACATATATTTTCTATTTCTGTAAATGATTGTGGTTGTATATTTAAATAATAAGCAAAATTTTTATTTGAGAAATACCCGTCCAGGTTCCATTTTCTAGATAGGCACAAGAGTGCGGCTATGAATGGTTTCCAAGAAGACAACGTGCGTAGATCCCAGGCCTTAGCTATCCTTTGGAGGTAAATGTACGCGCATATGAGGATTGAAGGCTCGCGAAACTCCTTGTGAGATCCCCAGTCGTAGAGGATTTTTTTTATTTCTGTTATTGGCCATCGAAACTGTTTTTGTAACGCGATCGCAATCTGGTCTATGAGCTGCATCATTTCAGCTGAAGTCGGTTCGTAAAATAGAGCCTCGGGTGGTGTAGCCTCGGGTGGTGTAGCCTCGGGTGGTGTAGCCTCGGGTGGTGTAGCTTCGCGTGGTGTAGCTTCGGGTGGTGTAGCTTCGGGTGGTGTAGCTTCGGGTGGTGTAGCTTCGGGTGGTGTAGCTTCGGGTGGTGTAGCTTCGCGTGGTGTAGCTTCGCGTGGTGTAGCTTCGCGTGGTGTAGCTTCGCGTGGTGTAGCTTCGCGTGGTGTAGCTTCGCGTGGTGTAGCTTCGCGTGGTGTAGCTTCGCGTGGTGTAGCCTCGGGTGGTGTAGCTTCGCGTGGCTTAAGCGGTTCGTAACTCGCTAAGGCTCTGATAGAATAGGCTGTAGACAACACTCCTACCCCTACAACCATTCCAATCTTAGCGGCGATGGACAATGTGGCTAACGCAATTCCATGAGCCATAACCCAAGTGCCAATGCATCCAAAAACGGCAGGCCAACACAGGGCCGCGAGCGCGATTGAAGTGATCCCTCCCACTACAGCCGCTCCGGTCAGGATCTTAACTTTATGCCTCCCCCAAAAACTTTTCTGTTCCTGAACGGCATAAGTGGCCCAGTTTCCATTTCCATTTATTTCTTGCATGCCCATTATAACTAATATTATAATTTAAAATTATTTATTTGTATATATGTGTGTATGTAAATGTTGATTTCTTTATGTTTGTTTTTGTGGATTAAAGTCGCAATATGTTGATTGTAAGTGATTAATAAAAAAATCAGTCTCAGATTTGAATCCATCCTTCTGGAAGCAGGTCTCCGGTGTCCGTTAAATAGCGCGGGTTGAACCAGAGTTTGGGCGCAATCACTTGCTTGGCTGGGTTCCGATTGAGGTAGGCCCCCCACCAGGAAAAACTAGAGTTGGCAATGATGGCGTGCTTGCAAAGACTCATTAAGTACAGATCGCAAAAGTGATCTTCCCCCTCTATGAATCGAAGGTTTTTAGGGATGGCTGATAAAAGGTTCTTGCACTCCTTCATTTGGTTGGAAAAAACGACAAAGAGGGCGTCATTTGGGAAATATTCCATAGCTTTTTCAAAGTAGTCCCGGCGACATGTGGGATGGGCTTGGCCTGTTGGGTCTTCATGATAAAAGCGCACATGCACAGAAACGGTCATCGGATGCTCTAAAATATCTCCGTAATGGAGAGATAGATAGGCCGTCACGTCAACAGGAGGGGCGAAAAGTTCTAAAATCTCTTGCTTGTGATTGGAGAAGTATTTCTCCGACTGAAAATATCCAGACAGTTTCATGTTCGGCCGATAGGGGATCGCTTGGTATGAGAAACGGGGCTCTTTGTAAATAAAACTGACAGATTTTGGCAATAGCGCAGGCAAAGAATGGAACAGCCTTTCATAGTTCAGAGGAATGTCATACATCTTGTTCCGAGTCAGATCGGGAAATATCGGAGTCGCTCCATGATCTAAGGCAAGGCTTACGGTAGCGGCTATGATGAATAGCTGGTTGCCTAGTTGTCCCATTAATTCGGCTGTGACAAATGGAGAAGTGCTTTGCAAATGACAGGATAATAAACCCGCTATAACAAGGCTCATGATCCATTTCATCGGGGAGCTTCCCGAAGTTTGTCATAGCTCGGTTTTGATCTGATCCATTTTTCCAGATCTCTTTGTAATTGTGCATTCACCCGATTGTCGCTGAGTGGATTGGTCATATTATAGACATAAAGAGTCTCTTTGATGAAGGCGTGGCGATCGCCTGCCATCTCCAGCATCGGAAACATCATGGCTTGATCCCAAGTCATAGGGAAAAATTCTCCCCCAATCTTTAGATCTTCCACATCAATTTTCTTAAACAACCATGCGTAAAATGTCTTTAAGTGCGAAGGACATCGATATGTTCTGAAAGCCATTTTTTTTATAATTTTTTTCGGGATGGGAATGGACCATCCGAGAACATTTTTAGGATATTCAATCATCGTACCATGGGTGAGCCAGATATCTTGCTGGGAGTAGGTTTTATTGACTATTTTTAACACATCGGGATTGGCAAGCCAATCATCTCCATCTACATTCACAATGATCTCCTCATCTGCGCAATGAGATACAGCTTCATAGAGATTGCAGAGCCCCCCTTTTCGGATATGATTGCGGATGAATGTACAGCGAGATTCTTCCCCTCTCTCTTTAATCAGGGCTGCCGCGAGATCTGCTGTCCTATCTGTCGATGCATCATCTATGTAAATGACCCGATAGTTCGAATAGTCTTGCATAAAGACAGACTTTAAATTCTCTTCGACCCACCTTTCGTTATTATATGAGGCAATCACGATCACCATCGGTTTTTCTGGAATGTGAGAAAATGGAGCCGACGGGATCAATAAACAGAAAATCTTATATAACCACTCAATTCCGGAACGCAGCATGATCTTTGTCCAGGGCGATCAGTTTTTTTGCATAAGGTAAGCTCCACCTTTCCGGGTAACAATAGGAAGGCGTTAAAACAAGGGTCGGGGGGAAATCGATGCAATAGCGATTCCAGTGGCTCTCGTCATGCCAAACGGCAATAATCCCCCGCTTTAGGTCGTCTTGAATGTGCTCCATATTTGTTGTAAGAATATGCAAAAAAGAGTCCCGTTCGCCTCCATAAAAGCCCCCTGCGAAGTAACAGCTCCCTTCCTTTGCGCCAATGTAGGCTTTCGATCGGGAGTTGGTCTCATAGGAGCCCCTTTTCCCCACGAAGCCGGGGTGTAGAGTAGCAACCCGTTTGCCGAGGATTTCATCTCCCACATCACCTACAAATAACATATCGGCGTCGCAAGCAAAGAGGTAGTCTTGTTTCGACAATTTCTCCCAATGATCGAGGTACATCTGGTAGCGCATCATCGTGTCATAAGGCCAGCCCAAGCGACGTTGATCGATGCGCACTACATCTTCGGGGGGATCCAACTCCTGGTCGGTAAAGACAAAATAGGTAACCCGATGGTTGCGGCAGAAGTGTTTCCTCGCCGATTCGATGAGTGGATGGACGAAGGAGATGTATTTCCCTGTAGCGACAACTAAAAGTCCAACGTTTCCCTTTTCTCCAGCCGTAGTAAAAAACAGAGGGAGAAAAGCAAGCAAGAAAACCCAGATTTTTTTGAGATGAAGCACGAGTCGCCCTCTATATAAATAAAAAGAAGGAGTATGTGTTAAATAGCCGAATTTGATCAAGAGCTATTTTCTGGAAATGGCCAATGTCCAGCGGAAGCCGATTCTTGAGTCATTTTCGGCGTCCTTTCAGATCGATCCGTTTTGCTTAGAATTCGGCAATTGCGCATACTCGCATCACACAATTGACTCGGGTGCGGGGAATTAATGTGAAGCAGCCTTACAAACGAATTTTAGTTACTGGCGGAGCTGGATTTATCGGCAGTCATCTGGTAGATCTCCTTCTTGCAGAGGGCCACCATGTAACGGCAGTGGATAACCTTCGTAACGGACGAATGAGCCATCTGAAAAAGAGTGAAGGGCATAGCCGGTTTAACTTCATCCATGCCGATATTCGGCGGTCTGCAGATCTCAAGGGAATATTTTCCGAAATGGATTGGGTGTTTCATCTCGCTGCGCTTCCGAGCGTTGTGAAGTCGTTTGAACAACCGAGGGATTATTTTGAGACAAATGTCGATGGAACCTATAATGTACTCGAAGCTTCCCGACAAGCAGCCGTTCAGCGGTTCCTTTATGCAGCCTCCTCTTCTTGCTATGGGATGGCTGGACAATATCCTATTCCGGAAGCGGCGCCGATCCATCCGCAATCTCCCTATGCCCTAACAAAATATCTTGGAGAGCTGCTGGTTTTACATTGGGCCCAGGTTTATCAGCTTCCAGCTCTTTCTCTCCGTTTATTCAATGTCTTTGGACCTCGCCTCTCTGCGACAGACGTCGACGCTTCCGTATGTGGAACGTTTCTGTCACAAAAATTGCGCGGGGAGCCATTGACCATCGTGGGCGACGGAAATCAGACGCGGGATTTTATTTATGTTACAGATGTTGCAGAGGCTTTTTATGCAGCGGCGAAGTCGAATTTTTCAAACGATGTCATGAACGTAGGCAGTGGTTGCAGTTATAGCATCAATCTCCTCGCTCAGCTTCTCGGAGGACCTGTGATTTACAGCCCCAAAAGACCCGGAGAACCCGATTGTAGTTTAGCAAGTGTGGAGAAGATTTACAAAAAGCTTTGCTGGAAGGCGAAGGTCTCTTTTGAGGAGGGAATGTGGCGCCTTCTTCAAAAGGTTGAAGACTTTGGCGACGCTTCCTTGGAAGGATCGCTGGCCGTTCAGCTCGAGGCCATCCGATAAGCAGTCATGAGCTGACCGATAACGGCCTCTTTGGTTCCCACTTTTTCCCAACGTAGAAGAGCCTCTGCTCTCAGTCGAAGGCGGCGAAGGGGATCGTCTGCTAGCTCCGCCAGCGCCCTTGTCAAAGCTTCCTCATCCCGAGGAGGAATCAGGATCCCAGATACGTTGTGTTCGATGATTTCTGGGACGCCGCCGACATTTGTGGCAAGAATCGGAAGGCCAATCGACATGGCTTCTAAGAGGCTGGTCGGCAGTCCTTCTGAAAAGGAGGGGAGGCAGAAAAGATCCATAGTGATCAGACGGGAAAAAAGGGCCTCGCCTTGAAGCCAATCTGTAAATTGAACCCGATCTGCTAGGCGGAGTTCATTCACCACTTTTCGAAGGAGAGGAAGTCTCTCCCCAGAACCGATTAAAGAGAGTCTCGCATAGGGGAAATCTCTCACAAGGCGACTAAAGGCCCCAATCAGAAGATCGACCCCTTTGCCTCTCGTCATTCTCCCAAAGTACACAAGATCAAAAATGCCCTGAACGGGTTGTCTACAAAGGAAATGGCTGGGTAATCGGTTGAACATGGAGGGAGTCACGCAGGACGGGCCTTTATACCCGTATAGGATCTCCAAACGGCGCAGTCCAGCTGAAGAAACAGATGTAATGTAGTCGAACCAGCCCATCGTTGTATGCAAAACTTTCCACCAGCCCTCAGAAACCGGCATCCCTGTTTCCATGTAATAAATAGCGAGGCCGAGCGTTTTTACCACGGGTGCGAGCACTGTCGAGCTCGGGTTGAAAAAATGGCAGATTTTGGAGCGGCCGATCGCTTTACCTAAGAGATAGGCGGTTCTTTTTTTTAAAAAAGGCCATTGATGATAGGGAACCAATCCGAGGCTCCTCAATCGCAAAAAAGGGATTTGCAAAGATTTCAAACGCTCTAAAAAGAGATTCGATCTGCCGCCCTCGAGTTGGCCGCTAATGAGGACCAGGCAATCGCCAAGACGGTTTTTTAAAGCCTCCGCAATGATCTGAATCTGCAGCTCGGTTCCCCCAATAGACCCGGGATTTGCAATGCACAAAAGGACCGGGGGTGTTTTTTTGAGAGATTGGTAGCGGCGGATTTCGTTGGCAAGGCCCATCCAGTGCAATCCGTATCGGAGACAAAGAAAAAAATGACCCATTGCTTTTTTCAGAGGGTGCTTGAGATGACGAAGGCTGTTTCGCATGAAAATCTTCTCCCTAAGGCGGCCGTCCAATCATAAATTTCAGAGCTGTCTAGGCTCTAAAAGTTCTTGTTGGACGACCCCTAAAGCCCCGTTAAAGACAAAAATGAAAAAAAACTCTTCCCATCATATGGGATCCAAGGTACTATAGCTCAGTTTTATTTTTTTGAGGGAGAGGTTTGAAATGTACCGAGTTTTTCTGATGGCTCTCTTTTGCCTCCTTTTTGATTTTCTCAAGGCGCACCCTGACGAGGAAAAATCGATCGTGGTATTGACTACTTCATATAATAATCGGAACTGGGCGCAAAAAAATCTGGAATCCATTTTTAGACAAGACTATTCAAACTACCGCGTTATTTACATCGACGACGCTTCGCAAGATGCGACTGCCGGTCTCGTCGAAGAGTGGGTTAACAAACAGGAGAAACAGCTTTGTTTTGAGCTGTTCCGCAATCGAGAGCGAAGGGGAGCTTTAGCTAACATTTATTGGGCCATTCATGACAGATGCAGAGATGAGGAAATCGTTGTCAGTTTAGATGGGGATGATTGGTTTTATGACGCTCAGGTATTGAAAAGAATTAATCAGGTTTATTCTGCCCGGGAGGTGTGGTTAACCCATGGGACTCTTTTGGAATTTCCGACTGGAATTAAGGGGTGGAGTGTTCCGATCCCTCGACGTATTGTGGCTCATAACGCTTTCCGCAGTTACCGATGCCCTTCTCATTTAAGAACCTTTTACGCTTGGTTGTTCAAGAGGATTCGGTTGGAAGATCTGCAATATGAGGGACGCTTTTTTTCTATGACTTGGGATCAAGCTATGATGTTTCCTATGATCGAAATGGCGGGGGAACGACACGCTTTTATTCCGGAAATTACCTATGTGTATAACATGTCCAATCCGATCAACGACAATAAGGTAGATCCTCAGCTGCAAAGGGATCTAGAGGTCTTCATTCGCTCTAAACCTCCGTACCAAAGACTGGATCAAAAATGATTTTTATCTTTTTTTCGTAGGAGCGCCTGATACTCATCCATCACAAGTTCAAATCCATTTTCAAGTAAAAAGGGGAGGGAGTATTGTGACTTGCCCAACTTTGAGGCGGCTCCAAATTTTTGGGGGGTCTGATTTTTTACATCGTCAATCAAAATATATCCCCCCTCAAGAATCAGGTCTCTGGCAACAATCACTTTCGCCTCTTCCAATTGCAAACGAGCTGTAAACTCTATGGGAGTCATATCGCCTGTATCGAGATAAAGCAGGTGAATCTTCTGAGGAAAATTGCATGTTTTTAAAAAGGCGACCGAATCGGAAACGTGGTATTGGATACAAGGGAACTCTTTTGTCATCACCTTGCAGCGCTGGATGTGAGAGTCGCAGATATCGACCGTATGGATATCTATCTCTTTATGTCCTAGCGCCGTGGCTGCCATGCGTGTAAAAAATCCAGCACCCCAATCCCATGTAGCAGGATCCTCCGGCATCCAATAACTAATATCATCTGAATTACATCCAATCAGCCCGCCGTGATTAAAGCTGCGACTCGTTCCGAGTTCTACGATGGTTGGATGATCCATGGCTTCAATCAGTTCAAAAGCCGTTTTAAATGTTTCGTATCTGGATTTCGGTTTAAAGGCATATTGGGTCGAGTCGAAGCCCTCGTAGGTTCCCCATTCCAGAAAATCCTTGTAGGGAAACAAATGGGCTTCAATTCTACTTTTGGTGATACCGTCATCGGCCAATAACGTGTCAAGATAGCTGAACTGAATCGCAGTCAATAAAATGAGAATTTTCACAGCTTTCTCTGGCATAGCTGATGAAACACAGTTTGCCATGAGGAAAAAATTTTCTCCTCATGCTTTTTTGCTAAATCTAATATCTTTTGCTTATTCCCTTGATATTCATAAGTAGAGAGTTTGACGATAAGGTCATTCCACGAGTCAAAATAGACAATGAAAGGGCTGTATGCATCTGAATACCATTCAGACACATTCAAGAATTTTTCGGCGAACTGGGGGTCTCGAAAATAAGCCCCGCTCGATATCAGGGATAACATAAGGGCTTCGCTTGGTATAAAATAAGGAATCCCTAAATGGAGATTTTCAAAGAACGCTAAATTGGACCAGGCGTAAGGGATGTGAATCACTCCTTTGAAATCTCTCAGATCCATAGGTCCGTTGTAGCGGCCGCAATAGTTTCTAATCTCTAGCTCTGTACACTGTTCAGACAGATTCAAAAATACTGTTTCATTATGATAAGGGGGGAGGAAGAATGTCTCTTCTTTTAAGATATATTGAGGAATAGAGGAGCGGCTCCATTCTGAAGCATAAGCGCCGCTTGGCTGAATTGTTAAATTTCCCAAATAGATATTTTTCGATTGAGCGTAAATGTGTTCAATTTCGGTATAAGCTATGACAGCCACATTTTTTTGCGTAGTTGCTTGAGAAAAGAGATTGTAATACTCTGGATCGGGAAAATCACAATCGAGGTTGGCAGCGTCATAATAATCGAATCGGTTGCAAACCCAAATAATAAGGGGTTTTCCCCATTGATTCTGTAGAAATATCCGACTTAATGGCGCTGTATCGGAAGTTAAAATCACATCGAATGATTCGAAATATTTCCTATGTTTATTCCATATTCTTTCAGCGCGATCGTGCCCCATATTATAGAGAGCGCACCCTTGGGATAATTCATCAAAAAAATAGGGGGGCAAATCTGGGATATACCAAGTCGTTAAATCCAATGAGAGTTTTTTAGAAACCGCTTCAATATCAGTCGCGCAACCGCGATGAAAAGTGAGATGAAGCACTTTTAGGCCGTTCTCTAAAGGCTGGCAAGAAAGGTCAGTCACGAACAAAAAAGCGAGCAGCAAAAACCTCATGAACCCCCATATTTTGGACAAAGTTTACTGATGAAGGATTTTTTTGGGAATCCAAATTCCCAATCGGCGCCCCTCTGGACGATATTAAATTAAATGATTGACTCTATTTTTTGCGATTGCTACAATCCGATCTTTTTTAGAGGGGTTTGGCGTGAATCGCTTTTTTTGTAGGGCTATTGTAGCCGTGTTGCTTTGTTGGCAGACGGTAGGAGTTGGTTTTGAAAAAGTGGTGATTTGGGGCCATAAACTTCATACGCACACACATTCCTATGTTCACAACGGTTTTTTTCGCGCTTTTCAATACTTAGGATACCCTACTTATTGGCTTGACAACGAAGACGATATTTCAGGTTTTGATTTCTCAAACGCCTTGTTCCTAACGGAAGGGCAAGTGGATCAAAAAATTCCCCTTCGCGAAGACGCCATTTATCTCACTCATAATTGCTTATCTACCAAATACCAGGGATTAAAGCAGTGTTACATCCAGGTCTATACAGATGACGTATTGACGAGACCGAATTTGGTGAGAGCGGAGCCGTGCATTTATTTCCATCTGGTCGATAAGGGGATATTTATGCCTTGGGCCACTCACTTACTTCCTCATGAAATAGAGATGAACAAGCAAAATTTACCTCATGTGAAAAAAGAGAGAGCTGTTTATTGGATAGGCACAATAGGAGAAGGAGTGTTTGGCAATTGCACCGAGATCAACCCTTTTCGGGCTGCATGCCAAGAAAACGGGATCCCTTTCATTGCGCCTCAGCCCTCAGGAACGGGGATTGATGAGAATCGGCATCAACAATGGATCGCTTCTGCTTATTTAGCTCCCGCAATTGTCGGAGAATGGCAGAAACGGGTCGGATATATTCCATGCCGGATTTTTAAAAATATCAGCTATGGGCAATTGGGGGTTACAAACTCTTATCGAGTCTATGAATTGTTTGAGCGGAAAATCGTCTATAATCCAGATCCTTATCAGCTGTTTTATGACGCGCGCGAAAGATCCAATACGGTGACCTTGGAAGAGATCTATGAACTCATGGATTTCGTAAAAACAAAGCATACCTATCTAAATCGGGTTCAGACTGTGCTCCATTTCCTCAAATCGATTGATTATGTCCAGTGAAATAAAAAAAATATGCTTTGCCCTGCTATTGGGAACGGTTTCCTTATTTGCTAGCGATATAGAGACGATTTCAAAAACCAACGGTGTTTTGTCTTCGGAGTTACTCTTGTCTTTTAAGGAGCTATTCGGGATCCATTCATTTATAGAAACAGGTACTTATGCTGGTAATACCACAGCAGAAGCGTCAAAAATATTTAAAGAGGTCCATTCTATCGAAATTTGGGAACCCCTTTACAGGGCAGCTCAACGCCGCTTTGCTCTTTCTTCGAATGTGACCCTTTATTTGGGGGATACGACGACTCGGCTTAAGGAAATGATCGAGAACTCTTCTCCCAAAAGACTCTATTGGCTCGATGCACATTGCTCGGGCGGAGGTACAGGAGGCGTTCCTGGTTTTTCTCCCATTCTGGACGAGCTGGATCAAATTTTATCTTGCAAAGGCGAGATGGACTCTATCATTTTAATCGATGATTTGCGAGGGATGTGCCATTGTGATTCGAGGACAAACTTACCGCTCCGTTCAATCATTCAGAAAATTAAAGAGAGATGCCATGATGATTTACAATTCTATTCAATAGGCGATATCGGGATTATTTTCAATGAACGGAGTTATCCCTTTATTTCTGTCTCTGAGATTGTAAAAAAAGCATCGATCTCCAGATTTTTTGATCCTGAATGCGAAGATGAAGAAAGTTTAGAGCAGCTAATAGACGCTGAATCGTTCATCGCTTCCTTGAATGAAAACACTCGAGAGGGAAAAAACTTTGGTCAGTTGATAAGATGGGTAGATGATAAAAGCAATTTGGGCGGAGAAATCGTCTATTTGCTCTGGGAATCTCTGCGCGAGTTAGAAAAAGGAGAGTTCGCATCAGCAATTCACAATTTACAGTTAATAACCAAGAGTTTTTATTCTCACTGGAGAATGGATGCTTACCTTGTTAAGGCGTTCATTTTAGATAACCAGCTCGATAAAGCGGCCTCCCTATTTAATGAGAGGCTTTTGCAAGTTTATGCCCAACATCCCAAGATCATTCAGAAAATCATAGAATTTGGGTTCTTGATACCACCATCGGCCAATAACTTGGCTTTAGCGCGGTCCAAATTCCAATCAAATAGCGGATCAATTATGCGTGGAAAATTTTTTTTAGCTCTTTTGTTGACTCCCTTCCTTTATTCTGAAATTCAGCAGGTGGTTTTGCAGCTAGAAGGGCTTGCTTGCCCTTTTTGCAATACCCATGTTGTGAGAAAATTGGAGCAGCTTCCCGGCATTTCTGATTTTCAGCTCGATTTACACCCCAATATGGCTTCTTTTGGATGGTTAAATCAAAGTTCTTTTTGCGCAGCAAATTTTTACGATTTGGTCGACCGATGCGGCTATGGTTTAAAAAGCATTACTTTGAGCGCGACGGGAAAGATTCTTTTTCAAGACGGAACAGCTGTTTTTGTATCTTCGGGCGATAATAGCCGTTTTTCCCTTCCAGATTACCGAGGAGGAGAAAAGTCCTCGATCACCGTTTGTGGGAGCGTGAATTACGATCAAGAGATGACCCTGTTGAGGAGGCCATGAGGGAATGCGTCCCCAAGGGAACTGTTTATTGGCTCGTGTTTTTCAGTTCTCTCTATGCCCTTCCTCCATTGGCGTCTCCCGGAATCGGCCTGGGTGAAGGGGAGTTTTTCTGCAATACCACCTATTCCCTACTCAAATTGGAAGAAATGGATCGGACTCCCATGCATATGCGGGAGACCGAAAATGTAGAAAGTTTTGTCGCCTCCTATGGACTCACACGAGACTGGTCTTTTATCGGAGTAGTTCCCTTTAGTCAAAAGGGTAAATCGATCGTTCTCGACGGCAAACAAATCCATGAAAAAACAGGTGGCGTCGGCGATTTTACTTTGAGCATTGGTTATAGGCCATTGACAGTGAATTGGATTGCAGAGACCCTTCGCCTTTTGTGCTATGCTGGAGTGACCTTCCCAACGGGGGAGTATAGGCAAAAGGGGCCCCTTGGCCCTATCTCTCGCCCAGCTCAACCGGGAACAGGCAATTATTCCCTCCCCCTCCTCACCTATTTCACCTACCAAACCCAGATCGTGGAGATAAATGCGTTCCTGTCATATATTTCCTATTTTAAGGGGCATGGATATCAATTTGGAGATGAAGTTCTCTATGGGTTCGTCATAGCCCCCCGTCTTTATCCTTTCAAGCTGCCTTCAAAGGGGTATTTTTCGGAGCTGCTGTTAGAGCTTGAGTTAGACGGACAATGGGCGGACTACGACTGTATGGAGGGCAACAAGGTAGGGAACAGCGGTGGAAACACGCTCATTTTCTATCCAGGATTGCGCTATAATCACAAATATTTTTCATTGGCTGTGTATTATGTTCAGCCTTTGATTCAACATTTAAATAAAACGGAGACAGAAATTCCCCTTGTACTCAGATCTGGGAGTTCTTTTTCTGTTAATTTCGCAGCTAGATACTGACCGAGGACTGCGGCGCCGACTAAAAGCTGGACACTGGAATAAGAAATGAGTCCGCGTGTAAAGTTTTTAGGGGGCGCCGCAGTATAATTGAAATGGCATCGAAGGTAGATAGTTATTTTGATTTCTTAACAAATGGGTTGAATATAGAGACGACAACCCCTGCGGATAATCCCATCCATATCGCATAGTCTTTCATGGTCAGGCCAAACTGTTTTGCAATCAGCATAAACAATGCACAATATACAGAGCTAACAACAGCTCCGAAAAGGCCATTTTTTAAGAAATTTTGAATTTTATCTGAAGTTTTCATAGTAGGTATTATATTACGCTCTACCGTTAGGTGGGGAATTGACTCTCCCCTGCTCCACAAGGCACAGGTGAGAGATTCATGAGGGGGATTATATGATGACGGGTGATTTAAAACAAGGCGAGCCTTCCATCCGCCGGCACAAGGCTGCCGGCCCTGTTGTTTTGGAGGTGGCGGAGTGTATTCAGAACTTTTTGCCCAATTCGATCATGCCTTGATAGGATTGATATTTTTGTCCGAGTTCAACATGTCCGCTCAGGCTTGCGTAAGGATATATTTTGTTTTTCGGGCGAAAGAAAACTTCTAGTTCTGCAACGCCCAGGTTTTGTGCTCCAATTAAGGTGGAGACGATGAATGAATTGGGGGAGCCTACAAGAAAGGCGTGGATCGTTCCTGTGTGAAAAGTTTTTTGATATGCATAACTTGCTTTTTCCATCCAGGTCATAGTTCCCCATTCGAACGAACACAATTCTTCAAATCGAATGCCAGCTTCAGTTCGCAAAAGAGAAGAATAGCGCCCTTTTTGATACATATTGAAACCCTGCGCTCCAGTCTCGGTCGCTTGTTCTTCCCAACAATTCACCCAGTCCACCATGGCAAACGGTTCTACTCCGAGAGCATTGAATCGGTAGTGATAACCCATCTCCCAATGAGGAGTGCACTGCCAACCATGAGTGGACAGGGACGCTGTCATATCAACGCCAGGAAAAACAATTTTTCTCTGGTTATGGAGGTGGTAATACCCTCCCCAGACCGCCCCATCAAAGTACCAATTTGAGATGGGAAAAGTGGCATAACACAATAGATCTCCCTGTTGGATATCTGCTTGGCCAAAACCGCTTTCTTCATGTAGGTGGGTATAGGCATAAGCAGCGCCTATCCCCAAGAGAAATGGGGACGTTTTTCTTTGAAAGAAGTCCCAAGCTAAAACCGCGCCGCCGGAACTCGCACTGAAAGGAGGAGTTTGAGATTGCGCCTTTTCATGTGCATATTCTCCAAAAGCTCCAACCCACAGGGAATGGTTTGGACGAGAAGCTGTAGAACAACTAACGTTCTGATTCTTTGTAGACCGGGTTCCTTGAGAGCCGTTCGATATCAAGTCATTTGAGGCGACAAGAGGGATTGCCGTGTTCTCCGCTTTCCATCGATTTTGCCGTTGATGATCGTTCACGAGCCGACTCATACCTACTTGCGCGATTTGTGAAGCGAAAGTCGCGAAAGCGTTTCGTGCGGGGGCGATCATCTCCAAGATCCGATTTAACGTTGAACCCTGAAAGGGGACAATTTGGCGGAGGATAATATAAGGTTCGTTGACGTTGAGATAATCGGCTGTCCGCAAGTTATTGCCGTTTAGATTATTAGTGGAAATAAGAGGGGGGCGAGTGGCTACGGCGGTGGGGGAGCTATAGGGGGTCATTGTGGCATTCATTACTTGAGTTGCTGAGCCAGAATCTATGTCAATGTGCCAGATATTTGCAGCATTTCCCCCTGCAACATACAATGAAGCGCCATCGGGGCTCATCGCGATAGGGGAAATGGCCCAGTCAGGGGCTGTGTAAGAGATATCGATTTGCCGAGTGACTTGGTTGGTTGTGACGTCGAAGTAAAATACCGACTCCGCCCCGGGATCTGCGATGTAGAGGGTTTTTCCATCGGTGCTGGCGACAACTCCATAGGGGGTTTGGAAATAGGAGGATGCATATTCTGTCGCTATATTTGTTTGTGTATCGATAGAAAAAACGGCGGCCGCGATACTGTCGGCGACATAGGCTTTAGTTCCATCCGCGGCGATCGTAATTCCGATCGGAAATTGAAAGCTCCCTTCGACTTGTGCAGTAGCTGCATTTGTTGTTGGATCAATTCGAAATACGGCTGGCGTAGAGATATTTGTCACGTAAGCAAATGTTGCGTCCAAGCTGATGGCTGGCACAACAGGGCCGTTAAAACCACCAAAGGTATTCGTGGCCGGTGTTGCGCTATTTGTCGCAACATCGATGCGATACACAGTTCCATTTCCATAATCTGCCAAGTAAGCAAAAGTGCTATCGGAAGAAATGGCGATTCCATTTGGATTAGAAAAGTCACCGGATACCAGTTGAGTGGCTGTATTAGACGGGACGTCTATGTAGTATATTTGACTGGTATTCCAGTCGCTGACGTAGGCAAAAGTGCCTTCCGGACTCATGGCCACTCCGAGAGGCCTGCTAAAAGGGGGACTCAAAGAGTTGGATACCGTATTTGTTGCGCTGTCCGTCGATGTGTCAATAGAATAGACGGTTCCGGGAGGAGAAGAATTCGTGCCGTCAGTGACATAAGTGGGGAAAGAGAGCGCTGTTGTTTCCAGGATAAAACAGAGGAGGACAAACATTTTTTTGATCATGCTTGCGAGATTAATCGATGGCTGTAATTTTATACAAGATTATGAAATGCGGGCTAGAGGAGTGGTGTTATTTTCTGTTAAGGTGCGGCAGAAATCCCTTGTCTCCCAGCACCTTCATGATGCTCCGAAGCAAATAGTTATCGCCGAAGCTGATGACATAATCTTTGAAGCCGATCCGTTGAAGCATTTTTTTTAATCCAGATAAAGAAGACACGAGAAATGGAGAAAGAATCTTACTGTAACCTACAAGAGGAAAAACTGAGGCTGCATAACCCATTTTTGAGATAGAAAGACTTTCCAATGTTCCATAATTTCTCTGCAATTTCATTTTTCTTAAAAACCAGCGTCCCAAAATTCGGATCAAAGAGAAAATATTGGCTATCCGATGATTTAATTAAGGTGACAGCATGTGCGCATCCCTTAGCCCGGAATCCTCCCGCATAACAACCGTTTGGAAGCTCCTCAAGAAACTGACTGAACTCAACATCGTATTCCGCAGATATTTCTTCATGGGCATAGATCCGTGCAGATCCCATTTGAAGACCGAACTGATTGCTCGCGATTTCGTCACGCTGCGTTTCAATCCGAGCTATGGCTACTATCTTCTTGGAAAGAGCATCGACACGAAAGTTGTTCAACCGTTCGTTGCATTGGGTCTGTACCTGGGTTAGTCTTTCAAGGATTTGTTCTCTTGAAAGAGCACGGATTTGCTCTCGTTGCTGATCAAACCACCGAAGAGTATCTGTTCGCTGCCCTTCCATGGACGCATCCAAATGAGCCCATTCCTTTTCGATCACATGGGTTGAATCTAAGGCAGAGTAGAAAATTTGCGCGAGTTGAGCTTGATCGGGGGCTCCAGTTACATACCGCGAACTGATTTCGCGGATCGCTTCCATCGGCGACACACCCGCTTGCATCTGTTGGAGATATTGCTTCAAAAAGTCCAAAGTCATCCCTAAACAAATTCCTGTTTCCACGCGCTTTAACTTTTCCGGCTTGAGAGGGATCTCTTTGGTCCCAATCCGCAACCACTGATCGATCGCATTCGAGCCATAGCGGGCCCGAAGAGCATTTTGTTCTGTGTCTGAAGAGGGGGCGATCACGCACCCGTTATACGAAAAATCAATAAGCTTCTCTCCAAACTGACAGTATGTTACGAGTGCATTGCTTCCTCGATTAAACTGGGTGCTTGCCATCGAAAAGTATGTACAAGCAATATCTCTACTGAAAATTCGGTATGCTACGGAGGCGATCAGTAGGCCCAAAGCGTAGAGGATTCGTCCCAAGAATTGGCCAAACACCCGTATGCCTTTACAACTTGTATCGCAAAACGGCGTAGAAGTTATTGTGGGACGAACCCTTACTGCAGTAGCTGTCATGGCCTTGATGATAACAAAACTGATAAGTAAGAAGCAATATTTACATCAGTCTCTTTTTCTTCGTGACTGGTCCATTTATGGCTGCAGCTGGGGCATTTTCTGTCTTTTTTTTTGAAGAATCCTAAAATGGGGTTTACAAAGACAATTTTGAGCGCCTTTTGTGCTTGCAGAACTGGAGCTGCTACGTGGTCAGCATATGCTGTAAAATGAAAATCGCAGCAAGAGCTTTAACATTAAGCCATTTTAACTCTGGGCGACGCAGACTTGCAATTTTTGACTGGAAAAGATTCAACATTTCTCATAACATGTTTCTTCTAGCAAAGAAACCTAAGGGCTAATATATAGGAAATGGAGAAATCATACTCTATGCTGCTGAAGATGAAAGTACAGTAATACAACTTCGTGCCAAAAGGGGAGACTATTTGAATGAGTGAGATTTTTTGAGTATTTGACATCCTAAAACGAGAAAGCTATGAAGACAATTTCTGTGATTTTGATCGTTCTTGCCAATTTACTATTTTCTCAAGATTATCAGAACAATTTCGAAAATTTAATAAAAAACACTATTTGGATTGTACCCCCGTCTACTTTACCAGCTTATGAATATTCCCCATCATCCTATACGCCAGTAACGGATCAAACGGTATGGATGATTGATGATTATGCTGACGGTTATTTTTTTGGAAACGCGTATACAGCCGTGATCGATTCCGGTTCTACAACATATACTCAGAAAAAAATACTAGGTACAGTTACAAGTGGCGGAGCCGTTTATATAACGTTTATTCCTTCAGGATCTATCTCTAATACAGATTTGGTCAACGGAATAGGAACATTTGTTAATTTACAAGGCAGCTATCAATTTGTCATGCAGATGAACGCGGGTTCTACTACGAATGGGCTTTCTCATTGGTCTTATATGATTAGCATCAATCAAAATGCAAGTGCTCATAAAATTGAGGTAATCACTCCAGAAATGGGACTCGGTTACCAATCTGCATATGGACCCTTTTGCCGCAATGTTCACAAGGAAGTGACACACCATAAGTACACCTATTGCATTTGTCACAATGCCACTCTCTCCAATCTCTACATGTTTTGCAAATCTCACAATGCCAACTACAATTGTCTGCAGCTACATCGTTCCAGCAAAAAGAAAACCAATAAGTTTCTTGGCATTTAGAACAGTCATATTCTCCCAGCAAGGATTTCAAGGGAACGCTTTCGCATTCACACGGCAGTAGTATTTCTTTGGATAATTCTTTATCTTTAAGGTCTTTGACGATACGAATATTTTGTATAGCACACAATGCCAGATGTTCCGTGTCTTGTCCATTCAGAGGGTTATGGCAATTAACACAACGACATTTCTCAGTACATCCTTGACCGTTTTTTAGACAATCGCATCGATATGTGGAACAACTTGTTTTACATTTACACATTTTCTAATTCGCTTCTGAAAGCTTGCTAAAACTGGATTATTCTAGCCCAGGAGGCAAGCATCTTGCAATATGATTTCTCCTGGCAGCGAATTACCCAACGAGAGGCAAACAATGTTCTACAGCTTCATTTGAGTTTCGTGCGGGTGGGTCTGCAGCAGCCGCTAGCGCTCGGTCAAAAATCACGGTTGCTAAACGAGGAATCGCATATTTCCCACGTACTCTGTCCTGTAAAAAGGACAAAAAATTGATCTCGAGTTTTCGGCATGTCTGTTTTAGACTTAAAAAGGTGTCTCTAACTTTCTGCCCCATTTCACTACGAGTTCCCCCAGAAATTTTCAGCTTTATTTTTGCCGCACGGGCACATGTTTCCGAACTGTTATTATGCAAAGGCGTCTCCGGCCTCCGCAGAACCATAAGTAGTTCTTGCTTTTTGTCACGAGTTTTCTCCAGTTGGTGATTCAAGGTAGGACTGGACGTTTTCTGCTGAAAAATGGCATCAAATTTTTTGCTTATGCTCTCTGCAACTTCTTGAGAGGGTGATTCTTTATAGGTTTTAAGGTCTTGATAGATATCCCATATTTGCTCTCTGACTTGTTCCAATTCAGATCGAGACTTGTCAGTTGTCATGAGGAGCTTTCTATAGTGCCTATCTTCATGAATCCAGCATAGCGAATGTTGAAATACATAAAACTGCCCTGCATCATCACTATGCACACCCAGTTCGCGTGAGATTCCATTTTGTATCACAGATGCATACAAAGCTGCTTCTGTGAGAAAACGAACTTCTGATTCCTTCGTAACATTACGTTCCCTTAAAAATTGCTCCCATTCTGCGAGTGTTGCAAATTTGCTATTTAAGGACAGAGAGACATAGCCAGGCAGATACTCAGCAACGTTCACATGTGACAGATATTCCAGGGTATCTTGATTGATCACATATTCTTCTTTTCCATTTTGAAGCAATTGGAGAAAATTTTTCCGGCTCTTACTTTCTGTCGTTGTAAAAATACTGAACCAACGATTCCCTATGACCGTTGTGTACTGATTTTGCCCATTATGCCGACCGCCTGTATCGTCCACTTGCACCTGGTTTTCTACACTTGTGGCAGCAAGCATTAGCTCTGCAGCTTCTTCAATGAAAGGGTTCTTGTTCTCAATTAAAATATTGTTCAGTTGGCCTGCGGAAATCAAAATATCGATAGCGCGTAGCTGGTCTAATAGAAGATGCTCTGTAACACGGCAAGCATGGTATTGGTGAAGGATGTAAGTCACCAATTCTGGGCCATAGTGCCCATGGATATCTTTAGGGAGTTGCCCTGTTACGTAAGTGCCATCAGGTAGTTCCCATCGAGCCAATTTGTATTGGATATTGTGTGGTTTAAGGAGGATGTCTTGCACTGTATAATGGCAATAACCTTTGAATTTAGCGCCATCCGGAATATTTTCAGGCTGAATTTCCAATTTGGTGTGGATTTCTAGTACTGTTTTTTTCTTTTTACGTTTCTTGCCTCTTGGTTGCCCAGGTTTTCCAATTCTCCTAATATTTTTGATCATCAGTCTAGCTAATCGAGAAAGTTCAACTGTTCGTTCTTGCAACAAAGGTGAAGTGATTATGAAAAAATCGCGAGACGACAATGAAACATCAAAACTCGTTGTGAATTGCGCGGGTGAAATGAACAAAACGCGCATCTCGTGGACATCGATGAGGCTAATTCGTTTATATAGATCGGGCTTGTTCTTTTTCCCTTCCAGGTTATTGGGGGGAATGTCCGGTTTTGGCTTCTGTCCTTTGAGGCGAGCAATTTCATCTTTGAGTTGCTGGATCAGTTCTTTTTGTGCAGCCAAGGCATTGGTCATTGTATCAATTTGTTGACGGAGTTGGAAGTTTTCGTTAGAAAGCTGATCGATAAGAGAAGAGGAAATTTGAACTTTTGAGGAATCTTGCATTTGTGCATGCCTTGTATGGCTGGATACAATAGCAAATGTTTAGAAAACAATCACCTAAATTTTTTATTCAACGAACACAGATTAGACGGTGAAAAACAGTGCCCATGAAATCGAGGTAATCGGGGCCCCGCTTCGGGGTGATTACCTCAGTTTTATGAGCAGTTGCATCAAAATAGTCCCTACTATTATAATCTGCCAGGAGTAGGCCAAAGCTTACCAGATTTTTTGAGCAATTTTTAAAGATGGCTTAATATCTCAATACCACGCCTACTGTTTGCGTGGATCGGGCAAGTCGTTGAAGGCAAGAAATAGAGGCGCGTTAGCTGGTAGTGAAAAATTCAAAGGGCAGCTGCCAACCATTGATGAGATTGAGGCTGAGTTCAGTGCAATCCCAGCTCAGAAGATAAAAAGAATAAATAAAGATAAATGAATGGATAACTTAGAGGTTAGGGGATGACTCGCGTTCTTTTTTTAATTGCTATTTCATTAGGATTGTTTTTCTGTTCAGGCCTCCACTCCGAACAAACAATATTATATCTTGTAAGGCATGGTCAGACTGATTGGAATATCCAGGGAAAGTTGCAAGGTCATGTAGATATTCCCTTAAATAGTGCAGGTATAGCAGAAGCTTTTCAACTCAGCGAGGAAATGAACAAAATTGATTTTACAGCCTGTTTTTCATCCGATCTCCAACGTGCAATCGAAACAGCACAAATTCTGAATGGCAACCGTTGCCTTGCTATTAAGACAGATTCTGCGTTGCGCGAGCGTAATTTTGGACTCTGGGAAGGTAGGCTGTTCTCTGAACTTTTAGAATATGAAGCGCAAGGTCGACCCTTCTTGGGTATAGAGATAGAGAGCGAGGAAGAGATACAAAAAAGAACCTTTCCTTTTTTACATAAAATTGCAGGCGATTATCCAGGTGCTACAATTCTTGTCGTTACCCATGGGGGAGTGATTAGAAGTATTCTTGCTCATGTAATGGGTATCGATTGTACCCCTATACTCAGCATTCAAATGAAAAACACAGCATTTTTGAAACTTGTTATTTCTGATGGACGATGCGAAATACAAGAAATGAAGGACATCAAAATCCATGCTGATGGTAGATAGGGTCGCTAGAGTCTGCAAAAGATTACTTAAATGCGTAAAAAGTGCGTAAATTCGAGAGGAAAACGTTCTGAATGCGTCTCTCCACTTCCAAAACACAAGGCCCGGGAAAACCCCGGGCCTTTTTTTATTCTACTGTCTCACAAATGGCAACACCCACTGCTGAATCCGCTGTCCCATAGTAGAGAAGCCACCGCCCGTGAAAAGGAACTAACCCTTCGATGAAAACAGTGCCATTTTTATATTGGCCCGTTTTCTCATACTCCCTTTCCGGTTTAAAAAAGCTTTCATCCGTCCTCATAATTACACGAGTAGGGTCGGTTAAATCGAATAGTACTTGCCCCGCTGCATAAGCCCCTATGCTGATCGTAGGATCTCCATCCACGGCAGCATTTTTCCCATTGTAGAGCAGAAGAATCCCTTTGTCGGTGATTAATGCAGGAGGGCCTGCCTCGACCAGCCGACTGTCAAACTTGCCCAGTCTTTTATCCAACACAAGTAGAAGATCCCCATACTCATCGACGATCGGTTCCCAAGCAATGAGATCATCCGAAGTAGCCCCAAAAAGGGGTCCTGCTCCCCAATACATCCAATATTTGTCTTTGATTTTCGCCGCAATTAAAGAGTCTCCTACCCGCTTACAAACAATAGAGCCTGATTTGGAATGGAAGGGTTCCATTCGAGAATTAGCAAAAGCATATCCCTGCTTTTCCCAATGAAAAAGATCTCGTGACGTGGCTATGCCAAGAAGGGGCTTATTGCGGGCCGCATTGGGAACCCCTTTGTTACGATAGGTCCACTGAGTGTAGGTCATTACATAGGTTCCATCTTCTCTTTGCACAATCCGAGGATCTTCGCACCCGCCGGGCCATTCGAAAGAACGGTGAGAATCCACATTTGGGTAAAGGACAGGTTCCGATTTCCGTGTGAAATGCACGCCGTCGTCGCTCTCCGCTATTCCAAGGCGGGAAGTATGCTGGCCAATCCCCTCTCCAAAATCATCTTCGGCGCGATAGAAAAGATAGACTTTCCCATCTTTCACAACTGCCGCTGGATTGAATGTGTGATCACACTCCCAATGCACCAATTTATTTTGAACGGGACAGAGGAAAACGGAACTCTCATCTGGTCTAATAATGGGATTGGCGTCATCTACACGAATAAAGGGGCCAATTTGCCAGCTTTCTGCCTGGGCATTAGCGACATGGGTCGTCAAAAATAGGCTTATCATAAGTAACAGGCAACTTCTCATCCGGACCTCTAAAATTTCTGCGCACGATGCTACAACAATCTTTTAATATTTCGAAATGGGAAAAAGTTGAGTAAGGAAACTAGGTTGCCCTAGTTTCCTCCTCTAAGAACCGTACGTGATAGTTTCCCATCATACGGCTCAAGCCTCTCTTAAGGCTCATATCACCCGGCTATCATTTTTTTTTCTCATCTTTTCTCTTTCCCGTTTTATGAAATATTCCTTAAAATCGGGATCATACGGCGAAGCTTCCGCTCTGACCTTCACGTGTCTTTCGATCTTTGTGTGTTGTGCCAGAGTGAGAAGAATACGGGATTCTTGTTTTCCCGCTTTCATCTTCGAGTAGAAGCACCACTTTCTGAGTCCCAAGGTAGTGTAATACCTTTTCCGGATCCAGGATGCCCCCCTGTTCTGATGTCGCCTTTTGGCCCACTTCCAAACTATCCAGAATATGCTGTTGTCTAAGTAGTTAAACGTCGCTTTTGCCACGCAGTGACGGTAATAATTGACCCACCCCTGAATTTTCACATTCAGGTATTTGATCAGGTTTTCCGTTTTGACCGCGCGCATAGATCTGACCGTTCCTCGAATGTCGTCTAGTGAACTCAAAACAATTAACTATTAGTCGGTTAGTGTGAATTCAAACGTCGATTACGCAGAAATTACGCAGATGTAATAATTTGTTTACAGGTCAACGGCTACCTGAGACAAGTAAAAAATTTAACTTTATAAATTCAGCACAACAACCTAACTATCAGATGATTACAAAAATTATTAACAGATGCGTGTTAGAAAACCCGACAAAATGGTATAAAAAATATAGAATCTAAAAGCCAATTGTGTCAGAATGTCTGACCTACATCAAGGGAATCAGTCTATGAGAAACCAGGATATCGCTAGAAGGATTCGTGAGATCCGCGAACAACGCGGTTTATCACAACAAGACCTAGCTGAGTTAATGGGCTGGAAAAGTCATGCCTCTATAGTAGCAATTGAAAGCGGAGAACAAAATATTAAAATGCACGAGCTGCTAAAGCTCGCAACCATCTTGAATGTTTCTCCAGAGTCTTTTTATTCCAAAGAACCAAAAGAATGCTCCAAGCATCCCACCATACTTTGGCGCAAAAAGGCAATCGATTCAACCATCGCACTAAAAGAAGAACACAATCTCATTCAACATTATCAAAATTATTGCCTTGTTGAAAGATTGGTAGCCATTCCATCCTCACCAATGAAAACTCTTCCCAGAGAATGTTGCGATATTTCTTCTGCCAGCATCGACTGGGCGAACCAACTAGCAGAAAAAATTCACAGAGAGTTTCATTTAGGCGATTATCCAGGAGCATTGCTAATAAAATATTTGGAAGAAGAATATGGCGTGCTATTGATTAGCCGCCCTTTAGAAGATGGTTCAGCAGCCTGTTATCGAGAAGACAATGGGTCTGTGGTTATGATTAATGAAAAAGAGGCTCGCTGGAGGCAAACATTTAATGTAGCTCACGAGCTTTTCCATCTTATCACATGGAACGAGTCATTAATTTCACAAATACAGTCCAGCGAAGAATTATTTCACAAAAACGAAAAGCTAGCCGACGCCTTTGCTGCAGCATTGCTCATGCCACAACAAATGATCGATTTAGATGTTCGGGGGAACAAACTTACCTACTCATTCATAGTTGCTTTAGCAGGTAAATACCAAGTATCTAAACAGGCCATGCTATTGAGATTACGATATTTAAAATTTATCTCCTCTAAATCAGTTGATCAAGCTCTCGGAGATCCTGAATTTTCACAACTGGATCACGATGTATTCAAACAGGCATTTGCATCTGCGCCTCCTCTAGGCAATCGCTTTATCCGATTGGCATACTTAGCTTATGAAAAAGGGAGATTATCTAAAGCCAGGCTAGCCCAAATACTTAGCGTCAAGCTCCGAGACCTGAATCAATATCTAGCGGAAAAAGGATTGTGTCTGACAAATGACAAAGAAATTAAAGGACTTACTTGTTGATACTGTAGTAGTAATAGATGCTCACGAGAAAGGCTATTGGGATCGCCTGTGCAATGCATATCGGATTTTTTTACCAGGAACAGTTATTGAAGATGAGCTGTTCTTTTTTTCATCTGACAAGGGCAAGCAACCTTTTTTAATATCCAACTGGGTCCATCAAGGCAAGATCACCCGTATTGATGCAGAAATTGCCGACTTTGCCAAGCTGACTAAAAGGCTATCTAATGATTTCATCTCCGCCCTGGATGCCGGAGAACTTGAAGCGTTTGCCATGCTGATATCGAAAGAATATCAACACCTTTTTTTCACAACAGCAGATCGAGCAGCTATTAAAGCTTTAGGAATTCTAAGTCTTGGCTTAAGAGGCCTATCTGTGGAAGACTTGCTAAATAATCTACAGGGACTTTCCCCTAAAATGAAAAAACTCGAACCTCATTTCACAAAACAGTGGTTTCAAAAAGCCTTAGCCGAGGGCTTTACAGAACAGCACCTCTGGCTAAAACCATCCTGATTAAGGAATTAAATTAGAAAATAAATGCTTTATTTTCCTATAAACCGAGTCTTTGATTGATAGAGAGAACAATGGCTGGCTGGACCACGGGGATCTATAAAGCAAATGGGATTGACGTACACTACCTTCGAACCGGTGGCGACAAGCCCCCTGTTGTTCTGCTGCATGGGCTAATGTTGAGTGGAGCGTGCTGGGCTCCTTTAGCACGAGCGTTGGAGAACGATTATGACGTTGTCATGCCGGATGCTCGGGGCCACGGGAACTCCGGCACCCCAGACCACGGCTATCGCTATGACGATCTCGCTGCCGATCTCGCGGGCCTTATCGACGCGCTCGGATTCGCCACCCCAGTGCTACTTGGCCATTCTATGGGAGGCATGACGGCAGCTGTGGTCGCCAGTCGGAACCCCAAGCAACTGCGAGGGCTTGTCTTGGTCGATCCACCCTTCTTGACATCGCAACGTCAGCGTGAAGTTTACGAGAGTGACGTTGCGGATCAGCATCGCCGAGTTCTCGATCGGCCAAAGGAGGATTTCTTGGCTGAGATGCGGGTTCGACACAGCCGCCGTTCACACGAGGTCATCGAACTATTCGTGCAGGCAAGATTTCAAACCAGCATTCGTGCCTTCGAAGTTTTGACGCCGTCATACCCTGACTACGCGCAGCTGATCAACACTCTTGACCTTCCGAGCCTGCTCGTCGTCGGTGATGTTGGATCAATAGTCACTCTTGAAATGGCTGTAGAACTTGCTGGGCTCAATCAACGCTTGGAGGTCGTGCAGATCGCGGAAGCCGGTCACGCGGTTCCGTATGACCAGCCCGAGCGTTTTTTAGCTGTTGTCCAAACCTTTTTGCGCTCAGTTCATTTGGCTTAGTGCGTAAAAAGTGCGTAAACATGGGCTGCGTGACGATCTTTTTGAAATGCTTTTTTAGACGATTTTAGTAGGTGAAACCAACAAAACTCGGTCATTGAAAATAAGCTTGTGACTGTCCCTGTTCGATTCTCTCCACCTCCAATTGGTTGGATGCCCCTCGCATCCAACCCTCTTTTAAATACGCACTCAACTTATAACCAAAAACTTACACTCATCATCCACTCGTTCTGAAGAAGAAAACTCAAAAACCTTCATTCTTTAACCATTTCAGAACTGGCAAGAACCTACAGGGCGATTTAACTAAAATTTTTTGATACGCCTGAACAGAAAAATCTTGCCAATATTCCTTTCAGATATCCGCTACCGAAAGTCGCTGCTCGTCTCACAGAGGCAAGCCCTCTATCCGGATCTGCAACTGCAGCCATATTCATAGCTAAGCGACGAAACAACCCCAAATTTTCTGCGCTATTTCCTCTGTCCATCAACACATCATCCTCTCTAAAGATCACATCAGCTACCCAATGGCAATTGTTTTCTACGTGCCAATGCTGCCTGGTCCACTTAGCAAAATGCTTGGCAGATGCTCGACGACTCGAAATATACAGCCGTCTTAACGTCTCGCTTGCGGTTGATCCGGTTTTTTGCCTTGTGGATCGTACTTCGACCAGGCAGACCAAGTTCTTCCATCTGTCAACATTAGGCAGCCAATCCAAGTCCTCTACGACTTGTACTTCTCGAATATCGATTCGACCATGACCTTTTTCGACTTCCTGGTAAAATGAATGTGAGACTTCCTCCCATTCGGCTGCATGTGCCTGATCGAAAAAATTTTCCAACTCAGCGCAAAGAGTGGGCTGGTTTTCTTTAACAGCCAACAGATAATCTGCTTTTGCATCAACGATTTTTGCTGCTGATTCAGGTACGGTAAAATGAGCATCGCCCGAAATAATCGCACCTTCTACATCCACCTGCTCCAAAATAATTGGCAGTGTGCTCTTCTCGACCGTTTTATCGGGGACTTTTTCTGCGGCAAGACATAGACGATCTTCTGCAGCGAACAACTCTACTACATGGGTAATGCGGCCCAAAAAATTAGCCCCCCTCAGTCTTTTGCCGTCGATCGCCAACAGTTGATCGCGCAATGAACTAGGAATTTTACTGAACCATTTTTGTAAATAGCTCTTGAGAGCGTTCGGGGGTGTTTTGACTAAAAACCACCAAAGCGATCCATGGGAAGGAGCTGAAACCGGTTCTCCTAGTAGCGAGGCAAACCATTCCTCTTGTAGATGGGCATATTCGGCAATTTCCTCGATAGTATTGCATCCGCAAAAGAACCCGCAGAGAATCACAAGGGATAGGTACCAAACGGGGTACAAGACTCGTTTTTGGTTGCGTCGATAATCAGGGAAATCGAAAAACGACCCCTTGACAGTCTCTGCAAATATATGCGCGTCGAATTCCTTACTGGCTTCTAGGATTTTGGCATCAATCGGTTTACGTCGTGACATAGGACCTCCTTAAATATGAGGTATTTACTATGCCATGTTACCAGATCTGTTATCAAAAAATTTTAGTTAAATCGCCCTGCAAGAACCTAGAATTTTGCAGCAAGTTGCTGCAAATCTGTAGAAATCATTCTTTGCAAAAAATTCTATAGCCGAGTACGATAACCTTATCGTCCCTCATGAGTATCCCTTGGGGACCGCATGAGAAAGCCACGGGCCATAAACCCGTGGTCTGTTTTGTCTGGGGTTCTCGTGTCACTTCATAGCACTATTGCCCTTATCGATGGATTCAATCTTTACCATGCAATTGCAAGTCTTCGTCGCCCAGAGTTAAAATGGCTTAATGTTAAAGCTCTTGCTGCGATTTTCATTAACACGTCTACAGAACAGCTCGATGAAGTATTTTATTTTACAGCATATGCTGACCACGTAGCAGCTCCAGTTCTGCAAGCACAAAAGACCTACATTAAGGCGCTCAAGATTGTCTCTGTTGTCATCTCGAATGATTCTGACCTTAGCCCAGCAATAGGGCTGAGTCTTCGTGGAGCTATACTGCGGCCACCCCAAATTCACACTTTTGGGGTGGCCGCAGTATACTTAAAAGTCGTTTTTACCTTGGAATTTAGCCAAAAATCATACATATTTGGGTTGGAATACGACCAGAACAGATCCGTTTTTACCTTGGAATTTAGCCATGTTTAAGAGAATCATAGACTTCCACCTAGACCGATGGAAAACCGACCCTTTCCGCAAACCTCTTTTATTACGTGGGGCAAGACAGGTGGGGAAAACATATGCCGTTCGAAGATTGGGGGGACAGTTCAAATCTTTCGTTGAAATCAATTTTGAAAAATTGGAGGGGGCTGCCTCTATTTTTGAGAAAGACCTCGCCCCGGAGAGGTTAATTTTATCCCTATCTCTCCTTGCGAAAACTCCGATTATCCCTGGAGAAACACTTCTTTTCTTTGACGAAGTACAAGAAGCTCCACGCGCTATTTTAGCTCTCCGCTATTTTTATGAAGAGATGCCAAATCTTCACCTGATTGCGGCGGGATCGCTTCTAGAATTTGCGATTGCCAAGGTCGGAGTTCCTGTAGGGCGCATCTCTATGTTTTACATGTATCCATTTTCTTTCTTGGAATTTCTTGTGGCCATTGGTCATCACTTGATCGCAAAAGAAATTCTGGATCATCCCATTGGAGTTCCTATGGAGGAGGCGATTCATCTAAAAATCTTGGACCTCCTCGGCGAATACCTCTCGATTGGAGGAATGCCTGAAGCTGTGGCAAGATGGATTCAGACAAAAGATCCAACATTAGCACTGAATGTACTGCAACAGATTGCAGCAACTTACCGCCAAGATTTTGAAAAATATGCTCGAAAAGCACAGGTAAAATACCTGGAGCAACTATTTCGACAAATTCCTCACCTTGTGGGCAAGGATTTTTCCTATCGAGAAATTCATGGAGAATATCGAAAACGGGAATTGGCCCCTGCATTAGAATTGATTGAGCGGGCAAACATCATTCATTCGATCCGCCACTCTTCTGGCCAAGGAATTCCTATTGGCGCGGAGGTTGATTTTGACACTTTCAAGATTATCTATCTCGATATCGGTCTTTGCCAAGCGATTCTCGGCTCTGATGTGTCTGATTGGTTTTTACATCCCCTAGAGGCATTTGAAAACCGAGGTGAAATGGTTGAAGGATTCATTGGCCAGGAATTGATCTGCTATGCAAGCCCAGACAACAAAGCAGAAATCTATTTTTGGAAAAGAAAAGAAAAAAATAGCGCTGCAGAGATCGACTATCTGATTCAAAGGGGGGATCAAATTGTTCCTATCGAAGTTAAAAGTGGTCACGGCAACACGTTGAGAAGCCTTCATATTTTCCTAGAGACTCACCCTAAGTCAAATTCTGCTATCCGCTTTTCTTCTCTTAACTACTCTATCATCAATAAACTTGATTCAAGACCTCTATATGCCGCAGCATCCCTGGCACACGCCAATCAAAAAGAAGCTCTCATTCGTTTGGTCCACGGAGGCGCCGATTAAAAATATCTTAATCTTTTTATTCCAATCAGTTGGGTAAATGTCTTTCCACCTAAAAAGCTTCCTGGTTTCCCAGCCAGACAAACAGCCAGCTGGATGATTTTCTTTATTTCCGGTTGGACAGCCTAACAACCACTCCTGACTTTGACGCTTGCCACCATAAAAAACTCTTAACTAACTCATTTTCAGTTTTTTGCGCAAAAAATATGTTGTGCCACGTATGTACGACTCAAGTCTTACCAGAATTCCAGGAACAGCACCTCCAATTTTAAAGATGGCTTAATATCTCAATACAACGCCTACACTCAATCCAGACAAAGCGAGATTTCCATTTGTGGTATATGAGGCAGTTCCCAAGCTCATTTGTTGCAAATAAAAGTCTTGGAAGCGAACGATGTCGACATAGTAGTGATATTCCCACCCCGTTTTTAAGGCGAGCTCAAGATTTGGTTTGGGGAAAAGATGTCTCCAGTTAAATCCAAGCTCTAGGTCAGCATTGAATATAGAGCCACCTTGAGAAAGACCTTTGCCTTGATCTACTAAGACAGTGGAGCCGCCAGATGAATAGTGGTCTGTTTGGTTGTAGTCTTGTGTTATCTTGAACTTGCCCCATAAGATATTCAATCCAACATTGCCATAGAGCCCAAATCCTGCTTTAAAGTCCAAATTTGCTTTGACCCCTACTCGAGGTCCGATGCCTAGCAAGGAATTCCTATTCTTTGAATCCACGATATTGGTGGCTGGGAGAGCGGTCGTCAGGTCTAAGAAAATGGTATTTATATTGAGGTTGAACTGTTGAGAAACATCAAGACCTTCTACACCAAAAAAGGGTTCTAAAAGAAAATGATCGGCAAAGAGCAGTTTTCGACCCAGTTGTAAATCGAGTCGGTTGAAGTGTAGATACCATTTTTCTCCTACTTCAAATATACCGGCAGTGCTTGGAGTAGAAGAGAGGATGGTGTCAATATTGGCATTTGCCGTATCGCTAGAGCTTGTTGAATAGTAGGTATAACAGAGTTCAATATCCCAATGCGCAGATTGTCCGCTCATTGCTGCTCGCACTCCAGAGCTCCATTTGGAGCTTAAATGAGGAGATTTACCAGTTGCGACAGTAGGGGTGTGCAATCCATCTTGATTACTAAACCAGAGAAGGTAGTCCACCTCTGCAGATACAATGGAATCAAATTCCTTTTGATAGAGAGATGTCGTTTTATCTGAGGGTTCGTTTGCGGCTGTATGAGCCATCAGAAAAAGGCTACCAGAAGACACTATATGGGAAATTCGCGACCAAGTTTTCATAATTTATTAAGGTAATGACTAAATAGAATTTGTAGTATACTCAGCATTGAGTGTCAAGGTGCTTGTTGTCTGTTATAGTACGTTTTATTGAAAAATGAGCCGTTTTTTAGCCCGCATTTCTCACACAGACGCGAGAAAAGGTGCTCAAGATGTTACGCCATCTTTCGCCAATCGCGAGGAAGCTATACTGCGGCCACCCCAAATTCACACTTTTGGGGTGGCCGCAGTAAAGCATGAAGCAAACAACTCAACCTGTCCAGTTTTTGGGGTCCAATATAGGAGAAGGAATCTCTTACAACTTGCAAGAATATTTTGCGAGCAATATAGTCATTAAAAATTGAACGGAGCCGTTCGTTTTTTGGCGATCTGTCCGGAGCTTTAGAGATGAAAAAATTTACGATTGTTTTAAGCATTGCCTCTCTTTTGAGCACGAAAGGTTTATATTCCGAGGGAAAAGAGAATGGGCGTGAAGAAAGAAATCAAGCGCCCGCATGCATAGCTCTTGCAGGGAAAAATAATCGGCCAGCTGTGTCTTTGGATGTTTCCTTTCTTTACTATTTGATTGCGGAAGATGGCCTTGATTTAGCGAACAGCGCAGCCGTTGTGACAAGCGGGGTCTCTGAGGGAGATGTGATCGCTATTCAGAATAGTCGGTGTCTGACACAGAGTTTCAAATATGCTCCAGGTTTTAAAGTGGGCGCTGGAGCTTTGTGGAAAGATTTAGATTTGAATTTAGAATATACCTGGCTATGCCAAACGACGACTCAAATGAAGGGAGCCCCATCTGTCGATCCATCGCTCGGTTCAGGATTGTGGATCTTGAATAACTGGTTTCAGCAAACAAGCACTTCAGGTCAGCCGATCGCGGCCACGTCAGTCTTTTCTCATTGGCGCATGAACATCAATCTGATTGATTTGACTATAAAACGACCCATTTATGAGGGGTGCTCCTTAGCTCTTCTCCCCTTCTTTGGGGTGCGGGGGGCTATCATCAATCAGTATTTAAATGTGACAATCGATGCATCGCCCTATGTCATTACAAATTTGGCCACCTCTCAATCTACGTCCCATAATCTTTCCCGTTCTTGGGGGGTTGGACCGATTGTAGGTTCCGATTTTTATTGGTTTTTGCCTAAACATTTTAGGGTGGAAGGGGAGGGAATGGTCTGCCTTTTCTTCACACAGTTTTCCGCAATCAAACATTCGGAGAACGTCGTTTCAGCCTCTTCTCAGCCGAGCCAGCTCAGCGTTCAGTTATCAGATACCAATTGCATCAGACCTCAAATCGGCCTTTCCTTGGGTCTAGGCTGGGGAAAATATCTAAGAGAGGGGAAATCCTATTTTGATTTGGCAGCTACGTATGATTTTTATCTCTTCTGGCAACAGAATATGATGAGAAAACTGATGGATCAAACGCTTGCGGGGACAGGGGCTGGAGCGGGGGACCTCTATTTGCAAGGGCTGGACATTACAGGTAGTTTTTACTTCTAAAAATTCGAGAAACGTTGCTCTGGCGTAATGGGGGCTAGATCCATGCATTTTTTCGTAAGTCTGGTGTTTTTTCTACTCGTTTGTATGAGTTGTGACGCCTCAAGTTACCGCAGCAGTTCTGCAAGATGTTTAACAGCAAAAAAACCACCCAATATATTGATTATTCTTGTCGATGAGTTGCAATTTCCCGTTTCTTATCAAAATGAGGCTTTGATCGAATGGTCTGAGCAAAACCTCACGACGATGACTTTTCTGAAAAACAATGGCGTTAATTTTGATTGTCATTACTGCGGAGCCACTGCCTGCGCTCCGAGCCGCTCCACGTTATTTACAGGCCAGTATCCCACGCTGCACGGCGTCTCTCAAACAGACGGGGCAGCCAAAGCTGCAGCAGACCCGACGATGTTTTGGCTCAGTCCCTATACCGTTCCAACAGCGGGAAACATCTTCACAGAAGGTAATTATGCCACCTATTACATTGGGAAATGGCATATTTCACACGATGATTTATACAATCCAGGAACGCAGGAGCCTGTTTTGTCCTATAACCAGATGACGGGTGTGCCTATTCCGAATTTAGAAAACGCTTACGTATCGGCCAACATGCTTGGCCCTTATGGCTTCAATAACGGTTGGATTGGGCCCGAACCACATGGAAGCGATCCTCATCAATCGGGGGGCTCTGCAGCGATAGGGCTTTCAGGCAGAGACATCTTTTACGGGGATCAAACGGTGCAACTCTTGGCAGGGCTCGATGCGCAGGGAAGCTCACAACCTTGGCTGTTGGTTTGTTCTTTTGTGAATCCCCATGACATCGCTTTATATGGAGAGACGACACAAACGTTTCCCACCTTCAATTTTGATGTCGATCCTTCGTTGCCGTTTATTCCACCAGCACCAACAGCGAATGAGGATCTGAGCACGAAACCCACGGCTCAATCATCCTATCAAACGCAGTATCAAATTGCTTTTCAACCTACATCCGATACGCTTACATATAGACAACTGTATTATACGTTGCAAAAGAAAGTAGATATTCAGATGGGTCGCGTGCTCAATGCGCTATTAAATTCCAGTTTTCGAGATAATACGATTGTAGTTTTTACCTCAGACCACGGAGATCTTTTAGGAGCGCATAACAATTTTCAGAAGTGGTTTAACATATATGAAGAATCGATCCATGTGCCTCTCGTTTTTTATTCTCCCACCCTTTTGCCACAAGGCGTCAACATCGATTTGATCACGAGCCATGTCGATGTTCTGCCAACTCTATGCGGCTTAGCTGGCGTCAATGTGAACCAAATCACAGACCAATTTCAGACGACCTACACCAATTCGAATACCCTTGTCGGAAGGGATCTGTCGAGCGTAGTGACTGGGAATCCCACTGCAGATGAAATTTCTGCGCTCCAAGAGCCTATTTTATTCATCACATACGACCAGATTCTCACAGGAGCCTATACGGAAAATCCTTTGGGTGAATCTTACAGTTACGTCGAACAACCTGCTTTTGTGGATGCTGTCATTACTCTATTGGATGGAGAAACATGGAAATTTGCGATGTATTTTGAAAATATGGCTTTTGCAAGTGCACCCATGTCGTGTACTTGCAGCACCCCTCTTGAGTCGCCGCCCCCTCCTCCCGAATATGAGATGTATAACTTGACGAACGATCCCTATGAGGCGGATAATTTGGCAGGCAATCCCACTTATGCTACCATCCAGGCAGAACTGTATGCAATTTTAATGGAGCAGATGGAACAGAAAGCTCTTCAACCAACAGATTCCACGCCCTATTTCCCCATCATTCCACCCCCCTCTTGATTTGGGAAAGACCCCGAGCCTAGAGATGCATGGCGAGCTGAAGCTCGCATTACGGCGAGACAAAGTCTCGTCCTTTATGTACCCGGACAGATCTAGATTTATTGTATCAGCTTCGCTCAAAGAGAAAATATGCTTCTCTTTGGAAAGCAAATGTCAATAAGAAGATTGTTCCCCCTCATGAATCAAGTGGATTATATGCTAGTCGAAGGGAGAGAGTGGGTTACAGATTCAGAGAAGCGTTATACGGCTTTTGAAACGAATGAGGCGCTTATCACTGGCATCCCGAGGCTCATTAGTCAGATCATGGTGGTCCACAAATGGTCCACGGAAATTATATCAAAGCAAGTTTTCCCTTCTGAGGGAAAGGGGATTTTGGATAAGATCTTTTTTCTTTCTTACATGAAATGATCACTTATGAAATGGCAGCGCTTTTTTCTCATTATCTTTCTTCTCCCCACCTTGATGTATGGTCTTAACCAAGAAGAATGCACGAATATCTTTCACAAAATTCTCCCTGAATGGAATCGACATACTGAACTGATCCAGCAATTTCGGAAAAAACCTTATACTCAAGCAGGACTTCAGCTTCTTAGGGAATCGCTCGCATGTTGCCAAAGAGCCGTGGGGCACTGCGATGCCATCCTAAATGATATTGCCAGTAAGAAAAAAGACGATCGCAAAAAACAGTGGAGAGTGGATTTAAAAAGTCGATGCGAGAAAGAAAAACAGGGGCTTAATGCAGAGATTAATCAACTGCAAATTGACATCAGAAGGGTTGAGTCAAATATCTCTGGTACGGCCCTTTATAATACAAGTTTAGAAAAGACTGCAACAGCCGAAAACAAAGATAGAGGCTGTGAAAGAGGATTTAATAATGTCGATGAGGTTGTTTTAGTCCTCAATGAAGCAGCAAAACTCTATGAAGAGGCTTCATCTCTTGCAAATCAAGCTCTATCTCTTATCAACCCTTACCCTCAAGAAGAGGACAAGGCAGCCTTAAGACGTCAGGTAGCAGATTATCAAGGGAGGGCTGAGAAATACAAAAGCGAAGCTCTTGAATGGCCGTCTACGGCAGCGGCTAACAGGGCTACCTGCAAAGAAAAAATAGCAGCCCTCAAATTGGACTGCCAACTTTTGACAGAGAAAGGATTAAAACGAAGTTGCTATGATTTGCAAAAACATGCCTTTTCCCTATTAGAACAACTACTTGATGGCGACACCAGTGAAGAAGTTTCTGCGCTCAAAGAGGAACATGCGCAACTAAAAGAGTTTCTTGCTGCTTTTGAGAAAGAAGCTGATAACAGTCGCTTAAGCGAAGTTAAACCGCTTCTCACTAAGGAAGGATTCGAAGTCCAGGAAAAAGAAAGAAGAGAGCTATTTTTCAAAAGTGATTTCCTTTTAAATCCCGATCTTTACTTGCCTGAAGCAGTTAAAAATGAACCTCTTCCTAGAGTGGTGCCATTGGATGGGCAAACAGGGCAAAAGAAAGGGGACTTTTGTCTTTATACAGATCAATTTTATCGATTTTTAATCCAAAGCCACACTTCCGAGCCTGAGCTCATTGTCAAAGTTCTTGAAAATGGACAAGTAGTCCATACAGAAAAAATTGCCCTCCCTTTTAAAAATACCAATGGTTGGGAAGAATATCTTAAGAATGGAATGGTCTTCATTCCAGATACAAAATTGCAATCGGATTTTGGTTTAGAGCTGCGTCTAAGTTTTGCTGCCGATCCAGTAAACCAGTTTTCGCTTATTGTCTCGCAAAAGAGCACGGATTTACGCTACCAGTTTTCCATTTCGCTCGGCCAAGAGGCTACTCTCTATGTGAGCCAATTCTTGCCCCCTCCGCCATGGCAACTTGAAATTTTGAGAAAACCAGCCTCAGTAAAGCCTAACAAACCCATAGACTCTTCTCCCTTGCCTAGCTTGGAAGAAGCTTTGAAAGGGGCAGACAAACAGTTTTCTGCTTTAGAATTTTCAGCCGTTTATCCCGTGCTCGACCCATTTATCGAAGAGCATAGACAAGATCCTTTAGCGCTTGCTAGCTTTGTACAAAACGAGATTGCTCTTGTAGACCCTTTTCTTCATCAAGAAAATGGAGTCATTTATCCTCTTAGTATTCACAGAAATCCATCGATAACCTTCCTTGAAAAACAAGGATCTGCTTGGGAGCAATGCCAGCTGCTTGCTTATCTTTTGCGTAAAAGTGGCTTTCAAACCGTATACGCGCTCGGGGATTTCTGCTCTCTTCCTAAAGAGTTTGTTGAGCGCATGCTTCTGACAAAACTCCCAGAAGATAACCAAGAAGCTCGACTTAAGTATCCCTGGGTTTTATTCTTTAATGGTAAAGAATGGGTCTCCCTTTTCCCTTGGATGAAAGACATACAAGTTCAAGAGGGGCATGACCTTTATAGCTTTTTACCGGAAAAATATGCGACTGCTGATCGTTGGATCTTGCAATATCTAAAAGGTGACCAAGAAATCTTGAAGCATATCGGTCCTGATGGAGATGATACTGCTGGAGTGCTGTTTGTCCGTTTTGTGGAAGAGAATTTAAGAAAGCAAGGGTTAGCGTTAAGCGATGTTGGGATTCATCAAACCCAAGTTAAAAAGCAATTTTCCTCATGGGCAGATTTCCCTCATCCTACTGTTCAGTCTCAGCCTCAGATCTATAATTCCTTAGATGCTATTCCCGGCGCGTATGCCTGGATGAAGGTCGATATTTACTCCAAGCAAAATCCTCAAAAATTGATCACTCGTACATTACCTGTGGCTCTGCTTGGCACAGGGATGTCTTTTGTTCGGTTTGATTCCAATGGAAATACTCAAACTCTTTTCGCCGAACTGGGAGGCAGATCCCTTCCTTCACTTAAGCTAGACTCTTCAGATAAAATGATTGATATTGCTGTCTTCGTGGAATATCTGCTAGGGACTCATGCCCTTTCTTCTAAACAAACGTACTCTATCAATAAGGGAACAAGTGCAGCCCTTTGCTCTCACTTTGGCAGCGATAGCCCTAAGGTTGCATCGCAATGTTATGAAAAATTTAAAGTTGAAAAAGATGAAAAGAAGAAGCTGTTAGCTCTTTTGTCTTTCGTAGGGGCGTCATATTTCGAAAAATGCAGTAGATCGACCAATATTCTCGCCGCGCTGCATAAGGTCAATCCTACAGTGCCATTTGGGTTTGGCCTTGCTAAACTCTCTCCAGATTTGTCGAAAGGCTCTTTTAGGGGTGAAGAAGATCTTGTGCTTCCTCAAGTGGACATGTTCTTGTGTCATGTAGGCCCTGTGCCACTTGCTGCCCCCTCAGTCTGGCACCAGGAGATGCATACAGCTAGGACTGGTTTCGAGGCACTTTCTTTAATCGACGGTTCTTCGAATGAACACCAGATTCTGCGAGAAGTCTTTAAAGACGATTATGCCGTTTCTACAGTGAAACTGTTGCAATTGGCTCACCTTGAACAACAAAAGCAGGGACTAGAAGGCCAGGGATTTCTGACTCTTACTCCCGCTAGCTTTGAAGCCGCCAATAAAAACCCAGAATCTGCTCAAAGCCAATATTTCTCTAACTTAAAAGACTTTAACCTTTCAGATTTAAAAACTGTCTCGCCATGGCAATGGAGCATATTGCAAAGTCTTATGGATCCGAATCAGCCATGGAGCAGCTGGACTTATGCTTACATGACTCCTGGATTGGTAAACAGTTTGGATGGAACGCGTAAAGAAATGGGAACCATCATCACAAGTCCCCATGCATGGTATGCCCTGATTTCCATCAACGACATCGTAACCAATGGAGGGCTGGGGACCCCACTTCCCAACCATTATCTATCTCCCTGGGCGATTAGAAACTGGGAGCTTGTTCCTACATCTAGTAGCTATATGAATGGCTATGCACTCCAAGTTCCCACTCAGCCTAATTTCTCCGATACGCCAACTCGTACCCTCCCCATCATTGAAAAATCTACACCAGGGAACAGAGATTGGATTTCTGATGTAAGAGCAGGCTTTAAAGATGGGTGGAACTATGTGGCAGATCCAGTTGATATTGTGTCAGGGGCGTTCTATATTGATGAAATCGATCTGGTTCTTCCAGGACCCCTCCCTCTAACGATTCGCCGTAACTATAACAGCCAAAACCCCCTTATTGGAGACCTTGGTTGCGGATGGAAGCTCAGCTTAAATCCGTTCCTTGTAGACCAAGATGGTAAACGCTTTGCTGCTGAATTAGATGGGACTGTGATCGTTTATAGCTACAATCGACAAACCGATCGATGGGAAGTTTTTCCAGAAGAAAACCCAGAGCTCAACAATTTTAATCAGCACGGGATAGGCAGCTCGGCTAGCCCTTTCCATTCCTACATCGAAAACGATGTCTTATATGGAGCGGATGGATCAAAACGATCCTATAAAGATGGCCTTCTGCAACATTGGGTAGATGTTAGAGGGAATACTCTTTCTTTCTCTTATAAAGATGATCGCTTATCTCGTATCGAAAGTTCCAATGGGGATTTCTGCGGTGTCCACTACAATCATGAAGGCAATATCTCTGAAATCTATGCCAAAGATGGCAGACGTATCTCCTATGATTATGATTCACAAGGAGATCTCGTTAAAGTCACCCTCCCTAATACAGCTGAAATCAGTTATACATATGACCGGAACCATCGGGTCATTCGAGAGACAAAACCTCACGGAAAGGTCCTAGAAAACGTCTATAACGATGAGGGGAAGATCAAAGAACAAAGATCTCCCATGGGTTATAGACAACAAATGGTCCGAACCGCCACATTCGAATATGCCAATGGGAAAACGATCGTCACAGACGCGAAAGGAGAAAAAACAACCTATCAAATTCATGACAAGCAGATTTATAAAATAACTGATCCTTTAGGATTTACTACTCTTCAAGCTTGGTTCATAGATAAAAAATCATGGTTCGATCCCGAAACAGAGCAGGTCGTTGAATGGAATCAAAAGGGCGGAGCTATCCGAAGCCTAAAGTCCACAACGGATAAACGAGGGCTCACAACCTCTTATCTCTACGACAATCGCGGAAATCCTGAACTTATCACGCTAAAAGGTGAAGATCTCACGGGAAATGGGGACTCAGAGATTAAGAAAAAACTCGCCTATAATGAGCGCAATCTCTGTATTGAAGAAGAAGTCTATGGACAAAGAACACTCACGACTTACGACCCTACCTTCCCTTATTTACCCAAAAGAATCGAGAAATATAGCGGAAATACTCTGACTTCCTACCTTGATTTTGACTACAATTCTTTAGGACAGTTGGAAAAAGAAGACCGTTCTGGGGCGGTCATTATTTGGCATTATAATGATCGAGGATTCCCTAGAGAAAAAATCGAACTAACGGGGACAGAAGACCCCGATGTTGTCACCACTTATGCCTATAACACCCAAGGCCAGTGCATAGAGGTTGTTTCTGTTGATGGAACTCGTGAGGGCGACTATGACCTCATGGGAAATCAGAGTGAGTCAAAAATATTCTCTCCTTCTGGAGAACTTCTTTCTGCAACCTATATCGGATATGATCTGAACAACGCCCCTATCTGGAAACAGACGGCTAATTCTGAGAATGTCGTCTATTTTGATTATCACGCTTCAGGGCTCGTTAAAGCTAAAAGACAGTCGCTTACCCCAAGTCGTTCGATTGCCTATACCCTTTATGAATATAACCTCTGTGGGTATCTCATCGAGGAAACAGATCCTAGAGGATATGTCACCTATAGAGACTACGATCCTTTGGGCCGGATTACAGACGAAACCAAAGAAGGTCATACAACTCATTTTTCATACGAAGCTGGAGGCCTCGTTGAAACCATTACGTCCCCATCTGGAGGACAAGTCACGCGTCATTACACAACAAATGGGCTTCTCAAAGAGGAGATTTATCCGGACGGGACTAAGAATAAGGTTGTGTACGATTTCTTGGGACGGCCAATTCTAGAAACAAAGAATGATGTTGCCTGGGAAATCAAATACGACGATGCTCATCACCGAGTAATAAGAACTCATCTGACAACGAAAATTTCTGAAATCAGCGAATTTGACCCAAGAGGCAATCTCATCAAGCTTACTGATGCAGCGGGCTATACTTCAGAAAAAACTTATGATGGCCTTAATCGTCCTAAGACCGAGATAAGCCCTAGTGGTAAGCACACAAGTTGGAATTATCACGATGACGTTGTCGTTTGCCGTCTTCCGAGCGGGGAGACTACCACAACTCAGTACGCTGGTGGAAAGGCTATTAAGTCAGAGGTCAATGATTCTAGAGGAACTCTTATCGCTGTTTCCCAATTCCATTTTGATCCTGAAAACGATAAGGAAGAGGTCATTGAAGGAGAGGAAAGAACGATTACCTGGAGAAATGCTCTTGGGCTTCCTGTAAGAGTTGAAAAAGGAGACATTACCGTTAGTTATGAATATGATGCTTGTGGCAATTGCATCACCTCAATTGATGGAGATGGCAGGGTAACTCGTCAAGAGTTCGATGGATTAGGACGTTTAGAAAGGCGAGAACTCCCTGATCGAAGTGCTGTTGAATTTGTTTATGATCTAGACTCTAATCTAGCCGAGTACCATCTACCTAACGGCAATGTCTGGAAAGCTTCCTATGATTCAATGCATAGAAAGAAATGGGAAGAGTTAGTCTCTTCAAGAGGTTCTTCTGAGCGATGGACTTTCTCTTATGAAGGTGGTTATCTTACGGAAGCTACAGACCCTATGCAAAGAACCCACATGTATCTTTACGATTCGCATGGAAAGATCTTCCAAGATAGCGTTGGAGGTGGTAAGCGTATCTATACATATGAGCCAAGAGGGTTTCTTGCAACAGTCAATCAAACTACGGACATAACTTCTTCATGGCTATCTAGCTGGGTATATGGATCGCAAAGCGAAAATTCGCTCGTAGAACGCTCTTATGATGCGGATGGTAACTTGGCTCTTGAGTCGGTCTATTTGAATTCCCAATTGATTCAGCAGACCAAGCAAAAATGGACTGCTAATGGCCGTTCTTTGCAGATTGGAAGCCATGTCCGTGACTTTATCTATCAAAACAACCAACTTGTGCAGGTTACAACTCAGCATGTAGGGGTGTCCTATTCATATGAACTCAGCGGAGCTCTGAAGAGCAAAAATAGTAGGCTGAACTCTACCATAATCAATTATAACACATCTGGGCTACCGGAAACCGTTCTGACACGTCTACCCGAAGGATCCTATCAAGAACAGCTTGATTGGTATCCTTCAGGGAAAATCTGCACCTACATAGCTCCGGGAAAAGAACAAAGTTTCTCTTACAATGAACGGGGATATTTAAGATCGACTGGATCTGAAAAATATGATTTTGACTTTGATTCTGCAGGCACCGGCGTTCGAACAGCCGCTCCAGGATGGTATGTTCCTCAAAACAGCTTAGATGACTTTGGCAGAATTCTTGCTTCAGTATTCGAAAAGATACCTCTTTCAACTGGTTACAATTTAATGGGTGAGGTTATTACTCATGGCCAAAAACAGTTATCCTGGGATCCATGGGGCAGGTTAGTCAAAATTACTGATCCTTCTTATTCATGGGAGGTTGCTTATGATGCTTTTGGCAGAAGACTTCAAACGCGATACGCAAAATCAGGAGAGCAAACTTTAATCACCAACTCTCTCTACGATCCTGAGGAAGAATTCCAAGAGATCGGGATACAAATCGGAGGGAAAACTTTCTGGAAAATTTATGGGCCGGATGCTTGCGATGCGATCAGTGATGAAACAGGAGCATCCGTTACCCTAATGCACAATGCATTGAGGCAGCTGACAGGAGTTGTTTCTCACCAAGGAACCCTCTATAGCGAAAAGTCTCCTTCCTTCTATGGACCTCTTGAGATAAATCCTTCTGTTTCTTCAGATCTGATTTCCTATGCCCAGTCTTTGAATTGGCATAGTAAGGCCCAAGATCCAACAGGTTTCATCTGGATGGGGGATAGATACTATGATTCTAGAAGCGGTCAATTCTTAAGCCAAGATCCGGTGTCTTACCCGATGTGCCTAGATCTATATGCTTACGCTAATGGGGATCCAGTTAATTACTTTGATCCAGATGGTCGATTTGCGTCTTATGCTTATCAAGTGACAAAACCTACAGTTATTGCAGGGCTAGATCATCTTACTGGTTACAGCCAAACTGTTAGGGCTGGCAATTGGCTTTCTGCGTATTGTTATAATCACAATCTTACCCATTCAGAGTCTTTTCAAGTTGGCTCATTTAATTTGCCAAATGGCGCTATCGGCTTTATCAATGGCATTGCAAATACTAAAGAAGAGTCAATGGCAAAAGCAAGGTACCTAAGTGGGTATGCAGGAGGGGCGACAGTTTATGGGGTATACAATGCATCAAACAGCGTCATTGGAGATCTAATTGATTCTGGACTAGGGCGTATTGGAATTATGACCCCTCCAACTCAGAAAATAAAAGATAGATGGCATGATTTTTTTGCAATAAGTAGACCTGAAGCAAAATTTCTTCAGTACTGCCATAGTCATGGAGCTACTCATGTCAAAAATGCACTACTAACGTCTCCAGAGGAGGTTCGGCAACGCATTATAGTTTTAGCGATTGCTCCTGCTGAGATTGTACCTAGAAAGTTATGTTTCCGATCCTATAACTATATGAGTAGGCATGATTTTGTCACTCACTTTGATATTATTGGGAAGATAAGATATCGAGATGAGTTGATCATATTAGATCCCCATCCAGACGCCAATTTTTTTGATCATGATTTTTTAAGCCCCACTTTTGCAGAATCAATCAAGCGTCATACTAAAGACTATATAAAAAAATATGGAGGAGTGCAATGAAGTGTTTTTTTAATTTATCTCTAGTTTTATTAATAATTTTCTTAGCTTTTGGCTGTAACTCTATGACGTGTAAATTGTCAGAGGATGAAACAATTGTTAATCAAATCACTCAAGAGACTGCAAAAAAATTAAAAGAGAAAAAAAATCTGATCTTAATCGGAACTGGTGGGCAAATGATGCATGAAATAGAAATGCTAGCCATGAGTTTCAATTATTACCATGAAGTCAATTTAGAGCAGGCAAGGGAATTGCTAATTTATGCCATTAATGAATATATTTCTGATGTCAATAATAACCAAGATGTTAGACCTTACCTTCATGAATATCCATTTACTTCTAAAAATGTAGAAATAAGAATATTTATTTATGGCCCAGATAGGAACAAACTTCCTTCCGACAAGATTGGTTACATTTCATCTATTGATGGTGTTTTGGAATATTACACTGGTGCAGATGATGATCATCCCATATGTAGAGAAACATACACAGAGGCTTTAAGCGAGATAGCTGTCAGTCAAGGATTGGAGCTAGAAATATAAATGAAGAAGAAGTGGTAGTTGCTGAGGCTGTGGCTGAAATGGTTGGCGAAAACTGGCCGTAGATGGAGGATAATCCGTCAGCCATCGTTCCAATTTGTTGCGCTCCCAAATATCGGTTGCTCCATGAAGCCACATTCGATACAAATCTGTTGAATCTTTCTCAACCTGTGCCACTTCTTTTTCAAAATCATTAAGAATGGCACAGGCTTCGTCAAGAGCGTTGTTCATCAGCTGCCTCCTCTAGGCGACGACGTGCACGTTTGCTCGCCTGCTGTAATTGCTGACGCAGCGCTTGAAAGAGATGCTATTTCAGAACTTTTTCCTGGAGAGGTTTTCCCATCTCAGCTACGATTTCTCTAAAAAATTAAGTTCAAAGGAAGTGGGTTATGTCTAATGGAGAGATTATTCTTTATACCACTGAGGATGGGAAAACCGCGATTCATCTCAAGGCTCAGGGAGAGACAGTTTGGTTGACGCAGATGGAGCTTGCTGACCTATTTCAAACAACCAAGCAAAATATCAGCTTGCATATCAAGAACATACTTTCAACAAATGAATTGTCAGAAGCAGTCGTCAAGGATAACTTGACAACTGCTGCTGATGGCAAGCGCTATAAGACTAAGTTATACAATCTCAGTATGATCCTTGCAATTGGCTATAGAGTGGAATCTCAAAGAGGTGTCCAGTTTCGTAGGTGGGCTACTATTCATTTGCAAGAGTACCTTGTGAAAGGCTTTGTAATGGATGATGCTCGCTTAAAAGAGCCGAAGCCTTGGGATTATTTCGATGAGTGGTTGGAGAGGATTCGTGAGATTCGGGCTTCAGAAAAGCGGTTTTATCAAAAAGTGCGGGATATTTATGCGACAGCCATCGACTACGATCCCAAGAGTGAGCAGGCTCAACTTTTCTTCAAGAAGGTACAAAATAAGATGCTTTGGGCAACCACACATCGCACGGCAGCTGAGCTCATCGTTGAGCGGGCCTATTTTTTATTGCTGTTTCAGCCCTATGAAGCATTCGGATTAGCCTCTACTTTTCACAAAAGTTAGCATGTTTTTGTGAAATTAGCCATAAGGAAAGTCTAGATTTCACAAAAAGAGGCTGTTTTTCGTGAAAAATGCTTATTGTCAGTTGGCCAATATCTTGTTGGCTAAATGGGAAAGAGGACGTAGGGTTTTACTTCAGTTTCATCCAGTCTACTGCGTAAAATTTGCGTAATTGGACTTTACGCAGCTGAATTTTTCAGTGCGAATTTTGTGTTGTATGTCGCTAAAAACAAAAGGCTTCAGTCGTGAAACTGAAGCCTTAAAATGGGAATAAAGCCAATAGCTTGTTGGCTGCGCCGATTGCAGGACTTTTAACTGGGGGGTATAAAACCATTAGCCCCTCATATAAGCCGTTATCTGAGGGGGTAACTCCTCATATAAGCCCCGTTATCTGAGGGGCTCCCCTCTCTGCCTGTCGGAGTCTTTGTCAGGAACTTCACTTAAGAAGGATGTCTCCATCTTGTCGGCAATTATTTGTTCGAGCGGTGTTGCTTCATCAGGTTTTTGGGCGAGTTTATTAGGGGGCGCGTATTCAGGGGGGCGAATAACAACAAGATTTCCTCCCGCATCATATACTTGTTCGGGGAATAAGGAGGTAGATATGTGCCTGAAATTTATTGTCTTATGTCCGTCACATGCTTGCATTAATTCTGAGCTGTGGCGGTAGTTGTATGGGGAAAAGACTGTTATTTTCTTGTCGGGGAAATTTTGTTTGACTTTGCGTACAGCGGGGGCGAGGTCGGAGTCTCTTGATAAGAGGAAGGCGTGGTCGTAACGATCCTTATAAGCTAAATCCAGCATCGCGAGCGCCAGATTAACATCCGTTTCTTTTTCTTCGTGGCTTATCCATTCCGCTTTGCATTTCAAGCATTTTTTGGGCTTATTTTTAAATTGCCCCAAGATTGGGGTAACCCCATGAGATGATAGAGCCTTAATGTAGAGTTTATGTCTGTGGTATGAGTCTGGTTTCCAGGTAGGGTAGGCCGAAAAGAAGAGGATCTGTGTTATCACCTGGGACTTTGAGCGGGTCAGTCGGCTGAATAGCAGCTGTAAATCTAGCCATTTTAGGTGCGGTAATTGGAGGTTCTTCAAGGCGTGGTACATATTGAACCCGTCGACAAAACAGATGATTCGTTCGTACTCCACTGTTTCCCTCCAAAAAAAAACCACGGATACGGAACCCGTGGCGGCCACCTAGCAGTGCTAAGTGGGATGCTTTATGACTCCATGTATAGCAGGTGCAGGCATTAATAGGCCATTAAAAGAATGGCTTGGGTGTCCGCGTTGAGTGTAAAAACATTTCTAAAGTGCGTAACAAATGCGTAATTTACTCAGGAATAAAATCTTTTAAGTTTGATATTCAGTATGTTAAGTGTGATTGGTCGAGAGACTGTTGATCTCTTTGTTGTCATTTAATCCAGTTTTTTCTACACTCTTGCCTTTTATGGAGAAGGGCATATGGGTGCGATTCGAGAAGCGAGAAAGAAAGATGGATCAGTTACCTATCACGCTGAGGTTCGCCTAAAAGGTTATCCTCCTCAAAGAGAATCCTTTCGTACAAGGACATTGGCAAAGAAATGGATTCAAGACACAGAGTCTGCCATTCGAGATGGTCGCCACGTTCGCATTGCCGAAGCAAAAAAGCACACAGTCAAAGATTTAATAGATCGATTTACTACTCAATGGTTGTCACAGTTTCCTCATAGGGTAGTCAGGCAAACAGCTTATCTAGCTTGGTGGAAAGAAAGACTTGGCTATCTACTACTAGCAGATTTAACTCCTGCTGTCATTGCTGAAGCAAGAGATGTCTTGCTTGCAGAAGCAACGATTCGGCAAAAATTACGGAATCCAGCAACGGTCAATCGATATCTGGCCGCTTTTTCCAGAGCTTTGACTATTGCGATGAAAGAGTGGGGATGGATTGATGATACCCCTATGAGAAAAGTCTCAAAGCCATCTGAAGGAAATGGAAGGAATCGACTTCTGAGTCTAGAGGAGAAAGATCGTCTTTTGCAGGAATGCAAGATTTCCCCTAATCCTCATCTTTTTCCCATCGTTTCTCTAGCGCTTTTGACTGGCATGCGGTTCGGTGAAATTGTTGGGTTGAAATGGGAAGATATCGATCGCCAGCATCGGACTATCACTCTAGAGAAAACGAAGAATGGAGAAAGGAGGATTCTTCCTTTAACTGAAGCGGTAGAGAAGATTTTGTTGAGTTGGCAAAAAACTGATATTGCGTCTGGTCTGATTTTCAAGCCAACGAGTCCCACTAATCGATCGGGATTGGTAGATATTCGGAATGCTTTTGTAAAAGCTCTCCAAAGGGCAAAAGTTCCAAATTTTCGATTTCATGATCTTCGGCATGCTGCAGCATCCTTTTTAGCGATGAGTGGTGCAACTCAGGGGGAGTTAATGGCTATTCTCGGTCACAAAACACCCACAATGACCAGGCGGTATGCTCATTATAGTCAAAAGCACATAGCAAATGTGATGGAGAGAACTCAGGCAAGTTTGTTAGGGGTTATCAATGAATCCAAATAAATCAGTAATTGATGATCTCGAAAAAAAATTTCAGGCGGAGATGACATTGCTTTTAGAGTGCTCTACAAAGCTTGGAATCTGTGAAAGAATTGCAACGCGGATAATTCCTATGTTTCAGGATCATCCCCTGACAAGCAAACTCATTGATGAATGGGATCAAAAAAATTGTGATGGCAGCCTACTTGTTCGTGCGTATACCGAACTCGATACTGCATGCCAACAGATTCTGCATGGGAACAACATCAATCCCTGCTGGGTTGAAGGCGCAAAAGAAATTCTTGAGGAGGTTTGTCAAGAGGGGAGTTGTTCAAATATATCCGACAGAGACTGCGAGGGTTTTCATAGGGATGCTAACGGCAAGCTATCTACTGTGAAAATTCCAAGAGCCCAACCCCCATGTCATAGGATTTATCACAAACTCCAATCGCTTTATGTTTTGGCCATTTCTAAGACATGGGAGATCACTTTTGCTCCGTCCGCATATAGAGTCATCCAGGCAAGTAGCCAAGGGGAAATGGCTATCAGTATTGATGCTAATCCTCGCCATATCTGGAGACAATTAAGGGTATTTGAAGAGTGCTGGACGATTCGGAATGACATTCTTAACATCGGTTGGCCACGGGCTAATGGGAGTGGAGTGGCGATGTGGATCGAGGCAGATCAAAATTTTAGGAATGCTTTGCGGTGTCGGTTGGCTTCAGATTTTTCATTTGCAAGTCATTATGGCCCCGATCGAAAAATGGATTTTTTTCAGCCGAAAGTCCTAATCCAATTGGTAGAGCGATTGCTCAAGGAGATCATTTTGCTTTTGCGTCAACGAGCCGTTGGAATTAAGCCGAAAGGACCTAGAGCTATGAAAGAGGAAGCCAGACAACTCATTAAGGGTGTCTTGGAGAAGAAGTTATTGCCGCTGCCTGCAAAAGAGAGGAATAAATACACCTATGATTCATTGCGCCCCATTATTTGGAAGGAGGCACAACAATCTAGTGGTCATGGACTAGTTGAAGCATGTAGCGAAACCTTAATCAATAAAGCATGCACCCTTTTTGCTAAAAAACATGGTTGGAAGCCAAAAAGAGGAAAAAAAGAGTCGGCGGTTTCAAAGTAAGCTCTCTTTTTTTGGATTCTTTTTCTCCATGAAAAAGGTCGTCTATTTGTCCGTTAAATTCGGACGTCTTAGTTAAATCCTATCTATCTGATCTAATGTGGGTTAGAGAAGATAAGTTATGCCTAACTGATGTGCCCTAAAAAGCAAGGGCGTTAGGCGGCTAATCTTCCGTAACTATAAACCTACAGGATTTATTATGGATTGTTCAATTCGACCCTCTTTAGAAAAAATTGTTCGCACAGTGCGCGAATTCTGCCAAAAGAATCGCGAAACAGGAGCTTGGCCCGCTAGCGAGCATGCGGTACGTGCCATCATTCAACAAGGGGACCAAAGCCCGTTTGCTCCTGCAATTCTTAGATACAATAGGCGAGTTCTCATAGATCAGGTCGCATGGGATTCCTGCTTAGCTCGTCTTTCTCAACCTACAACCAATATGCCCATAAAGGAGGTAGAAGATGCTAAGGAAACGTCAAGAAAGATCAAGACGCAAACGAATCGCGCCCAACATTCGTAAAAATGTTTGGATCGATTACGAATGGCAAAAAAAGCGCCTCAGTCAGTGCCCACAAAAGTACGAAACTGAAGCGCGTAGAGTGGCTGAACTCTTAGGACTTTAAGCCTTGTTCCTCCCAAGTTACAGCTTGGGAGGAGCTTTTATCAACCACAAGAACAGGACTATAATGAACGATAATACTATACCTACGGATACATCACCAGAAGCAATCCCTGCAAATGCTTTTTTGATTCGTCCAAAGAGGGGCGCAACAAAGGCGCTTAAAGCTGTAAATGCCGATTTAAAAAGAGCGGGTTGCCACTGGCATATGAAAGACGCATGGAGCTGTCCGATTGGGATGCAAGATATGGTCGGGACAATGCTCGCAAGTAAGCAAATCGGTGTTGAAATTGTCCTCCACAAGGACGATTACTTCGATAAAAGCAGGAGGGGTCAAGAAGCCGAAAACGTATGGACGCAGATTGACATCAAAGAGAGGCAACATTACGCCGAAGATCGAGCTTTAATAACTGAACGTGCCGTGTTGGAGAAAGAGATCGAAAGTCGGGGGTTGTCTGCCGATGATCCGAAAATGCGCAGCCAGTTGGAGGAATTAGATCGGCGGGAAGCCGCACAAAAAGAATTGCAAGATGAGATCGATCAGTTACGGAATGGTGCCAAATTACTGGAAGAGAAGGCAGAGTCGATGCTGCCATTTCACATTTTGGGACATAACGCAAAGCGGGAAATTTTGCTGTGGAAAGAGGGACGACTTATTGCATTACCAGCAGCGCGACTGAACAAGGATGAACTCCGCCTTTACATCGGGAGTGAGTCGGAGTGGTTTCAGTCCGACGACTCGGTTAAGACTCTGAAAGAAGCGATCATCGATGCGGCACACAAAAAGGGATTCATCGATGACGTTTCTCCCTTGCGAGCGGGTATTTGGATGGTGAATGACAAATGGTTGATTATTTCAGGCAAGAAAGCGGGCTTTATTGAAGAAGGGCGATTTTCTTACTTAAAAGCTCCTCTCTTTGAAGGAAAACTCGTTGAGACCGAGGGGGCAGCATGGTTGGATTGGGAGGTTTTCGAGGCGTCGATAGGCAATCGAGTCCTCCTAAAAGAGTCTTTCAATCTCATTCATAGCAAGGTGAAGCAATGGAATTGGATTGTTCCTTCGATGGCGGCCTTTGTGACCGCTTTTGTGATGTTAGCGATTGTGCAGCAAGCCATGAAGTGGCGTCCGTGGATATATATCACGGGCGCTGCAGCAACGGGGAAAACCACATTTTGGGAGAATATTTTACAGCACATTTATGGAGGACTTGTAGAGCGTTTAGACAAGAGTACCGCTCATGCCACCGCTCAAACTATCGGCAACAGCGGTCGCATTTCTGTCTTTGACGAATTTGAAAAGCACAAACACATTCCTGAGATTTTGGAATTGGCAAAGCTTTTCAACAAGGGGGGACAAAAAACCAGTGGGACGGGTTCCGATAAAGCTCATCGATTTGACCTGCATCACATGCCTTGGTTTGGGTCGATTTACCTGCCCAAGAAGTTTATGCAGGACGCTGCGCAAGAATCGCGCCTTGTCAAGTTTGAGCTGAACAAGATTCCGCAAGGAGCTCCAGCCGTTGATAAATTTGATGACGATGGGCAAGTGATCTCTGCCAAGATCACAGCTGCCGTGATTACCATGTGGGAAGTCCTCGAAGAGAGAGCGCAAAAAATCAATGCAGATCGGCACCGCCTTTTGCAAGAGCACCCAGGAATCAAAATTCGCACGGTAGAAAATTTTATGTATGCCTCAGCTCTTTTAGAGATTGTTGCTCCAGAAGGACTAGAGGAGAGCTTCCCAATGTGGGCGGCAACACAAACGGAAGATGATGGTGATAAGCTCCTCGATACGATTTTGGCCAGTCTCATCTTTGTAGATGGTGACAAGAAATCGGTGCGTGAGATGTTGCAAATGGGACAGCATGAGGAACATTTAGAGCGGCATGGCGTGAAAATTGTTGTTCATAAGGCGAAGAGATACTTGGCACTTCGGTGTGAGAACATCACAAGGCACTTGCTTAAAGATACCGAATACGCCTCTTTAGACATCAAGGGGCCATTGGCAAGAACGGATGGGGCTATAGGGGGTGTGCAGGTAAAGATTACGGGAACGAACCAGCGTTGCATCTTGATTCCAATGGAAAAAGTAGAGAGTGAATAAGGCTACTGTGTTACTGCAGAGTAGCACCGAAAACAAGATGTAACTTATTGATATTAAGTAAAAAATGAAAATTGGTAGCACGGTAGCAGAAGGATTAAGTCATTAGTGAAATTGATGAATAAATGTTTCAAGCATTCGTTGAGATGCGCATCAAAGACTGCTACCTGCTACCGAAAGTTGCAATATTCTATGAATAAGTAAATTAAGCGGTAGCTTTAGAATGCTACCGAAGGAAATGAAGCGATGGGAAAAAAGCTGAAAAAGCAAACTGATATATCTCCACTTTCGCCAAAATCGTCAGTAGAAAATCGTCTAGAGAAGCCTATGCAACTTAATGCAAAGGACAACTCTCAATCTGGAGGAAAGAAATCGACGCTTACTCTTGCAGATGGAACAACTGTAAATTCAGAATCGATGGAACGCTTTGAAACGGCTTTCAAGCAAGCCACGGGCACCGATGATGCAGATTTTGCTACGGCTATATTGTGGCATCTCTCGAAAGGATTGCCAGATTCAACATTCGAGCAACGGTTCAAGTGCATGGCCAGTCTACTTCCAACGATTAGACCGCAGGATGAAACAGAGGCGTTGCTTGCGGGGCAATTCATAGCTTTACAGGCATCTGCCATGGAATGTCTGCGTCAAGGCCATTTTCAAGATGGGTTTTATCACCTTGAGCGCTATATCAATTTGGCAACAAAACTCTTCAACGCTGCCACTCAAACCATGCAGGCTCTTACCAAGTACCGAGCCAAGGGGCAGCAAACGGTACAAGTGATCCATGTTCATAATGAAGGCCAAGCGATCGTCGCTCAGAATCTTTCGACGATGGGGGGAGAGGTGGAGAAAAAATCTCGAATTGAACCCCATGGATCACTATGAGTCAATGTACGGCAAAAAGTAAACGCTCTGGCAAGCAGTGTTTAAAGTGGGCAGTGCGTGGGAGAACAACTTGTCATATGCATGGAGGAACTGCAAAAGGACCCATAACAAATGCTGGAAAAGAACGTGCTCGTCAAGCACCATTTCGACATGGCGGATATACAAAACGGGCGAAAGCCCATCATCGAGAAACGATGACTCTTATCCGTCAAAGTAAAGATTTATTATCAAGAATGTAAACATATTCTTTACGTTTGACAAGCCTCTGCTTGGCATATTATGATTTCCTGACCTAAAAGATGGTCGTTTTATGAGTAAATTGCTCTTCTTATTGCTTCTTGGATTTTCTTCTTTAAACGCCTATTCTCAAGATCATCAATTAATACATGCCCAATCAATTGAGGAATCTATGGATTATGAACAACTCAAAATAAAGTCTTACAAATATTGGGATGTATATCTTCATGAGAACCAATGCTATCTCGGTAGGGTTTTTGTCCTTTTACGAGAAGACGCTGGTGTTGAAGATTTTTTGTCTATTCAGGGGGAAATTAGAGAGGAGTTTTTCCAAATTGGTGAAGAAATAAAAACGGCTTTAAAGACTCTCTTTCAGCCTGACAAAATGAATTATGCAGCGCTCAGTAACACGTCTCCTAAAATCCACGTGCATATTATTCCTCGCTATAGTGACTCTCGAGATTTTTGTGGGGTGATTTTTCAAGATACCCGTTGGGGGAAAAACTATGCTCCTTACGATAAATCATTTAAGCTTGAAGAGAAAACTCTTTTTGAGATCAGAGATGCCTTAAAAGAGACTATGGAATAAGCCTATGAAAAAAAACATCCTTCTTTTGATTCCTTTCTTGATAGCTTTTATATTTCCTATTTTCGCTACACCTCATGCAGTCGTATTTGACTTTGGCGGAGTTATGACCGCAGAAGCTAATCATTCAGCAAGAGTATTCAATGCAGCTGCAGATTTTATTAAAGAGTATTTCCATTTGTCAGAATCTGAATTTGGTGAGATGAATCAGCAAAGGCTGTTAGCTTTAAAGCAAGGTGAATCCGATAAAAAATTCTTAACTGCTTTTGCAAAAGAAAACGAAATTTGTCTTCCAGACGACTGGTATCAATCCTTTCAAGCAACTATGAGAAACGCAGCTGGAATGGACATAGAGATGTATAAATTGGTCAATGAATTGAAGCAACATATTCGAGTAGGCTTACTTTCTAATTCAGATGGACAATTCACAAATTTGCTAAGAGACTGTGGGATTTATGAACCATTTGACCCATGCTTACTTTCTACAGAAATTGGTGCACTAAAACCAGATTTAAAGGCTTACAAACTCCTCCTTTCAGAACTTTCCCTCTCTCCAGAAGAAGTTATCTTCATTGATGATAAACTTGAGAATGTTGAGGCCGCCAAAAAGATGGGTATCGACGGTATTGTATTTGAATCTTCTCAGCAAATTCGAGACGAACTATCAAAACGAGAACTTTTAAAAAAGACACCATGACCTCATCTATTCACATTGTATTTGAAATTTCTAAGGGAAGAAGTGATTTTCAGTTCATATCAAGATTGCATGGTTCCATATTGCTATAGAGTCCCTTCTTCTCAAGCTTTGCCATCCATATTTCATGGTCTTGTCTGCCGTACACTACCCAAATAAATTGTTCATCCATGACATATCCACAAGGAAAAACAACACGGCAAGGTTTGCACATGGTGTATTCGGGTCCATGATAAAAATGTTTGCCGACAATAGGCTCCTTGCTAATTGCTGTTATCCGAAAAGGGGGATGATCTTCAAAAGTATAGGCACCCATGAAATAATGTTGAATTGACTTACCATCCGAATGGATGCTAGGCATGACTTTAATGGAATGAAAGAGGGCAAGATAATGATTCCCATCTAGATGAGCCGTTGTTCCCGTTTTCGGAGTTCCCCACATCCAAGAGCTAGAAAAGTTTAAAGATGCAATTTCTTCACACTTTTGACTTCCTAAAACAGGACATAATATTCGATGAGGCATTAGCTGGGTGGCTAAAAGGAGTGAATTATTATAAACAAAAGGAATCCAGTTTCTTTCCCATTGATTTGGATTCTCTCCAGGGAAATGCAAAAATGCTCTCGGAGGCTCTACAGAAAACTCCACGCCATTAAACTCTGCTTGAGTGATGAATGTTCGACGCACTCCACCCTCAATAGCGCCATTGAATACTAGATAGAGGTCATCCTTGAGTAGGACAAGGCGCGCATCTTGCCAAAGATTTTTCGGGACATCGAGAATTTGAGGATTTCCAGTTATATTAAAATTCTCATCCAAAATGGCAAGTCCCATTAAATCGGGTTGATCTTTTTTTTCAGGGCTATAGGCGTCAAAACTTAAGATAAGCTTGTCATGCCATCGTGCGATAGAAGGGTTACATGCTGTAGGATAACCTGGAATGTGCAATTGCTTAACTTCAAGGACATAATCTTGGGTCATCTGTTCTAAGTCGATATCAGAAGACAAAGCACCAAAAGATTTCTTGTGGAAGAAAAAAATGGTTAGCATCACAAACAAGATGGTGTATTTCTTCATCAGTAGACTCCTAAATAGAAAATGACGTGGCAACGATTTTTAAAGATCAAATTCTAGAGGTAAATGAGGTTTTTGGGTTCATCCGACAAATGAGTACCTGTAGAGGGGAAAGGCATTAAGTCCTTAGATTTTTATAAGTATTGATTATTCAGCGCGTTGTGATTTCTAGAAGGTCTTGACTGGCGGGTAGAAACAAAAGAAGCAGACATATAAAAGGAGCTTGAACAAACACCCTCACGGGAGGCTTCTTCTATGTCTACTTCTCTCTTGTATCATGCATACGGAATCAGCGGAGTTCAATACCAATCTACCAAATTTGAAGCGGGGGCGATTACGATCCACGCTATAATGGTCGATCCATCTCAATGCAAATGTGGCTGTACGCGCACAATCTTCAAGGGACAAAAAAAGCGGCAGTTTAAAATGGTGCCGTTTGGCGGCAAGCCCTGTTTTCTAAACGTGCTGCTACATCGAGTAGCCTGTCCTCAATGTGGCCATAAATGGTGGCCTCGATTGCCTTTTATGAAAGGCAAATTCCGAATGGTGCGCTCCATGATAGCACACGTGCTGGATCTTTTGCATTTTAGCACTCTCTTGGATGTCTCTCGATTTCTAAAAATTAGCTGGAATGTCGTGAAGAGGATCCACAAAGAGAAATTGACTGCTCTCTATAAAACAATTCCTCTAGAAGATTTGGAATACATTACCGTCGATGAATTCAGCATACGGAAAGGGCATGAATACATGACCGTTTTCACAGATCTACGGTCGGGGAGAATTATTCACGCTGTAGAGGGTAGAACTATAGAGGCGGTAGCTCCCTTTTTCAAGAAACTGGCAAAGCACGCACCAAAGTTAAAAGCAATCGCTATGGACATGAGCAAATCGTACTACCCAGCAGCACAAGAGTTTTTGCCGAACGTAGATGTGGTATTTGATCATTTTCATGTGACGGCTTTATTGAATAAAGCCCTGGACGAGGTGCGCAAAGATCAACAGCAAAACTTGAGTGGGGCCGATGCAAAAGTACTGAAGGGCAGTCGGTTTTTATTCCTAACGAATTATGACAACTTGGATCTAGAAAACCAAACACGATTGGGCGCCTTATTGGCTGTAAATGAACCCTTGTTTTTGGCACATTCCCTGAAGGAGCAATTCCAACTTTTCTGGGAGAAAGACTCTGTAGAGGAGGCGGAACATTTTCTCGTCAGATGGGGAGTCGATGCTTTGGCAACAGGGCTCAAACCGCTAAGACGAGTGGTCAAAACATTACACCAATACAAGACGGGGTTATTGAACTATTTCAAACATCGAATCTCGAACGCCGCAGCAGAAGGCATAAACAACAAAATCAAGACAATGAAAAGGCAGGCTTATGGGTTTCGAGATATTGAATATTTTAAATTGCGACTTTATCACCTACACGAATCCAGGTACGCATTTGTCGGATGAACCGGTTTTTGTCTATTGGCCAGACTAGGCTAGTCCCTCTGTTTAAATTACGCAAATTTTACGCACTAGACTGGGCAAAAGTGGCCTAGATGAAAAGAAAAAGGACTTATCGGTTCCCCTTTAAGTCCTTGGTATTCTTAGTGTTATTTGATTTGGTTTAATCTGAATTTTGGAGGTGGAGAGAATCGAACTCTCGTCCTTAGCAAACTCTACAAAGATGACTACATGCTTAGTACCTTAAAATAAGTTGACCTTGCCGAAAGGTTCTCCGCTTGGGGCCAACTAGACCTTCTCTATCTCGAACTCCTACCTAGATAGTCCCAAAGGGCCAGGGTTCACTTCAAGATGTATGACGGTAGACATCTGAAACTCTTGATCTGATCTCAGGCTACCGGGCAACTAAGGCGGTTAAGCCTTAGGCTGCCAACGGGAATGTTTCTTCGTCGTTTGTGTTTTAATCGGATGATTAAAGAGGCCCACCGATTATCCTCTACATGCCACCTATGCTTTATTCCTAAGTCGAAACCTTGACACCCCCGCAAGGAGAACGGTCAATGCGCCATTCCCAAAGCGGGGACGTAAAAGCGATGGTTTTACCCCTCTCATTATAACATAGTTAGAGTTTTTGGCGATAGCCCCCCTTTCATTCTTATTCTTAATCCCTTACAATGGGACATTTTTTGAGGGTTAGGCTATGTTTCAATTTGAGCAAGACGAGGGGTTCCCAGAGAGGGAAGAGCGGGTTCTTAGATTTTGGCAGCAACGCCGGGTGTTTGAAAAATCGGTGGAAAAGGGAGAGAAATTCTTCTCTTTCTACGACGGGCCGCCGTTCGCAACGGGACTGCCCCATTACGGTCACTTGCTGGCTGGGACGATCAAAGATGTGATCCCTCGCTATAAAACGATGAAGGGGTTCAGGGTTCCAAGGCGCTTCGGCTGGGATTGCCATGGTTTGCCGATCGAAAATGAGATCGAAAAGGCGAAAGAGCTCTCGGGGGCGAGCGCGATTGAGAGTTTCGGAATTGCCAAATTCAATGAGGAGTGTAGGGGCATTGTCCTCAGGTATACTGGAGAATGGAAAAAAACGGTCGACAGGATGGGGCGGTGGGTCGATTTTACCCATACGTACAGGACGATGGATCTGCCGTTCATGGAGAGTGTCTGGTGGGTGTTTAGTCAATTATGGCGGGAGGGATTGGTCTATGAGGGGTTCAAGGTGATGCCCTTCTCCATGAAGCTGGGGACGCCGATTTCGAATTTTGAGGCTAATTTGAATTACCAGGACGTCGATGACCCGTCCCTCGTTGTGGCGTTTGAGGTGATCGGAGATCCTCATACCTATATTCTCGCTTGGACGACGACTCCTTGGACGCTCCCTTCGAATTTGGCGCTGATGGTGGGTCCAGAGATCGAATACGTGAAGGTGAAGCGGGAGGGGAAATTCTACTGGCTCGCCGAGGCAAGACTCGGGGTCTATTTCCAGGATGGGGCTGAGATCATCGAGCGGAAAAAAGGGACGGGGCTCGCTGCGGTGCGGTATAAGCCGCTCTTTCCGTTCTTCGCCGATCGGAACGGCTTTAGGGTGATTTTGGAGGCGGGGGTCTCCGTCGAGGATGGGACGGGGGTCGTCCATGCAGCGCCGGCCTTTGGAGAAATGGACTTTTTCGCTTGTAAAAGGGAGGGGATCGAATTGGTTTGTCCGGTCGATAACAATGGGCGGTTCACGGCTGAGGCGCCTCTTTGGACGGGTCTGTTGGTCAAAGATGCGGATAAAGAAATCGCCCGGGAATTAAAAAAAACAGGGGCCCTTTTTTACCAGGGGACGGTTCGGCATAGATACCCTTTCTGCTGGCGCTCCGATACGCCGCTGATTTACAAGGCGGTTCGGACTTGGTTTGTCGCTGTGGAAAAAATCAAGGACCGTCTGTTAGAGGCGAATCGAGAAATTCATTGGGTTCCGGGCCATATCAAAGATGGGCGGTTCGGCAAATGGCTCGAAAACGCAAGGGATTGGGCGATCAGCAGAAATCGGTACTGGGGAACCCCGATCCCAATCTGGAGGGGTGACAAGGGCGATGTAGTGGTCGTGAAAAGCCTCGAGGAGTTGGAGCGGTTGACGGGCCAAAAAATCGATGATCTACATAGGCACAATATCGATGATTTGACGTTTGTGCAAGAGGGACAGAAATTCGAGAGGATTCCAGAGGTGTTCGATTGCTGGTTCGAGTCGGGTTCGATGCCCTATGCGCAAAATCACTATCCGTTCGAAAACAAGAGAGAGTTTGAGGAGAGTTTTCCGGCCGATTTCATCGCGGAGGGGATCGATCAAACCAGGGGTTGGTTCTACACGTTGACCGTATTGTCGGCCGCGCTCTTCAAAAAGCCGGCGTTCAAAAACATTATCGTCAATGGGATCATTTTGGCCGAAGATGGAAATAAAATGTCTAAACGGCTCAAGAATTACCCCGATCCGGAGGGGGTCATTAACAAATACGGGGCCGATGCGATCAGGCTCTATATGCTCAATAGCCCTGCGGTGAGAGCGGAAGATTTACGGTTTGCAGAGAAGGGGGTCGAACATGTACTCAGAGGGGTTCTCATCCCATTTTGGAACTCGTTTGTCTTCTTGTCGACGTATGCCAAGATCTACCATTGGAAGCCGGGTCGCGCCAAACGTCCTGAGGCGCTCATCGACCGATGGATCTTGTCAATGACGCAAGCGTTAGTGCGGAAGGTCGAGGGGGGGATGGAGGCGTACGATCTAAATAGGGCGGTTGAACCGCTCGTCGGTTTCGTCGATCAATTAACGAATTGGTATATCCGGAGGTGCCGCGGTCGATTTTGGGCGGATGATGACTCTCCAGACCGGAGGGCGGCATTTGAGACGCTCTACGAAGTTCTTATGACCTTGAGCCGGGTCGCTGCGCCGTTCATTCCGTTTTTAAGCGATGCGATCTACCGGGAATTGCGGACTGACGATAAGATGGAATCGGTCCACTTGTCGGAGTTCCCAAAATACGATGAGGGGCTGCGGGACGTGGAACTCGAAAAAGAGGTAGAGGCGGCGCAAGCGGCGGTGAGTCTAGGCCATACGCTCCGAAAGGAATACAAATTAAAGGTTCGCCAGCCCCTCGCAAAGGCCCATTTGATCACTTCAAATCGGGAGCTCCTCGCCTCACTGGCCAAGCAGAAGCAATTGATCGCCGATGAACTGAATGTGAAAGAAATTCAGTTCCATAGCGAAGAGGGGGATTTTGTCCAATGGTTGGTCAAGCCAAATTTCCCTGTTCTAGGCAAAAAAATCGGCAAATTAATCCCTCTCGCGCAAAAAATCATGCAAGGGTTCGATCGAAAACAGATCCAGACGCTTGCCATGGGACACAGGCTCAACATCGAGATCGGCGGAGAGAGGGTCGAATTGGAGCCGGGGGATGTCCAGATCGAACGGAGGGTGCGCGAAGGGATGGCGGCTGGCAATCAGGGAGAGCTTACGGTCGCTTTGGATACGGCGCTCAATGACGAACTCATTGAGGAGGGGCTCGCTAGAGAGATCGTCAATAAGGTCAATTCGATGCGAAGGGACTTGGCATTCGAGGTCATCGACCGGATTCGCATCGTCATGCAGACCACCCCGCGGGTGGTCGCTTGTTTCGCAAAATATCGCGATTATATCGCCCATGAGGTATTAGCCATAGATGTGGAGTTCGGAAAGTGTGAGGGAACCCCGTGGGATTTGAACGGCGAGGAGACCTACATCTCAATATACAAGGTATAGATGAAACGGATTTATCTGTGTAGACATGGAGAGACCGAGTGGACTTTGTCGGGGCAACATACCGGAAAAACCGACGTCCCTTTGACGCAAAAGGGGAGGGAAGAGGCGGCTCAATTGAGACAGCGATTGGAAAACATTCCGTTTGAACGGGTTTTTTCAAGCCCTAGGATCCGGGCTCTGGAAAGCTGCCATGGAATGGATCCGGAGGTCGATGTAGATCTGGAAGAGTGGCGCTACGGCGATTATGAAGGGATCACAAGTTTGGAAATTCAAAAAATAAATCCAGGCTGGAATATCTTTAAGGACGGGGCCCCCCACGGAGAGTCTCCAGCAGAGGCCGCGGCTCGAGCTGATCGAGTTTTAAAAAAAATTTCGCACTATAAAGGCAATATCGCCCTCTTTTCCCACGGCCATTTTTTGCGCCTCCTAGCTGCCCGTTTTCTCGGCTTAGAACCTTTGATGGGGAGCCATTTGCTCTTATCCGTCTCCTCGTTAAGTGTTTTAAGCTATGAAAAGGGGATCCCAGTCATCGCTCTATGGAATGAACAGAAAACAGTTTAGTTTGATAATACACTCAATTGTTGTATAATGCATAGATGACTCCATCTATACAATCACATTCTGTTGCAAATAAAAAAGTTGGGTTTTTTGATCCTCCGCAAAGAAAAAAAAACATCCTTATCGCCGTTGCAACTCTTATGTTTCTAGGTATGGTATTATCCTATGCCCTAGGCGCTCAGTGGTTTATCATTGCCGCCTTCTTTGCCCTTTCCCTATCTCCGCTTTTTCCCCTTGGGAAAGCTGTAGACAATCAAAGATCTAGAATAATTAATTAAGTTGTTGCCTTTAAGTCTAGTTGATACATTTTTTTAATAATTAATTGTAATTAAAATATTATTATGTACAATTAGCAATAAGAGCGTAGTTATCCACCGCTCGCCAGGCGAAGAAAGGAGAACAACAATGTCTGATAGCCAAGAAATCGATATGAACCCAGGGTTTGATCCCATGGCTACTCTCCCAGTCCAAGAGGGGGGGAAAGCTGAAACAATGGAACCAAGTACAAGAAATCTAAAGAATGTAGACGAGAGTATCGATGGTCAAAGTTACTTTCTCGGGGAAGTGCCGCAGAACCGTCTCGTTGATCCGGGCGCATTTTTGCCGCTCAATTCGGACCGGTTGATCGGGTCGGTCAATATGGTTGAAAAGATGCTCTATGAGGTGGGGATTCTCATTGAAGAGGAGGTTGCTGCCATCCAACAATACCAGAAACGGATCACGCTCTGGGAAGATAGGATTGAGAAAAACAGAGCGGAAATCAAAAAACATGAACTCCAAATCAAGCAAAACACTGTAGACGCTTTTTACAATAAGAAAAATCGGGACTATTGGTTTGGCAGAGCCGAAGATGTCGAGACCGACTATTCTCATGCTGAGGTGGCAAATCGCCATCAAGATTGGGCGTGGTTGATCAAGAAATACGGTCTAAAAAATGCCGATGGGACTGAAATTGCATCTAAGAACGGGTGTGTGGAGGAACTTTGCAACGGCGCAATCAAGAATCTCTCTGCTGAGTATCGGGCTACCGCAAATAAGTACGAAAATGGGAGAAAAGCGAAAGAGATTGAAAATAGTCATTTGGTTCGGGACAATGCAAAACTTCTCAACACCAACGACACTCTTCAAACCTATATTGCCTCTACTTATACCAACGAAATAGAGCCCCTGCAAGACGGTATCTTGCTTCTCAAAGAGCTCGGCATGAAGTTCAAAGCGTTGGGACAGGAGGAGAAGGCTACTTATGGACAAATGAGAGATTGGGCAGAGCCTTTCTTGAATGACTTCATCAAGGTCAACTCGCGAGTGCCGCAACAAGCGGTGACTCATTTCCGCAAGCTGACTTCTATCCCTCTTCCTCCAGAATATTGCTAATCATCAGCGCGCCAATTTTATTTAGATGGGTACAAAAACCCACTCTAAATAAAATTGGCTCTATTTGTCCGTTTCAAGAATGTGTGGATCGAACGGGCCTTGTAGGTCAATGATTTCCAGTTTTGAGGGGTCGACGAAACGGGCGTGGAGCTTTATTTCTGGTTTTTCGAGATAGAACTCGAGGGGGGTGTCGGGGCCGTTTTGGAGCACTGCGATCCGATAGGGAGGCTGTTTTAGGCTAAAAACAGAATGGCCGTCGAATAAGGAGGTAAAATCGCTTTGCTTGGTGAGGTAATGGAGGATGGACGGGAATAGATCCATGTGGGTCGCCTCATCTCTTTGAGGAATCCACTCTTTGGAGGGGAATTTGAGGAGGAGGGGGACGGCGGTTTGATAGTGATTTAAATGGGTGCCGTGAAAGAGGGCCCCCTCTTCGAAAAATTCTTCGCCATGATCCCCTGTGATGGCAATGATCGCATCATCGTAGAGGTTTTGTTCTTTGAGGAGAGCGAAAAAGTTCCCCATTAAACTGTCAATGTAGCCAATCGCGTTCCGGTACCGGTTTTTGATGAGCTCGAGTTCGGGGCTTTTGGGTCCAATGGTGAGATAGTCGATCTCTTTGGCAATCGGCTGGTATTGGAGGGGAAAATCTTTGGGGAAACTGTATTCAGAATGGGTCGAGTCGAGAAAAATCAGGTAGAGGCGCCCTTCGGGGGCTAGATCCCGCTTCAATGACTGGAAAGCGAGGGCGTCTCTCTCGCAGGGCTCCAACGTCCGATCCAAGGTATATTCCTCAATGGGGTTAGCGAGTTCTCGATGGGCGCCGAAAATCAGTTTGTCCATATTGAAATAACGGAGGTCGGCGGATGAATAGACCGAAGTGCGGTAGCCTAGGTTCTTGAGGAGCTGGAGGGGGATGCTCCCATGAGTCCATGCGTCTCTCATCGAGGCCCAATGGAGGGGGACGTCGGCGTGAAAAATCGCAAACCAGGAGAGATGGGTCGAGTTCGCGTTGGCAAAGGAGTTGGAAAACGCGATGTTCTGGGCCCCGAAGGCGCTCAAGTGGGGCGCTGCATAGAGATAATCGCGCCGGAAGGTTTCAATCACAAACAGATAGACGTTCGGGAGGTGTTTAAGGGTGGCTTGGGGCAAGGCGCGGAGGGTCGTCTCCTCATCCCGAAAGGGGGGGAACGGTGCGGAAAGGGAGAGGTATTTGGCGTGAGGAGTGAGGAAGGTCGTGCCAAGGGGGAGGGTCTTTTGGTATTTGGAGTAGTCGTTTTTATTGAGATAGGGCTGGGCGATGAGGTCGAGGAGAAAGAGGGCGGTTCCCAAAACGGCGACAGTGAGGGCGATGTGCGAGAGGGAAATATGGAGCGGTTTTTTGTTCGTCATTCGGTAAGTGAGCCAATAAAAACCAAGGCCGGCTACGGGAAGAATGAGGATGGTCGCTATGATCATTGCGATCATGGTCCAATTCATATTGAGCGCTTGAAAACCGGCGATGAGATGATTGAGGCCGGATCCGAATAAAAACTTAAAGATATAGACGATCGTCGCGTCCATGAGACGAACCATGATGAAATGGGTGAAGTGCAGCAGCATGAGGAGAAAGGAAATGCCGATGAAAACGAGGTAGACCCAGCGGGGCGCCCACCGTTTGAGGATCGCTGCGATCAATACAAAGAGGGAGACTTCGAGGAGCGCTTGGCCGATCGCGTACAGGAGAAAGAAGAGGGGGACGCTATCGTAGGAGAGGGTCAATGTCGTGAGAAAGATGAGGAAAGCGCTAAAATAGAGGTAGTTGATTTCAGATTTTTGGCCGAAATATTTTTGAAAAAAGACCTTCATACCGACACTTTAGCAAAGTTGACATTAAGGGTGAAATCGGTTTTAATGGAGGGCCTTATGATTCATCGATTCAAATCATTTTTAGTCGCGTTGGCTCTGCCGCTCATGGGAATGAGCGGAGAGGGGTCTGAACCTGTTGTCATTTTAGGCGGGGGGGTCGGCTCTCTGACCTCCGCCATTTATTTAGGACGGGCGGGACTGTCGCCCATCGTGATCGAGGGGCCGACGCCCGGCGGACTTCTGACGCAATCTCACTCGGTTCAGAACTGGCCCGGCGAGATGGAGATCCACGGGGCCGAGCTGACCGAAAAAATGCGGGCGCAAGCCGAGGCGAACGGGGCCCGATTTCTATCCGAAGAGGTGGTGAGCGTCGATTTTTCAGAGCGCCCTTTGCTCATCACGACTCGCCCGCTCGATGGGAGCGGCGATCTCCGCCAAATCAAAGCCGAAAGCTGCATCATCGCCACCGGAACCACGCCGAATTTCCTCGGCGTCCCGGGCGAGCAAGAGTATTGGGGCAGGGGCGTGACGAATTGCGCGATTTGCGACGGCTCGCTCTACAAAAATAAAGTCGTCGGCGTCGTCGGCGGCGGCGATTCGGCGATCCTCGAGGCGCTCTACCTATCCAATATCGCAAAAAAGGTTCACCTCTTTATCCGAAAAGGGGAACTCAAAGCGAATGAAGAGAGGCGAGTGGCGGCGCTCCGCGAAAAGCCGAATGTGGAGTTTTATTACAACACGTCGGTCGAAGAGGTGAAGGGAGATGGGGGAAGCGTCACTGGCGTTGTGGTGCAAAAAGAAGGGAAAAAGAGGTCGCTTGCTTTAGATGGAGTATTCCTCGCTATCGGCTCCACCCCAAATAGCGCGATGTTTAAAAGCGCCCTAAAGCTCGATCCAAAGGGCTATATTGTTCTCAGCAAAGATCAGGAGACTTCGATCAAAGGGGTCTATGCGATCGGGGATATCGTCGATCCGGTCTATAAACAGGCGATTACCGCCGCGGGCGATGGCTCCAAAGCCGCGTTGCAGGCCCAGCAGTATCTTTCCGACCAGGTGAACCTGCTCGCAGTGAAAGAGAAACCTCTGCAGCCTCTCGCCCAGGAGAGCGAGGTGATTGAGGTTGTGTCGATTGAGCAGTTTGAGCATGAGCTTGCGACCAGCGATATTCCGGTCCTTGTCGATTTTTATGCGACCTGGTGCGGCCCTTGCAAGAGGATCTCTCCTGTGATCGATTCTTCGGCGAGTCAGCTCGCTGGGAAAGTCAAGTTTTTAAAAGTCAATGTTGATAAATTCGATGGTTTGAGCGCGGCTTATCATGTGAAGGCAATGCCAACGGTGCTGTTATTTGATGTGTCAGGCGTCGAACAGCAGAGGAAAGTGGGGCTCGATCAAATCAACGATTTACTCAACCAACTCCACAATTTATTCGTCAAATAACCTTTGCAGCGCGGGGCCGAATTCTTGATCGACCCATGCTTCAACCTTTCTTTCATTGACGCTCGCGTCCTTGTTTGTCCTTAACGAGATCATCCGTAGATGTTTCGCTTTTAAAATCTCCTTTCGGTTCAGAAATTGGGCAATCATCTTATGCTTGCCGTTATGGATGGCAAATTCGTAGGGCGTCCGGCCGGCATTGAATCGGGCCGTGATCGCGTAGGGCCACTTTGGTGGCTCTAAGAGCGAGTTCCCTTCGAGGAGGATGGGCGATGAGCCGCTGAGGTGTGCGAGGAGGGTGGGGAAAAGATCCATCTGCGAGACGAGGGGTCGGTCGATGATTTTCCCTGATTCTCTTCCCAATTTGAGATAGAGGGGGATGTGTGTCTGCTCGCGGGTGAGGTGCGAGTTGTGAAAGATGTGTCCGTGTTCAAAGAATTCTTGGCCATGGTCGCCTGTGAAGAGGATGATCGCCTCTTCTTTATTGGGGAGGTGTTCGAGGAAATGGCCAAAGAGCTGATCCATGTGATGGACGGCGTTGTGATACCGATTTAAGATCGAGCGGATCGCTTTTTGGGAGTGAAAGGCTTGAAAATAGACAAATCCTTGGGCAGAGGGTGTGAACGGGGGCGTCCAGTCTTTCGGAAGACTGTAATCGAAGTGGGTGCCGTCCCAAAAGATAATGAACACTTGGCCTTGCTGCAAGGCAGGGTCGCTCTGGATATCTTCTTGAAGTTTGAAAAGGGCGGCTTTATCGGAATCTGCCGGAGTGAAGGGGGGAGGGCGGTGGAAGAGTTGCCTAGAGGCGAGGAGGTGAAGTTCTTTGCCAAAGAGGAGCTCATCCATCCCGTAGTAGCCGAGCTCTGCGGAGCTGTAGAGGCGGATTTGATAGCCCCATTTTTTCAAAAAAGCTAGAGGCAAACTCCCTATGGGCCAATGCTCCTGGAAATGTTTCCAATGATAGGGGAATTGGGAGTGGAAGATCGAAAACCATGAGAGGTGGGTTCCGTTTCCATTGGAGACGGCTTGCTCAAAATGGGCGGCTTGGGTTTTAAATTGGGCGAGGTGAGGAGCAATTTCGGGGGTGATCGAGTCTTCGCGTAAGCTCTCAACGACGAATAGATAAATATTGGGTTTTGCAGCGAGAACAGTCTGATCTTGATCGATGGCCCGCTCTGCGGTTGTGTGGGCAAGGGGGGCCTCCAAGGGCCCTCGGAGGTTGAGGAGGACGTTTTTAGGCTGAAGGATTGTGAATTTCCAAGGAAGCGATTTGATAAAGGCTGTGTAGGCGTCGGGGTGGATCACATTCGAGACCGAAAATTCCCAGCAAAGGAGGGCGGTCGGGATGCAGATAAAGGCCTGCAGAAACTGGCCGTTTGTCACAGAAAGCGACTTTTTTTGGCAGAGGGCGTCGGTGATTCTATAGAGGAAGACGCCGATCAAGGGGAGGGTGAGGATGAGAGCGAGAGTGAGAACCCAGATCCAAAGCGAGACGCCGGTTGCGTCGAGAAGATAGAGGAAGTTTTGGAGGTTCTCATCAAAGATAAAGATCCTGAGGGCGGCCCAAACGGTCAGATCGAGGATCCGGTCCATAAGAAAATCGGCAATGTGGAAGAAGAGGATGAAAAAGGTGCAGCCGATGAACATATTGAAAAAGAGTTTGCCGAAATAACGGGGAATAAACAGGCTAAGGGCGGTGAGGAGGAGGATTTCCATTGTCGCTTGGCCGAGGGCGTAGAGAAAAAAAAAGGTTGAGAGCCGCTGATGTTTTCTTTGGTAAAGATGCTGCTCGAGGCGAGAAGGGTGAGGAGGAGAAAGAGGGCTCCAAAATAGAGGTAATTAATCTTCTTGGCTTCCATGTCTCCTCTATACATTTCTGAGGAGCTTTTTAACAATGGATATGATAAAAAGGGAACATGCGATGGATCCACGATTTTCAACTTTTTTTATTCGATTTCGATGGCCTTTTGGTCAATACGGAGCCTCTCCATTATCAGGCCTATATCAATGCGCTGGCTAAACGGGGCCACTCGGTGAACTTGAGCTTCTCAAATTTTTGCGAACTGGCCCATTATAACTCATCTGCTTGGAGAGAGGCTCTTTATGCAGCGATCCCCGACCTCGAGCCCAATTGGGCGATTTTGTATGAAGAAAAAAAAGGGGCCTACTTGGAGCTGATCCTTTCGGGCAAAATCGAGCTGATGCCTGGGGTTGAAAAATTGCTGAGGGCGCTTGAGGCGGCAAAAATCAGGCGGTGTGTGGTGACCCATTCGGCGCTGGCGCAAACGGCGCTGATCCGCTCAAAAATCCCTGTGCTGCAGACGCTTCCTCAATGGATCACCCGTGAAGATTATGAAAAACCGAAGCCCAATCCAGAATGCTATCTGAAGGCGATCCAACTCTATGGGAAAATGGGCGACCGGATCGTCGGTTTTGAAGATAGCGTCCGGGGTCTCAAGGCCCTTCTAGGGACCCCCGCCTTGCCGGTGCTCATTTGTCCTCAACACCACCCGCTGCTCGACATGGCGCTGCAAGAGGGGGGGACTTATTTTGCATCGTTCGAAGAGATTCGTACACTACTTCCATGAGGAAAAGCCCCTTCGAGGGGGCGGTAGAGCCCGCTCTCCGCCGGTCGCGGGCGGCAAAGATCTTCCCGATTTCGTCCGGCTCGATTTTCCGAGCGGCTATGTCGAGGAGCGTCCCTACAATATTTCGCACCATTTTGTAGAGAAATCCATCTCCCTCAAATTCGAGTCTTAATCCCCCCTTTTCCTCTTTGATATCGAGTCTGTAAAGGGTTCGCACAGCGTCTTTTTCCGGCTTTTCTTTGGTATTGGCAAACGAGGTGAAGTCGTGCGTCCCCAAAAACAGGCGGACCCCCTCTTCTAACCTCTCCCTGTCGAAAGGGCCATAAACCTGATGCCGGTAGAGTTGGGTGAATGGATCGGCAATGGGGCCTTTGTGGAGATGGTAATGGTAGATTTTCGCGAGAGCGCTATATCTGGCGTGGAAATCTATCGCAACGGGATCGATTGCAAAAATCCGGACGTCTGGAGGAAGGAGGGCGTTGAGCGAGAGGCGGAGCCGATCGGGATTCAGGGAGAGGTCGGTGTCGAAATGGGCGGTTTGGCCCCGCGCATGGACGCCGGCGTCGGTGCGGCTTGAGCCGGTGAGATCGAGGGGGTGGCGAAGAGCGGTTTGGAGCGCTTTTTGAATGAGCGGTTGGATCGATGGAGCATTCTTTTGCACTTGCCAGCCAGAGTAGTTCGTCCCGTCGTAGCCAATCGTCAGTTTATAGCGCACTGAGTGTCCTGGAGAAGTGTTTCGGCCACCGCAAGATCAAAGGGGGTGGTGATTTTAAAATTGCGGGGAGAGGAGGGGACGATTTGGGTAGGAAGGCCGATGGCCTCGATGAGGCTTAGATCGTCCGTCGCTACAAAATGGTGCAGATGGGCGTGGGCGTAGGCCTCTAACAGAAGATCCCGCCGAATGGCTTGCGGCGTTTGCATCTCCCAGAGAGTGGAGCGCTCGAGCGTCTTTTCGACGATGTGGTTCGGAGCGCACTGTTTGATCGTATTCACAGCGGGAGAGGCGAGAGCCGCCGCTCCAGTGGTTTGCACCGCTCTCAGAAGGAGGGGGACAGTTTTTGGATCGAAAAAAGGGCGCGCGGCGTCGTGGATAAAAACGATTTCTTGAGAGCATTGCAGGAGGCCGGAGTAGACAGAATCTTGACGGCGGCAGCCAGCTGCAGCAAAGAGGACGGGGTGTGAAAAAAAACGTTGATGCTCCTCCTCGCAGACGACGATAATCTCGCCGATTTCGGGGATGCGGGTAAAGAGCTCGAAACTGTGCAAAGCGATCGGCTTGCCTCGGAGGGGAAGGTACTGTTTCGGAAGAGGAGACCCCATCCGGCTACCCGACCCGCCAGCCAAAAAAATCAGAGAAATCATGGCTGCATTGTAAGCGAAATAAGGCCCAAAAGTAAAGCTTCTGGGCCTTCTTACCCGATCAAGAAAGGTGTTTGTTGACGAGCTTTGTCATTTCAAACATATTGACCGCTTTTTTGCCGCCAAAAATTTTGCTCATTTTCTCATCTGGATTGATATTGCGTTTATTCTTGGCATCTTGCAACCCGTTTTTCTTGATGTAAGCCCAAAGATTTTTTGTCACCTCGGTGCGTGGCATAGGTCCGTCGCCCACCACGGCCGCGAGTTCTTTGCTGGGTTTCATCGGTTGCATAAATTTAGAGTTTTTTTGCTTCGTCGCCATGTTTTTTCATTCTCCTTTTCTAATTTGAGTCATACTGCCAGAGCCGTCCGTCCAAAACTAAAGTTTTTACAGCCAACCTCTCCAACCCTCAAAAGAAATCTTTTATCCGTCCTGAGGTTTAATAGTCAAAAGATTTCGGCGAAAAAATCTGAGATTTTTCCATTTCATTCCTCGACTTCAGCAGCTCACCCGCATTTCTCACACATCCGCGGAACATCTGCTCAATCTGTCACGCCATGCGATTTGCACAATCTGGCGTAACATCTTGAGCGCCTTTTCTCGCGTCTGGGTGAGAAATGCGGGCTAAGAGTTTGACATTCTAACCAAAATGGCCATTTTGTCCATCCTAAAACTTCTACCTTGTTTTTTTGCGCTGTTCCTGGCAAATTCGCCTTGTATGCTAGATGTGTTAGGCAAACGTCTGAGAGAGGCCCCTTCCGCCCTTGCTAAAATGGCGATTCTCGATTCTCTCTCTTCTGTCGATCGCTTTTTTCAAGCGCACCCGCGCATAGCCGCTTGTTCCGCCTCTCTTTCTGATCCTGCGAATCTCGCTCTCAAAGCGATCATTGCCGCCGGCCAGGCGGAACGGGTCATGGGAGGCGTGGACGATCCGGAAAAACTCGGAGAACTCCTCACTCAGCTCATTCCTGTCGACCATTTCTATCGGGAAATGGGAGGCATCGTGGGCTACCAGGCGAAAATTCTCGAGCTTTTGAAAGGGGCCAAAGAAGAGGCGCCCTCTGACGCAGAATATCATTCTCCCGCATTCATAGATATTGCGGAAGAGACTCCCGCTGTTCAAGAAGCGATTGAATGGGGGATTGAGGCTCTGCCGCAGATGGCTGAGATCTATCCGCTCGGCGGGTCGGCTGACCGGCTCCATCTTGTCGATGAAAAAACGGGGACTGAACTTCCCGCCGCCAAACTTGCCTTTGCTGGGAAAACTCTTTTAGAACATCTCATTCGGGATCTTGAGGCGCGCGAATTCCTCTATTTTCAAAGATTTGGGATTCGGCTGACCACTCCGATCGCCATTATGACCTCTCACGACAAGAGCAACCACGCCCATGTGGTCGAAATTTGCGAAGCGGGCCACTATTTTGGGAGGCCCAAAGATTCAATCCGTTTTTTTACACAGCCGCTCGCCCCTGCGGTGAATGAACAGGGCGATTGGTGTGTAGCGGGACCTTTTAAACCCCTTTTGAAGCCAGGAGGGCACGGCGCGATTTGGAAGCTGGCGCGCGATAAGGGGATTTTCGATTGGCTAGCGAAACTTGGGCGGACGAAGGCGCTGATCCGGCAAATCAACAATCCGATCGCAGGGCTTGATTATGGCCTTTTGGCCTTTACTGGGATCGGCTGTAAAAAAGAGAGGGTGTTCGGCTTTGCCTCATGCCCTAGGCTGCTTCAGGCTGCTGAAGGGGTCAATGTGCTGATCGAGCGGGGCGAGAATGCCGTTTTGACCAATATCGAGTATTGCGATTTTGCTAAATTCGGCATCCAAGATCTGCCCCTCAAAGAGGGAGAGCCCTATTCCCGCTTCTCTTCGAATACGAATATCTTATTTGCCGACCTGAAGGCGATCAGCGCTGCAGTAGAACGGGCCCCGTTTCCAGGGCTGCTGATCAATCTGAAAAAAGGGAGCTACACAACTGAAACGGGAGAAAAAAAAGAGGAGGCGATGGCGCGGCTCGAGTCGACGATGCAAAATATCGCCGATGTATTTGTTGAAAAAAAGGGGGCTGAGAGGACGTTTGTGACTTATAATCGGAGGCATAAAACCATCTCGACCGCCAAAAGGGCGTTTATTCCCGGCAAGCCCATGCAAGAGACGCCGGAAAACTGTTTTTACGATCTTATGACTGCGCATCGCGAATTGTTGACCGGGTGTGGGTTTGCGCTGCCAGAGAGAAGATCGTTAGAAGAGACGCTGCAAAAAGGGCCTGAGTGTCTATTTTTGTACCATCCGACCCTAGGTCCGCTCTATTCCATCATTCGGAAAAAATTGTCAGGGGGGATATTGAGGTTAGGAGCCGAATTTTTGTTAGAAATGGCGGATGTCTTGATACACAATCTGCATGTCCAAGGCAGTTTGCAAATCATGGGAAAAGAGAGCGGCCGCTGTATTTTGGAAAATGTGACGATTGAAAACAGGGGGGTAGATTGGAGCCGCTCGAAACCTTATTGGAAAATGGATCTGAAGAGGGACGAGTCGGTGAAGATTGTCTTGAAAGGAGATGGTAGGTTCATTGCGCGGAACGCCCATCTCAGCGGGAGTCGTACTTTTATCGTCGAAGAGGGACAAACCATGGAGATATAGGGAGGCCGCAGCCTCCCCATATGGTCCTTTAGGCTTTGTCTTTCGATGAAGGAACAGAGCTTAACCCTGCGGGCGCTGCTGCTGACCAGTATTTCATGGCCAGAGCGCCGGCTCCTGCGGCCAGAACAAACAAGCCGCCAACCAACCCTTTGGTTTCGGTCGGCAGGTTCTTCATTTGCTCCAGTCCTGCGGAGAGCGCTGCATACGCGCTGGATCCCCACTGAGACAATGTAGAGCCGATGCTAGACAAAACGGAGCAAACGGTCGCCCATATTCTGCCGAGCAGATCGCCCATGCTGGCAGCGGCGTTTTTTGCCCCATTTGTAACCCAATTGACCCCGTTCGACATAGTCGTGGAGAAAGTGTTGGTGTTGGTTGGTGCTGGTATTGTAGACATCTGAAACCTCCTTAATGGGTTTTTTTTTATGTTTGCGAGGACCTGGCCCTCAATTGTGTTGACTAATGACTCAAAAATTATATAGTCCGTTAGATAAATGTAAAGAAAAAGCAAATGGATCGTAAATTCCCATTGACGTTCAGAGGTTAAGAATTTTCTTGAGTCTTTGACTTTTACGCTGTTTTGGGTGAAAATTGGGTGAAAATGGAAGAAGATGTGGGTGGATGATGAATTTTGAGAGGCAAGAAAAGTTGAAAGAGATCGAAGCGAGACTCCTTGCTATGATGAGGTATCTTTGACTTAGCCGAGAAGGAGCGGGAAGTCAAAAAACTTGAAGAGCAGATGGCAGCGCCCCCCTTTTGGGATGACAGGGAAGCTGCAGGAAAAGTGATTGAGGCTTGCAATGCGCTGAAATTGTGGACAGTCCCTTACAACGAGCTCAAGAGCCGTTTTTCCGATGTGTTGGAGCTATTGCCTGAGGCGGAAGCGCTGGGCGATGAGGCGCTTGTGCAAGAGCTGCTCGCCTCGCTTGCCGATATTGAGAAGAAGTTAGGCGATCTTGAAATGCGCAAGATGCTCTCTGGCGAGTTGGATGGGAAAGATTGTTATCTGGAGATCAACGCCGGCGCCGGCGGCACCGAGTCTTGCGATTGGGCAGCGATGCTCTCTCGGATGTATCAGCGTTGGATGGCGAAACGGGGCTGGAAAGTCGAGGTGATCGACCGGCTAGATGGGGAGATCGTCGGCATCAAAAATATCTCCTTCCGGGTGACAGGCCCTTTTGCTTATGGGTACTGCAAATCGGAAAAAGGGGTGCATCGGCTCGTCCGGATTTCTCCCTTTGATTCCAATGCGCGGCGCCACACAAGTTTCGCGTCGGTCGACGTAACCCCGATCATCGACGATGTGCAAGTTGAAGTCCGAGCCGAAGACATTCGGGTGGACACCTATCGTGCATCAGGCGCTGGAGGCCAGCACGTCAATAAAACCGACTCGGCCGTCCGGATCACCCACATTCCCACTGGGCTTGTCGTCTCCTGCCAAAGCGAAAGGAGCCAGATCCAGAACCGAGAGAGCTGTCTAAAAATGCTCCGCTCCAAGCTCTATGAAAAAGAGTATCGGGAAAGGGAGCAAAAACTTTCTGCGATGGGCGGGGAGAAAAAAGAGATTGCATGGGGAAGCCAAATCCGCAATTATGTATTCCAGCCCTATACCCTTGTAAAAGACGCCCGGACGAAGTTTGAAGCGGGCAATATCGAGGCCATGATGGACGGCGATTTACTCGATGATTTTGTCAATGCATATTTAAAGGAATTCGGATGATTTCCATTCCCGATTTTGATATTCGCTATACGGCGATGGAAGATTTGCCCTATTTGCAGGAGTGGTTTCAAGACCCGAAAGCCTGCGACGATTTTCCATTTGGTCCGGCAGAAAAAGAAGAGGCTTTGAAAAATTGGATCGGTTTTTCGAAATTCAAGGCTAGCTTGACTGGGACGATCAATGACGTCCCTTGCGCGATTGGGACCCTTTTTTTGATGCCCTATAAGAAAGTGGCCCACAACTGCTCTCTTTTTCTCATTGTCGATCCCAAACATCGGCGTAAAGGGGTTGGGACTTCGATGATCCGGAACCTTCTCAATTTGGCAAAAACCCGCTTTCGTCTGGAGGGCGTTTACGTCGAACTGTATGAGCCGAGCGAGTTGATTCCTTTGCTCGGCAAACTCGGGTTTCACGAGATTGTCCGGCAGGAAAATTTTGTGAAGATCGACGGACGTCTGCGGCCGCGCGTTATATGGGAGCATATGTTTCAATGAAAGAGCACTTAACGATCCGGTTTGGAGAAGAGAGCGATCAAAAATATCTCGTCGAATGGCTGCTACAGCCTGGAGTATTGGGCGGTTTTCCTCTCGCCGATCTTCGCGAAATCGAAGACGCCGCCCGCATTTGGGTGAGCTACTCGAAGGATCACGCCGTTCTCACGGCGCTTTGGGATGGGGCGCCGTGCGGGATTGCGAATCTCTATCTGCAGCCCTATCAGAAGATGAAGCACCAGTGTCTTTTAGCGATTATTGTCGACGAAAAATATCGGGGCAAAGGGGTGGGGGCCAAGTTGATGAGGGAGCTGATCGCTCTTGCGAAAGAGCGGTTTCACATCGAGTTTCTCCATCTGGAAGTGTATCGAGGCAATCCGGCGATCGATCTGTATAAGCGGCTCGGTTTCAAAGAATACGGGGTCCATCCAAAGTTCATCAAGGAAGGGCCTGGCCGTTATGTCGACAAGATCTTGATGCAAAAAGAGCTATGAATGGGTTAAACTAGTCTAAAAAAAGGAAATCCCATGGCAGGCCATAGCAAGTGGGCGAACATCAAGCATCGGAAAGAGCGCTCGGACAAAAAAAAGGGGAAAGTTTTTTCCCGCATCATGAAGGAGATCATCAGCGCAGTCAAGCAAGGGGGGGTCGACCCCAAGACAAATAGCAAGCTCCGGGTCGCTATTCAAAAAGCGAAAGATGCGAATCTCCCCAATGACAATGTCGAGCGCAATATCAAAAAAGCGGCCAGCTCCGACACGCAAGATTATACTTCGATGACCTATGAGCTCTATGGCTATGGAGGGGTGGGGATCATCGCCGACATCATGACTGACAATAAAAATCGGATCTCATCCGATATTCGGATCGCCACGAATAAATGCGGCGGAACTGTGGCCACTCCCGGCGCCGTCGCCTACAATTTCGACCGGAAAGGGGTCATCCGCATCGCCAAATCGAGCGCCAAAGAAGACGAGCTATTTCTTCTCGTCAGCGAAGCAGGCGCTGACGATTTTGCCGTTGAAGATGAGTCTTATGTAGTCACAACGCCTATTGAGGCCTATATTTCAGTGAAGGAAGCTGTAGAGAAAATGGGCGGAAAAATCGAAGAAGCAGAGCTTGCCATGGTTCCGAAAACATGGGTGGAGGTGAACGATCAAGACGCCGACTCTAACATTGCTCTCATCGAATGGCTCGAAAACCTCGACGACGTCGACGCCGTTTATCATAACATGAAAATATAAAAATTTCTCGCGTAAAAATCATTCCAAATGCTGGCGGGGCGAAGAAAAAACGGACTCCCATAGGGTCCGGAGCTCTTCTCTTACTGACTCTTCCGGGGTGTTCTGCTCCGAGAGTCGTGCTATTTCGCGCAGTCGCTCGAGGGTGTTTTTAGGAACTAAAACCTCTCTCACTTTACTTGTCTTGGTTATCGAACAACCTCCGTAACTCATGAATGGGCGTATACTGCCCCACAGGGCTTCAGACTTGGGAGGTGTATCAGTATATAAGAAGCAGGATAATAAGGTGGGGAAAACTGGCAGGGAACTTAAAAGAAACCGCCGTACACGGATCCGTACGTACGGTGGTGTGCGAGGACGGGAGTCAAAATGACTCCCTCCTACGCGATTCAATTCGGATCTCTTTCGCGTGCCACAATCCATGTTTAATCATAACATTTCGCACCGAACTAATCGAACAACCAGACACCCCTTTTTCGGCCAAATACTCATGGGCCAATGTGGGTCCGAAATCGTAATGATCTTTCTCCTTGAAGAAATCTAAAATTTGGGTCTTTTCACGTTGAGAAAGTTGATTGTTGCTTGGGGCCCCCACTTTCTTGGAAACCACCCCTTTTGGCCCCTCAGTCCTGAATTTTCGTAGTCATCGCCTAAATTGCCTCGGACGTATCCCTACAATCCTGGCTCCTTTTGACTGCTTTAAACGTCGTTCTTTGACATCTGTCAAAACCTCTAATCTCTTTAAGTCTTTTGAACTCATTGATATACGCTCCCCATTTAGTCTCCTCCTCGTTGATAATCAATGACTTCTGATTACCAAAAAGAGAACATTTTAACTTAACGCTTAAATTTTGTTTTATTTTTGTTTTTATTTAATTTTTAATAGTGTATAATACTGAATTAATTAATAAAATAGGTGGTTTATGAATGTTGCTCCGAATGGTCAAAATAATATTATGTTTCAACAACAAGATATAGAGCTAGAGCACGCGGCCATACCGGTAGAGCACGCGGCCATACCGGTAGAGCACGGCGAGATAAAGCGGCAGCGGCAGGAGGAGGTACTAGCAGACCTAGAACAGCAGCCAGCAGAGGTCGTAGTATTATCCGTGGGGGCACAGCAAAAATTGCTAAGGCAAGCTGAACAGCACGTGTCTCTTAGCACCGAGCTATACATAAAGATCGACCAACTCTATGGACAGGTCGGGAACCTCCCAATATTGGGGAGGCCTGTAACAGAGTGCCGCACAAGGGTGGGGGCCTTAAGAGGCCGTTTAATCACGAGCATCCAGAATCTCAAGAACTCGCGCGGTGATGTTACGAATGCGCAGCAACAGGAGCACACGAATCTGAGCGTTGAGCTCCAGGCGGCGATCAAGCTTGTCGAGGAATTGCAGGCCGCGCACAGGCAACGGATCCAGGGCGAGAGCCAAGGTTACCTGCGGCAACAAGTATACCAGCACCAGGACCAGACTGTGCAAGAGCTCGACACCCAGATCCAGCGCCTCCCAGATAGCTCGCTGAAGGCGCAACTCGCGGATTCACTCGGAAAGAGGAAAGCTGCTATAGCCTTGATCCAACTCAATGAGCCTGAGGAAGATATATTATTTCGTGGAGCGCTCGACAAGGAGGCGGTAGCCATTCAGCGCATTCAGACCCTCGTGGCCTCGGCAACGACTCTACAGTCCCTTATGACCAAGATCTCGACTCTTCCTCCAGCGCTTCGGTCTGAGTTCTCCCGGTCCCTTCGCACCCAGCTCGATGCCTTCTCAAATCTCCTAAATGTACCAGACGACAATCCCGATTTTGTGTCCCAACACCAAACCTTCACTCAAAATATCCAATTCTTTCAAATAGGTATTCAGGAGCGCGAAAATGTCCAGAAGACCCTGGAGCAGCTGTCAGCACGTTTGGGAACTCTCCAGACAAGTATCTCGCAGCTTCCCGGTGTGTTTCAGCTTCGGTTACAGCAACAGCTGCAGACTCTGAATCAGACGTTGGGTAGGCTCCAGGGCTGCCAGAGTGTCGATCCGACATTCTCGGACCAGGTTCAGCTGTTGAATGATCAGATTCAGAAGCTGCAGATCAACATTAAGAATCTCCAGACTCTCGAGAACCTGGCCACTCGTTTCCGGGGTGTCACAGCTCAGGTTCAAGGCGTCCCTCAGGATCGTCTACTGCTATGCCAAACCAGGGTGACTACTCTTCAACGGGAATTCAATGATTTCAAAGGACAAGAAAACGATCCATCATTCGAGAATAGGGTTCAGACGTTTGAAGGGCACCTTCGGGAGCTCCAGCAGCAGATTCAACCGGCTCCACCTGTAGTGGTGCAAGGAGTAGAATCCGCTTGGCTGACTAAAGTAGCGATGATCACAGGACTCTTTGGCATATGCATGGGCTGTCTCCGACGTGGCAACCTCCCTCTTGCCGTTATGTTCGGCGCTTTGGTTGTAGTTGGCATAGTTGCTGGAATGCAAAAACGAACTCCCCCATCCTTACCCCCAGTGATCGTTTCGTTCCCACAGCTTCCGCTGCCTTTTATCGGAGGGGCAAGGCCCAATTTATTAGATCAGACAGTACAGTCGTCATGTCCGCAAACCTATACTCCTAGGGATATCGAGTTGCAGGTTCCACCGGCAGGATCACTCAATGGAAACATGGTGGCCTCCTTGCATACATGCTTACAAGAACAAGAAATAAGAGAACAAATTCTCGTAAAAATCGGGAATTTTTGTTACGAACACCTTTTGTTCCCTAAAGGTGTAGAGGCGTTCGCCGTCCAAAATCCAGATGCGGCTACAGTACAAAAGTATAGATTTCTGGTGACTCTGGGCACGCGCTTCAGACAAAATAAACTGACAAGCAACGACTTGGAAGAGATACGAAAGGCTCTTGGGGAGGTGAGAAAAGGCAGCTTGCCGACGAACGGATTAGAGATAATTCATCAAAAAAATATTCGTCGATTGTCACTCCTTTTGGAGTTAAATCACTTTATGCAAAATACCGCGCCAAACGCTCAAGATGTCGCCGACATATTCCAAATTCTCCATGAACAAAGCCCTGAAACATTCCCGACCATGGAAGGCTCAGATCCAGTCGCAATTGTTGCGAGTCTTCTAACATTCATTTTGGACGGGGATCCAACGCAAGAGATGGTAGGCAATAGCCGAGTGGTTAAGTGCTCTACGCAGAAGACGCCCAATTTTTCTAAAAACATCCCGGATTATATTATTTGGGAAATGAATCCAAAGAATCAGTTAACCGAACCACATGCATTGTTGCAAAACCCAACTTCTATGCCAGATGGCAATGGCGGCAACAGGGGGAATACAAAGTCTAAGAAGAACCAACAGCCTGCAGAAAAGATATTGAATGCCCACCATAGCGAAACAATAAGCGGAAAGGGTGGTAAGGAGACGACGTTCCAGCTCAGAGCCGCATTGTACCATCAGGACAATCACTCCACTGCGGCTCTCTCTCCACGCAAAAACTGGTTGTTGCAGGAGCTCTGGACCTTCTGCGACAATAGCCGTCCAGCAAAGAAGAACTCTTGCAACGTAGCGGAGACAGGCCAACGGACGGAGACAGTCCGAAAGGATCTTCCCTCTACAGGGCTGCATCTGATGCTGAGCAAAAGGGTCTGATCTTAATCTGCGGCGGCGGCTGCGCTCTCTTGCAGGGGTCTTTTCTCTGCACGAGGGGCGTAGGTCGCGATCTCCCCAATTTCGTCAGGTGTGATGGGCTGATAGTCAAAGGGGGCTGCGAGCTTCCCTTCGAATAGGATGGCGAGCCGTTTCCGGTTCTCCCGGTTGAGGAATGCATCTGTCTGGGCGGCAAATTCCTCAAAAGAGAGGGCGGCGAGCGCTTGGATCCGATTCTCCACAAAATCAAAATCTCCGTCCCGTTCAAAGGCGAGCCGATCCCATAGATAGCTTTTGCTCGCGAGGTTCCGAAAGCGGGTCTTTAGTGAGGCAATGAGGCTGGTTTTGAGGGTCTCAAACCGCTCCAGCGAAATATTTTCAGTGAGCGAATCGTTGAACTCTTCGATGAATTGCTCAAAGCGAAACAGCAGTTCGCCGGGCTGGTGCGAATTCGACTGGACGAGAAAGTACTGGAAGAGCCGCTCTTCTAGTTCGCTGCTGTCGCTCTGGGCGATATAACCGGTCTTCTGCTTGGTTCTCAGTTCATTAAAAAAGGCCTCTTTCAGAATGGCTGCGAGTATCTCTTGCGCGGCCCTTTTTTCATAGGTGAAATGCCCTTGGTCGATGAGGAGAAGGGCGGCGTTTCCTTGGACTTCGGTGGTCTGCATAATTTGGTAGGGTCCGCCGCTGCTCGAAAGGCGGAGAATTTTCGTCTGGGGGCGCTCCTCTTTCGGATAGGGGGTTTTGCCAAAGATGTGGATGAGATCCAGCCAGGCCGATTCAGCGTCTTTCGAGGTTAGGTTCCCGCTGAACAGGGCTTCGATGTAGGTGGCGTTAAAGAGTTGCTGATGGAACTGCAGAAATTCTTCGTAGGTGATTGTTTGAAGGGCGGCCAGTTTCTCTTGTTTCGTCGATTTTTCTTGGTTCACGATCGAGTCGAGGAGCTCTTTTGCCTGGCGGGCGGCGAGCTCTTTTTGCCCATTCATGTAGGCTTTTTCATGGCGGGCGGCGTAGATGGAAAACTGCTCTGGCGTAGGGGGATTCATCGGCATCTGGCTCGCGATTTCTTGGAGCAGAAGGGGGGCTTTTTCGCTGTAGCCGGAGAGTTCGAGATGGATCGAGGAACGATCGAGTTCGAAGTTGCAGGAGAGTCCGGCGGCATTTGCGGCGGCGAGGGTCGGATGGAGGACGTCGGTGAGGTGGTCGAGATAGAGCGAGGCGAGGACGGCGCTCCGGGGACTCGGGGTTAGCTCTGGCGAGAAGAGATGGATATGATAAATCGATGCCGGGCTGCCGAATTCGGAAGAGCGGACGTAATAGGCGGTTCCGAGAGTGTCTTTTGCAATAAGAGTGGGAATGTTGGGTCCGTCTGGGGCGAGGGTCAAGTTTTCGGGAATAAAGGGGTTGGGTTCTGCGAGCCGGATCTGGTCGATCGGTTCTGCACTTGTCCACTGGGCCATCCACTTCTCGGGAATGGGCCGGATCGCGTATTCGGCGCCAAGCCATTTTTCGCGCCGGGTCGGCTCGACTTTTGTCAGTTCAGGGGGGGCAACGAGCGAGAGGGCGCAGGTTCGGGGGGTCAGGATCGATGCGGCGCGCGCAATTTGGTCTGGATCGTACTGGGTGGCAAGGATCGAGTTGCGGGGATAGGTGCTGAGCGGCTCTTCGGCGATGCTGTCTCCGAGCTTTGAGATGTACTCAAATGGATTTTGCCTGGATTGGTATTGGAAATTGAGCTGCGACATGGTGTTTTTCTCGTGGAAGAGATAGTCGGGTACGCCGCTCCGTTGCAGGGCAGAGATCGCTTGGAAACAGCGCAAAATAGCGGTGTCGATCTCTTCGACGCCCCGTTTGGTCAGCTCAAGGGTGAATTGGAAAAAGGTGTGCTCGGGCCCTCCCACATCGTCGACGTGGATCGACATCGAGTCGATGAGCTGCTCTTCTTTCAATGTCTCATAAAGGCTGTATTTCTGGCCCCGTCTCAGCGCATGGGCGACGACTTTTGCCGATTGGGTCGGGTCGATCGAAAGTTCGGGAGGGAGTTCCCAACTGAGGGTGAGGGTCTGCCGATTCTGGATCGGTTTGATGAAGGCGATGTGGCCGATCTGTTCGGCTGAACTGAGTCTGCCGCTGCTGTCGATTGGGGGTTTTCCGCTCGTCGGCACTTCTGCAAAGGTTTGGACCACTGTCTCCTGGAGCTGCGCCATAGGAAGGGGGGAGTAGATGACGAGGTGCATCCGCTCTGCGCTGTATTGCTCTTGGTGCCATTGGGTCAGGGCGCTTTGCGGAATTTTGGCGAGAGTCTCTGAATTGCCGGTCGAAAACAGCCGGTTCGGATGGTTGGAATTGCCGGTCTCTTTGAAGACCATGTACTCGCGCCAGCCGTCATTTTCGATGTTTTTCGCAAATTCTTGGTCGACGGCGTGCATCTCGCGGGCGATATTGGCCGGATTGAAGAGCGGGTCGATGAAAAAATGGGCGAACCGGTCGAGGAGGGGGAGAAATCCGCTCGTTTGGGAAGAGAACATGTAAACGGTCTGATTGGGGGCGGTGAAGGCGTTGGTTTGCCCTGCGTAATCGGCGACTAGGGTGAAGAATTCGTGATCGCTCGGATACTTTTGGGTTCCCATAAACAGCATGTGTTCGCAGAAGTGGGCCATGCCCGGATATTCGAGCGGGTCGCTCCAAGAGCCGGCGCCGACTGCGACGGAAGCGGCCGATTGGTCGGCGGCCGGATCGGAGATCAGCAGGACTTCAAGGCCGTTCCCGAGGCGGAGTTTCAATGTTTGTCTGATCTTGAGTTCCGGATTCAAGAGGGGAAGATTCGAGGCGTCTTCGATGATTGTAAAGGTAGGCAGCGGCGCGATAGCGGTCATTGCGGCAAGGAGCATGGGGATCATTTTAACCTTTGGTAGTAGCTATTTACTTGGTTCCAAATCGCCTCCGCACGGGCTTTGCGGCGGATGGTTTTATCATTTTCGCTGGAACCGGGAAATATTTCCATATCGAATTCTGGAGTGAAGGCGATGTGGATCGGAGATCTTTTGGCGACTCGCATTTCGCCCAACTCTTTTTGGATCGTTTCGGGGGGGGGGAGAAGATCGTAGGTGGCAAGAGCAAATGGGTAAAAATGGGTGGGGGTTTTGGCTTTGCGGGCCATGAGATAACACATCTCGATGCTGGCGGGATCAAATGGGGCGACGTCGAGATCTCCCCATCGCTGCCTCGCCGGTCTCTGCCGCCGCTTGGGGCGACGTAGATGATTTTTCCCCCTTCTTGCAAAAGCCGGCTCATGAGTTCCATCGTGTTTTTATTCCGGAGCTGTTTTTGGGCTTTGAGTTCGGGGGGATGGTCGATGTAGCGCTTGGAGTAAATACAGAGGAGATCGCACCCCATGCTAAACGGGATGGCTAGGGGGTCGGCGACGACTCGCTCTCCTGCGACGTAGATGATTTTTTCGCCGATATGAGGGTGGCTTTTTTCCAATAAAATGGCAATGGCTTGAGGGTCTGTCTCTGTCTGGTGATTGGCTAACAGGACGACGTTTTCCCCTTTGTTCAGTTGTTCATCGATCCGGCCAAGCACTTCCATCCCTTGGACGCTCGAATGGACGAGATCGATCAAAGGGCGAATAAAATCGAGGCTGAACTGGTAATAGTCGATCGGACGCCGTACTTTTTTGTGGTACGGCTCGAAGGTAAAGGGCTGTTTCAGCTGGAGACGGAGGAGCTCGCTAAACTGCTGTAAAATCGGATCCCCTCCGCCTGTCGCTTCTCTGTAGCACTGAAAAAATTGGGTGAGGATCCTTTCGTATTTTTTGGGGAGTCCTTCAGGTTTCAATCTTTTGTCCATTGATCGTCGAATAGAATAAAAATTCATTCAAATGGAGGTTGTCGTTCACCGCAAATTCCAGATGGGCGTTCGATTTGCCGGCTAGCTTGCCGTAGTAATCTTTATCCCCGCTGTCCAAATATCTGTTCAAGTCGGGATGGATGATGAGTTTGAGGGCAAATTGGCTGTGGCAGTGGATCAATTTTTTCAGCGCCCGCTCGATTTCGACCGAGATGCTCTCGTGGGTTTTGACAAGGCCGCTGCCTGCGCAATAGGGGCAGCTCGTAAAGATCGTTTGGGAGAGCGATTCGCGGCTTCTTTGGCGGGTCATTTCAATGAGGCCGAATTCGCTCATGCCGAAAATGGTGCATTTAGCTGAGTCCTCTTTCATGCACTCTTTCAGCCGCTCTAGGACGCGTCGCTGGTTTTTACGCGAACGCATGTCGATGAAGTCGCAAATGATCAGGCCGCCGATGTTCCGAATTCGCAGTTGCCGGGCGATCTCTTCGGCCGCTTCCAAATTGATCCGGACGAGCGTCTCTTCGACATCGCCGCTGGATTGGTTTGTCGAACTTCTCCCCGAGTTGACGTCGATTGTGTGCATCGCCTCGGTCCGGTCAAAAAAGAGATAGCCTCCAGAGCCGAGCCAAATTTTTCGCTTCACTGCCCGGTCGATCTCTCTCTCGACGTTGAACCGCTCGAACATCGGCACTTTATCGCGGTAAAATTCGATTTTGAGGGGATGCTCTTCCATATATTTGTGGTAGAGCTGTTTGCAGCTGCTGATAGGTGGTATGGTCGTCGATCAAAAGGCGATCGATTTTTTTGTCGACGCAGAGGGTCACGACCCGCTTGATGAGATCCGATTCTTCGTAGAGAAGCGCCGGTTTGCTCGATTTGTGGAATTTTTCGACGATCGTCTGCCAGTTATGAAGGAGTTCTGTCGCCTCGTCGATGAGTTGTTCGGTCTGTGGCGCTCGCGCTGGCGGTGCGGCAGATGAGTCCCATATCTTGGGGCATTTCGAAGGAGCGGATGATTTTTTTCAACCGATCGCGCATCCCTTTGTCTTCGATTTTGCGCGAGACTCCGCGGTGGGGGTTGTTTGGGAGGAGGACGAGATAGCGGCCTGCGATTGAGATATTCGAGGTGAGGCGGGCCCCTTTTGTGCCGATCGGCTCTTTGACGACCTGCACTAAAACCGGCTGGTCGATTTTGAGCAGCTGGGAGATCTCTTTGGCTTTCGGAGTCGGCCGCCATTTTGGAGATGTCGTAGTCGAGGTCGAAATCCATATCGAACATCTCTTCGAATTTCTTCGTGTTTTCTAAGATGTCGCTGATGTGGATGAATCCGTTTTCCCCTTCATTGATATCGATGAAGGCCGATTGGATGTTGTGGAGGATGTTGGTCACCCTGCCCGCGGTAGATATTGCCTGTGATTTGGCGCGATTTTTTTCGATCGAAGATCAGATCGTGGAGCTGGCCATGTTTGAGATAGGCGTAGCGGATCTCTTTCGATTCGACGTTGAGTAAAATTTCATGCATGGTAGGGAGCCTTTTTTGATCTATCTTAGATCATTCAATAATTTTTGTACGAATCCCTCTTTGGCCAGCTCAATGGCGCCGAGGACGGCATTGGTCAATTCCTTCGGAGTCGAGTAGCCGTGGCACTTGATGACGATCCCTCGGACGCCGACTAAAAGGGCGCCCGGGTATTCGGCGTAGTGGAGCGATTGGAATTTTTTTAGTTCAGGAGGGTTTGATCTCTAAAATCAGATTCGCGATCCCTTCTGCTGTTTTCAAAAAAACGTTGCCGGTGAAACCGTCAGTGACGAGTACATCGATCTCGCAGCTATTTTCGAAGACGTTTTTCGCCTCGATGTTCCCGACGAAGCGGAAGGGAGTTTTGTTCTGCAGTTCGTGGTAGGCGAGCCGCAGTTCTGAGGTCCCTTTCAGCGCCTCTGAGCCGATATTTAAAAGGCCTACTCTAGGGATCCGAATGCCTCTTGTTTTTTGGAATGCGGCGCCAATGGAGGCAAATTGGACCAGATGGGAGACTTTAACTTGTACGTTGGCTCCGACGTCGAGGACCGCCACCGGATTTTTTTTGGTCGGCATCAAGGCGAGGAGGCAAGGGCGGAAAATGCCTGGCAGAGTGGAGAGGATCATTTTGGCCGATGAGACGAGCGCCCCCGTATTGCCAGCGGAGACCAAAGCGGAGAGCTTCCCCTCTTTCAAGAGGCGCATTCCGACATTGATCGAGGCGTTTTTTTTTCTCCGCAGGGCGAGTAGAGGAGGCTCTTCCATCCCGATCACTTCGGGAGCCGTGACATAGTGCAGAGAACGCCTATATTGTTCGAATTCGGGGGCGCCGATAGCAACGAGCTCAACGCCCTCAGGCAAAGGGATCCCGTTCAGAGCAGCGAGTAAATCTTGGGGAGCGTTGTCGTTCCCCATTAAATCTATGCCAATTTTAAGCAGGCTGCTGCAAAGGATTGGCCTTTGTATTGGCCGCAAGAGGGGCAGATCCGGTGAGGGAGCCGGTCTTTCCCGCAGTTGGGACAGCTCGAAACATTCTTTGGTTTTTTCGCGTGGTGCGAGCTTCTGGAATTTTTTTTCGCATTCGAAGTGCGATTGCGTGGTACAGCCATTTTCGTGATCTCCTATTTTAAATCATCCATGTCGGCAAAGGGGAAGTTGGTCCGGTCTTTAGAGCGTATATAAGGCGCTATTAATAGGCCGTTCGGGACATGTGCCCCCATTGCATTCGACGGTTCTCGGCAGCTCGATCAAGAGGGCCTCGCGCAGCGCTTCGCTGTAGTCGAAAACGGCGCTGGGGATCTCTTCAATCGGTTCCGCGTGGTAAAAATTATCCACCTGCAAATGGACTTCGATCATTTTATTGCAGACGGCGCAAGGCATCTGGATTTTCGTCCTTGCCTTAAGGTGAATGATCAGGTCGGCCTCAGCGAGATAGGCCTCTCCCTTCACAGACACCTTCGCTTGGAAACGCAGTTCGGGTTCATCGGGCCCCAAAAAGGCAGGGTCTGCCATCTCCTCGATTTTCTGAGTCTGGCCCCCCTTCAAGCGATCAATTAAAATTTTAAAAGTCGACATAAGTATACAAAACACCGAGTTTAATCGAACTTCGACTAAAAATCTACACAAGAGAAAATTGAACGGGCGGCCTCGAGGGAAGCGCGCTGCACGCCCAGAGATTTTTGCACCTCAGCGCACCCCTCAAAACACCGTTTTCTCGCCTCTGGATCGAACCAGAGCTTTTGAGTCCAAAAAAGAGTTTTTCCTCTGTCAAATTCGGGCCGAAGAGCTCTGGGAACACCTCGCGGTTGAGCACGATGTTTGGCAGAGAATAAAACGGGAGATCGATCCGAAGAATTTTTTGAGCGATGAAGCCATCGAGCGGCTTAATGAAGAAATTGACGACTGTTGGGGTTCCGTGGAGAGCCAGCTCTAACGTCACGGTTCCCGAAGTGGCTATGCTTAACCTGCTCGCTTGCATCAGTTCGTAATTGTCCTCCGGTCCCACCAAAAGGGCGTCGGGGGCGTCGATGGGAAACTGGGTGGTCGAGACGGCGATCTTGAGCGAAGGGTCGAGCTCTCGGAGGCGCCGGGCAGCTTTGAGCTGGATGGGGAGATTTCGCTCGATTTCGGCTTTGCGGCTCCCTGGAAATATTCCCAGAATGTTTCCGGAGAATTTGCCGACTGGCCGGAAACGGGCCACTGTTTCGGCGAGCGGGTGGCCGATATAATGGACTCGGAGCGGGGTGTTCTCGAAACATTTTTTTTCGAAGGGAAATAGAGTCAACAAAAGATCGAGATGTGCGGCCATGAGCGGGATCCGTTGTTTGCCCCAAGCCCAGACGGTGGGGCAGATCGCGTGGATCAATTTGCCCCTGTACCCTTTTTTCCGGAGGCTCCGCGCCATGCGGAGGTGCAGCCCTGGGTAGTCGATGAAGAGAACCCCCTTCGGGTTCAGTGCAAGGATCTGATTGCGGATTTTGTAAAAACAAGGGACGAGTTTGGGAATGGCGAGGAGGACGTCGACAAATCCCATGACCCGAAGCCTTTCCATCGGGAAATGTTCGACGATGGAGAGCTTTCTCATGTTTGGACCTGCTACAGCGCCGATGGTCAGCCCAGGGCGTAAGGCAAGGAGTTCTTCGATGATTTTAGCGCCATGCAGATCGCCGCTCATTTCGCCGCACGCAACAAATAGATCGGTCATAGGGGTCTTCTTCGGCGGCGCCTCCGTTTGCGGCGCGGGGCCTCTGGAGCCTCCTCGGGCGTTTCGGCCGATTCATGCGAGGCGAAGGAGGCTTCGGTCCAAAGAATGTAGTGGGGGAGGAGCGTTGGCTCGGCGGCGGCGCGCCACTTTAAGAGGTGAAGAGCGAGAGGGAAGAGGGGGTCTTTGGGCGCCCGGGGACGCCGCACCGCTCTCCCGTCTATGGGAATGAAACGGTACTGAGCGGCCAGGAGGAAGCCCATGATCCCCCTCATCCGGCGCGGGATGCTGAAAAAAGGGCTGAATATAGAGTCAACGGTCTGGTGAGCCGCCTCGGCGATTTGGCCGAGATGCAGAGGCTTCTCCTGTATGCGGCTTTTTTCTTGAATATGTTGATGGAAGAGGGGAAAGATGAGGGCCGATAGGAGAAGAGAGCGGTCAAGCGGATGCGGGGGATTTTTCCGAATTTCATCATCGACGGCGTCCAATAATTTCAGAGATAGGTTTTCTGGGGTCTCTAAATAGCGCGAAAGGGGAGGGGAGAGCGGTTTTAAAAGCCCATACTCGTTCAAAAGATGGAAGAACGATTTGGCGGCCCCCGACTCGAGCATCCGGAGGAGTTCTTCGAAAATGCGCGCTGAGGAACTTTTTAAAATTTCCCCTTTGCAGTTGAGGAGAGCCTCGAGGGTGGGGCGGTGGATGTCGAAGTGGAAGCGGGCAGAGAATTTGATCAGCCGGATCATCCGAACCGGATCTTGCGTAAAGCGGATATCTGGCTGGCCGATCGCCCTCAGCATCCTTTTTTCGAGATCGGGGTAGCCATCGACGTAGTCGATCACTTTTTGGCTCTCCGGGTCGTAGAAGAGGCCGTTAATGGTGAAATCGCGTCGGAGGACGTCTTGTTCCTCCGAGCCCCACTCGTTGTCCCTGACGATCAGCCCCGCCTCCTCAGTCGCCCCCGCCCGAAACGTGGACACCTCGATCACCTTTTTGCCAAACCGGATGTGGGCCAGCCGGAACCTTCGGCCAATTAAAATCGCGTTTCTGAAAAGGGCTTTAATCTCCTCGGGCTTCGCCGAGGTTGAAACGTCGAAATCCTTCGGGCGCTGTTTGAGCAAAAGGTCGCGAACCCCGCCCCCGACGAGATAGGCGATATGGCCAGCCTCGCGGAGTCTGTGGATGACGTAGAAAGCGTGTTTATCAATCTCGTCGGGAGCGATTTGGTGCTCGTCGACATGGTAAATTTTTGGTTGCAATGATCAGCTCTAAATAGCTGTCAGCGTATAGTATAAGCCGCTAAATAGTCAAGGACTCGATTTTTGGCGCTTTCACGCTGCCCAAATTCACACTTTTGGGGTGGCCGCAGTATAAAATACTTATTTATGGCAAACCCTTCCCAATTAAAAGATGCTGGTGTATGGGGGACATATGGAAGAGAGAAAAACCCTTGTATGGACCACGGCGGCTGTGGCTTTACTGATTTTCTGTGGAATCGCGGTATACCAGACAGTCCGAATGAGCGCGCCCGTCTCGATGCAGACTGAAGGGTTTCCTTCGATTGGGAAAATGTCTGCCAAGATCGAAGTGGTTTTGGTTGAGGATTTTCAGTGCAGAAATTGCCGTGTATTTAGCCAAAAGATTATCCCCAAGATTCAGTCTCACTATATCAAGCCAGGCTTAATCCGGTTCACCCTTGTCCCCGTCTCTTTCCTTGCGGGCTCGCAGGCGATTGCCAATGCGGCGCTTGAGGTGTACGAGCAGAATCCGAAGCTGTTTTTCCCTTATTTAAAGAACATCTTAAACCATGAGGGGGATGTTTTGCCTAAAGATCTCATCCGCTTGGCCCGTAGAATTGGGGGGATCGACGTCGATCAACTCAAAAGCTGTATCCAATCGGGATGCCATAACGGAGAGCTAGAGAAAAATTTGAATTGGGCGAGGGGTGTGATGGGGAGTCAATTCAGAACCCCTGCTCTTTTCGTAAATGGGGTTCCCGCATCGACCTACTCTTTTGAGGCCATTCAATATCAAGTCGATCAGATTCTGGGGAAACCATGAAAGGGTTCCGCTCCAATGCCGTCTATTTTGCGTGGGTCATTGCTTTGATCGGGGTGTTGGGCAGTCTGTACTATGGGGAGATTCTCAGGATCGAGCCCTGTCGGCTTTGCTGGTATCAGCGGATTGGGATGTTTCCCTTGGCCCTTTTTTTAGGGATCGCCACTTACAAAAATGACCGGAATTTAGCCTTTTACTGTCTGCCTCTCGTCGTATTGGGCGCCCTCTTTGCCCTCTACCAATCGCTTTTGCAAGCCTTTCCCTCGCTCCATCTCGTAGCTGTTTGCGGCGAGGCTACTCCCTGCATTTTTGCTGGACATATCCCCTACCTCAGCTTAGCCTCTTTCATCGCGATCGGTCTTTTCATTTTATTGTTTTTGAGAAATCCCCAAAAGAAGTAATGTCTCCTTTCTAACTCAATAGGAGAGGTATCATGGCAAAGCTCTATTTCCGTTACGGAACGATGGGAAGCGCAAAGACATTGAACTTGCTCGCGGTGGCGCACAATTACCGGCAGCAAGGGAAAAAAATCTTCCTGATGAAACCCGATCTTGATACCCGTTTTGGCAAAGAGCGGATTAAATCCCGCGCCGGCTTGGAGATCGACGCCGATGTTTTGATTGCCGATGAGCAATCGTTAAAGGGGCTTGATTATTCTGGAGTGAGCTGCATTTTGGTCGATGAGGTGCAGTTTCTCTCTGCAAAGGTCATCGAGGAGCTTCGCCGCATTGCGCTCGAATACGATATTCCGATCCTCTGCTATGGGTTGCGAACCGATTTCAAATCCCATCTTTTTGAGGGATCTGCAAGATTAATGGAGCTTGCTGATTCGATTGAAGAGGTGAAGGCGACCTGCCATTACTGCAATCGGAAATCGACGATGAATTTAAAGCACGTCAACGGCCTTGCGACCTCAGAGGGGCCGTCTGTGGAACTAGGGGCGGACGAGAAATATTTCCCGACCTGCTATAAGTGCTACCGGCGCGAGATCGATAAGGCCCGGATTGCCCGCATGCAGCAGACGAATTGCGGGTTAGAGCAAGGTTCCATGTAAAAGTTCAGGCCCCGAAGGGCTGAACTTTTACGGTTCCATCGACTCGAGAAGCTTCTTTCTATCAAAAGTAGTAATAAATATCTGCTTATCGGCTTTACCCCATGCCACATGAATCACATCGTCATGGACAACCATTCCTCCCGGGAAGACCACTTTGGGAGAATTTTCCTCAGTATAGTCCGTCAGATCACCTAAAGGCCAGGGCGTCATTGTGCGGACAGAAAACGGAGGATCTTTGTCAAATGTATAGGCTCCCATTACATAGGCTCTCCCTTTCGAAGTTTTAGCGGGGAAGCTTGAGTGAAAAAAGGTTAAAAATGCGTCATCCAAAAGATATGCAGGAGTCCCCCCTCGGATTTCGCCCCAATTCCACTGCCAATTTACATTTGTGCGGGTCGCTTCCTGGCAGTATCCTGTGTTCAAATCCACCTGCAAAATGACCCGAGGTTGATCGGAATAGATCACATAGATGTTATCTCCGGATGAAAAGGGACTCCAATTTTTTTCGATTTGATTCGCATGAGGATAGTTTAAAAATTTGGCGGGTCCTTTGAGAACAAATATGCCCTGCTCTTCTATGAGTTCTCCAAAATACATAGCAAATTTGCCAGGCGTCTGTAACAAAGGGCGATCATTAAAAAAGATAAAAATTCGATGGCCCACTCTCAAAAGGCGCGCATCTTCTGCGGTTAATGAAAATTTAGAAGAATAAGAGACGATGTTCAGTAACTGAACTCCCTTTTTAGAAACTTTAAAATTTTTATCCAGCCTGGCAATTCCAACAAAAGAGACGTCTGTACGAAAATCATGCTTAAGTTTTTCCGGGCATCTACTGATATAACGAAAAGAGAGAAGATATCCATCTTTATATGGGATTAGAGAAGGATTGTAAGCGTTAGGATAATTAGGGATGTTAATTTGTTTGCGCTTCACAATGCAAGTGTTGGTCAGAGATTGCGCAAGAATCGTGTCCACTTCACTGAGTCCGCCTTCTAAACTACACGGAAGGGATGCCGCCAGCAAACAGAACAGATAGGCAACTATACACAAACAACCTGAAGAACTCGACAAAGTCACATGAGACCTATTATTGGCCATTGGCCATTTATCGGCGCAGCGCTAAGAAATGGCCAATGTTCAGTATTAATACGTGTATTCCACATTGACGACGCTGCTCCGAAATTCAGTGCTATTTCTTCCCCAAGCAGAGAACCAGCAGCCTCCGATGATTCCAAGACGGTTGCTAAAATGATACTCGATCGCAGGGGCAAAACTGAGTTGTTCAGAAGACGGTTTACCGATGTCGGCAAATGTCCCGCTGAAGGCAATGCCTGGGATTCCGAAAAATGGGGTCGTGTTCGTGTGCGTATAGACATTGTCGATGGCCAACACCCAATTTTTGTTGAGGGTCACTTCAAAACTTGCAATCCCTTGGAAGCTATTTCCTGGAAGAGCTTTGCCATCTGCTCCAAAACCGCCTCCATAGGCGTTAAATCCGTGAACATTGACGGGGGTGTTTACGGTGTATTGTGCGCTGAAAGTCGCGCTCAGCCAATGAAGAGCGTACAAATGGAATAGTTTGTAAAAAATCAGATCAAATTGAGTCGCAAAAGTTCCAGCTCCTGTCTGATCGGTCGATAATTTTCTCGGAGAAAAACGGCGAAAATTCCCGGTAGGGAAAACTTCTCTAACGGTAAATTTGACGCCGGGAAGATAGGGGACGAAGTCGGCCGCCATCAGTTGAAAATCCAACCCAACAGTCAAATCGCCACAATAGACGGAGTGTTGATTGGAAGTCGTATTATAGAAAAACTGGGGGATGATATTGAGATCACACCAAGGAGTGAGTCCGAAAAAACACAAAAATTGAGCGTTGAGAGTATAGAAATTCTCATTTGCTGAAACGGTATGGCAATTTTTGTCGTAAAAACCGGTATTGGCGGTAAAATAGAGATATGATTTAACCATAAAAATCTCCATAGGGGACAGCCGTACCGACAGGAGCGATCAAAGGACCGGTGAGCCAAGGTTCACACTGCGCATTGAGGATGGGTCCAAGAGATAAAATGCCAACCAAAACCCCTCTCCTCATAGTCCATTCCGAATGTTTGACTTGATTGTTTGAACAGAAGTCCAATCATAGCTGGATGTATGTTTACTCATCAAGCCCGAAGTGAATCTGCTTTCTGAGCATAAAGATCCCGGTCAAATTCAGGATCAAGAGGAGCGCTCCCGATAGCGACATGACGACAAATGCCTCTTTCGCGTCGACGAAGGCAAAGAGGGGGAGGGTGATGCAGGCGTATAGATAATAGAGCCTGGGTCCCCACTTCGGGGAGATGAACTTTGCGCATTTGGCGCCGACGACAAAGTAGGCGAGAATAGTGGTGTAGCCGAGAAGGAAGAGAAAAACGGGCATGAAGATGTGCATGTAGGGGAAGTGGAGGCTGAGCGCCTCTTGAACCATCAGGGTCACGTCGACGTCTGATTTCCAATAGCCCGTCGCAAGGACGATGAGGATGCTCAGTGTGCAGATGACAAAGGTGTCGATGAAGACTCCAATGATCGTCATCGAGGCTTGTTTCTGGATTTTGTCGGTGCCGCTCTCGGCATAGATGACCGAGGTGTAACCTACGCCGATGTCGCCGGAATAGGCGCCGCGCGAAAGTCCCATCGAAATGGCCATCATCACCGTGCTGCCGGCAAAGCCTCCTTGGGCCGCTTGTGCGGTGAAGGCCCCCTCAAATACCGAGCGGAATACGGCGGGCAGCTCGGCTGTGTGCTGAACAATCACCCAGAGAGCCATCGAGAGATAGAGGACGATGAATAGGGGGATCAATGTACTGCACACTTCGCCGACCCGGTTGATTCCGCCGCTTGCCACTGCGAGGATGGCTGCCAAAAAGGCGGCTGAGACGTAATATTCGGAGATGTGCCAATTTGTCGAAATGCTTTCGGTGATCACGTTGAACATAAAAATCTCAACGCCGTAGATGCAAAGGAGGAGGCAGATGACAGGGGCAATCCATTTCCCGCGGAACGCAATAGGGAGGAAATACATCGGTCCGCCATCATAGCTTCCCTGATTGTTGGGGATCCTGTGCTTCATCCCGAGATAGACTTCAGAGTATTGGATGAGCATGCCGGCCAGCCCTCCGATCCAGGTCCAAAAGAGGGCGCCTGGCCCGCCGATTTGGACTGCGGTGACGATCCCGACGATGTTGCCAACTCCAATGCAGCCGCCGATGGCGGCAAAAAAGACTTTGATGGGATGGATGCCGGGTCCTCCCTGTTTTTCACGGAAGATGGAGAGAAAGGAGCTAAAAATGGAGCCGAAGCGCCGGATTTGGAAAAAACGGGAGTGGATCGAAAAATAGAGTCCGACTCCAAGGATGAGGAGGAAGGCGGCGTGGCTCCAAATCCACTCATTGATTTGTTCAAGGGTGTGAAAGGTCATTGATTTCCAGAAATAGGTGTTTCCAATGATATGTGTCAAGGAGGTTCTCAACGGAGCGTCCCAAGAGAAGGTGGGCGATGTAGAGCGCTTCAATGGAAGAGAGGCCCGATGCGGGATCGGGACAGCCGGTTTGACGGCGGGGGTAGGCGCTCGTGTATCCGGCAGGGAGGCTTCGCGTTTCTAACTTCCAGGGGAGTTGTCTCTCCATCACTTGAGCGAGCCGCCAGGTTCCGTCGATGAGGAACAGACCCCGATCTCGATCGGCTTCGCTGAGCGGCTCTGCTCCTACTTTCAAGAGGAGGTAGCTGGAATAGTCGGGGAGGGGGTCGACCGGATAGGTATAAAAAATGAGATCGGACCTGCTCTCTAAGCCGCGGAGCGAGCATTTCTTGAGATTTTCACGCCTGTGGCGCAGGATCGCTGTCTTCATAAAAAAATCTTCGGATCGGTCACTTTGTAGAGCGACTTGGGGATTTCATAGAGAAAACGGGAGGGGGCTGTCGGTTGGGATTTTCCCATCCGCATGCGGGAGCGGGCCATGCTGAGCGTCAGGTGTTTTTGCGCGCGGGTGATCCCGACGTAAAAAAGGCGCCGCTCCTCTTCGAGACCTGTTTGCATGAGGCTCTTTTCGTGCGGGAGGACGCCGTCTTCAAGACCCACGAGAAAACAGGCGGGAAATTCGAGCCCTTTGGCGCTATGAAAGGTCATGAGGTGGACTTGGTCGTCGGGCGCTTTTTTGCCGTTCCGGATGATTTTTCGATTGAGTAGAGTATTCGCGACAAAATCCTGAAGACTCTCCTCTTTGGTCTCGGCCAGGGCATTGACGCACTCTTGGACGTTTTCCCACTTGAACTGCCGCATCTTTTCCGATTTGACCTCCTCTTCGATCGCCTTTTTGTAGTTGATTTTCTCGATCAGCCACGTGAGCGCTTCGCCAAAGGGGGGAGTTTGAAAGCGGAGCGCCGCCTCTTTCATCAAATCGACAAACATTCTGACCGCTTTTTTCTCTTCTCCTTCCAAAATATTCCAAAGAGGGACGTTCTGACTCCGATTGGCTTGCGTCAACTGATCTAAAAAGGCGTCGGAGATGCCCCTCCGCGGCACGTTGATGATCCGGAGCAGCGCCTCTTGATCGAGGGGATTCGCGATCGCCCTCAAATAGGCGAGAAGGTCTTTGATCTCGCTCCGCTCTGCAAACTCGAGCCCCCCGAACACCTCGTAGGGGACGCCCCGCATCCACTTCCCGTCGCCCGATTGCCAAGAGGCTTGCATGAGCGCCATCTCAAACTGCCGCGATAGCGCGTTCGAACGGTAGAGGATCGCCATGTCGCGCCAGCGGAGCCCTCCGCTCTTCAACCGGATGAGCCGGTTCACGACGGCCGCCGCCTCCTCCGCATCGGTCAGCGCGTTGAACACCTCGATCGGATCGGCTTCCCTCGAGGCGCTCCAAAGGCTCTTCGAGTGCCGATTGCAGTTGTTCTGGATCACGGCGTTCGCAGCGCCTAAGATCGAAGCGCTCGACCGGTAGTTTTGTTCTAGCTTAATGGTGTGATCCGCTTGGAACTGGAGGATATTTTTCACCTCGGCGCCCCGCCAGCCGTAGATCGACTGGTCGTCATCGCCGACTACGCAAAGATTTTGGTATTTTTTGGCCAAAAGTTCCGCGAGGCGAAATTGCGCTTGGTTGGTGTCTTGATATTCATCGATCATAATGTACTGATATCGGTCTTGATATGACTCCAGAACGTCAGGATACTCTTCGAAAAGTTGGATGGCGAGCGAAATCAGACTATCGAAACTGACCGCGTTGTAGGCCCTCAGCGACGCGTTCATCCGGACGTAGAGATCTTTCGAAAAAGAGTCGTGCCAAGTCCCCTCGTCGTCTAAAGAGAGCCCTTGATTGGCCGCTTGCGAAAGGGCTATGCGGGTCGGACCCAAAGAGGGGAGTTCCCCCTCGTGGCCCAGCATGTCGCGCGCGAGTTGCTGGATCATTCGCTGAATATCCCGCTCATCGTAGAGGCTAAACTCGCGCGTGTAGCCGAGCCGCCCGATCTCTTTGCGGAGGAGCTGCATGCAAAAGCTGTGGAATGTGCATAGGGTCGCCTCTTTGCCCTTTTCGCCGCCGATCAGAGCTTCGAGGCGGTGGCGCATCTCGGCCGCCGCTTTGTTGGTGAAGGTGAGGCCTAAGATCGAGCGCGGACTGACCCCTTGTCCGATCAGGTAGGCGATCCGGTGGACAATGACCCGCGTCTTGCCGCTGCCGGCCCCGGCGAGAACGAGTACCCGCCCTTGCACCGTCCGGACGGCCCTCTCTTGCGGTTCGTTCAGCGACATTGGAGCAGCCGAGTGATCTCTTCCAGGATATGGCCGTAGGAGGCTTTTTTGGCGCATTGGCGCGGGATGACATTGAGATCAAAGGCGGGGAGGGCGCCGTAACTTCTCCGGAAGGCCTCGCGGACGAGCCGCTTGAACCGATTCCGCTCTGGCGAGGAGCCGTAGCGGCTCGACGCGCTGATCCCAAGCCGCGCTTCCCTAGCGGGTCGATAATCGAGGCAAAGATAGCGCCCAACCAATCGCCTCCCCTCCCTTGCGACCCGTTGGAACTCGCCCCTTTTGCGGAGACGCATCGTCTTAGAAAAAATTAGGCGGCCAACTGTTTGCGGCCCGCTCTGCGGCGCCGGTTGATGACTTTGCGGCCCCCGACCGTCTTCATCCGAGCTCGGAATCCAATCGTTTTTTTGCGGCGCCTTTTGCTGGGTTGGTATGTGCGTTTCATGTTTCATCCGGGTATTTAAAATTAAATTTCCCTTGAGTCTACATGACCTGTCACTAATTTTCAAGCTTGAAAGGAAATTGGGGGCGAGTGTATAACAATAGGCTTTGAATATGAGGAAATTTCATGCATGTCGGAGCTTCAGTAAAAGCCGACCCTTCCAAGGGTGATAAGATTGTCCGCCGCAAGGGCCGAATTTACGTAATCAACAAAAAAGACCCTAACCGGAAGCAGCGCCAGAAAGGGCCTGCTCGCAAGAAATAGTAGAGGAAAAATGGCAAAAAAATCGCAAGTTGCAAGGCAAAAAAAGCGCGAACGGATGGTAAAAAATAAATGGGACAAGCGCAAGGCGCTCAAAGCAGTCATTCTCGACATGAGCAAAAATGTCGAAGAGAGGCTCTCCGCCGTGGATGCGCTGAACAAATTGCCAAAAAATTCCTCCCCAATCCGCCTGCGGAACCGGTGCCAGCTAACGGGTAGATCGCGCGGTTTTTTGCGCAAATTTAAGCTCTCCCGCCTCTGTTTCCGCGAGATGGCAAACCAAGGGTTGATCCCAGGCGTCTTCAAAGCCTCCTGGTAGGGAATTATACCGCCAGTGGGTTCGCGCCAAAGCCCCTGGGGATCGATGATCCCCAGGGGCTTTGGCGCAGCCAAATGCTTTATTCTGTTGTTTGGCAGGTTCTTAAAGTTTCTTTGAGCGGTTTCCAATCGGGGAGTTCTTCGTGCCAGACATAGGTTGCGAGGTCTAATTTTCCCTCTTTCCAGGCCGCTGTTAGGGCGTCTAAGCTCATCGGCCCCTGCTGTTGCTGGGCTAAATCTAGGTAAAACCAAAATTTGTCGCTGGGCCCGTGAATTTTTAACACGGGTTCAGGCCGTGGAGGGGGTGCAATCTTTTTTTGGCCCCCGACGAAGAAAATGGCGAAGAGGCCGAAAATCCCAAATAAGACTCCGATGGCAAACCAAGCATAGGGGTTTCGCCCCCTTTTGTAGGCGAGATAAGCCGAAGAGATCCCCATCCCAACGGCGCCGATCATCATCAGCGGACTCATATTGACATGCATATATTTTGGCATCCCCGGTTTTCCTACAGAATAGCTGATTTGAGAAAAAGTTTCCAATAGTGATACAATGCCCTCGATAGATGAGAGGGGGCCTATGTATGATCAATTAAAAAATATGGATACCAGGGAGATTGAGCTTCCTGAGACCGTTTTTATTCGGGACATCGATTCGCGCGTTTTTCAAGCCATCGCTCTACAGTGCTTGGCCAAAATCGAGGGGATCGGTCTACAGGAGGGGAACCTATTCGACAGCCTTCTCGGAAGAGAGGTCGAACGGGTGAAGGGGATCCATGTCCTCCAAGATCAGAAAAAGCACTCGGTTGAGGTGCGGGTCGAAATTAACGTTCTCTATGGAGTCAATATCCCGCAAAAGGCGGAAGAGGTGCAGGAAAAACTCGTCGAAGAGATCAGCAAATGGACCGGTCTTCACGTCTCTTCCGTCCATGTGATCTTCAAAGATTTGATCGGGCCGCAAGCCGCGCCTGCCGCCGAGTCCGCCCCTGAAGAATTCAATGAGGCCTTCTGATGTCCCCCCGCCAAGCCTTCGCCTCGGCGCTCCACCTCTTCGTGGTGCTCGCCTTTTTTACCGCAGGGCTCTTTTTCGTCGCCCTCCCCTACTTGCCTGAAACGCGCGTTCAAATCATCGATCTCCTTTCAAATCGGTTCGAAACGTGCACGACGGTCGGCCTCGCCCTTTTCCTCGGGGCGCTCCTCTTCCTCCTCGGCTTTTACAGTCTCAATAGAGGGCGCTACCTCGTCATCCAAATGGGAACTTGGACCGATATTAAAATCATCCGGCAAACGGTTGAGGAGTGCCTCCTCAAACAGTTTCCCCGCAAAATTTCCCTCAAAGAGATCGAGATCGGTCCTAAATCGCTCCTCGAGATGAAAGTCTGCCTGGCTCCCCTCGATGAGGCTGTCCGCGAACAGCTGTTTGTCGAAGTCGAAAAACAGCTCGGCGTACTTTTGCAGCAGCGGTTCGGATATGTGAAGCCGTTTCGTTTAATTGTACAAGTTTAATTTAAACAAAAAGTTCTGTGAATTTAAGGGACTGTTCTGGTAGACTGTTTGGCGTTTAAATATTAATGGAGGTATACAATGATAGTTAGTAGCCTTGTTAGGAGGTGGAATAATGTCCATTCATTGGCTGAGGCGGCCAAGAAACAATACTCCGAAGATGTTGTCAATAAGGTGCAGGCGAATTGGATAAATATCCAGAAATCAGCACACTTGCCAGATGGGACAAAGAGACGTATGAATCCTGCGGACAAAGTTGCGTCGTCACTTGCTTGGTGGTTTGTAGTCGCATGCAACGCAGAAGCGAACCGCAATTCGGCAGAGGCGAAGCTCAACGCCAGTGAAGATGGTGAAGAGACCCCGGGAAATCCTCATCCACAACCAGCTCTCAATCCACAACCAGCTCCCAATCCACAACCAGCTCCCAATCCACAACCAGCTCCCAATCCACAACCAGCTGTCACAGAGAAACCTATTGCTCCCGTTCGGGTCACACCGGCATCGAGATGGACTGGTTGTTCAAACTGCATTACAATAACAGGACTGGCAATCGCCGTTCTCGCTGTTGCGGCCGTCTACTTCAAACCCCAGATAGAAGCCTTTAGTCAATTGAACGGCTTTGCCATGCCAACAGCATGGCCAAATCTCTTTGGTTAATCCCATCGACGGCGCGGAGATCCTCTTCCCGCGCCGCTTTCAGCCCTTTGACGCTCCCAAACTGCTGCAATAGCCTTTTTTTCTTCACCGGCCCGATGCCGGGAATCTCGTCGAGCGCACTCGAGATCGTCCGTTTGGAGCGCCGTTTGCGGTGAAATTCGATCGCTTGCCGGTGGGCCTCGTCGCGGATCTTTTGCAGTAAGAACAAAAGCGGGGAGCGGGGGTCGATCAAAAGGGGATCTTTCCGGTGGGGCACGTAAATTTTTTCCTGTGTGAGCCCTTTGTCGTGGCGTGCGTCCTCTTTAGTGAGGCCAATGGCGTCGATCGAGGCGATGCCGAGCTCTTGAAAAATCTCGAGGGCGATATTGAGCTGCCCTTTGCCTCCGTCGACAATGAGCAGATCACAAAAATTCCCCCTCTCTTTCTCTCTCAAAAAGTGGCGCCTCAATACTTGACGCATCGCCGTGTAGTCGTCTGCCCTTGCGACCCCTTTGATCTTGAAGAGCCTCGTTTTCGATTTGTCTTTCTCCCCGTTCACAAAACAGGCGAGGCTGGCCACCGGATCAGCGCCCGAAATATTCGATGTGTCGAAACACTCGATTCGACGTGGAAAACGGGTGAGTTGCAGGGTCTCTTGAAGATCGAGCAACATTTTTTCTTTAAGCGAGCGGGCGTCTTGTTCGCGGACAAAGAGGGCTTGCGCATTCCGGTAGGCCATTTCGACGAGATCTTTTTTCTTCCCCTTCTGTGGCGCATGAATTTTGATCTGGAGGATCTCCTCGAGATCGGTTTGTTGGGAGAGTTCTGTCGGCACGAATACTTCGGCAGGGAGATTTTCCAGATTTTTGTAATGCTGGAGGAGAAACGATTCGACGATCTCAGCGTCATTCGAGGCGATGAGGTGGAAGCTGAAGTGTTCTGAACCGGTGAGCTTCCCTTCGCGGAAAAAAAGGAGCGCGATCATCACGGCGTCGGCTTCCCGATAAAGGCCGAGGACGTCGCAATTTTTGGCCGCTGGATTGTCGATGTGTTGGATTTCGGTCACGTGCTCAATTTGCCGAATCATCTGGAGATAGTGGCTTGCCTGTTCAAATTCGAGGGCGGCTGCGGCCAATTCCATCCGCCGCTTGAGTTCGGCCAGAACCGCTTTATCTTGCCCTTTAAGAAGCCGGATCGCTGATTCGACGTGCTTTGCGTACTCCTCTTCGGTACATTTATGGACGCAAGGCGCTATGCACCGCTTGATGTCATAGAGCAGGCAGGGGCGCTCGCGGGAGGCCAGTTCTGCATCGGAGCATTGTCTCAAAGGGAAGAGGCGGGAGATGAGATCGTAGGTTTGCCTTGCGGCCAGGGCATTTGTGTAGGGGCCGAAATAGGCGCCATCATTTTTCGGCTGTCCTTTGTAGCGGACGAGCCGAAGCAGGGGCCACCTGTGCCGGGTGAGTAGAAGACTGACGAAGGTTTTGTCGTCTTTGAGGAGCACATTGTATTTCGGTTTGTGGAGCTTAATGAGGTTGTTTTCGAGAATCAGGGCATCCTTCTCTGTCAGGGCGACGATGGCGTCGATCGATTCGATCTGCGCCGTTAGATAGGGAACCATTTGGCGCTGATCGCCCGATTCGGCAAAATATTGCTTGAGACGGGAGCGGAGATTTTTTGCTTTCCCCACATAGAGGACGCGACCTTCTCCGTCTCTCATTAAATAGACTCCGGGCTGATCGGGATATAGAGATAACGAATGCGGATCAAATGCCATCGGAACGGACGATCCCTAAGAATGGAATAGTTGCAGCCTTTCGATGCGGGACTCGAGAGGGGGGTGGCTTGCAAACAAGCTGAGGAGCCCTTTTTTTCCTTGATGGGAGATTTTGAAAGCGGCGATCGCCGGATTTTCGTGCGGATCTTTGATCTCCTGGAAGGTTCGGAGCGTCTTGAGAGAAGAGATCATCGCCTCTTTCCCAGCCAGGCGGGCCCCTCCGGCGTCGGCTCTGTACTCCCGGTAACGGGAGTAGGCCGCGACGATGAGCGAGCCGAGAATCATAAAAATCACTTCAAAAAGATAGACAAGGAGAATGTAGCTCATCGAGACGCCGCCAGAATTTTCCCGGTTGTTGCGGCCGAGTCCAGAGACGGCGAAGGCAAGGACGCGGGCGAGGAACATCACAAAGGCGTTGACGACCCCTTGGAGGAGAGTCATTGTGACCATATCGCCATTTGCAACGTGGGAGATTTCATGGCCAAGTACGGCTTCCACTTCGTTTTGTTTCATGCGGCTGAGGAGCCCTGTCGATACGGCGACGAGAGCGCGGCTTTTCGTGGGGCCGGTCGCAAAGGCGTTCACTTCATTGGAGCGGTAGAGCCCGACTTCAGGCATCTTTGAGAGGCCTGCTTTCTGAGCGAGGCGGTATACCATTTCGAGGAGGGCTCTCTCATCGGGATCTTTGGTATGCGGATCGACCGGTTTCACCCCCATCATCCATTTAGCCATGACCCGCGACAGGGCGAGGGATAAAAGAGCGCCGCCCATTCCCCAAATAAAGCAGAATAAAAGAAGAGAGCGGTAGTCAAGTCCGTAAGCCTGAATATAAGGGCGGATATTGAAAATATTGAGAACGAATGAAATCATCAAAACAACGAGGAAATTCAGAGCGAGGAAAAGGACGATTCTTTTGGCCATACGGACACCCCTGTTTTTGTTTCCAGTATAGCTGATTTCTGAATTTCGATTGCATGAAATTTTCGTTTCTGTCATCTATTCGAGGAAAACAATAGAAGTACTTGACAAAGAGAATTTTGGATGAGCAAAATCGTCAAAGCCGAAAAAGAGATCAAAAAAGCGCTTGGGAACACTTGCGCCTGTTATGTCTTGATTACATGCACGGAGCCGAACGTAGATGGGAAAATGGATGTTGAGATGAGTTATGACGGGGATGAGTCTTTAGCCGCTTTTCTCGTGGAGAATGCGAGACAAGTTTTCGAAGATCGGTTCAAGAGAAGAGAATCTAAGTGACTTTCTCACTCTAATTTTTTATGATCGGGTGATCAATTGTGAGATTCTGCCTATGTCGTCGCTTGCGTTGTTGAAAAAATGGATGGAGAAGCATCGATCTGAACTCAGGGAAGATTATTTCCATTTTTTACGTTTTAAATCGATTAGCGCCGATCCGGCTTATGCCCAAGAGTCGAGGCGGTGTGCTGAGTGGTTGCAAAAATATATTGCACATCAAACGGATCTCAAGGCGGAGATTCTCGAAACTGAGGGGAATCCTCTTGTCTATGCCGAAGATTTGCGGGCAGGATCTGAGGCGGAGACTGTGTTGGTCTATGGTCATTACGATGTGCAGCCGGTCGATCCGATCGAGCTCTGGGAGAGCGATCCCTTTGAGCCAGTTGAGCGCGGAGGCAAAATTTATGCTCGCGGCGCGGTCGATGACAAGGGGCAGATTTTTTACACGACGGCAGCCCTTCGAGCTTGGAAGGAGTTAGGGAGAAAATGGCCGGTCAATTTGAAATTCTGCATCGAGGGAGAAGAGGAGTCTGCCAGCGCCGGTCTCTCTAAGGCGTTGCCGAAATTAAAAGGGAAATTAAAGGCAGATTCGCTCTTAGTGGTCGATTTCGACCAGTTCGATGAGAAAACGGCGGCTCTGACGATGGGGGCCAGGGGGCTTGCAGTTTTCGAGATCATCTTAAGGGGGTCAAAGGGGGATCTTCATTCGGGCGCCCATGGGGGGATGGCGTATAATCCGAATCGGGCTCTTGTGGAGCTTTTGGCAAAGGTCTGGGATGCAGAGGGGCGGGTGCAGATCGAGGGGTTTTATGACGACGTCTTAGAGTTGACTGAGGAGGATCTCCGCTTGTACAGTTTTTGTTACGACAAAAAAAGGTATAGCGAAGAATTTGGGATTGATGCGATAGGCGGAGAGAAGGGACGGACGCTCTCCGAGAATAACGGATTCAGGCCGACTTTTGAGATCAACGGAATGACGGGAGGCTATACGGGAACAGGGGTGAAGACGGTGATACCAGCCCTTGCGACGGCGAAAATCACTTGCCGTCTCGTCCCCAATCAAGATCCGAAAAAGATCGGCGAGCGGGTCAAAGATTTTCTTCAAAGCCATGTAGCGAGCGGCATGAAAATTCAAGTGAATGTTCTCGGAGGAGAGGCTGCTTTTCGGGGCAGTGACACGTGTAGCCTGGCGAAGGCGTTCGCACGCGCCTCTTCCGAAGTGATGGAAAGTCCGTGCAAATACATTGTATCTGGCGGCTCTATCCCGATCGTCGCTTCCATGGTGAAGCATTTGAAGGTCGACGTAGTTGGGATGGGCTATGGACTTCCTACGGATCAAATTCACGCTCCGAACGAACATTTTGAGTGGAGCCGTTTTGAAAAGGGCTTTTTGACGATAGCGAGGGCGTTTGAGTTGTTATGAGAGAGAGATCGATCCGTTTTATTCAACGAGAGCCTACCGTATGGGGACCGATTTTTCTCCTTTGCACGATCGCGTTTGCTGTGAAAAGCGCGATTCCGTTCGATCTTCTTTTTGTTGCGGCAGTCGGCCTTTTCCTCTCAGCCCGTTTTCAAATGAGGGGATGCTGTTATGCATTGGTTCTCCTCGGCGTCGCGGGCGCCCTCAAGCATGCTTTTTTTATCGACGATCATCTTTGGCATTTGGGGATTGAAGGGTCTTTAGCTTCCGCTTTTTTTATCACGGCCTTGAGCTTTGAGCAAGGGGCTGCTTGGATCGGATCGCTCCGCTCGCAAATGGAGGCCCGCACAGCCGCTGTTGAGAATCTGGAAGAGGAACTACTGAAAGAGCAGCAATCGGCCCAAGAGCAGCAAATCGCTTTTCAAGAGAGGGTGGCTCTTTTGCAAAAAGAGTTCGATGAGCTCCAAGCGGAGCACTCTTCGATCTTAATCCTCAATGAGGTTCTCCGAAAAACGGTGGCCCGTCAGGTGCGGGAGAAGGGGGGCTCTATAGACGCGCAGCCAATCCGGGAGACGGATCAAGAAACGGTCCATAAGCTCAAGCAGCTCAAGGTGCAATTCGAGGAAAAAAATCAGGTTCTCCACCAGGTTCGTTCCGATCTCTTCAAGAGCGATACGGAGGTACAGCAACTGCGCATGGAGAAAAAGGCCTTCGAGTTAAGTCCTTTGCCAAAAGAAGTAGAGAGGGAAATGGAGAGTTTAGGGGCGCAGCTTGTCTATCTTGAGGATGAAAATCGGGAGTTGGAAGAGTTGGTCACTGTGTTGTCCGACCCGATGAAGCGAAAAAAAAAAGTGAAGACGGCGCTAGCCTCGTCTGATCAAAACTTATTATTTGAATTATCCTAATAACGTGAGGATCTCAGGGCCAGTCTCGGTGATGAGGATGGTGTGTTCCCACTGGGCGCTGGGTTTGCCGTCCTCCGTTCTGAATGTCCAGCCGTCTTTTGGATCCAGGCGGCCGCTCCGGACGCCGGCGTTGATCATCGGCTCGATGGTGAAGGTCATGCCGGGCACGAACGGGATTTGCAGGTCGTTGTAGTGATGGGGGATTTCGGGAGGTTCATGGAAGGCGATCCCGATGCCGTGGCCGACGAATTGATTGACGACCGAGCATTTTTGAGAGCGGGCGTAATCTTCGATCGCTTTGCCGATATGCCAAACTTCATTGCCCGGCTTGCAGACTTGGATAGCCCGGTTTAACGACTCAAGGGACACTCTGACCACATGGGCCTTCTCTTCGGAGACCTCTCCGATCTCGACCATCCGGCTGCAATCGCCGAAGACTCCATCGACGATGCTTGAGGCGTCGATGTTGAGGATGTCTCCCTCTTCTAAAGGCCGCTTGTCGGGGATGCCGTGGCAGATCACGTCGTTGAGCGAAGTGCAGATCGTCATGGGGTAGGGAGGGGAACCGTAGCCGAGGGTTGCCGGAACGGCTCCCGCCTTTTTATGGAGCTCTCTCGATAACTCATCGAGTTCCAAAGTGGTGACCCCTGCTTGAGCGTGCTTACAGATTTCGTCGAGGATCTTGGCTGTCGCTTGGCAAGCGATCCGAATCTTCCCGATTTGCTCAGGTGTTTTGAGGACAATCCCGTAATGGACTAAATAACTTCTGGCAAGGAGGGGGCCTTGGGGGAGCGTAGGGTAATGGCATTTTTTCCATTTCTGTCCGCTGCCGCACCAACAAGGATCGTTTCTACTCATCATGCAGCCATTTTACAGCGTATGCCGAAAATAACTCAAGAATCGGCTTCCAGGCGGGTTTTTGAGTCATTTTCGGTATAAAAGACTTGGTGTAAACAGAGGCCGTGCGCAGGGGCGGTGACGGCCCCCATTTTTCGATCTCTGGATTTTAAAATAGAGGGAATTGAATCTTCGGCCAATTTGCCGCATCCCACATAGACAAGCATCCCGACGAGATTGCGCACCATTTTGTAGAGAAATCGATCCCCTCGGATCTGGAAGACCCCATTCAAAAAAACAATCGACTCCAAGGTGCAGATCGGGTTTTTTTCTTCCCCATTGGCCAAGGCTGTAAAATCCCGCTTTCCAGTCAGGCGCTGAGCCGCTCTATCTATCTCGGCCTCATTGAGAGGGTGGCGAAAATGCCAAGAATAGAGCCGCATCGTGGGATCTTGGACAGGCCCCTGGCACAGCCGGTAACGGTACTCCTTGCCGGTGGCGTCGAGAGTGGGGTGAAACGATTGGGGAGCGAGTTCCAAAACGCGGATATCGCTGGGGAGGACGGCGTTGAGCCCCCGGAGAAGCCGCTCGGAGTCGATCGGTTTGAACAGCGCGAATTGGACGACTTGCCCTGCTGCATGAACCCCCCTGTCAGTTCGGCTCGCAGCCTCGGGGATTGTCCTCTCGCCGGTGATTTGCCAAATGGCCGTCTCCAGTTCTTGCTGAATGCTGGGCCCCGAGACGGTTTTCTGCCAGCCAAAATACCGGGTGCCGTCATAGGCGATGAGCGCTTTATACATTTTGACGGCTGATAAAGGCGCTGATGCCGCTGAGGAACATTTGGACAGAGATGAGGATTAAAACTAGACCCATGAGCCGCTCAAGAGCTACGATCCCTCTCCACCCGAGAACCTGTTTTAAAAAAGAAGAAGCGAGGAGAATCACGAGTGAGGAGAGCCATGCGATCAGGATCGCTCCAACCATGATGAGGCTATCCTCCTCTTGCTTGGCGTAGATCATCACGGCGGCGAGAACGGCGGGACCTGCCACGAGGGGGACTGCCAGAGGGACGATGAACGGTTCTGAATCATGGGCGATGCTTTCATTCGGATCATGAGGGGGAGGGAAAATCATTTTTAAGCAGAGGAGGAAGAGGATGATCCCTCCGGCGATTTGGATCGTATCGCTTTCAATATGAAGGAACTGCATCAGGCCATCGCCAACGAAAGTGAAGAGGATGATGATGAATAGAGCGATCAAAAGTTCGCGGCAGATCACGTAGCGCTGCCTTCGGGGATCAAGACCCTTTAAGAAACTGATATAGAAGGGGATATTCCCAATGGAGTCCATGAGAAGGAAAAGGGCGAAAGCAATGGATAGCATCTGCATGACTTTATCGTAGCGCTTTTGAGCGATTCCCTACAAGTGGACGCCCGTGATCCCCTCAAAGCAAAGGCCATTGGTTCCGAGGGCTGTATAATTTTCTTCAGTGGTCGATGCGCCGCCCAGTGTGTTGACATATTCCCCCACATGATTGCCAAGGGTGACGTCGGGATCTGATGCATTGAATAGGGAGACCGTTTGATTCGGGAATGCCGCTTTGAGTCGATGCGCGAGATGAACCAAGTCGGTTTTTTCTTGGTAGAGGTTCACAATTTTGTTCAGATTGGCGAGCGCAGTTGGGCAATCCGCAAATGTTTGTTTAGACTGATTGAGAAGGGGTTCGAATTCGCCGCCGGTTTGCCCTGCATACGGCCCATCATACGGCCCATATGGAGTAGCCTGGTGGCCCGGATTGACAAAGATGTGCTCCATGCGCGAGGCTCCCTTCGCGACCGCATCGAAGAATGCGGGCCAATACACATTCGGATCGCCGCCCCAAACCCCCATGCCGACAGCGGGGAATACCGCAAACCCTGTGTCAGCGGCCTTTAGGGCTGTATGGAAGGTGTGCTTCATAATGTTGAAGTTATCTTGGGGCGTAGTATGTTGCATATTCCGAATGCCGCATGCGTTGATGAGGCGGATAGCGTCTTCCTCGCCCGGCGCCCTTTCGCGCAGTTGGCCCTTTGCATTGATGAGGATACGGAAGTCCTCGGTTTTGACCACCATCGCGCCGATTTGGTAGAGGGTGAGAGCTAACAGTTGATCCCTCTCTTCCGTTGTCCTGAAACCAAATCGGGCGTGATCCTTGCGCACATCCTTAACCAGCGCGCATACATGCCGACTCTTCACAAGATCCAATTTAAGCGCGTCAGGAAGGGTCACAATTTTGTCTTGTTGGAACGCCTCTTTGAGAGCGCGATAGAAGGGGACAGGGATCAGAGGGGAGAGGTGAATGCGCTGGCTGGCGAGGGTGGACTGGATCTCTCCGTATGAAAAACGGCAGGTTTTATCTCCATAAAGAGCAGATAGATCTTGCAACTGTATCCTCCCCAGCGCCGTTTCGACTTCTCCTGCGGTCCCCTTTGCATTCACTGAGATGACTTGATTTGGATCGGCTTTCTGTATTTGGATCCGAATCATGTCGTGGGGACTCCGGAATGCGAATAATCCATGGCCTGGAAGGGTCACGCTATCTGGGCCCAGCAGAGCGTTAAAGAAGAGGTTAGCGGGTCTAACTGTTGTGCTGAGAAGCGGCGTTCCGGCATAGGGGGTTCCCAGGCCGATTTGGTAGTGGGCAAATTGCGGGGCGTCATCGATCACCGCCTGTACATTTGGGGCGAGAGTTCCAGAGGGCAGCGAGGCGAAGCTCCGGAGAAGGATTTTGAGGGTCAGCATGACGGCGGGAATGAGCAGGGTCGCAAAGGAAATCACTTTTAAGATCGTCTTGAAAAGCGACGGGGACTTTAAATCGAAATACCCCTCAATAAAATTTTTAGCCGTATGCGCACAGGTTTGCGGCTTGGCGTAGTAGCGGGGGGTGAAGAAACCGACTGCGGACATAGCAAGAACCCTAATTTTAACTGGCCAGCGTCCAGTTCAAAAAGAAATTGTAAACATTTCGCGCATAAATGTCCAGGAATAGACGGCAACTAGACTGCGGCCGCCCCAAATTCACACTTTTGGGGCGGCCGCAGTCTACTTTTTCGCCGAGATTGCGATGGCGCTCCAGAGGCGGTTCATAAATCTTTTTTGTTCTCCGTTGAGATGATAGAGGGCTAGGATGCAGTCGCTATTTTTGTAAAAGGCGGCTTTCGTCCAATTGGCGGAGCCGGTGATCAGGGTTTGATCGTCGATGTAGATGAATTTATGGTGGAGGAGCTGAGGACCTTGGCTTAAGGCCACCGGGATATTGGCTTTTTTGAGGCGATCAATCGCTTTGGCGCTGGCGCCCAAGCCGGAGTGCATGTCGACGACAATGGAGACAGAGACCCCCCGTTTATGGGCGTCGATAACCTCGTCGACGAGATGGGGATGGGTGAAGGTAAAGAGGGCGATTTTGATCGAGCGAGAGGCCTTGCGGATTTTTTTGCACAGTTCGGTAAGAGCATGGCCGCGAGGATCAGGGAGGAGCCAAAGTTCGACCTCTTGTCCGCCGATGGAGGTATGCATGTAGCCTGGGGAATAGGGTTCATGCTCTTCGAGGAATTTAGCGAGAGGCCTGCTGACGAGGCCGACGATCAAATTATCGTGCATTCGGAGTGAAGAGGAGGTCATATTTGCTGAGCCGATGAAGACCATCTCTTGGTCGAGAATCAAAATTTTTTGATGCATCAGCCCTGCTGCCTTGATCGGGTGTAAATCTCCCCCTTTGAGGTATCGGTGAATGTTTGGCGAGCCTCCGGCGTCGTAATAGATCGTGGCGGGGATTTGTTCATGGATTTTTTGAGCGAGCAGGCTAAGGATGGGGGGATCGCTAAGGCCGAACATGACGAGGCGGATCGATTTTTTTGAGTTGCGGATCGCGCTGAGCAGGGTCGAGCGGATATCTTGTTGGCATTGGTTGGAATAGAGCTTTGGCGGTGCAAAAGGCTCGGGCAAATGGGGGGAGAGCGACTCCCAAACAAACCAAGCGCAAAAAAGGACGAGGAGAAGTAGAATCCAGGGGAATCTACTTCTTTTAGGGGGAGGGGTAGGGGGCCTGGGAGATCGGGCTACAACCTGTCGGCTATCTATTTTTTTTGAAATTCGGACAAATTGATCCACCACTCCTTAGAACCAGGGCTTTAGATCCGTTGACCGGCTTTGCGCATCTTGTGAACAGCGGCACTCACCCCGTTCTTATCGATTGTGCGAAGGGCTGCGGTAGACAGACGGAGTGTGACGAACCGTTTTTCCTCAGGAATCCAAAGCCTTTTTTCTTTCAAATTCGGCAAAAACCGACGGTTGGTGCAACCGGTGATCTTAAGGCCGATCCCTTTTTTCTTTTTTGCTATGCCGCGGAGGGTGTATTTGCGGCCTGAGCTTGATTTTTTTCCCGTGAGAACACACTTTCTAGCCATGGTCAGTTCCTAAATATAAATTGAGGACTCATCATAGCAGGGAGGCGATTTTGTAGCAATGTCAATTCCTTACAGCCAGCAGCTACCGTATGTTACGCCAGATTGAGCAGATTTTCCGCGGATGTGGCCGCAGTATAGTCTCTACCGGTTTTTCTCGATCGCATCCCAAGCGCGCAATATTTCGGCGACTGTCCAGGCTTGCGCGATGCAGCCTTTGGGCGTGAATGGGGGATTGCCGTCGAAGATTTCGCTGCAGGTGCCGAGCCCTGCTTCGGACAAATGGGAGGCGAGCGGTTTTAAAAGGCTGAGTGCGGCGGCTTTGCTGCGGAAGACTTTGAAGTGGGCGAGGCTGTAGGGGCCGAGAAGCCAGCCCCAGACGGTTCCCTGATGGTAGACGCTGTCGCGCTGCGTGGGTGTGCCGCTGTAGCTGCCAGAATAGCGGGGATCTGATGGGGCGAGGCTCCGGAGGCCGTGCGAGGTGAGGAGACTTCTGCCGCAGATCTCTACGATCTGTTTTTGCTCCGTCTCCGAAAAGGGGCTTTCTAGAAGAGAGACGGCAAAGATCTGATTGGGGCGGAGCGTCGGATCGTTCCCCTCGGGGCCGTCGAGCACGTCGTAGCAGTATCCTGCATCAGCATTCCAAAATCGTTGAAAACCGGCGGCGGCCTTGTCTGCCGCTTGGTCGAAGGGGGTAGCCGGCCTCCCTAAAAGGCGGGCGAAGGCGCCCATGATCCTTAGCGCATTGAGCCAGAGGGCGTTAATCTCGACTGGCTTACCCGTTCTGGGCGTCACCGCCCAGTTGCCGATTTTGGCGTCCATCCAGGTGAGCTGCACGCCGCCTTCTCCAGCGTGGAGCAGTCCGTCTTTCGGATCGACGCGGATCTGGTAGCGGGTCCCTTTTTCGTGCCACTGGATGATTTGTGCCAAGATGGGAAAGAGCGTTTCAATCAACTTCCGATCTTGTGTGGCTGCAAAATAGGATTTGATCGCCTCGAAGTACCAGAGGGTCGCATCGGCGGTATTGTATTCGGGGGTCTCTCCCTCATCGGGAAATCGGTTGGGGAGCATCCCTTGATCGACATATTTGGCAAAGGTCTCAAGAATCGATTTGGCGACGCTCGTTCTGCCGGTGGTTAAAGTGAGTCCGGGGAGGCTGATCATGGCGTCTCTTCCCCAATCGCCGAACCAAGGGTAGCCTGCAATCACCGTTTTGCCGCCAGATCTGTCTACTAGGAATGCATCTGCGGCCAAGTGAAGCTGTTGAATCCAGGGCGGCGCCCCTTTTTGGGTGAGGAGCCCCTTCTCATACTGTTTTCGGCGGAGCAAGGCTTGGGCTCCATCGAGATCGGGGACTTTTTCTGTGCTGAAGAGGAAAGTGACCGTTTCACCTTCCTTTAAAAGGATCTCGAAGGTACCGGCGTGCAAATGATCTTCTTTAGAGTCGAGTCCTCTCTCTTCTTCTTTGGCCAAAAAATATCCGTAGTACCATTCATTCTTCACCTCTCCATGAGCCCGATCGCTGAGGACATAAAATGGGGCGGCTCCCTGAAACGGATTCACCTTGAATCCTCGCTCTATCGACTCCACGTCCATGCGCCAATTTCCTGCGTGGGCCGTATTGTGGCAGCCTCGGTCATTGACCATCGCTTTGACCGTTAATTTTACATCGGAAAAAGCCCTCTTCACTTCATAGCATACATAGCTCGTATTCTTCCCCCGCTCCATCCAAATCCGCTTCTCCAATAGGGCGTCGCCAAACGCAAACTGCCAAACGGGAATCGTCCCGTCCAGATAAAAACTCTCAATATATTGATATCCGGCAGGGCTGACGCTCCCGCTCGCCCATCGATTCGCAGACAATTCGATCTCTTCCGAATCGTACAAAACCTTCTCATCTACCTTTACGCCGAGCAAGGTGCGCCCAAGCGGGGGCTTCAGGGCGGCGACGAGCAGCCCGTGATAGCGGCGGCTTAAAATTCCTGCCACGGTGCCAGAGGCGTAGCCGCCAATCCCATTGGTCGCAAGCCACTCCTTTCTTTCGTAAAAGGGGAGCGTTTCCCTCCCAAAAACAATCGAATTACAAGCTTCCAATTTTATTCTTCTCAATTTGATCGGGAGGTTTTCCGTGGAGCGCATACTCGGTGTACTGGTGGATCATTTTCGCCACCACGGCGGTCCATCCGGTCTGGTTGCTGGCTCCTAAGCCTGCGCCATCGTCGCCGTGAAAATACTCGTGAAACAAGATGTAGTCGCGCCAGTGGGGATCGGTTTGGAATTTTTCGATGCCGCCATAGACGGGGCGCCGCCCATTTTCATCTTTTAGGAAGATCTTGATGAGCCGGAGCGCTAAATCGGAGGAGACGTCCCAGAGCGAGACTTGCTGACCTGATCCGGTCGGGTGTTCGATCTTAAAATCATCTCCGAGGAAGTAGTGGAATTTCTGCAGGGATTCGATCAAGAGAAAATTGAGGGGGAACCAAATGGGTCCTCTCCAATTCGAGTTGCCGCCGAATAGGGGGGTCGTCGATTCGGCAGGCTCGTAGTTGAGGGTGAACTGTTTGCCTGCCAGCTCTAATACAAACGGTTTTTGCCCCAATGCCTTCGAAACCGAGCGGACGCCGCAGGGACTCAGTAACTTCTCTTCGTCGAGGACCTTTTCCAAAATCCGGCGGAGTTTATCGGGACTTGCCAAAGAGAGGAGAATCGGTTTATTCAAATTGCATTCGTCTAATTCCATGATATTTTCAATGAGATTGGGCCGGTTATCGATCATCCATTGGAATTTTTTCCGGTATTCAGGAAAAGGGTGACTTGAGTTGGCGTCGCTCGTTGCCACTGCGTACAGGGGGATCACTCCGAGCATTGTGTCGGCGTCCATCTGAATCCGTTTGCCGTCGGGCATAATCAAAACGCCGTAATAAAACCCTTTTGCTTCATCCCAAAGGCCATTTCTCTCTCCGTCAATGTCATTCATCGCATCGGCGATGTGGAGAAAATGCTCGAAAAACTTAGTCGCCATGTCCTCATATACAGGATTATCGACGGCAAGCTCTAACGCGATCTGCAGCAGATTGAGGGCGTACATCCCCATCCAACCGGTCCCGTCGGTCTGGCAGAGGGTCCCTCCTGTGGGAGGCCCCATCGTCCGGTCGAACGCGCCGATATTGTCTAAGCCGAGAAATCCCCCTTCGAAAATATTTCGGCCTTGATCGTCCTTCCGGTTCACCCACCAGGTGAAATTTAGGGAGAGTTTCTGGAACATCTTTTCTAAAAAATCACGGTCTTTCCGTCCTGTCGTATTTGCTTCGATCTGATAAATCCGCATAGCGGCCCATGCATGGACGGGCGGATTGACGTCGCCAAAGGACCATTCGTAGGCGGGGATTTGGCCGTTTGGATGCATATACCACTCTTTGACGAGGAGGAGCATCTGACGCTTGGCAAATTCGGGATCGATCAGCGCCAAGGTCACTGAGTGAAAGGCCAGATCCCAAGCGGCAAACCAAGGATATTCCCACTTATCCGGCATCGAAAATACGTCGGCTGCGTCGAGCGTCTTCCACTCGCGATTTCTCCCTTTTTTCCTCCCCTCGGGCGGCGGAGGCCCTTCCGGATCGCCGCTTAGCCATTTGGCCACGTTATAGTGGTAATATTGCTTATTCCACAAAAGGCCGGCGAACGCCTGCCTCTGCACATTTTTCAAATCTTCTGGTTGCGAAAATGGGGTCACTTTCTCGTAAAAAGCGTCGGCCTCTCTCTTCCGCTTCCTGAAAATCAAATCAAAATCTTTGCCGAACGGATCTATTATATCTCTTTTGTTGCTCAAACGGAGTTTGAGGACGGCTTCTTTTCCTCCAGGGACTTGGACCCAATGGTGGAATGCCGCTTTAGTGCCTCGCTGCTTTGGATTGACAGCCTCTTTCCGCCCCTGGACGAGATATTCGTGGAAGGCGTCTTTGACGTGGGGAGAACTATTTTGAACCCCAAAAAGCCGTTCATAGTTCGATTCATTTTCAGTGAATAGCGCCTCTTTAGGATGGTCCGAGTAGAGCCAATAATTTCCCAATTGCGGATGGGCGGCATGAATTTTTCCTAGAGCCAACTCCATCGTCGGTTTTTTCTGTTTCTTCCACGACCACGTATTCCGGAACCAAAGGGAGGGGAGCAGATGCAAAGGGGCTGCATGAACTCCTCGATTGGCGGCCGTGATCCGGATCAAGAGATCGTCTGGCGAGGCTTTTGCGTATTCGACAAAGACGTCGAAATACCGGTTCTCGTTGAAAATCCCCGTATCGAGCAGCTCGTATTCGAAAGCCTCTCTGCCCCGTCGCCGATTCTCCGCAACCAAATCGGCATATGGATAAGGTTGCTGGGGATATTTATATAAATATTTCATGTAAGCATGGGTGGGCACATTGTCGAGATAAAAGTAATATTCCTTGACATCCTCGCCATGGTTCCCTTCGCTTCCCGTCAAACCAAATAACCGTTCTTTCAAGATCGGATCTTCCCCATTCCAAAGGGCGATCGCAAAGCAAAGGAGCTGCTTCCCATCCGAAATGCCGGCAATCCCATCCTCTCCCCACCGATAGGCCCTCGAGCGGGCTTGATCGTGCGTGAAATAATCCCACGCGGTTCCCCATGGACTGTAATCTTCCCGCACTGTTCCCCACTGACGCTCGCTCAAATAGGGGCCCCATTTGCGCCAGAGCGCTGCGCCTGTACGCGCCTCTTCAAGTCTCTTCTCTTCTTCTGTCATTTACAATCCAAGACTTTGGTGCATCATTCCCCCATCGGCAAAGACGGTCGTGGCCGTCATGTAGGAAGCTCCGTCGCCCGCCAAAAACGCGACCAGACTCCCGATCTCTTCGGGCTTTGCCATCCGGCCGAGAGGGATCGCGCTATTGAGTTTTTGCATCAGCGCCGGATCTTTCATCGTCGTGACATTGATCGGGGTTGCCACAGCGCCAGGCCCTACCCCAACGACGAGCACATTGTATTTGGCCAGCTCCACCCCCGCAGTTCGAGTCAGCATCCGGATCCCCCCTTTCGAAAGGCAATAAGCGATATTTCCCGGCATCGGCCAATCTTCGTGGACTGAGGTGATGTTGATGATCCTTCCCCCTTTGCCCTGCTTAATCATCTGCTTTGCTGCAATCTGCGTCCCAAAAAAGGCGCTTTTTAAATTCACCTGCAGCACCTTCTCATACTGCTTTTCGGTTGTATCTAAAATAGACGTCCTCGTCTCGACTCCTGCATTGTTCACCATGACGTCGAGATGGCCGAACTGTTTCACCGCCGTATCGATCAATCTTTGCAGATCGGCGATCTGACTTACGTCAGCGCTCACGCCGAGCGCCTGATCGCCCAACGCGGCAATCCTCTTTTCGAGAGCTTCAGTCGCCTCTGGATGCGCGATATAATCGATGACGATATTGGCCCCTTGCTTCGCTAATTCCAGAACGATTGCCGCCCCAATTCCACTGTTTCCGCCCGTCACGACAGCCACTTTCCCTTTTAAATTCATCTGATCACCTCAACTATTTCATAAACCAAAGTTCTATTATTTAATAAAAATTTCTTGATTTATACGGAGAAAAAGTGGACTCTCTCGACAAGACGATGAAGCGCGCGAAACCAATTTTTTTTATCCTTTTCTTTGTTGTGGCAGCTATGAGCCTATCCGCAATGTGGGGGAGAAAATCTGGGGGATCTTTCGGGCGCTTTTCGTCTTTTTTTTCCGATATTGCGGATAGGCGCATGGGTTCGCTCTTTTATCTAAACGGTCTTGACATAGCGGTATTGAATCCAAAAGGGGCGATTGCCGGAAGAGAGCGGCAGCTACTGATTGCGACGACGCTGCTCATGTTGATTGTCGCGGTGCCGACACTCGTCCTCACCCTTTTCTTCGCTTGGAGATATCGCGAAAAAAACACCAAAGCCAAGTATACCCCCGATGTGGATCGCCACCCTTCAGCGGAATTGATTTGGTGGGGCGTCCCCTTTGTCATCGTTGTCGTCATTGCCGTCATCTGTTGGAGAGGCTGTCTGGAGCTAGATCCGTTTAAGCCACTGACAAGTAATACGCAACCACTTAAGATTCAAGTTGTTGCATTGCAATGGAAGTGGTTATTCATTTATCCGGAGCAAAATATTGCGACGGTGAATTTTTTCCAGTTTCCGGAAGAGACGCCTGTCGATTTTGAGATCACCGCCGACGCGCCGATGAACTCTTTTTGGATCCCTCAGTTGGGCGGCCAGATTTATGCGATGCCGGGCATGAGATCGAAGCTCCATCTGATTGCAAGTGAAGCGGGGGAGTATAGAGGGGTTTCGGCCAATCTCAGCGGGCGGGGATTTTCGGGGATGACTTTTCTTGCCAAATCGAGCTCGAAGAGCGATTTTGACAGTTGGGTGGCACGGGTGAAAGAGTCGCCCGACTCTCTGAGCCTTGAGCGTTACCGCGCTTTAGCCCAACCGAGCGAGAACGACAAGATCGTCTTCTATTCGTCTGCAGATGCCGATCTCTACAGCCAGATTATGATGAAATATATGTCGGGAATGGTGGATGGAATATAGCGATTTTTTAGGGAGATTGACCCTGCAGGCGCTGAATCAAGATCCGATTGAGCGGGCGGCTGGCTGTTCGATTCTCCTCTCGATTGTGGGGGCCGTTGCTTTTTTAACCTATTTCCGCCTTTGGAAATGGCTTTGGTTCGAATGGCTCACGTCGCTTGATCCGAAAAAAATCGGGATCATGTATTTCGTTGTGACGGCGATCATGCTGTTCAAAGGGCTGATCGATGCGGCGATGATGCGAGCCCAGCAAGTATTTTCGGTCGGCGATTCATATGGGTATTTGACCTCGACCCACTTTCAACAGATTTTCACGGCCCATGGGGCGACCATGATCTTTTTCGTCGGCATGGGGATTGTGTTTGGCGTTGCAAACTTGATCATGCCGCTCCAAATTGGCGCCCGCGACGTTGCGTTCCCTTTTCTCAATTCGATCAGTTTTTACCTCTTTTCGGTAGGCGCCGGACTTCTCATTCTCTCTTTGATCGTTGGAAAATATTCGGCGACCGGATGGGTGGCGTATCCCCCCCTTTCGAGCCTTGAATACAATCCGGGAGTGGGCGTCGATTATTGGATTTGGAGCGTTCAGATTGCCGGAATTGGGAGCCTCCTTTCGGGGATCAATTTTCTCGTAACCATCCTCAAGATGCGCTGTCCCGGCATGATCCTCATGAGGACGCCCATTTTTGTCTGGTGCATTTTAGGGACGATGATCCTCATCATTTTTGCCTTCCCTATTTTGACTGCGACTGTTGGAGCCCTCACCTTGGACCGTTATTTAGACATGCATCTCTTCTCCGCAGAGGGCGGGGGGAATCCAATGATGTACGTCAATCTGATTTGGGCTTGGGGCCACCCGGAAGTCTATATCCTTATCCTCCCCGCCTTCGGCATCTTTTCCTCGCTCGTCCCCACTTTTTCACAAAAGCGGCTGTTTGGCTATACTTCCATGGTTCTGGCCATCGTCGCCATCGTCTTCCTCTCCTACATCGTCTGGCTCCACCATTTTTTTACCATGGGCGCCGGCGGATCGGTCAACGCCTTCTTCGGGATCATGACGATGCTGATTGCCATTCCGACCGGAGTCAAGATTTTCAACTGGCTTTTTACGATGTTTCGCGGCAGAGTGCGGCTTAAGACCCCCATGCTTTGGTTTTTGGGTTTTGTGGTGATTTTTGTCACAGGCGGCATGACTGGCATTCTCCTTTCGGTCGCCCCCGTCGATTTTCAAATGCACAACAGCCTTTTTCTCATCGCCCACTTCCATTCGATGATCATCGGCGGCGTCGTCTTTGGTTTTTTTGCCGGACTGACCTATTGGTTTCCCAAATTTGCCGGTTTTACCCTCAATGAGAGACTCGGGCGATACGCTTTTTGGTGTTGGATCGTCGGCTTTTTTCTCGCTTTTTGGCCCCTCTTTTTGTTAGGTCTTATGGGAGCGACGCGCCGTTTGAGCCATTACGACGCTTTGCCCGGCTGGCAGCCCCTGTTTATCGTCGCCGCTTTTGGCGCCCTCCTCATCCTGACAGGCGTCGGCTTCCAACTCCTCCAAATTCTCGTGAGCATTAAGGAGCGGGACAAAAATCGCGATCTGACAGGCGATCCCTGGAATGGGAGAACCCTTGAATGGTCCACCGCCTCCCCGCCCCCTTTCTACAATTTTGCAGAGATCCCCGAAGTACGGGGGAGAGACCCCTTTTGGGAAATGAAGCAGCAGAAGCCCCCCGCTCCCCATTATGAAGATATTTATCTCCCCAAAAACACCCCTATCGGCCTTTACATCGGCGCCTTCAGTTTCATTGCCGGCTTTGCCCTCGTCTGGCACATCCTCTGGCTTGCGGCAGCAGCCGTTTTCGGCATCATTGCCAGCATGATCCTCCGCCTCTTGGAGAAAGAGACCGAGATCTGCATCCCCGCTGCTGTGATTCAACAAATGGAAACAGAAAAAGGATCCGCATGGCGCTCCCGTTAGAGATCGAACGAGAAATAGAGGAAAAGACGATCTTTGGGTTTTGGGTCTATATCATGACCGATTGCCTTTTGTTCGGAACTCTCTTTGCGATCTACGTCGTGCTGCAGCACAATACTAACGGCGGCCCCTCTGGCAAAGAGCTCTTTAGCCTTCCCCATGCCCTTGCTGAAACAATCGTCCTCCTCACTAGCAGCTTCACCTGCGCGATGGCGAATCTGGCCGCCCAGCGCAATGACAAAAATAAATTGCTTGCCGCTTTTGCTGTGACCTTTTTGTTAGGCGTCTCCTTCTTGGTATTGGAATTGACTGAGTTCACTCAGCTCGTGCAGCAAGGGAATAGTTGGCGAAGAAGCGGCTTTTTATCTGGGTTTTTCACCCTTGTGGGGACGCATGGACTCCATATCACGACCGGCCTCATATGGACGATCATCCTCCTCGTACCGGTGATCCGCGAAGGGATTACCCGCGTGAGCTTAAAAAGACTTAAGTGCCTTCGGTTGTTTTGGCACTTTCTCGACGTTGTGTGGGTTTTTATCTTTACGGTTGTGTATCTCATGGGGGCTTTATGAACGGCAACGCCGCAAAACAGGAACAGGGGAGTTTTAAAACCTACGCGATTGGATTCCTTTTATCGATCGTCTTAACCCTCGCCTCCTATTTTTCTGTAACGAACCATCTACTCACCGGCTGGGTTCTGATCGGCGCCATCTTCACATTTTGTTTGATCCAGGTGTTTGTCCAGCTCGTCTTTTTCCTTCACTTAGGAAAAGAGGCAAGGCCCCGCTGGAATTTGACGATCTTTCTATTTATGCTGCTTGTCCTGGTTATTATTGTGTTGGGTTCGATCTGGATTATGGACAATCTGAGATACAATTTAGGCTCATGACTCCCGATTATTTTGGGATAGTTTATAGTAAATGAATGAGGCTAAGATGATCAAGGCGCCCACCAGTAGGGGGGCGTAGATATTCCAGCCGGCGAGAGGTCCCGCTGCAATGGGGGCGACGATCTGCCCTATAGACCACATCGATCCCCCCGCGCCCAAAGCTCTTCCTTGCATCTCTGCGGATGATTTCAGAGATAAAATGGCCCCTAAATTGATCCAAGCGAGGGCGCCTCCAGTCAGAGCGACCGGAATGATGATCCAGTAAGGCCACAGGGTAGCTGGCCAGACGAAGAAGGCGACTCCGATCGATGAGATCACTGAGCCGACAAGGATTAAATGGCGAGGAGAGAATTTCGCCGAGAGTTCTTTATTCAAGAACATAGAAACAAAGAACCAGATAAGCGACATATAGGCATAAATATCGCCGATTTTATCAGAACCCAATCCGAATTTTTGCACGAGATAGGTGGGCGAGAAGATGAGGAAAAAAGCCCAGCCAATGGAAAAGAGGAGATAGGCAGTGAGGACACTGCGCAAGATTTTTTGATGGAAGACCAGGCGGAGGTCTTTGAATGTCCGAAACAGGCTTGTATCGCCATGGCCCTCTTTCCTCGTCCAACTTTCAACATAGAAAAAGAACACCACGAGTAAGTTGATGAAAGCGGCGATCGCGGCGAAAATGAACGCCCCTGAACCGGAGAGCCAATCGGGATTGGCGAGCTTGCCTCCGATCCAGGGACCGATGACAAATCCGAGGCCGCCGACACTGAAGAGAGTCCCAAACGCTTTGCTCCGGTGGCGCTCATCGGTCAAATCGGCTGTAGCCGATTGGGCAAGCGAGAAATTGCCAGAACAGCAACCGGTGATGATACGGCCGGCAAATAGCCAAGCGAGGCTGTTGAAATAGATGCTCAAGGCCATTAAAACATATCCGAAGACGCTGACGGCGATACTGCCGAGAAAGATTTTGTATCTGCCGTAATGGTCGGCGAGGGCGCCTGCTGCCGGAGCTCCGAAAAATTGCGCCAAGCCGAAAACGGCAAAGAGGAGTCCCAAAACAGTGGTTCTCACAGATTCGATTGTATCAGGAGAGAAAAAATAGAGCTGGGGATCGAGGAGGAGGGGGGCCAGAACCGGAAAGACGATCGAAAACCCGACCAAGTCAAGGGTATAGGTCATCAGAATGGTGAGAAAGGTGCGGTAGTGCTGCGTGGATTTAAACATCATTTTCGGTATAGCAATTAAAAATCAATTTGTCAAATTAAGTCATTTTGTGTTATCAGAAAAACGATGAAGAGAGCCTCCCTTAAAACGTACAGAAAAAAAAGAGATCTTAAAATTTCTAAAGAGCCGGCGGCGAAAGTGCGTAAAGGGGAGGCGTCTGTGTTGCATTTTGTCGTCCAAAAACATGCCGCAACCCGCCTACACTACGATTTTAGGTTGGAGAGGGACGGGGTGTTGAAGAGCTGGGCTATTCCGAAGGGTCCCTCGATGAATCCGGCGGAAAAGCGGCTCGCGGTGCAAGTAGAAGACCACCCTTATGAGTACAAAGATTTCGAAGGGATCATCCCAAAAGGGTACGGAGCTGGGGCGGTGATTATTTGGGATGAAGGAACCTATACAATTGACGAGGAGAAGAAAGGGGCGCTCCATCTCACTTTGTCCGGGAAGAAGTTGAGGGGGAGCTTTATGTTGGTCAATTTTCGGGGCAAACAGTGGCTCCTCATCAAAAAAAAGGATCGATACGCCTCAACGAAAGAGGTGACCCAAATGGATCGCTCTGTCGTCTCCAAGCGGAAACTCGAGACCCTGATTCAGGAATTTGATAAAACTCGAGAGCCGATTGCAAAACTCCGACTGCGTCGGAGCTTTTAATGTAAAAAGTAGGGCTGAACTTTTACGCAATAACGGCGCCGCCAAGGCAGAGATCTCCATCGTAGAAGACGACCGATTGGCCAGGGGTGGCGGCCCTTTGAGGCTCGTCAAAGACGACCTTGCCGCAGGGGTGGAGGATGCAGGGGGTATCGTGCTGCCGATAGCGGATCTTCGCTGTACATCTGAATGGGTAGGTGCTGGGCCCGACGTCTACCCAGGCGGGTTCGCGGATCTGGAGTTCTTTGGAAAAGAGGGCTGGATGGTTGGCGCCCCGTTCGACGAAGACGATATTGCGGGCCAAATTTTTCCCGACGACATACCAAGCATCCCCCTCGCCGCCGAGGCCCATCCCTTTTCGTTGCCCGAGAGTATAAAAGGCGGCGCCGTCATGCTCGCCGACGATTTGGCCGCTGAGGGTTTGGAAGGGACCCGGTTGAGTGTCGATGAACTGAGAGAGAAATGGTTTGAAGTCGCGCTTCCCTATGAAACAGATACCGGTACTGTCTTTTTTTTCTGCTGTGGGAAGGTGATATTCGCGGGCAAGGGCCCTCACCGCTTTTTTATGCAGATGGCCGATCGGGAATAGAACCTGCCGAAAGGCCTCCCGTTTGACGGCATGCAAAAAATAACTCTGGTCTTTGTCGGGATCGCTCCCTCTAAGGAGGCGCCCCTCGGCATCGAGCCTGCAGTAATGGCCTGTCGCTAGAAAATCGGCGCCGAGCGCCAAGGCTTTTTCAAGGAAAACCTTGAATTTGATCTCGCGGTTACAAAGGACGTCTGGATTGGGGGTGAGGCCCGCTTTGTAGTCAGCAAGAAACTGGGCAAAGACCGATTCGCGGTATTCTTCGATGAAATTGACGCTATAATAGGGAATTTGAAGCTGCTGGCAGACCCGGACGACGTCCTCGAACTCCTGGGTAGCTCGACAGGGGCCCTCCTCTTCCCAATTCTTCATAAAGAGGCCAATGACGTTGTAACCCAAATTTTTTAATAGGAGGGCCGATACAGATGAATCTACGCCCCCAGACATCCCAATAACTACCGTTTTCATGGGGAGAATAATAGTGCTTTTCTCGGGATGTCTGCAAGTTGTAACTGGACTTTGGCCATTTCTTGTTGGAATGGACGGAAAAACCCAAACGGCTGCAACCCTCTTCAATTTCACTTCGCCTAGTCCGAGCAGAATCGAAGTGTAGAGGAGAGCTCCCAAAACAAACCAGAGGTAACCGCTTTTTTCTTTTTTGGGCAATTCATATTGGAAGATGTTGAGCAAAATGCCGCCGGCGACGAATGAGATCCCGATCGCAACAGCTGTATCGGGGATTTTAGCGAAATAACCGATGATGTAACCGGCAAAGAGGATGGAGATGAGGCAAATGAGGACAGATCTATTTTGAGAGATTTTTGCGAGGTGATCCCGGATGAAATAGTGGAGTCCGATGGCGATTGTGAAGAGCGCAAGCGGTTGGATCTCTGGATTTGAGCTGTCTGTTAAACTGGCTCCGATCAAAAAATTAAAGAGGAGATAGCCACTGATGCGGAGCCATCGGTGTTTGCCTGGCGATGTGCGCGATTCAATTCCATAATAAAAGAGGATGCCGATGAGGGCGATCAGATAGGTGTGCAGTTCGAGAAAGGGGAGGAGGTTGTCAAAGGTGCGCTTTAAAACCGGCTCGCCTTTCTCCATGGCGGGGAGGAGATCGACAAATACGTAGGCGAGGGAAATCCCTGAGGCAAAAGAGAGAAATTCTCCCCGCCAGACCCAACCGAGGATTTTCGGGCGGTTGGCAAACAGGTGGATCGCGGCGAGAATCAGGAGCGAGAGGAAACCTGGATTGATGGCCATTTACAATCCCGTTCTACCGGATCGTCTAAAATCAGGCAATCAAAATGGGCTGCTCCTGTTGACGCGGGTCAAAGGCCGCCGTGAGGTATTTCGAGGCAGGGGTCGACGTCCAGCCGGTCATCTTCCGGTCTTTGTCGACAACTGGGTCGATGATTCCCAATTTGCAGGCATGGCCGTTTTCCCATTCGAGCTGGCGGCGCAGATCGCTCCAACAAAAAAGGGCGCCGAGTTTCCGGCCCGTTCTCGCGCAATAGTCCCTAATTCTTTCGGTCAGCTGCTGTAGATACTGCCCTTGAGCCACATCATCTTGTCTAAATCCTGGCTCCTCCCAATGATGAACCATTGCGTCGGAGCCATATTCGGTGATCGAGACGTTGGGCGTTAGGGCAAACGCCTCATCGAGAATTTCATCGATCCGTTCAGCTTTCCAACGGGGGCCGAATCGCATCACAGTCCCCCCGGGTTCGCAAGAGGCTCCAAAGACGAAGGGGCCGACATGTTGCGCGGAGGCGCCGCCTGGATAGGTCTTCCCGTGATTAAAGCCCATCTTCATCATCACCTTCGGATAGGCTTGGACGCCAAGCTCCCGCAGAAAGCCGCTGTTGGCCTCGAACTCTTCTTTAGCGATCTCAAATTGGATGTTCGCCATGAAGGGGAACTCGAAGGAGTAACGGCCGTCTTTGAAAAACTGGTAGACGGGGGTAAAGCCGAATTTTTCAAAGAGGTAGGCGAAGAACCTTTCCAGCCAGTTGCCCGAGGCTGTATCGAATTGTAGCCATTGGTGAGTGACTCCGAGTATTTTTTTTGGATAGCGCTCGGAGACGGCCTTATGGAGGTGGCAATGGGCGATCAGCATGTTGCGTGTCCCGATCCCAGCGGCATGGACGCGGGTGGGAAGCCAGCTCCCTTTGGGAACGTTGGTCGGGTAGACCTCGCGGCACTGCTGGAAGGCTTTGACTCCTAGTTCATTGAACGACCACCAGTGATCGACGCTTGGGAAGAGTTCCATCGCTCTGAGGGCAAATTGGACGTAGCGATCCACATTCTCCATCTTCTGGAATCCCCCAGATTCGTGGAACCACGCGGGGAGGACAAAGTGGCTGAGGGTGACAGAGGGGGTAATTCCCTCCTTTTGGAGCTTTTGAATGAACTCTCGGTAGAGCTCGACTGCCTTCATATCGATTTCGCCGGGCCTTGGCTCAATGACAGACCACTCTAGCGAAAAGCGGTGGGCAGTGGCATTGTGAGCCTTGAGCATTTTGATATAGGGTGCAGGATTGGAGAGGATGTCTGTAAAAAAATCTTTATAGTCGAACCCTTCGGGGTGGACGATGTTCGCTGGGTCTTGCATGTGCTGATTCCAGTCGCATTTCCCGTCGAGTTTGGGCCCTGCAGCAAAGTCGGTTCCCATCCCCGTCGTTTGGAACATCGATGTGGCCACTCCGTGCTGTTCAGGGGGCCAAGAAGGGGGTGGGACGAAATCGGGGGTCTTACGGACGACTTTGATCTTTTTGTGTGTGAGCCAATCATAGGCGAGCGTCAAAGGGGAGAGGATGAGAAGGGCTAAAAAAGTAAAAAAATTCTTAACGCAGTAAGCCACTTTACGGCAGAGCGAATACCGCTTGATTGTTAACGCCCCCTCTTTCCAGATCACTGTCTCTGGAGGGGGAAGCAGAGAGCGCTCAAGACGGAGAAATGTGTTCATCATGGAGGGGAGTATGCCAAATGCCAGCTCATTTTTGCAAGAACTTATTTTATCTTATTCGGTGCGAGGACGGCGTTGAGTCCGATCCAAACTTTTTCAAAAACACGGCAAAGGGCGCCGTTCGCAAGCACATTGCAGCTCGTGACGAGCGGGTCGAGAATGACATTGAAGGCGAGAATGATCGCGATCATTTCGGCGGTGAAGCCGAGATAACTCTCATAAATGGGGAGCATAATGAAGATGGCGCCTCCGATGACGGCTGCGGTTGCAAACCGGGCTAAGACGAAAATGAGGGTGAAATGGATCCACGTGAGAAAACTTGGAGCGTGGCCAAAAAAATGGGTGTAGATCAGAAAACACAAAAATGTGTTGATGATGCAATCCCCGATTTGTTGGATGTTGGTGGTAGCTGGGATGATCGCCTTGGCAAATGAGGGGTTTTGTAGGTTTTTCGAGGCGCCCTCGATCGTCCAGGGCATGGTGGAGAGGCCGCAGCAGGAGGTAAAGGCGATGCCGCCGGCGGGGAGGAGATTTGTAATGTTTTGTCCGAGATTTTTTAAATGGCCGTTGCTTGCAAGCCAGAACAACAAGAGGAGATAGAGGCCCAAAAAGAGGAGGAGCCAAAGCATCAAGACCCCATAGTGGGCAAAGACCTGTCCGAGGAGGTGGGTCTGGTGCATGCGGGCCACAAAGCCGAGGACAAAGAGGGGAATGAGGCGGGAGAAGATACGGGTGAGAACCCACTGGGCCCTCTCTTTGGATCGGTGAAGCCAAGTTTTTAAGGTCTCGTTTTTACTAAAGACGGCGATGCAGCCGAGCAAAAGGCCGGCGAGGGTTCCCTTGTCTGCGGACCACCATGGCGGTTTGACCAGGGGAAGGCGCCAGAGGGCGGTCCATTCGATAGGGTTAGAAGAGAGGTGGATGGGGGGGAGGTAGCCGGCGGCGATATGGCCTGCAAAGTAGGCGTACCAGACGCTGCTCAAATTCGAGAGCGCCTCGAAGAGGATCAGTGCGCCGATGAAGAGGGGCGCTTTTCGGTGAAATGAGGCGATCGTTTGGGCGATAAAGAGCCCGACGGTGACGGGAAGAATCCAAAGGAGAAGGTCTTTAATGAACAGGCTGATTGAATAAAGACCGCGGTGCGTGGCCGACGGAAGGTGACTTTCAAGAAATAGGTACAGGATGATAACGAGGAGGACTTGGACTCCCCGGTGTTTTAAAAGTTCCATCGCTCTACGCATGATCGCCTCAAGAAGAGGTTACGCTACTTCTCGACATTTTTCAATCTCGAAACGGCGAGCCGCATCGCTTTGAGCTCGCGTCCCGTGAGCTGTTGCCAAAAAAGGGGAGCCATTCTGGCTGTTCGGGAGGCTTGGAAATGGAGGATGACTGTTTGATCCAGGGGTACTTTATCTCTATCGAAGATCTGCATATAAGCGAGCGGCAGCTCTCCGATTTTGAGAGGGATTGTCTTTTTTCTGATCAGAGAGATCATGACTGGTTGATCGGGAGTGAGTCTTCTGTTCGGACGGGCATTGAGGGTCAGCAAAGTTTCATACCAAAGCTGAAGGAACGCTTTGGCGTTTTCTGTGGGAGAGACATAAATGGTCGCATTTCTTGCGTGGAGGGTGTTTTTGTTATTGAAATAGAGTCCGAGATCGCACTCCCCGAGATGGAGTTGCGGTTTTTGGAAGGCAATCCCGTCGGCGTCGACCCAAAGGAGCGGCTCGTTGAATCTCTGAAGGCATTCGTAGATGAATAAAGGTTTTTGGCTGCAGTTTGTTTCCCAGGAGCCTAAATCTTCCCTCGCCTCGATGTAGTGGTCGATACCAAGGGTCTGGCATGAGGCGGCCAGATCCTCAATTTCTTTTTCGTAGATGGTGTTTTTTGTGTAAAATGAGATGAGTTTCATACCCTCTTTTTCATAAAAGAGGGTCGGATATTTTGCAATGTGTTCTGAACAAAAATTTTATGGCATTCGTTTGAGATCATCCCAGATTAAAAAAATATGGCTAATGGGTTGTGTAAATAAAAATTAGGAATCTATATATGAGTCTATCTCCTCATTCTTAACATGATATTAACTTTAGTTGCAATTGTCTGATAACCAATACAAGGAACAGAATATGCATGATCGCAAGCGGCATGATGCAAAGGATAATTTAATATTTTTGGGATGCAGGGCTTCCCTGCATCCTGTGCATCATGCCTGATCTTGTGCATCCTGTTTTTTGTTTGCCCAAAAATAATCATTGTTAAGATTTGAATAAGCATACAGAGATAGGTTCATGTTTCAGAGGCCGCAAAGGGTTGCAGCTAAGGCGTTATGGTCTGAGGAGGCGGTTGTGGTGTCATAATCGTCGGTGTAGGCTTTAACCAAATGGGCGTCCTTGAGTTGCACGGCGTCGGGGCAATCTTTGATAAACCGTGAAATATAATCGATGAAGTCGCCAGAATCGACTAAATTCTTATCCCACTGTTCAAGGAGTTTAGCTGTCCGGGTCGGCTCCAATCCTACATAGCTGTGTTCCAAATCAACACCTAAGAGGCCCCCTTCCATCGGCTTGTCTCTCTCCAAATTGAGATCGCCGAGCAACACGGTGGGGATTTTCTGCTCTTGCGTTTCAAAAAAATTCTTGATTTGAGTCCACTGCTCCATTTGCTTGTTATAATTCTCATCGATCAAATGGGTTCCTATGATCCGAGCGCAGGGGACGAGAGCTTCCGGACTGGCCTTGATTTCCAGACAGGCCAATGTCCGGTTGAGCTGCCAGCTGTTATTGTCGAACGAGGCGCTCGAAAAGCTGTGTACGGCGCATTTTGTCAGCACCATCCCGCCTCCGACGCTGCCGAGCGTATTGGGGCCCAGATGGAAGTAGATGTGGGCGTAGTGCGATTTGAGTTTTTGAATGAGCGCTTCGGCAAAAGCGGTGTCATAGATTTCTTGGAGAACTAAAACGTCTGGATTTTCGGCAATGATTTTCGCAGAGATTTCGTCCACGCGGGAACTCCAATGGTTTACGCCGCCGTGATCGTAATGCAGGCCGGCGCCAATGCCGCACACATTCCACGTCATCAGCTTGGCCCTTCCGTCTGTGAGGGTCGCTTCAGGAAGATCGCCTCGGACGTGGGTATACCCATTTTTTTGCAGGGCGAAGCCAGCAGCCCGAAGGACTTTGCTCGCTACCCCAAGTGCGAGGAGGGTCAGAGGGATCACGACTGTGACGGTTGCTGCGAGGGCGAGGACGACTGTGAAAAGACGGAGCGCCGCCTCGACGATCCTGTTTTGGCAGTTATCGAACTTCATCGGATCAAGAGGGGCGACCACCCTATATGCCCAGTAAGCCACCGTGCAAATGGGCTCTGCGCAGAGGGACGAACCGTAGAGCAGAGTACGATCCCACCCCGAGCTCTCTTCAGAGATTCCGACAGCCATAAGCCCGGGCATTATCCGATGATAGCAGATTATTTGTCAAGGTGCTCCAAGACAAGAGGTAATATCCCCCCCCGTTCGTATATTTCGATTTCCATTGGAGTGTCGAGACAGGCGATCAGCTTGGCCTTTTTCGATCCGAATTCGAGGATCGCTTTCTGTCTTGGGGCGAGCTTGTTCTCAAAGTGGAGGGTAAAGGTCTCATTTCCGGTAATTCCGATACTCTCCCAACTTTCTCCCTCTTGGAATTGGAGCGGGAGGACTCCCATGCCGATCAAATTGCTCCGATGGATCCTCTCAAAATTCTGCGCCACGACGGCTCTCACTCCTAAGAGAGCGGTCCCCTTTGCCGCCCAATCGCGAGAACTCCCCATCCCATAGTCTTTCCCTGCAAATACGATCAGTGGGATTTTTTTTTCTCCATATTTTTGGCATGCGTCGTAAATCGGCATGACGGTCCCCTCTGGCATGAGGGCGGTGAATCCCCCCTCTTTGCCCTTCGCCATTTTGTTGAGGATCCTCACATTGGCAAACGTGCCGCGCATCATCACTTCGTGGTTGCCCCTCCGGCTCCCATAACTGTTGAAATCTTCTTCTTTCACCCCATGGGCGAGGAGATATTTTCCCGCAGGGGTATCGGCTTTGAAGGCGCCTGCGGGAGAGATGTGATCGGTGGTGACAGAGTCGCCGAGAAGCAGCAGGGGCCGCAGTCCGACAAAATTTGGTTTGACCCGCGCCTCAAAAAACGGCGGTTTCCGAATATAGGTGCTCTTGGCGTCCCACGGATATTTAGCGCTTTTTTTGGCCGGAATCGTGTCCCAAACCGGGTTGTCGGTTAAAACATTGGCATACCGTTTTTTGAACATCTCTGGATGGATCCCTTTGGCGATCGCCTCGTAAATTTCCTCTGACGACGGCCAAATGTCTTTCAAATAAACCGGGTTTCCCTCCCAGTCCTTTCCGAGCGGATCTTGAGCCATATCGATATCGATGCGCCCTGCCAAAGCAAAAGCGACCACAAGAGGCGGGGACATCAGGAAATTCGCTTTGACCGATCCATGGATCCGCGCTTCGAAATTCCGGTTGCCGCTCAAAACGCTCGCCGCGATCAAATCGTGCTCCTTAATCGGCCGCTCGATTTTGGCCTCGAGAGGACCGCTATTGCCGATGCAGGTCGTGCAGCCGTAGGCGACGAGTTGAAAGCCGAGCTGATCGAGATATTTTTGCAGTCCTGTTTTGGCCAAATAGTCGGTCACGACTCGCGAGCCGGGAGCAAGACTTGTCTTGACTATCGGATTGACTTTAAGCCCTTTCTCGACCGCCTTCTTGGCTACAAGAGCGGCTCCGATCATCACAAATGGATTGCTCGTGTTTGTGCAGCTTGTGATCGCTGCAATCACGACAGAACCGTGGCCCAATTTTCCCTCATAGGGAACCGATTCATTATATCCGGGCGCTACAACGGGGTTCGTCAGCGGCCGGTTTGTCAACATCTCCTGTTCGCTCCAAATCGATTTGACGTCTCCTGGCCTTTCGGTTCCTCCCGAATTCAGCGGCGCCTCGACGGCAAACGACCCGTCCGAGCGGATCACCACTCTTTTTTCCCATTCAGAGGCAGGTTTTTCGTACCCTCCAGAAGAAATCGGCAAAGAAAAAAGCTCTTTGAACTTGTGCTTGAGATCGCTCAAAGCGATCCGGTCTTGGGGCCGTTTTGGCCCCGCCACCGACGGTCTTAGCGAAGAGAGATCCAGCTCGATCACTTTTGTGTAGTCGATCTCCCCTTTTCGAGGAATCCCGAATAGCTGCTGCGCCCTCAGATATTTTTCAACCAGATCGACGTGGGCCTGATCCCGTCCGGTCATTCTCAAGTACTCAATCGTCTTTTCATCGACAGGGAAAAAGCCCATTGTGGCCCCATACTCGGGGGCCATATTGCCGATCGTCGCCCGGTCGGCCACCGTCAAGCTCGCTGTCCCCGCACCGAAAAATTCGACGAATTTGCCCACCACCTTCTCTTTTCGGAGCAGCTCCGTGACCCTCAAAGTGAGGTCGGTCGCCGTCACCCCCTCTGGCATTTTGCCGTCGATATGGACTCCGATCACCTCCGGCGTTTGCAAAGAAACTGGCTGACCTAACATCGCCGCCTCTGCTTCGATCCCTCCGACTCCCCAGCCTACTACCCCGAGGCCATTGATCATCGTCGTGTGGGAATCGGTCCCGACGAGCGTGTCGGGGTAAAGAACTCCGTCTTTTTCGGCAACTACGGTGGCTATATGCTCTAAATTGACTTGGTGGACAATCCCGATTCCTGGAGGGACTACCTTGAACGATTTGAACGCCTCCTGCCCCCATTTCAAAAATTCATACCGTTCCCGATTCCGCTCGAACTCAATTTGCAGATTGAATAAAAACGCATCGACTGTCCCCGAACGGTCCACTTGAACCGAATGGTCGATCACCAGATCGACTGGAACGAGCGGCTCGATTTTTTTCGGATCGCTCACCGCATCGCGCATCGCCGCCAGATCGACGAGGAGGGGAACCCCGGTAAAATCTTGCAAAATCACCCGCGCTACGCAAAAGGGGACGTCGCTCGGATCGGGTTTATGGGCATTGTACTGGGCGAGCCGCTTGACGTCCTCTTCCCGCACCCTTTTTCCATCGCAATTGCGCATCAGCGATTCGAGAATGATCCGGATGGAAACGGGCAGGCGGGAGTGGGAGCCCAAAAGATCTGGAAGTGAGTAATAGCTATATTTGCCGAGCGATTTTTTTTTCATAATGTTCCAATCCGTTATTCATACTTGTTGATCTTTGCGGGGTCATACTTAAAAAACTTCCCGTCGATCTGGATAGTCCGATAAACCCACTCCTCATCGTTTTCCCGCAGCAGCCGGTCGCATCCCATAATGAATCCTTTTAAAAACCCGTAGTTGTGCATCGCTTGCTGCATGTATTGGGATGAGCTGGGGCGATAATGGCTTCGGGGTCCGTCGACGGGCGAGATCACGGTCTGATGAAAATGGATGACGGCGTCAGCAATGCGGGTGGCTATCGAAAGTTCTTCTGTTTTGGGGGGAGGGGAAGGGGCTTTTAGATCGCTGTCTTGACCCCAAGGTTCAAAATATCCAGCGTGGGCAACGAGCGCGGCAGATAGCAAAAGATTAAAAAGCATGGTCGAGCATCAGTATGGGAAAAAGTTTATGTTCGTTCAATATCACTGCAGCGGACCGTTCATAGATCCGCTCGTTGTAGTATTTGGCCTCTTCGCCAGCGCCATAAATGCCGCCAAAATACCAGCCGACTTCAAAGCCGGTTGTGATGATGCCGGCGGCGAGGTGGTTGTGGAGAAAAAATTCAGTGGCGGCGGCGATAAAGAGGCCATTGAGGAGGAAGGCGGTGAGGGCCGATTTCCTCTGGCCGATGTAGAGGTATCCGGCGCCCGGAAAGAGGGCGTTCAGCGCCTGCGCAGCGGCAACAGATTTCTTCTGTTGCTGATAGCTGCCCAGCATATTGTCCAGGTAGGAGGGGCTCTGGAAGCCGCAGGCAAATTCTCGGATCTTGCTCAGATCGCCCCCTCGGATGGCGAGAGAGACTTTGAGCTCTTCGCTGGCGTCGGGAAAGGTCTTCTCGATCAATTCGAGGATCTTGGCCTGTTTTTCCGGATCGCCCACTTCACGGTACGATTCATAGAGGACGAGGAGGAGATCGTGGTAGGCGGGGAAGGTCTTGTCTACATGGGCTAGATCGCTCCTCTCAAAGGCTGAGATGGCGTCGGTGTATTTTTTGCCGAGAAAAAAACAGAGGAGAATGTCGTACTCGATTTCGACTTTTCGCTCTTTTCTCCCTTCAATGAGGATTTCGGCCCGTTTGAAGGTGGAAACGGCCCGATACAGGTCGAGTTCAGCAGCAAAGGTCCGGGCGATGAGGTACTCCTTGCCCCAGTCGGAGGCCCGCTCTTCGGGAGTTAAGGGGGGGAAGGCTCCGGTTAGATGCTGAAAATATTGATCTTGCAACTGGTAAGAGACGCGAGGCTCAATCCGGTCGGGAACGCGGTAGCAGGCGGCGAATAGGAGGAAAAAGAGGGGGAGGAGTCTATTCGTCATCGATGGTTTTGATCAGCTCCATCGATTCGTCGAAGTTCTTTTGAAGATAAGGAGTTCCAGATTGATCTCGGAAATAGTCCTCCTCTTTCGTGGTGAGGCTTCGCATTTCATCGACAGAATTAATGATGTGGGGGCGGATAAAAATCACAATATTGGAGTTCACCACCGTATCGCCGTTTTGCGAAAAGGCGGCGCCAATGAGGGGGAGTCCTCCAAGACATGGGATGCCAGATTTGGTTTTCGCATTGGAATTATTGACCATGCCGCTGAGGATGAGAAAATTGTTGTCCGGTACGTGGACTGTGGTCTGCATGGTCGTTTTGCTCGTGGTGATCCCTTGAGCAGAGCCTGCATTGAAATTGAGCGCGGCGCCCGTAACGTCGCCAAGAGTTTGGCTCCGGTCGAGATTGATATCGAGAGTGACGATGTCTGAATTGCCGAGGACGGGGGTGACGGTGAGGCTGAGGCCGATGTCCCGGTATTCAATGTTGGAGGTGTTGACGGTTGTTTGGCTGTTGTTTTGTACAAAGGAGCCGACAAAGGGGATGTTCCTCCCGTCAAAGAGGGTCGAGGTGTGGCCGTCCTGAGTGAGGATTTTGGGCGTCATGATGATGCTCGCCTCAGTGTCGGTCTGAAGGGCGGACATGAGCGAGCCGAGGGTGAGGAAGGTGTCTCCATTATGGCGGATCACTTCGCCAATGACGCCGAGATCAAAACCGGAGGAGATGGGGATTTGGGCGCCGTAAGGGGTCGGCGGGGACGGAGGCGTTAAATTCTCGAAGTTGGTGAGAAATTGACTTGGGGTGTTGCCTGAGGTGATCGGCTGAGAGTTATAAGAGCTGGCGCCGAATTTGTCCCGGTATTTATAGTTGGCTCCCCATTCGAGGCCAAAATTCAAGGCGTTGCTTAGGGTCGTTTCGATCACAAGCATTTCGATGAATACTTGTTTTAAGGGGACGTCGAGGTTTTTGATCAACTCGCGGAGGCGGGTGAGGGTGTCTTGGTCGCCGGAACATAGGATCGAATTGGTGACTTCCAGCCATTGGATGGAATTGATCGAATTGAGGAGGCCCTGATTGACGGGGGCGTTGCTTAAGGTCAGATCCCTTGCGATTTGCCGGAGGGCGTTTTGGATCTCGTCGCCTTTGTGAAACTGGAGCTTGTAGACGAGAAAGCTCGTGTTGTCGATCGCCTGGATGGAGGTCTCTTTTTGGCCTCCCATTGTCCCCAGGGCGTTGGAAGAGACGTCGAATTCTTTGACCATCTCTTTGATTTGATCGAGCGATTTGGGAGTTCCGGTGAAAACAAGGGTTTGGGTCTTATCTGACCAGCGCATCGAGGCGATCGTCTTAAATAGTTCGGCGTCCGCAAGTCCGCTGCTCTTTAAATTTTCGGCAAAATGTTGCAAGAGCGATTCGAGTTCAGGCCCTGCCACATATTGGGGTTTATAGGCGTAAAAGCTGCCGGCTGTGGGCGTCGTCGGGGGGGGCTCTTGTTTTCCAGCGAGGCCTGTGACGTCGAATTGTTCGACGAGTCCCTGCACTTTCGTGAGCGATTCTTCGGTTCCCGTGAAAAAGAGGGAATTCGTCTCTTTGACGTACTTAATGGTGCTGAGAGCGGCAACAAAGTCCTTATCGGCGGTTCCCGACTTTTTTAACTCGGCGGTCATATTTTTAATGGAGCTGACAATTTGAACGCCGCTCGCATTTTTTAGCTTATAGAGGAGGAAGGTGGTTTTCCCGACGTGTTGAATGGGGGCGTGGGTTGCAGGAGGGATATCGACGTCTTTGAGTAGGTCTTGCACTTTCTGCAGGCTCTCGGGGGTGCCGGTGAAAATAAAGGTGTTTGTCGATGAGACATATTTCGAGGTTTCGATCGTCTTGATGAGACGGGGATCGGCAAGCCCTGCGCTTTCCAAGTTTGCGCTGAGATCCTTGATCGCCTTGTCGAGTTGGGCCGCTGGAAGATGGATGGGTTTGTAAATGAAAAAATGACTGGATGAAGGGGCTGCAGGCAGCCGGGGATAATCGTACTGAGCGACGAGTTGTTTGGCCTCTTCTAGGGATTGCGCATCGCCGGTTAAAAGGAGGGAATTGGTCGGTTTGACGTATTTGATTTTTTCGATCAAATCGATGAGGCCGCTCTCTTGAATGCCCGAGGCTTTCATATTTTTCGCTATGAGGTCGAGATCTTCTTCTATGAGATCGCCGGTGGTATTTTGCACTTTGTAAATGAAATATCCAGTCGACTGCGAGGCGGAGCCAGGAGTATCGAAGGTCTCAAGGAGCATTTGAACCTGATTTAAATTTTCCTGAGAGCCGTAGAACATGAAGCTTTTGGACTCGGGGATCCATTTATACGATTTAAGCGTATTGATGAGCGAAGGGGATCCCCCTTTTTTGCTTAAATTCTGAATGATTTGGCGGAGGTAATTTTCTGTTTTCAGCTCATTGGCATATTTTGGCTGGTATTGGAAGAACGTGCTGATTTCACTCTTTGTTGGAACGTCGACAGTGGCGACCAACCCTTCAATTCTTTTGAGCGAATCGGGATCGCCTGTGAAAAGGAGGGAGCGGGTCGATTTGACCCATTTCATTGTCCCTAGTGCATTCAGAAGCGCTGGGTCGGCCAATTGATCGGATTTGAGCTCTCCTTCTAATTCTTTGAGTGAGGCGTAGAGCGCCTCTCCGCTGAGGTAGACCGGTTTGTAGATATAGAACTGAGTGCTTGCAGGGATCACCCCTCTACTCGATTTGAGGGGAGCTGTGTCGATCGTCGCTAGAAGTTCTTTGATTCGGGGAAAGGTCCCCTCTTCGCCTGAAAAAGAGATCGTATGGGTCGACGAGTTGACTTTGCAATTCAAAATCGTATCGATCAGTCCCTGGCTCACCCCTTTGGCCCCTTGTAAATTAGAGGCCATTTCGAGAATGGATTTTCTGATTTCTTCGGCGGTTTTATATTGGGGCTTATAAATAAAGAAAGATTGTTTCTCCGCGATAGCGACCCCTTCGGGAGGAAGGTCGAGAGAACTCAGGAACCCTTTGGTTTTGTCGATCGAGCCGCTCGATCCGATGAAAACGATGGAATTGGTGTCGGGACTCCATTTTGCAGTTTCGATCATTTGGATCAGATCGGCGTCTGCAGAGCCGGAGGCCTTGAGATTGGTCGCAATATTTTCGAGATCTGCCAGCACCTTATCGCCCGGCCTGTGGAGCACTTTATAGACAAAAACGTCCTCTTGCCGCGCTTTGACCATCTTCACTTTCGGCGTGCTGTCCAAGCTGGCAAAGACGCTCAGCGCCTTGTCGGCCAGTTCGGGAGTCGAGACGATGAAGATTTCACCTGCCAAATCTTGCGGAACCAAAATGAATGGATTGCCCTGGGCGATCGGGGTCATGATTTGACTGGCCAGGCTGGTCAAAAATTCGGGAGAATTATTGGCCGCCTGATAGTTTTTAATGACCAGGAGCGTATGCGGAGAGTCTAGATTTTCGATGAGAGCCGCAATTTTATCGACGTTCGCGGTGACGTCGGTAATAATAATTTGTTTCGTTTCACTCGACACCTCTAAAATCGCGGACGAAGAAATCATGGGCTGAATGATTGCGGCGATCGATGCGGGCTTCGTGTTTTTGACGCGGAAGATCCGGGTGACGATCGGCGCGGTTCCGTTTGGGGATTCTTCAGTGACGAGCGTTGCCATTTGTTTCACATCGGCCGATTTGTGAATGACCAAATTGTTGCCCTGTTCTAGAAGCATGAGGCCGTGAACCCGCAGCACCTGAATCAGCGTCGCCATCACATTGGCTGCGGTGGCTGGCTCATCGGAGACTACGGTGACGGTAAAATTGAGATCTTCTTCTTGATAGATAAAATTTACTTTGCAAATTTTGCTTGCGAAACGGATGTACTCGATCAAAGATACAGTGTTGTAATTGATCGTGTAGCCGTCTTGCTGTTTGGACGCTTTTGCGTCTGCAGCTAGAACAAGAGGCTCCGCTCTCACAATTTCCTCATCGGAAAAAAGCGGACTGATCAGAAGAAAAAGAACGAGACTAATGCGCATCGCGGACATTTAGAGTAGTCGACCTCTTTTGAATCGTAAATTAGCTCGCATATTATTGCAAGGCTTGCCTCTCACAGAGAACCGCGCTCAGTATAGCCGTTCTCAGATAAAAATCCACCCACAGAATTTTTTGATCCTCATATTTCAAGGATGCGGATGCCGAGCTGTTCTCCTAAGTAGACCAATTCGGCTCGCCCTATTTTCTGGCCGTTCATCGTCAAAGAGACTCCTTGGTCGGGATGGATAGGGAGATCGAGAGTGTTGCCTGGAGTGAGATGCATGAGCTGATCGAGCGTCATTTTCAGGCGGGCGATCTCGACTGTGATAGAGAGGGGGAGCTCTTTCAGGGCCACGACCTCCTCTTCTTGAGACGCATCTCCGGTCTTTTTTTCTGGTTCCATAGTGTCCTCGTAGTGAAAAGCGTAATCGGTCAATGCTAACCGATCGCGCTCAATTTTGACGTTGAAAAGGGGGGTTGAGCGGAGCATTAAAAGGGATGCGCCGCTCCTTTTTTGGGCGTCGTAGCTTCCCTGATCCAAAAGGATAAAATCGCCAGGTTGAATCGCTTCCCATTCTTCTCTGCGAAGAAGAACCGAGCCTATCTTCACGCTGAGATCGATTTCGATTTTACGGGAAAGCTCCGTGGGAAAATATTCGGAGGCCATGGCCGAAAAATGCTGGATCCAATTCGCCCGAAATTCGACTGGAAGGGCCAGTCTTGCCCAGCAACTTTTCTGGTCAAATTGGATCTCCACATCGATACAAAAAGCTTTACTCATCTGAAGATCTTCCTCTTCAGCAAGCTGCAGGGTGAGGTTGGTAAACGGCTCCGTTCCTTGAATGGAATGGAGAGCCTCTAGCGCTAAATAACGGTAAAACCCCTCCTGCAAAATTTCTGAAATGGGAGTGCGGCTTTTGCTCGATGGTTTCATGATCCATGAAACAAGCTTGAGTACATCTGCCTCTGCCATCATCCAGTAGACGGTTCCGAGCGGGGAGAGCGTGACCGGAAGAAGACGGACTTGAGATCCGAGTCCTTGTTTTAGTTCCGATCCTTCGCGCCACTGTTGACCTTTGGCGTTGACTGCAAACCGCGGCAATCCGAATTGGGCGGCGAGCGAGGAGGCAAAGCGAACCCAATCAAAAGGGGGGGCGTTCCCGAAGAGAGGGATCGTATTGAAATCTGGCAATTCCGACGCGACGCGTCTAACCCATGCTAGCGGAGCCGTCATTTATTTTCTCCTTTCTCCTAAATCGCCGCCTCCGGCTTCCCCTTTATCTTCCCCCTTCTCTTTGCGGCGGAAGACGGGCCTTTCCATCGTGTACTCGACATCGAGGCGATGGACTTTAAAAGAAAAATTCCCGTTTTCAAAGGCGCTCATCAAGCTCGGAATATTTTCTTTAAAGCTCGCGACGGCCTGTTGGGAGCCGGTCAGTCGGATATTAAAAGAATCGGGGGCTGTCGCATATTTTTCAATCGTAATCGTCGAGCCATAAAATCTCGAGGAGGCATATGCGGGGTTGTTCAGGACGATTTCCGTCCGGTTGACCCCTTGCGGGCCCGCCATCACATACATTGTTCCCACCATCTGGTAAAAGAGGAGGGAGGTAGAGGGGGCAATGTAGGGGGCCGCCTGACTCACTGCGGCGGCGGCGGCTGGCTGGATATTCGTTGGGAGCGCGGGGAGAGAAGGGGGTTCGATAGACGCCGTTTTTCGATCTTTTTTCTCATCGCCGCCGGCTCCTGGCTCCCGTTCCTGAGGTTGAACGGGGAGCAGCCCTGGAGGAGGGAGGATGGAATACTCTTCTCCTTCTGGTTTTTTTTCTGTTTTGGCTACATAGCCCGCCTCCCCTTTTTCCACCAGACGCGTTAGAGGAGCGCTTAACGGAGGTTCAAATGGGGAGGGGAGCTGCGGCTGTTGGGCTGCGGCTTTAGGTGGAGAGGACGGAGGGGGAGCCGTACTTTTGGTCGTCGTCGATCCGTTCGGGACGACAGGCTTGCCTGGAGCGCCAAATAGAGAAGGGCTCCGCTCTTTGCCCTCGGGCTTCTCCGTTTTGGGAGCAGATAGCTTGGCCCCGCCGCCCCCTCCGGCGCCGCCTTGCTGAGCGCCCTGTTTAGGGTTCTGTTTAGCGTCAGCCTTGGCAGCGGAGAGCGGCTGAGCGGCCCCTTTCGCTTCCGGCTCAAGTTTGGCCGTCAATCCAGGCGTCTCTTGGAAGTTGGCCGGATGCGCCGGTTGGTCGGGGAGGGAGTTCTCGTTCCAAAAGGCGCTCGACTGGGGCAAGGGGTTTTCCATCCATTCTCCCTCAGCCGGCCCTTGAACCGATTGGACGTTCGGCGGAGGGGTGTAGCTGGGACTCGCTACGATCGCATCCTCCGCACCCGAGACAGGGCCCTCTCCATTCCCTACTGTGGCAGCCGGCTTCCCCGAAAGGAGATCGAACGGAGTCACGCGGTTGGCCGCTTCTGCATAGTTGTCTTGCGTCTCTTCGTCTTTGTAATACTTGAGAAAACGTTTTTTTCGGGCCTGTTCGTCTGGATCGATTTCCCGCACTTTCTCCACTTTGCCCTTGCTCGAAAGTTCATCGCGGGCCGATTTCGTGTCTTGAGGTTGATTTCTCGGGGCATTCCTGGATGGGGGCTCTGTGCTGCTCATGATTCTCGCTCTTTTTTTCTTGTTTCAGATTCTCTTTTGCGCAGCGAATGGGCGGCAGCGCCCTGCTCGTCGTGTTCTACCGCCTCTTTCTGCTCAGTCCAATAGCGGAGTTCCTTTTCCCATTCTAGCTTGTGCATCTCTAGTTTCTCTAGATCCTTCTTTCTTTGGAAGAGTTCATCTGTGGCCAGATCCACTTGCTTCTGAGCCAAATCGACTTGCTTCTGCTGTTCGGCCACCTTTTTTTCTTTCTCGGCCAGCTTTTCATCGACGATTTTCAAATATCCTTTCATCTGTTGGATCTTGTCGGTAGTGGTCCCTTCATCCAAAGCCCCCCTCAATTGGGCTAGCTTCGCCTTTTTATGCTCTAATGTCTTGTTCCTGTCCTGAGTGAGGTCGTAAAGTTTTTCATATGCTTTTTCAAGAATTTCCTTTTTCTTTTCCAACGTCTTGACCGCTTGGTCAAAACGATTTTTTTTAATCGACATTAACTGCTCAAGAGGATAGGTCAACGGCCTGTTCATGGGACTCCCTAGGAGACTGCTCTAAATTAAACTTTACCTGACCTAAGTGATTGCTGGCAAATGGGAAGATTGAGGGCGGTATAAATATTTAATTTGTTTTTAGTGAATATATAAATTTAGTTGTCGCGTGCATTGTGTAAGGTAATTATTTAAGTGCATTTAGAATGTTTATTTTAGTATTCTGTAATTACGAATTTAGTTATAATCATGGCGTAGTTTTTAATATGATCATAAAAAAACATGGAGATATAATTATGAATATGCCTGAAATTAGAGGGAGTGCTATTTTTGCTAAACCTTCGTTGCAGTTAGCAAATGAAAAGCAAGCATCTAAAATTATAGATACGGTTACTAAGGTAAATCATGTTCAGCTAGTCAACGATCATGCGGCAAAAACAACGCAGATAGCTATCGCATTATTTGGAGCGCTAGGAGTGCTTGCTATTGTGGGAACTCTCCTTGCAACAGGCATCGTAGGCGCTGGGGGCGTCATTGGATGTGGAATCGCTGCTATTGGCGTTGGCGTATTTGTCGCTTACCAAGCTATAAATTTGTTGATGAAAGTTAATGAGAAAAAGAAAATTGCCCCAGATTCTGAGGCTGCATTTAGAGGCGCAAAACTTTACGCAATGAATAATGTTATTGACCAACACAACAAGCGCCAAAATGGCATCGCATTGTTGCAATTGCCGCACCAACAACAGAATGCCAATGCCTACGGCATCTAATTGATGATTGAGTATCAATTGAAAAGACCGTGTTTTCACGGTCTTTTCTTTATTTAAACTATAAAATATTTGCTACTATATAAACAATCGTTTTCTGTAGAAACTAATCCATTTATTCCATATAATAGACTCGGAATTAATTAATCATGGGTGATATATGGGTTCTTTTGTTAGTCCGATGTTAGATTTTGTGAGTAAACATCCTACTCATCAAGTGGATCATACAGAGGTGAAGCATCAACTGGAATACATCAAAACAAAAGAGCATCTCAGCAGCTTTATCGCTGTGGCGAGCGTCGTTTTGGCGATGATCTCTTTGGCTGGGGTGATGATGGGGGGGACTGTGATCCTAGGGGCGATGCTAGCCATCGCAGGGGTCGCAGCAGGTTATTCCTATTGCTGCCGTCTTGCTGAACTAGATTTGCGCAATAAACTCGCCTCGCAAATCGTTCTTCCTCAAAAACCGGATGATTCCTCTTACCTCGACAAGATGAAAAAGGCTGTTAGTTTCTTTTCAGATAAACCAGAACCCTTAGGCAAATAGCGCTTTGAGCTGACGGACGGTCTCTTCTCCAGAGACCTTCTCTTCGACCTGCTGTTTGAGGAAGCGGTTCACTTTGTCGATGTATTTGAGGGCGAAGTCGGCATTTTTGTCTGAGCCGGGCTTGTATTCGCCGATCCGGATGAGGAGTTCGTTTTTCTTATAATTGGCAAGCACTTCGCGCAATTTTCCAATGAGTTCTAAATGTTGTCTATCCACAATTTGGCTGAGGACCCGGCTGACTGAGGCGAGGACGTCGATGGCAGGGTAGTGATATTGGCGGGCGAGATCGGTCGATAAAATGATGTGCCCGTCAAGAATGGAGCGGACTTCGTCAGCGACCGGTTCATTGAGATCGTCCCCTGCGACGAGGATGGTGTAGAAGGCGGTGATCGACCCTTTGTCTGAATTGCCGGAGCGCTCGAGCAGGCGGGGGAGGATGGCAAAGACGGAAGGGGTGTAGCCGGCGCGGGCGGGCGGCTCCCCGGCGGCAAGGCCGATTTCCCTCAGCGCCCTCGCAAAACGGGTGACCGAGTCCATCATTAAGATGACCGACTTGCCCTGGTCGCGGAAATATTCGGCAATCGCGGTTCCGACGTAGGCGGCGTTGATCCGCATTTGGGCGGCTTGGTCTGAGGTGGAGACAATGATGACGGAGCGCTTCATCCCCTCTTCGCCGAGATCGTTGATCAAAAATTCGCGCAGTTCCCTTCCCCTCTCGCCGATGAGCGAAATGACGTTGACGTCGGCGACTGCATTCCGGGCGATCATCCCGAGAAGGGTCGATTTCCCGACGCCGGCAGCGGCAAAGATGCCGACCCGCTGACCTTTGCCGCATGTGAGAACCCCGTCAATGCAGCGGACGCCGACCGAGATCGGCTTGTTGACGAGGCTCCGCTTGAGGGGATCGGGGGGTTGGTTCACGACCGGGTAGGACTCGTTGACGAGCAAAGGGCCTTTCGTGTCTTCATCGAGGGGCTGTCCGAGGCCGTTGAGGACTCTCCCCAAGAGATTGGGCCCCACTTTGATGTGCATGGGCATCCGCATCGGAATCACTTCCGAGGAGGGGCCGATCCCTTTCATGTCGCCGAGCGGAGAGAGGAGGACCTCATCTCTTGTGAAGCCGACGACTTCAGCGGCGAGGGGTTCCCCTTCCCGTTTAATGAGACACACCTCGCCCATTTTGACTTGGGGGACGACGGCCCGAATGAGCATCCCAATCACCTCGGTGATCCGTCCATGGACGGTGGTCAACTCGACCTCTTCGAGGTGGTTGAGGAGCTTGTCGAACGAGGGGGGCTGTTCCATCATAACTGGGTATTCATCAGTTGGGTAATGGATTGGATCACCTTGCCGAGAAGGGTTGAGGTGTAAGAGATCTCCTGCTGCGCAAGTCCCATTTTGACCTGGATCGACATCATGTCGCCGGGACTGATGCTATCTCCGCTAGCAGAGAGCTTTTTGAGCATCTCTTGGACCTGGGCGAGTTGATCTTGTCCATCGTTGATCATAGCGATAAATCGGCTGACGCCAGAGACTCCAGGGGGGAGTTTCCCTTCGGGAAGTTCGAGTCCTAGCTTCGATCCGGCTGTCCGGATGTAACTATTCGCGTCGCCCAGTTTTTGTTTGACGAGATGGCTTTGCGACCGTTTTAACTTGAGGTTCTGATTGCCGAGCTGCTGTTCGACGGTTCCCAGAGAATCTTGAGTTTGATTGGCTTGGGCAAGGAGCGTGTTAAAGGAGAGGCCGCTGGCCGAGATCGAAGGGCCGCGAGAGGCGTCCATAGGGGTGAGTCCAGCGGGGGGCGCCGCGCTCCCCATGGGGGTCTTAGGCGTACCGGTTCCTTGCATGTAAGTATCAAAACCGCTCGGCGTCTTTCCCGATGGGATCGACTGACTGAGCGGTTCGGTGGATTTGCCGGGAGTGATCCGGTCAGGACTCTTGTCGGTCATTATTTACCTTTGCTTGCAGGCCCAGGAGTTTTTTTGATGAACTTCTCCACAAAATCGATCGCGGCATGGGACATATTTTTGATGTCTTGGTCTTTCGATTTCACCGTTTGTTCCAAGATTTTTTCCCCTTTATCAATCGAATTCGGCATCATGCTCAAGCAGAGTCCCATGAACGCTTTTGCCATGTCATTCTGTGGATCGATCTCAAGAACCTCTTCAAAATTCTTCACCGCTTGCTTCAGCTCCAGTTTATGGAGATGGAGATAGCCAAAACCGATTTTTGGAAGGACGTTTTTCGGATCGAGGAGCTCGGCAGCCCTGAACAGTTTGAGGGCCGCATCTTCGTCCGCTTGATTGACCGCAATAAAACCGGCCTCTGCCAAGAGGATAAAATCGTCTTTGTATTTTTTTGTTGCCATAATTTATCCCTACTGCGTTTTTTGGTTTTGGATCGCGTGGCTGATCACTGTGTTGACCTGGGAAATCAAGTTGGAGATCGATTCGCCCATTTGCGTCACCTGGCTCATTTGAAATTGGAGCAAGATAAACGATCCTGGCGTCGCTTGGCTCATTTTACTCGCGAGGCTTCGCACTGATTTCACAAGGGCGTCTTGCAACCGCTTATATGCGGAAATCAAGGAATGGAACGAGATCGTAATCCCCGGTAGGCTAGTCATTAGTTTGCTCCTATTTCACTTTTCGTAAGACTTTTTGCAGCGCGGCGTAGCCGTGTAAAAGGATCCCGAGTTGATCAAAGTCCTTTTCATTAGCCCCCTCGCGCAGGTGCTTTTTTAGTTCATGGATCCGTTTTTCAACCATATCCAAAATTTCTTTGCCGCGGGTCGGTCTCGCTTTGATCTCTTTTTCCAGATCGAAGGCAAATTTTTCACCGGGTTTCTTTTCTAAACCGAACATAAGACATCTCCTTCCCTTTAAAGGGTGTAGTCGATTTTATATTTTAATCCATCTTTTTCAAGTAAAATCGTATTTGGCTCGATAGAAGTGATCTTCCTTCCGTCTACTGGGTCGCCTACAGTATAAATGATCCCATCGATCACAACGCTAAATCCCCGTCCATCGAACGTAGAAGTTCCGGTGACTTTGTATTGGTCAGAGAGGTCGATGCCAGTTTTGTTGGGGTGGGCGGCCACGGCGTAATTTTTTACCGAAGCAACCCCTTTTACCGCATTGATCTCCTTGATCATTTTTTGGTATTCCGACTCCATCTCCTCATTGTACATTCCAGAGAGAATCACGTTCCCGTTCGACAATTGAAACGTGATGGCTCCCAAATTTCCCGCCCCGATAAGCGCTTGGAGCTGGGTATTGAGATTCTGCTCAATCGCGACATTATTTTCCAATCGATCCAGATAGGGGAAATTGACGGTGAGGTAGTCGGATAATTTTGCGGCTTCATCGATGGTTGGGATGTACCCGGCGGCGACGAATTTTCCAGCCAAAGGGGAGTGGATGCTCACGCCGCGCCAGGCTGGGTTGTCGGAGAGTACGTCGTTCATCATTTTCCAAACGCCCTCATCGATGACGACATTGTCCTCGACCGATGAGATAAAGTGGATCTGTCCCAACCGGTAGTTCATCTCTTGGTAATCGACATTCGTCAATACATGGCCGACGATAAATAATTTGCCGCTCCCTGGATTATAAGAAAATTGGACGTCGGTGAATTTGCCAAGCGCCTCTTTAATCTCAGAAACGGGCTCTTTTTGAACGATTTCTATTCTGTTGGGTTTAAAGAGAGAGAAGAAACTCAAAAACATGATGAGGAAAATAGCGGCTGCAGCGCCCCCAATGATCAAATATTTCGTTGGGATCGGCTCTTTTTTCCAGTCTTTCTCTTCTTTGATTTCGAGCGGCTCCTCGACTGGGGCCGGTTCAGCGATTTTCGGAGCTTCGTAGGAAGGGATCATGGGGGAATAGATCGTCTCTTGCGGCGCTTCCCGATCGACGATCATGAAGATCGTTGTGCCAAGGGCGACTAAATCTTGCGGAGTGATCGCCCTCCTTTCCGTGATGATCGATCCGTTGACCGCGATTCCGTTTTTCGATCCTAAATCCTCTATATCGATGATCCCGTCGGCATTCACTCCCAGGCGGGCGTGGTTGCGCGAGACGCTCAAATCTTGAAAGACAATATCGCATGAGTTGGGGTCTTTCCCAATCGTATAGACGCGTCCTTTGTCGATACCGATCTCGGCCCCCGCATTGGGACCTGCAATGACTTTGAGCAGGAGAGGGGCCTCTGAGATCAGGTTAAAGGGGAGATCCTCCTCTCCGCCCGTATCCTCGAAGATGGTGTCGTAAGCGGTCATTTCCGGCTTAGGCGGGGCAGGGGGGATCCGAGGCTCTTCAGGCGGAGCCATGGCCTCGGAAGGGGCCTGTTCGGGGGATTCAGAGGGGGGTTCTTCTTGCGGCTCGGTCTCGATATCGCCGAAAATGTCGTCGTAACCCCCTTTTTTCTTCTTTTTTTCCGGTTTTGAGGGGCTTATCTCCATATTGGGGATGGCCCCTTCAGAATAAAGGAAGAGAGTGTTGCCGACCTGAATCTGATCGCCTTCTTTTAAAAGGAGCGGTTCGGTCTGTTCTTCTTCATTGACGAGCGTCGGATTGACCCGGCTTAAATTTTTTAGGTAGACGCCTTCTGGCGTTTTATTGAGACGCGCATGCTTGCGGGAAACGGTGCTGTCTTCGAGCACCAAATCGCACGTATCTGGATCACGCCCGATGATCCATTCGGCTCCTTCCTCTAGATTTAAGATCAGACCCTGATGAGGTCCTTCTTCTGCAATCAGATGCGCTGGCATCTAAAAAACCTTCGCTTAATATACACGTTCTTCATTCTCAAATTTTACAATTTCTTCTCGCCAATAAATCGTATAGTTGACGAAATCCTCGATCGTTTCTCGAAACGATTGATAGCTCAATTCATACGGCAATCCCCAAGAGAGAGTCAAGAAATTCTCTCCGGCATTGAGTCCGATCCGGCAGCCGCCGGTCCCTTGACCGAGTAAATTGGCTCGCATCAGATAGATGAATAGCTCTTCTTTTTTCTGTTTCGGGGTTTCGCAAATGTTTGCGTGCAGTGCCACGCCAGGATCGAGATCTCTGATCGCGAGCGACTCAACTCCTAAGCGTAAAGGGAACACATTTTGTTCGTTTAGCTTGGGTGTCTTGAGCGCAAGTTCTTTGCAGAGTTTTTCTAAATGTTCACGAAGCATGGGATTGCACCCTCCGCTCCATTATTGATTGTTTGGTAGAAAATTTACAAGGAAGAAATGTCCAGCTTGCCAAATTCCTGACGCTTCAGGTGCTTTGTGTATATTCGTTCTCCGTGGTGAAAAAATTCCAGCCACAGAGAACACAGGGATATTGGGAAATCATCAGGCGGAGCGATCGCGGATCACTCGGGGCGGCCGATTTTCCGTGATCGATTCTTTTTCGATTACGATCTCTTTGATGCCAGGATCGGAAGGAACTTCGAACATCAGATCGCGCAAAATATTTTCCGTGATCATTCGCAAAGCGCGCGCTCCTGTTCCCGTCTCTTTGGCCTTCAGCGCCATCGCTTCCAGCGCTTCTCGTGTGAATTCGAGTTTCACATTTTCTTCAGCAAAGAGATGCTCGTATTGTTTGACGATCGCATTTTTCGGCCTGACCAAAATTTCGACCAAATCTTGTACAGTGAGTTCGTTGCAATTGGCGATGCTGTTGAATCTGCCGACAAATTCGGGAATCATGCCAAAAGAGATCAAATCTTCAGGTTCCACTTTCGAAAGGAGGTAATTCGTCTCATGGGTATCGATGGCCCGTTTAGTCGCCGCATCGAAACCAATCGTGCTTTTCCCGAGTCTTTTGGCGATCATTTTGTCGAGGTGGACGAACGCGCCGCCGACAATGAAGAGGATATTTTGCGTATTGACCCTGATGTATTCTTGATTCGGGTGTTTTCTCCCCCCTTTCGGCGGCACATTGGCTACGGTCCCTTCGACGATTTTGAGGAGCGCCTGTTGAACGCCCTCTCCCGACACATCGCGTGTGATCGAGACGTTGGAGGTTGTTTTCCGGATTTTATCGATTTCGTCGACGTAGATGATCCCATGTTCTGCTTTGGCGACATCGTAATCGGCCGCTTGAAGCAAGCGGAGGATGATATTTTCGACGTCTTCTCCCACATAACCTGCCTCGGTCAATGTGGTCGCATCTGAAATGGCGAAAGGGACGTCTAAAATCAGAGCGAGGGTGCGGGCCATGAGCGTTTTTCCCGAGCCAGTAGGGCCGATCAACATGACGTTCGATTTGCTGTACTCGATCTCCGATTGCTTCCCGATGGCGCGGATCCGCTTATAATGATTGTAAACCGCAACGGCGATTGTCTTTTTGGCCGATTCCTGGCCGATGATGTATTCATCGAGATGGGCTTTAATTTCCTTGGGTTTAAGGAGTTTCATTTCGTAGTTGACCGATTTTTTTTGGACGATATCTACACACAGGCCGACGCATTTATCGCAAATGTATGCGTTAGGACCTGAAATGAGTTTTTCGACGATATCTTCCGTCCGCCCGCAAAACGAGCAGCTGGCCACTTCATTTGTGTTTTTTTTATTTGTCATACGTTTGCGGGTAATGGGTTTGATTTATCTGTAGATAGATTGAGCTGGGCAGGTTTTGCAATATGGTCGACGATATTGTACTTTAATGCGGCTTCTGGATTCATGTAGAAATCTCTCTCCGCGTCTTCTATGATTTTTTCGACGGGCTGGCCTGTGAAGCGAGACATGAGCGACGAGGTGATTTTTTTTAGTTCGAGAATTTCTTTGGCCTGTAGTGCAATGTCCTCTGAAGAGCCCATGACTCCGCCGTAGGGTTGGTGAAGCATGATCCGGCTATGCGGCAAAGCGAACCGCTTGCCTTTGGTGCCGGCTGCTAACAGGAGCGCGGCCATTGAGACGGCCTGTCCGATGCAGTAGGTGTTGATATCGCAGCCCAAAAAGAGCATCGTGTCGAGAATGGCCAGCCCCGCGGTGATTTGTCCTCCTGGAGAATTAATGTACAAATTGACATCCTTTTTTGGATCTTCCATTTTTAGGAAGAGGAGCTGTGCGACGACGACGTTCGCAACCTGGTCGTTGATTTCGGTGCCGATGAAAATAATCCGGTCTTTGAGAAGGCGAGAAAAGATGTCCATAGAACGCTCGCCGCGTCCCGTATCTTCGATCACATAAGGCGTTAAAGACATAGTTCGATCCCCTTTTTCCCCAGTTTAGGGACTGTCAATAAATAAAGTAAAGGATCAAGCGTAAGCTAACCCGCATTTCTCACACATCCGCGGAAAACCGGCTCAATTTGTTACGCCATCTTTCGCCAATCGCTCGTCGCTAATAGCGACTCTTCCTATTAGCTTCCTCGCGATTTGCAACATCTGGCGTAACATCTTGAGCCCCTTTTCTCGCGTCTGTGTGAGCCATGTGGGCTAAAAGTTATTGTTGGACGACCTCTAAGACATAATCTTGCGCTTTTGCGAGGATCACTTTGGAGAGAGCCAGGGCATAGATCTCCTTCGGAATTTGATCGATTTCCACATTTTTCCCGCCATGCGATTGGATCATAGCGACAGCTTCGTTTTGCACCTCTTGGTGCGTCACGGGGATTTGGGCGTCGCGGACGATTTGGCGCGATAGGTAGAAGATCCTCACAGCCTGGGCCGATTCGGCGCTGATTGTCTCATTTAAATTTTGCCTTTCTTTTTGGGACATTTTATCCCAGCCCGCCTTAAATTTTGGATCCTGCGCAAGTTGGCCGAAGCGGTGTTTTTTTTCTGTATCGACGAGCGATTGGGGAAGGTCAAACGGGTAATTTGCGATGAGAAAATCATTCACCTGTTCTCTCAGATCGCTCAAAGCCTTCGCTTCCACCTGTTGTTTGAGGATCCCTTCGATCGACTTTTTCATTTCCTCGATTGTTTCAGCTCCCACCTTCTTGGCAAAAGCATCATCCAACTCAGGGAGCGCCGACTGCTCTACCTTTAATATTGTAATCCGGACATTTTTTGGCTTGAACTCGGCCTTCTCGGCCTCCGTCGCCGTTTCATCCGCCTCGCTGATCCCCTCCAATACATCGCCTGCCTTGGCCCCCTCGACCAATTTTTGCATCCAATGGGCCATCCGTTCTTTGGAGACCTCGAAACGGATGTGGTGGAACACTCTCTCCGTCTGCTCGCCGTTCACCGTGTCGAGATCGATCATGATGAAATCGCCATTTTGGATGGCCCGATCTTCTACAGGCGTCCATCGTGCATAGAAGAAGCGCATCTGTCGAATCGCCTCCTCGATCTGTTTTTCGCCCACCTCGGCCCGCGCGACCGGTTTTGCGGCGAAGCTCGAACGGTCTACTGAAGGGATCGTCGGCTCAGTTTCGAATGAAAAAACGATCTCGGCCCCCTCTTCCATCGCCTTGCTTTTCAGATCGAATGAGACGGGAGAGTCGTTGTTGAGCAGTGGGATGTTGGCCAGTTTCTGCGCGGCAACGAAGGCGAGGTCGGCGACCTCTTTGTGAACCTGTTTTTCCACCTCATGAGGAAATTTTTTGAGGATCATCTCTTCGGGGGCTTTTCCTTTGCGAAAGCCGGGCATAGCGACTTCTTTACCGATCGCTTTGAGGGCATTTTTCCGGGCCGTCTTGACCATTGAGGCATTGGTTTTTACATCCATTTCGATCCGGCAAGCGGGCTTGTGCCGGACATGAATGTGTACTGCACTGCTGGTCAATTCGAGATCTGCGGCGGCTTGGGTCATTGGCGTACTCCGGGAGATTTTTTAATGATAGCGGGCGATGAGGCTCGAACTCACGACCCTCACGTTGGCAACGTGATGCTCTACCACTGAGCTACGCCCGCATAAAAGTCGAGATTGTAGATTAGAGTGATGTTTTTGGGCAAGAGCCATTTTTTTTTAAATAGAGATTGCCTGTTGATGGCCGAATGCGCTGCCATCTTTTTGCCGATGATGGACGATCTTCAGCCACAAGTCGGGAAGTTTTATGCGCGGGGAAATTTTTCCCAAGCGCTCCAGTGTTATAGGAAGATGCCCGTTAATGAAGTTGCTAAACAACACATTGTCAATTGCTTACAAAAAAATGGCTAAAAAATTCTGAAGGCAAGAACAGCCTCTGGAATTTTTACAGATGATGCGGGAATTGAAGACGGAGCCTCAAATGGCGCTGGCTTATGCCGCTTATTGCAAAAAAATGACCCAGCATGCTATAAACGCCCCCTCTTAGAAATTTAAATAAGGAAAAATATGAATACCATTACACCAACACACAGTGCCTTAAGCGCGACTTCAGTCAATGCAAATTCTCAACAAGATATTCGCGAGATATTTATGGGATCTGTTTTGAAAGGTATAAAAGAAGCGATTCCAGAAATACTAAAAGAAGTCCGCTTTGATGGGAACGTACACCGAATGGAGGGGAGCGCACCTTTTGCAAATGTGAATTCACCGATCATCCCTCCTGAGGGACTAGCCACATTTTATAAACGTAACCATGTAGTTCAGCCTTGTATGGTTTTCAAATTCGAAGGACAACACCCTCAGACAAGAACAAACTACATGTTCTTGATAAATTTCTTTGGCCTCTCCTCCAAATATCCCAGCTTATTGATCGAACCGTCTCCATTCGCATTCCCTGCAGATTTTGATGCAAGACTCGATTCTGGGGATCTTGATGTAAGACTAGAGGCACTACGAGAGATATATAGCGGCCAGCATCCATTCATCAGGCGTGTCGGGGATCAAGACCACGGAAAAAGACTCTATGCTCAATTCCAAACAAAGCTTCTAGAGTTCGAAACGTTTTGCGGGAAACAGTTATCAGACGGTGAGCGAACTGCCATGTTACAGGCATGCATGCAAAAACAGGGTTTTGTCAAACCTGAAGATTCAAAAGACAATCGTCCAATCTGAAAGCATTGCAAAACTATACTGCGGCTTCGCCAGATCGCCTCTCCTCCTCGCCCATAGCGGTAGCTATGGGCGAGGAGGAGAGGCGATCTGGCTTTGCCTCGCTCGACCCAATCTTGTGATGAATGTATGAAAATGGCCGCTTCCGCTAAAAGAGGAGCGCCGAGTCTGCGAAAATGCGAAAAAACATTTCCGCTTTTCCCCTCACGCGTAAATTTTTTGGTTGCACAGGTTTTCCGATTTCTGTAAATGTAAGGATTCGGACTAACTGGTTGAGACAGCTATGTTGAATTTTCGTAAGTTAAGACAAGATTTTTCCTCAGCGATCTTGAAAGAGGGGCGGCAGCTTTTTGAAAAAAACAAAATCTTGCAGGCGAAGATCATCAAGCTCGATAACGAGACGATCCGTTTTAGCAGCAAAGTGCTGAGTAATTATGAGAGCACTTATGAGAGCGAGATTGAGGTGGACCGTTTTGAATCGACAGCTGTCCATACGAATTGCGATTGTCCGAGTAGATACGATTGCCAACATTTGGCTGCGCTGATCTTTTTCCTCGAAGAAAAGATCGATAGTCTCCTGATCGAGTATTCGAAAGAGGCCGACTTTGCGAAGGACGAGGGGTTGGAGGCGCATCAAAAACTCGAGCTGATCGAGGCGGTGAAGGAGGCGGAGAACAAAGAGGTGGTCAAGCAAGACGCCCGCTATCAGAAGCAGGTGCTGCAAGAGTATATCAGTTCTTCTGAGGTTCTCTCTCATTCGCCGTTTTTCCTGCCGCAGCAGGAGGGGTCGCTGGCTGAGGCGGAGCTTGCGGTCATTTTTAATCCGCAATCTTTGCAGGGTGAAAAAAAATCCAAAGTGGAGTTTCAGTTGGCTCTTCGCCTTCCGTTCCGCTCGAAGCCGCTTCAAATTTCGCAGCTCAAGGGGTTTTTGGAGGCGGTTCGCTATGAAGAGCCTCTTTTTGTCGGGGGGCGCCGTCTGTTTTTTTCGCTTAGGAGTTTCGATCCGCTTGGAGGCTCTCTTTTGCAGCTGATTATGGATCATTCTCGGATGCTCGAAAATTCGCAGAACGAGCGGGCGAGCCGGATCGCGCAGATCGATCCAGAGGTGTTTGGACTCCTCCTTGCCAGGACTCATGAAATTGCGATGAGTCAATCGGGGCCGAGGGGCTTCAAAGATCTCGATGACGATCTCCCTTGCCTTCCATACCTTTACATGGGAACGCTGGAGAGCCCGATCCGCTACGCGCCGCATCCGGTGACTCTCCGCTTCCAACTTGAATACATCGATCCGCCAGCTGCCAAAATTCTCTTTAAGCCAAAACTTGTGGTCGGAGAGCATTGCTTGAATACGGAAGATGTGATCCTCTTTGAGTGCGCCCAGCCGGGGATGATCCATCAAGACACCTACTACCGCTTCCCATTGCACATCAAAAGGACTCATCTTTTGAACTTAAACACGATCCGCGATATGACGGTTCCCGAGCCGCTGTTCGGCACGTTCGTCGAAAATGCGCTGCCCGAATTGAAACGTTTTGCGGAGGTGACGAATCTCGACGTCATCGATCGATTTGTGACGCTTCCGTTTGCGGGTAAATTGGGGGTCCGCTGCCAGTTGACCTATCTCGATGGGGAACTCGACGCTGCTCTCGCCTTTTCATACGACGGCCAGGAGATCCCATCGATCGCCTCAAGGCTCACTTATGAACACATCAAAACGTTTGCGACGGAGCAGGGGATTTTGGCTCGCAATTTGGTCGAAGAGCGTCAGATCGTCGAAGAGCTTTTTCAAGATTTCGTCTTCAATCCCCAAACAGGGGCCTATGTCGCAAAGACTGAGAAAAAAATCGTCGAGTTCATGACGGGCGTTATCCCTCGCAATCAGCACAGGGTTCAATTCGAATGTCCTCAAAACCTGCTGGATCAATTCATCTATGACGCCACTGCGTTCAAGCTCACGCTGGGGGCTAGCGACACGACCGGCTATTACGATATCGATCTGAAGGTGAACGGCTCGCTCCGCGGCGTCAAGCTGGAACTGCTTTGGGAGTGCCTGAGCGCCAAACGGGCCTATCTCGAACTCGATGCAAAGCGGGTCAAAGAGGCGACGTCTCGTTTTTCGAAAATTCTCGTTCTCGATCTCGATAAAATCGGAAAATTGGTTCAGCTTTTCGATGAGATCGGGATTAAAAAGCTCGATGATCACAAAGAGCTCAAACCTCTTTGGAACCTGGCCACCATCGATCCGCACGCCTTTGACGGACTGCCTGTCGAATTTACCATGTCAGAGAAACTGCTCGAAATCCGGAGCCAGATGCTCGGACAGACGCAGATTGCGCCATCGGGCGTCCCCAAAGAGATTAAAGCAGAGCTGCGCCCCTATCAGGCGGACGGGGTCCATTGGCTTGAGCGGCTCCGTCTCATGTACTTAAACGGAATTTTAGCCGATGACATGGGCCTTGGGAAAACAGTGCAGGCGATCTGCGCCATTACCCAAAACCAAATGAAAAATAAAGAGGCCAAATCGCTCATCGTTTGCCCCACCTCGCTCCTTTACAACTGGAAAGAAGAACTCCACCGCTTTAACCCCAAACTCAAAGCGATTGTCATCGACGGGATTCCGAGCCATCGAAAAAAACTCCTCGCAAAAATGGGCGAGTACGACGTGATCATCACTTCGTACACTCTTTTGCAAAAAGATATTGAAACCTACAGCCAAATGCCGCTCTCTTATGCGATTTTAGATGAGGCGCAGCATATCAAAAACCGGGGAACCCGCAATGCCAAATCGGTCAAAATGATCCAAGCGGCCCACCGGCTTATCCTCACTGGCACCCCGATCGAAAATTCGCTCGACGAACTCTGGAGCCTGATGGACTTTTTGATGCCCGGATTCTTGAGTACCTATGACAAATTCGTCGAAAATTATGTCCGTGTGACAGGCGATCAGCACGTCCAAAATATCGAGTACCTCCGGAAAAAAGTCTCTCCCTTCATCTTGCGCCGCATGAAGAGCGACGTCCTCCACGATCTCCCTCCGGTCTCCGAGATCGTCTACCACTGCCAGCTCTCGGACGTCCAAATGGCCCTTTACAAATCATACGCAGCTTCGGCGCGCGACGAGCTCGTCAAACTGGTCGAGCGGGATGGCTTCGACAAGGTGCAAATCCACGTCCTTGCCACCCTTACGCGGCTTAAACAGATCTGCTGCCATCCGGCGATCTTTGCAAAAGAAAAGGCTGAACTTGGCGATTCATCGAAGTACGATATGCTCCTCGAACTCCTCCAGACGCTCGTCGAGAGCAAACACAAAACAGTCATCTTCAGCCAGTACACACGGATGCTTCAAATCATGCGGGAAGATTTCGAGCAGCGGGGCATCCCGTTCTCCTATCTCGACGGCAGCACGAAAAATCGGCTCGAGATCGTCAAGGAATTCAACGAGAATCAAAAAATTCCTGTTTTCCTCGTCTCGCTCAAAGCGGGGGGCACTGGGTTGAATTTGGTCGGAGCCGATACGGTCATCCATTATGACATGTGGTGGAACCCGGCCGTCGAAAACCAGGCCACCGACCGGGTCCACCGGATCGGTCAGAAAAATTCGGTCTCTTCCTACAAACTCATCACCTTAAATACAATTGAGGAGAAAATCGTTGACATGCAGCGGCGGAAAAAAGGATTGGTCAAGAAAGTGGTAAGCTGCGATGATGAAGCAATCGCTAAATTGACTTGGGAAGATGTTTTAGAACTTTTAGCAGACATGAGAATATGAATAAAACCGCTGATCGGGCGATCTTAACCCTGAAACGCCTTCGTAGCCTCTGCAGCAAAAAGTTCAACCGACTTATCTGGCATTTTTTCTAGCGATATCGGCATCGACCTCGGGACCGCCAATACCCTCGTCTATGTGCGCGGCAAGGGGATCGTCCTCGCCGAACCATCGGTCGTCGCCGTCGATTCTCTCACCAATGAAGTGCTCGCCGTCGGCCACAAGGCGAAGGCGATGCTTGGCAAAACTCCCCGTAAAATCCACGCGGTTCGCCCCATGAAAGACGGCGTGATTGCCGACTTTGAAGTCGCCGAGGGGATGATTAAAGCCCTCCTTAAGCGGGTCACCCCCGCCCGCAGCCTATTTCGCCCTCGGATTTTGATCGCTGTCCCATCGGGGATTACAGGCGTTGAGAAAAGGGCTGTCGAAGACTCTGCCCTCCATGCAGGGGCCAAAGAGGTGATCCTGATCGAAGAGCCCATGGCGGCTGCGATCGGCGTCGATCTTCCTGTCCATGAACCCTCTGGCAACATGATCATCGACATCGGCGGCGGCACCACCGAAATCGCCATCATTTCGCTCGGGGGCATTGTCGAATCCCGCTCGCTCCGGATCGCAGGCGATGAGTTTGACGACTGCATCATGAATTACATGCGCCGCACCTATAATCTGATGATCGGACCGCGAACGGCGGAAGAGATCAAGATGACCATCGGCTCCGCCTATCCGCTGGGCAATAACGAACTCGAGATGGAGGTGCGCGGAAGAGACCAGGTCGCTGGACTTCCCATTACTAAACGGATCAATTCGGTCGAAATCCGCGAATGCTTGGCTGAGCCGATTCAGCAGATCATCGAAAGCGTCAAGCTCACCCTCGAAAAGTGTCCCCCGGAACTGGCCGCCGATCTCGTCGAGCGGGGGATGGTTCTCGCCGGCGGCGGCGCTTTGATGAAAGGACTCGACAAGGCGTTGATTAAAGAGACCGGCCTTCCCGTCTTCGTCGCCCCCAATCCGCTCCTCGCCGTTTGCCTGGGTACAGGCAAGGCTCTCGAATACCTCGATAAATTCAAGAAGAAAAAATCGCTTTGAATATGGAGTATCAAGTTTGGATCGGTGAGATGGAGGCTCTTTGCCGCCCTCGGCGCGTCCATTTTTGCGACGGTTCCGACGAAGAATATCGGGACATTGCGGCGGAAATGGTGGCTAGAGGGACGCTGGTTCCTCTCAGGCGGCCTGACAGTTTTTGGTGCCATTCCGATCCCGATGATGTGGCCCGCGTCGAGGAGAGCACTTTCATCTGTTCGCAGCGAAAAGAGGACGCCGGCCCTACCAACAATTGGCTCGATCCCGCCGCAATGCACGCGCGACTCCGCACCCTCTTCGGGGGATGTATGGAGGGGAGGACGATGTATGTCGTCCCGTATTGCATGGGTCCTCTCGGCTCGGCTCATGCCAAAATCGGCTTTGAGATCACCGATTCGCCCTACGTCGTCCTCAACATGAAACTGATGACCCGCATGGGGAAAGCGGCTCTTGTCCATCTAAAAGGGGACTTTGTCCCCGGCGTCCACTCGGTTGGCGTCCCGCTGAAGAAAGGGGAGAAAGATCTCCGCTGGCCCTGCAACCCAAAGGAGAGGGTGATCGCCCATTTCCCCGAAGAGCGGTCGATCTGGTCTTATGGGAGCGGCTACGGCGGCAACGCCCTTCTCGGAAAAAAATGTTTGGCTCTCCGGATCGCAAGCGTCCTCGGCAGAGATGAAGGGTGGCTGGCCGAGCATATGCTGATCCTCGGACTCACCAGTCCGCAGGGCGAAAAAAAATACATCGCCGCCGCATTCCCCAGCGCCTGCGGCAAGACCAATCTCGCCATGCTGACTCCCACTCTACCCGGCTGGAAAGTCGAGTGTGTAGGCGATGACATCGCCTGGATGCATCTGGGCGCTGACGGCAGACTCTATGCCATCAATCCAGAAGCCGGCTATTTTGGCGTCGCTCCGGGCACTTCGATGAAGACCAACCCCAATGCCATGCGGACGATTGCCAGAAATACGATCTTTACCAACGTCGCCTTCACTCCTGATCAGGATGTTTGGTGGGAAGGGATCGACGTGCCGCCGCCTCCTGGCCTCATCTCTTGGCTCGGGAAGATCTGGGATCCCCGATCGGGCAAACCGGCCGCCCACCCCAATTCCCGATTCACTGTCCCTGCCTGTCAGTCGCCCATCTACGACCCCAAAGCAGACGATCCGAAAGGAGTCCCCATCTCCGCCCTCATTTTTGGAGGGAGACGGCACTCCGTCGTCCCCCTCGTCTATGAATCGTTCAGCTGGCAGCACGGAGTCTTCCTTGGCGCCAGCGTCTCCTCCGAAATGACCGCTGCCGCCAAAGGCGAGATCGGCAAACTCCGCCACGACCCCTTCGCTATGCTCCCTTTTTGCGGCTACAATATGGGCGACTACTTCGCTCACTGGCTCGATATGGGGAAACGGTCAGACAAATTGCCCCGCATTTATTATGTCAATTGGTTTCGGAAAGACAGCCGTGGAAACTATCTTTGGCCCGGATACAGTGAAAATTGCCGCATCCTCAAATGGATCTTCGAGCGGACCTCGAACAACGCCCCCGCCGAGAAGAGCCCCATCGGCTACCTACCCACGACTCTCGATCTCAGCGGACTTGACGTCGATCCCGCGCCCCTCTTCGCCATCGACCCAGTCGCCTGGCTGCAAGAGACCGAAGAACTCGCCGCCTATTTTACTCTGTTTCGTAACCGGATGCCCGAGCGGGTGTGGCAGGAGTTGAAGGATTTGACCCAGAGGTTGAAAGACTTCGTGTAGTGGAAGGGGATGAGTTTCCCTTGGCGCCCCTTTGATCGAACCGCTCGATCTCTGCCTGAATGGCCTGTCTAAAAATATTTCGCACAGATTGTGCTGTAAAAGCATGATCTAAACAATGATTCAAGTTCTCGAGACCTTTTTTCGCAATCAAAACCGAAGATCGGTGTTTTTTGGCGTGATAAGGAAGGGGCTTGTCGTCAGGTTCGTAAAAATAGGGTCCATCGCGCGATTCTGTGTCGATGACGGCGATTGTATTCGTCCCTCGAACCATGCGCATATTTTCAAAAGTACAATCCTCAAAAGAGCTGAGCGCAATCAAGCGGCACAGTTGACACGCCAGAGTCTGTTGTTCCGCCTCCGGCAGATTTTCTATAGCTCTCTGGGTCTCCTCTTTGTCGAGTAGATCAAGTTTTTCTGCGATCACATAAAAATCATCGTGAACTGTCCCTGTATCCATTCCACTGGGGATCAATTTTTTCTGGGGGACTTTGAGTACATTCAGCCCCTCTTCATCGATGATTTTACCCATTTGATCCGCATAGACAACTCTCATGGCATTGCTTCTGTTTCGACCCACTAGCTGATCATAATCGGCTCCTCCCTTCAGAACCCAATTCCCAAGGTTAGGGTGAGTCAAGATCTTCCCATTGTTGTCTAATAGGGTAAATCCTATCGATTGCAAATATTTATTATGATGCTCTCGGTATTCTGGATCAATATTTCGAGTGAGGTGGTTATGAATGGAACTATTGCTCCAGTGAAACTGGGTCCTTTGTCTCATCCAACGGGTAAACCCATTGAACCGTCCGTTATCTAATACAATATGGTCTCGGATTGCTTCGTGCAATTCCTCTTCATTAAACGTACATACCCCCTCCTCGTGATTGCGAGCTTTGATCCGTTGCAGATCGGCCTTGTTAATCCCTTGTTTAGAGAGATCGCTGGGAGTCATATATTTTAACAGTGTTCTAGCTGCCAGATCTTTTGTTTTACGATCGATCGTTGAAGGATTGTCTTTTACGACAGTCGTGAGTTCCTTAATGCATGTTTGCCGGTGGGAGCAGTAGCAATAACCGAAAAAAATCCCTAGAGGGAGGAATAGGACGGAGAGGACGAGGATGCCGATTTTATAGAAAAGACGGTTGTCGCACACCTCTTCGAAGCTCCGGACTGTTTTTTCTATATTGTTAGAAACCGTTTCTATTATCATAGCATGCTCATAATATATTCATTATACCAAATTAATTAGTTTATTTTAAGTATAAGTTTTAACACCTGTATGGGCGCCTCTCATATATTGGGATAGACGTAAATTAAAATTTTCTTTACAAAAAACAAAAGAATTATTTACTATCCTTAGTCAAGAAAAAAAAGAGTGGAGGTATAAGTGCAAGGTATTCAGTCATCAAGTGTTGCGTCTTCTTTGCCCTCTGAACTTCGGGGTAGAGAAACTAAGGGGTGGATGCAGCGGCTTAAAGATTTGGCCATTCGTATTTGGAGGGCTATATGGGGTGGTCTTGCGTCTGTGTGGAACGGGCTCAGCGGGGCTCTTCAGAGTACTGGGGGGATGCTTGGGCTACTGGCCTTCCGGGTGTTGGAGTGGATCCACCCCTCATTAGGGCCGAGAGTAGAGAACGTATTCTTACGCGTTTGCGGAGTCTGGCAGTCGCTGAAAGAGGGGTGGAGTCAGCAGGAAAATCGGAGAACTGTCGAAGCGTTGGCGCTGCAGATTGCCAATATTCAGTTTAAAGAAGGGGACTACGACCGTATTCAAACTGAGTGCGCGCAGCTGCGCCAAGAAAATCAGCAGTGCCGTCAGGCGTGCGCGCGGGCTGAAGAGGCGCGCAGCAAAGCGGTTCTCCAGGAGAAAAATGTGGTGCAAAGCGAGACGGCTGTGGCGGAGTATCGCGATCTAGTGGTCGGAGAAAACCGGGGTTTGAAACAGCAACTAGAAGATGCGAAGCAGCAGTTGGGTGCATTAAACAAACAGTTGCATCAAGTGTTAGAGCAAAATAAAGGCTTACAGAGCGAATTGTCCCAAGCTCAGCAGGCGGCGAAGGACTTTGAAGTTCAGTTAACTCAACAAAAGGCGATCAAGAAGACAGAATCTGGGCAGAAGAATGGATCTGGTGAAGGGCTGGGGCAGATATTGGTCGAGCAGATGAAGACGGCGATGAACAGGCTAGAGATCGCGCAGAAGACAGTGCCGCAGGATAGTCTGGCTGCAGTTCCGATTGGGAGCTTACAACGGATTCTCACGGATCTTCACAGGTCTTTGGGACAAGGAGTATAACATGGCATCTTTCATAAGTTGGCTAGTGGGCACTCCGCCCCAATCGCAGGCGATTGACCCAGAGAGTCAAAATACAGCGGCTTTAGCGAAGCGCGTGAGGGAGCTTCAACAACAGATACAGCAATCCAAAATAGAGGGACACCAAGCAGCGCAAGGACATGAGAATCAGATATTTGAAGAGCGGAAGAGGCAAGAAGCGTTGAAGCAGCAGATTGTTGTACTCAATCGGCAAGTTAACGATTTAAGCGGATCGTTGCAGAAAAAAGAGGATGAGCTTCGCGACTCTCAGCGGTTACAAAAGCAAAGCGCTGCGCAGGTTGAAGCGGGATTGAAAGAGATTCGGGCCCTCAGGGACCAGCTTAATATAGAAAGGGGAGAGGTTCAGAAACTATCTCAGGAATTACAGCGTGCGCTGGTCAAAATAGATCAGATGGCAACGCATATACAGCAGATCCTTGCGAATCAGTCGCAGCAGCAGACGCCGTCAGGTGGTATAAATTGGCTATGGAACTATGTATGTGACGCTACGTATCATGGACTTCACGGATTCCACCCTGAATATTATTACCACAAATAAACTGGACATGGGCCAATGTCCAGTTAAAGGGAGTTGCGAAACTCCCTCTTGACGATCCCTAATTTGCAAAATCTGGCGTAACATCTTGAGTACCTTTTCTCGCGTCTGTGTGAGAAATGCGGGCTAAAATAGGCCGCCTACTCCCAAATAGAAGGAATTCTGATTATACTTGGAATTCCAAAGCAAATCGGCGCTCACTTCGAATTGAAAGCTCTTATACGCCGTCAAAAATAGGTCGATCCCCAGCCAAAGCGCATTGCGGCCAGGGCCAAAAACCGTCTCAGAAACGGCGATTGACGTCGGCAGATTCACGGTCGAAAAGGAGAGCTGCCGATTCGAATTGAGATACTCGCGGTTCCAACCAAAGTCAAATTCTGCATTGAATGCAACAGTTTCTGATTCGATCTTGTAATTGAGACGCGAGCCGAGTAAGGTACTCAAAGATGTTGCGATTTGCGTCGCGACTTGTAAATCGTAGGCTCCAGCGCCTCGTTCTCTATAAGCATCAATCTGATTCCAAACATATTGCAAGTTGACAAGGGGCGTCATGCTCAAATTCACGGGGATCGATGGAAAAAACGGGTTGGAGAATGTGAATTCTGTCCCCAAAGCAGCGTCTGCTTCGATCCCTTTAGGCGCTCCGATTGCAACGGCCTCCCTCGGTGCGGGCCCTCCGTTTCTATGGATCTTGTATCTAGCGTAGCCGCCTCCTAAAATTGTATAGACGGATAAGGCGTTCATGGAAGGGGGAACCCAGATCCCGTAGGCCGAACCGTGAACGGAATGGGTGTGAAAATGGCCGAAGTGTTTTTTATCGAGAGCTGACGTATAGGCATACTGAAATGCAAAACCCCCTCCAAGCGCTGCGGAGAGGTAGTCGAATCCGGTAAAGATCCCCGCACTGCGGGATCCAAACCCTACTTGGGAGGTTCCTTGAGTTTCAAATTGCGTTAAAGAGGCGATCGGCCCCGCATAAAGCCTCCAGGGAGTGTCGAATCGTCCCGCTTCTATTTCCCCTTTTTGCTGGAATAATTTCCGCTCGATGTTTTCTTGCTCAAGGCCGCTTGCCGCAAGAAGCCCTGAACTATCCGGCGGCTCTAAGAGCTCGCCTTTTACCTGATTTTCCGCGCTCTGTTTTTTCTTCTTGCGCATCATCTGGCGGTGGAGCGAATCGAGCGTCCTTTCGACCCTAAAATTGATCTCGCTCACATCTGCGATGGAGACGGTCGGCAATGAGCCCGAAGTTGTGGGGGTGAGTGTTGGGGCTAGCGTCAGCTGAACGGCTGTGCTGAGATATTGCAGCTGGGGAATGAGGGTATTGGGGAAGTTCACAAAGTTGACGTCGGCAAAAGTTCCTGTGACCCCTCTTTGGGCCACCACCAGGTCTGCAGTGTCGCCAGGGGCGAGATGGCAGCCAGGCAATGCGTTGACGATCAAAGAACTCGCAATTTGGGCTGTCCCAGGGGTCTCCACTGTTCCATAGACGCCAGGAAGCGTTGTCACATCGATTTGTAAAGTGGAGCCGCTCGTCTGAACGTAGCTGCTGGCTATGACGGCCCCAGCTGTTTCAAGAGTTCCTCCTGAAAGGTTGATCGATGCGGAAGAGGTTCCAAAGGTGCTGACCAGATCGTTGATGACTTGTCCTCCTTGCATCTGAATCGAACCGCCGGCGCCAGCTTGAAATAGGGCGCCTAACTGATTGTAAAGGGTTCCCCCGGTGATATTGATCCTCCCGCCAATCCCGGTCGTTCCCATGACGGTTCCTGGCAGGCTGTTATACACGGTCGTAACGCCTCCGGTATCCCCCGGGTCGCGTCCCCTTCGATCACGAACAGGCCCGAACTCCCCGTGATTCCCATAAAGCTGCCGGCGCCTATATTTTGAACGGTCGTATACCCATCTGCCGAAATCAGGAAGCTCGCGTCAATGCCGCTGAGTGCAATCACAGACCCAGTCCCCTCATTGGATACAACCGTTGCGCCTCGCAAAGAACCGGTCAATGAACTGCCAATCACGATCCCGCTTGAATTTCCTTGTGCGGTGATCGAACTATTTGAACCTGAGTTAGTTACATTTGTATTCCCCAGCCCCCCAAGAATAATGATCCCCCCGTCTCCCGTGACTTCTACTTCTGTATTGATATCTTCATTATAAAAATAGGAGTTCAAAGGGACTCCGCCTACTTGGGAGCTCGTCACGCTGAACAATTGGGTTTGGATCGCGCCGCTGTTTTGGACTGTGGCCGAATCGAGAAGAAATTCTGCGGGAGCAAGGCTCGTGTTGATGAAAAGGGTTCCGGTTCCAAGAGGTGCATTATTCAAATTGGCGACGGTGAACACCTGGCCGCTGCTGGATGAGAGGGTTGTGTCGGGGCCAAAGGTCATCATCGTTCCATCGGCTAAAAGGAGATCTGTGTCTCCGTCCAAAATAATCGGCGCATTGATTGTGGGAGCGCCTGATGAGACCTGAATGACGGCATTGGGCTGCGGCCCTACTGTCGCATTCGAATCGAACGTGATGGTGCTTGCACTCGAATTTTGAAGAATCGTGTAGTTGGCCGATGTGTTTCCCGTCGGGCCAAATATCATTTGTTCCAGAGTGACCGATTGATCGGCGTCCATTCCAGTGCTGAGAAGCACTGTGATATTTTCTCCGAGCGTCCCTCCATAATTTGCGAAACTGGCTGTATCGTTCACGTTTCCCGTTGTGCCCGGGACGCAGGTCCAATTCGAACCATCTGCCCAGTTGCCAGAGGTCAAAGCCTCCCATTCCCCATTGCAAGTGCCAAAGGCAACCGTTACCGTCCTCAGCGACTGGATAAACCGGGGCGCCGGGTCGAATCCCAGGGATGTTTCGCTTGCAAAAGAGCCTACGATAATTCCTGGCTGCGTCGTACTCAAAACGACATAGGCTGCTTGCGTGGGCTGGTCAAATGAACCTGTGTCGCGGGTCACCTGAAAGGTTCCTCCCTGAGTGAGATTTCCCGATGTGGCGACTGTACCGAACTGTGGGGTCGACGTCGAAAAGATGGAATTGAGCGTACCGCCTGTTTGGGTGTAAGTGGCGGCGACGATGTTGGCATTATTGCGGAGGCTTCCGCTTGAAAAGGAGATCGCAGTACTTATGTTTCCGATAGTACTCTCATCGGCAATAGCCGTCGTGCCGTTCACGACGGACGCTCCGTCGATCGCAATCAATGCGTTGGCTCCAGTTCCTGCGAAGGCAGCGGACGATCCGGGATTTGCGTTGGTGAATGTCCCTCCCGATAGAGTCGACTGATTCACTGACAAAGAGCCTGTATTGGAAAAGTTCATTGCCTCCTGCTGCAATGTCGTCAGAGTGAGCAGATTGGTACTATCGATTGCAACCGTTCCGCTATTTGCGATACTGACGGCAGTATTGACTGAATCGATCCCTTCGATATGCAAGAGCCCCTCGGGCGAAACAATGACGTTGGTTGTGGGGGATAAGGCTCCGGTTCCGTTGATGTTCAAAGCGCCCTCTTCAACCGATGTATTGCCACAGTAATTGTTGCCGCTGCCGGTCAAGGTGAGGGTGGTTCCTCCGGCGATTGTCAACCCTCCGCAAGGGGCGTCTGTGATGGAGCCTGCGAAGATCTCCGTTGCCCCTCCATTGATCGTCAAGGTTCCGCCTCCGAGAGTGACTTGGCTCATGGACGAGGAGCTGGCAAGGCTCAATATCGCGTTGCTATTTCCATTGAGATCCAGAATCGAAGCGTTTGACAGGGTGATCGGAGTATTGGGAGAGAATGAATTCGGCGCGCCCGACTGGAGGGTCGCATCGACGATACTGGTAGCGCCTGAATAGGAATTCGCTCCAGTAGAGTTGCTAAGAGTCAGGACTCCGTTCGATAAGGTAAGCTCTCCGCTCCCGGTGATCCCGCCTGAGAAGGCCCCTCCGTCAGACCCATTTGCGACGGTCAGTGTGGCTGACTCAAGGGTCATTGTTCCTGTCCCTGCAATACTTCCCACCTGGTTTGAGTAGCTAGCCAAATTGAGGGTTCCGTCGATGAGGAAAGGGGAGTGATGGGCGAACGCTGTGGTAGATCCTGCTTGAAGCGTCGCCCCCAATTGAATCGAGGTGGCGCCTGAATAGGAACTTGTGCCGTTCAGGGTTAAAGCCTCTGCAGAAATAGTCAATCCACCCCCAGATCCTCCATCGTTGATAGCACCTGAAAAGCTCCCTCCGTTTGACACGGTCAAAACGGCGCTTCCGAGACTCACCGTTCCAGTTCCTTGTAAATTGTTGATGCTATTCGAAAAGGAATCAATATCGAGGGTTCCATAGACAGTGTAATCGGAGCCTGGGGCGAGCGCGTCGGTCGCCCCGGCCGTTAAAGTGGCGGATCCTCCAATCTGGGTGGTTCCGGTATAGACAATTTGACCGGCTGTTGCACTTAAAGTGAAATTGCCTCCAGTCAATTCGAGATTTAGATCGGTCCCTATCGAGCCGGAATAGGCGCCGCCGCTATTGATTGTCAGCGTGCAAGGGAAACTCCCTACAACGGATGTTCCGCTCGTCCCATTCAGCTGCCCGATCGCATTGGAAAAAGTAGATAGATTCAATACCGAATTTTCCGCTAAAGCGAGAGAAGAATTGGGAGAGAGGGCATTGTCTGCTTGGGGCGCGAGGATGACGGTTCCGTTTAGCTCTGTAGGCCCAGAGTAGGTATTTGCGCTTGACGGATTCAGTGCGAGCGATCCATTCGTCACAGCGATCCCCCCGCTGCCGCCTATGTTGCCTGTAAACGATCCTCCATTTGTGATCGTGAGGATACTTGAGCCTGCCAAAGTAATCGTTCCAGCGCCTGAGAGACTTCCGATCGTGTTCGAAACGTTGCTGAGGAGCAATGTAGCGGCCGAACTGATCTCAAAAGGAGAGGTAGAGGCAAGACCCGTTGCCGACGCCGATTCAAGCGTCCCTTGCAAAATCGAAGTGGTTCCGGAATAAGAATTGGAGCCAGAAAAAATCTCCGTTCCTGTCCCATTCAGAGTCACTGAGCCAGTACCCAGGATGTCTCCGTTAAATGTATAGGAGAGGTCGGGCAGCAGCGTTAGATTTTTATCGCCTAAGGTAATCGTTCCTATGCCCGAGATACTTCCCAAGGAAGCGGAGTCCCCTCCAATATTGGAAATGTCAAGCGCCCCCAAAAAAAGATCCACATTGCCGACCGGCGACAGAGATCCATCCCCAGTGAGCGTAAGGGTCGAACTAGCGATTCCGGTGCCGCCTGTATAAGTATTTGTATTGGACAGCTCAGTGTTGCCTCCGGTGATCTGCAGAAAGCCTGCGCCTTGTATTTGCCCCGCAAAAGAGCTGTCGTGTAAAAGGGCCAGGGCGCCAAACGTTGTCAATTGAACAGTGGCGCCGCTCGTACCTGAAAGGCTATAAATCGTATTGGGATAATTTACGTGCAGAATAGATGAATTGTTCATCTGTACGGCTGAAGAAAACGAGAGGGTGAAATTACTATCGGCCACCAAAGACCCTCCGTTGAGAGTGGTCATAGCGCTGTAGCTGCTTGAACCGGTCAATATCAAAGATCCCCCAGAGCCTCCGGCGTTTAGGATGAGCGGGGTGGATGTGTTTTGGGTCGTCAGAGGACAAGAAATGGTGTGATCGCCTGTAACGGTGATTCCTAAAGCGCCCAATGAGAGAGAAAAAGAGGGATCCGAACTGGAAATTGTGTATCCGTTCGTATCATTATCGAACACGAGTTGCTCGACAGAGATGTTTTCGGTGATTTGTACAGTGCTTGGAGATGTGATGCTCGAACCGAGTAGAGCCGTATCGCTAAAGCTGTCGGGAAACCCCGAGGGAGTCCAATTGGCTGAAGCGGTCCAATTTCCATCGCCTGTGTTATTCCATGTGTAGGCAGTTGCATAACCGAGCGACGCCAACACAGAAAAAAACAAAATACTGAAAGGAACGGGCATGGGCCCAAGGATAATTCTTTAAAATTTTTCCTGCAAAACAAAAAATGAGGAGGGCATTTGCCCTCCTCTGAGATCTATTATTTTTTCTCGTCGTCGAGGATTTCAACTTCGGCGTCTTCGACTACGTCCTCCGCGGCTTTTTGCTGCGGCTGTGGATTTGGGGCCCCTTGCGGTTGAGCCTGTTGCTGGCCCGCTTTGGCAAGCTCTTCCCCAATTTTCTGCATATGTTCTTGCAGTTCGGCCGTTTTTGCCTTGATGAGAGCGGAATCTTGGCCTTCGAGGGCTTTTTTCACCCCATCGATCCGACTTTGGATGTCAGAGACGACCCCTGCCGAGAGCTTGTCCTTGTATTCGCTGAGCGACTTCTGGGCGCGGAAGGCGAGCGTATCCGCTTCGTTGCGGATCTCGACCTGTTCTTTCCGCTCTTTGTCTTCAGCGGCATGGAGTTCAGCCTCTTTGACTTTCCGCTGGATCTCGGCGTCGGTGAGTCCCGATTTGGCCTCGATCTTGATCTTCTGTTCTTTCCCGCTCTGCTTGTCTTTCGCAGAGACATGAAGAATCCCGTCCGCATCGATGTCGAAGGCCACTTCGATTTGCGGCACTCCGCGCGGCGCTGGAGGGATGTCAGAGAGATCGAACCTGCCGATTTCTTTGTTGTCCTTTGCCATAGGGCGCTCTCCCTGAAGGACGACGATCGTCACAGCGGGCTGGTTGTCGCTTGCGGTCGAGAAGACCTGTTTTTTTTGCGAAGGGATTGTCGTGTTCCTTTCAATGAGGGGAGTCATCACTCCGCCCATTGTCTCGATGCCGAGGGTCAATGGAACTACGTCTAGGAGGAGGACGTCTTTCACATCGCCTGCAAAAATACCCCCTTGGACGGCGGCGCCGATGGCGACCGCTTCATCGGGATTCACCCCTTTGTGCGGTTCTCTGCCGAAGATCTCCTTGACCTTTTGTTGAACCGCCGGCATACGGGTCATCCCGCCGACGAGAATCACTTCGCCAATGTCGCTATTGCTTAAGCCGGCGTCCTTCATCGCTTTTTGGCAAGGTCCGACTGTCCTCTCCACGAGGTTGTGGCAAAGGCTCTCGAGTTTTGCCCGGGTGAGCGTGAGGGCTAAGTGTTTTGGGCCGCTCGCGTCCATTGTGATAAACGGCTGGTTGATTTCAGTCGTCATGACGCCGGAGAGCTCGATTTTGGCTTTTTCGGCCGCATCGCGCAGCCTTTGAAGAGCCATTTTATCTTTAGAGAGATCGATGCCAGATTCTTTTTTAAACTCATCCAACATCCAATGGATGATCACATTATCGAAGTCGTCGCCGCCGAGGTGGGTGTCGCCGTTTGTGGCGAGCACTTCGAAAACGCCGTCGCCAATCTCAAGCACCGACACGTCAAAAGTGCCGCCCCCAAGATCATATACGACGATCTTTTTGTCGGTGTGCTGCTTGTCGAGTCCGTAGGCTAAAGCGGCAGCCGTCGGCTCGGGGATAATCCTTTTTACGTCGAGACCGGCAATTCTCCCCGCGTCCTTCGTCGATTGTCTTTGCGAATCGTTAAAATAGGCGGGAACAGTGATGACGGCCTCAGTCACTTTCTCCCCTAAATAGGCCTCGGCCGTCTCTTTCATTTTTGTTAAAATGTGGGCCGCCGCCTCTTCGGGAGAGATGATCTTTCCATCCACCTCGAACACGGCGTCGCCATTGGCGTTTTTTGTCACCTTGTAGGGAACCGTGGCGATTTCCGATTGGACCTCGCTATGTTTTCTTCCGATAAAACGCTTCGTGGAATAGAGCGTTTTGTCTGGGTTTGTGACAGCTTGCCGTTTCGCAGGAATTCCCACGAGCCGCTCGTTGCCCTTGTAGGCGATGACAGAGGGCGTTGTTCGGGCGCCTTCCGCATTCGCAATCACCACCGTCGATCCCCCCTCCATGATTGCCACGCAGGAGTTCGTCGTTCCGAGGTCGATACCGATAATTCGTTTTTTTTGTGCCATAATTTTATTCTCTTTGTATAATTTCTTCTGCCGGAGCTTCGCTCGCGAGCGTAGTTTGAGGGTGTTTGGCGACCTTCACCCGCGCTGGGCGGATGGTTCGGGTAGCGCTTTTATACCCCTTTGTAAATTCGTGCATGACCGTCCCATCGGGATATTCTGTTGTTTCGACGATCTCAACCGCCTCGTGCACTTGCGGATCGAATGTGTTCCCTTCTGAATGGAACGAGACAATCCCGTGGTTGTGGAGCACCTCTTTAAATTGAGAGAGGATCATCTCAAATCCGAGGGCCCAGTTTTTCACCTCTCCTACCGCAGCTTCAGCGAAGCGGAGAGCGTTTTCAAAATTGTCGATCGCTACGATAAATTCCGCGATCGCGTTCTCGATCCCAAAGGAGACCATCTCCTGTTTCTCTTTTTGGATCCGTTTGCGCATATTTTCTTGCTCGGCAAGCGCGCGCAGATACTTGTCCTTCCAATTCTCTTCTACGGGAATCTCGTCACTCATTTCACCTCGATTTGTTTAGATCCTGTCGGTTCTCTAAACGTAATTTTATATTTATATACGCTCTCAGTGAGAACCTTGCTCAATTGTTCGCTAAATACTTGCATCAGTCCGAATAGATTCCGATAAGGAAGCCGCATCGGTCCCAATAGGGCCACAGCCCCTCCAATTGCCTGATTGATCCGGTAAGGGATGGCCATCACGGCGCATTCAGCCCCTTTTGGGACGAATGGACACAGTTCATCGCCGATCCAGGCAAATAATTCATTCCGCTTACAACACTCTCGCAAAATCACCCGCATCTGGTTGTGGTCCTCAAGGAGCGCAAGACTACTTGCAAGGGCCGCAGCATCATTAAATTCCGGATAGGCGAGCAGTTTGGATAATCCTGTCCGGAGTACGTCTTCTTCTGGGAAATTAGCGTACCCTACCACGTGGCGCACCATCACTTCATTATAAATTCTCTGGGCCAGCTTTGCTTCGGCTTCATCTTTGAAGAGGGGTTTTTCCCCCTTATTCATCCGCCAAAGGAAATACTCCTCCGCCGTCCGCAAAAACCGGGGATCGGCCTCCCGCTCTAAATAGACAGTCTCTGTCCGAATTAACCCAAAATCGGTGATCAGCACAGATAAAAGCTTGGTCGCATCCAGACGAATCAGACGGACGTCTTGAATAAAGTCTTGATCGAAGCGCGGCGCGGAAACAAACACCGCGCACTTGGTCAATTCACTCAAAACATCCGCCGACCGGTTCAGTAGGGTCGCGACCTCGCGACTCCCCTCTCCAAGGCGCTTTTCCAAGGCCTCTTCTTGGTTTTTTTCAATGACCCCTTCATCGAAATATGCGTCTATATACAATCTAAAAGCCTTCTCCGTGGGGATCCGGCCTCCTGAAGTGTGCTGCTGTTTTAAATACCCCTCCTCCTCCATCTTGCTGAAGTAGTTGCGGATCGTAGCCGAGCTAAGCGATTCAAAACCATTCTCTTGCAAGGTATGGGATCCGATCGGCTTTCCCATCTTTAGGTACAGCTCGATCAAGCCGAGAAGGACCGCCTGCTCCCGGTCTGTCTTGGGGAGCTTTCTGGGCGGCAGCGATTTCTTGTAAGTGGCACTCTTCATAGTTTTTTGTTAATCTCTAGACAGCATTATACCAAAGAGGATAACCGCAAGCAAGGATTTTTAGCAATCATCACGCTTGATTGCTGAATATTTTTATTAAGTCTTTTGTTATAAGTGAGTTATGCTCTATGTTGAGAATATGGCTGCAAAATCGGTATAAGTTTGAAAATGAGACGATTATTTTTAGGCCTAGACTGTAGCACTCAGAGTCTCTCTGCGGTTCTCATCGATTACGATCTCAAAAAAGTGATTTACGAGAAGCAGTTGATTTTTGAGAAAGAGTTCCCTGAATATGGGACGACCAGCGGATTTCTTCGGGAGGGCAATCGGGTCTATAGTCCGCCGCTCATGTGGGTGGAGGCGCTCGACCGGTTGTTTCAAGAGATGCAGGCCGAGCGGGTCGATCTGAAAAACGTCCTTGCCGTCTCCGGTTCGGCCCAGCAGCACGGATCGGTTTATCTGAACAGCGCCTTCCTCAAAGGGCTTCGGAGCTACCGTTTTGAAGGGGTCTTTTCTCGTCAAAGCGCCCCGATTTGGATGGACGCTTCAACGGAAACAGAGTGTGAAGAGATCCGAGGCGCCATGGGTGGGTCTTTGGCGACGATTGAGGCGACCGGATCGGATACATTTGAGCGGTTTACCGGGCCCCAGATCCGGAAATTTTACAAAACAGAGCCTGAAAATTATGCGAAGACCCATTCGATCGCCCTTGTGAGTTCTTTTTTGGCCTCGCTCATGTCGGGCCAGATGGCGCCGATCGACTATGGCGATGGATCGGGGATGAATTTAATGGATATCCGGAAAAAAGAGTGGCATCCGAAGGCGCTTGAGGCGACAGCCCCTGATTTGCGGGGCAAATTGCCAGCCCTTTCGATCAGTTCTCGGAGAGTGGGTCCTGTGAACCCCTATTTTACGAAATATGGGCTGAATAAAGAGGCTCTCTCTTTTGTTTGGACCGGCGATAACCCGAGCAGTTTAATCGGTCTTGGCCTGATTGAAGAGGGGACCGTGGCTGTGAGTTTGGGGACCAGTTTTACCTATTTTGGAGTTTTGAGGGAGTGGAGGATCGATCCGAAAGGGGAGGGGCACCTATTTGTCAGTCCGACTGGCGATTACATGACCCTCAACTGTTATCTCAATGGCGCGCTGGCCATTCAAAGAATGCGCGAATCGTACGGACTCGATTGGCCTGCGTTCTTGCGGCATCTGCAAACGACCCCTCCTGGCAATCATGGGGCGGTTTTGCTTCCTTATTATGAGACGGAGATTATTCCGAAAGTACTCCATCCGAAGCTCCACCGTTTTAATTTGAAGGAGGGTGATGTTGCGGCCAATTGCAGGGCCTTGATCGAGGCGCAAATGCTCTCCATGCGGTTGCACGCGGATTGGATGAATTTGAGACCCAAAGAAATTTATGCGACTGGGGGGGTGTCTCATCATTTACCCATACTGCAGATTCTCGCTGACGTCCACAACTGCAGAGTACTCAGAAGCGAAGTGTCAAAAAGCACGGCTCTAGGGGCGGCGTTGAGGGCAGCTTACGGATTTTTCGACAATCTGACGTGGAGGGAGGCGGTCTCCGGTTTCACAGATCCGATTCCTGCTGTCGAGCCGCATCTCCGGTCGACGAGAATTTATGATGCGCTCATCGAGAAATACCAAGCCTACGAGCAGTCCTTATGATTGCATGGATTTTCGAAGGCTTGGTGAAGGGTCGTCCCACAATCATTTTGAGAGTTGTATACAGCTCTAACAGTGATTGTTGGACGACCCCTTGATTACTGTTCTTTACTCTCGGATTTAGGCTTGGCGTCTGTGTAACGTAGGCAGGGGTATGCGAGTAACGAGTCTTGATCGATTTCGAGGTCCCAGCGATTGACCGTCAATTCTGTGCCTGCGTTTTGCACCCCTACGGTGACGAAGCTCCCCTCGTACTTGTTCTCTGTGAGGGCTCGGAAGACATCGTTATCTTGTTGGTAGTAGGAGCGAATTTTCTGAGAGAACAGCACCATTTCTGCGGCAGTAGGTAACCCTTGGTTAGCACCGAAAATTTGGTTTAATTCACCTAAGTTTGTTATTTCAAGAGGCTCTTTACGTATGATGATCCAGCAACGCCCCGTTAATGTCGTTCGATCTATCTCATTCTCGACCGGATCGGTGACCGGAGGGGACCCGTCTATCATCGGAAATTGTTGTCTCCTGATCTGTAGCAACGCGCATACTTTCGCTGCAATCGAGCCGAAATTGTGCAGATCGATCTTAGGGACATACAGAACCATATATGAATGTCTCATCAGTTGTTGCGGGGCAAACGGATCCTGCCGATCCAATATCTCTTCGACTGGTTCCGGCACTTTCTTGGGCCATTCGATGGACTGCATTTCTTCTTGTGACAAGATGTTTCTCCAATAGCCTTCTCCTAGAAATGGCGTTGATTGTACTGGAACATTCATATTTTTTCCTTTTATGTCTAATTGAGTTTGATAGTGTAATAGCGCTGGAAATTTTGTTGACGCACGATCAAGATGATGTGTTTTTTATCGCCAAGCTCTTGCAGGGCAGATTCAAATTCGGCAATGTTTTTGATCGACTTTTGATTATTCCAATCGATGGCAACGCCGGTGATCAAAAAGGTGGGGCGGAGACCTGCCATGGCTGCTGGCGAGCCGGGCTTGACTTTGGAGATGACGACCCCGGCTACATCGGAGGAATAGCCGAGTTTAGAGCTCATTTCAGGAGTGAGATTTTCAAGCTCGATCCCAAGTTTTTGAGTCACTTCGGCTGTGATGACCTCACCGTCTGCCTGAGAGCCGAGTTCAACTGAGATCATTTGGATTTTGCCGCTGCGCAAAATTTTGAGATTCACCGTAGAGCCGGGATTCATCATCGCGACGTCGTTCCGGAATTTATTGACGTTTTTGGCAGATTTTCCGTCGTATTGAAGGATGATGTCTCCCTGTTGAATGCCCGCCTTGGCTGCGGGAGAGCCTTTCACAACGTCGGAAATGAGGATCCCCTCCGGTTTGTCTAGACCCAGGGCGTCGGAGAGTTCTTTGTCGACCGGTTGCAGAAGGACGCCGATATAGGCCCTCTTAACGGTTCCCTGGTCGACGATTTGATCGATGACCGACTGCACCATTTTGCTCGGAATCGCAAGGCCGATGCCCATATAGCCGCCGCTCCGGCTATAAATTGCAGTATTGACGCCGACGACTTGTCCGCGGACATTTAAGAGAGGGCCGCCGGAGTTGCCGGGGTTGATGGCTGCGTCGGTCTGGATGAAATCTTCGTAGGTGGCGATTCCAAGGTCTTGTCGTCCTTTAGCGCTGACGATCCCTTGGGTGATGGTCCCTTCCAGGCCGAATGGGTTCCCGACGGCAAACACCATGTCGCCAGCCCTGAGGCTGTCGGAATCGCCGAAGGTGAGGAAGGGGAGATGATCGGCTTCAATCTTGAGAAGGGCGAGGTCGGTGCGGGAGTCGGAGCCTTTCAGAACCGCTTCGAATTCGCGTCCATCGCTAAGGACAACGGTGATTCGGGTCGCATTTTCGACGACATGGTAGTTAGTGACGATATTGCCGTTTGCGCTGATAATGAATCCCGATCCGCCGGCGGTCTGCTGCTGCTGAGGCTGTTGTTGCTGGGGAAACTGGGGGCCAAAAAATCTTCGGAAAAAGTCGTCTCCGAACATGTCGAAGGGGCTCACGCATTCTTGTTGGCCTGCGCATAAAACGCATTTGATCGAGACGGCGGCTGGCATAGATTCTTCGGCGAGCTCGGCGATCGCCTCTGAAATCTGTTCCAAAAGAGCCGGACTTTTGCCAGGATGGGGCAGGGTAGAGGCAGTCAGCGCCAAGGCTCCGAGAAACACAATCATCAACTTCATGGCTAAACCTTTTTTTTGACCCCCAGTATAAAAAGGCGAGGAAAAACATTCAATATTTAATTGTTCATAACTGACGGGCGCCTAGCTTAGGCGTCGTCCAACAATATTTTTTAGGAATAGTGACTGCAGGAGCACAAGCAACACTCATGATCCTTCGTAACATCTTGAGTACCTTTTCTCGCGTCTGTGTGAGAAATGCGGGCTAAACGGCCAATGTCCAGTTAAATAGGGAGTACAGCCAAAGAGGAGTGCCATGGCTCCTTTTCCTTGGCGTATACATCTTTGCCTAAAAAAGAGACCAAAAGCCCTTTTTTCCCTCTAAGCCGCCGTCCAACGGCCTCTGCGACCTCCTCGCCGCTGGCTGCGAGTGTCTTTTGGCGGAATTCTTCTCTCAGGTTGTAGGTTCTTCCGGCCCTTTGCCAGGAATAGGCGACCATGGCCCTATTGCCTGGGGGGATGGGGGCGTCGAGATTTTGCAGAACGCCGAGTTTCGCCTCTTCGAGCTCCCGGTCGGTGAACCTGCGGCTTGCGATCCTTTCAATGGCCTCATGAAATGCATCGACGGATGTTTTGAGGTGGGGATCGCGGTAGGCGTAGAAGTGAAAATTGCCGGTGCTTGGGGTATATGTGACTCCGCCGCCGTAAGCGCCCCCTTTTTCTCGGATTTCCTTATGGAGGACAATGTTATCCATCAGTTCTGTTGCGATGAGGAGGAAGGGGGAGTCGGGGTTGTTGTAAGAGACGGTGCGCATCCCGTACGCAGTGAAGGCGACGGGGGCGGCGATGAAACGCACTTGCGGCTCCGTGCGAGCCAGCGGGTAGCGGCCGGTCCAACGATCGTATGTTTTATTGGGGATTTTTAGATCGTAAAAATGGTTTTTTTCCAAATGGAGGTAGTGCTCTTCATCGCAGGTGAGGATCAAGTGGTAGTTTTTTAAGCCGAGGACTTTGGCTCCGATCTCTTTGAGGGAGGCGATGAATGGGGCGTCGCATTTTTTCGCAAAACGGAGAACGGACTGGTAGTAGGGGACTCCATGCCACTGATCATAGACAAAAGAGGGGATCGAGAGGCTGCTGAGAGAGGTTTGAATGGCGTAACTCATCGCAGAGCGGGTGAGTTTGTCTTGCAGCTCGGTCGCATGTTGCGAGAGCCACTCTTGAATCCGCTCTTTGTCGTCCAGATCGATGCTGTTCACGGTATCGGAAAAGAGGCGGAAGAGTTTTTCGCTGTTGCGGTAGAGCGCTTTGCCTCGGAGCGAAAAGGCGGGGCGGGCGATATTGGGGTCGGCTTGGGTCACGTGAAGGGCGAGCGAGGCGTCGAATCCGCCGATGTACGCTTGCTGATAGGCGAGGTTTTCTGCGTAATCGCGTCCCCCGCAGCCCACCTCTGAAATCAGCTTGGCAAACAGGGAGAGGAGGGGGAGTTCTTCCGCTGTCAAGGCGGGGAGCTCAAAAATGAGATCGGCATACAAGATCTGGTTGGTGAAACAGGAGTGATGGAGGGCGGCGCCCCGCTCAACGAGGGGGAAGTCGCGGGCGTGCAGGGGGACGTCCCCGAGATCTACTTTCGGCAGACAGTCGAGCGACTGGTGTTCCACTTCCTCCTGGTAGCTTGCGAGCCGGGCCGATTGCTCTGCAATTTGCTGCTCTCCCTCTTCTGTCAAAGCGGCCCTGATTTCGGTGAGCCTTTTTTGTTCTTCTTCCAATTCCTCTCGATTGAGTCTTGGATCGGGGTTGAGGGTGAGGCGGACGAAATGGGTGTTGCCGAGCAGATATTTCTCCATTAGATTCGGCAAATAGCGGGGATCTTTCAATCGAGCGCGGAGGTCTTTAAACAGACTGTGAATCAATAATGCATTTTCTGGTTCGCTCCCGTGCTGTTTAATCAGGGCGGCCCTCATGAACAAAGTGAGTCCGAACGGGATCCCTTCCGCGCCGATTTCGGTTCGCTGAAACTCGAGTTGGTGGATCGCCGCCTCAATCTCTTCTTCCGTAAAGGAGACGCTTCGCAACGTATCGAAAAGGATTTTTTCAAGCTTTGCGCTATCTTCCCCATCGCATCCCTTACAGATGACCATCAGAGGAATTTCGCTCATTTCGGCGTCGAGAGACGATTCCACTTGGGTGCAAAGCCCCGATTTCAATAGGGCCATTGTGAGCGGCGAGGCGTCGGTGTCAGTGAGGATGCTTTCCAAGACTGAGAGGGCGAGAATTTCGCTTTGATTCGAGATATGCGTGGTCAGCCAGGCGAAGACGATTTGGGCCTTTTTTTCGATAGCCCCCCCTTCTTCGATCGGATACCGGTCAAAGGCTGCGACGGGCGTTTCAAACCGCTTTTGTTCTGGAAGGGGGGCGACAGGGACGATTTTGCCCGATTCCGAGAGCGTTTTCTCGATAAAATCCAAGTGTTGAACTAGAGGGAGATTGCCATAAAAAAAGAAGAGGCAGCGAGAAGGGTGGTAATATTCGCGGTGGAAATCAATGAGTTCTTGATGGGTCAGTGTCGGGATGACCTTTGGGTCTCCGCCGGAGTTGAAGGCGTAGGGCAGATCGGGGGTGAGCCGCTTTGAAAGAGCCTCCCAGAGCCTCGACTCAATCGAACTCATCGCCCCTTTCATCTCGTTGTAGACAACCCCCTGGAATTGGAGCGCCCCTTTTCGGTTTTTCGGGTCGACAAATTCGAGGCGATGCCCTTCTTGCAAAAAACTGACAGCTTTCAACTCAGGATGGAATACGGCGTCCAAATAGACCTCTAGGAGATTATAGAAATCTTTTTCGACTTGCGAGCTTGCCGGATAGCAAGTGAAATCTTGCCCTGTCAAGGCGTTCATGTAAGTATTGAGGCTCCGCCGCGTCATGGCGAAAAAAGGATCCTTCACCGGAAATTTCCGTGAGCCGCAAAGAACCGTATGTTCCAAAATATGGGCAATTCCGTTCGAACTGTAGGGGAGGGTCTGGAAGGACAGACAAAATAGGTTTTCTGGATCGTCCGTTGCGATCTGTGTGATCCTCGCCCCGGTCGGCACGTGAACCAGCTCGATGAGCGCGCTTTGCAGTTCATTGAGCGGTAGATATTTCGTGACGAGATAATCGCGATATCCTTGGCCGGCGGCATTCAAAATAGGGGAGCGTCCTAACATAGTCTCCCGCTAGTATATCGGTTCTAGCTTAGGGTTGCGAGGTTTTTTTACACTACGCACGTTTTCTTTTCCCCTTGGCGGCTATCCGCATGCATTCTCCAGCCATATAATTGCACTCGCCGAGGAGGAGCAGTAGGCGGTTATGGTCGCGGATGAGGATGTTGGATTTGGCATTTTTTTTCACATCTTTGCGAAGCTGATCCCAAGCGTCATTGGCTCTCGTTTGGAGTTCTTGATAGGCTTGCCACTGTGCTTTTTGGTTGAACGCGGCGGCGCGATCAATGGCTGTTTTGGCTATTTTTTTACGGATCGTTTTTTTCTTAAACATAGCTCTCTCCTGATGATTCGAATTTGGATAGTTTGTCATGTAAAATCAACTCGCGGCTCTTCAATTCATCCATCTCCACCTGATCCATCTCCGCTTGCACCACGAATAGGCTGTATTGTGGATCTGAAGAGGGGATATCATTGGCCAATGATTTCATGAGATCGATCCTCTGTCTCAATAAATTTTGTTCCGCCTTATTTACATCGATCTCTTTCCGCATCAACGTTTTGTTGTTGTCTATATTTTGGACGTAGGCTTGCTGGACAGCGGGATTTGAAAAATCTGTGCTATTTTCTTTTTTTTGAAACGGCTGCATAATTTAAATTCTATTGTTTAGCTTAATTGTATTATAATTTAAGTTTTAATAAAAATAAAACTGTAATATGAATATATTCAATGTATTGCGTGTGTAGGTGGGAAATTTTTTCCTATACAGAAAATCAACAAAAACACTAGTATTCTTATACCTTTCGCATAATCTAAAATAGGAGGTTTTTATGCGTTTACTGATCGCTATGATCGCGAGCTGCTGCGCAGTTGCAGGTTACAGCCAAGACACGTCCGCCACTGCAGATACAGCGTCTACAGAGACGCCAGAAGTGACTACTACACAAGAGGGTAGCGATGTAGCTACAACGGCTGGAATCGATAACCATGGAAATGGCAAAGGTTGCGGTTGCGGCGACAACAAGCCAAAATCGTAATGAAAAAAAAAAGGGGGGAGTTCCCCCCTTTTTTTATTCAGAACTCCATGTGAGGGTGGAGGCTGACTGATACTCAGTGACGCGGGTTTCGAAGAAATTCTTTTCTTTCCCGAGGTCTATTGTTTCACTCATCCAAGGGAATGGATTTTTGGAACGGTAGATCGCTTTCAACCCAATTCTTTCAAAACGGCGGTCGGCGATATGCTGGACATAATCTCTAAACATCGGCGCTGTAAGCCCTAGGATGCCGCGCGGCAGACAATCTTGAGCGTATTGGATTTCGAGCTCGACAGCTTCTTTGATTTTTTCCACGATCGAGTCTTGGAAAGTAGGAGACCAGAGAGCGGGGTTCTCTTCCTTAATCCCGTTGATGAGATCGATGCCAAAATTGAGGTGGACCGTCTCATCTCGGAGGATATATTGGAACTGCTCGCCGATACCGACCATTTTATTTTGTCTCAGGAATGAGAGGATCATCGCAAAGCCGCTATAAAAAAAGATCCCCTCCATGATGATGTAGTATCCGATCAGGTTTTCTAAAAACTTTTGCGCCCCTTCCGGAGTTTTTGTCGTGAAATGAGGATCGAGCACCTCCTGAGTGAGGTTCATCTCGAATTGATCTTTGTTATGGATCGAATTGATCTCATTGTACATATTGAAGATCTCGCCATGGTCGAGGGTGAGCGATTCGACGATGTAGAGGAAAGCGTGGGTGTGGATTGCCTCTTCAAATCCTTGTCTTAAGAGGAATTGGCGCGCCTCCGGATTCGTCACGTGGCGGAAAATAGCGAGGACGATATTGTTCCCCACTAAACTTTCGGCCGTCGAGAAGAAACCTAGATTGCGCATGATCACCCGTCTTTCATCTTCGCTCAACTGATTGGATTTCCAAAGTTCGATATCCTTTCCCATGGGCACCTCATTGGGCATCCAATGATTGGCGCACCCATTTAGATAATGTTCCCAAGCCCACCCATATTTCAATGGCATGAGTTGATTGACGTCGACTGCGTGGCAATTAATCAGCCGCTTTTCAGCGGCTTTCACTCTTTTATCTTTATTTATTGGCAACTTTCGCATCCTTCACCTAATTGACAAGCTTTTGGTTTTTCTTCAGCGCGCTCTACGACGATATTGTTAGAGGCAGATTTATTTTTCATCCAACGAGGCTGCAAGCCCCGTTTGTTCACATCGATTGACGATTTTTCGATTTGAGTGGCTCCGAGGGAACGGAGGTAGTAGTGGGTTTTCAGTCCCTTTTCCCAGCCGAGCATATACATTTGATGCAATTTTTTGCCGCTCGGTTCTGCGAGATAGAGGTTGAGCGATTGGCCCATGTCGATCCATTTTTGACGGCGGGCGGCGCATTCGATGATCCATTCGGGTTCGATCTCGAAGGCGTTCAAGAAGAGATTTTTCACTCCCTCGGGAATCCGCTCGATTTCGCGGATGGAGCCGTCGAAGTATTTGAGATCGTCGATCATCTCTTCGTCCCAGAGATTGAGACTTTTGAGTTTTTCAACTAAATGGGGATTGATCACCGTGAATTCGCCGGAGAGATTCGATTTGACAAACAGATGTTTGTAGATCGGTTCATTCGATGGGATCACGCCAGTGATGTTGGCAATGGTCGCAGTGGGGGCGATCGCCATCGTGTTGGAGTTCCGCATCCCATATTTTTTTAGAGCGGCCCTCACCGGCGTCCAATTCATCTGGCCCCCTCGGTCGACGTCGACCTTGACTCCTCGCTCTGTTTCGAGCAGATCGAGGGTGTCGATCGGCAGATAGCCCCGATCCCATTTTGACCCTTTGTAGGTCGGGTAGGCGCCTCTCTCTGCAGCGAGTTCCGTTGAAGCGAGGATCGCGTAGTACGAGATCATCTCCATGCTTTTGTCGGCAAACTCTACCGCGCGATGGCTGGCGTAGCTTATATTCTGGATATAGAGGGCGTCTTGGAAGCCCATAAATCCTAAGCCGATCGGACGGTGGCGGCTATTCGAGTTCGCGGCTTCAACGGTCGGGTAGAAGTTGATGTCGATCACATTATCGAGCATCCGGACTGCCGTTTTCACTGTTGAGGCAAGGAGTGGTTCATCGAGCCCCTTCTCGCTCACATGTCTGGCCAAATTGATCGAGCCGAGGTTACAAACAGCGGTCTCTTCAGCTGAGGAGTTGAGCAAGATTTCGGTGCAGAGATTCGATGAATGGACGACCCCTACATGGTCTTGCGGCGAGCGGATATTCGATGGATCTTTAAAAGTGATCCAAGGGTGGCCTGTTTCGAACAGCATGCTCAACATTTTGCGCCAAAGTTGGATCGCCTCGATTTTCTTGAAGAGCTTGAGTTTCCCCTCATCGGCCATCTTCTCGTAATGGCAGTACCGTTTTTCAAAGGCGTTCCCATATAGATCGTGTAAATCGGGGACGTCGCTCGGACTGAAAAGGGTCCACATTCCCCCCTCGCGAACCCGTTTCATGAACAGATCGGGGATCCAGTTGGCGGTATTCATGTCGTGGGTTCGCCGCCTCTCATCGCCCGTATTTTTTCTCAGCTCCAAGAAATCTTCGATATCGAGATGCCACGTCTCTAGATACGCGCACATCGCCCCCTTCCGTTTTCCTCCTTGATTGACTGCTACAGCGGTATCGTTGGCCACTTTGAGGAAGGGGATCACCCCTTGCGAGACGCCGTTCGTCCCTTTGATGCTCGCTCCGGTAGCGCGGACATTCGTCCAGTCGTTGCCGATCCCTCCAGCCCACTTGGAGAGCTGGGCGTCGTCTGCCACGACTTTGAAGATGTGGTGCAGATCATCCATCACGGTCGAGAGATAGCACGAGCTGAGCTGCGAATGGAGAGTGCCAGAATTGAATAAAGTCGGCGTACTGGATGTGAAATAGAACTGAGATAAGACGTTATAGAATTCGATCGCCCTTTTATTTTTCTCTTCCCCTTCGTTGAGGGCCAGGCCCATCGCGACCCGCATCCAGAAAATTTGGGGCGTCTCGAGCCGCCTTTGTTCGTGGTGAATGAAGTAGCGGTCATAGAGCGTCTGGAGGCCGAGATAGGTAAATAAATCGTCCCGGCCGAGATCCATCGCCCCTGCCAACTCATCGAGATCGAAATCGAGCAGTTTCGGCGAAATTCGGTCATAGGAGATCGCCGATTTGACGTACTTTTTAAAGTATTGCCGATGGGCTTTCGGCAAAGTGGAGTCTGAGGCAGGCAGGCCAGTTGTCTCCCGATATAAAACATCAAGGAGCAGACGCGAGGCGACCTTAGAATAGGCAGGTTCCTTTTCGATTTTGGACTTGGCGGCAAAAATATTTGCCAAATCGACCTCTTGTTCTTTCATGCCCACATAGTATTGCGTAATCGCCGTCTCGAGAAGTTCGCTGACCGAGACGAGCGGCTCGAGCCCTCTACAAGCGTAGGCAATTTTGTTGCGGAGCATCGTCTCGGTGACGATCATCTTGCCGCTATCGCTCATTCCGATCTCAAATTGCCGCACAGGGGCCGTCTCATCGATAGCAATCGGTGCGATCTCTTGGTTCTTCGTCTTCTCCGCCCGGTAGAGGATATAGTGCTTCGCCACATCGAAATATTTATCTGCCATCAGCTCCCGCTCGATCCGATCTTCGATCATGTCGATATAGAGGAGATCTCCTTTGGTCGCTAAATCGGCCATTTCGCCGACGATTTTTTGTGTCAGCAAATTGACAGCTCCGATCACATCATCGGTCGTCTGCTCTTCGATTTTGCGAGCCCTTCGGAAAGCCCGCTCGATGGAAGAGGCGATTTTCATCGGATTGAAGCGGGCAGGGGTTGTTTTATCCCGCCGGTAAATCTTGAGATTTTGGGGAGAGCCCTCTCTCTTGGCTTTGCGGCTGTCGCGGTAGATGATATAGTCGCGGGCCACGTCGTGGTGGCCATTTTTCATCAAAGTCACCTCCACCACATCTTGGATCCCCTCAACGGTCAGACACGCCCCCTTTAAGGCCAAATGCAACACCTGCTTGACGACGAGATCGGTCATTTGACCCACAGCCTGGAGCTGATCTGTGTCTAGCGCCTCCACTTTTTTCGTATCGCGGAAAGCCGCTTCAATGGCCCGCAAAATCCGCTCCCGTCGAAACGGCACTAACGTCCCATTGCGCTTTACGACCGTATATTGGGTCTCTTTTGCATTTCCCTTTTTGGGGCCGCCAGATTTAGGAGCCTCTTCCAAAAATGAAGTTGTTGTATCGTGGGTTGTTTGTCTTTTCATAATAACGTCCGTTTAAATGAAAAAAACCCAATTATGGGCTCTTTGTTGTTTTATCTATTTTTAGCTGCGCTACCACATCTGGTAGATCACGCCGTCCTCAACACACTATATATTGTAGTTTACCCTTTCGTGTCTAGAAAAAAAACCAAAATCTTATATTGAAAAGGGAGAAGAGGTGCGGAGGAGGCTCCGCACGTCAGAAAAAAAATCTTAAGGGGAATCGGTGAATTTGATTTGGTTGAGCGCCTCGGTCCAAATATGCTGGTTTGCTTCGGTTTTGAGCGCAGTTGTGTGGTAGCTGATGAGGGCGAAGTTCTGCATCCCCTCCTTTTTCTCTCTGAGGCCGCGTGCTAAGCCATGGAATAACTCTTGCGATCCGTCACGGATTTCCCACTCCACAAACATGCTGTCTTGATGTTCCGAATAGTTTGTGATGATGACTTTGTGATTGGGTAAAAATTGATTGATCATCTCGTCGAGTTGTTTTTGGACGATCTCCAAAGTGTCGAGTTCGTCCTCTTCTTCGTCGTCTATACAGGAGTCGTTGATCGCTATCAACACTTCAAGAGCGTCCCCCTCTCTATGTGTGAAAATCCGCATTTCTAAATCCTCGTCATCGCAATCGAGCGATTCCTCGGGGAGAATCTCCTCGTCGCCTTGATCGTCATTGTCACGGCAATAATCGAAAAAAAACTCTTGGTCGACCAGAAGCTTCCATTCGTAGTTTGAGGGGGGGAATTGGAATTCGATGTTTCCAATCGTTTCAGCTGCTAGAGGGGCGCCGATCAAGCCAGCGACCGACAACCAGATTTCTTTCATCATAAGGGATTCTCCTTTAAAGGGTTTTTCAAGGAGACCATGTTAACTGGAGAGAGTTTTTTTGAAAAAGAATATTTTTGATTGTGAAGAGGCGATGGTGTATGATTGGGTCATGAAGCGCGTGTATTTAGTTCCGAATATCGTGACGGCATTCAGTTTGGCGTGCGGTCTTTTCGTCATTTTTAAGATCAATATGGTCGAGCCAGGCAGCGGGAATTATGAAGTAGTGAGGATCTCGGTCATCCTTCTTCTCATTGCGGGGATCGCCGACTTCATCGACGGAGCTTTGGCCCGAGCGATCCACGCCGAGAGCGAATTCGGATTTGTGTTCGATACGCTGGCCGATGCGGTCTCCTTTGGAGTGGCCCCCGCGGTCCTCATGCTGAAAACTCTCACCCTTGAACCGGGGAGCTTCCTCTCTTTTTTTCGGCGCCACCGGAGCGATGGTCTATTCGCTCTGCGGCGTCCTCCGCCTCGTCCGGTTCAATGTTAAGGCCACTGAGGCGAAGGGGAACCTGGAGCTCCAAGCGGCGCAAAAGAAAAATTTCACAGGGCTCCCCATCCCAGCCTCCGCCGCCGCCGCCATTTCGGCCAACCTGTTCTTCCTCTCGCCGCTCTTTACCCAATGGATCGAGTTTTCCAACAGCGACCGGGCGATTGCCCTCTCCTCGATCATGATCGTCCTGGGCTATCTCATGGTCTGTCGTCTTAAATTCCCTAGTCTCAAGATGTTACATTTAAAAATTCCCTCTTTCCACCTCGCTTTTCTGGCGGTTGTCGTGGCGGTTTTCGTCCTTTACGGGATTCTCTACTTTTTCGCTGAGATCCTCGCCCTCTTTTCCTGGAGCTATGTGATCCTAGCGCTCGTCCTCTCCGTCATTCGGCTGATTGCCGGCAAGAAATCGAAGACCCTCGAAGATTTTGAGCCGGAACCAGACGACTTCGATCACTTTAAGGAATAAAATTATTATTATAATGAAATTAATTTTTTTATTGTGATTGATGTTTTTTTAAATGTATCTGTTGTGTATAATTCATTTAAAACTTATATATAATATATTTTTTTTTGTATTTAATAGTAGAAAGTAAAAAAAAGGTCAAAAATGAATCCCATTATTCAAGAAGAATCAAACTTGTTGAGATACTATGCAATGTCTCTCGGTAGAAGGGCTAATGACTCGGTTGCACAGGACAAGAAAAAGGATCCATCCGGAGATGCGGCTGGATCAGCGCCGCTTGAAGAAAGACGGGTTGTATTATGGGAACAGCCTAATATCGATTTCCCAATCCTGATGCCTCCGGCCATCCATCCATTGGCTCCCCCGCTAGTCCAAGAAAGGCAAGTGATCCTATTGCCGCCACAACCATCGATTCAGAATTGGCCCCAAGAGGTGCATTCTAAGGTGGTAGGCTATTTAACGGATGAATTGCATAAATTGCCATGCATATCTAAAGCCTTTGGAGGGCTAGTGGAGGCATACAGGAAGAAATTTTGGAAGGCCATCTCATCAGTAGACTCAAAAATAGCTCTTCTGCAACAGGCAAAAGAGTTAAATAAACCGGACCAAACAATCAAACAAAGATTAAATGGTTTAGCTAGGCTGCTACGGATAGATCCAAGGAATGAGGATGTAAGCACATTCATCGAAGCTGCTCGAAACACGACGTATGCTCAGATTTATTATGATGCAGTCAGAGCTAATGATCAAAATCTTGTGTTTTTATGCCGAAAATCAGGACGACTTGTTAACCCTCACACAGCAGCAGAAGGATTTGTGCGAGCTGCGGTCAATGGACCTCTCGAATTACTCCAATTTCTGTACGTCCCGCTAGGCGCGAGGGATCTACAAGGCGCGAAGGGCGAGATATTTTATGATTTTCAAACAAATCAAGATACGTTAAAAAATGCCTTTTCGGCAGCAGTAAGAAGAGGCGATATAAAAATGGCCAACTTTCTTATTCAACTCGGACGAAAATTTAACGGGGACAATGCGTTAACGGACGCAATGGAGATGAACAGCGTCGATATGGTCAAGCTTGTTTTGAAAGCGCAGCCACAATTAACGCTTTCAACTGCCTGCAATCCGAGTGCAGGACTCAATGAGGGTAACGCTAGCCCCTCAGATGGATTGCAAAATGCGATTTTCACGGCATTTCGGTCAAGTGCTGTCGAAGCTTTTGATGCGTTACTGCTTTATTCACAACCAAGTAAAGAGATTCTTGAATATGCTCTGGATTGGTTACTTTACCATGTAGTTTACAGTGAAGCGTGCGCAAGATTCCCAGACCCACCGACGATAGAGCTTCATCCTTATCGTTCGCCGCATGATCCTGAAAGAGAAAGGCTTCGTCAAGCAGTGCCGGAAAGATTCAGAAGACCTATGGAGGGGAGGAACAGTGGAAAATTTACCCTCCCAAATACGTGCACCTTCTATCTCAATTTACAGCCGGCGGCCCTGCAAGCACTCATCAAGAGACTACGTGAGGAAATCAGGCATCGTTTCTCAGGCCAAGAAGTGAAAGAGAGAGAGGTAAAAGAACAAAAATTACCAATGGACGAAAAAGAAATGAGGGTTCAAGGGAGGAGTTCAAGCCCGCAGATCCACCATTCCAACAGGTCATCGATCGAGCCGCAAGATCTCCCATTCGTAGACGAGACGATAGAGCCGCCGGAAGTGTTCGATTTAGAAGAGCTCAATCCTGGAAATAACAATGAGGATAGACGGCTTAAGGCGGTAATCATTGCGGCTGTATTTGCCCTTTTTCTAACTCATATAGTGCAGTACGGCTTTCGGTCGTCTGAATGAGCCATTCCCGATGAAGAATTTTCGAGGCGAAAATTCTTCATCGGGAAATGAGTTGACCTGAAACTTTTACGGACATTGGCCGTTTATTTATTTTTTTGCTAAGCTGCTCGCATGCTTATCCTCGTTGTGTTGGTTTTAATCGGCGGCTTTGCGGCCCTTTGGCTTTGGATGAAGAATGAATTCAAAGCGATGTCGTTCGATGCGTTGGAGAAAAACGGCAAGCAATTCATGAATTTAGCCGATGCGACTTTGCAACCGCTGAAGGAGTCGATGAATCGGCTCAATGAACATCAGCGAGAGCTCGAAAAGAGGCGTGAGGGGGCCTATGGGGCGCTCTCGAAGCAAATCGAGGGGCTAGTTCTCTCTGAAAAAGAGTTGAGGATCGAGACGGCTCGATTAGTCCAAGCTTTTAAATCTCCGCAAACAAGGGGTTCTTGGGGCGAGGTTCATTTGAGGCGGGTTGTCGAGCTCGCGGGGTTGATCAACCATTGCGATTTCTATGAGCAAAAGACGTTTGAAGGGCAAGGGAGGCTGCTCCGCCCCGATTTGATCGTCCGATTGCCTGGTCAAAGGCAGATTGCGGTCGATGCAAAGGCGCCGCTGGGGGCCTATTTGGAGGCGGCCGATCTACAAGATGACGAGACGCGAAAACTCAAGCTCATGGAGCATGCGGTTTTAGTGCGAAAACACATTAAGGAGTTGTCTGCTAAGGAATATTGGAAGCAACTCGACCCGGCGCCGGAGTATGTCATTTTATTTTTGCCCGCTGAGGCCTTTTTTAGCGCCGCTCTGCAGGCCGACCCCTCTTTAATCGAAGTTGGCGCTGATCAGAATATCATCATAGCGACGCCGACGACGCTGATCGCGATTTTGCGAGCGGTGGCGCATGGCTGGAAGCAGGAGAGTCTCTCAAAAAGTGCGCGGGAGATCGCCCGGTTGGGCGGAGAGCTCTATGAGCGGATCGGGATCCTTACGGAATATTGGAACAAGGTAGGTAGATCCCTAAATACAGCCGTCGAGTCGTACAATCAGGGGGTCGCTTCTTTAGAATCGAGAGTGTTGATCAGCGCACGGAAACTAAAAGAGAGCGGCTCGCTCTTGAAAGAGCTGCCGCCCATCGAGCCGATTGAAAAGTCGGCCCGCGAAATCAACATTGTTTAATCTTTCTTGAATTGGCCAAATTCCAAGTGATTGGCCGCAGTCTATATCTAAACATCTGTAAAAGTTCAGTCCCCGAAGGGGACTGAACTTTTACAGAAAAATTATATATATTGCCTCAAATAGGCTTGCATGTTAAAATTCGTGCAAAGTTTTATTTAAAAATCTGTTGTTTTAGAGGGTAAAATGTCCATTTCTGCAACAAGCTCTTTCTCGGGTTATTCTCATTATTTTAATCCGCTACTCATTCAATTATCTGATGATCCACAAAGCAGGTATACCATTGTTAGGGTTTCTATCCCAGAAAGACCCATCCCGCCTTCTCCACCTTCTGTCGATCGTTTTTCTCTTCCACAAGCAGCAGAGATAGGTGCTGTCCCTGAAGAACTTCATCAAGACGCTTTATTCCAAGCGCATATAGACCCAATTTTCTATGAGCCCATACTTGATCCAGTTGCTGATAAGAATGAACCGAAGCATATTTATGAACGAGCAAATATCCTTCTATGGTTGAAAGATCACCCCACTTCTCCTTTAACAAGGAAACCAATGACGACAGCTGATTTGGTACCTGTTCTAGAGCTAAAGGAAAAAATTAATGAAAAGATACGCGACTTCTTCCTCCAAAAACAGCCAGAATTACTAGCAAAGCATCAAAAGAAAATAGAAGAAGCAAACAAACAATATCAAGAAGCCCTAGACCTTTATCATAAAGTAGACGTACCTCAATATGAAAGAAAGTATCGAAATCTTTCTTGCCGGACAAGAGTTTCTCTGTTCGCCCACAGATGTATTACCGCCCTTGGAAGATTATTAGCCCCACAATTTAATGAGCCACGAGGGTTGCAAGGAAGAGTTGCTGTACTATCTGCGGCAAACAGCCCGCTCACTTCACAAATCCAGAATGCACTCGCAGGCATAATCTCTTCGATAAAAGGAATAGCTATGCGTCATTTGCTATTGCAGGGTGTGATTTAGGTTGGAGAGGATGTGCGCCTTCTAAGTCGTGGTTTCTCGAAAAGAGTAGATATCACCGGAAAATCTTCGATTGCTTCGTCGAACACTGGCTTCCCCATCTGGACATTTTTTAAAATTGCTTGATCTTCTCGATCCACTCATCGGGGATGCCTGCCTGCCGCCGATTCTCCTCCATCACGACAAACCCTTTGGCCCTTCGGGGCCCTATTTTTGGACTTAAATTGGCAAGCCAGGCGTCCCACGCGGGCACATCCCCTTTGAATTGATGGAGCCATCGATAGCCGAAGGAGACGTGGTTGATCTCATCTTTCAGGATTTGGGCCATGAGCTGAGAGCTCGCCTCGTCGCCAAAGGCTCCGAACGATCTCCCATACAGGGGGGCGAAATCGAGATTGGCCATCTCGAAGGTCAGACTCATGGCGCTGATGTAGCGGATCGGGGAGGTGAGGGTGGGGACGTGGTTCCAGAAGTGTTTGAAAAGGGGTAAGTCGCCAAATCGGAGCCCCATTCCAGTCATCCTCTCTATATACATCTTTACGTGGCCCTGCTCCTCTTTGAGCGTGTGGGCGACCCCTTTGCGGAACGCTTTCGGGGCGTTGGGGAAGGCGGTGAGGGCATGGGCCATGATTTCGACGGCGAGGAGCTCGTGACCGGCAAACCGATGCAGGCAAACGGCCCGATTTTCCTCTTTGCCGTGGCTTTGAAAGGGGGGGAGTTTTTGCTCTTTCGTCCGTTTGTGAAACCCCATGTGGGCGGGCCTCACCGGTTCATTAAACCAAACCGGCTCCCCTGGGCGCTCGTCTGTTAAAATCTCAGGGCAAAGAAGCTTCTCTTCCAGCGTATCGGCTGTCAGGATGCGGATCGCCCAATCGCGAAGCTCCACGCTACTCCACGCTAAAGACGAAGTAGGCGGGGAAGGCGAAGTGGTTATTGGGCCGCGGGGCGGCAAGTAGGGTCACCGTCTTCCCTGTGAATGACTCGAGATCGACCTGCGTGCTATACAGATAGGCGACGGGCGCATCTTCAGCTCCGCGCAAAATATAGTCTCCGGGGCGATTTCGGACGTCTACGGTATATTTCTCGATCGTGCCGGTGAGGACAGAGGCGTTTGCCTTTTGCTCGGTGTAATAATCATCGAATGTTTTGCCGGAGTGGAAGGCCGTCCAGCTTAAAAAAAGGGACTCTTCCAATGTATCCCAAAAACCGAAATTTTCCTGTTTCTGATTCCGCTTATTCCAGAGCGATGGATCGATTTTTACAGTTCCGTTTGTAAACAGCTCCGAACTCTCGGCTTTGTGTTTGGCGATCAACTCCTCTTTCACAGTCGATGTGAGTTCCGCTTTGGACTCCAAATATTCAATTTTCTTATTCAAATAGGTCTCTTTCAAAAGGGCTAGCCCCTCTTTCGCTTGCTGGGTCGCTTCAGGGAAGTCGGCAAAATTGCGCAAAATGGTCTGGAATTGATCTGTCGCATGCTGAGGCGCCATCTCCTCATAATCCTTTTTACACTCGGTCTCAGCATTGAGATAGGCTGAGGTGAGGAGTTCCTCTACCTGAGTTTTTCTCTTCTCCATATTGGCTAAATATTCAGGCCCTCCCGCATGCGCTACGAATTCCTTGGCCACATAAAATTTCGTCCCCTTGGGCGGCGCGATCTCGAGCCATTTGTGGTTCATGGAACAAACGGCCCCATGTACTTTGTCGCCAGCTTGGAGTTGAGCGATGATCGGAGCGTCGACGTGGGGTTCGAGCCGGACGTTGACCCGGTTCGCTTCGACTACATCGTCGAGGATGTAGCTTCTAAAGACGTAGGCTTTGGTGTCTTTGAGCGGTTCGACGGCATAGAAATCGCCCTCTTCAGCGATGATGAGGAGCAGGTCGTTCTTGCCCATCTGACGGATGATCGGGCTTTCGAGATCGGGTTTAGCTCGGATCCTCACTTTATTCGCGACCAATTTCCCAGTGAAAGGCTTAAAGCTCTCCACTTTTTTGGCTGGAACGGAATGGGTTTTTGGCTCCGCGGGGGCGGCTATCGCGAGAGCGCTCACTGAGAGGAAAGAAAAAACAAGACGGGACAGCATAACAAAACTCCAAACAACAGACTTGAAAGTAATGGTATGCGTTAGAGTGTTTAAAGGCCAAGAATTTTTACATTAGGTTTGCAAAACAGCGCGGATATGCTCGCAGTTTTTGCTGCCGCAAGTGCATCCCAAAGGGGTCCCTAAAAAGACGCTATAGCGTTCATTGGCGTCGAGCGGATTGGTGACGTTATAGAGTTGATGGCCCGCTTCCTGGATTTCCCAGTCGCGAAATGTTAAATCCTCGTGCGTGATTTCTTCAATGGGCGCTGCATCTCCTCCTGCAAAGGCCCTAGTGATTTGACAATAGACGCAATGGCAGCCAGGCTCCGGCTTTGGCAGAGTGGAGGTATCCTCGAGCCCAAATACCCGGGCAATCATTGTCAGTCTTTTCAAAACATCGGGTGGAATAGGGGCGAGATCCGCTTGTTCTGGATTGTGTTGCATCGATGTGACTAACGGATCGAAGCTCCCATCCGATTTAACAGGGACGGTGAAGCTAAATGGACCTTCCAGGGGATTTTTCCACTCCGTCTCTTCTTCGGCTGATTTGCTATGGGCTTCAAAAATTTCATGGATCAGCTCTTTGCTTAAACCTGGAACCTCTACCTGAATCTGATTTTGGAGGCGCACAACGAGGGTCAAACGATCCTCTTCTGCATTGACGTAGAGCGAAGATATGTTTTTCCACGTGGTGGATAGATAGGGCGGTATGCTGAGTATACGGGATGTTATTTTCATGAATAAACCACTCTTTTTTACCCCTATTGTACCCGAATCTCCCCTCAAAGTCAACCTATAATTTAGCACTCGTTGCATTTGTCTGCTTGAAATATTTTGTAACAACCTAACAATCAATATGATACAATAAATTCTTGCTTTCGCAGGGCAGAAGTCCTATAAGGTAAAATTTTGGTGCATAAGAGGTGTCTGATGATAGCGGCTCATCTGTCGAACCGAAACAATGAAAAAAATCTCTCTGAGAGGAAAAAAGTGTCTAGAAAAACTTTTGTGATAGATACCAATGTGTTGATTCACGATCCAAATGCGATCCAAAAATTTCAAGACAACGATGTGGTGATCCCCCTTTCGGTGCTTGAAGAATTGGATAGTTTGAAGCGATATTCGGATGAGGCGGGGAAGAACTCTCGGGAAGTAATTCGGTATATAGATTCACTGAAGGCTGAAAAGATCGGCGATCTCCATACCGGGGTAGTGATTCCTCAAGGGCCGAAGGTGAGGATCCATTTAGACGCCAAACCGGAGCGGGTGGAGGGTTTTCCTTTGCCGCTCGACCGCAATAGCAACAAATTTCTCCTTGTGGCGTATCTTTTGAAGTCGCGGGGGGAATCGGTGGTGATTGTGTCGAAGGATTTCGTCACTCGGGTGAAGGCTGAGGCGATGGATCTCGAATCGGAGGACTATGAAAACCTGAAGGCCTCTTACGAGGGGATGTACAGGGGATTTCGGAAAATCGAGGTCCAGAAGAGGGATATCGATCTTTTTTACAAAGAGGGGACGGTTTCTGTGGCGGAGAAAAATTTTCGCCCGAACGAGTATGCTTTTCTCTCCTCGCCTGAGAATTCTTCGGCGGTCTGCAAATATAGCGATAGGGCGAAGAAATTCGAGCCGCTTTTGCCCATTTCGCGAGATATTTGGGGGATCCAGCCGCTCAACGTCGAGCAGCGGTGTGCGATCGATCTCCTTCTTCGGGACGATATTCAGCTGGTGACGCTCATCGGCCCTGCGGGTACAGGCAAAACGTTGATGGCGCTCGCATGCGGCATGAGGAAGGTATTCGACGAGAATACCTATGCGCGGATTTTGATCTCGCGGCCGATTGTGCCGATGGGGAAGGATATCGGGTATCTTCCTGGGACGAAGGAGGAGAAGCTTTACCATTGGATGCAGCCGATTTATGACAATTTGGAGTTCCTTTGCTCTACGACGAGCGGAGAGGGGAATGGAGCGGCGACTCTCGAATTTATTATGGAGAGTAAAAAAATCGAGATGGAGGCGGTGACCTACATTCGCGGCCGTTCGCTCCCTAAGATGTATATGATCATCGACGAGGCTCAAAACTTGACTCCTCACGAAGTCAAGACGATCATTTCGCGCGCTGGCAAGGGGACGAAAGTGATCTTGACGGGAGACGCCACCCAGATCGACAATCCCTATCTCGACAAAGATTCCAATGGGCTCACTTATGTGGTGAATCGGTTTAAAAATCACCGGATCTACGGACATATGTTTTTAGAGAGGACCGAGCGTTCCGAGCTTGCCTCAATCGCAGCAGAAATTCTGTAAAAGAGCCCCCTTCGGGGCCTGAACTTTTACGAGATTCTTTAGCCCGCATTTCTCACACAGACGCAAGAAATGCGGGTTAGGCGCTGTCAAAAACAAGGCCGAGATATGTATCTCGGCCCTGCATGGAGAACAAAATGAGAAAACTTTAAGCTTTTTTGAGGTGTTTGCCGATAGCGCCGGCCATTTTGAGCATATCGATCGATCGATTGCCTAGCACTTCGCCCAATTTTTTATCCGGGTTGATCATTCTTCTATTCTTGGCGTCTTGCAATTTCTTTGTTTTGATATAGACCCATATCTTTTTTACGACTTGGGGGCGGGTCGTTTTTTTCATGCCGACGATTTCTGCAAGTTCAGGCGATAAGTTGTATTCGAGCTGAGTTAAGCCAGATTTTCTTTTTGTTTTGCTAGCCGGCTTTTTCGCCTTCGCCTTCGTTTTTCTTTTTACTGCCATACTCTTTCCTTCTGTTTTGCCGATCGGGAAGACTGTCTTTCCAAATCTCTTAATAGTTGGTGTAAATTTTTTTTCTTATTCGTGCAACATTTTTCTCAAAAAAAGTATAGAATGGGGAAATGGATCGAGGCGTTTTGGTGGCATCCGATGAGGGTCAGGAGTGGCTCCTCCCATGGTGGTGGGGGAATTATTGCGAACACAACACGCTTCCTGTCGCCTTTGCAGATTTTGGGATGAGCGAAGGGGGGCGGGCTTGGTGTAAAGCTCGCGGGGAACTTGTTGAGGTGGCCTTTGGCGGGCTGAGGGTTGCGAAAAGAGGCGAGATTGAGCCGGCAGTTGTCGCGGAATGGGAAAACTGTTTGAGTCCCTTCTGGGGATCGAGGGGGGCGTGGTTTAAAAAGCCGTTCGCCCTTCTCCAAAGCCCGTTTGCCGAGACAATCTGGACCGATCTCGACTGCGAGATCTTGGGGAATTTGGAGGGGATGTACCGATACATCGACGCCGAAAGCAAGATGGGGCTTGTCCGGGTGAGAGATCCTGAGAGCGAAGGGGATTTTGTCCTCTACAATTCGGGAGTGATCGCCTTTGGCAGGGAATCCAAGCTGCTGAAGAGGTGGAGCGAGGCGGCCCTTTTTCGAAATGACCAGTTTTTAAGCGATCAAGACGCGCTGTCTCAGATCATTTTTGAAGAGAAATGCTCGGTTGGCGAGGCTCCGGAGATCTATAACTGGCTGATGTGCAGAGGCGTTCGGCTAGGGGCTGTTGTGTTGCACTGGGCTGCGATGTGGGGGAAGGAGTATATCCGGAAATACGGCGGATTAAAACATGAATTGCGTAATTTGTGAATGGATGTTTCTTTGTTTCGTGTTCGTTTTGCCGGTTTTTGCGGAAAAAACGGTCTGTCTGAACATGATCGTCAAATAGCTCTCCTTAAACTGGACATTGGCCAGTACTTGATTTACGAGGACTTGTTCTCAATATAGCTGAGAGGAGAGGGTCTGTTGACGGCAGGATTGATGTTGAGATTTCTTCCCATTTGCTCTCCTAGCGTGGATGATTCTCGACAATAATTCGCGTAGCTTTTTCCTGTGGACAATCGTGGATAGACCATTGCTTGCGCATCGATCAGTTGTTTCTCGATGACGATCAACGCGTTGGCGACGGCGCTGCTATGCTCTCTTTTGAGGGCTTGGATTTTGTCGCAGTATCCTTTTGAGAGACCTAGGAAAAAAGAGTTTTTTGCAATCATTCCTCTTAAGTGGATGTGCTGCTGCGCTTGATTCCATAGGTTATCGAACTCACTATCAAGAACGTTTGCCACATATTCAGCAATCTCGACATTGACTGCGCTCCCCAAAATTTCAAGATAGATAAACTCTCCCCCTCGATTGTAGACGGTACTCACAAAAAAGGTCTCCAAGATCCTTGCAATAGAGCGCATTTTAGCATTTTCTTTTTTCTGCTTCATAATGCGTTTCAGAACTACTTTCTCATCGTCCTCTCGATCTATATATTTAGACTCAACATTGTGCTTCAGAAGAAGTTGTTGCGATTTGATCATCGCTTGCTCCGCTTCATTTTTATTGGAGCTGGAAGCAAGAGCCATTAATTTTTGAACTTTTCTGAAAATACTGCCCTCCTCCATGCCAGAAACATTCTGCCCGCCTTCCAAACAGACGGTGGCCCTATACACCTCTTCACCCCATCTCATCTGCTCGCAAAAAGCTCTGAATTCAGGTCCGTGAGGCTGAACCGCGTCCTCATAATTAATGAAGGTGATGTAGTGAGCCAACTCATGCTTGACCACATTATGCAGCTGCCCTTGACTTGCATGCATGAGACATTCGTGAAACCCAAGCTCATAAAAATTTGAGTCAAAGTACCCAAGCGCCGTTTTGTTATTGTAAATCACGACTCTGATTGGGTAAGAAAAGTCTTCCCGTCGATTATAGAAACGATCGCGCCCGACCCTTAAACGGATTTCTTTAGCGAGAATATCCTTTATGATATGTTTAAGTTCGTTAATAAACTGAATGATTTTTTTTGAATAAACGATCATTTATACCCCCATCGGCCAATAACTTGGATTTGGATCCAAGCCAAAGCCCTGGATCCAAATCCAAGTTATTGACCGATGGGGGTATATGTCTGAATGTTGAAGTACTCGGCGACGAGGAGGAAGACGCCATTGGTGAGCATCTGGACGCCGATGAGGCAGACGAGCATGCCGCCGAGTCTTTCGACGGCGATGAGCCCCTTTTCTCCGAGGAGCTGTTTGATGTAGGAGCCGAGGAGGATAATGATGAGCGAGGGAACCCAGGCGGCGAAGGTGGCGCCAGCGACCAGGAAAACGTTGCCAGTCTCATGGGCGTAGAGCATGACCGTGGTGATGGCTCCGGGGCCGGCGATGATCGGGATGGCCAGCGGGACGATCATCGGCTCGTGGGTGAGGGCTTTTGCGCCATCGCCCGCTTCGGTTTTCGGGAAAACCATGGTGAGGGAGATGAGGAAGAGGAGAACCCCTCCGGCAATGGCGATGATCGGGCGGGCGATCCCCAAAATGCGCAAAATGGCGTCGCCGAAAAAGGTGAAGAGGAGGAGGATCGCAAGGGCGACGGTCAGCTCGCGGGTGATGATTTTGAGCTGCCGTCTTTGATCGAAGCGAGCGAGCATCGCGAGGAAGAGGGGGATCTGACCGGTTGCGTTCAGTATAAAAAAGATCGCTGCGACAATGGCAAAAAACCCTACATCTGGAGTCGTATCCATGGTGAACTCTCATTAAAAGGTTTTGATGATATCTCAAGTCTTGGATTTTTGGGAAGATCCTGATACACTGATCCCCTATGAAGAAAAAATTCAAAGTGGTGACTCTCGGTTGTCGGACGAATCAGTATGAGTCTCAGGGGTATGTCGATCAGCTGCGGCAGATGGGCTATGTGCTGGCTCGGGATGGGGAGGAGGCCGATCTCTGCATTGTCAATACGTGTACGGTGACCGAAGGGGCTGACAGTTCTTCGAGACACCAGATCCGCTCTTTGCTCCGCGAACATCCGAACGCGAGGGTGGCCGTGACGGGTTGCATGGCAGAGAGCGCCCCCGATGTACTCAAAGGGATGGCCGAACGGATTGAGATTGTGCCGAATGCGGAAAAAGAGCGGCTGGTCGATCAACTGTTTCCCGAGGAGGAGAACCTCCCCGAATTCAATATTCAAGCGTTCGACGCCCATACGCGGGCTTTTGTCAAAGTGCAGGATGGGTGCAATTCCTACTGCACGTACTGCATTATTCCGTATGTAAGGGGCCGTTCCCGTTCGCGCCAAATCACCGATGTGGTGCAGGAAGTGGAGGGGCTCGTCTCCAATGGCTATAAAGAGGTGGTTCTCACTGGGATCAATGTGGGCGATTTCGACGGCGGGGGGCGGCTGGCCGATTTGGTTCGGGCGGTCGATCGGGTGGATGGCTTGGAGCGGCTGAGGATTTCATCCATTGATCCCGATGAGGTGGATGATGATTTAGCGGATGCGGTGCTGAACGGAAAGGCGACTTGTCCGAGCATGCACATTGTGCTTCAGGCGGGTTCCAATGTGACGTTGAAGCGGATGAACCGGAAATACACGCGGCAGATCTTTGTCGATACAGTGGAAAAAATAGTGGCGAGGGAGCCCGATTTCACAGTGACGACCGATGTGATTGTAGGTTTTCCAGGCGAGACGGAGGCCGATTTTGAGGAGACGTTGGAGATCGTAGGGCATGTCGAGTTTGCCAAGGTGCACATGTTCCCGTATAGCGTCCGTAAGCGGACGCGGGCGGCGCTCTATCCGAACAAAGTGCCGGCAGAGACGATCCGGCGCCGAAAACAGAGGCTCCTTCGCCTTGCGGAAAAGACGGCGTTTGATCTCCGGAGCCGGTTTGTCGGGCGGCGGATGAAGGTCCTTTTAGAAAATGAGACGAAACCAGGATTTATTTCAGGGCATACGGCGAATTTTCTCAGGGTTTGGGTTCCGGCGGGTCTTGTGAGGTCGAACGATCTGATCGAAGTAGCGCTTGTGGCCAATGAGCCAGATGGTTTAGTGGGTGTGATATGAAGATGAAAATCGCTAAAAAAATCAAACCGTTTTCACATATTCCGGGCGCCTCTTGCGTGATCCCGGGTTCTTGTTCGGTGATTGAGGCGTTTCCGACCCTTCTCAAAATAGGCGGACGTCCCTGGAAAATGGCTCTCACGGGGCCTGTTGAAGGGTTCACTGTACAGCAAGATTTGGAAACGGATTGCGTCTGGGTCTTCGGCCGGGCTAAAGAGGGGTATTTTCGGTTAAAAATAAGGGCCGGCGAGTCTGGATTTCACATCGATGTGGAAAAGGGGCCGCTAGAGAGCGCCCATATTCCCAGTCCGATCGATTTTATTTCTAAACCCTCTGTGGAGAGGCTCTCTTTGGGGAGTCATAAGGCGCAAGATGACTTACGCCGTTCGGATCTGAAGACGGCGCTGCCTATTTTGTTTTGTCTTGGTCAGAAGACTCCTTGGATTCCTCCGCAGCCGCTGACAGGGACGGCTCGTCTCTTAGAGTTTCCTGCCGACCGGAAACTGCTTTACCCTGCGATCGAAAATTTTATCCATGCTGCATTCAAGGGGATGTTGGTCCCTCGGCTGATCGATGACCAGTACCAAGGGCTTACTCTAGACGAACCGCCGCAGGGCCATCCCTGTTTCCTCCTCCAGGAGGGGGCGAAGAGGATCCGTTCGCTCTTTTTCCAGCAAGATGAGAGGCGGATCGCTCTGCTGCCGCATCTACCCATTCCGTTCGATTGCGGCCGGCTGCTTGGTATTCAAGCTCCTGGAATTGGGGAGATCGATCTCGAATGGTCGAAAAAAACGGTCCGAAGGGCGATTTTCCGCGTGGCGTCGTCTGGCGAGGTGATTTTGGATATCCCAAAAGGGATCGAGACGTTTCGAGTGGACAAAAAGAAAAAAATAAAAAGGGGGGAGCCTCTCTTCCTTGAATCTGGCAAGACGTACCATCTCGACCGGTTTGAAACGTGAGACTATCTAAAATCATGTGATTTCGGTATTTTTTGAGTATGTTAGTAAGAGAGCTAGAGTACAACCCGCATCATCTCCTGGGTCTGCATGGCCAAACCATCCGCTTGTGGCGGCCTGGGAGCGATAAAACCTATTTAGAGGTTCTCGGTCAGATTGTCGAGGCTGAAAAAGTCGACGAATTTGGGCTGTTTGAGTTCCTCTGTCCGCAAAAAATTACACCGAACGATTACCGGGTTTACCACACGAGCGGCCTCCTTGCCCACGACCCTTACGCCCAGCTGCCGCTCATTGGGGAAATGGACACTTTTCTTTTCAATAAAGGTTGTCATTACCGCCTCTATTCAGTACTCGGCGCAAACGTCAAAAATGGGGGGACTCAGTTTGCTGTTTGGGCTCCCAACGCCCGTTCGGTGAGTTTGGTTGCTGACTTCAACCACTGGGATGGGAGGGTCTCTCCGATGCGAAGTCTCGGAATTTCGGGGATTTGGGAGCTTTTCGTTCCGGGGGTGGGACCGGGGGAAAAATACAAATTTGAGATCCGGACGCGGGAGGGGTACCTCCGGATCAAAAGCGATCCGTGCGCCTTTTATTCGGAGCTGCGCCCGCTGACAGCATCGGTTGTCGCCGATGTAAACGGCTATTCTTGGCGGGATGGGGAGTGGAAAAAACAATCGGTCTATTCTCCGATCAACATCTATGAGGTTCATCTCGGTTCTTGGAAGAGTTATGGCGCTGAGTTCCCAAACTACCGCGAGATCGCTGTGGATCTGGCCAAATATTGCAATGAGATGGGGTTCACTCATGTCGAGCTGATGCCTATCATGGAGCATCCGCTCGATGAGTCTTGGGGCTATCAGGTGACCGGCTTTTTCTCTGTCACGAGCCGCTATGGGACTCCGGCCGATTTTCAATTTTTTGTCGACCACATGCATCTTCAGGGGATCGGCGTCATCCTCGATTGGGTGCCGGCCCATTTCCCAACTGACGATTTTTCGCTCAACCGGTTTGATGGGACTGCCCTCTATGAACATGACGATCCCCGGAAGGGGATCCATCCGCACTGGCAGACGGCGATTTTTAACTACGGGCGGAGGGAGGTGGCCAATTTCCTCATCGCGAGCGCCCTCTTCTGGCTGGACAAAATGCATATCGACGGACTCAGGGTCGATGCGGTCGCCTCAATGCTCTATCTCGATTATGGACGGAAGGGAGGGGAATGGATCCCCAATCCAGACGGGAGCAACTTCAACATAGACGCCATCGAATTTCTCAAACACCTCAATTCAGTGGCCCACGAGCAGTTTCCAGGCGCTCTTATGATCGCTGAGGAGTCCTCTTCATTCAGCGGAGTCACTCATGCAGAGGGTCTCGGCTTCGATCTGAAGTGGAATATGGGGTGGATGAATGATCTGCTCCGTTACTTTGCTAAAGATCCGATCTATCGGAAATTCCACCAAAATGATCTGACGTTCAGTCTGCTCTATGCATTTACCGAAAAATTCATGTGCGTCTTGTCGCATGACGAAGTGGTCCACGGCAAGGGGAGCCTTCTCAATAAAATGCCTGGGCCCGACTGGCAAAAATATGCCAATGTCCGCCTCCTCTACAGTTATATGATTTGCCATCCGGGAAAAAAGCTCATTTTTATGGGGGCTGAGATCGGGCAGTGGAACGAGTGGTACTGCAAATCGAATCTCGATTGGTATTTGCTCCAATATCCCCACCATCAAGGGCTCTTTGACATGGTGCGGGATCTGAACCATTTTTACCTCGCACAGCCCCCTTTATGGGAGGCCGATTTCGACTGGCGGGGTTACGAATGGATCGATTTTTCAGACAGCCAAAATAGCGTCATCTCCTATTTGCGCAAAGGGGCGGGGCGCTCCCTCGCGTGCGTCCACAATTTTACTCCGGAATTCCACGCCCAATATTGGATCTCCTTAAAGGATCAAAGCAAGGTTCGGGAGGTCTTCAATACAGACTCTGCCCAATACGGGGCTCGCATCAACTGAATGTAGAAATAGTTCCAGAAAAAGGGGGCTTTATGATCGCGCTGGCCCCGCTGGCTACGATGATTTTTGAGGTCGAAGGATGAATCGCAAACCGAGAAATCAGGAAGAATACGTCTCGCTTGCCGAAGAGCTCATCGAGCACGACAAACTGTATTTCGATGAGGCGAGGCCGATCCTTTCCGATTATGAATATGATCAGATGATGGCGGCGCTCCTTGCCTACGAGAAGGAGCACCCCGGACAAATTCTCCCTAACTCTCCTTCGAGGCGGCTCTCCGAGGGGCCCACCGAGGGATTTAAGCAGCGGGCCCATTTGGCGCCGATGATGTCGCTCAACAACACCTATTCTGAGACGGAGGTGGCCGATTTTGTGAAGCGGGTTCACAAGCTCCTGGAAAAAAAAGAGGTCGCATTTTTGCTCCGAATTGAAGATGGATGGGACCTCCATTTCGCTCCGTTATGAGAAGGGGCGTCTCATCCATGCGCTCACGCGGGGGAATGGGAAGATGGGCGATGACGTCACGGCCAATATCAAGACGATCCCATCGGTCCCTCTGAAACTTTCGGGAGATCGGTTCCCAGACGTGATGGAGGTGCGCGGCGAGGTCTACATGAGCTTGGCCGTTTTCGAGGCGCTCAATGTAGCGAGGGAAGAGGAGGGGTTCGAGCCGTTCGCCAATCCGCGGAATGCGGCCGCGGGTTCGCTGAAGTTGCTCGATCCAAAAGAGGTGGCCAAGAGAAAATTGAATATTGTCTGTTACGGCGTCGGAGATGAGGGCGCATTAGCGGAGTCGCAATTTCAGCTGCACCAGTATTTGAAAAAAATCGGTTTGCCCATTGCCCGCAAGGAGCATATCGCCCTTTGTCGCAATTTGGATGAGATCATGCGCTTTGCCGCTTTGATTCAGAGCGAGCGGAATCATCTCCCCTTCGAAATTGATGGGATTGTAGTGAAAGTCGATGAGTTGAAATACCATCGGCTTCTCGGCTCAACGGGAAAGGCGCCTCGCTATGCGGTAGCCTATAAATTCGCGCCGGAGCAGGCTGCCACTTTTGTCCGAGAGATCACCGTGCAGGTGGGGAGGACGGGGGTCTTGACCCCGGTGGCTGAACTAGAGCCGGTCCTTTTGGCTGGCAGTACGATTTCTAGAGCGACTCTCCACAACCAGGAGGAGGTGGCGAGGAAAGATATTCGGGTGGGCGACACGGTACTCATCGAAAAGGCGGGGGACGTGATTCCTCAGGTGGTCAAGGTCGATTTTAAGAAGCGTCCCCTCTCGAGTCAGCCCTGGCATATGCCGAAGCAGTGTCCGGCTTGCAAAACGGGGGTGGTTCACCATGCGGGGGAGGTCGCGATCCGGTGTCCAAATCCGAAATGCGGCGGTCAGAAGGTGCGGAGCTTTGTCTATTTTGCATCCAAACAGGCGATGGACATCGAACATATGGGCGAACGGGTCATCTCGCAGCTGGTCGAAAAGGGGCTTGTTCGCCGCATTTCCGATCTTTATCTTTTGGATGAAAAAAAACTCGCACAATTAGAGGGTTTTAAAGAAAAATCGATCCGGAATTTATTGGAGAGCATCGACGCTTCCCGAAAATGCCCCCTTTCCCGCTTCATCATGGGCCTCGGGATCAAATATGTCGGAACTGAGACTGCGGAGCTGCTCGCTGAAGAGGCGAAGGATCTTCAAACCCTTGCCGATATGGATGAATCTGCGCTCCTTGCTATCGATGGAATTGGAGAAAAAACGGCCAAGGCTATTTACGCCTTTTTTAAAGAGCCGGAGAACCTCGAGGAGATCGCGCGGCTTTTGGCTTATGGCGTTGAGCCAGAAAAAATGAAGCCGAAGATGAGCGGCCATGAATTTTTCGGCAAGACGTTTGTCTTGACCGGCGCTTTGCGGCACTATCCGCGCGACGAGGCGGCCCGCTTGATTAAAGAGAGGGGAGGGAAAGTTTCCGGCTCGGTCAGTAAAAAAACCGATTATGTCCTTGTGGGGGAAGAGCCTGGATCTAAGTACGACAAAGCCAAGGAGTTAGGTGTCAAAATTCTCTCCGAAGAGGAGTTTCAAAAAATATTATAGATTTTTTTTCTTCCAAAATTCATGATGCTCGTATATTGAAAAAAATAGAAACAACTCTATTGGAGCCTTATGAAACACCTGATCTTAGCAGCAGCGACCCTCTTATTCATCCACGGCGCAGACGCCCGGGAGCATCGCGGCCCCCCTCCTATTTGCCCTGAGCCGAAGGCCGAATGCTGTCCCAAACCGAAGCCGAAGGCGAAACCCTGCCAACCGGGTCCCTGTAAGCCTAAATGTGCGCCAGCCCCTAAACCCTGTCCTCCCCCTTGCCCGCCCGTCTGTTTTGAGCGGGGCTTTGAGACCGATCCATGCTGTACCCCCTCGGCCTATAGCGAGCACGCCGCCTTCGAAGTGAAATGCGGTTGGGATACTTTTTTCACAGTGAGCTTTATCTATTGGGAAGCGATCCAAGGAGGGATGGATTTAGCGATTCCAGAGCAAGGGACGATCTCTGGCAGCACTTTGACCGATCCCGCCCCATCTGCCCTCGGATTTCAACCTCTAAAAACCGATTTTGAGTACAAGCCAGGATTCCAAGTGGGCCTCGGCTGGAGCGGACCTAAAGATAATTGGGTTCTGTACGCAGAGTATACCTGGCTGCATGGAACAACCTCTACTTCCCGAAATGCGCCAAATCCAAATGTTGCGACAGTCGATGGGATCGATTTGCCGCAGAGCGGAATATGGCTCCCCAGCAGCTGGATGCCGATCGCGACGAACAGTCGGACGACTCACATCTCTTCTCAGTGGAATTACAAAATCGATATCCTCGATGGACAGATTTCCCGTCCTTTCTATTCAGGCGCTCGGTTTGTTCTTGAGCCATTTTTTGGTCTCCGAGGCGCTTGGATTCGGCAACATCTGAGTATGCAAGCTGCCAATCTCGCCACGACTGTAGCCATTCCAGGAGCCACCCGCGTGGCGCACTATGCGTCGACGTCAAGAGCTGTCGGTCCTCGCGCAGGGCTGAACGGAAGCTGGTTTCTTGGCTATGGACTTAGGTTTATCGGAGACGTCGCAGCGAGTTTGCTCTATACTGGATACGATATCAGCCAGAACGTAGCGAGCCCCGATGCATCCGGCACGACAGAGTTTCCAGTGAAGATGAAAATGGACGATGTGAACGGCCTTCGCCCCAATCTCGATCTTTCGATTGGACTCGGATGGGGATCGTATTTTGGATGCCGCAGCTACCATTGGGACGTCTCTGCGAGCTATGATTTCAATATTTACTGGGAACAAAATATGATGCGGTATCTGGCCGACACAGTTTATGCCGGTACCGGAGCCTCTCCCTCGGATCTATATCTCCAAGGATTGACCCTTAAAACCCAATTCGATTTTTAACGTGTCCCAACAGGATCACGATCGGTATCGCAATGATGCCGATCGTGGCTGTCATTGGATGGAGTCCAAAGATCGAAAGATGGACGAAATCGTGCGATAAGTTCCAAGGATCTGCCTTTAATGCCGAATAGGCGTAATGGGCATGGCCTAAAAAATCGATGAGCGCCCAGCTAATCAGAGTTTTTCCCAGTTGCGGATATTGTTCTTTGATCGAGAGTCCGATCGATAAAAGGATCGCAGAGAGGAGAAGAGTCAATCCAGGCCCGGAGGCGACCATGAGACAAGTCACAGCGGAGGATCCCAACTTTTTCCCTAAAGCGGTGAGGCCCGTTTTGCTAAATTCAGTCAGTCCGCCCGTAAAGGGGTAGATTTGGATCCAGGGCTGAGCCTTTTTGTACATCAGCATGGAGGCCATAGCGTGCCCCGACTCATGGATTAAATGTTGCGCATTGTAACCGGTCAAAACGGCGAAATTAAGCCCTGTCATCCACTCGGAGAGGGATCCGATCCATTCAAACGGCGTTTTCGGCAAGGCAAAGGCTTGGACGAAGCGGAAAAAAGCGTTTGCGATGAGTTGAATCACGGCTGCGACGATGAGTATGGGGGCTTCGGCAGGCGCTACGAAGAATGAGACCGCAAGGCCTATGCACAGAGCGACCGCAAGCTCTTTTAAACATGGCAGCGCCACTTTCAGAATCACACTGTTGGGACTAGGCTCTATTTGAAGAGAAACTGGCAGAGATACGCTTTGAGCGGCAGCGACGGTCATGGCAATGAATTATTATAGACCGTTCAGATTAAATCAAGCGGCTAAAAAGGCGATATTGATCCGCATGAGCGGCATAGGGCGCGGCGGTTCTCCTGCTGTGACACGCGGTTTGACAGCCACAGCAATGTGGAAAGGGTGTCCGCCAGGATGGGCAGGGAGAAAATATTTTCGGCGAAACGCCTCCAGTTCAGACGAGCGGACTTTAAAAAACCACACTTGTTCTACCTCCGGCCAAGAGACCGGTTCCATCGAATAGAGCCCTTCGATTTCAAAGGAAAATGACGCTCCTAACTCTCTTACCTCGTCGAGATATTGAAAAGAGGCCTCGCGCGCCGAAATCACCGGAATGTGCGCCCCCTCTGGAGCATCGAACAAATTAAAATAAGGAGGGCGGACAAGGCCAACTTTTTTCAAATAGGGGAACATCATCGAGATAAATTGATTATCGACGTCCAAATAGACGAGACCCTGCTTATTGCGGCGCAAGGCCCCATTCCCCCGGCAAAGAGAGCGGAATAACATCGAATTGCCCGGCACGGGCTGCGCGAGGGCTGTCTCATTGGTTTCGGTCAAAAGATAGGGGATCGGCTCTGGATTTTTTCGCCGGTCGTTTTCAAGGGCCCCCCTTGAAAAATACCAGGCAGGGCGAAAAGTGGCCGGAGGAGGGGCTTTGGGCAGCGAGAGTTTTGGAGAGGTCGATAATGGGATCGAGGGAGGCGGTTCTGACAGGCTGAAAAGGTTCGCAAACCGCTCTCTGAGGGCGAGGAGGCGGGCTACAGCCGGTTTTCGTTCTCTCGTCCCTGGAAGAGCCTTCTGGTGAGAGACCAACACCGAGCCGCCCCAGCCCATCCGGTAGCGCTCTCTCGGCGGAATGAATTCCGGATCGAGATTTAAAAAATCTTTTGTAATATTAGAGAGAAGGTGCGAATCCATAAGCCGTTCAAATATTTTATGCGATTTGGTGTTATAAATGAAGTGAAATAAATTTTATGACCAAATGAAAATATTTTCTTTACAACTTTTGAGGGGTAGGTGTACGATCATGGCTCGTTTACCAAACTTGTAGGAGAACTATGACCCCATTATTTTCAAACAGTAAGCCTTCCTCTGCTTCTCAATTCACATTGGAGCCTACCTATTGCGAGCAGCTCGCATCGGCTGTGTCAAATGTGGTTCAATTCATCTTTGCCCCATTCACTACGCTGTATGATTGGATCAGGCCAATCAATGTGGTGACGGGGCAAAGAGAATTTCATATCATTCCGAGCTTTGTTGAGAAGTTCATCGGAACATCGGCTTATTCATCTTTGGTCGCCGCATCTGGAGGGGAGATCCTTGAAGACAACTCAAAGTATGCATTTTATGTGAGAACCCTTCGCGAAGTGGGCGCAGATCTTGTAGCAGCGTGTCCTCGGAAAGACCTCGAATTTGAGTTTAAGCTGATCAACTCCCCTCAGGATAACGCTTGGTGTCTTCCCGGGGGTAAAATTGGCGTGAATCTTGGATTGATGCGGAACATACAAAAGGCTGAGAGCGGCTCTATCCATTTCAGAGAGAAGGTGGCGGCCGTCTTAAGTCATGAAATCACTCACGCAGCTGCCCGTCACGGCGGAAGAAAAATCGAGTTGCAACTCTTCTTATTTACGGTGCTGCAGACTATAAAATATGCCTTTGTCTACCTTTTTATCGGTAGGGCGTACGACGAAGAGATTCAAAGAGCCGGAAACAACCGGATAGCCTCGGCAAAGGCTCATCTAAGGCGCGAAGAGGCGATCCGGAATTCTTTGGCTTGGTTGAACCCCATAGGCGATTGGTTGATTGCTGGCGTCGGTCTTTGCGGCAGCCGGAGCCATGAGTTGGAGGCAGATAAATACGGGATGCATTTGATGGCGAGGGCTTGTATAGATCTAAAGGCAGCGGTTTGGCTGATGAGCTATTTCGAACGGAAGCACAGCCACAGCACCGGAAACGGTTGGCTCGATTGGCTGGCTAGCTGGTTTTATAGCCACCCAACGCCCGCCGAGCGGTTGGCAGCTAATCGGAACACATTGCAAGAACTCGGGGGCTAGCCCGAGTTTACGAGTTCGCCGATGAGGGTTTGATGGCTGTAACTGTGGACTCTAATAGGCTGCAGCGTGCCAATCAGACTCTCGTCTCCCTCAAAGATCACCTTCTTCCAGCAGCGGGTGCGCCCTTTGAGCATCCGGCCGTCTTTATTGAACCGTTCGACGAGAACCTGATAGACGCCGCCTAGCATTTGGCCCCGCTCCTCATTGCTGATCTCATCTTGCAGATCCATGAGCCGCTGGAGCCTCTCTTGCTTTAGCTCTTCGGGAATGTCGTCTTTCCAGCGCATCGCGGGGGTCCCTTTGCGAGGACTGTAGGCGAAGACAAAGGCGAGAGAATAACGGATCTGTTTTAAGACGTCATAGGTCTCTTGGAACTCCTCCTCGGTCTCTGTCGGGAAGCCGACAATGACGTCCGTTCCTAAAGAGACATTCGGAACAATTTCCCGCAAGAGCGCCACTTTTTCTAGATATTGCTCCTTAGTATAGATCCGGTGCATCTTCTTTAAGATCCGGCTCGATCCGGCTTGGATGGGGAAGTGGACGAACTCGCAGAGCGAGGGGAGATCGCGGATCGCCTCCATCAACTCCCTTGTGATGTCGATGGGATGGGAGGTCATAAAGCGGACCCGCTCCATCCCAGGAATCTGATCGAGCTGGTAGAGGAGATCGTGGAAGAGACAGTTCCATTCGGGCTTGTCCTTGCCATAGCTATTTACGTTCTGGCCAAGGAGAGTGATCTCTTTGTATCCGGCATCAACGAGTTTTTTACACTCTTCGACGATGCTTTCCGGCGGACGGGAGACCTCCTGCCCCCTTGTATAGGGGACCACGCAGTAGGTGCAAAATTTGTCGCACCCGCGGATGATCGAGACGAAAGCCTTTATTTTATTGTCCCTCTCCGCCGCTAGATAATCTAAATTTTCCTCGAACCGGTCGTCGGTCTTGAAGACCTGCCGTTTAGTGTATAAAACCTCGTCGAGGACGGTGCCGAGATCCGTGATATTATTGGTCCCAACGACAAAATCGAGATGGGGAAACTTGCGGAAAAGGGAGTCTTTTTTGGCCATGGCCATGCAGCCGGTGACCCCGATCACACCGTTTTTTTTATGGCCCCGGCCCATCCGGCCCAGCTTGCCCATCACCTTCCGCTCGGCCAGATCACGGATCGAACAGGTGTTGAAAATAAGGAGGTCGGCCCCCTCCTCGTCTTCGACAGGGATCAGCCCCCTCTTTTTCAGCTGCCCAGCCATGATCTCTGTGTCGAGCTCGTTCATCTGGCAGCCATAAGTGCGAATAAAATATGTCTTTGGCTCATTCATAGCCTCCGATGATAACGGACGGGAGGCTACTTTTCCAAAGAAAAAATCATCTTGGCAAAAAATTCGCGGCAAAGGTATGATACTGTTTTCAATTTGTATTTAGGATTCCGAAGAAAATGAACCATAAGCAAAAGACCCCCCTCCTCACGAAGAAAGAGGCAATCGATACCCGCAAGTGGTATCTCTTCGACGCAACAGGAAAAACTCTCGGCAGGTTTGCTGCTGAAGTGGCCAAAATCCTCCGCGGCAAACACCGCCCTGATTTTACCCCTTACGTCGATTGCGGCGATGGCGTCGTCATCATCAATGCGGAGAAAATTGCCGTAACAGGGATGAAAAAAGCGCGAAAAATCTACAAGAGTTACACAGGGTACATCGGCGGCTTAAGAGAGGTTCCCTATGACACGATGATTGCGCGGAAACCTGAGTACGTATTGATGCACGCGATCAAAGGGATGATGCCAAAGACCCGTCTCGGCGGTCAACAAGTCAAGAAACTCCGCATTTTCAAGGGGACGGATCACGATATGCAAGCACAACAACCTATCCCAGTAACCATTTAAAGGAAGCGTATGGCAAAGCAAGAAGAGACCATCGGCATCGGCCGCAGAAAAACCGCAGTTTCCTCAGTTCGTCTTAGAAGAGGCTCTGGCGCTATCAATGTAAATGGGCGCAAATTTGAGGAATACTTCCCCCTTCCCCTCCAGCGCGACCTAATTATGGCCCCGATTCAAAAATTTTCCAACGGAGAAAAAGTCGACTTAATCATTCGAGTCAAAGGGGGCGGACTTGAAGCTCAAGCCGTTGCGACACGGCTCGGGATCAGTCGCGCCCTTGTTCAAGAAGACGACGCGATCCGCGGCGATCTCAAAGGGCTTGGATTTTTGACCCGCGATCCCCGGAAAAAAGAGCGGAAGAAGTACGGTCGCAAAGGTGCCCGGAAACGGTTCCAGTTCTCTAAACGTTAAGCGTTCCTATCATGTATTTTTTTAGAACCCCTTAATTCATTCGAGGGGTTCTTTTTTTTATTTTTATCGATAACTCATGGTGAGCTGGGGAGAAGTTATTTAAGTGGATTGAATACCACTTCAGGGGAGCGCTCCGATGGGTCTCAATACGACAGGGCCGTGTTTGAATAATGAGGTCAGCGGTTTCTTTAATTGGGTAGCCCGTTTCTTTTAATTCCCATTCCTGATATGGGGGTTATACTGGACGTTGGCCAGTGATAAAGGATCCCCATGGAAGGCAAACCGGTATCTGCATCCGTCATCATCGATCAAGTGATTGAGGTATTCCCCAATGACTTAAATGCGCATGGAACTTTATTTGGGGGAAGGTTGATGCAAGTGGTCGACAGTCTGGCGGCGATTGTTGCCAAGCGGCATACTGGGAGAGTTTGTGTTACTTTAGGAATTGATTCAGTCCGTTTTTTGAATCCGGCTCGCCATGGCGATATTCTTGTTTGTAAAGCGTCGGTCAATAGAACTTGGCGCACTTCTATGGAGATCGGTGTTAAAGTGATTGCGGAGGATTTTCGTACCTTGGAGCAAAAAGACATTCTCTCCGCCTATTTTACGTTTGTCGCTATGGATGATGAATTAAAGCCGACAGAGATACTGCCCGCCATTCCGGAGACAGAGGAGCAGCTGCGGCGGTTTACAGCTGCCGAAAAAAGGCGTCACTACCGCCTCAATCACCGGAATTTGTAAATTTCGGCATATTTTTTCTTTAAATAGGCGCAATAGGCGTTTTCGCTGAAGGGTTTTCCACTGACCCTTTTAGCCAATTCCTCCATATCATACGTGCGGCCCCACCGATGGACATTTTGTTTTAGCCATTCCCGGATGAATCCGAGATTGCCGCTGCTGATTTTTTCTTCCCAGTCGGGATGCTCTTTTGCAAAGGCGGTAAAAAATTGAGCGGCGAGGAGGTTGCCGAGCGCATAGGTGGGAAAGTAACCAAAATCGCCGAGCGACCAGTGGATGTCTTGAAGACATCCTTGAGCGTCATTTGGCGGAATAACCCCGAGCGTCTCTTTCATTTTAGCGTTCCACGCTTCGGGGAGATCGTGGACATTGAGCTTGCCAGAGATGAGTTCTTTTTCAATTTCGAAACGGAGAATGACATGAAGACCGTAGGTCACTTCATCGGCTTCGACCCGAATGAAGCTCGGCTCGACTTTATTGACTGTTCGGTAAAACCGTTCCAATGGGATCCCTTTAAATAGTTGGGGCGCCCCTTTTTGGAGGAGGGGATAGAATTTTTCCCAAAAAGGGAGGCTGCGGCCGATGAGGGTCTCCCACCAACGGGACTGGCTCTCATGGACGCTGAGAGAGACCGGTTCCGATAGAGGAGTTCCCCATGTGTCAATGGGGAGATCCATTTCGTATAGGGAGTGGCCTGCCTCATGCAATACTGAAAAAAGATTGCTCATCAAATTGTTGGGTAGGATGCGGGTGGTGATGCGGCTGTCGTGGGGATGAAGGGCCATAGAGAAGGGATGGGAGGATAGATCGAGTCGACTATAGGCTTTATCGAGCGGCAGGCGGGAGAGAAGGGCATGGGCGATCTCTATTTGCTTGGTTTCATCTACTTTTTTGTGGAGGAATCGGCTGTCGATTTGGCGGCAGGCTGTGATTTTTTTGAGGAGTCCAACGAGCTCTTTCTGGAGCCCCTCAAAAACCGCTCCTACTTTCCGCGTGGTCATGCAAGGCTCATAACTTTCGAGAAGGGCGTCATAAGGGTGATCCTCGAAGCCCCAGATTTCGGCTTTTTGGCGGCAGAGGCCGATGATTTTGTCTAAAAAAGGGGCGAAGACTTTGAAGTTATTATCCTTTTTTGCAGAAGACCAAATTTGGCTCGCCTCGGATGTGACTTGAGAAAAATTTTTCACAAAAGAGGCAGGGAGTTTGTCCATCCGGAGAAAATCTTTGCGCCACTCGCGGACCATAATCTGTTGACTTTTCGAGAGTCCCTTCGCTTTCAGTTTGCCTGTGGATAAACTAACCAATTTTTCGAGCAGATCTTTGAACTTGCGGCTCGTCCTTTTTTCATGCAGATGAGCGGAGAGATAGGAGATTTGTGCGCTGCGGGGGGTAATGCCTCCGGAGGGCATGTAGGTCTCCTGATCCCAATGCAAAAGGGCGAGAATGGCATTGAAGTGGTGGATCTCTGTGGAGAGTTCCCGAAGATCTGTGAAGGCTTGGGGTGGTTTCATCCGCCGGAGTGTATTGTATTGAAAGTTTTTTTTCAATCTTCTTCTCGACTTTGTACATTTTTCGAGACCGTGACCGGATTCTCAACATAACTATACTGCGGCCACCCCAAAAGTGTGAATTTGGGCAAGCGTGAAAGCCGCATACGGCGGTTTCTTTTAAGTTCCCTGCCAGTTTTCCCCACCTTTCTCTCATCGATATTTTTCAGAGTAATATGGTTTTGTCTCGGAGATAAAATTATTGATATCTTTGGATGAAATAAGAAATTCAGCAGCCTCCTTGTTTGCGGCAGCTTCTGCCGCTGGGATTGTTTTTTCTTTATTTTCACCATTATACTTTTGGGGTGGCCGCAGTATAGCAAAAGTTTGTCACACCCCAGCCTTCAGGTTCTTCAAGGTTGGTTTGGTGATTAATGGTCTTTTTAGGAAGTTCGAGAGCGTTTATTATTGGGTCTGCTGCGGATAGTCATTTCCAATCCAATTGCGTCCAACACAGCAAGGAGATTGAAAAAGCGAGGATTGCCTCTTAAAGAAAGGGTTCTATACAGACTTTCCCTATTCAAATCAGATTCATCAGCGAGCCAGCTCATACCGCCTCTTGCCTCAGCAATATCGCGCAAGGCTAACAAGAACACATGTGGGTCGTCGTCATGAAGAGCGGCGTTCAGATAGGCTGCTGCCTCTTCAGGCTTCTGGAGCTGTTTCAGTAAATGTTCTTTGTAATTTTTTGCCTTCACCATATTTCCTACTTCTTTTTGAGCGAATTCTTATACAGCTGCCAATATTCTTTGGCTTTTTTGATATCACGCCCCTGAGATCCTTTATCTCCTCCGCATAAAATAAGGATAGAATTTTCCATAAGTACCGACAATAGTAAAATCCCCATTTTTCATATAGAAGCAAAATTGACAAATTTCTATGGGAGCAAAAAAGAGTATTCTGCTGTGAAAGAAATCCTTGGAGCAGCATTACAAACACCCAATCCTGTGCTGCAAGCTACTTTATCCAAACAAGCCCGATACAGCCTCTTTGTCGCAATGTCGGAAAAAAGAGAGAAGCTTGCTCACCTCAATGGGGAGAAATGGCTGGTGTTGATCAACAATAACCCTTTGCTGGACGATTCTCTTTATTCCGAGGCTTTAACAGGAATTTTAGAACAAAATGAAGTCTTAAAAGCCGCATTCTCAAAAATTTTTCTGGTTGACGGAGGGGTTGCAAAAGAGCTTGTTGCAAGCACATCGCAAAACGATCGATCTCATATTCTTATGTCTTAAGGGCCTTTTGGCGAAAATTAATGCGCTAAGATAAAGCATCTTACGGTCTTGTATTGCGCTGCTATTGCGCCATTTGTCTTATTTTGGCGCAATCGAAACGGGATACCACAGGGCGCTTCGAGTGGTCCCTTTATTGAAAATAGTTCCTCGGAGCTTGAGCTCCTTCACAAGCTTTTGTACCTGATCTTTCGATAGCATCGGGAGAACTTGCATTAACTCTTGAAGGCGGCTTCCTGTCTGCGTGTGTGCCACGATATGCTTCAGAAGGAGTTCTTTGTTTGTCTCTCGATCAAGGCCTCGCTTGCGGGTATAGGCTCCGCTTTTCCCAATGAAACTGTAATAGCGACGAGAAAACAAGCATCGCACTCCTCGTCCACGACCGTGTTTCTCTAAAATGCCAGCTTCTATCAGATGTTTAACATTTGATTGCCATTTTGAGGGGATTGCTTCTTCTCGCTGGATTAAATCTAAAATGAGAAAATCCTCTATTGAAAATTCTCGTAGTCGCTCTTGGCCGATCTTTTCCAAAAACCGCAAGAAACTAGGGTCTTGGATGTCGCCTGGGAGCGTGAGGAAAACTTGGGTAGCATCTGTATGATCAAAATTAGGCAGAGATTTCCCCTGGCAGATCGTTTCTTTAAAAATGAGGTTGGCTCCCTGTCCTGAGCGCTCAACGAGTCCGCACTTCAAAAAGATCTCAGCTACGCGCCGATTTCTTGGATGCTGCTTCCATAAAATATTTTCCGGAGTGATACCATCAGGAAGGCCACCGGGACTTTGAATCTCAATTTTCCGAGGAAACTGGCGAACAAAGACCGAACCAGCAGATCGATAATCTCGATGGGCAACTGCATTCAGTACAGCTTCTCGAACGGCCTTTTCGTTGAAGGTCGGGACGCCCAAAACAACAAAGCCATCTTGAAAATGTTGCTTATCGTTGCGCAAGTTGATTGTCTGCCAGAGCTCATCGAAGTAGAGAAGAAAGCCCTTGGTAAATTCGATACGTTGTTGAGCCGGACCCGGCTCTTCATTGAATCGATACTCGAAAACGACCTCTCCTTGAGGCAGAAAGGAGCGTAAGGCCCGATTTTTCCCAAGCAGGATCAATGCAGCATAGGTTACACCTTCTCGGCGGACAAGCTCTGCATCTGATAATAGCTGGTGGATGGGGAGACGGGCAAGAGCATCGTTGCCCGATTTGCGAATCCATAAAGAGCGTAGCTTTTCAATCGCTTCTGGGTCTAGGTGATCGATCGTCGCCCCTTTGCAAATTTGCTCGGAGAAATCGGGATCTGTTTCTGCGAAAATGCGCTTCAGCATATCTTTTGTCATGGGGACTAAACTCTCTCCAGCACGCATCCAATACGCCCCTTCATATTCGATTGCATCACCCCGAGGTCTGGGAGGTACATGGAAGACCAATACACGTCCTTGAGGGCATTCCATTTCTTGAACCTCAACTCTTAATCGCAGTTTTTGAGTGAGGCCCAGTTTACAGCGATTCAAATCGATAAAGGCTTGGGTTCCTACAATTTTGCGGGGTTTTTGATCAGTGATTCCCAAAATCAGTTTGCCGCCGCCCTCGTTCGAGAGGGCCGCACAATACCTTGCTGTCTTCTCCAAGGAAAAATCTGATTTTGCTTCCTTAAACTCAATGCGCTCGTGCTCGTTTTGAATCTGAAGGAGCTCTTGCAACTCATTTAGAAGAATATTCAACGATCGCCTGCAAATGTAAATCCGCAAACAATGCTAAACGAGTAGGAGAATTTTTTCTAGGGATCAGGGATTTTTCTGCATGATTAATTTGAAGCCATTGACGTTCGGTGCTCCTAATTTTCGAATCGCCTCATTGCGCTCCAGAATCTGCTCTGGATTTGAGATGGCTTGAATTTTTGCATTAGACATTGTGAAAATATTTTGCACTCGAATAGATCTTCTCTTCTCAGACGAAATCCTTGAGGGCGACACTTGATCGGGTGTTAGATCGCCTTTTTTGTAGGACGCCATTCTGAGATTAGATGCGGGTGGTGAGCTGCGAGACTGCCCCTAGTATCCAGAGGTAGTTGCAAAACTCCGACTGCGTCGGACTTTGCAACTACCTCTGTCGGTTATTCATTTGAAAGTGTCTATTCAAGGTGCCGAATATTTGTTAGGAACTTTGAGCTTTAACCCCTCAAAAGAGGAATTTTCATATCATTTGCACCATCCTCATGCTGCTCCAGCGTTACATTTCGATTGCGATACCGGAAAGGAGACTGCTCGTTTTGATCACATCACTTGGCATAGGAATATAGCTCATCGAACATTCATAAGCCCCTATGGCCAGGAGATAATTCGTCGAAAAAGGTCGATATTCTCCAATGATCCGGTCGTTGCCAGTTGGAAATTGATGATAAAGTTTTAAGGAAGTTGCATAGGTGCGATACCAGGCAAACAGGTTCTCAATTGCAATAATTTTTAGAGGGTTTTCTCCGGCCTTTTTGGCTTTTTCTCTAGCTACATCAAACTGATAAAAAGCTATCGTTGATCTCCCATAAGACTGGGTGACGAAAGCTTGAAACATCTCCGATGCATAGTCAGTTCTTATGGGTTCCGGTACTATAGAGCAAGCAGAATAACCTGACGTTAAAAATATAAAAAAAAGAAAAATAATCAACTTATGCATGATATCCCAACACTTCCAAAATTGTGATCAGTAAAGCTGTAACATAAAAAAATATAGTCACTATAAAAAAAGTCACCGCATGTGATAAAAACACCAATTTGTTTGTTTTTTTCCACTCTTCCCAGAACCGTACTGCTTTAGGTATGCAAACATACGAAGGGAAAAGAACCATGAAAAAAAACAATGCAGTTTTCAAGATGGATATGGTTTGCAAGCTCATGAGTGGCACTCCTTGAAGGGGTCAGATTGTAATCGGTAAAAACTTATTCCCCAAGATTTTTTTTACCTCGTCAGAAAAAAAGGATGTGGAGTTGCAAAAAAGTTGCAATCGGGGACAAAAACTGGCAACATGTGGCCGCATTTGGCGAGAATCTGCTTTGATTTATGCGCTTGATAGTGTTGTTGTTACGTGTCTTAAAGTGTCGTGCTCTACCGGGCGGGGTAGCATTCGTAATGCGAAGGTCGTCGGTTCGATTCCGGCTTCAGGCGTCTTTTGCATCAATCACTACGGCAAAGAGAGCCTTTTCGACAAAGGGCATGTTAACGAAGTGGGGTAAAAGGGGCTCGAATAGGATCAAAATCAGAAGAGCAGAAAAAACCCAGGGAGCCAGCTTTACATTGGATTTTTTGAAAGGGTAGGCTATCTCCCCGTTGATTAAAAATCTCAGAAAAATTGTCTCGAAGAATTTTCTCTGGGATAAGCAACTCTCCTCTAAATTCATCCGCTTCTTTTTCAATATCTGGGAAATAGGTAGGGCCAGAGCGGTCGGCTGCTCTTTTTAGAGCTTCCATATTTTTTTATTTGATCTTGGTGGAGAACAAAATGAGCAAGCTCATGGGCAATTGAGAATCTTTGCCGATTTAACGAATGATTGGTGTTCACCAAGATTTCAAATTTATTCTGTGAAGAGATATGAAATCTCTGCGTTAAAATCGTCGGAATCTTCGTTGCCGTAGACGTCAACACCTGTTCAAACGATTTTTTGCTAGAGAACTCTGGCAAAAACCCTGATATTCCTATAAAGTTGGGAGAAAAATTTATTTAACATTTTGTGTTTTAGCATGTTATACCTAAGTCGGTCAATGCCTTGGAATTTTAGAAGGACTGAAAATTCCAAGTCATCAGCGTGTCTAGCTCTCGCGCATAGTCAGTGGGGAACTTCTTTATGCAGTCACTAATAGCCATCTGAAACGATTGAAAGCTGTCAAAAGAGCGATTCACAAGCGCTTTTTTCTTGATGAATTTCCATGCACGCTCAATCAAATTCAAATTGGGAGAGTACGGAGGGAGGTACAGGAGTTCTATGTTGAACATGTGCGCAGCCTTTTCTGCAACGTAGCATCGCTGGTATCTCGCGTTGTCTAAGATCACTGTTACGGGGGCAGAGATTATGCCAAAGCGCCTCGATAGTTGTGGCCTTGGATCCTCTCTCTTTCCCTCTCCCTTTCCCTCTGCAGTCTTCGATGTCTGTGTGTGTTGATCGTGATGTTGTGTGTGCGCAGTTGCTTGCAAAATTCGTCCAATGAAGCGTTGGTAATAGACGATATGCAGAGACGACAAAGAGAGATTCGCTGTGGACGAGAAATTCGCTCCAATGACAGCTGAAGAGTAGTGGTTGCATCCCGGCGAATCTGTTTTAGGTTATTAAAATTCATAAAAGTTCCGAAATTATCACTTATATTTGCAGTTATAGTATCATCTAAATAGCCATATAAGTATAAAATAACTGCAAGATCATACCTTTGTCCACACAATCTTTGGATGACTGCGGAGTCGATGTCAATACCCAAATCCAGTAATTGGATCAAGTGAATAGTATCCAGAGAAAAAATATCAATATGCATGAGGCTAATCCCTTTTTGGATAAACAAATCAATGAGGAAGGGGTCGCGGTTTGCACATATCTTTAAAAATAGCTCAGTGCATGGCGGACTATTGACATCTATTCTAATTCCATCGATCAAAAATTTAATATGTTGACAGTCTTTATTTGCGCATGCCTTGCGCAAGGCGTCCATAGCCTCTCTGTGAAGAGCCACTATATTGTCTATTCTTTCTAGAGTGTTGGCAAGCGAAACTCGGTTTGTTTCAAAGAGCATTTTGGTTCGACATAACAGATCATCGCAACAGAGAGGGGGAGAGCGGCGGACAAGGACATTCCCAACGTAAGCTGTCCAATGAAGATCTCTTAAGGTGCTGGCAAAGAACATTTGCGCAGAACCAGCTCGTGTAGCGCTGGTATATATGGGAGGAAGTTGAGACAGATCGATTTTTCGATGAGAACCAATCTCACGCATCTTTTCTCTGTCTTGCCTCAGTCCTTCGGCTAGACTTCTCCATCTTGTTACGATGAGCGATTCTTTTGAAGATTTTTTCTGTATATTTGAGTATAAACCATTTAGGATTGGATATGAAGCGTCCAATTTATCTAAAAATTTTGCGCAAGTCTTATTGAAAATCTTTCGAGATGCTCGTAAAAGATGCGTAAGATCATTTTGAGTGAAATATTGTTCTATCTGTATCCAACAGGACATGCGAAATATAAGTTCTAAACGAGAATAAGATCCCTTATTTATTTCCTTGACGTCAAGCAGTTCTCTTGAGTTAGAAGCGGAGGGGAGTCTGTCTCTCTCAAATTCTCCTGGGTACAGGGGATTCACAATGGCCTCAATTTTTTGTCCATCTAGAGTATGTCCCCCTTTATTTTAAGACAACTGGATTTTTATCGAGGGAGTTTTGCAGCCGCGTTATGAGCCTCATCGCATGTTGGCGAAGCTAGGGAGGGTAAAAGAGAGGAAGAGGAGGATCGGCCCCCAGATGGCCACATAAGAGGGGATGACCTGGTTTTCCCCTAAGATGAGCATCCCGTCGAGAGTCACTTTGAGCGCAATGAATGCAAAGATTGAGCCGGCGGCGATCAGAAAGGTGGGTCTGCTGCGCGCATAACGGACCGAGATGGGGCCGATGGCAAAAAGGACTAAAAGGGGAGTCAGGGGGACGAGGAGTTTATAATACAGGTGAGACAACAAGATCCTCCGCTCGGAGAGGCTGTTGCATGCCTGGACAAACAAAGTCGAAATCGGGCGGCTCTCAAAGGGGATGAAACGCTGCAGCACCGCGTGGTTGTCCAGTGCGAGATCAGAGAAGGTGCGGCGCTCAAAACTTTCGGTTTTTTCAAATTTTTTTAATGCATTGCGGGTCAGATGGTTGACGTAGAGCCCTTCTAGGGTTTCGATTTTCAGGGTTTTCATATGCCAGACGTCATCTGGGGCTTTGACCCAAAAAACATCGGAGAGCTCCTGATTCGCCTTGTCGAATTGTTGATAGACCAGTTCCGATTCGTCATCGAGCGATAGGGTGTAGAGGCGGTCTTCCTCTGTCTTATGTTTTTTTGATTTGTGGGCCGATTTGAAGGCGTTCGCGAGTTCTTGGGCGTCGGGGGCGAGCCACTGGCTGTTGAGATAGCAGATGAGAGAGAGGGCGGCTGCAAAAAGGAAGAAGGGAGTGAGTAGTTGTTTTTTGGAGATGCCCGCCATTTGAAGGGCGAGAACCTCTCTATGGGCGGTGAGATCAAAAAGAACTCGCATCGCGGAGAGGAGAAGGGTGAGGGTGAGAAAAAGATCGAGCTGGCTTGCAAGGGTGTTGAAGTAAAAAAGGGAGATTTCGGCAAACGTCGATTTGGAGAGGAAGCGGACCCCGTGAGCTGAAAGGTCGATGACGATGTAAATCACGAGGAGGCAGAACAGGAAAAAGAAAAAGGTCTGGATCAGTTTGCGCAAGATGTGTTTTTGCCAAAGTTTCATAGACGTCCGCTTGAGATCCGGTAGAGGTGAAGGGAGGCGCTCAGCCAAATCAAAGGGTGGGGGAGGAGAAGGGCGAGGCTGGCAAAGAGGGGGAACTCTTTCAACTCTTTGCCGAGTAGGTAGCTCATTAGGACGGTGAGCGTCAAGAGGAGGGCGAAGAGGAGATTTTTCTTCGATGGATTTCTCCCCCCCTCAATGCCAAAAGCGCATCCGAGAAAGGTGAAGCTAAATGCTGCAAGCGAGAGGGAGAGCCGTCTTAGGATTTCGATGTGGGCTTGGCTTGTTTTTTTGCTAAGAAAGAGCATTTTGAAGCTGATGGCGTTGATGTCGAGCCTGGGGCGATTTTTTTTTAGCGCGGTTGAAAGGAGGGGGGCTCCGGTCGACATGGCCGATTGATTTTCGATGATGAGGGTATTGAAGCCTTCCCCCGCATCGATATAGGAAATCATCGCAAGATCTTTGCCGATCAGCTCGTCCTTCTGCAGCAGCAGTTTTCGAGCTGAGAGGAGACTTAATTTCTTTGTGCTCTCATTTGGAAAAATAAGGGTGAGATCTTTCGTCTGCTCATCGCCTTTCGCCTCCATGTGGAGGAAAGCGTCCTTGATCTTAACGAGCTTTTGCCTTTGAAGGAGGACGAGGGGGTTTTTTGAGGTTTCGTGATAAATCAGAGTTTTCCCTTCTCTTCGGCAGTGAGGGGCGATCTCGGCGCAAATGGAAAAGTTCAAAATCGAGAGGAGGGTTGCAGTGGCAAGGAGGGGGGCTACGATAGTTGCCAGGCTGAGTCCTGAGGCTCTGAGGGCCGTCAGTTCAAAAGATCTGCTGAGGGTCTGAAAGAGGAGGAGAGAGGCGATGAGGGCCGAGATCGGAATGGCGATCGGCAAGATGGTCGGAATATGATACAGTATAAAAAGAGCTGTGTGAGCGAAATCTCCGGTGAGAGCGGTAAATCGGGCGATTTCTTTAAAGCGAGAGACGATCAGCACAGAGATAAATGTGCAGACGGAGAGCGAAAAGACCCGAAGATAAGCACGCAGGGCGTAGCGCCACAAAATTGGCATGCTCGCAGTTTAGGATCTGTCAAATAATAAAGTAAAGCATTTGGCGCCGCTAAATGTGATTTTATTGTTGGACGACCCCTTGCAGATAGGCTCATGGGCGTCTGAACGGCTAAATAAAATATGTTCCTGCGTCAAACTGGCCAATGTCCAGTGAAAAATCTGGTTTTAAATTCCTGAAGAGTAATATATTGTCTTCATCGTCCAAGTTTTTGGTTCGTTTCGTCGGCGATCCTATACTGCGGCCACCCCAAAAGGGTGAATTTGGGGTGGCCGCAGTATATTTGTTGAGGATCGCATTCTTTTATAAAAAGGAGGTCCTATGGTTACAGGTCTGCCAAATTCTACACAACCTAGCGTGGCCGCTTTCATCCATGCACCAGAACTTTGTCCGGCTGCGGCAAAGTCCGATCCGAGGGTAAGGCCCCATTGTAAGCTGCTTGCTTTGCCTCAAGAGGTACTCTGGATCATTTGTCGCTTTTTGAACCCTCCGGCCCTACAAAATGTTGCGCACTTGAATCGGGCGATGTGCGTGTATGTAGGGGCACAATTGAAGGACGACTGGCGGCTCTCCACGGAACAGTTTATTCAGCGTCTCATAAAGAAAATGGGCGAGGAGTACCCTGGGCACAGAGAAAAATTCGAAAAAATTTTGCAAATGACTTCATTTAATAAGGTAGATAGACACGAGATGAAAGCGCGCCTGACCCTTCTGAAAAGAGAGTTCATTGCTGTAATCAGCGACATGGACGCCGAGGCTCAGAGTCTAATAATTAAAGAAGAGCCTCCACACTTCCTTCAAGATATTGTTCAGTTAGGAGTCATAGAAAGAAGAATAAACCAGGGGCAGTTTGTTGCAATAATGGAACATGCAATAGAAACGCGCACTGTTGAGCAGGTAATCGCCACAGCTAAACTAAGGGATGACCATGAGTTACAAGAGTGGCGCCTGCAAGAGATTACTAGGGAATTAATAAACAATTCTACTCCGTACGGCATAACTCTGGCCAGGCAGATTGTGGCTGAGCTCCCTAACGGGGATCAGAACGATCGGCTGCGCGAAGGTGTTGCGGAGGCTCTCATGAGGTTCGGCGATCGGGTGAGTCTGAGCCAAGGAAACGGGGTCATTGGGAACCTGTCTGATTCCAGGAAGGTAGAGGCGAATTTGTACCAGCTTGCTCAAGCCTTCCTGCGAGCTGGCGATGAGAGCGGCATCAATAACGCAATCTCCTTGGCTCGAAACCCGGAGGATCTGTCCCCGGAGCTGTCCAAAGCCCTCGCTCAGGATATAGTTAAAGTTTTGAGAAAGCTGGGTGAAGTCGCTAGAGCAGCCGATTTAGCTGAGGAACTGTTGGGCGCACAGGACTCCGATCTTTAAGATATGGATGCTATGCAGAGTTCTTATGTCCCTAGTTTGACAGATGCGTTTCTCAGGAGCCATTGGAATGGGGAGAAGCCGTTATTGCTCGGCTATTCTGGGGGGCCCGACTCCAAGGCGCTGCTTTATGCCCTTTTGGAGTGCGGCGTTGTCCCCCACATCGCTCATGTCGATCACGGCTGGCGCAAAGAGAGCGGGGAAGAGGCGAGCTCTATTGAGGAGGAGGCGGCAAGGCTCGGCTGCCCATTTTTTTCGACGAGGCTCAGCCTGGAGGATCACAGCGAGGAGGCGGCGAGGAGGGGAAGATTCTCTTTTTTCAGCTCGCTCTTTCCTGGCTATGAGGCTCTTCTTCTCGCCCATCAGGCGGAAGATTTAGCCGAAACGGTGCTGAAGAGGCTCTTCGAGGGGGCCCACCTTTGCCACCTATCGGGCATGGAGCCGGTCAGCCAGCAACATGGCGTCCCTATCTGGCGCCCTTTCTTGCCTATACGGCGCTCCGAGATTCTTCAGTTTCTCGACGAGCGAAAATTGTATCCGCTCGTCGACTCCTCCAATTCGGATCCGGTCTATTTGAGGGTTCGGATGCGCTCTGAAATATTCCCTTTTTTAAGTAGGTGCTTCGGCAAGGAGATCGTCGAAAACCTCACTCTCCTTTCCGCAAGGACAGCGGAGTTGAAAAAATATTTGGACAGGCAAGTCGCCCGTTCTCCTCTTCAAAGGGGACCGTGGGGAATCTTGGCCGATTTGAACGGCATGGAGAGATTTGAACAGATTCACCTCCTCCTCTCCCTCGCTCGGGAAGAGTCTGTTGTGTTGAATCGGGATCACCTCGAGACCCTCCTCAGTTGGATCAATATGGGGGCCAAGTCGAAATATTTAACCCTCAAAACAAAAAAAATTTTTGTTGACGAGGCGAGAGTTTGGTTCTTTTCCTCAAGTCCAACAGCTTGATCCTTAGATTGCTAGGGCAATGTGCAAGACAATTTATTTCTTTTTTGCTATGAGGACAATTCCAGGGCTCTCCCTTTCCAGCGCACTGGCACTTTACTAAAACGCGAAAAAGTGGTTTAATTAGCACGTTTTGAAGAATCTATAACGTAAACAAAGCAAGGCGTTTATGGCCAAAATGAGACCGAGTCCGAAAAAAAGCTTCCCAGGGGGGTTCCTCCTTTTTCTTTTGGGAGCCGTCTTAATTGTCGTTGGAGTACAGACATTCACCTCCGGCTCCGCAGGAAAAGTCTCGTTTAGTCATCAGGCTGAACACCTGACGAACTTGGATTTGACTCTTCCCGAGGAGAATCGGAAGGTCGCGCAAAATGATAATCTCGTCACATTTTCGGGCCGTTTCCGCGAAAGTCTTCCCGAAGAGAGCAACGACCGGTACCGGTTTCTAGAACTCTTGAACGAAAATCATGAACTCAGCAGTACCGCCGCCCGTTTGGGCGAAGAACTCGACGTTCTGAAAACCAACGTCAAAGATTCTGCAGATCTCTATCTCCACTTAAGCGGCCAGACGATTCCCCGCTCCGGATACACTGTGGTGAGTTCTCTCTATGATACGCCGACTCGGGATGGGGCGATCATTTTAAATAGCCTGTCCGATCGGGACGTGATGAGCTTGCCGTTCGTGCAAAGAACTTTGAGTCTTGCCCAGGAGACGCAATCCATTGAAAGCGTCGAAGCTTTGAGCAAGGAACTGCGCGATTTCGTTGCCTTGCTCCGCTCTCCCGCTTTAGGCATTGGAAACGAGGCGATCAAGAACGAACTCAAAACATTGGCGGGACAATTGTCTACAGCCGTCGATCACTCTATTGAGCTGCAGCTGCGTACATACCGGAACGCTCTCAATCAACTCACCGCTTTGATCGGCACTGTAGGAGTCGAAGCCGATGGCGTCCGCCTCATTTCTCTCCGGAGCGTCCGGAGCTATGCAGAAGAACTCCAGCACTATGCGCAAGTCTCTCAAGATTTAGAGAACAATGTAGCTCTTCTTGACAAAGCAAGGGCAAAAGTCGCAAATTCGATCTGGTTTTTTAATAATCAAGAACTCTCTACCCGCGCTCTTGAAAAACAAGATCCCGAGATGTTCGGCCACTGGTTTGCCCAAGCCAAAGAAGAGTGGGCCAGTTTTGAGGAGAATAAGGGGCTCCCTTACCGAGCTCCCGATCAGCCTCGCAACACAGTTCTCGAAAAGACTTTCAAAAGCGAAGAACCGTCGCCCAATTATTTTAGCTACCTTTTGACCATTCTCCCTGTCTTGCTCGTGATTTTATTTTTATATTTTATCTTCTCTAGACAGATGAAGGGGGTCGGTTCGTCCGCGATGAATTTCGGCAAATCGCCTGCAAGGCTCATGACCAAAGATAACAATAAAGTCACGTTCAAGGACGTGGCCGGGGCCGAAGAGGCAAAAGAGGAATTGAAGGAGATTGTCGATTTTTTGAAGGATCCCCAAAGGTTCACCGCCCTCGGAGCCCGCATCCCAAAAGGGGTTCTCCTCGTAGGTCCTCCTGGAACAGGCAAGACCCTCATCGCAAAAGCGGTGGCGGGGGAGGCCGATCGCCCTTTCTTCTCGATCTCTGGATCTGATTTCGTCGAGATGTTTGTCGGCGTCGGGGCGAGCCGGATCCGCGACATGTTCGATACCGCTAAAAAGAGCGCTCCTTGCATTATTTTTATGGACGAGATCGATGCGGTGGGCCGCCATCGCGGCGCCGGCATCGGCGGCGGGCATGACGAGAGGGAGCAGACCCTCAACCAGCTTCTCGTCGAAATGGACGGTTTTGACACGAAAGAGGGGGTCATCCTGATGGCTGCCACCAACCGCCCCGATGTTCTCGATCGGGCTCTCCTCAGGCCGGGCCGGTTTGACCGGCGCGTCGTTCTCGATCTCCCCGATATCAAGGGGCGCCTTGAAATTTTAAAAGTGCATGCCCGAAAAATTAAGATGGACGCCTCTGTCGATTTGAACGACATCGCCAAAAGCACTCCCGGCGCTTCAGGCGCCGATTTGGAAAATATCCTCAATGAAGCGGCCCTTTTAGCCGCCCGTAGAGGGAGATCGGCTGTCACCTCTTCTGAGGTGCGCGAAGCTGCTGATAAGGTTCGTTACGGCAAAGAGCGGCGGAGCCTCGAGATGGATCAGAATGAAAAACTCACCACCGCTTATCACGAATCGGGCCACGCAATTGCCGGCCTCATCGTTAAAAATAGCGATCCTGTCGATAAAGTGACGATCATTCCCCGAGGTTTTTCTCTCGGCGCAACCCACTTTATGCCGACGAAAAATCGACTCAGCTACTGGAAAAAAGAGGTGCTGGATAAACTCGTCGTTCTCATGGGGGGCAGGGCCGCTGAAGAGCTTTTTGTCAATGATATGTCCTCTGGTGCTCAGCACGACATTATGCAGGCGACCAAAATTGCGCGGAGCATGGTTTGCGAATGGGGAATGACCGAACTCGGCACGGTGACCTACGACGAGCAGACCGAATCGGGCCAGTACCTCGGCATGGCGAGTTATCACGAAAAGAGCTACTCAGACGAGACTGCCAAAGCGATCGACAAAGAAGTGCGCAAATTGATCGACGACGCTCATAAGAGGGCTGTTGAAATCCTCAACGAAAATAAAGGCAAAGTGCAGCTCATGACCGACATGTTGATGGAGTTTGAGACTTTGGACTCCACCGATATCAAAGAAATTATGGACGGCACGTGGAATGTGGAAATAAAGCGGGGCCGAGTCAAAACGGCCGAGGAACTTCAAATCAAAAGTCCGCCTCCCCCGCCTCCCGTCCCTACGCAGATCCGGCCTGTGATCAAGCCGGTGCAAGATCCTGGAATGCAAGGGGCGTGAGTTGGGGTGTCTTTGATTCGCAGATACTCCTCTAGACTGCAATTTGCCATCACAGCGACGGTTCTTGCCAATACGCTCCAGTGGTTTGATTTTTCCCTCTTCGGACTGATGCTTCCCCTGTTCATCAAACTGTTTTTTCCCGATGAGGGGGGCTCATTTTTTTTTCTCCTCTTCGCCCTTGGCGCTCTCGCCCGCCCCTTTGGGGGGATCGTGTTTGGCTACTTAGGCGATACTCTCGGCAGAAAGACCGCCCTAGTCAGAACAGTCCTATTCATGACGATCCCTATCTTCCTCGTAGCGATGCTCCCTTCCTACCAACAGATTGGGGTCACAGCCGGGATCCTCCTTGGACTCCTGTACATCTTTCAAGGCTTTTGCGTCGGGGGTGAATTTCCAGGATCCATCGTTTTCCTCGAAGAGACTTCTCCGCCGCCTATCCGCGGCTATATTGGCAGTTGGTCCTATTTTGGAGTGATTCTAGGGATGCTTCTCGTCTCGGTCGATGTCTACGAACTCAACCAAAACCTTTCCCAGAACGATATGGAGCTTTGGGGCTGGCGGCTCCCGTTCTATATGGGGGCTCTCATCGGCGTGATCGGGACGATTATGCGCCATTTTATCCATGAAACCCCTAGCTTTAGCGAAGCTAAGCAATATGGCCATTTGGTGAAGAGGCCCCTTTTTAACACTTTTCATCGGCATAAAAAGAGCCTTCTGCAGGGGATGGGCGTCTATTTGCTCGATGTAATTGGATTTAATTTGATTTTGATTTATTCTAGCTATTTTTACTACCATCAATACAATCTAACGCTCTCTCAAACATTCAAATTAAATATTTTCTCGATTTCGATTCTTTTGGTCGGCATTCCGCTGATGGCTAAATTTGGCAATTGGGTGGGGAACCTCAAATTAGCTAAGTGGGCGGCAGCGGCCATATTTCTCTGCGCCTATCCCCTCTACTGGCTGATCAGCCAAAATACGATGGGAGCGATTTATATCGGACAGGGGCTATTGATCTTCCTCCTCTCCGCCTATGTCTGCAATATGCCTGTGATCCTTTTTCGGCTCTATCCCACGGAGGTGCGCTATACGTGCGTAGGAGTAGCGATCAATTTTTCAGTGGCCCTTTTCGGCGGGACAGCGCCCTATTTAGTGCATCTGCTCATTCAGGCTACACATCTATCGGCTGTCCCGAGTTTCTACATCTGTGCTGCCTCGCTCCTCTCCTTCTTGACTTTGCGCAGGATTCACTTGACGGGTTAGCGCTTTTTCCTAGAAAAAATGACGAACGCAATCCCGATGACAATTAAGGTGACGCCGCCGATTTTCAAGTTGTTCGCCATCGATTCATACTTATCAATGTCCTCTTGACCGGCGTTGATTTGTTTTTGGGCCGACCCAGTGAACTGTTTGCCCACCGGTTTTGTGTATTTGGACATTGAGAAGACCGAGTTCACGGTATCGACTTGGTTTTGGGCGCTTGCGATTCGCATTTTGCCAGAGAGTACTTGGTCAGCGATATAGTTTGAGAAAAGCAGCATGATGGCGCCGATCACAATCAATGCGACGCCTATGGTTCTTTTGGTATTCATAGAAAGACTCCTCTTTGAGCCCCTATTCTCTCTTCAGAACATTTTTGTCAAACACAGACTTCCGGTCGTCTACCCATAAATTTTAGAGCTGTATAGGAGAAAAACGGTTCAGGTTTTGAGAATTTTCTTTGAGAATTTTCACTGGAAAATTGTACAATCTGATTTTTGACTTTACGGGGACTCTTATGAAAAAATGGCTCTTCCTTTGTATCTGCCTTTGCAGCTTGACTTTTGCGTTGCCTATCCAAGATCGCAAGATCGATCCAATGGCCCTTTCTCAACTTGCCTTTGCCCTAGACATTCCTCAAGATGCAGATCTCGTGGTTGAAACGCAAAAACATTGGTTGCGTAAGCCCTATCAAGAGAGGTGGGACATCGCCGAACTTTCCTCAGATCAGAGACTTTTTGTATTGAAGTGGGCGACAGAACAGGGGCTATTTGCCCCCTGGAAGCCTGTTTCTGAGACATACGATAAAGCCTTAATCCTTGGGGCAACGACCTCTCGGATGCAGATGCGCCTTGATTACCTGGAGCAGCTTTGGAACGAAGGTACCCGCTTCAATGAAATCGTATGGCTCACGGGCGACAGACCTCTTGATCCACGAGTCGATGAGCTAACAGATCGTTGTAGGAATGAATCAGAGGCCGCCCACATTCTCTGGGAAGAGACGGATCTTCCCGAAGAGATGCGCTCGCTTCCTGTTGTGTTTGTGGCAGTACCCATGAAGATGGAAGGCTCTTCCCTAAAGCGCCCGAACACAGAGGACACCATTATCGCCTGGATGAAACTCTATCCTGAACCCTGTAAAGCTCTGTTCGTCTCCGATCAGCCCTTCTGCGGTTATCAATTTGCAATCATAAAGGCAACTTTGCCCAATGCGTTTCTATTTGATCTTGTAGGTCAAGGAGTAGATCCAACTGCCCATCCCGCTGCTGCCGCCATTACCCTTGATTCTATTGCCCGCTGGATCTATCAAGAAAATCTCATGAGCATATCTTTAGATAGAACATAAAATCTTTATATGACATCATGTCCACTTACTTTACAGGAGGTGGGCTATGGGTAAATTTATAGGACTGAACGATCAAGAATGGGCTGTTGTAGAGCCATTCATACCCTATAAATGGGGGATTACTTTCAGAGGTAAGCAACCGCTTCATCCAAGAAAAATTCTGAACACCCTTGCGTCAATCGATTCAGGCGGGATTAGGTCGAAAGTGGGGTAAGGAGCCGAATTCATCCACTAAAACGTCCGCACCGGCAGAAGATCAAAACTGATGCTTGGGAAACTATCGCGGCGTGTCATCTTAATTTTTTCGTTCGGCCCCCTTCGTTCTAGGGTGGTTTTTGGTTTGCAAGTCATTAATAATAAATAACTTAAATATTTTATTGAATAAAATTAAGTAATTGTGTAACATTACATGTATGAAAAAGACGGATTTACCATGGAAAGAGAGGTTGATGGCTGGCGGAGCTTTTTGAGGCTATGCCAGGGGGCGAAGAGCGAGAAGGAGCTAGATGAGCTCTTTTGGCTCTTGTTGACGCCTGAGGAGAGAGACGACGTCAAAACCCGTTTCCTCATCGTAAAGGAGCTCGTGAAGGGGGAAAAGACCCAGCGAGAGATGGCGAAGGATCTCAAGGTGAGCATTGCTAAAATCACTCGAGGGTCGAATTTTATTAAACAAATTAGCAAAGATCTCAGGAGGCTTTTCTCCTGACAGGAGAATGAGCGTGAGAGTCCACTTTAAAGAAATACCCTACGATCAGTTCACACCCATTACCGCCTATTATGCCTTAGCGGCCAAGAACTGCTGTATTCTAGAGTCGTCTCCGGGCAAGGATCGCTACTCATTTGTCGGGATTGACCCGATTCGGAGTATTGCGGGGAAGGGGGACTATGCGGAGGCGATGAGGGCGCTTTGCAAAGAGTTCCCTATCGAGGCTGACCATCCGCTCGCTTTGTATGCGGGTGGATTGATTGGCTATGTGGGCTATGAGGGGGACTATTTTTTCCAGATCTACCGATCAAGCGTTGCATTCGATCATCAGACGGCGACGGCGATCATTGCTACGATTGGAGATGAGAAAGAGTTAGAGAGCCTCTATGAAAAATTGAGTCATCCGAAGATCTTGCCGCCTATGGAAATGGAGGTCGGGGAGATTTCGTCCGACAAGTCCGATGCGGAATATGGGGCGATGATCGGGCGGGCGAAGGAGCATTTTTTAGCGGGCGAGGTCTACCAGATAGTTCTTTCTAGGACGTTTAGCGCTGAAATCAAGGGAGATCCGTTTCAATTTTATCGCGCTCTTCGGAAGACGAGCCCTGCCCCTTTTCTTTTCTTCTTCGATTTGACGTCGATGGCTATCGCTGGGGCTTCTCCCGAAAAAATCATCTCGGTGCAGAATGGGATGATTGAGTCGATGCCGATTGCGGGGACGCGGCCGAAGGGGGCTTGCACGAAAGAATTATTAAACGATCCGAAAGAGGTGGCGGAACACGTGATGCTTGTCGATTTGGCGCGGAATGATGTGGGGGCTGTCTCGGCGCCGGGAAGCGTCAAAGTGGCCGACTACAAGGTTGTTCACGAGTTCTCTCATGTGTCGCATATCGTCTCGCGGGTGGTCGGGAAATTAGACGACAGATTTGACGCTTTCGAGGCGTTTAGGGTTTCGTTTCCGGCGGGGACGTTGACGGGGGCGCCGAAAAAGCGGGCGATGGAATTGATTGATGAGATTGAGGGATCGAAGCGGGGTCTTTATGGGGGGGCGATTGTCGCGGTCGATGTGAAGGGGAATCTGACGAGTTGTATTGCGATCCGGACGGCTGTGATTCAAAATGGACGGATGAGTGTGAGGGCGGGGGCGGGGATTGTCCTCGATTCCGATCCGGAGACGGAGGCGCAAGAGACTCGCCATAAGGCAAATACTGTACTTGAGGTAGCCAATGCTTTTAATCATCGATAATTACGACAGTTTTACCTACAACCTCTATCAGGCTTTTGCCGAATTAGAGTCCGATGTCCGGGTGGTCAAAAACGATCAGATTACGCTGGCCGAGATCGAAGAGCTTCATCCAAAGGGGATTGTCCTTTCGCCGGGTCCGGGAAGGCCTGAAGATGCGGGGATCACAGTGGCTGTCATTGAGAAATTCAAGGGAAAAATTCCGATTTTTGGGGTCTGTCTAGGCCATCAGGCAATCGGTCTGGCGTTTGGGGCTACAGTGCGCCGAGCGCCGGAGGTTTTACACGGGAAGGACTCTCTCATTTTCCACTCTCGGAAAGATCTATTTAAGGGGATGCCTCTTCCATTCAAGGCGGGGCGGTATCACTCTCTTTTGGTCGAGAATCTCCCTGAGGAATTGGTGGCCGACGCTGAGACGCCAGAGGGGCTTGTTATGGGGATGCATCATAGGGATTACCCGATTTTTGGGGTGCAGTTCCATCCAGAATCGATTTTGACGCCGGAGGGGAAAAAATTGATGCAGAATTTCTTGGGAGTTTGCGATGCTGAATAAACTGATCCGAGGAGAAAATTTGAGTGCGGAGGAGATGTTTGAGGCGGTGAGCCAATTAGTGGACGATCCTGTGAAGATGGCCGGTTTTTTGATCCTCTTGAAGGCGAAGGGAGAGACGGCGGGGGAGATTTTGGGGCTTGTGAGGGCGCTTCGCTCTAAGATGAAGAGATGCGATGCGGGACGCCCCGTATTGGACATTGTTGGGACGGGAGGCGATATGGCGGGGACGGTCAATATTTCGACTGGAGCTGCCCTTTTAGCTGCGAAATGCGGCGTTCCCATCGTAAAGCACGGCAACCGGGCCGTCTCGTCGCAGTGCGGCTCGGCTGATGTGCTCGAGGCGCTCCAAATCGATATCCACAGCCAAGAGATCGGAAAAACGAATTTTAGCTTCTGTTTTGCTCCCGACTATCATCCGGCGATGAAAAATCTTCGCCCTATGCGCAGCGCGCTGAAGACGCCGACGGCGTTCAATTTGATTGGGCCCTTGCTCAATCCTGCGGGGACGGATCATTTGCAGATCGGGGTTTATAAACCGGAGCTGGTTCCGCTGATGGCCGAGGTTCTTTTCCGGCTCGGAACCAAGCGCTCGCTTGTCTATTCGGGACATGGGATCGATGAATTAAGTTGTATCGGAGCTACCGATGCACTCCTTGTGACTCAACAAGGGGTCGAGACGTTGCGGATCGACCCTGTGGAGCTTGGATTGCCCTTATGCGAACTCAAAGATTTATTGGGCGGCGATGCGAAAAAAAATGCGGAGATGTTGAAAAATCCGTCGAGAGCTGTTTTAGACACGGTTGTCTTGAATGCGGGGGTCGCTTTATTTTTGTACGGGAAGGCGGCGACGATTGCAGAGGGAGTGAAGATGGCCAGGCGCAAGACGTTTAAGAGCGCGATCCGGCATCGGGGGGTGATCGCCGAAATCAAGAGAGCCTCTCCGTCGAGGGGGAAAATTGGGGAGATTGCCGATCCTGCGGAGCGGGGGAGATTGTATGAGACGGCGGGCGCTGCTGCCATTTCTGTTTTGACTTCAGACCGTTTCGAGGGGAGTGTGGCCGATTTGAAGGCGGTGCGAGCGGCGGTTTCGGTGCCGGTGCTCCGAAAAGATTTTATCATGACGCAAGAGCAGCTATCTGAGACGGAGGCCGATGCGATCCTCCTCATTGTGGGGAGTCTCAAGGAGAGAACTAAAGAGATGCTCGATGAGGCTACCCGATTGGGACTCGATGCGATTGTGGAGATCCATAATTTGGCCGAATTGGAGATCGCTATTGGAGCTGGGGCCGAAATCATCGGGGTCAACCAGAGAGATTTAACCGATTTTTCCATGCACCCCGAGGTGCATGAACTCGTGAACAAGATCCCAAAAGGGATTGTGAAGATCGCTGAGTCGGGAGTCCGAACTCGAGAGGATGCGGAGCGGATGTTTGCGATGGGCTACGACGCCATTTTAGTGGGCGAGGCGTTGACCCGATCGCCAGAACTTTGTGAGGAGCTATGCTTATTAAAATCTGTGGTCTAACGGATCCGCAAACCGCCGTTTTCGCTGTAGAGAAAGGGGCCGATTTCATTGGGCTGCTCTTCTCGAAGCTCTCTTTGCGGGCGATCAGTGTAGAGCGGGCCAAAGAGATCGCAGATGCGGTCCGGAGCGCGGGCGGCGAGCCGGTCGCGGTCTTTGTCGATGAGTCGTTGGAGGAGATGAAAAGGATGATCGAGGCTCTTGAGTTAAAAACGGTGCAGCTCCATGGAGACATTCCGAGAAGCCATGCAGATGAACTGTTTTGTCGAAAAATTTACGTGGCTGATGGAAAACCGCTCCCCCGATCGCTCGATCCTAAGCGCGATTTTCTCCTGTTTGAAAACCGGTTCGAGGATCCGCAAGGGTTCCCCTTTTTCGTCGCGGGCGCACTGAATCCAGAAAATGTTCAAAACACTATTGAGCGCTACCGTCCGCAGGGCGTCGACGTCTCCCGCGGAGCCCGTGACCCTGCTGCCATTGCCCAGTTCATTGAAAAGGCCCGGCCTGGCCGTTTTGGGCCGTTTGGGGGGATGTATGTGCCGGAGCTGCTCGTGCAGCCGCTGAAAGAGCTCGAAAAGGCGTTCCAGACGATTCCGATCGAGGCTGAATTTTTAGACTTGCTTCACCATTACGCCGGGCGGCCGACTGCCGTCACTGAGGCGCTCAACTTTTCTAAAGCGATCGGCGGGCCCCGGATTTTTTTAAAACGGGAAGATCTTCTCCACACGGGGGCCCACAAAATCAACAACGCGATCGGCCAGTGTCTTCTGGCTAAAAAAATGGGGAAAACGCGCATCATTGCCGAAACGGGAGCGGGACAGCATGGCCTCGCAACAGCTACGGCCTGCGCCCTGTTGGGCCTCGAGTGCGTAGTCTACATGGGGCAGACCGACATCGAGCGCCAAGCGCCGAACGTACGCAAAATGGGGCTTTTGGGGGCGAAAATCGTGCCGGTGACGGCGGGCTCCGCCACGTTGAAAGATGCGGTGAACGAGGCGCTCCGCGATTGGGCGGGGAGCTACGAGACGAGCCACTACTGTCTCGGCTCTGCACTCGGACCGCACCCGTTTCCCTCCATGGTCGCCGAGTTTCAGAAAGTGATTGGTAGAGAGGCTAAAAAGCAGATGAGAGAACGGGTGGGGAGAGATCCCGATCTTTGCATTGCGTGCGTCGGCGGAGGATCGAACGCGATCGGGCTATTTTCAGCTTATTTGGAAGAGGATGTCAAGCTCATTGGCGTCGAGGCAGCGGGAGCGGCTCGGTTTCAAAACGGTAGTCCAGGTGTGCTTCACGGCACTTATTCGTTCTTGCTTCAAGACGAGAATGGACAGGTGCAAGAGACCCATTCGATTTCGGCGGGGCTCGATTATCCGGGCGTCGGTCCCAAACACGCGGAGCTATTTACGGGAGGTCGGGTTCAGTATGATATTTGCACTGACGAGGAGGCGCTTGCCGCCTTCAAGCTCCTCTCCCGCACCGAGGGGATTATTCCGGCCCTCGAATCGTCGCACGCTCTTGGGTATTTGATGCGGGCCAGCTCAAAGCTGCCGAAAGAGATCATTGTCCTTGTGAATTTATCTGGAAGAGGAGACAAAGATGTCGCGCATATCCAAAGCCTTTGCTAAAAAAGAGGCCTTCGTCGGTTATTTGACTGCGGGAGATGCGGGGAAAAAAGAGTTCCTCGAGCTCCTTTCGATCGGCGTCAACGTCCTCGAGATCGGCATCCCCTTTTCCGATCCGGTAGCCGACGGTCCGGTGATTCAAAAAGCGATGGAGCGGGCCATCAAGGCGGGGATGACCCCCGAGAAGGTGCTCCATTTGGTTCAGGAGCTCCGGAAAGAGACCGAGGCGCCTTTGATCCTGTTTACCTATTTAAACCCGATCCAGAGGGATTTAAAGGGGTTTTTAACGAGAGCGAAACAGGCGGGGGCTGATGGGATCTTGATCGTCGATCTTCCGATTGAAGAGGCGGACGATTACCGGCGCTACTGCGATGAGACGGGCCTGGAGCCGATTTTTGTGATCGCTCCATCGACGCCGCCTGAGCGGATTGGAGAGATCTCTAAGGCGGGGAGGGGATTTTTGTACTACGCATGCCGAAAAGGGACGACAGGCGCCCGCCACGGACTGCCCGCCGATTTAGCCGAGAAGATCGGTCAAATGAGGGCGAAAACCGAGCTGCCGATTGCTGTCGGATTCGGGATTTCGGACAGGGCGACGGCAGACCAGATTTTAAACATTGCCGACGGATTTGTCGTCGGTTCACACTTTGTGGAAGGAAAAAGGCTATGATTTTAGAACTCAAACAGGGTGTTGACCCATTTGTTTTTATCGCAAGACTCGAGCGGATGGGCTTGCAGGCCGTACGACAGGGCGACCGGCGGCTGAACATTGTGAGGGGAGTCGATAAACTGGTCGACATGGCCCTTTTTGCCGCCCTTCCCGAAGTAGAGGCGGTCATCCCCCTCAAAGAAAAATTCAAGCTGGCGAGTAAAGCGGCGAGAGACAAGACTGTGATTGAGCTCAAAGGGAAAACCATCGGCGGCGACGAGCTCTTTGTGATTGCTGGGCCTTGCTCTATTGAGTCGAAAGAGCAGATGGAATTTTGCGCTAAACTAGCCTTTGAGAACGGAGCGCAGGCCCTTCGCGGAGGGGCCTTCAAGCCACGCACTTCGCCCTATGAATTTCAGGGGATGGGGGAAGAGGGGCTTCAGATCTTGCAGAAAGCGGCTGCGCCTTATCGTCTGATCACTGTTTCCGAAGTGATGGACGCAAGCCAAATCGATCTCGTCGCAAAATACACCGACATTTTGCAAATCGGCGCTCGGAATATGCACAATTTTTCTCTTTTAAAAGAGCTCGGCCGTGTGAAAAACCCCATCCTTCTCAAACGGGGATTTGCCGCGACGTACCAAGATCTCCTTCTTGCTGCCGAATATATCATCAGCGCCGGCAATCCGAATGTGATACTGTGCGAGCGGGGGATTCGGACTTTCGAGACCCATACGAGAAACACCCTCGATCTCAATGCCGTCCCTGTTTTGAAAGAGCTGAGCCATTTGCCTGTTATCGTCGATCCGAGCCACGGCACAGGCATCCGGTCGATGGTTCTCCCGATGGCCCGCGCCGCAGTCGCAGCTGGCGCCGACGGCATTGCCGTCGAGATGCACCCCCATCCAGACAAAGCCTACACCGACGCTGCCCAAACGATCGGACCTGAATTGTTTCAGAAAATGATGAAAGAGGTTAACTTGATTCACAAATGCTTGTCGGAAGTGTAACGTGCCTCGATCAAATCGAGAAAATCGCCCCTTGGGTCGATCTCGTGGAGCTCCGCCTCGATCACTTTGAGATTGAGGCCAAGCCGTCATGTCCCGTGATTTTTACCCTCAGGAAAAAAGAACAAGGGGGCGTCCTTGAAATCGATGAGACCACGCGGCTGGAAAAAATCGAAAAATACCTCGAACTGGCGCCTGAATATTGCGACATCGAGGCAGATACCGATCCTGCCTTTATTGAGCGGATCGCGAAGAAATTTCCCAAAGTTAAGTGGATCGGCTCATACCATAATTTCAACGAAACGCCCTCCGACCTAGGCGCTCTTCTCAAAACAATGGAAAACCCCCATTTTGCGATTTATAAAATCGCCGTCCAAGCCAACTCCACCCCCGATCTTTTGCAGCTGATGATTTTTGCGAAGGAGTCCAAAGCGCCCCTCTCGGTCATGTCGATGGGGGAATACGGCCAACCCTCTCGCATCATCGCCCCCATCGTCGGGAGCCTCCTCAACTACGCGGGGCTGGACGAAGACCCTCAGCTCCACCGTTATAGCCTAAAAACTCTCCTAGGGACATTCCACTATCGGCAGCTGAGCCCAGATACTCTCATCTATTCGCTGATCGGCGACCCAGTGGAAGCCAGTCCTGGCCACCTGTTCCACAACTCCCGCTTTCAGCACAACGCCGTCTACATCAAAATGAGGGTGGGCGGCGAAGAGGCCCCCGAAGTACTCAAACTGATCCGGCAGCTTCCCTTCGGCGGCCTCAGCGTTACGATCCCCCTCAAAGAACTCGTTTCCCTCCATATGGATGAGCTGACCCCCGCCGCGACAGCGATCGGCGCAGTGAATACAGTGATTTTTCGGGAGGGTCGGGCCATCGGCGCGAATACCGACGCCCCAGGGGCTCTGAACGCCATCGAAAAATACACTCCTGTGCGGGAGAAGCGGCTTGCGATCCTCGGCGCAGGAGGCACTGCGCGAGCGATTGCTTACGAGGCGATGCAGAGGGGGGCGCTCGTCTCAGTCTTCAACCGGACTACTGAGAGGGCAGAGGCCCTGGCTGAGGAATTCGGCTGCGAAGGATATGCGCTGGCTGACTTAGGGTCGCAACCTTATGATATTTTGGTGAATACGATCCCGCCAAAATCTGGGGAAGTTCCACAGATTCGTCCCCACGCAGTGGTTATGGACGTCGTCTACCATCCAAAGGAGACCCCGCTCCTGGCTGCTGCAAAAAAAAAGGGATGTCGATGCATCTATGGCGAGGAGATGTTTGTAGAACAGGCCCTTTTGCAACAGAAAGAGTGGCTTTAGCCAAATCTATCAAATCTTTTTCATCAGAAAGCCCTCTACTGTAGCGAGCCCACTCCGGAAACAATCCCTCCAATGAGCGCGCCGATCATCACACTTTCAGTGACCAGCAAGTGACTGCGCACTATATCACCCAAGATGACTGTTGCTACCATTGCTATGCGGCCGCAAATCACTCCTGCTTGATGTGCAACGACATCAAATACTATCACCCGTCCCTCTAAGGTATTGCGGATGATCTCCTCCGTCTTCACTGCTTCCACTATTCCACTTATATATACTAGTCCTGGTATGATGGCTGACACGGCTGCTTTTGTGGTTGTGAGTCCTGTGAATGCAGCTATTGCTGCTCGTCCATTCAGTATTGTTGCCGTCAACATGAGTCCCATTGTCGCTGCTCCCAAGCCTATTCCGCTCAGTGCGACTGACACCGTTGTAGCCCCGGCATTAACAGCAAATCTGTTGATCTTAGAGAAGGTGCGGCGCAGAAAACCCGGACGAATAGGGGCTTTACACGATGGGCATGTTGCATTGCGCGGATTGTACTCAAAGATCTGATTCAAACAATGTGAATGGTTTGGATGTAGTTGTCCTCCACCCTGGTGATATTTGATCCCACATGTTACCTTATCCCAAAAACTAAATCCTTCCAGACAAACTGTACATTGAGTATCGCGGGTCTCTCCACAGAAAGTTCTTACCGTCTTCACGTAGTATCTCCTTTTTTTTTGGCTAAATTTTACTATATATAAAAATAAATGTAAATAATTTTCAATCAACAAAGTGTATAAATTAGATGTATTTAATTAATTTATTTTAAAAAAACGAACAAAGTCATTGTGCTGTCAGAAATATAAGGGGTTGCGCGACTTGAAATTTGGTGCCGCCTAAATCTTTTAGAGTCCTCAAAATCATTGCTTGTTATTAAATGTTTATAACAATTATAATACTATTGATTATAATGGCTTATTTGATGACACTTCGAAAGTCAAAGGATTAGATTGGGATGATCGACTTATCGATTCAAATTGGTGCAAAGAAGTGCCTTTTGATTCTCGGTATACAGGCGTCAATCATTCTTAAAGGAAAACCGTTGACGTTTGAAGATGTGCATGTTCTTCATATGGAACTTTTAGAGAAGACCAGCGGCCCGATTATTTGCGAGGTGCTCAAAAAAAGAGAAAAGTTTACACCACACCCCAGGTGCATGGTATAATTTCTTAAAACAAAACTACAAGGCTGAAATGTCAAACATTGCAACACCTACAAGTCCTGTAATCAGCTCCCTCGTTCTTGGAGAACAAGAAGAGCCAGAATATCGTTCTGCATTCGTTCTCGACGACCGTACAGAAACAACAGCAAATAATGTCGCAATAGGAACTCTCCAGAATCTCGGGTTGCCAAGCTTCGGTGTCCTATCATCAAGTGTTTCCAACAATTCTTCTCCGTTTTTTTCTCCTTTTAAGCGAACAAAAACTGAATCACCAGATACAACAACATCGGGAGACGCCCGCTCCCCTTACACTGATGAGCAGGAGTCAGTGAACCCCGCTCCTGATGCTGTCGCCACAAAAGAGCCAAATGGGCTTAGTCGTGATGGTGGTCACTGTGATTTTCCAGATGATTGGGGGTCAGTGCCCCTCCCCGCCCTAAGGCCGTTATTAGACGGTTCATGTGATGCTTTCGCCACAAAAAAGCCAAAAGCGCGTCATCGTTATACTGGTAGCTTTGATTCCCAAAAATTTTCGAGGACAAACCCTAATGGTGTAACAACACCTACCCGGACTGCCGCGGCTACTTTCATAAACTCCTCAGGGGTTTCTCCGACTCCGGCAATATCCGATGGATCTTCGACGGGCCAGCAATATAGAACAATAGAAGAAGCAAGAGACAACCTCACAAACAGAATAACCGATATATGTAATAAAAAAATAAGTGATTTTTATGACAAACAAACAAGTGGAAGAGATACGGAATTAACAAAAGTAATGCTAGTGAGAACGAAATCACCGTCGAGAGCCAAGAGAACCCCTTATTCATTTAAGGTGAGCTATCGTTCCTCCAAGGGTACAGCATCAAAAGGTTACGATTTGATAATACGAGATCTTAGTGATCCAGGAGATTTAGCGTGCGTTCAGAAAATTAATGAATTTTTTCTGGCAAATAGTAACACCCTATATGATTTAGGAAAAACGAATAATTTAGAAAACAGATTGCCTCTTTTGAACTATTCAGCATTAGATTTTATCATAAGCTCCCTTCATTCTAGCAAACAAAAAGAATGTGAAGAGCCTCGAGACGCTCTTGAGTCGCTCGGCTCAATTACTTCTCAAGTGGCCGACTCAGAGGGGGATCCTTCATATGCCACCATCGGCCAATAACTTGAAATTTAGTGCCGCCTAAATCTTTTAGAGTCCTTAAACTGGATATTGCTTGTTATTAAATCTTACAAAAATTATAATGATGTTGATTATAATAGCTTGTTTTGTGTACAATTTTTTTTAATTTCATTTTGTAAAAGGATAGCAAGATGGCAGCTGTTGCAGAGAAACCCGTATGCGCGATCTGTTACGAGGACATTCTGCCGCTTGCTAGGGTGTCTACATTAAATTGCGGCCACGCATACCATCGAGACTGTTTGAAGCCATGGTTGGATTTAAATCACAACACCTGTCCCTTAGATCGAGGAACGATTACGTCGATTAATGGCATAGCTACAGGAGAACGGCCGCAAGAAAACAAAGCGCTTCCTCTTCCGGTTGTCGCCAGAAGCCCTCAGAGAACAGAGAGTGCCGTACATCGAAGAAGCGTACGCATTATTCGCTATCGTGCAGCTAGCAACCCTCAGAGAACAGAGAGCGCTGTACATCGAAGAAGCGTACGCATTATTCGCTATCGCGCAGCTAGCAACCCTCAGGGTACAGTTAGCGCTGGACATCGAAGAATCGTACACATTATTCGCAACTCATCAGCTTATCCTTGAATCTGAAGAATCGGTTTTTGCCCACGCCTTAGCCCGCATTTCTCACACATCCGCGGAAAATCTGCTCAATCTGGCGTAACATCTTGAGCACCTTTCTAAGATTTATGATTGGACGACCCCTTACCTCAAAGATTGACTTTTTTTTAATTTTCACCTTAACTGGACATTGGCCATTGATCAGCTTGAGGTGTTCATGAAATCGCTTAAGGCGCGCATCTTGACAATCAATGGCGGTTCTTCGAGTATCAAATTTGCGCTGTTTGAGGCGCATGATTTTCTCCGAAGGGTTCTAGAGGGCGCGATAGAGCGAATTGGATGGGAAGACGCTGTTTTGCAAGTGAAAGATCTGGATCGAGCGGACAACTTTTCACGAGCCGTGAAGGCGCCAAATCATAAAGAAGCAGTTGACGTCTTCATGGATTGGATCGAACAGCGCTATCCACACGACACATTGACTGCGGTAGGCCACCGGGTAGTGCATGGCGGTCTCAAGTATTGGAAACCGGAGCCAATTACTCCAAAAATGATCAAAGAGCTGCATGGGATTAGTTCGTTTGATCTTGAGCATATGCCGGAGGAAATTCGGTTAATTGAGGCGTTTCATCACCGATTTCCTAACTTAACTCAAGTAGCATGCTTCGACACGGCTTTTCACCACGATCTGCCACGCGTGGCTAAAATATTGGCCATACCGCGCCGCTTTGAGGCTAGGGGGGTAAGAAAATATGGATTTCACGGATTGTCGTACGAGTTTTTAATGGGAGAGCTGGCTCGCGTGGCCGGAACACGGACAGCGCGCGGCCGTGTTATTTTAGCCCACCTCGGCAATGGCGCGAGCCTTACGGCCGTAAGGGATGGCAAATCCATAGACACTAGTATGAGTTTCACGCCGACAGCAGGGATACCGATGGGTACTCGCTCGGGAGATCTCGATCCAGGACTGGTTTTGTATTTGGCGAACACTGAGGGGGTCGATGCGCAGAGATTCAATGAGATGGTGAATTTCGAGTCGGGGTTGCTCGGTGTTTCTGAGACCAGTTCTGATATGCGGGAGTTACTGAGTCTGGAAGCGGATGATGTGAGGGCGGCTGAAGCTGTGGCCCTATTTTGCTACCAGGTCAAGAAATGGATCGGCGCATTCGCAGCCGTTTTGGGTGGGGTGGACGCACTGGTGTTTTCTGGCGGCATCGGAGAGAAGGCTCCTATGATTCGGGCCCGGATTTGCGATGGGTTGCAATTCCTTGGAATTGAACTTGAAGAAAAACGCAACGAGTCCAATGAAGGCGTGATTTCCTCGGACAATAGTCCGATTTCTGTCCGTGTCATCCCCACAGACGAAGAAATAATGATCGCTCAGATGGTTGAGCGCCTTCTTGACTTTGGCAAGGAAAAATGATGATGACAAAAACACTTTCTCCAGAACAGCTCGGCAACATAAATGCCTATTGGCGAGCTGCCAATTATCTATCGGTCGGTCAAATCTATCTTTATGATAACCCGCTGCTCAAAAAGCCTTTGGAATTGTCCCATGTGAAGCCATTGGTCGTAGGACATTGGGGGACGACGCCAGGACAGAACTTCATCTATGTGCATTTGAACCGGGTGATTAAGAAATACGATCTGAATGTGATTTATATCGCAGGTCCCGGCCACGGGGGACCCGCTCTGGTGGCTAATACTTACCTCGAGGGGACCTACAGCGAAATTTATCCAGACATCAGCCAGGATGAAGCCGGGATGAAAAAGCTCTTTACCCAATTTTCGTGGCCGGGGGGAATTTCCAGCCATGTTGCGCCGACGACGCCAGGGTCGATCCATGAGGGAGGTGAGTTGGGATATTCTCTGAGCCATGCTTTCGGCGCCGTATTCGACAATCCCGATCTGGTTACCGCTTGCGTTGTCGGCGATGGGGAGGCCGAAACGGGGCCTTTGGCAACCGCTTGGCATTCGAACAAGTTTCTCGATCCAATCACCGACGGGGCTGTGCTGCCGATCTTGCATCTCAATGGATATAAGATCAGCAATCCAACTGTGCTCTCTCGCATCGAACCTGAGGAATTAGAGCAATTTTTTAGGGGCTGTGGGTGGACGCCTTATTTCGTGGAAGGGGATGACCCAGAAAAAATGCATCAACTCATGGCCGATATTTTGGATCGCGTCATCGAAGAAATTCAACGAATCCAAAGCAATGCCCGAAGGAATAATGATACCACCAGGCCTCGTTGGCCCATGATCGTTTTGCGCTCGCCGAAGGGCTGGACAGGTCCAAAAACCGTCGATGGAGTGCCAAATGAGGGGACATTCAGAGCGCACCAGGTGCCGATTCTGGTGAATGCGGAGCATCCGAAGCACCTTAAACTGCTTGAAAATTGGATGAAGAGCTATAAGCCAGAGGAATTATTTGATGAGATGGGGAGACTCTTGCCAGAACTCGCTGAGCTTGCGCCTCAAGGCGCCAGGCGCATGGGTGCAAATCCCCATGCCAACGGCGGTGCATGGCTCCGAGATCTGGTGATGCCCGATTTCCGTGTTTATGCGGTGAATGTGCCATCTCCTGGCGCGATCTCGGCTCAAGATACGCTCGTACTGGGACAATTCTTGCGCGATGTAGCCAAGTTGAATCAGAAGCAGCGCAATTTTAGACTCTTTGGCCCTGATGAAACGCTTTCGAATCTTTTGGGCGCGGTGTTTGAGGTCACCGATCGTCAGTGGGAAGCGAGGACAGAAAAGAACGATGAGTTTCTCTCTGCTGCAGGACAGGTGTTAGATTCGATGCTCAGCGAACACCAGAGCGAGGGTTGGTTGGAAGGGTATTTGTTGACAGGTCGTCATGGGGTTTTTAACTGCTATGAGGCATTTATCCACATCGTGGATTCGATGTTCAATCAGCATGCCAAATGGCTGAAGATTACATCGGAATTGCCATGGCGCAGGAAAATCGCGTCCCTGAATTATCTGCTCGTCTCCCATGTTTGGCAGCAAGATCATAATGGCTTCACGCATCAAGATCCTGGTTTTATCGATCATGTCGTCAATAAGAAGGCGAGTATTTGCCGTGTTTATCTTCCCCCCGATGCGAACTGTTTGCTATCGGTTTTTGACCACTGTCTACGGAGCCGTCACTACGTAAACGTAGTGGTTGCAGGCAAACACTCCCTCCCTCAATGGTTGACGATGGAGCAAGCCGAAACTCATTGTACGGAAGGGGTCGGCATTTGGCAATGGGCCAGCAACGATCAGACGGAAGGGCCGGACATAGTCATGGCGGCCAGCGGCGACATACCGACCTTGGAAATCTTAGCCGCCGTCTCGATTCTTCGTAAGTCCTTGCCCGATTTGAAAATTCGCGTCGTCAATGTCGTCGACCTCATGAAGCTCCAGCCCGATACCGAACACCCACATGGGCTTTCCGATAAAGATTACGACTCGATTTTCACGAAAAATAAACACATCATTTTCGCCTTCCACGGATATCCTTGGCTGATCCACCGGCTCACGTATCGCAGGGTGAATCGCAACTTGCATGTTCGAGGTTACAAGGAAGAGGGTTCCGTCACAACGGCGTTCGATATGCGGGTGCAAAATGAGCTAGATCGCTTTCATCTTGTCCAAGATGTGATCGACCGATTGCCGGATTTAGGCGCCAAGGGAGATTATCTAAAACAAATGATGCAGGATAAGCTCATCGAGCATAAACACTACATCGTTAAGCACGGTCAAGACATGCCAGAAGTAAGGAACTGGAAATGGGCTGACTTCAAATGAACGAAAAAGACGAGCTACAATCTCTTCCTATCTTGGAGCTGCAAGCGAAGTTAGGGTCGTCGCCGGATGGTCTGACCCAAGCCGAGGCCGAGGGGCGGTTGGCTCAGTATGGTCCTAACGAAATCGAGGAACAAAAAAGCAATCCGTTTCTCAAATTCCTCTCGTATTTTTGGGGACCGATTCCATGGATGATCGAAATCGCGGTGATTTTGTCTGCTGTGGTTCAACATTGGCCCGATTTTTTCATCATCCTTATTTTGCTTGCCTCCAATGCCCTCATTGGATTTTTGGAAGAGCGTCAAGCGGGTAATGCGATCGCTGCTCTCAAGGCTCAGCTAGCCATCAAAGCGAAAGTCAGGCGGGATGGGCAATGGGTCAGTTTGGAGGCGCGCTTATTGGTTCCTGGAGACGTCATACGCGTCCGCCTGGGCGATATTGTGCCGGCAGATGTGCGCCTTTTAGCGGGTGATCCGGTGGAGGTGGATCAATCTGCTTTGACGGGTGAATCTCTACCCATCGAGCGCAAATCGGGGGAGGCGCTATTCTCCGGCTCCATCATTCGCCAGGGTGAAATTGACGCCATGGTATATGGAACCGGTGAAAACACCTACTTTGGAAAGACCGTGGAGCTAGTGGAGGAGGCGCATACGGTGAGCCACTTCCAGCGCGCTGTGCTGAAAATCGGCGACTATTTAATCATCCTTGCAGTGGCTTTAGTGGCGCTCATCGTCGCCGTTGCCATTGTCCGTGGAGACAGAACTCTCACCACATTGCAGTTTGCCCTCGTTCTTCTGGTAGCGGCAATTCCCGTAGCGATGCCTACAGTGTTATCAGTGACAATGGCGATCGGCGCGCGCTTGCTTGCAAAAAAACAGGCCATTGTAACCCGTCTGTCTACCATTGAGGAACTTGCAGGCGTAGATATCTTGTGCGCTGATAAGACCGGTACCCTGACTCAGAATAAGCTGACTTTGGGAGATCCGTTCAGTGTGAATGGGATTCCTGCAAGCGAAGTCGTTTTTCTCGCTGCACTCGCTTCCCGAGCAGAAAATCATGATACGATTGATCTGGCTGTCATCAAAGGGCTGCAAGATCATCAAACTTTAAAGGGATTTGAAGTAGTCCATTTCCAACCGTTCGACCCAGTGCATAAACGGACTGAGGCAACGGTCAAACTCACGAATGGTTCGCAGTTCTATGTGACGAAGGGGGCTCCGCAGGTGATCTTGGAAATGTCGATGAACGCAAACGAGGTCAGAGAGTCTGTCGAACAGGTCATTCATGAATTTGCAATGCGAGGATTCCGTTCGTTGGGCGTGGCTCGGGCAGATGCGGAAGGCCAGTGGCAATTTATCGGGATACTCCCTTTGTTCGATCCGCCCCGCGAAGAGGCCGAGGCAACCATTGCAAGCGCTCGCCAGATGGGCGTAAACGTCAAGATGGTTACGGGCGATCAAATAGCGATTGCTCAAGAAACAGCCAAGCAGCTAGGCCTAGGCACGAATATTCTCGATGCGAGCGGACTTGGAGACACAACACGCATCGATGGAACCGAGTCGGCCGCATATATCGAACACGCCGATGGGTTTGCTCAAGTGTTCCCGGTTCATAAGTACCACATTGTCGATGTATTGCAGCGGCGTGGCCACATTGTCGGTATGACCGGAGATGGAGTGAATGACGCCCCTGCTTTGAAAAAAGCAGACTGTGGCATCGCCGTATCGGGAGCCACCGATGCAGCACGTGCAGCTGCATCCATCGTATTGCTGGCCTCCGGTCTATCGGTGATTATTGATGGGATCCGAGAAAGCCGAAAAATTTTCCAAAGGATGAACAGTTATGCAATCTACCGTATCGCCGAGACGCTGCGCGTGCTGTTTTTCATGACTTTGGCGATTTTGGTGTTTAATTTCTATCCAGTCACCGCAGTGATGATCGTGATACTGGCATTGCTCAACGACGGCGCAATCTTATCTATCGCTTACGACAACGTTCGTTATAAAGATCAGCCAGAAGCCTGGAACATGCGGATGGTGCTGGGGATCGCCACAGTCTTAGGACTCATTGGAGTATTCAGTTCCTTCGGCTTATTTTATCTCGGCGAGCGGGTTTTTCACATCGATCGATCACATATACAAACTCTGATGTATTTGAAGTTATCTGTGGCTGGGCATCTGACGATCTTCATCACGCGCACGCGCGGCCCTTTCTGGTCCATACGTCCTGCACGGGTTCTCTGGGTAGCTGTCGTTGGTACGCAAATCTTAGCGACTTTGATTGCAGTGTATGGGTTCCTTATGACGCCTATCAGTTGGCATTGGGCCCTTTTCGTTTGGGGCTATGCGTTAGCATGGTTTTTTGTGAACGATTGGATAAAGCTCCTCAGTGTTAAGATTTTCGATCCCATCAAACCGCAAAAACCCTCCGATTTGGCAACGGAGATTGCCAAACGTGCGTATGAACTATACGAACAGCGAGGCCGACAAGACGGCTTTGCGGAGCAAGATTGGGAACAAGCAGAAAAGGAAATTTGGGCAAAAGGTCAAAAAAGGTGATGAAAAATATACTGCGGCCACCCCAAATTCACACTTTTGGGTGGCCGCAGTATAAAAGAACCTGGACATTCTGAATGCCGCTCAGCTCACCCGTGGTTACTTTGATGTTGATCTTGAACAAGTCTGGAATACAGTGGACAAGGATCTCCCCGAACTCATCGATTATTTAAAGCCTCTCGTCTTTAACAAACCCTCCCTCTAAATCCAGCAAATAGAAATTTTTTTAGACAAAAATTTCTATGTCATATAGAATGCTTAACTCTATTTAAACCAACCAATGGGATGATATGTATGGGCATCGTTTCAGATTATGATAGCAACGTGGAAGAGATAGCTTTTATCTACGGAGAAATCATTCAACCAAACAAACAACAAATTGAGGTAAAAAATGTTGACGAAAATTGTGCAAACATAATACTAAATACTTTTAGCCGACATTCGTCTTATAAAATGAAACCGATGACTACCGTGGGAGGTGAAATTACTGTAGAGAAAGACAAAGAAGGAAATAGTGAAGTGACTGTTGAAGGGCACGCGAGTACGAAATCGGATGACGGGAATACTGAGGTGAGTACAAGCGGAGAGGTGACTATCGATACTAAAGGCAATGTTTCATACGAAGTGAAAGCGAGTATTGAATATGAATTTTAATAGATGAAAAAAACGGCTCTCATATTCTTATCGATTTTGGTGCTTCTTGGATGTTGGGATTTCTTCAATCGATACAATCTGGGAGTGACCCTTCGTAGGGGATGCTATGCCCGAATTCCTGTGCAATTTGCAGGAAATAGCGCTTTAATCGAGGTCGAAATTGAAGGAAACAAATACCCGTTAAAACTGGATTTGGGAGCCGCTTGCCAATTCGCTTTGTTCGGCAATGCATTAAAAATCATTCATAAAAAAAAATTCGCTGGCATTGTTCTGATAACAGACATCAAAGGGAACCAATATGAAGAAAACAGCTATTTGATTCCTTGTATTCAAAAAAAAAATATAAAATGTACAAACGCCATAGTCCTTGAAGAGCACGAAAATTTTATCGAAAAAGGAGCCTTGCTCTGGCGATCGGATCAAAAAAGGAGAATTCAAGCTCCATTTATGGGTCGAATCGGCAGAGATTTTTTTATCTCTAATAATTTATTTATTGACTTTCCAAACTCAATGATATTTGTGACAAATAGCTTGGATCAACTTAAAAAAGATCATTGGCATATTCGAAATCTTTTTGAAACGGAGTTTGAAATCAATCGTTGGGGTATTATTGTGTCTATTGAAACCGATATTGGAATAAAAAAATTCATTTTAGATACGGGGGCCAGCGCATCGATTCTCAGGGAATCTCAAGTAGATAGTTCGTTAAAAAAAGAGGCGGCTTTGGGACTGCCGACTTTTACATCAATGAAATTTTCCATCGGTGGTCACGATTTTGGACCGTTAAATATTTTGCTCTTTGAAATGGATCATTCTGTAGATGCAGACGGTTATTTGGGACTTGATTTTTTCAAAAAGCATGCCATTTATCTTGATTTTAAAAATAATAGGGCGTTTATTGGAGAATCCTCCAAGGTCTGCGGAGCCATTGTTTTTTAATGATTACGAAAATTATTGTTCTCATTTCGGCGATTTTGTCCCTGAGTCATTTTATATCACAATCCAAATCACTACAAATTCCATTGGAATTTTCATCTGGATTACCCTTGATAAAAGTGGAAATTGAAGGGAAATTCTATTCCCTTATTCTCGATTTAGGAAGTCCCTGTGAATTTGCTTTGAGACAGGATGTATTAAATAATCTAAAAAAAGAACGGATTGACGTTCACACTATCTTGGGATTGGATGCTCAGGAAATCACATCATCCACATATCTACTTCAACGGATCCGTCTGCACAATGGGGAGATTATTCATACACTGGCCCAAGAAGAATCCCGTATGCTGGAAAATCATATTTCCGGAATCATAGGAAGAAATATCTTGCAGACATGTAATTTAATACTTGATTTTCATCATTCTGTTCTTGTCATTCTCAAAGAGACTCAAGATCTTCAATGTGGGGTTCCAGAAATTCCTTTTGAAATGACTCGATGGGGTGCCGTTTTTTCTATTGAAACCGATTTTGGAATCAAGCGATTTTCACTCAATACATCAGCCCCTCTTTCAGGTATTAGAAGTGAAAAAAACGGGAAAATCTCCACTTCAAAATTTAAGATTGGAGCATTTGATCTAGGCCCAACTGATCTTGAAGTTATTGACATTCATCCCAATGTAAACGATATAGATGGCTATTTGGGGTCCGATTTTTTCATGAAACATGTTGTTCGCTTGGATTTTCAAAAAGGTAGAGCGTCTATACTGCGGCCACCCCAAAAGTGTGAATTTGGGCAAGCGTGAAAGCTGCCCAAATTCACACTTTTGGGGTGGCCGCAGTATATGAGCATATCTTTAGATAGAACATAAAATCTTTATATGACATCATGTCCACTTACTTTACAGGAGGTGGGCTATGGGTAAATTTATAGGACTGAACGATCAAGAATGGGCTGTTGTAGAGCCATTCATACCCTATAAATGGGGGATTACTTTCAGAGGTAAGCAACCGCTTCATCCAAGAAAAATTCTGAACACCCTGATTTGGATATTGACGACGGGGGCCCGCTGGTGTGATGTGCCAGTCGGTGATCAATGGGCTTCCAGAGCCTGCGCTCATAAATACTTGGGAGAGTGGAAAAAAAACGGAATTTTAGAACGCATTCTTACTGCATTAGAGGGGGTTTGCGTCGAATGGAAAATGGTTGATTTAACTCGATTGGCGATCGATGGATTTTTCTCTCCCGGGAAAGGAGGTGGAGAAAAAGTAGACTATGGATACAAGGGGAAGGGAATGACTACTCATCTCCTTGTTGACGGTCTTGGGCAACCTCTTAAGGCTACGAGTACGGGGGCCTCTGGCGACGAACGCAAGGAAGTGATTCCGCTGTTAAAAAAAAATCAGCGGATGGTTAAAACCAATTATTTCTCAAGGGATAACGCCAATCGTAGAGGCCGATAAGGGGTATGATGCAGAGGAATTGCGGCTGCAAATTCTAGCCATGAAGGTGTTTCCATACATTCCGTATCGACGCCTGGGGCGACATAAGTCGGAGGGTCAACTAAAAGTGTTGGAAAAATATCGATGGAAGGTCGAGCGGGGCATTTCGTGGTTGCAGAGGAAGTATCGACGATGGGTCGTACGGTGGGAGAGAAGGATGAAATATTGGGAAGGTTTTCTAGGGATGGGTATTTTGCTCTACTGGATACGAGAACTCATTAAATGGGGAGTTTGTGGAGAAGGGACAAGAACAGGTTCTAACTTGTCTTGAGATCGACTGGCGATCACGATGTCATGTCCTAGAGAATAAAGCTTTTGCAGAGTGGCAAGACCCATCCCTGAGCTTCCGCCAATAATGACTGTCTTTCATGTATATGTCATCGTATCCCCCCTTGCCATCAAATTACTTCTTCGTTAGAAAGATGTCCACTTCATCATTTCGACAAGCTGTCCCCGCTCCCGCTTTTTTTCTTGTGTACAAAATTGGGCCTTCCTTTTAATGAGGGGATTATAGGAACTAAATAAGGAAGGTCCTTCGATGAAACACAACACATTTCTAGAAAAACTCTCTGTGATCTTAGTGCTGATCGGCGGTATTTGCTGGGGTTTAATCGGCGCTTTCGGGTTCGATCTGATCGGCTCGATTTTCAATATGGAGGCCGATATGATGTCTCCTATCACTCGGATCATCTACGTACTTATCGGCTTGGCAGCCATCTACAGAATCGTACTGTGGACGCAGTGCTGCTCTAAGTGTAAATAGGCTGCAAATAGCCCTAATTGACCTCAGTTAGGGCTTTTCTAATATACCCCTGCTTCAACTCTGCGCTGTAGACCATCCATAGGCCGATCGATACAACGGCTGTGGATAAAAAAATAATTGGGGAGAGGGGCTCTCCGAGAAAAAGCCAACTGATCACCGAGGCAAAAATCGGGCTCACCCCACCCATAAAGGAGAGAAAGGTTGCTGTAAAACGCTTGAGCATCATCCCATAGACGTTATAGCAGATAATATTTGAAATAAGGGTCATGATGAAGAGCCCCTTCGTGAAGGGGAGGAGATTCACGGCGGCTACGGGGAGGGGGGTCCAGCTTTCAAATAGGTAGGAGTGGAAGAGGGCAAAGAGGCCGCCGATCAGCATGCTGGCGCCATTGGCCATCAAGGGGGAAACGGTTGTGTCTTTCACAATAAGCCGGAGAATGATCCACCCGTAAACGGTACAAATTGAGGCGGCGATCATGGCCAGCTCGGGCCAGGAGAGGTAAAAAAGTCCAGAAAGGAGTTCGTTCCCCCCCTTTTGAATGGCCAGGACTGGAATAATTCCAGCAAACCCAATCACCATCCCAAGCCACTTACGAGGGTTCATTTTCTCCCCAAAATGGAGGTAGGAGAACAGGGCGGAGAAGAAGGGGGCTAGCGAATAGATAAAACAGGTTTTTGCCGCCGTCAGGTGTTGTAAGCTCCAGAATTCCAATACATTCGTTAAATAGACGCCTGTCAAGGCAAGGAGAACAAAAAGGAGGAATTGTTTGAGAGTGATCGTGAAGGCGAGGCGGTTTTTAATGGCCATAAAGGCCAGGAGCAAGACTCCGGCCAAGAGCATTCTGGATGCGGTCAGAAAGAAAGGGGGGCAATACTCTAAAGCCATCTTCCCCAAAGAGAACATGCTAGCCCATCCGGCATACATCAGCATGACAATTAAAATTGACATGCTAAGAGCATACCACGCAGGGGGCTATCAGGCAAGAGGCGATCAATTTTTTCCCTCCAAAATTATGTTCGTTAAGTTTATACTCACGTCAGATTTTCTTTAATGAAATTTTATGAATGAATCTATTTTTTTGCTCCATGTCCTTGTGGTTTTAGGGTTTGTCCTTGCCTCTTTGCGTTTGGGAAAAGGGGCTTTAATCGCCTTGATCTCTTTGCAGGGCGTCCTTGCGAATCTCTTTGTAGTGAAGCAAATGTTTTTTTTGGGGTTTTCGGTCACTTGTAGCGACGTGTTTGCTATCGGCGGGATTTTGTCTTTGAATCTACTGCAAGAGTATTATGGCAAAGAGGCGGCTAAACAGGCTGTGAATATTTCTCTATTGACTCTATTGTTTTTTGCATTCATGTCTCAAATCCATTTGCTCTACGCGCCGACAGTCTCCGATACGACTCATGGGGCGTTTCAGACGATTTTTTCTCAATCGGTCCGGATCGTTTTCTCATCGATTGGGACGTTTTATTTGATTCAGCAGTTCGACGTCCGGTTTTTTGGGCTGCTCAAAGGGGCTCTTCCCGTTCGGGTGGCCCTCTCGCTCCTCTCTTCGCAGCTCCTCGATACGATTCTTTTTAGCTTTTTTGGCCTTTATGGGCTTGTCGAGTCGCTTTTCGATATCATCTTGGTCAGTTTCCTGATTAAATGCCTCATCATTGCGCTCAGTTCTCCTTTTGTCGCTTTTTCAAAACGATTTGTGAGGGGCGATGTTTCGGTTTGAACTCATCCACCAGTCGAAAAGATCGCGGGCGCGGGTGGGTCGAATCCACACGCCGCACGGCGTGATCGATACGCCGAATTTCGTCGGGGTGGGGACGAACGGGACGTTGAAGGGGCTCGATAACCGGATGGTCGATTCGATCGGATTGCAACTCATGTTCTGCAATACCTATCATCTCCTCTTACAACCGGGCCCCGATGTGATCCGTCGGGCGGGAGGACTCCACAAGTTCATCAACCGGCAGATGCCGATCATCACCGATTCGGGAGGCTTTCAGGTCTTTTCCCTCGCTTATGGTTCGGTGGCCGATGAATTGAAGAGCAGAGGGGCAAAAAAGCAGGGTGGGCACGTGTTGAAAATCTCGGAGGAGGGGGTCCATTTCCGCTCATACCGGGACGGATCGAAGGTTTTGCTCACGCCAGAGACGTCGGTTCAGACGCAAAAGGCGCTCGGCGCCGATATCATCATCCCGTTTGACGAACTGCCTCCGTATCATATCGGCTCCGATCCGTTGAAGCGGATTTTGGAGAGGACGCACCGCTGGGAAAAGCGCTCTTTGGAGGAGCATTTGAAAAATCGACAGGAGCAGGCGATGTATGCTGTGATCCATGGGGGCGTCGATCCAGAGCTGAGAAGGGAGAGCTGTGAAACGTTGAGCGCCTTGCCTTTTGACGGTTTTGCGATCGGGGGGTCTTTGGGGAAGACGAAGCCGGAGATGGTCGAGATGCTCACAGCCCTTTTGCCGCAGCTGCCGCCGGAGCGTCCGAATCACTTGCTGGGGATCGGCGATTTGAGTTCGCTTGAGCAGTGCGTGCCGCTCGGAATCGATACGTTCGATAGCTCTTATCCGACTCGGGCGGCGCGCCACGGCCTCCTCTTAACAGCGGAAGGGGGAATGAAAGCTGAGCGGGGAGAACATGGGAACCATTTTGCTCCGATCGAGCGGGATTGTACCTGTTGGACCTGTCAAAATTTCACCCTCGCTTATCTTCATCACTTGTTTAAGGCGAAAGAGTTGACGGCCTATACGCTCGCGACGGTGCATAATTTGCATTTCATGGTCACATTGATGAAACAATACCGGGCAGCTATTTTGCAGGACCTGATTTAACATATGCCGGTTCCCAAAAAATCTGATCGATCGCTTTTTGCAATGCCGCCTCAGAACTCTTTTCGGCCACTCCCTCTTTTTGCGCCTGCATGCCGATGACCAATGCCAATTGTTTAGCCATTTCCTTTGCTAATCCTACGTTGGGAAAGAGATGCGCTTCCCGATTTTTCAAAATGGGGGAAAGTTCGGAGAGCCGTTTTGCGGCGGCCAAGAACATATGCGGAGTGATCCGCCGGGCCTTCGATGCGAGGACGCCGAGGCCGATCGCGGGGAAAATGTAGTAGTTATTGCATTGGTCGATCTGATAAGTTTTCCCTTTATAAACGACGTCGGGAAAGGGGGTGCCGGTGGCAATTAACGCTTTTCCATCGGTCCAGTGGATGAGATCGGCTGGCGCCGCTTCCGATTTGCTGTCGGGATTTGAGAGGGGAAAAATAATCGGGCGGGGGACATATTTGGCTATGAGGCGAATGGCTTTTTCTGAAAAAGCGCCGGTTGCGGCCGATACGCCAATGAGCGCCTCAGGGTGGATTTTTTCAATGACCTCTTCGAGTCGTATGGGTTGTGAGAGATCCATTCCAATTGAGCGGACTGCCTCTTGGGGTTGGGCGTAGAGTTGTTGGGCGGAGGAGAGCCGCTCCATCCCGCTGTGAATCAAACCCCCTCTATCGATCATCCAAATATGCCTACGGGCCTCTTCTGGAGTCAGGCCGTTTTCCATCATGGCCAGTACGATTTGTTCCGCGATTCCGGTTCCTGCCGAACCGCCGCCGAAGATCACAATCTCCGCTTCACCAATGGCGGTTCCATTGACTTTGAGAGCGGCGAGCAACCCTCCGATTGCGACGGCGGCAGTCCCTTGGATATCGTCGTTAAATGTGCAGAGTTGGTTCTTGTAGCGCTCTAAAAGGGCTCTTGCCTGATCTGTCGCAAAATCTTCCCACTGTAAGAGGACGTTGGGGTACCGCTTGACGATCGCTTTGACGAACCTATCGACAAAATGGTCGTACTCCTGGCCCCGGATCCGTTTATGTCTCCATCCTAGATAGAGGGGGTCCTTAAGACGCTCTTCGTTATCCGTTCCCGTATCTAAAATAACTGGAAGACCGAACCCCGGATAGAGCCCTCCGCAAGCTGTATAGAGGGAAATTTTCCCAATCGAGATCCCCATGCCGCCGATCCCTTGGTCGCCAAGCCCTAGAACCCTTTCGCCGTCGCTGGCGACGATCACCAACACGTCGGGAAGATCGATATTGGCTATGATCTCATCCATCCGATCCCTTTCCGGATAAGAGATGAAGAGTCCGCGGGGGTGCCGGTAGATCTCGTGGAATTGCTGGCAGGCTGAGCCTACGACGGGTGTGTAGACGATCGGAAGCATTTCGGCGATGTGGCGAGTGAGGAGCCGGTAAAAAAGGGTCTCATTTTGATCTTGCAGCTCGCGCAAAAAGACATGGCGGCCGATATCGGTCGATTTTTTTTTATAAGCTTCATAAGCTCTAAGTTCTTGTATATCAAGTGTTTCCATCTCTGCTGGAAGGAGGCCGATTAAGCCGAATGCGTTCCGCTCTTCTTTAGAAAAGGCGGTCCCCTTATTGAATAGAGGGGATCGCAACAGGGCTCTTCCTCGCAGAGTGGAGATCATGGGTGGGTCATTTTTTTAAGATTCATCGCCCGATCGAATGCATCGCTGCTTAAATAGCCCAATTCAAGGCAGGCCTCTTTGAGAGAAAGATCCTTTTCATAGGCCAATTTGGAGATTTGTGCGCACTTGTCATAGCCGAGAACCGGATTCAACGCGGTGATGAGCATAAGCGAGTTTTTCACATATTCGGCGATCTTTTTTTCATTGGGTTTGAGCCCATCGATACAGTATTTCCGGAACATTTCACAGCTATCGGAAAGGAGGAGGATGGAATGGAGGAGATTGAAAATCATCACCGGTTTGAAGACATTGAGCTCGAAGTTTCCCTGCGATCCGGCAATGCCGATCGCGACATCGTTGCCGAGGACTTGGGCCGCAACCATGGTGAGCGCTTCGCATTGGGTTGGATTGATTTTGCCGGGCATAATAGACGATCCGGGTTCATTTTCCGGCAGAAACAGCTCGCTTAGACCGCAGCGAGGCCCCGAGCCGAGCCACCGGACGTCGTTTCCGATTTTCATCAAAGAGCAGGCGGTCGTTTTAAGAGCGCCGCTGGCAAATACAATTTCGTCATGGGCAGATAAGGCGGCAAATTTATTGTGGTGAGAGCGGAAGGGGAGTCCAGTGAGTGCTTTGATTTGTTGGGCTGCCATAGCGGCGAAGCGGGGATGGGTGTTCAGTCCTGTCCCAACTGCCGATCCGCCGATGGCCAGATCGAGCAGCCCGTTGAAAGCCAATCGGATCCGTTTGACGTCTTGATCGATGAGATCGACATAGCCAGAAAATTCCTGACCGAGCGTTAACGGCGTTGCGTCTTGAAGATGGGTCCGGCCAATTTTTACGATCCGGGTAAACTGTTGCGCTTTTTTGGCAAGGGCGTTCCGCAAAGCAATGAGAGAGGGGAGGAGAGTCCGGTCGATCGCGATCGCAGCGGCGATATGCATCGCCGTTGGGAAAGTGTCATTAGACGATTGGGACATATTTACGTGGTCATTCGGGTGGATCGGGTCTTTGCTCCCCATTTTTCCGCCCGCGAGTTCAATCGCCCGATTCGAAATCACCTCGTTGACATTCATATTTGTCTGGGTGCCGCTACCCGTTTGCCAGATGCTGAGAGGGAAGTGGGAGTGGAGTTTCCCTGTAATGACCTCCTCTGCTGCCCGGACGATCAGACGCATCCTTTTTTTATCGAGCTTGCCGAGCTTGTAATTGACGAGAGCTGCCGCCTTTTTTAAGACGCCGAACGATTCGATGAGTTCAGGCGGCATCCTATCCCTGCCGATGGCAAAGTGGATGAGGGAGCGCATAGTCTGCGCACCATAATACTTGTCAGCAGGGACATCGATTTTGCCCATGCTATCGGTTTCGGTTCGGTTTCGGCTCATGCCCTACCCATAACCGATCGGCTGATAAAAAGACAACACCGAGTTGACAAGTTATTTGTAAATTTTGGCTAGAGAGAGTCAATAAATAACGGTATTATATTGAATTTTTTTGTTAATAAATTTATTGTAAACTGGTCATATATAATAACAACGAGGTAAAAATGTCAGGCATTAATCCAGTTAATTCGTCTTCTTCTCCCAGTTTTGAAACTTATTTAGAAAGTTGGGACGGTAATTGGCAAAAAGCCCTCAACGCCTTTTTAAACGATCCGAATTTTAAGCCGGGTGCAACGGTCGATATTTCATTTGGGAACTTTACCTTTTCAACGGATCCGTCTGGAAACATTACTGGAATTGGCGGATTGCAGATGAGCCTCGCCGATTTTCAGACGGCCATTGATGAGATTCATGCAAAAGGGGGCAAGGTCAAACTCGCTTTGGGAGGAGCGACCTATGGAGCCAGCGGGCATATGAATGCAGAGACAGCTGCTCTTGCGGCTCAAACTGTGAAACAATTTAATCTGGATGGGCTCGATTTAGATATCGAAGATGCTCCCAATCCTCAAGACGAAATTGCGTTTATTCACTCTTTACGAACCGATTTAGGTCCCGATAAGAGTATTTCGTTGACAATTCCAGGACAAGATAGCTATGTTTATACCAATATTCTCCCTTTTGTTAAAGGTGACGTAACTCAATTTAATATTATGGAATACGATATTTGGCCTGGTTCGAATTATGTGGATCAAATTAAAGCGGATATCCAGTCTTTAATCGCCAGCGGCGTGGATCCTAGCCAGATCAATCTTGGCCTGATGCCTGGTAAAGATGACATGGGGCATGATCTATCGGTTAGCGATGCAGCCAATTTAGCTGCCTTCGCGAAATCGGAAGGACTCGTTGGGGTGTTTATTTGGGATGCTGATCGCGATTATCAAGGGATTGACGGCAACCCATCGAACGCTTACACAGATGCGATCGAACAGAGCTTTCAGGGGGCGGCCGCAGTATAGCCCCGCATTTCTCACACAGACGCGAGAAATACGGGCTAGACATTGGCCATTTTAATAAAAAACAATAAACTGAAGAGATTTTTTTTATGTCTCAACCTATAAACACGAGACCGCAAGGCGCCCAGTATCATCATAGAGAAGAGAGCAAAGAGGATCGTTCCCAAACGACTTCACAGCCCGCTCCTCCCCGCCCGCTCCCTTTAAACACCTCTTTGTCAGCGACCTATCTTCTGGGCTGTAGCCCCCACTTTGCGGGGCGGGAGCAGTTATTCGCAAAACTTGCCGAGAATTTCTTTCCCAGCGCCGGCGAAGCTAATACCTCCCGTCCGCACTTGCTCACCGGCGCTCATGGGATTGGCAAGGGGGAATGTGTTAGGCAGTTTGCCAAGAGATACAAAGACCGATTTTTTTTCATTTGGTGCTTCAACGGCGAGGACAATAGCGCCCTGAATCAAAGCTATGTTGACCTTGCAAGACGCCTTCAGATCCCTGTCGATAAAACAAAGACCGACCATGAAAACCAAACTGTTCTGTATCAACACATGGAGCAGTTGGCGCCTAAGTTTAATGATAAGCTCTATCTCTTTGTTTTCAAAAATCTTATGGGGCATCCAAGACAAGACACAGAGAGATTTCCAAAAGCCCGTTTTCTTTCGACTGCAATTAAATTTGAGTCTCTATATGGACTCAGATGGATACAAATTTTATCCGTTCCCTCTCTCACTAGTCAGGCCATTGAAGAGCTTGCGAGGAAGCTCGGATATCGTGGAATCTTAGACCCAGGGCTAGAGCAATTTGGAGATCGACCCATTCTGATCATCTTGGCCATTAAGGAGATGTGCAGTCAGGGATACGGTGTTCAGGATTACTTCCGCCAGATTGAATTGGGCCGCAATACCGTAAACACTAGCGACTCTCAGCTCCTGGTTAAAATCGTTCGAAAGAGTTTTAAGTCTCTGGAGGGGCGTCATTCATGTGCCCGCGACTTCCTTAACTGCATCGTTCATCTAAATCTTGCCCAGATTCCCATCCCTTTTCTAGAGTCATGGTTGCAGCGATACCATAAGGTGAAAATGGAAGATCTGCCAGAGGTGAAAGAAGAAGTCCTCAATGCATTTTCCCTCCACCTTCCCGTTGTATACGACCAAAATGTTCTCAGTTTACGCTTGCCTATGCGCATCATTGAGAAGGATTTCCCAGAGATACGAAATGGTTTTGATGACCTCTTCAACCTCCTAACAGAGCCAAGGAATCCTCCTATTTTCCAAAACTGGCGGCCAGAGGATGTCGTTTTCAACATCAATACCCTGCAGAAAAGTCCTCGATGGTCTCAAGCTTCCTCATCACTCCGAGGAAAACTCCTCGATGATGTAGGATTCTGGCTCACCGAAGCCCCAAATTTCCTTGGAGAGGCGGTGCAGTTTTACCTTGCAGCGGCAAACACGCATCTGAATATCGAAGAGAAAATAAGGAGCTTGAACTGCGCAGCGATTACCCTGACCCGGGTCGATCGGCACGAAGAGGCGCTCGAAAGCGTTCAAAAGGTACTGCAGCTGCGGGAACAATCCTATGGCAAGGAGCACCCTAAGATGATCGAGAGCCATAGAAATGTAGGGAGAGGCCTTGCAAATTTAGGGAAGTTCGAAGAGGCGTTGAGAGCCTTGCAACAAGGGGAGGAGCTCTTTGCGGCGGACACTGATAGATGGGTGCAAGCCGGAATCTATGGCGATATGGCAAACAGCTTGGCAAAATTAGGCAGATTTGAAGAGGCTTTGAAGTGCTATCACAAGATGGAGGAGGTGGCAGCAGAGGATGGGTCCCTCGACGGCGATAGTTTAGCAGAGTACCGTGAGAATATGAAGAGATGTTCACAAAAGCTTGAGCTTAGAGCTGCAGATCCTCTGCCCCAAGTTCCCACGCAAAATATTACAGGGACTGCATGGTACCGTCAGAAGCTGCTACAAAACATAAAGATTTACCATTAAAAAAGGGAATCTTGTATAAAGGGATCTCATAACTTGTTGGAGGATCCCTTGCCAAATTTAAAATCTGAAAAAATCAAAAAAAACCAAATCCCCATCCTTCTTCACCCACCCATTCTCGAAGCGATCTTCGAGGTGCGCTGGGAGATTGAAAACGACCCGCAGAACGGCCGGATGCGAGACCCATCCTACCCCATGATGTATGGGCGTCTTTATGAGCGATTGAAAAAAGATTTCCCCGTTATCGAAGATCTTCCCAGCGTTCAGGCTCACCCTGAAATGACCCCGTTTGTCCCCCGCCATCGGATGAGAAAAGACAAAAATGGCTACCCGCTCATTCAAGTAGGACCCGGCATCCTCACAGTCAACGATGCAAAGGGATATTCATGGAACCATTTCAGTTCACTGGCTCTCCGTGCGGTCGAGTCGCTTGTCGAGCTCTTCCCTGTTCAGTCCTTGCCTCTCAACTTCACGAAAGGGGAACTCCGCTATGTCAACGGCATCCGCTTCGATATAGCAAGAGAAAACCCCCTCTCGTTTCTCGCTGAAAAACTCCATATGAAGATCGAAATGGATCCTGAGTTGTTCGAATTGAACCGGTTGAATGAGCGGCCGAACGCGGTTGGGCTCAATTTGTCCTATGTTTTAGAAAAACCGGTAGCCAATCTCGCCATCGCCGCTAATTTGGGCCAGTTCGAAGGGAAGCCTGCTTTTATCCAACAGACTCTCATCCAGTCCTTTGGAGAGATGACTCCTCCCGACGTCGAAGGGTTTACCCTGTGGCTTGAAGAGGCGCATACGGCAGCTGAAAATTGCTTCCAAGTGTTTTGTAAGGGGGCGTTAATGGAGAAATTTTGCGGCGCATGAATAAACCGATGAAGAAAATTGCAGTAACGGGGGCTGCAGGCCAAATCGCCTATAGCCTCATTTTTCGAATCGCGGCGGGAGATTTTTTGGGCGCCGATCAGCCGGTTGCCCTCCATTTATTGGATCTCCCTGTTCTTAATGAAACACTTAAAGGGGTCAAGATGGAGCTCGACGATTGCGTCTTCCCTTTATTGAAGGAAGTGCGGATCGGGAGTGTAGCCGAAGAGCTTTTCGGAGGGGTCGATTACGCTTTTTTAGTGGGTTCCAAGCCGCGAGGGCCTGGCATGGAACGGAAGGATCTATTGGGGGACAACGGGAAAATTTTCGTTGAACAGGGAAGAGCCCTCAATCGCGCTGCGAGCAAAGGGGTTCGCGTCTTGGTAGTCGGCAATCCTTGCAACACCAACTGCCTGATCGCGATCCATCACGCACCCGATATACCGCGCAACCACTTTTTCTCAATGACCCGCCTCGACCAAAACCGGGGGGTCTTTCAACTCGCGGCAAAGGCCCGTGTGGGCGTAGAACAGGTGACCCATATGACCATTTGGGGCAACCACTCCTCGACCCAAGTGCCCGATTTCATCAACGCCAAAATCGACGGGGCGCCTGCTACTGAGCGGATCCCTGACCGGAAGTGGCTGGAACACGATTTCGTCCCGATCGTACAAAAGCGGGGGGCGGAGGTGATCGCGGCGAGGGGGAAGTCGTCAGCTGCGTCGGCGGCCCATGCAGCGTTGTGGGCCTTAAAGTCGATCACTGAGCCGACTTCCAAGGGGGGGTGGTTCTCTTCTGGACTCTATTCTAACGGCAACCCATATGGGATCGAGGAAGATCTTGTCTTCTCGTTCCCTTGCAGATCGAGAGAGGGGGGGGATGTTGAGATCGTCAAGGGGCTCCACATCGATTCTTTCTTGCAAGAAAAGATCGCTATCACGCAAAAGGAGCTTATGGAGGAGCGCGATGTAGTGCGCGCGTTATTGAGGTGAAAGAGAAAGTTCTTTTCGAGATCACGAATGAAACGCTTGAGACAGGTCTCAGGGGCGTCCCTGTCGGCTACTGCGTCACTTCATTTGTCGACCCGCTGAAGGGGCTCACTTATGTAGGGCGCCCTATCGGGGAGCTCGCGGACAAAGAACCGATGGAGCTGATCTACCTCCTTTACTACGGGGAGCTGGGGTCGCTAGAGCAGGTGGCCCATTTTCAAAGAATGCTCAATCAGAGAGCCTCTTGTAAACCGGAAACCATCAGGGCGATAGAGTCCCTTCCCCGCGCCGGACACGCGATGGACGGATTGGCCGCCGCCCTTCTGATCGTTGGGATGTATGAGGGGACTGGCGATTACCGGGAAGATTGCCTGAACGTCATTGCCAAGCTGCCTCAAATCGCTGCCGCTGTGATTAATAATCACGCAAAGTGGGGTCCAACCCCGCTGCCGCAGCCCGAATTGGGATATGTCGAAAATTTTGTCCACATGCTGAATTTGCCCGGTAAAAAAACCCCCGAATTGATTCAGGCGATGCGCCTTTTTAACGCCCTCCACTATGATCATGACGGCGGCAATCTCTCGGCTTTTGTCGGCAAAGCGGTCGCCTCGGGACTCGAACCAATGTACGGTTCTCTGGCAGCCGCGATGGCCGCTCTCGCAGGTCCCCGCCATGGGAGGGCCAACCAAGATTGTCTCGAATTTGCCCAGAGCGTACTTGATGAACTCGGTCCTCTGGCTAAAGCGTCTGATGTGGAAAAACTGGTTCGGGATAAACTCGCCTCTGGCCAGCTTGTCTTTGGTTTTGGCCACGCGGTCCTTCGCGTCGAAGACGCTAGAGCCACTGTCTGCTATGACTACTGCCAAAAACATTTTCCCACCCACCCGCTCGTCAAAATCGCCCTTCTCCTCCGGACGGAAGGGACGAAGGTGCTGAAAGAGAACCCTAAAATATCAGATCCCTATCCAAACATCGACGCCATTACCGGCTCCATGTTGACCGCGGCAGGTTTTCCCTACCCCGACTATTACACAGTCCTTTTTGGCCTCTCCCGTTCTGTCGGAATTGCGATCCAAATCGTCTACGAAAGGCTCGAGGCGCGCGATGGCAAAGGGACCCCGATTGTCCGCCCCCTTTATTTCTATAAATCGAGAAAATGAGACACAAATATCCCCCCATTGAGCCCTATCGGACCGGCTTTCTCACAGTCCCTGGCCATCAACTCTATTGGGAAGAGAGCGGCAATCCCCATGGCCTTCCTCTGATTTTTCTCCATGGCGGCCCCGGATCGGGAACGGAGCCGGGCCACCGGTGTTATTTCGATCCGAAGATTTACCGGATCTGCCTCATGGATCAGCGCGGCTGCGGCAAAAGCACCCCCCACTCGAGCCTCAAAGAGAACACTACTTGGCATCTCGTCTCTGACATCGAAACATTAAAAGAGCACCTCAAGATTGAGAAATGGGTCGTTTTCGGCGGATCATGGGGCAGTACCCTTGCGCTCGCCTACGGAGAAACATATCCAGACTCTGTTTTAGCCCTTGTGCTTCGAGGTATTTTCCTCGGCAGGCCCAAAGAGCTCAGATGGTTTTATCAATTTGGCGCACACCACCTCTTTGCTGACGAGTGGGAGAAATATCTCGAGCCAATCCCCCCTTCCGAACGGGGAGATCTCATCCAAGCTTATTACCGGCGGCTCACTTCGGAGGATCCTGCGATCAGGCAAAAGGCCGCCTCCGCCTGGTCAAGCTGGGAAGGGGCGACTTTGAAACTCATTTTTGATCCGACCCTCTTTCGCCAATTTACGGCAGACGCCCACGCAGACGCTCTAGCTCGAGTCGAATGCCACTATTTTAGAAATCATTGTTTTTTTAAGACCGATAATTGGCTCATCGAGCATGTCGGCGCTGTCCGGAATATTCCAGCCGTCATCGTCCAAGGGCGCTATGATATCGTCTGTCCTATGGAAAGCGCCTGGGAGTTGCACCGAGCTTGGCCTGAAGCTGCATTTGAACTGATCCAAGACGCAGGCCACGCCGCGAGCGAGCCGGGCATCCTGGACGCTTTGATCCGCGCTACGGATGATTTGGGAGAAATTCTCCAGATCTCGTAAAAGTAAATGGGCTTGTATCGACAAATTTTTTCAGGACGGCTGTCTTCTGATCGAACCACATTGTACTTTTGAATGAATTGTACGGCCAATTCCAAGTGGAGACGACTTCGATTTTGACCCATTTCCCACGGCCCGGCAGATCCTCAATCCCCGTCTTGCGAGCGACTGCCTCCATCAAAAACGGGGGTTTTTTGATCCAGGGGATATAATTCATGAGAGGAATTTCCGGAACGACTGCATAAAAGTGAATTTCTTCTTCTTTTGATAAAACAAACGGCGTGAAACCGACCAACCTTTGTTGAATCAATGGGAGCGATTTTTCAAGCTTTAAAATAGATTCAACCGGGTCTGATTCTCCCTGCACGAATTTTACGTGAATCTGAGTAGGATCCTCCTCATCTTGCCAAATATCGCACCGTTTGGTTCCGAGCTGGTAATGGAGCTTTTGCAGGCTCCAATCAGGGCGATAGATAGAATGCGACGCAAATTGCGAATAGCCTTGTTGAGCCACAGCCACAGTTCTGTTTTTGTAATGTTTGAGAGTCAAATTCGTTTGAAAATTAATATCCTGTACGCTCTCATTGTAATGCAGCGCTTCGGCCGGTTTGATTTCAGGGCCAGAGACGTATTCGGGAAAGAGGGGGATGGCTCGAGAGGGGGAGGGAGCCTCTTCGTCCGGCGAAAGCGGGTCCAATAAGAGCTGAGTCGGATGGCCAAAGGTTTTCCAGGCGGCCCAAATCATTGCATTGAAAATGGGGAGGAGGAGTAAAAGAGAACTTTGAAGCCAGCATATAATTTTGTTTTTTAAAGAGAGACGATTTGGCGCTAGGCAGTCGTCATATCCTTTCCAGGCTCGGTTCCCTAGTGCGCAAGCTTGCGAAAGGGGTGCTACAAAATGTCGATGGCACCAGGCTAGGATGATGGGATCAACTTTCATGTCGGGGCAATTATACGGATTTGGAATTATAAATACAAGATATAATGCGGCCACCCCTTATATCCACCGTTTGCTGCGCCGTTTTGATAAAATGGGTAATTTATTTTGGACTTTGGATAGGCTTTTGTGGTAGGAGTCTTTCATTTTTTCAAATTTGAGTAATTTTTCCTGGATTTTAAAGCTAGCAGACCTTTTATCCTGCCCTTTTAAACCCTCTCTTTTTGCGGCAAAAAATTCATCCATGTGGAGGAGATGCTGTAAAAGACTCTCTTGCGTTTTTTGAAACGCGGAAATTTCCGTTTCGCTCAATTCTTTCAGATCCACTTGTTCGATCGCTTCTGCATTTCGGATCAACTGATCGAGTGTTCCATCAATTTCGAGTAAGATATCTTCGCCAATCATATGTCACCTCTAAAGTCTTCCATAAATCAATAGAGCGATTTTTGAAAGAACTATTTTTTTTTCTTCCGTTCCGCGATATTCAAAATCATGGGAAGGAATTTCAATTTATTAAATTGCGTCCAATTTCTCGATGCGCTGAATGAAAATCTTTTCAAGTATATCGTGGTCTATTTTCTCATCTTTTACCAAGGCCGTGAGAACGCATCATTGATCCTATCGATCACTGGAGCGGTTTTTGTCCTTCCATTCCTCCTCTTTTCTCCATTGGGCGGCTGTTTTGCCGATCGGGTGAGCAAAACAAAAATCATTCAGATCACCCGGTTGATCCAAATCGGCGTGATGGGACTTGCGCTGCTCCTCGTCTTTTATGGCGGAGTGAATGGGATGTATCTCGTCCTTTTTGCCGATACGACTTTATCGGCTCTTTTTGGCCCTTCGAAATATGGGATTATTTCAGAAATCGTTCCGGAACGGCAATGGTTGAAGGCGAACGGATCTATTGCCGCATTTACGTTTTTCGGCATCATTTTTGGAACCGCTTTGGCGTCGGCGCTCGATACCTTAACGGGGGAGAGATTTCCTTGGATGATCGGCGCATGCCTGGCCATTTCGCTTTTGGGAGCTAGTTTGAGTTATTTCATTGCCGAAACAAAACCGGCCTCTGCAGCCAAACCGTGGCCCCGTTGGATCTATAAGGAGATTTCCGACGCTTTATCGGAGATGTCTCAAAAGCCTTTGATGCTGACAGCTGTCTTTTGTTACGGATATCTCCTTTTTATGGGAGCTTTCATCCAGATGAATATCATCCCCTATAGCGTATCGGCGCTGCACAGGAATCCGGCTGTAGGAGGATATTTATTTCTCTTCTCATCGGTTGGCGTCTGTGTAGGTTCACTGATTGCTGCCCGATTGTCTGGCCGGTTGAACGCTTTGCCGTGGGCCGTTTTGGGGATGTCTGCCGGCTGTTTCCTTTTCACCCATATTTCTTCCCCTTTTTGGATCAACATTGTTTGGCTGATCGGAGTGGGGATCTTTGGCGGACTTGTTCTCGTCCCTTCGCAGGCGTTCATCCTCTCCAATAGCCGCCCTGAAAACAAAGGGAGAAATTTTGCGACCGCTAATTTTTTCAGCTTCGTGTTCGCCCTTTTTGCTGCCGGAGTACTCTATGTATTCAATACGCTTCTATCGATGAGCCCGCAGATGAGCTTTACCGGCGTCGGCATTCTGAATGCAGCCGTAGCAACCGCCCTTTTTTTTGCAGTACGACCCAAAAAAGTGTATTAGGAAATTCCCCCTCCCAATAGAATCCATGATCATGTTTGGATTTTGTCCGCTTGCCTCTGGATCGAAGGGGAATTGCCTTTATGTGGGCAGTCAAACCACACGCGTGCTGATCGATGCGGGCATTAGCACAGCCGTCATCCTCGATCGGCTCGCCCAAATTGGCGTCGATCCGGCGTTGATTGGAGCCATTTTGATCACCCACGAGCATTCCGATCACATCAAAGGGCTCGCTCTTCTCGCCGCCAAGCTCAAGATTCCGGTATTGAGCAACGCCGAGACGGCGAAAGGGATTTGTGCGGCGTTGGGGGAGAGGCCCCGTTTTAAGATTTTCACAACTGGCGAGACGTTCCAATTCGGCGATCTGACCATCCATCCATTCAGCATTCCGCATGACACTCTCGATCCGGTCGCATTCACATTTCAGATTGGGGCGATCAAGCTCGGCGTCTGCGCAGACATCGGCCATGCGACGTCGCTTGTCAAAAAGCAATTGGAACGCTCCGATTATCTCTATTTAGAGGCCAACCACCAAGTCTCGATGGTCCATGCGTCGAGCCGTCCGGAGTATCTGAAGCAGCGCATTTTGGGTAAACAGGGGCATTTGTCGAATGAGGATTGCGGGGCGCTCCTCTTAGCGATTCATCACCCTGGGCTCAAGCACGTCCATCTGGCCCACTTGTCCTCCGAGTGCAACGCTGAGGAGGTCGCTTTGAAGGTAGTGAGAGAGGCTTTGGCTCTGAAAAATCTGTCGGTGGCTCTCTCGATCGCACGCCAAGACGCTATTTCCAAGGCCATCTATTTTTAATTCTCTAAAAGTTATTGTTGGACGACCCCTTATGGGGATGCATTGGCATTGGTTTCCTGTAAAAATTAATCAAGCTTAAAAAGGCTTTTCTATTAAAAACAAGGGAAGAGACAACAAAAGTAAGAATGAACACAATACTTAATACGCCAAAGTGAGCCGCTTGCTCCGTAAAAAGCCGAGGGAACCATGCATTTTTACCAATGAGAATGGGAATCGTAGGATCGTTCAAAAGAAAATAGCCTGTGATTAAGGTGATCATCCCAGATAAAATTGAACAGAAAAAAGTCTTTGCCAAAGAATACATAAAAGATGGCTGCAGCCGAATGAGCGCCTCTTTGGATAATTGCCTATAAAGAATATAAGCGTTAAAAAATGCGGCAATACTTGTAGATATTGCAAGACTTTCTGGCCCAAAATGAAAAACACAAATGATAAGACTATTTAACGTGAAATTAATGAAGATAGCAAACAAAGAAGCTGTCACAGGGATGATGTAATTTTTTTTGGCATAAAATGCTGGCGCAAGGAGCATTGTGATGACCATAGGAATCAGCCCGATCCCGTATCCCCATAGACAGATTGTCGTATGAATCGTTGATGCGTGATTGAAGTCCCCTCGACCAAAAAGGAGGTTCACGCTCGATCCTCCAAGAACAAAAATGGCACATGCGCAGGGGATGACGATAAACATGGCGAGAGATAGGGCAAATTCGAGGAGTTCGTTATATTTGGCGAAATGGTCTGATTTGAAGGCTCTAGACAATGGGGGCAAAAGAGCGGATGCTATGCCGATGCCGAACAGGGCTAGAGGGAGCTGTTGTAAATGGATGGCGTAATTGAGATAGGCGGGGCCTTCAAGAGAGGCAAACCTTGCGAAGAGGGTATCCATGGCCGTGTTGATTTGCGCGGCCACAACGCCTAGCAACCCTAAGGAAAGGGAGGAGAGCATGATTTGGATTTCTTTCGAGAATAAATGGCACTGAAAAATTTCTTTCCAGCTCAGTGTAAGACGTAGGAAGGAGATCGTTTTTGGAAATGTGATGAGCCATTGAAATAAAAACGCTAGAGTAACCCCGACAGCAAGTCCAATGACTGCATTTTGGGGGGCATGATTTTTAAAAAGGATAACAGAGATAACCCATATTATATTATATGCAACAGGGGAGACGCCAATTAAAAAGAAAAACTTCAGGCATTGCAATAGTCCGCTGCAGATGCTGAAAAGGCAGATAAACAAAACGCCAGGCAGTATGATCATGATCAAATGGACGATTTGTTCTCCGTCTTGAGTGAAATCGAATGCGCGGACGGAAAAATATAAAGCAAGCTCAAGGGCTGAGATCAAAATCACAACTAATACAGCCAATGAGAAAAATGTATCTCTGAAAAATTCTGAGGCCCGTTTAGGGCTTTCACTCCGATAGGATTCAAAATGGGGGATGAATCCGTTTAATAAGGCCCCTTCGCCAAAAATTCTCCGGAGTAAATTGGCCAGTCTCAGCGCGACTAAAAAGGCGGCAATGGCAGAATGGGTCCCAAAACAGTAGGCGATCGACATATCTCTCAAAAGGCCGCTCACTCGACTTAAGGCTGTACCCGACAGAAAGCTGGCAGCAGACCGAGCGATTGTATGGGGTTGATCAGAGGCGCCGTTCATCAAGTCTTTGGAATAGGAAATACGGCGTCGACTTCTGCTATTGGGTCGTTAGTCCAAAGAGCCCACATGTTGCTCATCTGACAGAGGACATTCGTAGGCTGCCACCCTTGTCTGGCATTCTTGCAATTTAGGATCATTGGGTATATTAAGTCCTGATAACACTGCTTAATGCGGTCTTGGAATGCGGTTCGTTCTTCTGAATTCTTCCCGGCATCCACCTTGGCCTTCAGAATTCTAATGCCATTGACTATATTTTCTAAATCTGTCCAATAGAGCGCTAAATTTGGCCTACAATAATTCTGCTCGGCCATCTGCTTGAAATGCGCCGTTATTGTTCCATTGAGATCTCTCAATTGTTTCTTGCAATTTGTCAGTTCTCTGTTGTATATCGCCATTTGTTGGTCGTCCGCTACAGGCTTTGCAGGAATAACATTCATTTTTCTCCCTCCTCTTCTAATTCATCCTCAAACAGCGCCGGTTGCACTCCGCCGCTGCTGATCACTCTTCTCGGTTTAGCCCCTTCCTGGGGTCCGACGATCCCATTTTGTTCCAATTCGTCCATCAAGCTAGCTGCCCGTGCGTATCCGATTTTGAGTTTCCGCTGTAAAAACGTCGTTGAGGCGCTTTTTGAGGCGACCACAATGGTCAATGCCTGATCATACAGCGCATCTTTCCCTTCCGGCTCATCATCCCCCCCTCCAGTATCCAGAGAGCGGAACGAATCGAACGATGGGATCAGGTAATGGGTTGGGCTTTGCATAGAGATCGCGTTGATCACCTGGTTGATCTCGTCGTCGCTAATGTAGGCCCCTTGCGCGCGGATGAGCTGCGAGGAGCCAGGAGGAAGGAACAACAGATCTCCATTGCCCAACAGACTTTCGGCCCCTGTGTCGTCCAAAACGATCTGCGAATTGACCCGGCTCGCCACTTTGAAGGAGATGCGGGTGGGGATGTTGGCTTTGATGATGCCGGTGATCACCTCTCGGGAGGGTCTTTGGGTGGCGAGAACCAAATGGATCCCGACGGCGCGGGCCATTTGCGCGATGCGGGCGATGGGGGTCTCGATGTCGGCGCTCGACACCATCATCAAGTCGGCAAATTCATCGATGATCGCGACGATGAAGGGCATCTGCTCAGGGATGGGAGTGTTGAGAGAGGCTTCGAGGTCTTTATTGATTTTTCTGTTATTAAAGGCGCCGATGTTGCGCAAGCCGAGTTGTTTGAGGATTTCGTAGCGAACCTGCATCTCTTTCACGAGCCACTGGAGGGCGGCGTAAGCGCCGTGGGGTTCCGTAATGACGGGCGCCAGCATATGGGGGAGGCGCGAATACTGGGTCAGCTCCACTTTTTTAGGATCGACCATCAGGAGTTTCACCTCGTCTGGCCGCGTATTCATGAGAATCGACATGATGACGGTGTTGATGCAGACCGATTTGCCCGATCCGGTGGCTCCGGCGATGAGGCAGTGGGGCATTTTCGCAAGATCTGCGAAGACCCATTCGCCATTGATCGCTTTGCCGAGCAAGACAGGGATGGTGAGCTTTCGGGTTTTCTGCTGGTAGTGGAGGAGCATCTCTTTGAAGCTCACCTCCTGCGGATGGAGGGCGGGGACTTCGACGCCGACGGCCGCTTTGCCGGGAATCGGGGCGACGATCCGGATCGATTTAGCTTGCATGTTGAGGGCAATATCGCTCTCGAGCGCTTTAATCTTCTGCACTTTTACGCCGATCGATGGGTGCACCTCGAAAGAGGTGATGGTGGGGCCGCTATTGATTTCGCCGACTTTGGCTTCAATGCCGAAGCTCTTGAGAGTGTCTTCGAGAACAGCCGCCTGATTCATGAGGTCTTTTTTCAAAGTTGGCTGATCGACTTTTCGCGTTGGATCGGCGAGGAGGTTAGGGGAGGGGAGTTTATAGGAGCCGTCGGAGCGGACCATGAGACTTTTGATCGGAATGGGGAGAGGTTCTTTTTTTTGGGGCAACGGCTCCCGTTCCTTTTTCGGCGGAGGATCTTCCTGGACGAGAACGGGCTTTATTTTTTTCCCAGGTTGGAGAATTTCAGCCAATTTCTTCTTCGGCTCAGGGAGGTGATTGATCTTCAAGCCAGTGTAAACCTTCGGCGCCGAAGGGGAGATTTGTCTCGGTTCCCGTTGAGCGATTTTGCCAGCCCAATGAAGAAGAGTGAGGCAGCCTAACCAAAAAGAGCGGGCGTTTGCGACGACTTTAAAGCGGGTCAATAAAAGCAAAGAGACGAGTCCTAGACTAAAAAAAATCAGGGTGGTCCCCACAGAACTGAGTGTATTCTGGAAATTGAGGCCTGGCAAATCTGAGAAGAGGTAATAGGCGGGGAAGCCGCCTAGATAGAGGCGGATCAAGGTGCGGGGATAGGGGGCGCTCATCGCCAATGTCTCTGAAATGACTTGTCCCTCCCAGCCTCTTGCTTTCACGGGGTAGGTCTCGGCAAATACAGTGAATAGCATGCAGACTGAGCCGAGAAGAATGGCAAAATAAATATGATCGGCGTGAAGGAGCTTTTTCCCTTGAAGGAGTCGGACGCCGAGCCAAATGAAGTAGACTGGAATGAGATATGAGCTGAGGCCAAAGAGCGACTCGAGCCCAAGCGCTGCGAGATAGCCCAAGTAGCCGAGCCAGTTTCCCTCCGGATGGAGAAAGGAGAAGCTCCAAAGGGCGAGGAAACCCAGGAAGCCGAGCGAGATGAAGAAGAGCCCCTCTGCGTCGGGATTGAAAGGAGCTTTCTTTTTTTTAGCCATGAAATACAACCCGCGCGAAGATCCCTAAACCTAAACAATACCAAGCAAAGGGTTTTATGTTTCCCATTTCGTAGACCCAAAAAATGAACCGGACGCTCGCAAGGCCCAATCCGAATGCAGCCAAAAAAGCTCCAGCGTAGCAAGCGGCAGCCGGGCCGTTATCGGGTATCCCTTTCCACAATTCAAGGCACTCGCCGCCTAAAATGGTCGGAACCGCCAGTAAAAAAGAGAACTTGGCCGCCTCACGCCAGTCCCAGCCGCAAAACCTCGCTGCGGCAATTGTTGCTCCGCTTCTAGAAATCCCCGGAATCAGCGCCATGGTCTGCATGACTCCAATACATAGCACATGTTTCCATTTTACGCGGACGCCGAAGGGCCCTTTTTTTCGAGAGGCGGCGAATAAAAGAGCTCCTGTAGTCATGAGAGCGTAGCCGAGATAAGGGGGCGCTGAGGCGGCAAGGCGGAGCGGTTTTAAGAGAAAATAGGCGGGGATGAGAGGGAGAAGGGCGAGAAAATAGAGGGCCGTTTTTTTAGGAATTTTCATGAGTTCCCAAACATCGCGCCGCAAAAAGATCAGCAGGGCAAGGAGCGTCCCTGTATGGCAGATCAGATCAAATAAAACGAAAGATTCCCCGTCGCCGACGCCTAACAGCCATTTTGCTAGACGGAGGTGGGCAGACGAACTCACCGGAAAGAATTCGGTGATTCCCTGGACAAGGCCTAAAATAATGGCTTGAATGAATGACATGGGCCTCAAAAATGGGCGATCGACGGGGATCGAACCCGCGACATTTGGATCCACAATCCAATGCTCTAACCAACTGAGCTACGATCGCCATAAGACAGTGCGTCAATGTTACTGAAAATGGGGGGTATTCGTCAAAAGGAAACGGTGCTTTGCAGTAGAAAGACAGAAGAGGGCGAAGAGATAAGGGGGGATGACCCATCCGGGAAAAGAGGCGGCTCGGATCGAATAGTCGAGGGGAAGCGGAGGGAAGGAGGCGATTTCGAGGAGCTGGGCAGTAAAAAAATCGGTCACATAAAAAAGGGGGGCGCCCAAGGGGGGGAAGAGGAGGTGGGCCAGCAGGGCGATGAGGAGGCTGAAAAGGGCTCCGCTGACGAGGAGGGGAAAAAATAGGTTATAGAACAGCGAAAGGAGAGGAAAGGAGTGGAAATGGAATAGGAGCAAGGGGAAGATCGCTGCATTGACCCCTAACGCGAGAGAGAGCCCTTGGCGCAAAAATGAGGTGGCTAGATAGCCGTGCTGGGCAAAGCGGGTGAGTTTTTGAGAGTCGTGTTTGGGGAGGAGGAGGGCGACCCAAGGCTTGAAAAGGGGGGCGAAGAGGAGGATCCCAGTGCAGCTAAGAAAGCTGAGTTGAAAGCCGATTTGGGAGCTGACGATAGGATCGAGAAGCAATTCGATCAGAAGCGCAGCGCCGAGGAGATTCAGTCCGCTTGCATGGCGGGCTGTGAGTTTGCCGATGAGATAAAAGAGGGCTGTTAGCCAGCTTCGGGTCACTGCCGGCGCCGCGCCCACAAAGAGAAAATAGCCGTTGATCAAGCCAAGAAGCGCGATGTGCTTCCACCGATGGTTGAGGAAAAGGCCGAGAAAAAAGGAGGAAAAGGCGATGAGAATAGCAAAGTGAAAACCGGAAATCGCAAGGATATGTTGCAAACCGATCCTCCCAAATTCATAGCGAAGAGAGCGATCCTCCACATCCCCAGTCATCAACGAACCCAAAAGCGATGCGACCCTCTCCGTAGGGAGTTTTTTTTCTAAAAAGCGCCGAAAACGCTCCTTGAGCTCAAAACGGATCTCGGCCAAAGAGTGCGTCTTCTCGACGCGGATCCACTCTTTTGCCCGAAAGAGATAGTCGTAAGGGCCTCGCTCTGTGAGCTTGCCCCGCAGGAGGTAGTCGCAGTTTGCTTTCGGATGATCGGGCTGATAAGGATAGTGGATTTTGCAGGGGACTCTCCCCCCTTCGACAAAAAGCGTCCCTTGATAAACGAGCCCTTTTTCGAAGGGGGACTGGTGCGGCTTTAAAGAATGAATCGAAAAATAGGCGCTGTCACAGGCCGGGATGGAGCCGTAGGCGCCTAACCCATAAACGGCCCCGCCGGCGATCAGGAGCAGCGGCGGAAATCGTCGAAGCCAAAGGAGATAGGCGGCCCAAAGGAGGGGCCAAAGCCCATTCCAAGGACTCTCCCAGAATAAGACGCTGCTCGTCCCGATCAGAAGAGAAAGACCGAAGAGGAGCGCCGGCTGCTCATCCCAGAATGTGCGGTGGTTCATAGGTTTGCCTGTATCCACTTATACCACAAATGGCCACTATGCCGGAAATGACTCAATCCCGCCTGGAAGCCGATTCTTGAGTGATTGTCGGTATATCTCGATAACATATAAAAATGATTGGGATCTCAGTGAATTCGTGAATTAAAATAGCAAAAAACTCTCATTTGCTGTAGCCTTTCTGCTTTTAACCTATTGAGGCAGTGTGGCTCCGTTAATGTATTTCTTTAATGTTCCCTTCAATCCGTATTTCTACAATCCTCTTCTCCAGCCAGTAATGGCTCAAGCCATCGAAGGATCGCCGCCAGTAATGGCTCAAGCCATCGAAGGATCGCCAGTAATGGCTCGAGTCATCGAGGAGTTGCCAGAGCAGGCTCGCCCCGTCCTTCAGACGTATGACAGCCGCGTCCGTCAGCGGTATGAACGTATTGTTCTTTATATGCAGGAATGCCAGCAGGGCCGCTCTGTGAGCCAGAAGCTACAGTACTATGACCGAGGAGGCACTAGGAGGAGATATGAGATCACGCAAATTAGCAACCCAGTAGAAGATACCCGAACTTTTGTAGTTTATCTGAAGAGGCACCATAATCTTTGCATATACGAGGCATCAGCGGCTGATATCTGCATTGGATGCGAAGAGCCAATTCAGTTACGCAAAACGGAGAAGGACAGAAGCATTGAATATCGTTGCAAGGGGCAATCCGCAGTATGGAATCAATCGAATAATGTGATTACTGGAACCATTATAACGAATAAATTTGTGATAGATGAATACGTTCAATTTCAGTATGTAGGTGACGATAAGAGCCCAGTGATAACCTTCGTAAAGTTCACGGATCTAATTCGCAAGATGGACTTGTAAAAAAAATACGCTTTGTCGTAAGCTCGTCCTCCTTCGATCGCCTTCGGCTACGAGTTCTTAGGCATCTCCTCATCGATGGAGCGGTTGATGAGCCGCGCGCCTCTTTGGCTAGAAAAGTAGGAAAAGAGCCACCGCATGAGGACGACGATCCGGTTTCGGAAGCCGATCAGGTATAAAATGTGGACGAAGCACCAGCCGAGCCAGGCGATGAGCCCGCTGAATTGGATCTTCCCAAAGGTTCCAATTGCCTTCCTTTTGCCGATTGTGGCCATGGTTCCCTTGTCAAAATAGACAAATGGGGGGCGTCCGCTTTTCGGCAGCCGTTTCCGGAGAATCTCGGCGACATACCGCCCTTGCTGAATGGCGACAGGAGCCAGGCCAGGGAGCGGTTTCCCTTTCTTATCCATCGCACAGGCGGCGTCGCCGACCACAAACACTTCCGGATGGTCGGGGATGTTCAACTCGGCGTCGACGATGGCGCGCCCTTGCCGGTCTAGGGGAATTTTGAGGGTTTTGAGAACCTCTGAGGCCTGGTTCCCCGCAGCCCAAACGATATTCTCCGCTGGGATAAAAGTCCCTTCTACGGTCACCCCCTCGGCCGAAACGCCAGTCACCCGTTTGCCGGTAATGACGTTGACTTTGAACTGCTCGAGATAGCCTTGTGCCTTGATGGAGAGCTTTTCCGGATAGACGGGGAGTACGTGGGGAGACCCTTCGATCAGATAGATCTTTGTTTTCGCAGTATCGATCCGCCGGAAATCTTTCAGCATCGTATGGTAGGCAATTTCTGAGATCGCTCCTGCCATTTCGACGCCGGTCGGGCCGCCGCCGATGATCACAAAATTGAGATATTTTTTCGCCTCGGAAATGCTGTCGCATCGCTCCGCCTTTTCAAACGACATGAGAATCTTCTCGCGCACCTTGAGAGCGTCGACGAGCGTCTTCAAGCCTGGCGCAAACGGTTCCCACTGATCATTTCCAAAGTAGGAATGGCGCGCCCCCAGGGCGGCAATCAAGTATTCATAACCAATCCGATCCCCATTTTTTAGGAAGATTTGCCGATTTTCTTTGTCAATTTGCGTCGCTTCGCCCATGATGACTGTGATGTTTTTGTAAGGGCTGAGGATTTCCCGGATCGGAACGGCGATGTCTCCGGGAGAGAGTGCAGCGCTCGCTACTTGATAGAGCAGCGGTTGGAATAAATGGTGGTTCGTCTTATCGATGAGCCAAACATCGAAATTTGAATTGCCCAGCGCTTTGGCCGCATTGAGTCCGCCAAAACCGCCGCCTAAGATCACAACTTTTGTACTTCCCATACTCTCCAGTATAGGGGATAAAAAATTTCTAGGGAAAGAAATTTTTAATTGTGCCACAGTGTACCCAACGTGGCTCAACAATTGGCAAGTAGGCGGATTCAAAGCGAAAAACATCGATCGAACGAGAGGGGAATTGTATTAGCCCAATACTATCCTCTTCCCGTTCGGTCGATTTTTGGCCGTTTTTCGTCTCGCCTACTTGCCAATTTTTGAGTAACGTTGGGTGTCATGTTTATGAATTCGCTTGTGCGGCAGTTTTTTTCTGGAAGTAAGGACAATCCATTCAGGGAAGTGCGGTTTTTGTCCGAAGAAAATAATGGGTCTTGGGAGGAAATTTCCAAAATAGCGTTCAATCTGCCGAGAGGGTGGTACGAATTAAGTAGAGTTTCTGCGCAAGATCGAGTAGAATTTACCCGCGATTTCTGGTTAGATCGCCTTCCCTATCATCCGAGCGCTCATCCGGCTTTTTTTGAGTTCTTTGAGCAGCTGGACGATGTGGTTGTTGTCCTGACCCGTAGAGTAGAGGACGAGCCAATGGACGGAGAACTGATTTATAGTCTGGCTGACAATAGCTCGTTTTTTCGGGGAAGGCCTCCTTGTACGGAGGCAGACATTCAGGAATTGCAAAGAGAGATCGATGTGAATTTGCCGAGGGATTTTCTCTCCTTCCTTAAAATTCACAACGGTTTTGGCAAACTCTCTGAAATGGGTTTATTAGAAAGTGAAGAAATGGGAAGCGCGCGAAGACGGGTGATCGAGATGTTTCTCAAAACGGCGAAGAGAGTTAGGTCTGGCGATGTAGACGTCGATCCGGGCGCTTTGTACCCATTTTACGAAGTTTGCGGTTTGTCTTCATTTCAGTGCTTTTTTAGCGATTGGTATCCGGGAAGCGAAATGGGTAATGTATATTTATCGGGAGTAGATTATACGATATCGGATGTGAGCCATAAAAAATCTTGGGTTGAGAATCTCGCTTTTCCCACCTTTTCTGAATGGTTGAGTTATTATTTACAAGGGATGAATTTGTGTACTTAGTTCAGCATTTGTATGAGCAGCACGCGAAATATTTGGGTTTGGATTTGATTGCAGGCGTCCGTGGTCTTTCCCGCCGTATTCGTAAGCCTGAAGTCCAACGGCCGGGACTGAGTCTGGTCGGCTATTTAAAAGGGTTTGTTTCGGCTCGTATTTTGGTGATCGGCAAGCAAGAGATCGAATTTTTGCGCGAACTAGACTCAAAAGTGCGGATGCAGAGGCTGGAGGCTCTTTTAACCTCTTCTACTCCGGCTGTGATCATCGCTCGGGGGCTTGTCTCGCCGAAAGAGCTGATCGCGCTTTGTGATAAAATGGGGATCCCCCTTTTCCGCGCTACATCGACCGCAACCCATTTACTGAGCCGGATCACATTTCTTCTTTTGGAGGAATTTTGTCAGAGCGTCACTCTTCACGGGACTTTGGTCGAAGTGTTCGGCGTCGGCGTGCTGATTCAGGGCGAGTCATCGGTGGGCAAAAGCGAGGCAGCCCTTGGGTTGATCGAACGGGGCCACCGTCTGATTTCCGACGATGTGGTGCGGGTGAAAAAGAAAGAGGGATCTTATTTAGTGGGATCGGGACCCGATTTGACGCGCCACTTAATGGAGATCCGTGGGATTGGGATTATCAACGTCGCCCATTTGTATGGGGCGGTCTGTGTCCGGCCTGATAAGGGGATCGATATTGTTGTGAAGCTTGAAGGGTGGGATGATCAACATTTTTATGATCGGGTCGGCCTCGACGACAAATATATCGATATCCTCAACGTGAGCGTCCCTTACCATTTGCTTCCCGTGAAGCCTGGAAGGGACGTCGTGCTCCTTTTGGAGACCATTGCTCTCAACCACCGGTTGAAGGATATGGGGTACAATTCGGCCAAAGAGTTCAATATAAAATTATTAGAAACCATAGCTAGACGGCAGAAAAAGGGGTTAGCGCATGAAAATCGTGCGTAAAATCAAGGTGAAAAATTCGCTGGGTCTCCACACGCGTCCAGCCGCATCGATCGTCAAGCTGCTGCAGCCTCGCCAATCGTCCGTTCATTTTACGCACAAAAATGAGACGATCAACGCGAGAAGCATTATGAGCATCTTGATGCTTGCCGCGAAAAAAAATTCGGTGATTGAGGTGACAATCGAGGGAGATGACGCCGAACTAACAATGCAGCATCTCGTGGATGCTTTTGACATGGAATTTGGAGAAAAATAATGCCGCATGGCAGTGAAGAGGTGATTCTAAGAGGCATACCGATCAGTAAGGGGATCGGCATTGGATTCCCTGTGTTTTTTGCCAGTGCGGAAGATCTCGTTCCTGAAGTGGCGATTCCGAAAAAAGAGATCGAGGTGGAAATCGACCGGTACCGGCGCGCTCTTGATCTGAGCCGACGAGATGTTGAGGGCCTCCAGAGACTTTCGCTCAACGAAGGGCCCCCTGAAATCGTCTCTATTTTAGGGACCCACCTCGAGATGATGCAAGACCCGCTTCTAACCAGTGTGATTGAGGAGCGGATCCGCGATATGCAGAGGAACACCGAGTCGATCTTTCATCACATCATCGAAGAGTATAAAATCCGCTTCAGCACTCTCAAAGATCACTATTTTCAAGAGCGGGTTCGCGATATTGTCGACGTTTCCCGCCGCATTTTAGGCCATCTCCGCCCCCTTGAGCAGATTAAAATGGGGGAGGTGGCCCATAATTCAATCATCCTCACCCACGAGCTGGTCCCCTCTGAAACTGTGGAGGCTAGCGCCTCTTTGGTCAGCGCCTTTGTGACGGCTGTGGGCGGCCTCACCTCGCATGCTGCGATCATCGCCCGCGCGAAGGGGATCCCCTATGTGGCTAATGTCGACATTAAGCAGCTTAAGAAATTGGACGTCCACTCTCTCATTGTCGACGGATCACAGGGGATTGTGATCCTCAATCCGACTCGACAAACTCTCAAGAAATATCAAGAGATCCAGCGGAATCATCAGATGAGCTACAAAATGCTCAAGAGCGCCTCACACCTGAAAGCGGAGACGATCGATGGCTATGAAGTGAGGATTTTTGCTAATTTGGAGAATCCCAAAGAGATCGATCAGCTCCTAAAAGCCGGCGCTTGCGGCGTCGGTCTTTTCCGCTCGGAATACCTATTTTTCTCCCGCAAAGCTTTTCCCACTGAGGAGGAGCAATTCACGATTTATAAGCGGATGCTCAAAGCGCTGAAAGGGAGGCCCCTTGTTGTCCGTGTATTTGACGTGGGCGGAGACAAAAAAGTGGATCTGCCGCCCGGCACGCCCGACGCCCGTTATTTTTCTGCCATTGGCCATGAAATCAATCCCGCTCTTGGCTGTAGAGCGATCCGCTTTCTCCTCCGCTACCCGGAGATTCTCCATGCTCAGCTCCGCGCCATTCTCCGCGCGAGTCACTTTGGAGAGATCCACATTCTCATTCCGATGGTGGCGGATATCTCGGAGATGCGTATTGTGCGACAGAAAGTGTCCGAGCTCCAAACCGAGCTTACGCAAAAAGGGGTGAAGACCGCTAAACACGTCCCGATCGGTTGTATGATTGAAGTCCCCTCTACTGCCATCATGTCGGACGCTCTAGCCGATGAAGTCGATTTCATCTCGATTGGGACGAACGACCTCGTCCAATACGTCCTCGCGGCCGATCGGAGCAATTCGCACACAGCTGAACTCTATTTCTCGACCCACCCGAGCATTCTCCGCCTCATCCGGATGGTCGTCGCTTCAGCTAATCGAGCTCGCAAGCCGGTCATCCTTTGCGGCGAATGCGCCGCTGACCCCGCTATGATCCCGCTTCTCATCGGTCTTGGCATCCGGGAGTTTTCGGTCGCAGCCCGCCACATTCCGCTCGTGAAACACACGATCCGGAAGTGGCGGATCCTCGAAGCCTGCAGACTCGCCGAAGGGGCTCTCGAATACCCCTCAGCGGAAGAACTCAAGAATTTTCTGGCTGCTGAGACTGTGCGATAAGGGCGGCGTCTGCCCTAGACTGTTCCCATTCTTGCTGAATCTCTGCGAGCGTTTTGTTATCGTCCTCAGAGTCGGGGATTGTCTCTGCCACACTTGCTTGGCTCGGTGGTGGCGCTGGCTTAGATGGATAGGATTCACTCACCATTGTTGATTGTTCCGGTGAATTCAATGGGGAGTGCTGAGATGGGCATAAAGGTTGGATGGGACCCGGCACAAATAAGGTGAAGAACGGCAGATGGCGAGTAGCGTTGACAGACATAAAAAACCTCCGGTTAAAAAGATTGCCAGAAGTATACGGGAGCAGTGAATATTTTGGCAAAAACTTTTTTTGATTCCACGGAATTGAGAAAAGTGATAGCCTGTCTATTCAACAAAATGGAACTCACTCATGGCACAACCGCTTCGACAGGCATTTCAATCATTTGAAACTAATTATTTTCAATATCTGCATGATAAAAAACAAAATACGGGTGAATTGCATCACCGTTTTATGATTAAGAATAATGAAGACGAAGGGCGTTTGTATGATGTAGTGCATGTAGTAATCTATGGTGCTAATTATAACATATGTCAGTTTATAGGAGATGCTCCAGAGGCTAAGCAATTTATATGGAAAGTTCGTATAGAGGGTCCTGCTCAGCTCATTGCTTCAAAAACGATATTAAACGAGATTGAGGGAGAGCTAAGATCAGAAGCATTATCTGTGCAGAGAGCGGATCTATGCGAACAAAATGGTCGGGCTCCAATAGTAACAGCTACCTTTGTTATTTTCTTCTCGCTAGATCACCAGGAAATGGATTCTTCAGGAAAAGAGGAAGACGTGAGCGTCTCAAGCCCACAATCTCCATGGGAATAAGCGATTGTCAGGTGTGAGCGCTGTGTGGCTCAGATGAGCTGGGAGAGTAGCGTCCGGGTTGGGGCTTGGATCGGGCCACCTCCCATTAACATATGTGTTATACTGCGGCCACCCCAAATTCACACTTTTGGGGTGGCCGCAGTATATTTTAATCCAGATTGTTTTAACGCATGCGTTAAACTGGACATTGGCCATTTAAATTGATTTTTAAAAACTTAGGCGAAGATGTACACTAGGGTCTTTTCATCGACTCTAGAATATAGGTCAGCGACGTCCTTCGGCATCATCCGGATACAGCCTGCCGATTTAGCCTGCCCCACGTCATTGATTTGATTGGTTCCGTGGATGTAAATATAGCGGGTATATGAATCGACACTCTGTCCTTGCTGATTTACGCCTTTGTTAACACCCTCCTCAAGGCCATTGAGACGGAGAATGCGCGAGGTAATTTGTGTGGTCTCACCATTGGGATTAAATGGCACGTCAGGACGTGGTTCTCTCGATTGAAACACAGTGGTCAATGGGGCGTTATCGCCGATTTTGTCTTTGATGATGTGGAGTCCGCTTGGAGTTTGAGAGCTACCGTCTACCTCTCCCAGTCCCTTGTTCGCTGTTGAAATAAAATAGGAAACAGTGCGGGCTTTGTCTTGAAATAGATGCAGAGTTTGAGTGGCTGCATCTATAAGAATAATTCGTTGAGAGACAACTTGTATTTTTTCAGCTATCTGAAGGCAATTCTTAAGCTGCTCTGTATATTTGTCGCGATTTTCATCGAACAGCTTTGTTAAGCTCTCTATATCTGATGTGCTGTCTACTAGATTCATTTCTTATACTCCTGTTAAATGACCAATGTCCATATTAAAATATTGGAGTCAGAGCATAAAAAAATGAAAAATATTTGTCTACAGAAATCCCGGCATACCTCCAACAGGACTTTGATCCTTGATCTTGCTGGCGGCATCTTCGAATGCGCCGATGATTAGATCTTGCAACCCCTCGACATCGCTCACACATTCAGGTTGGATGGTGATTTTTTTTAATTCTTTAGCCCCATTCAGTACGACAACCACGAGGCCATTGCCTGCACTCCCCTCGACGAGGGTTGTTTCCATTTTATTTTTTGCCTGGCTAAACTGTTCTTGCATCAGCCGGGCCTGTTTTTTCATCTTCGAAAAACCGCTTCCCATATCCACCTATTTAATTTTTTATTGTTCCCTCGAATTCGACGGCTGCAAACCGCATGACTGTATCATAATGACTCGGGTGTTTTTTAGGGCTGCTTTTAGCTAGCGCTTCAACCTTAACATCTTGACTCTTAGAGACATACGGATTAAAGGGGGTAGGCTTTAATACGGGTTCCGGAGCCGGGGCGGCTGTTTCCGCAATGGGTTGAACAGGTTTAGGTTTTTCCGCTTCCACCATCTGCACCCTTTCGACCACTGGCGCCTCGATGGGATTTTTCGGCCCCTCTTCCACTCCTTCTCTCAGACTGCGGATCAGCACTTCGACAGGGATCCGGTTTTTGCTCCGGATGATTTGGAGGAGGAGCGATTCGAGGGCGATCCTTTGAAAGGTGCTTTTTTGGAAATTCGCTTCGGCTTGGATCAAAAGATCGAGGATATAGAGCGCCTGCTGTTGGGTATAGAGTTTGGCCGAAGGATGCCCTTCCCCGGCTCTGCATTTAGCGGAGACGATATTTCGATAGTGTTCGATGAGTTGTTCGAGGAAATGGGCGAGATCTTTACCCGTTTGGAAGAGTTGATCTACGAGTTCAAACGCATAGGAGAGATCGAAGTTTGAAAAAGCTTGGTCGAGGGAATGGAAGAGCTCTACAGGGACGAGGCCTAACGTCTGCCGGACAACCCCTGCTGTAATCGTCTTTTCGGAAAAACAGAGAATTTGATCGAAGAGCGACTCCGCGTCCCTTAGGCTCCCTTCCGAGAAGGCGGCGATAAGCTGAAGCGCCTCAGGTTCAACGATGCGGGATAGATCTTCCGCGATCTCCCCCAATTTACCGGCGATTCGACTCGGGTCAATCCGGGCCAAATCGAACCGTTGGCATCTACTGATGATAGTGGGGAGGACTTTATGGGGTTCGGTGGTTGCAAAGAAAAATTTGGCCTGTTCGGGGGGCTCTTCGAGGGTTTTAAGGAGGGCGTTGAACGCCTCCTTGGTGAGCATGTGGACTTCGTCGATGATGTAGATCTTATAGCGGCCTTGGCTTGGGGCATAGCCCACTGTTTCATTGATTTGCCGGATATCGTCGATCCCCCGGTTGGAGGCTCCGTCAATCTCGATCACGTCGAGCGACTGGCCCGATTGGATCTCCAGACAAGAAGGGCACTGGTTGCACGGCTCCAGTTCGGGACTGAGGCTGTGGCAGTTCAGCGCTTTGGCAAAGAGGCGGGCGAGGGTCGTTTTCCCGACCCCGCGGGAGCCGCAGAACAGGTAAGCGTGGGCGATTTTGCTGAAGCGGATCGCATTTTTCAGGGTCGTGACGGCAGACTCTTGACCTACGACGTCGCGGAAGGCTTGGGGACGGTACTTACGAGCTAAGACCTGGTATCTTTTGTACATGGATGGTATATTATAAATATGAACAAAAATTGGCAAGGGTGGCTTGCTTCCAATGATCGGGGATGGCGGCTGCTTGTTGGCTTTGTCTGCGTTTTTTTCTTAGCCCTTTTCCTCCACTTCCGCGAAGTGCGGCTCGAAGTTCTTGAGCTCAACACCACCGCTTCCCGGTATATCGTCGCTCAGATCGACTTTGAATTTCCCGATTATGAGACGACGATTGTCTTGAAGCAGCAGGCAATGCAAGACGTCGGGGCGATTTATCAGATCGATGACAAACAAATTCGGGACGCCCGTTACGAGCTAGAAGAAGATTTGATTCGGAATAAAGCCTGGCGCGAAGCGGCCCCGAAAAGTACATTTGAAGAGATGTATAAAGCCTCCGATGAGCTGGAGACCCTCTTGATCGAGGCCCGCTTCACTGATCCGCGCACTATCCAAAAAATTAAAGAGCTGCACCTTCCCGATAGCTCTTATTTCGACTATATCCCTGAAGGGGCCAATACTCCCCTCGCCCTTCCGCAAGAATTTTGGCAAAGGACGGCTCTACAGATTATGCAAAACGGCGCTTTTCATCGAGAGACCGTCGATTTTGTGATCCGCTCTTTTCAACATCGCTCCTGGAGCCTCATCCAAGACGGCGCTCTCGAAAGGAGTTTGAGGGCCCAAGTCGGGAGGACCGTCCCCGATAAAATGACCAAAGTCCTCGCCGGCACGCGGATGATCAATCAGGGCGAATTGATCTCATCGCGCCATTTAACGATGATGCAAGCGATGAAGCAGGCGATCTCTGAAAGCCGCAATATTTGGGATCCCCTGACAATCCTCGCCAGTCTTATTTTGTCAGTTATTTTTGTTACCATTAGCGGCCTTTATTTTCGGATCAGCCAGCCCACCTTCATCCGCTCGCTCCGAGAGATTGCGCTCTTTGTCTGCATTGTCATATTGACCCTTCTCTTTGCCAAATTCACCGAATATATTCTCCTGAAGAGCACATCTGATATTATTGAAGCGATCCGCTATCCTGTTGTGGCCCCGTTTGCCACGATTCTCATCTGCATTCTTCTCTCGCCTCGCACTGCTCTTTTTGCAGCCACTTTTCTCTCGATCCTCCTTTCGGTCAGCCTCGCCGTAGATCATAGCCACTTCCTCATCCTGAACCTTGTCACCTCGATTGTCGTGATCATCGGCTCGCGCGGCCTTCGGAAGAGGAAAGAGGTCTTTACCGTCTGCATGAAGTCTTGGCTGAGCGCTATACCTGTCCTTTATGCCTTCACCCTCGCGGAAAATCAACTCGCCTCCGCCTCTCTTCTCATCAATATCGGCGCCTCTTTTGCCTTTCTCCTCATCACCGCTATCCTCGTCGTCGGTCTCCTTCCTGCTCTAGAGACGCTCTTCGGCGTCGTCACTGACATGACCCTTATGGAGTATACCGATCCCGGCAGCGAACTCCTTCGCCGCTTTGCTCTCGAAGTCCCTGGCACCTATCAGCACAGCCTTGTCCTCGGCAACCTCGCCGAAATCTGCGCCCAGGCCATTGGCGCAAACGGCCTATTTTGTAGGGCGGCAACCCTCTACCACGACGTCGGCAAAATGAATAACCCCCAGTTCTACACAGAAAACCAGCAGGGGGCCATCAATATTCACCAACTCCTCACCCCCCTTGAGTCGGCCCAAGTCATCATCTCCCACGTAACAGACGGCGAAACGATTGCTAGGAAAGCCCATCTGCCTCAGGGGTTCATCGATATTATTCTCGAGCATCACGGGACGACCCTCGTCTATTATTTCTATCGGAAGCAACTTGAGCTCAAAGGGGGGCGCATCGAACAGGTGGATGAAAGAGAATTTCGCTATCCGGGACCCAAGCCCCGCACCCGAGAGTCGGCGATCATCATGATCTGTGATAGTGTGGAAGCCGCCACCCGCTCGCTCGAAGAGATCAACGAACAGACATTGACAGAGCTTGTAAACCGGCTTGTTGCCGAGAAAGCGGAAGATGGACAGTTCGATCAGTGCCAACTCACATTCGAAGAGCTCGGCAAAGTGAAAAAAGCCCTCGTCCGAACTCTCCTCTTGTCCCACCATATCAGGGTCAAATATCCGAAAAAAGAGCGGCCGAATAGCCCTTGAACAGAGTTATACTGCGGCCACCCCAAATTCACACTTTTGGGGTGGCCGCAGTATATACCGGAAATGACTCAAGAATCGGCTTTTCTATTGGAAAAGGGGAGTCCAAAACAATAGGCAGCATGCCCACATTGATATTGCGATCTAACTCGAAGGCTTTACCCAATTCCCCTGCGAAAAAAGGGGGCATGTGCCTCAAGAGAACTCTGCCTCCCAAAAGATTGACCCCTTCTTTTTTCAGTTTTCTGGAGCTCGAGCCGGTCAAGATGAACTGATATCCTCTCTTGTCCTCAATCAGACCATGCACCACATTGAGTACATTGGGGGCTTTTTGTACATCATCTTGCTGCCCATACTGCCAAATTTAGTCTATTTTTGGTAATATAGGTAGCAAAAACAGTAAGTAAACAACTTGACACTCTGAGCCTGTGGTTCCTACCCCCATGTTCGCCTCTGACCGCTCAGGAACACTTTTAGAAACCGAGCTAGCCTATCCTGGTATTCCTCTCCAAAACACCGCAAGGGGGTCTGTTCCCCCAGCTCTAGGGGGCGGATATCTACCATTATGGTTCCGCGAACGATTGTATATATTACTTGATTTTAACCATTGATTTGTATTATCATTTCCTTTAAATAAAATGTGAGTAAATATTATGAATGTAAATAATTCTTTAATCATTAATGTTGATTTGCAAAATCAACGAATCGAGGCAGAAAATACGGATTCAAGTAGCAGTCAATCAGTCGCTAATGGGTTCCAACGAGAGTCTGAACCATTTGCCATCATTCCGACAGGTCCGCAGAGTCGTTCCGATATCTTTCGCCATGCGGAAAACAGTCCATTCACGTGGATATATCCAAAAGATTATGTAGACCCTCAAAATCAACATTTAGTCGGGGCAGGAAATACGGATTCAAATCGCAGTCAACGATCCATCCAATCAGCCGCTAGTGCGTTTCAACGAGTTTGTGAACCATTTCTCGTACCAGAGAGGAATGTCAGGATGATTGGTCATGTGGACGCCAGTCCATTCAAGTGGGTAACCTCAGATGGGATTGAACAAAATTCGGAAGGCTCTCAACCGTCTGAAGAGGGAGACGGAACTCCCGATGCGAACGACTCGGATCCTGCCAAAATTGGGGAGAGCGATGTAGCTGCAGGTCCATCAAAGAAAGAATCGACAACAACCGATCATCGTAACCTGTTTCCGAAAAAACGTAATCGTCCTAGTTTATTCATGCAAAATGGTGGTACTACAATCGATATGGATAATCGAAGACTTGAGACTCTTCCACCTAGAATTTATCAAGGTGGATATGAAGGTCGGGAGGATAAATACGAAATAATTAAAAGCATTCAAGCTTTGCAAATAAAGTGTCGAGTTTACTACATATTGTTTTATCATTTGCAGAAAGAAGGTCCATTTGAAATCGCATTAACTCGAGGTGAGCGCTGGTATTCACGTATTAAGCGACGTAGGACGCCGTATTCAACGCAAAATGTGCAAACAGTAAGACCTAGAAGACGAAGACCTATCATACCTAGGGTTGCAGGTGGGTATATCCAAAATGGCCAACTGGTTGGGTTTAGTAAAAATGGCCGCCATCAATTCTCGATTGATACTATTTTTTTCACAAAAGACGACGCGCTGTTGAGTATGAATATGAATACGCCAGCGCAACAATCGAGCCCAGCAAATACGAAATCCGGCAAATCAATGAAACAGGGGGCTATGCTCCAAGCCAAGGCCGCTACATCATCGACGAACGGGGGTCTGTCTGAGATTCCAGACAATGTGCTTTCTCCATGGTCAGATATGAGTCAGCACAATGAATACTCAGTAGAGTGTCCAGAATCACCCACTTTACACGTCAATGATCATGTCCATTATAGGACAGAGAATGGATCAAAAGCCCAAGGAGTGATTATAGGACTCGTGGGCAATATGGCTACAGTTCAGGCGGAAGGGAGATCACTGGAGATCGAGACCGATCAATTGACAAAAGTCAGGGAATAATTATACTGCGGCCACCCCAAATTCACACTTTTGGGGCGGCCGCAGTATCCCTCGACTTAGCCCGAGATTACCTGTTTTCTCCGTTCAGGTAGCTCCAAAAGTCCTGCATCACCTGATCTTGCGCGAGAGTCATCGGATTATCCGACCACCAGAACGGTTCGCCTACCTGGTCAGGAGTTAAACCTAGCTCATTGAGAGCGCTTTCGTAGACAAAGGCTGCCGCATCTCCCCGAGAGAGTCCCTCCGGAATGGGGTATGGCTCGCCGGCGCTTGCCGATGGATTTTCATACGGGATCGAATCGTAAAAGCCGACGTGGATTTTTTGTGGATTGCCAACCGCCGCAATCCACTGCTTGAGGCCCCAAGTGTCATTATCTGCATCAATGTAGTATTGGGAGGTGGAGTAGAGCATGAGATTTACGCCGTCAAAGTTGTTCAAATCTAATTTCTTGGCATTACTCAAATCCCCTTCCACAGTGAGAATCATCTGTTTATTGCTGGACTGTAATAACGAATGAAGCTCGCTGAAAAACTGATTGTAATCGACCCCTTGGGGCAGTGAGGTCTCCATATCAAAATCGACAGAATCGATATTGTACTCATTCATAAAATTGGCTAGATCTCCCGCCGTTCCCTTGCCTGGATCCCAGTCGGTGCTGGAGGCGTTCGCTCCCCCAAAAGAGACGTCTACTTTAATTCCGTCCGCATGGGCGCGGGCTGTCATGTATTGGAGAAAGTTTTGACCCGTACTTGTCCCATCCGATCGGATTACCTCGTAGCCGTCGGCAAAGATCGAAGAGATCTTATCATTGCCAGAAGCTCCCTCTCCCTTCCCTTGTGCGAGCTGTTCAATGTCGCAGAGCTGGGCAAAGGAGAGATCCATCATATTTACCCCATTCTTCTTGAAGCTAGCAAAAAGACTATCCAAATAGGCGTCAAATTTCGTTTGATCAATCCCGACATTCGGCCACCATGTCATAAACGACTCGCCGCCATACAAAATGCCCATATCAATATAACATGTATCGCCTGCATAGACTTCCGCGCCTTTACTGGGATTGCCTCCTTGCTGTGGATTCATATAGGGGGCGCTGCCATTGGAACTCTCTACGTACATGAAATACTCCTGTTTGTTTTATTTCATTTTATTAATAATTAATTTAATTTAAAATAATTATTAATACCGATAATTATACTGCGGCCGCCCCAAATTCACGCTTTTGGGGTGGCCGCAGTATAGATGAACTCTTTGAGGAACGCCTCTGTCATTTGCTTCAGGCGAAGGTCGGCAGATTGGATGTCGTTTGTCTTTTTTTCGACGATTTCGGTGTAGATTTTTACTTTCGGTTCGGTGCCGGAGGGGCGGATGACGATTTTTGTGTCGTCGGCAAGCCAAAAACGGAGTGCGTCCGATGGGGGGAGGTTCCCTTTGCCGAGAAGATAGTCCTCAAAAACCACAACGGGCTTTCCGTCCATTTGAAGGGGAGGGGAGCGGCGTAAGTTTTTCATCAGGGCGTTCATCTGATCCATCCCTGTTTGGCTGTCGGAAAAGACCAGATTCGTCAGCGATTCGCGGTAGATGCCGTAGCGGCGATAGATTTGGGCGAGCCGATCTGTTAGGGTGAACCCTTCGCTTTTGGCTTTGGCGGCCGCTTCGGCGATGAGACAGGCGGCCGAGATCGCGTCTTTATCGCGGACAAAGGTGCCAAAGAGATAGCCATAAGACTCTTCAGCGCCAAAGAGATACTGATATCCGTCAAAAGCCTTTTCCCAGAGGCCGATGTATGCGCCGATGTATTTAAAGCCGGTGAGGACGTCCATGCATTTGGCGCCAAAACTCTCTCCAATTTTTCTGAAAAGCTCAGTGGTGACGATGGTTTTAATGCAGGCGCCGTTTTGCGGAAATTCTCCCTTCTCGGTGAGGGTCTCACAGATGTGGTGCAGGCAAAGACAGGCGATTTGGTTGCCGGTGAAGCGGGTCTTTGGATCGGCGACGCCAATTCGGTCGGCGTCGGGATCTGTGGCGATCAAAAGATCGCCCCCTTCTTGATGGAGTTGTTCGAGTCCCATTTTAAGCGCTTTCTCTTCTTCCGGATTGGGAGAGGGGGCCGATGAAAAATTTCCGTCGAGGGGGAGCTGCTTTTCGACAAACCGAAGGTGGGTGTAACCCCACTCCTTGAGGGCTTTCGGGATCAATCGGATGCCGGTCCCATGGAGGTTGGTATAGATGATCTCTAGAGGAATTTTGGCAAGCGCGGGGAGCATCTGGAGCTTTTTAAGCGCGGCGAGATAGAGAGCGTCGATTTCGGGGCCAATTTCCTCATACAGCGTCCCTATCTGCACCTGATCGGGGCTTTTGATGTTTTGCACTTCGGCCATGATCTCGCGATCGTGAGGGGGGACGATTTGGCCCCCGTCGCTCCAATAGACTTTATAGCCGTTATATTGAGGGGGATTGTGGGAGGCGGTGATCATGACGGCGGCTGTGCAGCCGTAGTGCCTACAGGCAAAGGAGACAAGGGGAGTGGGGCAAACCTCTTTGGAGAGAAGGGGGCGGATTCCATTGCCGGACAAAACTTTGGCCGTCTCCTCGGCAAATTCGCGTGAATGGCGTCTCACGTCGTAGCCGATAAATACTCTATGCTCTGCTTCGGGCGCTCTCTGAATGCACCGCGCAAGTCCTTGGGTGGCCATCCGAACTGTATAAATATTCATCCGGTTCGGGCCAATCCCCATGACGCCGCGCATTCCGCCGGTGCCAAACGAGAGATCTTTGAAAAAAGCGTCCGATAACCCTTTTGGATCGACAGACAGGAGGCGGCGGATTTCCGCTTTCGTCTCAGGATCGTAAGGGCCGTCCAGCCAGGTTTGGATTCTCTGTTCGACGGAAGTCAGCATACAAGGGTATCTATCCAATATCAAAATTTTGATCAAGGAGATTGTCGAGATAGGTGAGGCATTGCTCTTGGATGTGGAGTGAAGGGACGAGGGGGGCTTCTGGATGGTTGATCCCCTCGCACCGGAGGGCGGCCTCTTCCCAGTCGCCAGGTCCCCGGAGGTGTTGGATCCACCAGGGAAAGGTGCGGCACTGGATGGGGCGCGCTCCGTAGACAGAACACCGATTTTCTTTTAGAAAGATGCAGTCATAGGAGAATTCCCTGTCTAAAAGGGCGTATTGCCCATCGACATACCGAGTGTATTTTTGCAAAAATTCCTCTTCGGTCAATCCAAAATGGGTTGCGAGCGTCTCTAAATCTTTTTTAGAGAGAAATACATAGCCGGGCGATCCGGTGCAGCATTGCCCGCACCCGGTACATTTGAATTTTAAACCGTCATCGAACCAGGGTATGTCGGGCGTGTCCATGTAAATTCTTGGGTTGTGGTTTGAGTCCATTTTTGATTCCAACGGTAGGTCGATACGGCGCAACTCTTCTCGCTGAGATCGATCAGGTTCCAAGATCCTCTGTCCCCTTGGGCGCAGCTTCCGCCATCGAGGACAATGGGCAAATGGCTGATTTGGAGATCTGCGACAATGTGCCGATGGGTATGGCCGTGGAGATAGAGCCGGATGCGTGGATTTCTTTCTAAAAGGCGTTGTAGAGCCTCTCCGCGGATCAAATTGTGCCGTTCTATATCATTTTGAAAAAATGGGTAATGGTTTAAAAGGAGGATCGATTCTCTTTGAGGAATGAGCCTCAACACCTCTTCCAAAGAGGCCTCGAGCTGGGGCGAAAATTCCCCTTGCGACGAGTAAAAATTTGTCGCTAAACAAGTGTCGAGGGCGATCAGGCGCCACTCGGGGCTGAGTCGATGGGCTTCAATCCGATCCTCTTTCAGAGTGAAGGATCCAACAGGGTCGGAACCTGGCCTCTTCGGATTTGTAAAAAAACGGTAGAAATCCTTATCGCGGCAACTGCCCCGGGTGTACCGATCGTGATTGCCAGGAATCGCAATCCAAGGCGACTTCAGCGCCTTCACAAATTGAACCCCTTTCTCAAATTCCTCCGGGAGCGATGTGGTTGAAAAATCGCCGCCGAGCAAGACCCAATCGACACTCAGTTCTTGAAAAAGGGTGGGTAACGACTCGAGTTGCCCTTCAAAAAAGTTGTGTTGGCGCAAAAAGAGCCAATTCAAATTACCCAACACCCGCTTTGAAAACAGGCGCAAAGGATTCCACGTCAGTTGGGTAAAATGAAAATCAGAGAGTTGGGCGATCCGCATTCCAAAAATGATACCATCTAGAGGAGGTCAAATTCTAGGGTTTTTTTTCTTGGAAGATAGGCTCCGTTTAGGTTGCGCATCGTACCGATTAAATACAGGGACTCTCCCTTTTTTCATCTCTTTATTCCGCTGATCTGGACTTTTGTCCGAGGGGGCTCGAGCTTTTGTTGCGGCGGCCATTTTTTGCTTGGCCTTTTTTTGCTTTTCTTTCTCCGAATCGGGCCATGTCGGAACGTCGGGCAGCTCCTCTCCCATCTCTTCTCGTTGTGCAGAGCGGATCACGCGCCGGTTCAATTTCTTCATATGATGGGGAAGATCTTTCATTTTTCACCTCGTTCTTTATTCTACTAAATACAATTTTTAATGTCATTTAATTGCATAAAACGCTTTTTTTTAATTCTTTAATTACGGATCTTGTGGGTATGAAGTATTTCCAGTATTTCTCTCGGAGGCGGAATCCTTTTGGATTGGGGATCCATCGGGGAGGGGTGATGAGAGCTCCAGCGCCTCCCCAGCCGGGCCGCCAGTGGCGCATGTGCCGCTCTTCTCTTCCGATGATGAGCTGGGGGATTTTGAGAGCGGAGGCGATGTGGCCGGGGCCAGAGTCGTTGCCGAGGAAATAGCCCGATTCGTAGATAAAGGAGAGGAGATCTTCAAGAGACGGAAATGGGGAGAGGAAGGAGGGCTCAAGTCCTTGCTGGCTTATCCAATGGGCGACTTTGCGGAATTTCTCTTCGGGCCAATTCCGTTTTGGATCGCCGCTGGTAGAGTGGATGGCGACCCTTTGAGAGTGGCGCCGGTGGATGAGTCCTGGAGGCGGGCGGAGGCCGTTGTCGGGGGTGGCCTCGATTTGGAAGAGGACCTTTAGAGAGGCGATCACATTGGCGACCATAGTCTGGTTGAGATCGGAGACATAATCAAAGCCGGATCTTAACGGGCCGTGCTTGGCTGTTTGGTGGCTGCCGAAGAACGTATAGACAGGTCTATTTTGCTGCCGGATTGAAGCCGATTTGAGACTATTATCGTGTTGCAGAAAAATGGCGTCGCACTGCTCTGGGTCGCCCGACTGGGCATGAGGGAGCCACCTTCCAAAGTGGTGGGGGGTCACAGTGAACGCTTCGTGGCCTGCCAATGACAAATGGTACGAGGCGATATGCAAAATGACCGCATCGCCCAACCCGGGTGCGCAAATAACTGCAATTTTCATTAATCGTAGTATTTTGGCTGGAACAGGATAACTTTTCCAGATAAAGGTGGGAGATTGAGCTGAATCATTGAACTGTTGAGCGGTTTTGTCTCTGCAAGACCGGTCATGAGATCGATTGCGGTGGTCTGTCTAAAGCTCGGCATCTCCAAAGTTTGTTGAGCGGCCGTTTTGCCGAAGTTGACGGCGAGGAGCTGCGTGGTCCCTCCACCCTGGAGTTTATGAATCAAGATCAGCAGCCCTTTTTGCTCTGTTTGGGGTACCGAGATGAGCTCAGCTCTATCGATGGCGGTGTCGATGCGAATCGAGAGCATTTTTCTCAGTTGCATTGCAAAAGAATTCATGTTTTGCATTTGGGAGGGGAGAGAGCCGTAGAGGGTGTGGGGATTGGAGCCCAATAAATCGATGGTTTGCCGTTTGAGGACGCCGAGCAGATCGGAGACCGAAAAAGAGAAGGCCCCTGGCTGCATTGCGTAAAAAAACGTGAGGAGAAGGTGGGCTTTGCGAATAGCGTCCCTATTTTGCTCCGCCTCTTTGATGCTGAGGGCATACATGCATAATTGAGGCCAAGTGGCAGGTTCATTCTCCCCCACCCGGGCGACGTCTTCCTTTAAAAGCCGGAGCCGGAGCGCCTCGCCGGTCAACATCTCTTCATAGTATTTGAATTTTTTTTTCGGTTGGGCAAGGAGCGTTGCCCAATCGCAGGTAGATTCATCGAACGGCTGTAGGGCATGGACGAGCCTTTTGATCTCAATGCCCTCTTCCAAAAAGAGGCGATAGATCATTTTGAGCGCTTCGGCGTCTTCAGCGATCAGGGCGTGGAGGAGGGCGGGGCGGGTGAGCGTATCTGCGATGAGATCGGTCGGCGCATTTTTAAAATCGTCGAGGCCCCCTCTTGTCTCTAAAACGGAGAACCCCCCGAGTTTACGGGTCCATAAGGAGAGGGTCTCTTTAGCGCTAAGACCGATCGCATTGTTGAATTTGAGGATTTTCATTCCGAGATTGTACATCGAATCGATCGTATCGGCTGCGGCGATTCGGCAGCCTCCGAAAGAGGGGTTCAGCCAATCAATGGTCGGATCGTTCCGGTGTTCCTTGAGATAGATCCATCGACGCACTTTCCCGTCAACGCAGGGAATCGGAGCGGTTGCATTCCAGCGGCTCTCTTTGACGTAAGGGGCAAACAGTTCAGGGACATACCCTTTTTTTTGGAGTTCTTGTAAGGTGAGCCAGGGGACGTTGAGGGAGCTGCGCGGCTCGGTGGCATTTGGCAATAATTTCCAGTCCGATTTTTCGATTTCAATGAGATGATAAATGCCTGGATAGTCGCCTACATTTTGGAGGGCGAGGGTAAAATCGGGGCCCCATCCCGTGCTATAGCTGAAAGAGTCTCCGATGAGGGCGATCTGTTTTTTCTGTAGGGTAAGGGCCAGATCGTTCCATCCCCCTCCCCATTTGGGGTCGAGACCTATCCCCGTTCGAAAGATTCCCCCCTGTTTCAACCCTTTTAAATAGACGGCTTGGATCCCAATTTCTTGTAACTGATTCCAGAGCCCCTCTTGAGTGAGCGCGCCCAAGGCGGGCGTTTGTAATTCGGAAAGGTCGATCGCAAACCAAACGGAACCGGCGTTCAAACACGACTGGGGCTGAGGGGAGAGGAGAGGAGGGGGAGTGCGGGCGATCTCAAACTGGAATTTTTGGACGATCTCATCCGCTTTATAAAGCATCGACTCCGATTCGAGAGAGGCGAAGAGGAGAGTAGGGAGAAAAAAAGAGAGCCACATATCTATACGGATACCTAGAGCGGGCTCTCAAAGTCAAATTTTATTTCTCTTCATCCCTTGCGTTTGCAATCAAAGCCTCGGAAAGGAGGACGATGCCTGCCATCGATACGGCATGGGTCAAACTAATCTTGACCACTTTCGCCGGATCGATCACACCACATTTGAGCAAATCTTCGATCTTTTCATTCATCGCGTTAAAACCGAAGCTCCCCCCTTTTTTCAGCACCTCATCGAGAATCACGGAGCTATCATGGCCGGTATTAGCAACGATCTGCTTAAAGGGGGCTTCGCACGCCTTGAGGAGGATGGCCGCACCCACCTCTTCTTCTTTTGAAAGATCGAGCTTAGCGCAGCTTCTGCTCGCTCTCAACAAAGCGACCCCGCCGCCCGGAACGATCCCCTCTTCTAAAGCGGAACGGGTCGAGTTGAGACTGTCCTCGAACATCTGCTTTTTCTTCTTCATTTCCGATTCGGTTGGAGCGCCCACCTTAATGACGGCGACGCCGCCTTGCAATTTGGCCTTCCGCTCTTCGAGTTTATCCCGATCATAGCTGGAGCTTGCTTGCGCGAGTTCTGCATCGATCTGAGCGATGCGCCCCTTGATCTGTTGCGCATTCCCTTTCCCTCCGACGATCGTCGTTTTATCTTTATCGATCTTGACCTGATCCGCTCTACCGAGAACGGCGGCCTCCGCTTCGCGCAAGACAAGCCCCTTTTCCTCGCTGACGACGGCAGCCCCTGTCAATACGGCGATATCTTCGAGGAGAGCTTTTCTCCGATCTCCAAAACCTGGCGCCTTGACGGCCGCCACTTTGAGCGTGCCTCGCAGCTTGTTAACGACCAGCGTCGAAAGAGCATCCCCCTCAATCTCATCGGCGATGAGGATTAGCTCGCCGCCCGTGGTTGCAATATGCTGTAAAATCGGCAAAATCTCCTGGGCAGACGAGATTTTTTTGTCGGTGATCAATAGATAAGGGTTTGTCATTTCGACGATTAGTTTTTCGCTATTAGTCGCAAAATAGGCGCTTAAATAGCCCCGGTCGAACTGCATCCCATCGACCCATTCGATCCCTGTTTCGGTCCCCTTGCCCTCTTCGATGGAGACGATCCCCGTCTTGCCCACTTTTTCAAAGCATTCGGCGATCTTCCGACCCACTTCCTCGTTGCCCGACGCGCTGACGGTCGCGATGTTTTTCGTATCCTGGCTATTTTTAACTTCTAGAGACATCGCATCAATCTCTTTGAGGATGACTTCAAGAGCTTTGTCCATTCCCCGCTTAATCGCGATCGGATTGGCTCCGGAGGCGATATTTTTCACTCCGCCCTGAACCAAAGCCCTCAATAAGATGATCCCCGTCGTCGTCCCATCGCCCGATTTTTCTTTAATTTTCGCCGCGACCTCTTTTCCCATAGAGACGCCCATATTGCGGAACGGATCTTTCAATTCGACGTCTTTAGCAATGCTATTGCCGTCGCTTGTGATTGTCGGCGAACCCCAAGAGCTTTGCAGACCCACATTGCGCCCCTTTGGACCTAAAGTGATAGCCACTACATCGGCCAATGTGTCGATCCCATCGCGCAGAGCATGGCGCGCATCTTCTTCGAAAACGATTTCTTTAGCTTCCATATTGACCTCGGTTAAAATCTTTTGAGTGCATCATAGCGGAATCAGAGATTGTTGCATAAGGAAAAATATATTGTCCCAAAAATCGAGAATTTGGGGCGGTGCTTCTGTAAGTGCTTCATTATAAATTATATAATCACCATGGAAAATCTGCGCTAATAGGCTGCTATCCAGAAGGGAAGTATTGAATTTAGATAATCCATAAATTTCCAGAGGCCGACGAGTAATTCCAGGTGTCCAAGCCGGTCAAATTTGGCTTGGGGAAATGCGATGCCGAAGCCAAATAGGTTGGGGGCGATCAGCCCTGTCCGATCATCGTAATGGAGGCTGTTGAATTGTTCGAGAATGGGGAGCTTGCGTCGCTCAAAACCTGTTGCATAGATCACCCGGTCGCAAAGCGCCAGCGATTCTTCAAAAGTCCGATCTGAGACCAAAACCCGTTTTAGATGGCTGGGGCAGGTTCCGTCAATGTGCTGTCTGGCCCAGTTTGCCGTAAATCCTTTTAGGCCGGTGCTATCGAAAAGAATCCAGTCTTTGAGGTAAACGGCATAGCGGTGGGGAGAGCGGTAAAAATTGATGACATTGGCTTTGAGCTCGTGCAAATTGGCGAGGGCAAGAAAGGCCGTATGGGAGGAGCCGAAGACTCCGATGGTTTCTTGATCGTGAATGGTTGTGGCCAATTTTTCTGGATGAAGGGCCGTCTCGACCGGAATGACTGTACGCTCGGGATAGGAGAGATTCTTTGGGTCAGAGCCGATGGCTAAAATGACTTTTTTTCCAAATACTGAACCTTTTTTCAGCTTCACTTCCCAGTAGCCTTGCGCTAAATTGAGCGCCATCGCCATTTCAACTAGGGGGTGGACTTCTGTTTTTAAATGGTCGGTGATCCATTGCAAGGGGTCTATTACATACTGTAGTTGACAATTGTCTTCGGGATTTAATGTGTCGATCGGGAATTTTTTCGGGTAGTTGAAGGCTTTGCAATCTTCAAAAAAACGGAGGAATAGGCCTACTTTTGTATTGCTGGGAACGCGGCTCCATTTCATCCCTAGGTCGCCCACGGCAAAATAGGGATCGATCCAGCCGATTTGTTTTGGTTTGACGCCGTGATCGATCAGTTTCCCAACGGCAGCTATCCCGGCGGGCCCTGCGCCAATCACAATCCAATCGAACCTCGTCATAAATCCTGTTTTGTCTAAAAAATCATTCCTGTCAACTCAAAAAATGACCTTGAGCCTATCTGCAATGCCGGGCAAAAAATCTTCAGCGAGCATGGCTGAGTCATGAATCAAAATGGAATTTCTTGTAAACGTCCCTTTTGGGGACGTCTTTGAAGCGGGCCGCCTGTTTAATCGCCTCTTTGAGGCTCAAGCCATGCAGATGTTGCAGCATATCGACTAGTTCCTCCAGACTTAAATCATCGGCCGTCTTCCCCTCCCCAATGATGAGGACGATTTCTCCTCGCGGCGGCTTTTCCCGAAAGTGTCCGAGCAGCTCCCTTGCCTTTCCTCTCCGGCACTCCTCGAAGGTCTTCGTCATCTCCCTTGCCACCGCGATCTCTCTCTCCCCGTCGATCTGCTCCAACGTTTCGACCAATCGCTCTGGGCTTTCAAAAGCAACCGTGGTTCCGGGATAGCCCATTGCCTGCCGCAACGCCGCCTCCGGTTTTTTCGGTAAAAACCCGATGAATTGGAAACGGCTTGTGTCGAATCCAGAGAGGACAAGGGCCTGAATTAAGCTGCACGGGCCTGGGATCGCGCTCACCGGAATGCCTTTTTCGCCGCAAGCTTGAACCAAGATTTGGCCTGGGTCGTTGATGCAGGGGGTTCCCGCATCGGAGATGAGCCCCAAACGCCGTCCCGCCGCCAACTCCTCCAAAATCCTCTCCAATGATCCTCTTTCTTTAAACTTATGGTAGGAAATCAACGGTTTTTTAATCTGGTAGTGATCTAACAAAATGGAGCTTCTGCGAGTATCTTCGCACAAAATCGCATCGCAAGTTTGCAAAGTTTGCAAGGCTCTTTGAGAGAGATCGCCTAGATTGCCGATAGGGGTGGAGATGATAAATAGCAAAATATTTACTCGAGGATTATATACCCCCATCGGCCAATAACTTGGCTTGGGTCCGAATCTAAGTTATTGGCCGATGGGGGTATAGGTGGCACTCGGATTCGAACCGAGGAATGGAGGCTTTGCAGGCCTCTGCCTTACCACTTGGCTATGCCACCGAAACGGGTTCCATTATGCAGCATAGCCGAGAACGAGTCAACATAGGTTTTCTAACCAGTGGCTAAGATTTCTCCGATGCTGGTTAAGCCATTCCACAATTTGCTCATGAGACCGGTCGGTTTTGTAGCGGCAGGGGGTGTTGGCGTGGAAGAAAAAATCGTGGTATCCACGTTGGAGGGGACTTTCAGCGTGATCGTTATTGGCAGCATCATTGGTGCAAAGACCTGGGTCAAGCTGTTTCGGAAAACCTCTAGCATCAATTTAGGGTCGAGCTCATTCCCGAGCGGCAACGTGACGCATCGAGTCGCTTTATCTGAGATACCCCCACCCCACGGCTGAGTAAAGTCACACACGAGTTTATCATACTTAAATTGTTCATAGAATCGACGAACATTTGGAAACCATTCGTCCTTCAAGGCTTTTTCATACTTTGCTAGTTCAGCTTGAGCTGTCGACGTCCCTTTCCACTTATCCTCCGTCTTTTCTATCTGGAGTGTATGTGGGCCGAGTTGAATCATTTGTACTGGATCCACGGCCTCTTTTTTCGGTAATGGCGCTGTTGGGATTTTCGGTATCGTTTTGTTCAAAGCTTTTTGAGCCGGGGGCGTGACGATTTTGACATGTCTGATGGGGTGATTGGTGTCTGCTTTATGTTTTTGTGCATAGGCAGTAATCGCTTCTTTCATGGTTTTCATAGCTTCCTCTTTGGGAACATCAGGAAGCTCAATGATTGGGAATGCGACTTTGATGCAGCCCTCTTTTTGGGCTTGGGTGAGGGTTGCCGTCACGGCGTCGGTAATCAATGCTTTGGGATCCGATATTTTTTCTTGTGTACGTACCGCAACGTGAAAGACCGTAGGGTCGCCGTCATTTGCACCTTTTGTTCGCATCACGTCGGGATTGCTATTCAATGCAAACCTACGGCCCGTTGACAGAGTGTGTTTGTTTTTACTGATCCATTTCTCTGCTCCCAGCCTTGTCCGTTCCGCGGTAATTTGCTCTCTAAGGGCGGGTGTGTCGATGTCGGAATGAATCATATCCACAAGTGCGTCTGTTGGATTGACGAGGGCAAAGTCTGCGCCAGCGAGCGATAACTTTCCGCTCTCTTCGCTGAGAGTCGTCAGGGTCCCTTCTATTTGCGCTGAACGTTCTTCTATATTTGAGCCGGGTTCAACCGCGGCGGCCCCTTCCCCCTTCTTATTCAGAACGAGCAGAGACGCCGAGTTTACGTGTTTATAAAACTCTGCGTAGCTTGATTTTTCTCGAGGAACTTGACTCAGGTCATCGAGTTTCCAGAAATCTTTTCCATCTCTCACATAAGTGACATAATGACCCTTTTGCGTTCCTTCCCCGGTATGGAGGCTAAAGCTTGTCACGTCACATACCCTCTCTGTGCCGTCCTGTTGGGGTAGCTTGATCGCGAGACTCTGATCGATATTTAATGAAGTCTCCGTCTTGGTGGCTATTTGGGTTCGATCTTTCTGAATGTCGGCCTTTTCTGTATTCGTGAGTATGGAACTCCACTGGTCGCCTGCATTGAACACATCATCGGCCAATTTCGTTGCATCTGCTGTATTAAAATCTTGTATATGCAACTTGGTTTTTAATGCTGCGAGGTGCCGTAGCCTTTTCCCGATATCGGCGTGTATTTGGATTTGTTTTGTCTGATCAGTTGAGCTGTTTTTAAGATGAGTTTGAATGGCCTGGCATGCTTTCTCGATCTCTGAATCAACTATGGGGTCATTAATCAATGGATATGATATTGATTTGAGAAATTGATTGAATTTCTGTAGATCCGCGGCATGATTTGTATCGTGAGCCTGTAAAAATTGAATGAATTGAGCTTTCCTAGTGTCCGGCAGCTGTGTTAAAGGTATTGCAGTTGACAGCCCCCTATTTACATAAACGCTGAACGTACTTGGGGATGAGTTTTTGCTCCATTCTGAATCCTCTACTGCTTCCTCGTGTTGAATAGCCCCTTGGATGAGGGCGCCAGGATCCATACTCTCGTCCGGAAGGATGGTCACTATGCTGGTCAATAACGAGCGGAGGAGTGATTCTTGCGGTATCTTCTCTAAATTCAATTCGTTAGCAAACGCATTCCAAGCCACGCCCACATCATTTTGTTCCGCTTCATTCAACTCTAACGCTTCGATGAGTTTGCCGAGATCGTAAGGTTTCGTCTCGCCAGATTCTTGGTGTTTTAAGTAACCTTTCAGGGCTTTGTACAAACCGTTCTTTTCTCCATCCAAAAAATATTCTGGCTTAATATCTTTATGGATAGCCTTATTCGTGACCAACTGTTGGAAAGCCGAATTGATGAAACATCTAACACCCTGATTGACCAAATTGACCGGCAGGAAAGAGACCGCTTTTTCTGTTGTAAGAGTCTCTCTTAAGCTGTTGAGTTTAGAATCTTTCAGGTGATTTGAGATCTTCTCTGGCGTTCCCGCTTTAATAGTGGCTGTCAGTTGTTTTGACGCCTCTGTATTTCCATTAACATGGGGGTATCTTTGTGTAATTGTATCCACATTATCGCAATATGGATCAAACTCCCCCCCATCTTCTGACTTGTCTTTGAATGCGATCCAGCCTTCATCATGAAACAGAACATGGAAGCTATCTCCTGGTTTAATCTGACTACTTGGCCCTTTCACCTGCGATTTTAAATCAGCTAGAAACACATCGGCAAATTCCCCTGCGGCAGTCTCCAGCTCATTCACATCCATTTCGTTTCGATCTTTCTCTGTTGGCATTTCGAGGGTCAGTTTGTATTTCTTCCCTTGAAATGTCACCTCTTTGGTAAATGTATAAACGCGTGGATTATCTCTTTGCTGCATTGAGCCTATTCCAGACGCCCTTCCTGCAATGGTGTTTTGAGGGTTGGCAGGAGTGACGGTGACGGCTGTAGAGCCGCCTGGTGAGCGCTGTTGCTGCTGTTGTAGCGACGATTGGGCTGCGTGATTTGTCTGATTTTGGAGGTTCGTAGGGCCCTGTTGATTGGCGCCTCCCCCTGATCCTGAAGTTGTCGTCCCAGTATTATTTCCAATAGTATTCGGAGCAACAGACATAAAATCCTTATTTTGTTTCATGTAATTATACATTATTTTATTAATTTAATCAATATTTAATTTTCATGCAGATTATACTGCAACCAATTTATTGTTAACAACTTATATATATTTCTTGAGGGATTCCCCAAAAACAGTTATACCCTCTAGGCTGGAGGCTCTGTATATGAGACATATCCCGATCAAAAGGATTAGTCAGTTTTTGGGGGTAGTGTGCGAATCATTTGAGTTAGTGTCTGGGTATCAGATAGATAGCAGGATGATCGGCCCTGGAGAGCTGTTTTTTGCCCTCAAGGGGGAGAGAACTGACGGGCATCGCCATTTAGCGGAGGCCAAATTCCGCGGCGCTGTTGGAGCCGTGGTTGGGAGGGGGTATGAGGGGCCCGATCATGGATTGATCCTCTTGCCTGTCGAGGACGTTGTGGGGAGCTTGCAGGGGCTGGCGGCCCATTTCATGGCGGAGTGCAAATCGGTCGTGATCGGAGTGACTGGATCGGTCGGCAAGACGACGACGAAAGAGTTCATTGCGACCCTTCTGGAGGGGAAATTCAAGGTGGGGAAGACGCGCCTCAATGACAATACGAAGCTCACCTTTCCGATGACTCTATTGAACCGGACAGGGGGGAAGATGTGCTCGTGGTCGAACTCGGAATGAGCGAACCAGGAGACATTCGGCGGCTTGTTGAAATAGCTGCGCCCGACATCGGGGTGTTGACGAAGGTCGCTTATGCTCACGGAACTCATTTCGCGCGGGGTCTTTTAGATATTGCAAAATATAAAGCGGAGATTTTTTCCCAAACGAAAACCAAAAAAGCCCTTTTTTATCACGGGCTTTACGAGTATCCGGAGGCGATCGGAGCGATTCACGGAGAGAAACTGAGTTTTTCTCTTGATGAGCGGACGGCCGATTATTTTCTGTCGAGTGAATACTTTGTCGACGAGCGGGGAGTGAGGGCTTATCAATTCGATCCCCCTTATAAGCAGACCCATTTGCTCCATAATTTTTTGGCGGCTGTCAGCGTAGCAAGGCTGATGCATATGGAGTGGGATGAGATCAATCGGCAGGTGCCAAAGCTCCAGCTGCCGAAGATGCGATTTGAGCAATATGAAAAAGACGGGGTGATGTTTATCAATGACGCCTACAACGCCAATCCCGATTCGATGAAAGCGGCTCTTTCTAATCTGCCTCAGCCGAAAGAGGGTGGAAAGCGGATCGCGGTTCTTGGAATGATGGTCGAATTGGGGATAGAGCACGGCGCTCTTCACCGGGAAGTGGGCCGTTTTGCCCAAAAGCACATCGACCATCTTCTCGTCATTGGCAAAGAGGCCTCTCCGATGTATGAAGCCTTTCAGGAAGCGCAAAAACCCTCCGAACAATATTTTGATTTCGAGACCCTCTCAGAGCGTCTGAAGAGTTTGATGTGTCCCGGCGATGTGGTTTTAGTGAAAGCCTCTCGCTCCGTTCAGATGGAGAAACTTTTCAACTTATTATAGATATGCTGATCCTCTTATTTGAATGGCTCCAATCGATGCAGTGGAAAGGGCCCGCTGCGTTTACCTATTTTTCGACACGGATGATCCTCGCCGCTGCGACAGCCCTTCTTCTCACCATTTTTTTAGGCCCCCGGTTTATTAAAAAACTCTATGAGCTCAAGATTGGGCAGACGATCCGGAGCGTCGAAGAGGTGCCCCTCCTTGCTGAACTGCATGGAAAGAAAAAAGATACCCCCACGATGGGCGGAATTTTGATCTTATTTTCGATGGCGGTCTCTCTCCTCCTTTGGATGGATCTCACCAATGCGTTTACTTGGATCTTATTTTTCACTACCCTTGTTTTGGGATGTCTTGGCGGCGCCGACGATTATTTGAAGCTCCGCTATAAAAATAGCAAAGGGCTCAAAGCGCGGAAAAAAATAGCGATTCAGATCGGATTTTCTTCTCTCATTGCCCTTTATTTACTCGTTCCGAGCGCAACGCAAGCCGTCGCCGGTAAAAAATGGTTCCGTCCTCCTACCGCTAAAGAGCAGCTCGTGGAGGGGAAAAAAATTGCCGTCGCCACCCTAAGCACCCAAGAATATATCCGGCAATTTTATGTCCCGTTTTTTAAAGATCCTCTCTCTCATGTTCCTCTATCTCTCACCTTTCTCTGGATTATTTTTATCATGACCGGATCGTCGAATGCGGTGAATCTGACCGATGGGTTAGATGGCCTTGCGGCAGGCTGTTTAGTCATGGTCTCGATGGTCCTTGCCCTTTTTGCCTTTCTCTCCAACCACATCGATCTAGCTCGCTACCTCCATATCCTCTACATTGAGGGGAGCGGCGAGATTGCCGTTTACCTCTTTGCCATGGCAGGGGCGGTCCTTGGCTTTCTTTGGTATAACGGCTATCCAGCCCAGGTATTTATGGGCGACACCGGATCGCTCGCTCTCGGCGGCGTCCTCGGAGTCTCCTCCGTTCTTCTCCGCAGAGAGGTGATCCTCGCCATTGCGGGGGCTATTTTCGTAGCTGAGGCCTTGTCGGTCATTTTGCAAGTCCTCAGTTACCGGTATCGGAATAAGAAACGGATCTTTCTCTGCGCGCCGCTCCACCACCATTTTGAGTATAAGGGGTGGCCTGAGACGAAAGTGGTGATCCGGTTTTGGATCATCAGCCTCCTTTTTGCGATCATCGCCGTCGCCTCGCTCAAACTGCAGTAGGAACAAATACGATGAAGGCGCTGGTGATTGGTTATGGAGTGAGCGGAAAGGGGGCCGCGGCTTTTTTGCGCTCCCGAGGGTGGGAGAGTGTCCCTGTCGACAAAAAAGGGGGCGAGGGGCTCCTCCCCGATTCTTCCGATTTAGCATTGGATGGTTTTCATCAGGTCATTCTCTCTCCTGGGGTGCCGCAAAGCCATCCTCTCGTGCAAAAGGCTATGCAGTTGGGGATAGAGGTGATTGGCGAAATGGAGCTCGGTTTCCGCCATCTCAACAATCGCTCGTTCGGGATCACCGGTTCGAATGGGAAGACCACCACCGTCTTATTGACGACCCATATCCTCAACTCGGCGGGGAAGAGGGCGCGCTCGCTGGGCAACGTAGGGGATAGTTTGACCGGCTATCTCCTCTCTGCCGATCCTACTGAGATTCTCATCATTGAACTGAGCTCGTTTCAATTGGAAACTCTCCGCACAGCTGCCCTCGAGGCCTCCCTCATCCTCAATATCACGCCCAACCATTTGGATCGGTATCCTTCTATGGAAGAATATGCAAAGGCGAAAGCACACATCCAAAATATGAGCGGGGAAGTATTCATTTCAGAATCGGTACAAAAGGAATTTGGGTCGCTGTTTCGGAACCCGAAACATTTTGACAAAGAGATTGAACTGTTAAACACGCTGAGCTATACCCAATTGGAGATGCCTTCGAAACAAAGTGTGCAAGCGGCTTATTTGCTCTGCAAGCGGTGTGGAGTGACCGATGTGGAATTTCTACGCGGCCTTCAGACGTTCAAAAAACCGTCTCATCGGATCGAATGGGTGGCAAAAATCAATGATGTGGCGTATTATAATGACAGCAAATCGTCCAACATCGATGCAGTGATGCATGCGGTGGATCGGTTGGAGGGGCCGTTGTTACTCATTGCAGGCGGAGTGCATAAGGGTTCTTCCTATAAGCCGTGGGTCGAGAGATTTCGAGGGAAGGTGCGCCTGATGATCGCTTATGGGAAAGCCGGCCCTATCATGGAGTGTGAGCTTGCGTCTCACATTCCGTTTTTGCGGGTCGATTTATTTGCCGATGCGGTGAAAGCGGCCAAGGCTGAGGCAAGGGGAGGGGAGACGGTTCTCCTTTCGCCGGGATGCTCGAGTTATGATCAGTTCGAAAATTATGAGCGGCGCGGGGAGTGCTTCAAGCGCTTAGTGAGGGAACAATGAATCGAAAAAACACGATATTGATCGCTGTCTTGATCAACGCCGGTCTTTTGGCCGTTTTATTGATCGCGGCCTTGACGACTCAGAATGAATTGCCAAACCAGGCTCCGCTGGCGAGAGAGGAGATTCTCGAGCGGCCTTTATTTGATGAACAGCCATTGATCCAGGAACTTCCTGTCCTTGCGGTGAATGAGCCATTCAAATTGCCTGAAATCGCCCCCTCTTCCGATCCTGTTTTGCATGCACTGCCCCTTTTTGTCCCCGAGTCTGCGCCCCCTGAGATCGCGGCGGCCCCCTCTCTCCCCTCCTTCACTGAAGTGACTGTGAAAAAAGGGGACAGTTTAGAAAGAATTGCAAAAACTCATCATACGACTGTCGATGGGATCATCAAATTGAACCATTTGCCGAGCAGTCTTTTGAAAATCGGCCAGGTTCTCAAAATCCCTGCAGAGCGCTCTCTTGCTAAAGCGGCAGAGAAAAAACCGGCTGAAGCGGGTCCCGAATACTACACAATCAAAGTGGGGGAAAATCCGTGGGGAATCGCGATTCGGCACCATATGAAGCTCGACGAGCTCCTTAGATTGAATGGCCTTAATGAAGAAAAAGCGCGTAAACTCAAAGCGGGCGACCGTCTGCGAATTCGATAAATTGGGGGGTTGCTTTGTCACGCGCCGCGGTTTGGCTCATTATTTCAGTGGCTCTCCTCTTCTCGACCGGCTTGTTGATGGTCTTCAATACAACCGCAGCTGAAATCATCGACCGCTCTTTGCCGGTCAGCACTCATTCTGCCCTTTTTAAACAGATCGCCTATGGACTTGTCGGCCTTTGCGGAGGCCTTTTGGTTTACCGGTGGGGCTATGAAAATCTGATCCGCTACAGCTTCCCCCTCTTGATGGGGGCGACCTTTTTGCTCATCCTTGTTTTTATACCGGGGATTGGGATGAAAATCAACGGCGCCCGAAGGTGGTTAGGGTTCTTCGGTTTTCCGATCGGCCAGCCCTCTGAGAGCGTCAAAGTCCTTTTACCGGCCGCCTACATTGGCTGGTTCCTTAAGCAAAGCCTGCCGATTGAGTTGGCCCGGTTCCTGAAAATCCTAGGCTGGCTCTCAATTCCGGTCGCCCTCATCCTCTTTGAGCCGGACAATGGAACCACCTTCATTATCTTCCTCCTTTTTGTGATCCTCTTCCTCCTTTCCCGGATCCGTCCCATGTACTGGGCCCTCCCCCTCTTTGCCCTCTCTCTACTCGGCGCAGCGGCGGCCTACCAGATGCCCCACGTCCACAATAGACTGCAAGTCTACCTCCATCCTGAACTCGATCTGAGAGGCAAAGGGCACCAGCCCCATCAAGCCAAGATTGCAGCGGGTTCCGGCCAGCTTTTTGGGAGAGGGATTGGCGAGAGTCTGCAAAAGCTGAACTATCTTCCCGAAGCGCGGAGCGACTATATTGCCGCCATCTATGCCGAAGAGACTGGATTCATCGGTATTTTGGCCCTGATTTCTCTCTACATCATCCTCACTTCGGCAGGTTTTGTCATCGCGATCCGCTCACAAGAGCGGAGCCCGTTTTTGCTCGCCGCCACATTGACCTTTTTGATCTCTATCCAAGCATTTCTTAATTTAGGCGTTGTGTCGGGCCTTTTGCCGAGCAAAGGGATGACCCTTCCCTATTTTTCTCAAGGGGGAAGTTCCCTCATGGTCAACATCGTCGTCTTATTTATTTTGCTCGACATCTCAAGGAAACAAGTATGCGCCCTCTCAAAGTACTGATTGCGACAGGCGGAACCGGAGGCCACTTATTCCCCTCCTCCCAGCTGGCGGCCCTTCTCGAAGGGGCCACGGTGATTTTCGCAGGCCACAAGCTCAAGACCACCCCGTTTTTCGATCGGAAAACCCCCTATTTTGAAATCGCCTCCACCTCACAAAAGAAAAAATGGCCTCTTCTCCTCAAAGGGATTTGGCAAAGCTTGCGCCTTGTGGCCCGTTTTAAACCCGATGTGGTGGTCGGTTTTGGGAGTTTTCACAGTTTCCCCGTCTTGACCGCGGCGGCTATTCTCCGAAAAAAAATCATCCTTTTTGAGGCGAATTGTTCGCTTGGACAAGTGAACCGCTTCTTTGTCCCTTTCGCCGAAAAAATCGCCTTCCAGTTTCCCATTAAGATGAAAAAAGCGGTCTATGTCCCTTTACTGCCTTGGATCAAAAAGGAACAGGGGGGCAAAAAATATCATTTAGACCCGAACCGGACGACGATTCTCGTATTCGGCGGCTCGCAGGGCGCCTCTTTCATCAATCAGGTTTTTCCAGAGGCTGCAAAACTTCTCTCTTTTCCCTTTCAAGTCATCCACCTGACGGGGAAAACCGATCTTGAGATTAGATATTCAGTCCCATGTGTCGTCAAGCCCTTTGAAGAAGAGATGGAATCTGCCTACGAAGCGGCAGACTTTGCGGTGTGCCGCTGCGGCGCAGGGACAAGCGCCGAATTGATTCGGTATCGGCTACCGGCGGTTGTCATTCCGTATCCATATGCGAACGACCACCAGAGGAAAAACGGGGAGTATCTGCAAGGAGGGGTTCGCCTCCTCTTGCAGCCGGACGCCTCAGCAGCGATTCTCGCCCGGGAAATCGGAGAGCTGAGGAACAATTTAGACATGCATAGAAAAGCGCTTGGGGAGATCTCTTTCCCGAAGACAGTCGATTTCGGCTCGCTTGTGCGGACCATTGGAGAGAACAGATGAACTACCATTTTATTGGACTTGGCGGAATTGGGATGAGCGCCTTGGCCCGGATCCTCCTTCAACGAGGGGGCAAGGTGAAGGGGAGCGATATCCGCCAAAGCCCCCTTTTACAGACTCTGGAACAAGAGGGGGCGACTGTGCAGATCGGCCACTCGGCAGATTTCATCGAAGAGGGAGAGACGGTTATATATAGTACTGGTATTAAAGAAGATAACGTCGAGTTCATCCGAGCTAGGGAGAGGGGATTGAACATATTTCATAGATCCGATCTGTTACACGAATTGATGCGAGGTAAAAAACCTCTCCTTGTGAGCGGCACTCATGGGAAAACGACGACGAGCGCTCTTCTCTCCTGGGTTCTGATGCAAGCGGAGCTGGACCCCTCCTTTGCCGTCGGAGGGCTGATCCGTTCGCTCAATACGAACGGCAGGGCAGGGCAAGGGGAGTATTTTGTCGCTGAAGCAGACGAGAGCGACGGCTCATTTTTGAAGACAAGAGCCTATGCTGCCATCGTGACCAACCTAGAGGACGATCACCTTGACTACTGGGGCTCTGACTCGGCCCTCGACGCGGCTTTTCAACGGTTCATCGATCAGGCGGAGCGCCTTTTTTGGTGTTATGACGATCCTCGCCTTTCTTTGTTGAGGACAAAAGGGACCTCATACGGTTTTTTGGAAGGAGCTGATATCCCAGTTTCCCACTTTAGACAGACTCAAAAGGGGATTGTCTTTGATGTGGGGAATTATGCGGCAGTCGAGCTGGCTCTGCTCGGCCGGCACAATGCCCTCAATGGAACTGCCGTCTTTGCCCTCTCGTTACGTTTAGGAATTGCTGAAGAGACGATTCGGAGAGCCTTTCGAACCTTTTCAGGCGCCGGCAGGCGGCTTGAACAGAGAGGAGAGAAGCACAAAGTCGCCGTTTTCGATGATTATGGGCACCATCCAAATGAAATTCGGGTGACGATTAAAGCCCTTCGCGATCACATTCGGGAAAGGAGGCTTGTCGTTGTCTTCCAACCGCATCGCTATACACGGGTCCGCAATCTTTTTGAAGAGTTCACCTCATCTTTTAGCGATGCAGACGAAGTGATTATGACCGATATTTATAGCGCGGGCGAAGCGCCGATTCCTGGAATCACAAGCGCCGCTCTCTATAGCCGGATGCGGGAAAAGTGGGGGGCCAAAATCCATTTTTTCCCCCGGACCCATTTAGAATCGGGCGTTGCGATGTTTTTAAAACCTCTCGACGTCGTATTGACGATCGGCGCAGGCGACATTACTAAGGCAGGCGAGTCGATTTTAAATTTGTATGCCCAAAGAGCCCCCAAATGGAGAGTCGGAGTCCTTTTTGGAGGCATGTCGGCGGAACACCCCGTTTCGTTGATGTCGGCCAAAAATGTGATCAGCGGACTTGACCCGGCAGTCTATGACGTGGCGCCGTTTGGCATCACGAAAGAGGGAGAGTGGCGCTCTGGATTCGATTTAGATCCCCCCGCCAGAGGGCCGAGGATCTCTCCGGAAAGGGTTCAAGAGCTGATGCAGTGCGATGTAGTGATCCCCGTGTTGCATGGACCTAAAGGAGAAGATGGGATGATTTCTGCGGTTCTTGAGGCATTGGGCATTCCGTATGTCGGCTGCGACTACCGTTCCGGCGCCATCTGTATGCACAAAGGGTGGACCAAGCGGGTTGTACAGCACCACAATATTCCCGTAGTCCCTTTTTTTGAAATGAGCGCAGCTGAGTATAGCGTGGAGGCCCTCCTCAAAAAAATTGACGAGCATTTCCCCTATCCCGTTTGGATCAAACCGGTTCACCTCGGATCGAGCATCGGCGTCTCTCGTGCGGCGTCGCAAGAAGAGGCCGCCCGCGCAGCCGAACTTGCCTTTAGCCACGACGATCAGATCATCGTCGAAAAAGAACTTATCGGACGTCAAATTGAGTTTGCCCTTCTCGGCAATGAAATGATCCAAATCGCCCCGCCCGGCGAGATCATCAATCACGGCGCCTTCGTCGCTTATGATAAAAAATACGGCGCCGGGGCGATGGAGATCCAGGTTCCTGCCCCGATCACCGAATTAGAGAAAGAGATTGGAGCCGAACTTGCTGAGAGAGCGTATCGAGCGTGCGGTTGTCAAGGGCTCGCCCGCGTCGATTTTTTTCTCGATTTCCACGGCCATTACTGGTTTAACGAGATCAACCCATTCCCCGGATGTACCGACACGAGCGCTTATCCTAAAATGTGGGGGGCTGCCGGTATGACGATGCAGCAGCTTGTCGACGAGCTGCTCGCCGCCGCGCTGCAGAGGAGCCGCGTATGAGCCAGGAATGGACCATCAGGCAAGCCCTTTTTTGCCTCATCGGATCCACATGTTTCACCCTTGCAGTCAGCTTAACTGGGTATTTTGCCTGGAAGGAACACCAAAAAGGGCGGCTAGAGAGCGCACTCTATCGGATTTTGGCCATCGTCCAAACCGGTCCCGAAAAAGAGGCCCTAAAAACGGCTTATCTCGCAGAGCTGCTCGGCCTTTCTGCGGACGCCCCCATGCCCCTTTATGCCCTCAACTTAAAGAAGGCCGAAAAAGATCTCCTCGCCTCCCCCCTCATCGCAAGCGCCAAAGTGAAGCGGCTCCCCCCCTCGACCCTTTATATCGACTATACAGTGCGCAAGCCGATCGCTTGGATGGCCGATTTTAAAAATATCGGCGTGGACAGAGAGGGATATCTGTTCCCTATCGATCCTTTTTTGTCGCCAAAAAAACTTCCCGGCATTTATCTCGGCCTCCATGCGGAAAGTGGCTGGAAAGTCGAAGGTCCCCATTTTGATTTAGCCCTCGGCATTCTCCAATTTTTAGAGACGGCGCCATGGAAAGAGGGACTCCAGATCTTGCGGATCGATGTGTCAAACGCATTTGCTCCAAGCCTTGGCCAAAGAGAGATCGTCTTATTCACCGAAGAGGAGCTCTCTATTCGGAAAGAGAACCAGGAGATCGTCTGCGTCTTTCCCAAAATCCTCCGTCTCGCCCCAAAAGAATATACGCAACAGCTCAACAATTTTTTCGCCCTCCGGCGTGCGATGATGGACGATTATAAGCGGCAAATCGCCTCGGTACAACAAGGGGGCCGTTTTGCACCTCGGATCATCGATCTGCGCATCCCGCAGCTCGCCTTCGTCGAAAAGGGATAAAGGGAGCTCCGCATAAGCGTAAGTTCATGGCCCTGTTGGCAACCCTCCCATTTAATAATGTAAAAATTCAGTCCCCGAAGGGGACTGAACTTACTTCAATTGATATGTAATAAGCTTTGTGGTAAAATCTCTCGAAAAATAAGTGGGGGTGTCATTTTGTCAGCCGTTACGCCTTCTGGTGATCGACGATCTCAAGTTGGATCTGGTACTCCAAATGGGTGGACGTCTGACTTCCCTGATGATAGCCTGTGTAAACAGATAGAGGAATGGTGTGGGGACGGTGGAGTGGCCCGTTTGGCCAGTACATGCCGAACGGCATACACCCAGTTTATGGGGCGCTCGGTTCCACAGGGCGCCAACTCGCAAATGACCTCTATTCGGGAACGATCCGAACATAAAATGGCGGAACCTGTTTCCTCTGATTGGCCCAATCCCCCTACGGCAACTGGATATTTCCGATTTTTGAACATGTGGGTTCATGCTCAAGGGCAGGGCCTAACTGGCCCGAATAAGAAGGTACTGATTTTGGGACCTGGAAAATGCACGGATGCAGCAGGCGTAGATCATTGTCCTCAGGTGGCGGAGGCGTCGCGAATATGGAATCATTCAACTTTGTTTGTGCTGGATTGCAATCAAGAGGTGCTCGATGCTGTAAAGAGTATTGACCAGGATGTATCAAAGGCAAATATTACGGCCACATGGTTCGATGAAAATAACAAAACATTTGGAACAATAGACTCAGGGGATTATCAAAAAATCTGTAAACTGTTATTGTCAGGTTCCGCTGTTAATTGTGACATTGTTACAATTCAATTTAACATGGGGTTGCATAAATTGCCAGAAAATATCTCAAATTGCGATGTAATTGTTGCAACATTTTCCCTTGTCTATCCAATGCAGCATCTTGGGCAATCGCAAGACCTCAGCGATCAAAGAATCGGGTTGTTAGGAGAGTTTATCCAGGCATTAAAACCTGGAGGGGTTATGTACGTTGAACGCGGGTGCATCATAGCACTTCTAAGAAAAAAACAGGAAGACAGACGCAGCATCAACTTGTCGGGATTCCCCGAAAGGGGAAAAGATTTGGCAAAAAAGATCCAAGAAATCTATTCGATTCAGGTTGAATTCACGTTATTGCCACAGATCTTTGGCATGCCGACAATTGGCCCTGTGCAAGGCGTAAAGCAACCTTTTCAAAAAGATCTGAAGTCCTGTCTATTTCTTACGGCTACAGATGAGGTTTATGCCATGCGGCGAGCTGCTGCTAGGGTGTGACAAACTTTGCATTGTTTGCTCAGTCCATCTATACTGCGGCCACCCCAAAAGTGTGAATTTGGGGTGGCCGCAGTATAATTATTAGTATTTTTTTTAACTGGACATTGGCCATGGTTCAGTTTCATCAAACTCTTCTATCCTGAGATTTCACCCAAAAAACTGGGGTGGCCGGTATATCTACCATTATAGTTCCGAGCCAAACAACAAATACAATTGACAATAAATAAAAACGCAACTTAAAATCAATACTAATAAAAAATGGTTTTTATGAATAAAAATATTTCATTTCCGAATGTTTTATCCGTGCCCCACATGCCAAACCAGAACGGCTGCGACGAACCAGAGTCCAAGGGGATAAGTCCTCAACCTGTACCCAGTCCTCCTCTTATAGTCCGCGTGGTTGAGACACTCTCCAAGGCTCTATTCTCCCGCGAATTATCCAATGTCCAGGGGCCTTCCCACAACCCCATTCATATTCCTAAGCCTCCCCCTTCAATGGACGGTCTAAAGGACGCCGCAAAAAAAGGCTCTCTAGAGGCTCAAGTAAAAATATTCGACTTTTATGTCCAGCACAAGTGTGATAGGGCTGATGTGGAGCGTTGGTGGAATGCTGCAGCACAGGCCGAGAGTCCCTTTGCGCGCATTTGCGCAGCCGAACAGGAGGGTGCGACGAGGGTCATCTCAGATCGTGAGAGCGTTAAATGGTATGTACTCGCCATGCAGCACGGATCCACCCAAGCAGAAAAGCGCTTACGGAAATACGCCAGACTAGGAAATGCTGAGGCGTACTATCAATTGGGAATGCATCACGCAGACCTATGGCACAAAGATCGCAGCCAACTCGATGCCGACCAGGCTCTTAAACGCTTCCTACACGCTGCATGCCGCAAACACAAACTGGCGCAATATGCAGTAAGCCAATGTTATCAAGGCGGAATAGGAGCGGCACAATCACAGGCAAAAGCTGATAAATGGATGCGCCGATACAAACAACCTGACAAAGCAACGCATTTCACCGCATCTCAGTAACACCTCGGAAGGATACAGACCCGCCGACAACGTCATGCTAAAACGGATGGGACGAATTTTATACTGCGGCCACCCCAAAAGTGTGAATTTGGGCAGCTTTGACGCTGCCCAAATTCACACTTTTGGGGTGGCCGCAGTATAGATCAGCGATAAATGGCCAACGTCCAGTTCAATGACAGTCTCTCACGTGCACTCAGTCGGAGTCATCACTGTTTGCACAAATTGCTTATAGATTGCGAGGATGTTGTCTATGGATACCTGGCCGGCTGCATCTAGATGGTGTTGAAAAACAGCTGTATCGAGGGCCTGCTCTATCTGTCTGAAGTCTTGATTTCTCACTTCATTGTAATAGCTGTGCGCCCGCTCGCCTGCTAAAAAATAGAGGGCGGCTCCCAAGGGGATCCCAATCAGAGGACCCAATAAGAGGGTGGGGATCAGAGAGGCGATCAGAAGGGCTACAGTGATCAATTTAGATCCGTATACCCCGTTTTCAATGTGTTTTTGTTTGCATGCTCTCTGCAGAGATTGGTACGGATTTTGTTCGACGGATGCGCTTCCTGGCACCATGATCTTCCTCCTCTGGAATTGGTTGAGGGGGAATAGTAAAGATTTTGTGAATTTTTTTGTACAGAAAAATATTTGAGCTTAAAGAATTGAATTCAATAGCCCCTTTTCTTATGCTCTCACTCATAGGAGTCAACATATGGAAGAATTTGTCGCTTACTTAGTCAAAAATATGGTCAATGCCCCTGATCAAGTCGATATCCGTTCCATGGAGGGCCAGAGCGGCCTTTTGATTGAGATCCGCGTAGCTCCTGAGGATGTGGGCAAGGTTGTGGGTCGCAAAGGCAATGTGATCCGATCCCTCCGAACGCTCGCAATGACGATTGGGGCAAGGCTCGGGCGGCGCATCCATTTAGAAATCGTCCAATAAGAGGTTTTATGGGTATCGGTTTGCGGATTGAACTAGAGGAGATTGAATATCAAGTCATCCTCCGGATTGATGGGCGGCTGGACGCTGCTTCAGCGCCTATTTTAGAGAGGAAAATCAACGGCTTGATTGACGAGGATCGGATCCGTCTGCTCCTCGATTTCACTCGGGTTGATTATTTGAGCAGTGCCGGAATGCGGGTTTTATTGTCTGCCACGAAAAAACTCAAAATGAAGAGGGGGGCTTTGATCCTCTTCTCAGTGCCTGAGGAGTCGCTAGAGGTCCTCAAGATGGCGGGCTTTGATAAAATCCTCCATGTCTGTCCGTCGGAAAAAGAGGCTCTGCAGTTCTGCAAGTGAAACAAGCGCTACTGTCTCGCCGTCCTATTCCCCAAAAACAGAGGGTTCTTCCTAAAGGGAGGAAGAAGCGGGTTCTTGTCATTGCGGGGCCTACCGCCTCGGGAAAGACCCAACTCTCTCTCTCGATTGCGGCTGCCGTCGGCGGAGAGATCATCTCGGCCGATTCAATGCAGGTCTATCGCGGAATGGACGTCGGTACAGCAAAAGCTCTTCCTGAGGAGAGGGCTCTCATTGCCCACCACCTCATTGATATCTGCGAGATCGGGTCGGTCTTTAATGTGGCCGAATTTTATAAACACGTTCAGGAGGCATTCGAGGATATCCTGGCTCGCGAAAATGTCCCGATCGTAGTCGGCGGCTCGGGATTTTATATCCATGCCCTCCTCTACGGCCCGCCAGAGGGCCCCCCTTCGAATCGAGGGGTGCGAGAACAGCTCGAGAGTCAAATGCGTGAGCAGGGACCTGAGGTTCTCTACGAGAGGCTCCAGATGTTTGATCCTGAATATGCCGCGACGATTTCTGAATTTGACCGGCATAAGATCATCCGCGGTCTTGAGATCATGGCCCTCTCGGAAAAGAGGGTCACCGATTTTCGAAAGTCCAACAAGCTACAGGAAGAGACATACGATTTCCGCTGTTGGTTCCTCTACTATCCGCGCGAGCGGCTCTATGCGCGGATCGAAAAGAGGTGCGATGAAATGATCCAAAAAGGGCTGATCGAAGAGGTGAAGGGGCTTGAACAACGGGGGATTCGCCAAAATCCGAGCGCCTCTCAGGCTATTGGGTATCGACAGGCGCTAGATTTTCTTTCGAGTCCCCAAACGGATCTGGACTATCAAAAATTTATTTCAGAATTTAAAAAGGCCTCGCGCCATTATGCCAAGCGGCAATTTACTTGGTTCCGGAAAGAGCCCCAGTTTCGTTGGCTCAATATCGAGGAGCACCCTCCAGAAAGGCTCAAAGAGCTGATCCTCCAAGATTTCGAGCAGGGGGAGTAAAAACGAGAACACACTCATGACGGCGCCGCCAGGGGAAAGTGATGAACAATTTCAAAAACGGCTACATCGGGAACGGCTCAAAAAAATAAATGTCTTTCAATAAAAGGGGGGATAGAATAAGCTGTTTGATACATTCTGATTTTTTTTCAAGGCTAGTGAATATGATTTCTACCCCAGATTCTCCCGTTTCTTCAGATACCGATCCTCAACAAGAACCTTCCCCCCGCGAGGCTAGGGAAGAGAGTTCCCTTTTCAGGGAATTCGCTGAAAAGCTCGCCTCCTTGCCGACTCCGGAGGAGAAGATTGCCCACGGACTGCTTTTTATGCGCAGTTCCATCTCCCAAGAGGGGAGTCCCCGTTTTCGAGAGTTTTGGGAGGCCAGAAGGCTTGTACTCCCTTTTTTCAAAGAGAACTTGAACGCAGCCATCCGCTCTAAACTTTGGAACGAGTATGTGGAGCTCACCGTCGAGGCTCGCCGCCTCAAGGAGATCCTTGAAGAGCAGAGCGCCTTCGCGATGGAGCAGATCGATCTGGCTATCAGGGCTCTTGAGAGCGACGTCGTCCAGTTTCCGCAACTCCTTGCTTCAACTGGGGAGATCTCTTTTCCTGAAGCGTCTCAAACAATTCAGCAGAAAGGGGATGTGTACAACCGGATCCAGCGCGAGTTGAACGTACTCAATACGTTGGCGAGCCGTCTAAACGGTCTCCGCAAGGAGATCATCAAGACCGATATGCGGATCCGTTTCAAGACCAAATTTTTCAAGCGGCTCTCTGAGCTGGGAGATCATATTTTTCCCAGGAGGAAGGAGTTCATTGAGTCGATCAGTGCTGAATTTGAAAAAGATATCGACGCTTTCATTGCAAAACATTTCCAGGGCGATGAGATCGTAGGCGCCCCTTATTACGCTTTGCGCGAAGAGATCAAGGCGTTGCAGAGTATGGCCAAGGTCTTTACGCTGAACAGCGCGGTCTTTACCCGGACCCGCCTGAAGCTCAGCGAATGCTGGGACAAAGTCAAGGTGCTGGAGAAAGAGCATAAAAAAGAGGTTTTTGAGAAAAAGCAGGCCTCTTCTGAGCAGCGGCAGGGGATCCAGACGAAAATCGATGAGCTCAAGGCGAAGTCGTTGGACATGCCGATGGGTGAACTCAACAAAGAGATCGATGCGATCTCGGAGGAGATGCGCCTCGTTCCCCTTCATCGCGACGACGTCCGGTATTTAAGGGAGGAGCTCTATCGGCTCAGGGAGCCCCACTTAGCCGCCCAAGAACAGAAGGCGAAGGAGCTCGAGCTGGCTGAGAAGGAAAAGCTTCGGGTCAAACGGGAACAGACGGCTCTCTTAAAAGAGCGGATTGCGCAGCTTGCCAAGCAAGGCGAGAAGATGGAGCTTGAGGCTCTCGTGGCGGAATTTACTGAGATTGAGCTCCGGCTCAATCAGATGGAAGTGTCCAGGATGGAGAAGCAGCAGATGGAGCGGTCTCTTCGCCCTGTGAAGGATTTGATCGCTGACAAAAAAGAGCACTCCCTTTTGAACTTAAGCGAGGATGATAAAAAGGCTCTGGAAAATTTAAAGCTCGTATTACAGCAGAGAAAGGAGCGGCGCCAAGAGATCAAAATGCAGCTGGAGGTCTACCGGAAAGCGCTGGGTGGCGGCTCAGGTCTCGACTTCGATAAGGCGATGCAATACCAGGAACTCGTCAGTCAGGAGAGAGAGCGCTTGGAGAAAGCCAATAGCGCGATTGAAGAGATCGAGCAGAAGATCGCTGGATTATAGCTTGACAATCGGATTCCGTTCTGAGAAGATGCCATCACTGTGGGGATGGGAGTTTTTCTATGAACGGAAGGTCGGCAGCGGCTCGAGTGGCTCACTTCGGCGCGCGGGTGTTTCATCGCAGCTTGATTCAAGAGCTTCCGAGAGGCGTGGCTCAGAATTGGCTCGATGTTCTAGAGGGGGACGCGAAGTTCGATCCTGTTCATGCCGATGTGATTGCTGAAGCTCTTAAAAATTGGGCCCTTCAGCATGGGGCGACTCATTTTAGCCACTGGTTCCAGCCCCTCACGAACGGGGGCGCCAAGCAGCACGACTCTTTCCTCAGCTTTGGCTCGCATGGGGCTGTCATCCAACAATTTCGGGGCAAAGAACTCCTCCGCTGTGAGCCTGGCCATGAGGCCCGCGGTTATACGGTGTGGGATCCAAAGGCTCTCCCCTTCTTATGGGAAGAGGGCGGTGGGATGACTCTATGTATCCCTGCCCTTTTTTTTTCTTGGAAGGGGGCGCCGCTCGATCACAAAATCCCGCTCCTCCGCTCCGAAGAAAAACTGGGCAGGGCTGCCCTTCGGCTCCTCCGGATGTGTGGGGTGGCCGCTCATAAGGTTTTTCCCATTCTTGGGGTTGCGCAAGGGTGCTTTGTGATCGATCGGAACCTTTTTTTGTTGAGGTCTGATTTGGTGTTAGCGGGTCGGACCGTTTTTGGCGCCAGGCCGCCGAAAGGGGAGGAGTTGGAAGATCGTCATTCGGGGGCGGTGAAAGAGCAGGTCATGGCCTACATGGGTGATGTTGAAGAGGCTGCACTCCGTCTCAGCATTCCGGTGAAGACCTGGCATAAGGAGGCCGCTCTTGCCCAATATGAAGTGGCTCCGTTGTTTGAACGGGCGAGTGTCGCGGTGGATCACAATTTGCTTTTAATGGAGCTGATGCGAGGCCTTGCATGGAAGCGCGATCTGGTCTGTCTATTGCATGACAAGCCGTTCATGGGGATCAGCGGATCTGGTCAACACAATCACTGGTCGCTCTCGACGGACGGTGGTCAAAATCTCCTCGATCCGCGGGGAAATAACCTTGTTTTTTTCACCCTTTTGAGCGCTATCCTCCGCGCTGTCCATGAGCATGCGGAGCTTTTATATGCGAGCATTGGTTCTGTTGGCTCAGTTTATCTCGGCGAGGCTTTGGAGAAAATCATTGAGGAGATCATCCATGAAAAAAAGGGGGGGACAGAGCTCCGCTCTATGGATCTCGGCCCGCTCGCAACGCCCCGCCAAGATGTCGGTTTGTCCCGTAATCGGACGCCGTGCTTTGCATTCACCGGTCGTCAATTTGAGTTTCGCGCCGTTGGCGGCTCGGCCCACTCTCCCTTGCCGGTGACTGTCATGAATGCGATTGTCGCCGATAGTTTGCAGCTCATTCTCGATGAAATAGCGGGCGCTGTCGGCGATGGGGCTTTAGAGGGGGAGGCCCTTTTCTTTAGGGCTCTGCCCGTGCTCCGAAAGCATTTGAGGGGAGCGAAAAATATGATTTTTGGCGGGAATCACGATTCTGGCCAGATTCAAAAGAGCTTCGACCCTTTTTCTTCACTTATCGATCCAAAAACGATCCCTGTTTTTAGCGACGTCTTGAGTCCGGAAGAGCTACATAGCCGCTACGAGATTTTTGTCGAGCAGTATGTAAAAACGGTGCAGATTGAACTCCATTTGATGATCGAACTCTTCCAGACACAAATACTGCCCGCCGCGCAAAAAGATATGCTGCTCCGCGGCATTCAAGAGCCGCTGATTGAAGAGGCTGTCCGGACGGCTGCAGAGTTGAACAGGTTGCAGTCGCAAACTGAAGACCTGGGCTGGGAGGGGAAAGGGAAGGTTTGCGCCGAATTAATCGGTCCGAAAATGGATGAACTGAGATCGATTGTCGATCGGCTTGAGGGGGTCGTTGACAGCGCTCTCTGGCCTTTGCCGAAATATAGAGAATTGTTGTATTTATGAGGAAGAGAATCGGTTTTTTTGGCGGGACGTTCGATCCGATCCATTTTGGACACATTGCCTTTGCCATCCAATTGATGGAGGAGCATGGACTTGACGAGGTGTTGTTCTGCCCTGCATTTTGTTCCCCTTTTAAACTAGCAGAGCCCCCTGTCGCCAGGCCAGATCAACGGCTCGCTATGCTGCAATTGGCCCTTGACCACCCTGCATTCAAGCTTGCCACCCTGGAGCTGGATCGAGGAGGGCCCTCTTACACGATCGATACCCTCAGGGCTCTCCAATCCCCAGGCGTCGAATTCAGGCTCCTCCTCTCCGATGAGGCGGCCGCCCATCTCGATCAATGGAAAGAGACTCAGGAGCTCGTCAGGTTAGCCCCGCCGTTGATTGGGCGTCGCGAAATTCCGATATCGAGTACGGGGATCCGGATGAGATTAAAGAAAAAACTGTACTGCGCTCACCTCGTGCCAGCAAAAACGTTGGAGTATATTGAACGCTATCGGCTCTACTGAGGGAATGATCGCCCGTCGCTAATAGGAAGAGTCCTATTATACTGCGGCCACCCCAATAGCCGGCGAGGAAGAGGGCGATGGGTTCATTGATCATGTTCCATTGAATCGTTTGTGGAAGAGGAGTTGGATCTTGGCGTGGGGCGCTGAGGGGAGAGTTTGGATGGCTGAGAGTTTGCGGGAGAAGGCGAGGGTATGGACCTCTTCCCATTCCAGGGCGGAGAAGCTGGGGTCGGGCGTTTCGGAGAAGAGCCCCTCGTGGACGAGGAGTTTGAGGCGGAAGCTGGCGACGAAGAGATCGGGTGCGGAAGAGAGTTTTCTGAGGTAAAAAAGGGCGAGCTCGAAGAGTGCAGGGGCTTTTTTACCAGGCATTTGGGTTTTGAGAAGATCGCTTGCGATCGCGCCGGCTGCCACGAGGACATGGTAGTGGTCGCGAAGGTGAAGAAGGGGATCGAGGAGGGTAGAGTCTTGGATTGTATGGATCTCTTTTTCAGTTTTCCGATAGATCCACTCGGCAAGGCAGAAGGGGGCTAGTTTTGTTTTGCGGGCAAAAAGAGAGAGGAGTCCTTGTTCGGGGGTAAAGATTTTTAGGATTTTTTTTTCGCCGAGATAAGGGATCGTTTGAAGGAGAAGGCCGGGGGTTGTGATGGACATGAGGGTATTATGATCAAAATTTGCTTGGCAGGCAAGAAGTTAAGTGATAGACTGACTGGTTATTGAAGGACGGGTTATGCCAAAGACGAATAAGTTCGCAAATGAGCAATACATTCTCTATATCCTCGGTAAACACATCGAGATTACCGATGCGATTCGGAACTATGTATGGGAGAAATTGACGAGAATTGAACGGATCACCGATCAGATCATCGACGTCCATGTCGTTCTTGACGCCCAAAAATTGGAAAAGTCGTGTTCGATCTTGATGAATTTTATCCGGTTTCAAATCAAGGTTCAGGTGGGCAAGGACAATATGTATGAAGCGATCGATAAGGCGATCGATCGAGTGACCCGATTGATCCGGCGCTATAAGTCCAAATTGCACGATTATCGCAATAAGCACTTGAGTACGGTGGATATTCACGTTAATGTGATCCAGTCGTTGAAGGACGACTTAAGCGAAATCAACGACGAAATTCAGGCTGAATCGGCCCGGGTTGAAGAGGAAAAATATAAGCTGCACCAAGTGGTTGCCAAGGATACGATGCCGCTCAAGACTTTGACGCAAGATGAGGCGATCATGAAAATGGAGATCACAAGCGATCCTTTTTTAATCTTTAGATCTGAAGAGGATCAGAAAATCAAGGTGATCTACCGTCGTGAAGATCGAAATTACGGCCTTGTCCAAATACAGTAGTCGACGCCCCGAGGAGAAGATTCGGCAGGCTTTGATTCAAAAAATGGTGGATGAATGGGGGTTCCCAAAGGGGCTGATCTCCGTGGAGCGAAAGTCTGGCGCTAGGCGCTATGATCTCCTCTGTTATACGAGAGAGATGACTCCCCTTTTGTTGGTCGAGTGCAAGGCGGGCGCGGTGGATGAGGCGGCGATCAGCCAAGCCCTAGGTTATAATGAGATCATAGGGGCGCCCTTTATTTGTGTGGCGGGCGCTCAAGAGATTCTGACGTTTTGGCACGAAAAGGGGAGGCTGGCTTCGGTTCCGTTTTTGCCGGTGTTTGGCGAGCTCTATGCGATTTCCCGAAGATTCTGAATTTGTTTGCGTGATTGGATGGGACGAGGCTTTATATAGAGAAGCTTTGTCTTGGGTCGATGCGGTGCGCCGTGTTGCGATTGTATCGGAGAGCGAGCGGGCAAGCGACGACCCGAGGGTGAAGATTTATCTCCTTGAGTCGCCGCTGCAAATGGAGGCGATCGCCCGGAAAATCGGTTGGTCGGCGGTGTTGAGGAACATGGCGGTGATCGGCGAAGGGCCGCTCAAAAAGGAGTTGGAACGGTGTCATTTAGCAGCTGGATTGATTCTATCGGAGGCGGCTGGCTATTGGATCAAACCGATGGAAAATGCGAGGGCCAACCAAATGGCTTACCGGAGGGGGATCGCTTTAGCGGGGGCGTTTGCGGGGATTCCGGCGATCATTGTGGGCGCCGGGCCCTCTCTGAAGAAAAATGGGCGCCTCCTCTCCGCATTTGCAAAAAGGGCGTTGATTTTTGCGGGCGGAAGCGCGTTAAATGAGATCGATATGGAGCCCCATTTTGGCGGTGCGATCGATGCGGAGGCTCCGTACCGGCAGTTTAAAATACAGCCGTTTTCCGAGATCCCTTTCTGCTATCAGAGCCGGATGAGCCGCGATAATGCCTCTTTGGTGCATGGGGAGAGGCTCCTCTTCCCAGATAGCTCGTCTGATCCGATCAATTGGATCCATGGCGAAGAGCGGTTTGATGGGGGGTGGACTGTGGGGAATTTTTTAACGGCGGCCGCGGTTCATATGGGGTGCTCGCCGATTGTCTTTGTGGGGATGGATCTTTGTTACGAAGAGGGGAGGAAGTACGCCCAAATAGAGGCGGAGATCCCTGAAGGGTTGATCCAGGCACGCGGCAAAATGACGCAAAGAGATTGGCTGATGGGGGCTGAGTGGACTGAAAAGATGGCAGAGGGGCGCGATTTTATCAATGCGACGGAAGGGGGCCTTTTAGCCCTTCCTGCGGAGAAGTTATCGGATGTATTGAAAAGGTGTCCTATCGAGAAGGACTTACGGGTTTTAGTACACGAGACCATGCAACGGCTCCCGCTCTCTTCGAGTGGAGAGAGGTGGAAAGAATGGGATCTTTCGTTAAGGAATTGTAAAAAAAAAGGTGTCTTTTTAGAGGACGAAGTGGTATACCAGAAGCTGCTTTTGCCGCTTTGGGAGATTTGGAGGCCTGTTTTTGAACGGGAAGTGGAAATGGACCCGCGGCAAAAATTAGAAGTGCATCGGAGCGTCTTTTTTCAAACAGTACTTGAGGAACATGGATCTATATTATCGTAGCGGCGCGCTTTACTCGACCCAAAGCGAAACGAAAAGAGAGTATTTCTACGAAGATGGGACTCTTAAAACGGTTGAAAATTATGTGGAGGGCAGGCTCAATGGAGAGTCTCTCCTCTATTGGCCGAACGGGAGGATGAAGCGGAAGTGCCGTTTTGTCCGAGGGGTTCGAGATGGACTCGACCAGATGTGGAGCGAGGAGGGGGATTTGTTGGATGAAGGGGAATACCAGATGGGGAAGGCCATTGGCGTCCATCGGCGGTTCAACAAGAAGGGGAGACTTGTTGAAGAGATCGAATATCTGGATGAGACCCGTTTTAATTTGCGGCAATGGGACGATGCAGGCGAAATCCGGGTCGAGGCGATTTGGTTCGATTTAGACAGCTACCGGGAAAAGATTTGGGATCGATTCCAAAATATTTGGGTCGAAAAAGAGGGGTACTGGAATGGGAGAAAGCTTATCTACGTATAGCGAAGCGGTGCAGCTGCTCATGGAACGGTTTCCTGGTCTTGGCCTAGCGGCAGGCACTTGGGAGAGGAGAGAGCCTGTGAATGAAACGGTGCCCCTTCCCAATATTGAGAACATCGAGGCGCTCTATTTTTATGGGCTCCACTCCTCTATCTATGCCCACTGTAAAGAGTGGCTGCGCCAATCTCCCAAACGGCAGTTGATTTTTCTCGAGGACGACCCAAGCCTCATCGCCTCGTTTCTCCATCGCTCCGAAGCCATTGAGATTTTGTCTGATCCTCAAGTTCATCTCGAGCTTTTCTCTAAAAAAACGGAGGAGATCGAGGCCCTTGCTCAGCGATTTCCCCTCCAGCGAATTGAAGTGGCCGCCCTCCAGTCTAAAAAAGGGCTCTCTCCCCTTCGGCTCAAATTCCTCCGAAAAACGGCCCTTGCCCACGCTCTCCATATCGACCGGCTGCACGGCTACCAACCTTTTCGCCATTTTATCGAAAATATACGGCGCTTGCCCCGCTCCTTTTATGCGAATGGTCTGAAAGGGGCGTTTACAGGAATGCCGGCGATTGTCTGTGGAGCAGGACCCTCTCTGCAGTCATCCATTGAACAGCTCCGGCCTCTCGTGGATCAGGCGCTCATCATTGCGGGAGGGTCGACCCTCGCAGCTCTCAGCTCGCAGGGGATCGTGCCCCATTTTGGGATGGCGCTCGATCCTAATCTGGAGGAGTATCGCCGTTTGAAGAATAGCTTTGCCTTTGAGATGCCCCTCCTCTACTCGACCCGGGTCCATCCGTCGATTTTTCAGACCTGCAACGGCCCATTCGGCTATATGCGGAGCGGAATTGGAGGGGCGCCTGAACTTTGGCTTGAGGAGGAGCTTGGCCTCCTTGGGCCGTTGATGGGCGATTTTCTCTCGCCCGAGGCGATTTCGGTCACGGCTATTTGCGTTGCGTGGGCTCAGTTTTTAGGTTGCAACCCCATTTTAATCAACGGGGTCGATATGGCTTATACGGGGAACCGGAGGTACGCCTCAGGGGTGAGCCAAGAGAAAGAGGTGGCTTGGAAGGAGATCGATGCGGAAAAATCGGCAGCCGACCGGATTATCCGGCGAAAGAATCGGAGCGGCGAATCTGTTTTGAGCGCGGTTCGGTGGATCATGGAGTCGGCGAGCCTCTCTGATTTTGCCAAAAAGCATAAAAAGATCCGTTTCATCAATACGACAGACGGAGGGATCGGATTTCGGGGGATTGATTACGTCCCGTTGAGTGAAGCTGCGAAAGGGTTTGAGCAACGAGATATTTGGAAGCTGGTGCGGGAGGCGATCGACCGGAATCCGATGCCGGCGGGAACGGACAAGAAAATCGGAGAGGCGATAAGGGAGTTGAGAGGGAGCTTGGATCGAGTCGTGGGCCATCTTGAAGTGCTGTCTGGGACGAAGAGAGGATCTACCGCCCTTGCAGAAATAGAGCTGAAAGAAGAGATCGCCTACTGTGCCCTTTTTTACGATGTTTACCAGCTTTATAAGCCGGGAGATGAGTTTTGGAAATCTTGGCTTCAGTTAGCGTTAAAGTATCAAGAGGCGGTGGATTGATCTCCATATTCATGGAGTTTATTGCGAAGAGTCCGGACGCTGATTCCCAAGATGGCCGCCGTACGGGTTCGGTTTTGGTGGTGAGCGTCGAGCGTTTCGAGGATGAGCTGTTTTTCCATTGCGTGAAGCGTCATCCCTTTTTTGAGTTCTTTGGCCGGGGCCAATGCAGTGGAATCGAGGTAGAGATGCCCTGCATCGATGAGGGGATCGAAATCGAGTACGACCGTCCTTTCGATCATATTGGCAAGCTCCCTAATATTTCCGGGCCAGGGGTAGTCGAGGAGTTTTTTCGCCGCCGCCTCGGTGAATATTTTTAGCGGTTTATGATTTTCCGCACAAAATTTCTCGAGAAAGTGGCGGGCCAGCGGCAAAATATCTTCGCGACGCTCCCTCAGTGGGGGGATGTGGATCGGCACGACATTCAATCGATAAAAGAGGTCTTCCCTAAATACCTTTGTTTCAATTGCCTCTTGCATATTTCGGTTTGACGTTGCCAAAAATCGGACATTCACTTTGATCTGTCGCGTCCCCCCGACCCGTTCGAATTCCTGTTCTTGTATCGCCCTTAAGAGCTTAGGTTGCAGCACCAGTGGAATTTCGGTGACCTCGTCCAATAATAAAGTGCCCCTGTCTGCCAGTTCAAACCTTCCCGTTTTTCTGATATGAGCCCCTGTAAATGAACCCCGCTCATGGCCGAAAAACTCCGATTCGAGGAGCGTCTCTGGAATGGCCGCGCAGTTTACTTTGATGAATGGATACTGCGTCCTTGGCGAGAGTTCGTGAATCGCCCCTGCGATCACCTCCTTGCCAGTCCCCGACTCACCCGTTATGAAGACACTCGCGTGAGCTTTGGCGATTTTTTCGAGATCCTGCAAGATCCGCTTCATCGCGAAACTTTCAGCGATGAGGAGAGGGACCTTTGCATCTTCCCGGTAAAATTTATTTTCCTTGACGAGGCGTAAATGCTCCTCTGCTTTTTCAAGAGCGCTCTCGAGCGCCTCTGGAGAAAACGGTTTGATCAAATAATGAAACGCCCCGAGCCTCATTGCCTCAACCGCCGATTCGATCGTCCCATGAGCGGTAGCGAGAATCACTAAAGGCGCATGATCTGCCGTTTTGGCAGCTTTTAGGACATCAAGACCATTTTTCAGTGGCATTTTCATATCGGTGATCACCAGATCGATCGGCTCTTTTTCCAAGATTTGGATCGCCTCGGCCCCGTTTGATGCAGACAGTGGCTCCTTGCCATGGCGCCGCAATAGATCGGCCATGAAGCGGAGCATCAGAGGCTCATCATCGACAATGAGAATTTTTTCGATCATATTCTACCTTTTTAGCGGCAATGTGATTGTAAATGTAGTTCCCTTTCTCGGCTGCGAGCGGACATCGAGAGTTCCCCTATGAGCTTGCACGATTTTTTGCGTCTCCACCAACCCGAGGCCGTTGCCCCCTTTTTTCGTAGTGTAGAAGGGGGAGAACAGCCGCTCTAGCTGATCCTCTCCCATTCCCAACCCTGTATCAGCGATGGCAATTTGGCAAGAGGAATCGATTTTCAGCAGCGATACAGTGAGAGAGCCCCCAAGGGGCATTGCCTGGAAGGCGTTGAAAATCAGGTTCAGCAGCGCCGATTTCAGAGCCTGAGGGTCGAACGGGGCGAGGAGCGGGGCGTCGGGAATATGGAGAGCCAGTTTCACATGAGCAGGGAATGACGGATCGACCTTAATGAATTTTCCGACCTGCTTGAGAAAGGATCCCAAATCGAGCGTCTGCAGCTCGATTTCAACAGGTTTTGCGTAGTGGAGCACCGCGCTCACGATTTTTTCCAACGATTTTGTCCCCTCGATGATGAATCCCGCCATCTCCTGCAGGTGACAACTTTCTCTTAGGTCTCGGTAGAGGAGGGAAGCATAGCCGCGGATCCCTCCGAGAGGATTTCGGATCTCATGAGCCACCGTTGCCGCCATTTGCCCGAGATCCTTCATCCGGTCATTGCGGTTTGCGATCAGCTGCAGCCTCTGTTTTTCGCCGATATCCCTGACGATGAGGATCATCCCGTGCGATGATTTTGGTCCCTCGTAGACAAAGGAGGTTGAAATTTCGAGTTCTTTTTGATAGAGGTGCTGATGCGAAATTCCGAATTTAAGCGCCTCTCGCATAGAAAATCCAAACAGTTCATCTTGAAAGACCTCCCAGTATTTTTTCAATTGGATCTGTTCTGGCTTGATTTTGAGCAACAGTTGAGCCGCCTCGTTGCAGAGGGCGATTGTTCCGTCGAGGTGGATAAAGAAAATCCCATCGGAGATTTCTCTGAGGATGCGCCTGAGCCAGACCCCGCTTGCCGTCTGCATGGCAAGTTCTTGGTTGACAGTCTCGAGACGCTCTTGGTACCTTGAATAGGCGCTTTTAAGGCGGGCTGCCTCTTCAGAGAAGAGGGCAAAAGCGTGTGAGAGGTGTTGGACGCCCTCTTGGACGGTTTGGCTTTTGAGGGCCAAATCAGCCGACTGCTGCAATTGCTGGAGAATGTGATCCGACATGGGTATCGCCTCAATCCGGACTATACGAAAAGTCTTATTATTCTCACTGTTTCTTCTGATCGGGTGTTCTGGAATGGAGCAGTCAGAGAGAGAAAAGATTCGCCGCCTTAATTGTAAAGGGGAGCCGATTTACCGAAATCAAGGGGATCGGTTTTATCCGATGCAACCCCTCGTCCATACCCCTAGGGGGCCCTATCCGTGGGAATCGGAGACCAACCTGCCCCGGATTACGAAAGACTATTTTCGCTGCAAGGGCAGTCCGCAGAACCCTCCTCTTTTAATGACCGACCCAGAGACGTCAGACCCCTTGGCTGATTGTGAAGGGTCGAGCAGCCATGGGCTTCCGATCATCCGCGGCAAAGAGGGAGTTTACCCGATTTTGATCGAACTTCTCAATTATCTACAGAAGAGGACCGGTCGACGTGTCATCATTACGTGCGGCCACCGCTGTCCCGTCCACAACACCTACTCAGATCCCTCGAAGGAAAACAAAGTTTCGAAGCATCAGATGGGCGCTGAAGTCGATTTTTATGTTCAGGGGATGGAGGAGCGACCCCAAGAGATTGCAGGGATTTTGATGCAGTATTTCCAAGAGAATCCGATTTATAAGAAAGACAAAGAGAGCCAAGAGTTTCAGCGCCTTGAGGCAAGCGAACTGGCTATCCAGCCGTGGTTCAATAAAGAGATTTTGATTAAGCTCTACCAGAAAGGGGAGGGGAGGGACGGGGATAATCGGCATCCCCACCCCTATCTTTCCATACAAGTTCGCTTTGACCGAGAAGGGAAAGAGAGGGTGGTTTACAATTGGGCGAAAGCTCACCAGGGGTATTCCCGATCATAAAGCTTTCAAGAAAAGGGGATCATTGTTTACAATGGAACTCTTTTAGGCCGGCGTGGCGAAATTGGTAGACGCGGTAGACTCAAAATCTACTCTTAGCAATAAGATGCTGGTTCGAGTCCGGTCGCCGGCACATCCCCGGAGACATTTTCAGAAATGACAATGTCTCCATTTTTTGCACTTTCTAAGTTCTTGGTTTTCTGTAGGATAATTGCCAAAGCCGGATTCAGGCCATCGGTTCGATATTTTCCATCTTGAAAAGTCAATTTTGCCGGGAAGATCGAACCAAGCAGTTTTCTCTTAGCTTCCAATCCAGCCTCCTGAAAGTACCAGGTCAAATCTTTCAAAAGACTCATTCCATACCGTGCATACTTCTGAAAGGCCGTATCTGAGATTTCCAAATCAGAGATCTTGAGGTTTAGTCTGTCGAGTTCTCCGAGAGTATGAGTTTTTAGTCTCTGGTAAGAATCCGCTTCCAATTCCCCTGATATGAATCGCTGCTGATCAAATTTCAAAAGATTTTGTTTGTGCTGCTCCACCTCAGCTCGAAGCTTTTTGATTTGCTGATCTCTATCTCCTTCTTTTGCCTTAAAAAGCACTTCCATCATCGCCATTTGAAGGTCGATGACTTCGGGAGGAGGTTGAAGAGTATCCAGGAATTGAAAGAGCTGTTCATGAGCGGTAGCGGCACTTGCTCGCGCTTTGCATCCTTTTTCGCAATGGTAATAGGGATACTTTCCTCCATTTCCGGAAGAGATGCTTCCTGTCCAGTTCTTTCCACATTGAGGGCATTTCAAATGTCCTCTCAAAGGGAGTTCATCTCGTAGCTTTTCTTTAGCGCAAAGATGCGTATTTGTTTCCAGTCGTTTGGTCAAGATTTTCTGCACTTTCAAGAAGAGATCTTCGGGAACAATAGCTTCGTGGACTCCATTGACTAAACGAGCCTCCTCGCTCTCCGTTTCTGGAACATAGATCTTTCCCATGTAAACCGGATTTCTTAACATCTGTCCGAACTGACTACGCTGCAATTTGAGCCCATTTTTCCACGATGCCTTCCGAACATCCTCAATAGGAAAAGCACCTGTTGCAAAAACCTCGAATGCTTCTTTCACTAAAGGCGCTAATTCACTGAGAATTAGCAAAGGTGTTTTCTGACTGCTTCGATCCTTGGAATAACCTTTGGGAGAGCCGCCATAAGGATAGAATCCTTCTTTTAAAGCTCGCAATATCCCAGCCCGAGTATTTCTTGAACGGATACGGTTATCGATCTCGGGAAGAGTCATATTGAGCATGGTGAGCAGGAAACTGGCTGGATTATCAGATTCTTCTCCATCATCCAGAGTAACAACGCGAGTTCCATACGATTGGAGTTCACGATTCATCAGAATCGTATTGGCAACATCCCTTGAAAAACGACACCATTTGGTTACAAAGAGGTATTGGATTTGCTTTTTGTGTCGTTTAAGATAGTCGAGAAGTCGTTGAAAATCGGGGCGTTTAAAATCTTTTGCACTATATCCATCATCTCTAAAGTGCTCGACTATTTGAATTCCTTTGCGAGCACACTCTCTTCGCAAAAGATCCTCTTGATGAGCTAGGCTAAATCCATGCTCAGCTTGCTCGTCGGTTGATACCCTTGTGTAAATGACCGCTGTTTTCGGTCTTTGGTCTCTCGCAGAGTATTTCATATTCGATTTGACAGATCCTCTCTATAAACTCTTTAATAATTTTTACTTCGCTGCGAGAATATTTCCTCTCATAACCATTGAGAATCTCCATGGCTTTCTCTTCTGAAAGCATGAACTACCTTGACGAATAGCAAGACTCTTTTGAGGTCATCAGCAGAAATCTTCGATTTAAAAAACACAGTAGTTGACCGTGCGAAATATTGGTGGGTCATTGGGTAGATCCTTTAAGGTGTTTTTTAATCGTTCTTGTCCGAGAAGCAGTTCGTCCATCTACTATGTTCGTCGTGATGGTCAAATTCTTGTGTCCTTGCTTGAGTTCATGTTCAGAGACAGTGGGCGCAAATCCCTTTTCAATATCGCATCGATAGATCTTGCCTTTCTCTTTTCTAAAAGTGATCTTATCGAAGTCCTCTTTTGCAAGAGTCTCGAGAATTTCTTGTTGCTTAAAGGTAATCCCGCTTTCAAAGGGAAATCGCGATTTGACTCCTTCTTTCGGGAGCAGTTTATTGAGGAGGGGATTGAGCTGAACAATGATGCATGATTCAAAAAGGGTTGTTGCCAATGCTGCCTGTAGCTCTTCATAGAAGAAAAAATCACGCCATAACGGAGCCAGAACAAAAAATGTAGGTTTTTCTAGAAAAACAGCGCACAAAGCATAATATTCAGCCAATGAGATTGGGCATTCCCAATCGATTATTTCAAAGAAATTTGGTTTTATATGACCGATGTCGCCTAAAGAAGTGTTCAAATGGCGCAATCTCTGAATAACAGAGACCCACAATGCCTCGATCAGATTAAATTTTCTCCAACCATCCATCGATTCTCTTTCGCATTCAACGAGCCCCTTTGAATCCCAATGGCTGAGCACACGGTAAAAGCGCCAGTCTTTATCCATATCGTAGTAAGCTGTTCTTGTTCTAAAAAGCGTCAATAAATCCTGAATCTTTTCCGACTGACAGATATGGTAAACATGGCTCAAAAAAACATCCCCTCTATCAGGAATGTTAGTTTTCTCCTCATCTAGACCTACGAAAGTCCTTCTTCGCAGCATGAACTTCTCCTAAAAGGACAGACCTTACACGAATGTAATATTTATGTAAAAGAAAATTGGAATCAAGATAGGTGTCTTCGATTATCGGGCAGAAGAATTACGACTTGGGCGCCGAATTGTGAAAGGTCTGGCAAAGGAGCCTCTGGATCGTAAATGATAACTGGATCTAGGGGAGCTGATTTTTCTTTTAGCGTTTCTTCGAGCTTTTTCAGCCTCTTTTTAATGGAGGCTTTCATGAATTTGCCGTTCTTCTAATTTCTTAAGCCGTTCCTCAAAATCATTCATCTCTATCACTTTTGCTTGCCTTTCGATGATTCTGGTTAGACAATCTCCTTCTGTAGGGGAGAGTTCTCCACGGGATACGGCTTGAGCTACTCTATGAATTGCTTCTAAAATATCCGAACCGGTTTTCATTGCAGGCAAGTCAATAAATATAGAGGCTTCTTTTTTAGGTGGAAGAATGCGATCCAACACAAGCTTGATTGCTTGAATGTTTCCCCGCTTTGCTTCTTCTATGGCTTTGCGGCAGATTCCTTCAATCTCACCTTCAAAGAGAGCTTCTGCTGCGATGGTCGCTTTATTTCTGATTCCTCTTGGTCTGCCAAGAGGGTTTCCCGAGAGCCCTTTTTTAAACTTTCCCTGTTTTTTCTCTGTTTTATCAGGCATTGCAGGTTCTTTTTCCATTAGTTCGGAGGAAGTTGATGATACATGTTATAATAGTTCGCATAACCCGTTCCTGGGGGAGCAATTTTTCGAACTCCAAGGGAAATTAACAAGTCAGCAATTCTCTTGTTTCCCATAGACACTGCTATTTGAAATGGAGTCAGATCAGAACGATCAGTGGAATGTATATCGGCTTTTGCTTCTATAAGAAGCAGCGCTGATTGAGTTTCTCCGCGTCTTAATAGCATGTGAAGAGGACGATGGCCATTCCAGGAATCGTCATCTACACTTTGACCATTTCGGATGAGTTTTTCGCATGCAGATTTTAGATTTTCTCCTCGCAAGTGTTTGTAAGTTTCAGAGCCAATAAGTCTTCCTAATGAGAGCTGTTCTTCGATTTGCGATAGATTTTTCATGTCCTGGCGCAATGGCAATTTAGCAAGCGAAGCTCTCCATAGAAGAGATGGCAAATGTTCGATTTTGCTTTGCATGGCGGAATCATTTGTCAATAGAGAGGTATGGATTTCTCCTTTTTCAATGAGATTTTTCAAGAATTCCACTTCTTGGGGCTTAAAAGGAAAGAGCTGCGCCAAAGCTTGTTTGCATTCATGGAATTTTGTGGTTTTCCATGATCGAGAATCTTCCTGATTTTTGGCATTTCTCAAGACGGGTAAAAGCTGCTGCTGAAAGTCATCCTCATCAAATAAAAGGGATTCAGGAGAAAGCTTTTGAAAATCTTGAATTGAACTCATCCCGATATAAAGGATGAAGGCCAAGCGCAGCTGTTCGAGATTAAGCTGTGTTTTAGTGAGAAGGTGATGGGTATCGAATAGGTCGCGGGATGCAGTGCGGGCAAAGAGAGCCGTTAGCTTCCCTGCCGCAAGCTCATGAAGATCTAGGATGGGAATATCACTGATTTGGTGATGACCTGCAAATTTAGATGAACATTTTTGGATATCCCAAAGCGGAATTCTGAACATAAAATTGAGATCGACTTCGAGATTGCCCTGGATACCTAGGACACTTTGATATTTGAGCTGCCATTTTCCACCAGCGTGCTTCGCAGGGATGCGCCTTATGGTGAGATTTTCTCGTTGGAAAACAGCCTCTAGGGATTTTTCAACTAAAGGACGCTCGGCAATCATTCCTTCACGATCCCGCATTCCTATATAATTTAGATCGATATCGACGGAAAGACGGGGAAGATCAAAGATAAAAAGATTGAGAGCTGTGCCACCTTTTAAAACGAGTCGTCCCTGCAAATACGGATGCCCAGAGATCCCCTCAAGCACATTCATCAGGCGCCAAACTTTTTCTAGTATTTCAGGGCGAAAACCTGTTTTGCTGGATTCTCTAATAAGTAGTTCTTTAGAAATTTTCATGAGGTTCTTCCCAACTTCTTTGGAGCAACGACTTTGGAACGATGAGATTCCATCGAGCGATGAGTTGTTTTGGTTCTTTATTAAGGCGAGCTAAATAATGGGGGCTTTTTGGTTTGAATGCATCAAAAACGGATAGGTCTTTTTCTGAGAGGTTGAGCATTTCACGATGTTGATCAAGAAAGAAAGCAATCCGAACGTAAGTTGTTGCATTGTTGAGGAGTCGGGCATAAGCCAATACCTGCTGGAGATTGAGGTATTCAATAGATTCTAAAGAGCGCCAAATTTCTTCCCAATCGTCAATCAAGGCAGGCCGATCAAGTACGTCTACAAAAGTGCGTTCTAGATTGGTAACTCGGATTTTACATCCTTGGTAATCGATGGTTTCGACGCCAAAATTTATATCGTGTGAAGTTCCTTTAGGAATAGAAATTCCTTTAAAGAGGAGGTTTTGGAAGGTAAAAGGAGGTTTTAATTTTCTCTGAGTAATGTAGACAAAATTGTTGCGCAAAGAATGAAGCTTTCCATGAAATCCCAGTGAAGTGTGATAAGCCAAAACCGCATCCTGGGTCATTTTACTGGCGATGAGGTAAGGATCGATTGGGTAAGTCGTTGGATCTGCGCCTCTAGGAATGGTGTAATATAGCCCTTTGCGAATTCGAACAATGTGCCCTCTCTGGAGATGATAGGCTAAGAGATTATGAAGGGTGCTCCCGGGTCGCTCTATCTCAAGAGCGATTCTAGCCTCTTCTATCGTAAATATCTGGTTATGAGCTAGAAATGTTTCTGCGTTCATATACTTGAGCATTTTCTCTTTAACTACTAATAAACTTAGTTGTTATGGAGATTTTCTTCAAGTGAATGAACGTCAATATTTCTTAATACACTCGTATTCAGTGAATTATATAAATATCTAGGCTTTTTTTCAAATGCAATCCATTTGGATTGTAATAAATGGAAATTATTTGTATAATAGTGATACAGTCTGACAATTAATGTTAGATTTAACAAAAAAATGACGTTATGAAAACACAACAAAACAACAGTTTTTTTGCCGGAGCAGCTTCTAAGCGAAGCTTCGCGCCTGCACGTCGTTTTTCTTCTTTACTATCTCTCCTCCTTTTAAGCCTGTAAGGGCTTAACATTTTTTATCACCAAATCAGATTTTTTATAACTAAATAGCTCGGAAAAAGATCCGAGATAAACGCTTTATTTCTGCTTGTATATTTCAAGCTGGAATAGAGCGGCTGAATAATTTTTTAGGAGAGATAACAATGGATAAAACAATAGCAATTATTCCTGGCGATGGCATTGGGCCTGAAATTATGGCCGAAGCAATCAAAGTGTTGAAAGAGATCGAATCTATTTTCGGCCATCGCTTCATCTACCACTATGCTGTTATTGGCGGAGCGGCATGGGATGCTCATGGAACCCATTTTCCCCAAGAGACAGCCGATATCTGCGAAAATGCGGATGCGATTTTATTTGGTTCGGTAGGCGGACCGGTAGGCAGTCAGAGCAGTCCTAAATGGAAGGATTGTGAAAAGAATAGCATTTTGGCGATTCGTAGCCAGATGGGATTGAACTGCAATGTCCGTCCTGTTCAGGGGATTGGCAATGAGATAGATATCTTTTGCGTAAGGGAACTTTCTGAAGATGTCTACTTTGGCTCTCATGAAACATCGGGGAGCATTGGAGAGCGAGTAGCCCAAGACATGATGATCTATAGCGAAGGGGCGATTCGCCAGATCGCCCATCAGGCATTTGAGTTCGCAATGTCGAGGGGTAAAAAAGTCACATCAGTCGATAAGGCAAATGTTTTGGATTGCAGCAAGTTGTGGCGGGAGGTTGTCGAGGAGGTTTCAAAAGAATATCCCGAATGTAAGGTGGAACACATATTAGTCGATAATTGCGCCATGCAATTAGCTAAAAATCCTCGGAATTTCGATGTCCTTTTGATGCCAAATTTGTTTGGAGACATTCTTTCTGATTTGGCCAGCATATGGGGCGGGTCGTTGGGAATGCTCCCTTCCGCTTCATTCAATAAAGAAGGAAAAGGACTTTATGAGCCGGCAGGCGGAAGCGCACCTGACATTGCTGGGAAAGGCATTGCAAATCCGATCGGTCAAATCCTTTCGGCTGCCCTGATGCTTAAGTATTCTTTTGGAATGGAGGCCGAACACGATGCAATCGTCGATGCAGTGCAAAAGGCGATCGCAGCTGGGTATCGGACTAAAGATATTGCCACTTCAAAGAAAATTTGCACAACAGCAGGCATGGGAGATGCCATAGCTAAGATCATTCGCAATAGGAAAATAGAGGAGGATATTTATGGCAACGCCATCCGTTATGCCTTTTGCTTTTAAAGGGCATCAGATTGTTCCAAAGGAACAAGCAACCGTCAGTCTGGCTAGCCATAGCTTGCAATATGGATCGACTTGCTTTGCAGGAATTCGAGGTTATGTGCGAGAGGGAAAGGTCCGAATTTTTAGATTGCGGGATCACCATGAAAGGTTGATGAACGCCTCAAAGATTATGGGATTTGGATTTCATATTTCCTATGGGGATTTTGAGCAAATTATTGCTCAGTTGATTGAAGCCAACCGTCCTGAATCGGACTTTTATATTCGCCCCTTTCTCTACTCTGAAAATGAAGTGATCGGGGTCTGCTACAATGGACTCACATTTGATCTTGGGGTTTATATGATCCCTTTGAAGTCCTACTACCAGAGCGATAAGGGATTGAGGCTGACTATTTCTAGTTGGCAAAAGATCTCCGATGCTGCGATGTCAACAAAGGCTAAAGCTGGAGGCTGTTATGTGAACTCCTCTATGGCCACAACGGATGCCAGAGCTGCTGGATACGACGAAGCTTTGATGATGGACCACAATCAAAATATTGTTGAGGCCAGCGTTGCAAATCTTTTCATCGTACATCGAGGGGAAGTTTTCACTCCTCCCGTAGGATCCGATGTATTGGAGGGCATCACAATGAGAACGGTGATCGAGCTTCTGGAGACCAAAGGCTACAAGATCCGTTATGAACCGATTAGCCGATCGATGATTTATACCTGCGATGAGTTGTTTTTGACAGGTACGGCAGCTGGAGTCATTTTCGCGGATTCCGTAGACGGAAGAATCATTGGAAATGGAAAGGAAGGCTCTATTGCCAGAGCGGTCAGACAAGAGTTTCAAAGTGTGATCGAAATGGAGCACCCTAAATCAAAGGGCTGGGTATCAGAGTTTTCTATATCGGAGGTGTGTCATGAAGCATGTTCGTATATTTGACACAACTCTCCGAGATGGAGAGCAGGCTCCGGGTTTTGCAATGAAAAAAGAGGAGAAGGTAGCCTTTGCCAAAAGACTTGAAGCTCTTGGCGTCGATGTGATCGAAGCAGGATTCCCGATCGCCTCACCGCAGGATTTTGAATCCGTTCAAGCGATCGCAGAAAGCTGCCAAAATGTAGAGGTGTGTGCCTTGGCTCGGTGCAATGAAAAGGATATTGATTGTGCGATTCGAGCTTTAGAAAAGGCGGCTAGGCCGCGCGTTCATGTCTTTATCGCTACGAGTGAGATCCATATGCAGCATAAATTGAAAATGACTCGGGAAGAGGTCATTAAAAAGGCGATCAAAGGCGTAAGCCAAGCTAGGATCTTTACTTCTAGAGTTGAGTTTTCTGCCGAAGATGCCTCTCGGACCGATCGGGAGTTTCTCGTACAGGTTCTTGAAGCTGTCATTGCAGCTGGCGCTGATGTGGTCAATATTCCCGATACAGTGGGGTACATGACTCCGGAAGAGTATGGAGATTTGATTGCATATGTAAGGAGCAATGTGAAGGGAATTGAAAAGGCGATCATTTCAACCCACTGCCATGATGATTTGGGGCTTGCTGTGGCTAACAGCCTTACGGGAGTATTGAGAGGTGCTGGGCAAATCGAGTGCACGATTAACGGGGTAGGGGAAAGAGCTGGGAACGCAGCTTTGGAAGAGGTCGTAATGGCTATGAAGACCAAAAGCGATATCTATGGAGCCCAAACCTCGATCCATACGCCGGGACTCGTTGGTATAAGCCAAGCTTTGAGTGAAATTACTGGGTATAAAGCGCCTCCCAATAAGGCTATTGTTGGGAAAAATGCTTTTGCTCATGGTTCTGGAATTCACCAGCACGGAATGTTGTCGAATCAGCAGACCTACGAAATCATGGACCCAAAAGATGTAGGCTTTGAGTCGACGGAAATCGTCTTAAGCAAACATTCCGGGAAACATGCTTTGATCTATCGGCTACAGCAGTTGGGAATTGACGTTGGGGCGTTTATAGATGAGCTATTTGTTTCCTTCAAAGATCTTGCAGACCGCAAGAAATGCGTCTATGACGAAGACTTAATTGTTCTAGTAAAACGGTTTAATACATAAGGAGGATTTATGAAGAAGGATAGTTGGTGGGATGGCAATGACGAAGTTCTCAAGCGAACTGCCGATTTGCTCTTGCAAGGTGGCAAAACGATCGTTACTCCGACGAAGGTGGGATACATTATCGCAACGGCAGATCGTGCAGGATTGGAGAGAAAGTTTGTATTGAAGGGACGGTCACGTACCAAGCCAGGCGTAGTGCTTTGCGGCAGTATCGAGCAGGTTGAGAAACTGGCACAAATGAATGAGGAAATTAAGCGCCTTTATAAAGCTTGCGAAGGGAAGGATATTTTGCTCGGCTGCATCTTGCCGTGGCAGCCTAGTGCGATGGATCGATATATCCCTGCTGACGGCTCTCGCGAACTCATTATGGACAGTCGTAATACCAGCTGTTTCGTGATCTGCTTTGGTAAACCGTCGGAAACAATTTGTAGGCAGTTATGGGAGGATCATCAGCGCCTGGTTTTTGCTTCATCGGCAAACCCTTCTGGAAAAGGAAATCGTGGTCAATTGGAAGGAGTTGGTGAGCAGATCTTGAATGGTATCGACACGGCTATTTACGCTGATGATTATGTGGCTAAGCAACAACCTAATGAAGATGCAAGCACTCGCTATGAACAGGGGGTGATGGTTTCGATGGTAGGTGCGAATGGCCAATTGACGGACGTTCCGACTGTGATTCGGAAGGGGCTTGCCGTTGAGAAAATTATGTTGGAGATGAGCTCCATTTGGAAACAGTTTGATTATCGACAAGGTGCTTATTATTAATGAAGAGAATGGGTATCGAGAAAAATGTTTTTTCGGTACCTTTCATCAAAAGCATTGATCTTATCGAGTTGTGAGAGCAGGTAGTCGAGGTTATCAATTTCGTTAATCAAAGCATGTTTGTCGTACCCATTGATCTCGAAAGAATAACTTGTTTCATCGGGAAGAGTCACTCTTTGCCCTACGAGATCTACATCGACGATATATTCCACACTCTGTTTTTCATCAGCGAAAATATGTTCGATAAGCTCCGCGTCAAGTACTAGAGGCAATAGATGGTTTTTAACTGCATTGCTGTAGAAAATGTCACCAAAACTGGGAGCAATAATCACTCGGATGCCATGGTCGACAAGGGCCCAGGCGGCGTGTTCTCGCGAGCTGCCGCAGCCAAAATTGCGTCGCGTAACAATGATTTTGGCATGGGCATATTTTTTTAGGTTCATTGGGAAAGAAGGATCCATTTTTCGCATATCGGTAAATAGATGAACTCCCAGACCGTGCGTTACAGTGGTCGTAAGATATTTTGCCGGAAGAATCAAATCAGTATTGATATCTGCAAAGGGCAGTGGAAGAATTTGGGATTTAATTTCTCTCATAAAAATTTCCTCACATCCACGATCTTTCCTTCGACTGCCGCAGCCGCAGCCATGATCGGGCTCATCAAATGGGAAAGAGCTCCAGGTCCTTGTCTACCGATAAAATTGCGATTGCTTGTGCTGGCAACCCTTTTTCCAGGTGGGCACTTATCTTCATTCATTCCTAGGCACATGCTGCAACCAGGCTGCCGGAAGTCGGCGCCAGCTTCGATAAAGATGCGATCCAAGCCTTCTTCAATCATTTGTTTACGGACTGCTTCACTGCCTGGTACGACATAGACCGTCACGCCTTTAGCCACCCGTTTGCCTTTTAAAATCTTAGCCGCTTCTCGATAATCGGAGATTCTGGAGTTCGTGCAAGAACCGAGAAAGATATAATCGATGGGCACTCCCTCTAAAGATTGCCCAGCTTTAAGGCGCATATACTCCAAGGATTTCTTCGCTAGTTCACCTTCCTCTGGAGTCATTGACTCTAGGCTAGGAATCTCCTGATCGATCCCGATTGACTGACCCGGGGTTGTTCCCCACGTGACAAGGGGGGTAAGATGGTCTAATTCGATTTCTACGGTCCGATCGTATGTCGATTGGTCTGTGCTCGCCAAAGACTTCCAATGAGCTACTGCACGATCCCACAGAGACCCTTTTGGCGCACCTAACCTGCCTTTCATATACTCATAGGTAATTTCATCGGGAGATACAAGCCCCGCTCTAGCGCCACACTCGATGCTCATATTGCAAATGGTCATCCGTTGTTCCATCGATAATTTCCGAATGACAGGGCCGCAATATTCAAGCACATACCCATTGGCTCCATGAACACCAATGACTTGGATGAGCTTGAGGATCATATCTTTTGCCGTGATTCCCTTTCCTAAATGCCCATTGAACTGGACTTTCATTGTTTTGGGCTTGGGCAGCAAAAGGCATCCAGTTGCCATTACATAGCTGATTTCGGTAGTGCCTATTCCTAAGGCAAGAGCCCCAAAAGCTCCATGAGTTGAGGTGTGGCTGTCTCCACAGACAATTGTCATACCTGGCTGTGTGAGTCCCTGTTCTGGTCCAATGATGTGGACAATCCCTTGACGTCCACTTCCCATATCCCAAAGTTTGACTCCAAAATCTTCACAGTTCCGTCGAAGTGTTAGAATTTGATTCCGGCTTACTAGGCTAGGAAGTCTTTCGCGGTCGGCGGTTGTCGAAACATTGTGGTCTACCGTTGCAATGGTTCGTTCTAAAGCATGAATTTTCAATCCTCTTTTTCTCAAAACCTCAAATGCTTGTGGGGAGGTAACTTCATGAAGAAGATGAAGATCAATTGAGAGGATGTCCGGGAACTCTTCTTTACTTTCTACAATATGTAGATCCCAGATTTTATTAATAACGTTTCTCTTCATGGAAGCGGCGGCCTTTCAATTTATAGTGATGTCTGTATTATCTATAAAGAAAACCGCTGAGATTTCCCAGACTTTTTGTTTTTGAACGGTACCAGTCCCCCTGCACTCCCTTAAGAAGAGGTTCTATTTTGTAGGAGGGAGTTAAGATCTAAGAGATTCCCTCGGTCAAGAGGCATGTTTTATTGCTCTACCTCCCTTTTCCCACTGATTTGTAAGGTAGGGCTTCACCTTGATAAAGGGCTCAAGTTCATAAAGTTGCTTCATCCCTTCGAGAAATTGGTTCGAGAACGCTCCGGTCCTGGGCACATCCCCGGGGACATTTTCAGAAACGGAAGTGTCTCCACATTTTTTATTTCCTAAAGCATTGGTTTTCTGCAAGATAATCGCAAGTGCTGGGTTTAGCCCATCGGTTCGATATTTTCCATCTTGAAAAGTCAATTTTGCCGGAAAGATCGAATCAAGCAGTTTTCTCTTAGCTTCCCATCCGGCCTCCTGAAAGTACCAGGTCAAATCTTTCAAATCAAAATTCTGGAGAACTTCCCCATAGTGTTGTTTTGCCACCGGTATAGCTATGGGATTGTTTATTAGGATTCTTATAAGAAGACCCAGGGCGATTTAACTAAAATTTTTTGATACGCCTGAACAGAAAAATCTTGCCAATATTCCTTTCAGATATCCGCTACCGAAAGTCGCTGCTCGTCTCACAGAGGCAAGCCCTCTATCCGGATCTGCAACTGCAGCCATATTCATAGCTAAGCGACGAAACAACCCCAAATTTTCTGCGCTATTTCCTCTGTCCATCAACACATCATCCTCTCTAAAGATCACATCAGCTACCCAATGGCAATTGTTTTCTACGTGCCAATGCTGCCTGGTCCACTTAGCAAAATGCTTGGCAGATGCTCGACGACTCGAAATATACAGCCGTCTTAACGTCTCGCTTGCGGTTGATCCGGTTTTTTGCCTTGTGGATCGTACTTCGACCAGGCAGACCAAGTTCTTCCATCTGTCAACATTAGGCAGCCAATCCAAGTCCTCTACGACTTGTACTTCTCGAATATCGATTCGACCATGACCTTTTTCGACTTCCTGGTAAAATGAATGTGAGACTTCCTCCCATTCGGCTGCATGTGCCTGATCGAAAAAATTTTCCAACTCAGCGCAAAGAGTGGGCTGGTTTTCTTTAACAGCCAACAGATAATCTGCTTTTGCATCAACGATTTTTGCTGCTGATTCAGGTACGGTAAAATGAGCATCGCCCGAAATAATCGCACCTTCTACATCCACCTGCTCCAAAATAATTGGCAGTGTGCTCTTCTCGACCGTTTTATCGGGGACTTTTTCTGCGGCAAGACATAGACGATCTTCTGCAGCGAACAACTCTACTACATGGGTAATGCGGCCCAAAAAATTAGCCCCCCTCAGTCTTTTGCCGTCGATCGCCAACAGTTGATCGCGCAATGAACTAGGAATTTTACTGAACCATTTTTGTAAATAGCTCTTGAGAGCGTTCGGGGGTGTTTTGACTAAAAACCACCAAAGCGATCCATGGGAAGGAGCTGAAACCGGTTCTCCTAGTAGCGAGGCAAACCATTCCTCTTGTAGATGGGCATATTCGGCAATTTCCTCGATAGTATTGCATCCGCAAAAGAACCCGCAGAGAATCACAAGGGATAGGTACCAAACGGGGTACAAGACTCGTTTTTGGTTGCGTCGATAATCAGGGAAATCGAAAAACGACCCCTTGACAGTCTCTGCAAATATATGCGCGTCGAATTCCTTACTGGCTTCTAGGATTTTGGCATCAATCGGTTTACGTCGTGACATAGGACCTCCTTAAATATGAGGTATTTACTATGCCATGTTACCAGATCTGTTATCAAAAAATTTTAGTTAAATCGCCCTGTAAGAAGACCATGCTTATTCATGAGATGTTTTTTTTAAGTCAACATGGAGTTGACTCATTCATTGGAGGATAGACAATTGTATTTTGAGGAAATACTACCTGGTCATTCAAGTCTCCAGGAAAGTGAGATTCTAAGTTGAGTGTGTTATTAGGTCCTACCCAGCTAGAAATAAGCATAGGGTTAAAGAAAGCGGCAATCCCCGTCACATAGATGGATGAAAGGGTCTTAGATATTCTCTCTGCAAGAGAAATGAGATTTGTTTTTGTAGCAGAATTACAGCTGATTAAAAATAACTGACTCTTCTCTTTTAGATTATTAAGAATGCAATCGGTTTCTGGTTTTGTTCCTTCAAAAAAATAATCAACATTCATTTTAACCATCTGATTGCTATTTTCTCTATTTTGGTTTAGTCCGTGGCCGAAGATTTCTAAGTTTTGTATTTTTTCTCCAAATTGTTTAGAAGCATCTTCAAGTGCACTGCAAAAAGATTGGCTGGAATTAACTCGATAGAACCTGGTTTTAGCCTGTTCATAGGTGAGCTCACCAAAAGAGAGAGGGATATCATCAATCTTCCCGCCCCATTTTGAAGACATTCCATCAATAATGACTGCATTCGATATTTTTTCTTTAGATAGGTGATGGATGGATCTATATTTGAGTACACCCTCTTTTTGTTCATCAGAAAGTGAATCAAAGAGTTTCGAGCCTTGATAGAGGTTCATAGATGCAGGATAGAGGCGGGACAAGACCCATCCTCCCATCGAAATCAAGAGCCCTCCGCTGATCAATTTCTTAATTTTTTCTTTCACAGTTATTCCCTTATTGTTTGCAATTGAGAGAATTTGTGAAGTCCCATCTTTTAACGCTTTCATACCTCCTAAAGCGCTTGCTAAAAGAAGGAAAGTATCAGCAGCAATTCGGTACTCTTTTTGCTGAGGTGCTAGGCCAGAAAAGTCGAGGCATAACACAAGACAAATAGATTTCTTTAATATTTCAGGTGATAATTGACATAGGGTCTCTGAGAAACTTCCGGGCAAAATATTTTTGCCGTAACGATATGAAGCGAAAAGAGCTTTCGTCCCTGCTAACAGTGACGATGCAACTTCAGCAGTAGCATATACGGCAGGAAAGTAACGCATAGTCCCAATGCGAGAGATATGCCAAGGAAAGCTGTTTTTTGCATAGAAAAAAAAATTTCCAAACATTGCTCGATAAGAGGTTTCAGATTGAATATTAGGGTTGGCTTGAATTGCATGGCTAGAGTTCATAATTCCCTGGTCTATAAAGATAAATTGTACTGAAAATGAAAGATAAATGAGAAGTGTTAAATTTATGTTTTTATTTTGTTTTTTTTATTAAATATTTAATGTAATAAAAATTATTAATACTATAGAATGCTTTTGATTCATCGAAAAACCTGGGTTGAAGGCGCAGAAAAAACATAAGAGCACTGCTGCTTATACGAAAAGGGGCATCAAATAAGCGTCTTAATAAGGCCTGTATATATTGGCGGCGTGAAAAACCAAGAACTGCCGCGAAAAAATAGATCTTCTTCGGCTCTCCTGCAATCTTGATAGTAATCGATCCAAAGTCAATTTGCATCTGCTTGCCCGGCGGCGTCTCAAACCGAATCGTCGCCTTTGCTGAAGCAAAGGCCCTTCGTCTAAATAGTTTAACTGCTCTTTCGACAGTGCGTAGATCAGCTTGCAGATTGTGTTGACGAACCAACTCTTGGCGGATAACCTCTGCATTACCTTTATGGGGGTTAAACATTTCTTCGAGCCAGACATCTAATGCTTCCAGCCTCTTAATTCTTTTGGGAATATTATACGGGCGCCATTTCCCTTGTCGCCGATAGTGTTTAACGGTATTGGCACTAATTCCAAGCTCTTTGGCAATCCGTCTTTTACCCCACCCTTCTGATGACAAATATAAAATTTTCTCTACGACATTAGGTGGTTCCATTCTCTCTTTACTGTCTCCTGTTACAACAGCAGAGATTTTATTGGGTTCCATGCTTACTCTCACTTCAAATAGGGGGGTGGGTCACTTTTCAATGTCGAAAGGGGGTCATTTTACACTGTCGCCTGACACCCGTAAGAACATCGGAGAATATTGCGTACTGATGATGGGTTCCAATGGCCTTATATCTGATTTTGGCAAGGCTATGTGATGAGATAAGTCCGGGGTTATTCAGTCTCCAGGTGAGACTACCGTCTTTTGCAACGTATTTATTATCCTGTGCATCAAAATAAAAAATGGTTTCGTCGTCGTATCGATAAGCCTTTTTTAACATCTACTTTTCCTGTCATTTAAGAATGATAGACTAAATAGTTTTGTAAAGAAATGCCACGATTTTTCGTTGTGTTGCTACACGATTTTGAGCTTTGGCGATTTTAGCGCCAGGTGGCGACCTCTGGGTTACTTCAATCGCAGATTCCATTTCTCATCATTAGTGGTCATGGATTGATCTTTTGCAAAGTAGGCAAATCCCCTCACGAAATCAAGATAAACAAGGTTTTTTTCAAAGAATTCAATTCCGAGTATGGCATCAACAAGAAAGGGAAGCTGAATCGGCATGCGATGAAAATTTATGGGGCCAAAATCTTCCTGATCTATTTTAAAATAAGAAAACTCTAAAATATTTTCCGGTTCCCAAACTGCTTTATCGAGGGATTGATGGGGCTTTAGCGCCCGGTTTAAGATATTCCAAGTAGCGCCTGTATCGAGCATACAATGCAAGGCGCCTTCAGGGGTATTTCCGATGATTTGGACTAGGCCGTTGTCAAGCACGAGCGGCGTTCTGATAAAGTTTTCAATTGGGTACCCCTGCTCTGCTAGAGTATTCAGACTGTCACAAAAAGCGACTCGGGAATTTTTCATATCAATCAATAAGTTGACTTTCTGGAATAAGTGCCATCCGATTCTTCCTTCTTCTCTCGGGGAAGGTCGGCCTCCATCGGCTACAAAAGTAGAGTTTTTAGTAAATTCTCGACTGCCCTTTTCCAATCTCGGATTTATAAACGTCATTTTCCCAATCTTCGCTTTTGGTATCCGATATATTTTGGTTGGGTATTGCTTACCTCTAACACCATGCATGATCTTTTCGAGGACAAATGATTTTTCCACAATCAGATCAATATGATCTTCTTCAATGGAAAGATCTCCTCGAAAGCCTAAGTCAAGTTCCATCGAAAATTGTCTGGAATCGATTTCAACATCTATGCATGGACACTGTATAGAGGACAGCTTTGTGATGGATGCTTCGATAAAGTAGGCATTTTTTTTTGAGATAATGGTACTGCTGGGAGATGGAACTGCCTGCTTTTGTGTGATCGAGCAACTGCTTATAAGCAAAGCAACCAAAACGAGAATAACCCTAACCCGCATCGTTCCTCAGAATAGGTGAAATACAATGATGGAGAAATGGGGAATTATTCCCCATTTATTTGTTAGCCATTTGTGTCTTCATCATGACTGACTGATACGTCCACCTTTCCGGAACCATCACTGTTCACCTGCACCTCGACTTCAGCCTTATTGCCGTTATCATCGCTAGCGCTGCCGCTGACATATCCGCTAACGCCGCCTCCGTCTTTGCCGCCCCATTCATAAGACACACCCGCTTCTCCGGACACTGTGCCCATCGGGGCAATGCCATTTTGAAGGAATGGGATCCGATAGGTATTCAAAATATTCCCGAAGCACAAGATGAATATGATTCTTATGTTTCTGATATTTATGAATTAATACAGTCTAAAAGCACTGAAAGTGAGGTGTTTGACTATTTATGGGGGATTGAAACAGAGCATATGGGTTTGTCTGGGGATCAGAAACACACACAAACAATTGCTCATAAACTGTCCAAATTATCTGTTCCCTTATAAAGAAGAAGATATGAAAATTGAAAAAATAGACATCGCCGCTGGGTAGTGTAACATCGTTTCCAGATCGCCCCTTTTGAAACTTTCCCTGTTTTTCACCTGTTTTATCAGACATGATTCTTTTGGTGTTCTTTCCCTTTAATCATAGCAGAAGGGTGAAGTATTGCGCGATTTTGAATCAGACCATCACTTTCTGTTTGCATGCGCGTACCAGTTGTGGTACACTCATAGAAAAAGAGGTTAATGCCAATGGATTCATCCCATCAACCTATCCCTGTCATTTTCTACTGTGAAAATCCAAGTGGAAATGAACCGGTGAGGGAGTGGTTATCCGAAATCGATAAGGAAAGCCGAAAAGAGATAGGTAGGGACATCAGGATCGTCCAGCTGAGGTGGCCGTTGGGAATGCCTTTGGTTAAAAGTCTCGGAAGTGGTCTCTGGGAAATTCGTTCGCATATTCCCAAGGGGATCGCTCGAGTCCTTTTCAAGATGATTGATGGCGAAATAGTTCTTCTGCATGGTTTTATAAAAAAAACGCAGAAGACTCCACTAGAAGACCTAAAACTTGCGAAAAATCGTGCAAAAATCATGGAGAGTAAAAGATGAAAAACAAGCATAGAGGATCAAACTTTGAGGACTTCCTCAAAGAAGAAGGTATTTTTGAAGAATGTCATGCTGAAGCCGTGAAAAGGGTAATCGCATTTCAGCTTGAAGAAGAATTGAAAAAACAGAAATTAACTAAATCTCAGTTCGCAAAACGAATGAACACAAGTCGTTCAGCTGTGGACAGGCTATTAGACCCCAAAAGGACTTGCAGTCTGAAGTCATTAATTTTAGCTGCAATGGCGTTAGGAAAGCATTTAGAAGTTAGGTTTGCATAACATGGTTTTAGATTGGCAAGTTTTCTTTGAGTTGCTGGAAGCGGCAGCGGAGCCTAATGAATATAGGCGCCTGTCCAATAAGGATGGGAGAGGTCTCTTTCATAGCTCTTGGTAGCGGGGTCGTAGATTTTGACCGGACCTAAGTTTTCTCCATAACATCTCTCTAGATATTCTTTGGTGTTGTTCGGCACAAAAATATCGACTCCGTCGAGGGTTGCAGTTCTCAGGGGAAACATCGTATCGAATGAGACGGGGATTGTAAAACGGCGCTCTCTCTGTTTCCACCAGGCAGGGACAAACATATTGCTCTCGAACGAGAGGATGTATCGGAGATCTCTTGTCTCCGGATGGATGGCGAAATGGTAGATATCGATCATCGTTCTGGTTTTCCGGATATAGAGTTTCAGAAACGTGCCGGGGTGATCCCGGGTCGACCAATCCTGTACTACATATTTGTCTGGATCAAGACGATTGAGCGCGTGCCAGACATTCTCAAAATCGGGCAATAGCACTGCAATATCAATATCGCCGTCCCATGGGATCACTCCGCCATATCTGTAGGCTCCGAGACACGTCCCGCAGTCGGCCCACCAAACAATCCCCGCTTCATTGAGTGCTTGGGCCACGTCGCGGAGCGCCTCTTTGTCGCCCTCCAATACATGCTCATCGCCTGGTCTTCGCTGAAATCCAAGGGGGATTAGCGGTTCGGCGATCTGCCCGATTTCGAGCCCCATTTGCCGGTACATTTCCAAATTTGGGCGCACTGCTTTAGAGTCTCTGGCAGCAACGATAGAGCGGTAGCGGAGTCTGGCGCGCTCATCGAGGAGACTAAGCCCCTTCACTGCACTACCAAGGAGCAGGCTCGGCGGAAGAGCGATGTAACTCGCAGCTGTTTTCACCCAAAACGCATCGTCATAGCGATATCTCTGGGTAAATTGCCATCTTCCATCGGGTTTTTCCTCCGCTTGTTTACCGGCAAGGGCGTAGTGAACAGGGGATAATAGAAGATCGGCTAGCCGCTCCAGCCCAGAGGCATTTTCCACCGAGACGTTGAGAAACACGTTGGCGGATACCGCGCAGTAGAAGTAAACAAGCGGCATGAATACCGTTTTCAAACTGGCAACTAGATAATCAAAAAATTTATCGGCCATACGGAAAAATTAGCGAGTTCGCGGACGTTTAAGAGGTGGCTGCGGAGAGGATCCGGTCATGGCCCGTTTCCGAAATACGGGCAGGGCGGCCATGTGGGTGGAGCCAGCGCTTGGCTTTCGCTGGACTGTGGCTTTGTTGAAGTAATTTTTATAGGGGTCTTTTGTAGGCGCGGCATGAATCCGCTCGACTCCATTCCGCCCATTGGCGGTTTTTAAATTTCTCGGAACCACCATGCCAGAGGCTAGGTCAATCTCTTCTTTTAGTTCTCTTGGAATCCCTGGTGGGATCCGATTTTGAAAACCGTCTGGAATGTTGGTCATGCCGCTCTCCTGATATTCGTGAATTTTTATGTATATATATTCTTTCTTAAATTGTCTATTTTTTGTCTATCAACTTAACATAAAGTTACTTACGGAAGACAAGAAAACAGTGGCAGAAAACAGCCCTGACGGGGTTAAATAGTGTCTATGTCGAGATTTTTTTGGACGCTCATCACATCGATCCTCAAGGGGGTCATTTCTCTCCGCTATCGGGTCGAGATCAGGGGAATGGAGGAGCTTACGCCAGATCGATTGAATCGGAAGCAGGGGATCTTGTTCATGCCGAACCATCCGGCTCATGTCGATCCGCTCATCAATTTCGTTTGGCTTTGGCCGAAATTCCAGATGCGCCCGCTTGAGATCGATCACATCTATAACTTGCCCTTGTTGAAGCTCATTAACAAGCGGCTTAAGGCCATTTCGATCCCCAATTTCGAATTGGCTGTCAACGAGTACAAGGTGAAGCAGGCCGAAAAGTCGATCGGGGAGATTGCGGCGGGCTTAAAGAGGGGTGAGAATTTCATTGTCTATCCCGCGGGAAGATTGAAGACGACAAAAAAAGAGCTCCTTGGGGGCTCTTCCGGCGCTCATGAGCTTTTGAGAGAATGTCCGGAGGCGAATGTCGTTTTGATTCGGACGACAGGACTATGGGGGAGTAGTTTTTCAAGGGCGCTGATCGGACGGTCTCCAGAATTGGGGCCGACGATTGCGCACGCTCTGAAAGTGATTCTCAAGAACCTTATTTTTTTTACGCCGAGGAGAAAAGTCCTCATTGAAATTGAGCCGAATCCGGCGGGTATGCCGCGCGAAAACGGGTCGCGGATCGAGTTAAACCGCTACTTGGAGGGCTGGTATAACCGCTATCCGGATGATCAGGGGAATATTTCGGAGCGGGAGCCGCTCACGCTTGTCTCCTACAGCCGGTGGCGCGAGGAGTTGCCTGAGGTTCACCGGCCTGATAAAAAACGGGGTTCTAACGGAGTGGCTATTTCCGAAGAGACCCGTCGCAAGATCACCCATCAGATTCGGAAGATCCTCGACAAACCAGATCTCGAGGTTCAGCCTGAGATGAGCCTTGCCTACGATCTTGGCATGGACTCGCTCAACATCGCCGAATTTATCGCTTACTTGGCAAAAAATTTTGATGTCGGCGAGCTCCATCCGGAGGATCTCGAATCGGTTGAGTCGATTTTAGAGATCGCGGAGGGGGGCGCTGAGGCCCGTACGCAAAGAGGCCCCCCTTCGAGCTTTACCTGGCCTAAAGAGAAAGGGCGATTGCCTCCGGCGCTCCCGTTGGGGAGGACGATTCCGGAGGCGTTTCTCAACTCTTGCGAGCGGATGGGCGGCTATGCGGCGTGCGGGGACGATCTCGTTTCCGTTTTGAGCTACAAGAGGATGAAAAAGGCTGTCCTTGTCCTGGCGCAGGCGTTCCGGACGTGGGATGAGGAGCGGGTGGCGGTCATGCTCCCTGCATCGGCGGGGGCCTATATTGTGATCCTCGCTCTCCAATTTGCAGGGAAGACTCCGGTGATGCTGAATTGGACTCTCGGTTCTCGCTATCTGGAAGAGATGATGAAGATCAGCGGGAGTTCAAGAATTGTCACATCCGAGCGGTTTTTACAGCGGCTTGCCAATGTCCAATTCGGAACCTGCTTGAGCCAGCTCGTTGGGATCGAAGAGATCCGGAAAAAGCTCACCCTTCAAATGAAGCTCCGCGGCCTTTTTTTATCCCTCTCTACGCCCTCTTATGTTCTCAGGGCGATGCGCCTCGATCGGATCGATGAAAAGGATCCGTGCGTCATCCTTTTTACGAGCGGCACTGAGGCGGCGCCTAAGGGGGTGCCCCTCTCCCATCGGAATATCGTGACCAACCAGCGCTCGGCCATGCAGTGCATTGAACTCAATCCTCAAGATGTGCTCTATGGGATTTTGCCTCCGTTCCATTCGTTTGGTTTTTCTGTAGCGGGGCTCTTCCCGATCTTGGGCGGGATCAAAGTGGCTTTCTATCCCGACCCCACCGATAGCTTTGCTCTTGCTGAGGGGATCGAGCGGTGGAAAGTGACCCTCTTCTGCGGCGCCCCTAGCTTCATTAAAGGCCTTTTCCATGCGGCGAAGAGCGAGCAGTTGAGGACTGTCCGTCTCTTTATCTCTGGCGCGGAAAAAGCTCCCGAAGAGCTCTTTGTGAGGGTCAAGGCGCTGAAGAGCGGTAAATTAGTCGAAGGGTATGGGATCACCGAATGCTCGCCGATTTTGACCCTCAATCGCCCGAACATGCCCCCTAGAGGAGTGGGCCGCTTGGCCCCTGATATCGAACTGATCACAATCCATCCCGAGACGCTTGAGCCTCTCCCAAAAGGGGGCGACGGCGAGATCTGTGTCCGAGGCCCCAATGTCTTTAGCGGCTACCTCGGCAACCCGCGCACCCCCTTTATTGAAATTGATGGGAAACAGTGGTATCGGACGGGCGATTTGGGCCATTTGGATCAAGATGAATGCCTGATTTTATCGGGGCGGATGAAACGGTTCACCAAAATCGGCGGAGAGATGATCAGCCTCGGTGCGATTGAAGAGGCCCTTGTCAAACATCTCATTCAAGAAAAGCGGATCTCTCCTGATGTCCCGTCGCTCGCCCTTTGCGCCGATGAGCGGGAAGAGGGGAGGGCGAGGCTGATTTTATTCGCGACGATCTCGATCGAAAAGGAGGAGATCAATCAAATCCTCCAACAGGTAGGTTTCAGTAATCTCGTCAAAATCCACGCCGTTCAACATGTCGAAGAGATCCCTCTGATGGGAGCGGGGAAAACCGATTATCGCACTTTGCAGGCCCTATGCTAAAATTATACAATACAGAGACGCGTGAAAAAGAGGAGATCCGCCCCCATCAAGGGAAGATCAAGATGTACACTTGCGGGCCTACCATTTACGATTTTGCCCATATCGGCAATTTCCGCACCTATGTTTTTGAAGATGTTTTGAGGCGAACCATCCAGTATTTTGGATTCGGTATCGAGCAGGCGATGAATATCACCGATATCGACGACAAGACGATCCGAGGAGCCATCCGCAATCGGGCGCCCCTCAAACAGTATACCGAACCGTTTCGGAGGGCTTTTTTCGAAGATTTGGAGGCGCTTCATATCGAAAAGGCGGAACACTATCCGGCGGCTACTGATTATATTCCTCAAATGATCGGCATGATTCAGACTCTGATCGCCAAGGGTTTCGCCTATAAGAGCTCCAATGGGAGCATCTATTTTTCCATCCGGAAATTTCCCGAATATGGGAAACTCTCCCATCTCAATCTCTCAGAGTTGAAGATCAACGCATCGGGCGATAACGAGGCCGATGAATACGACAAAGACAACATCGCCGATTTCGTCCTCTGGAAGGCGTATGATCCCGAACGGGATGGAGAGATCTATTGGGAGAGCCCCTTTGGTCTGGGGAGGCCGGGCTGGCACATCGAATGCTCTGCTATGGCCACTCAGCTCCTTGGCAAAACGATCGATATTCACTGCGGCGGCGTCGATAACATGTTTCCCCATCACGAGAATGAAATCGCCCAATCGGAATGCTGCTCCGGCCACCGTTTTGTCCTCCACTGGGTTCACGTGGAGCATCTCCTCGTCGATCATAAAAAAATGTCGAAGAGTCTCGGCAATTTTTATACCCTGCGCGATCTTCTCAAAAAAGGGTACACCGGATCTGAAGTGCGCTACCTTCTCCTTTCGACCCATTATCGGACGCAGCTCAATTTTACCTTTGCGGGCCTCGACGCCGCCCGCTCGAGTCTGCAGCGGATCGAAGATCTCGTCCTCCGCCTCCGCTCGATCCGGACGGAGCGGCCGAGTTCGGAGGTTCTCACAAAGGCAGACGCCCGATTTAGAGCCGCTCTTGCCGACGATCTCAACCTCTCAGCTGCCCTCGCCGCCCTTTTCGATCTGATCCGCGAACTCAACACTCTTTGCGATGAAGACCGGTTTGGCAAGGGAGAGGCTGAGGCGGCTTTGCAGCTTTTAGGAGCCTGGGACCGTGTTTTTGGAGTACTCCCTTTAAGCCCAAAAGAGGAGATTATCCCGCCAGAACTCCTTCGGTGTTTAGATGAGAGGGAGAGGGCTCGTAAAGAAAAAAATTGGATCCTCAGCGATGAAATGCGCGACGCCATCCATGGCCGAGGATACCTCATTGAAGACACCCCCCAAGGAGCGAGGTTAAAGAAAAAATGAAGTCTAAATCGACCCCTGACGAACGGTTTTTGATCAAACTCTACGAAACGGCCCTGGCGGGCGGCGATCCGCACGCCTTAATCGATTATAGGGGAGTGGCTAAAGCCCTCGGTCACAAAGAGACCATGGTTAAAAATATCATTAAGCACTTGGCTCAGGCTAACTTCCTCAAAAAAGGGGATGATTCTCTGGTTTGCCTCACGGAGCATGGATGTAATTTTGTTTTAGATTTTAAATAATTTGTTTTATTTACAAATTATTTATAAGTTATTATAATTTCTAGGAAAAGGAATTTATAGTGACTGCGCCTGTCCCGAAAAATCAATATTTTAATATACAGCCCAAAGTGGAGGCTCTTGGCGAGGGGTTAGGAAAGTCATTCATCCTCCGGAACCTCCCTTTTGTGGCGTTGCTGATTACCGGATCGGTGCTGCTCGCTTTCAATCCGGTTGGATGGACGGCTGTGTTGATTACAATGGTGGCTGTGGCGGCGTTCACGTTATTGATGAATGTGGCCATGGTGGTGTTGCATCAAGACGCGCGGAACCAACTTTTCTTTGAATTAGGGGCGATTAAGCGGCTCTTTACCACCAATGATAGCGAGATCCGGCACGCACATCACACACATAAATTGTTTCTCGGGGCGCTCCCGAATGGCCTCAAATTCGAAGGCGAACGTCTTGTCCGAGAGAAAGAGGTGAACTCGGTCCTTTCGATGAACGAACCTTGGGAGAGGAGGCCGCTCGGACTATCGCTCCCTTATTCTGCGACCGATTGGGGGACGCTCGGCGTCAAGTATAAAGGGATGGATGTAGAAGACCACGCGATCCTCACCACCGGGCAGCTCGATGAAGGGGCGGAGTACATCCGCGCTGAATTAGATGCGGGGAGAAACCTCTATGTCCATTGCAAAGCGGGCCAAGGGCGATCGGCAATGATCGTCGCGGCATATTTAATGAAATATTGCAATATGACTGTGGACGAGGCGATAGCGAGGATCTTAGCCGACAGACCCAATTCGACCATTGCAAAAAAACGGCAAGGCCTAGAAAGTTACTCAGCTACTCTTCCGCGCGCATCAGGGGAAAAAAGAGAACATCTCGGATAGACTCTCCATTGGTAAAGAGCATCGCCAATCGGTCGATCCCAATCCCTACGCCTCCCGTGGGCGGCATCCCTTGGCAGATCGCCTCGATGAATTCTTCGTCTAATGGGTTGGCCTCTGCGTCCCCCTGTTCTTTTTTTTCTCCCTGTTCAACGAGCAGCTTTCTCTGCAATTCGGGATCATTGAGCTCGGTGTAGGAGTTGCACATTTCTCGACCCAAAATAAAGCTCTCGAACCGCTCTACAAACCCCTCTTTGCGCAGGCGGGGATCGCGGTGGGGTTTGCACAGGGGAGTTGTTTCGATTGGATGGTCAATGATGTGATGAGGCTGGATCAGATGCGGCTCTGCGAACTCTTCGAAGAGCCTGGCGATCAGGGCGCCCCTTGGAGCCTGGCGAACCCCTTTCGGATCGATATGGGTCTCTTGGAGCAAGCGGGCTCTCATCTCTTGTTCCGACATTTTATCGACATTCAAATGCCCATACACCTGAATCGCCTCTTTCATGCTCATCCGTTTCCAAGGGGCCTTGAGGTCGATCACATAGGCGACCCCCTCTCCCTCTGGCGTCAGCCGCACTTTGGTGTCGCCGAAGAGACTTAAAGCTACCGCTTCGAAGAGCCCTTCAGTAAAGTCCATCATATCCTGGTAGTCCCAACCTGCCGCGTAGGCCTCGAGCATCGTGAACTCCGGGTTATGCGTCCGGTCGATCCCCTCATTTCTGAACACCTTGCCGATCTCGTAGATTTTCTGCATGCCGCCGACGATCAGCTCTTTGAGAGGGATTTCCAAACTGATCCTCAAGAACATATCCTGTTTCAAAGCATTCAAATGGGTTGTGAACGGCCTTGCCTGCGCCCCTCCATAGGTATTTTGTAAAACTGGGGTTTCGACCTCTTCGAATTCCCGCTCTTCGAGATACCCGCGAATTGCGAGCAAAATGCGGGAGCGGGTTCTGAACCGCTCCATGGAATCTGGATGAGTGATCAGATCGAGCCACCGTTTCCGGTACCGGACGCCTTTATCTACCAACCCCGAATGTTTATCGGGGAGGGGGAGGAGCGATTTGCAAAGGAGCGTCACCTTTTTTGCGAAGATCGTCAACTCCCCTTTTTGTGTTTTAAAGAGGTGCCCTTCGACGCCGATGATGTCCCCCAGATCGAGTTTCTTCTCGATGAATTTGAGCGGGGTGATCTCTTCGATCCTCGCAAGGCCTTGCACCTCGGTTAAATCGCGGTTGCACATGATTTGGATGCGCCCCGTCTCATCTTGAATGTGGGCAAAGGCGTTTTTCCCCATGGCGCGAAACAAAACGAGCCGTCCCGACACGAATACTAATTCTGTATTCCCAGCCGCCGCATCATCGTGGTGGCCCACCTCTTTTTCTTCAGATTCGAGGAAGATCTGCGCCGTCTTTTTTGTATGGACGAATTTTGGAGGGTAGGGATCGATTCCGAGGCTCCGTATTTCGTCTAGTTTACGGGACCGGTTTTGGAATTCTTCGTGGTTTTGATATTCGGGGACGGGAAACGGCATAATCCAACTCAGTTGAGACTATCAGGGTATCTCTTTAGCCCTCTTTTTGTCTAGACGAATATTCAATAGCCGTAGATGCTTATGTTCCAAATGTGCGGATTGACTGGTTGGGTAGATCCACGCCCTTGTGGAAGAGAGGTTTTGGAGCAGATGACCGGGGTCTTGGCTCATCGGGGACCCGACGCCTCCGGATATTTTTACCAAGGATCCGTGGCCCTTGGCCACCGGCGCCTCTCGATCATCGATCTGAATGGAAGTTCCCAGCCAATGGTTCACGGCAGATACGTCCTTGCCTATAATGGAGAGCTCTACAATTTCAAAGAACTCCGCATCGAACTTACAGCCTTGGGCCACGTTTTTCAGACGGAAGGGGACACGGAGGCGCTCCTCCATGCCCTCATTGAATGGGGCGAAGAGATCCTCCCCCGTCTTCAGGGGATGTTTGCCTTTGCTTTTTGGGACGGAGAGTCGCTCTTGCTTGCACGCGATCATTTTGGAGTGAAACCGCTCTATATCTCCCACCAAAACGGACGGCTCCTATTCGGCTCTGAGCTCAAAGCGCTCCTGGTTCACCCCGCCGTTTCGCGCGAGATCGATCCCAAGGCGATCGGACTCTATCTGGAGTGCCAGTATATTCCGGCTCCGTTCACGATGTTTCAACAGATTCAAAAACTCCCCTCCGCCCATTTTCTGAGATTTAAAGAGGGCCGTCTTGAAAAGAGGCGCTACTGGACTCCGAGCTACCTTCCGAAGTCTGAGCTAGATGAACCGGCAGCGCTGGCTCAGCTCGAGACAGAGCTCCGCCGCTCTGTCTCCTCGATGTTGATGGCCGACGTCCCCCTCGGCGCCTTTGTCAGCGGAGGGCTCGATTCATCTCTCATCGCCGCCCTCATGCAATCGGAGTGCCGCCAACCGATCAAACTATTCACCATCGGTTTGGAGCATGGCCATAGTGAGCATTCCCACGCCGCCCGCGTGGCAGAGTATTTAGGCGCTGAGTTCTATCCTCTCATCATCCAGCCGAACGATCTTCTTCGAGCGATCGGCGCCTTTGATGAGCCATTCGGCGATCAGGCGGCGCTTCCGACTCTACTCCTCTCGGAGATGACGGCCCGGCATGTCAAAGTGGTCCTCTCTGGAGAGGGGGCCGATGAGATCTTTGCCGGCTACAGCAATTATGCGAAAAGGCTGCAAGAGGCCCCCATTTCTGCAAAATGGGGAAGATTTTATGCCCCTTTCCATCGGTTTATGCCAGAGAAATTGCGAAAAAACCGGCTTGTGAAGGCGATGTCTCGCCCCCTTTCGAGGAGATATACGACCATTCCCAACTTATTCGACAGCGAGACCCACCGCTCCCTCCTCTCCCCAGCATTGATCGGACCAGGACTTGAGGCGCTTGCAGAGCTCCATTATTTCGCTTGCGATTCCGATGAGTATTTGGATCAGATGCTCCACATCGATCAAAACCTTTGGCTCCCCGATGATCTTTTAACCAAAGTCGATCGGGCGACCATGAGCCACTCGCTCGAGGCTCGCGTCCCCTACTTAGATCACCGGCTTGCCGAATTTGCAGCCCGTCTGCCTGCCCGGTTTAAAATGGGAAAATACCTCCTTAAGAAATTGGCAGGCAAAGGGCTTCTCCCTGCTGAAATCGTCCAAAGGCCTAAATGGGGGTTTGTAATCCCGCTGAAAGAGTGGATGGCGGGCGAGTTAAAGCCCCTCTTAGATGACGCGCTTAGGAGCCTGGAGAAGAGGCGCATTTTTCGCCCTGGCGCCATTTTTGGACGGCGCCATCACGCAACGCGCCTCTTTTCCCTGCTGACACTGGAATGGTGGTTTCGTAAATATGCTCCGGATTGGTATACTGCGGCCACCCCAAAAGTGTGAATTTGGGGTGGCCGCGGTATACATGTAATAGGAATTCAAAAGAGGGATGGCATGTGGTTAATTTTTATTTTGAGTTTTGTTTTATCTGTAATCTATGGAGGAAATGTGTCTCCTGAACAAGCGCTTCAGCGACTGCGAGAGGGGAACGGGCGCTATGTTCGAGATGAGCTCGAACACCCGGATCGCGATTCGGAACGGCGGATGGCCATTGTGGCTAACCAATCTCCATTTGCTATTATTGTGGGGTGTTCCGATTCGAGGGTCTCTCCAGAGATTCTGTTCGATCAAGGGATAGGCGATTTATTTGTCGTCCGAGTGGCAGGAAACGTCATAGGGCCTTTAGAAATTGATAGCGTCGACTACGCGGCGCTCTATCTAGGGGCGGCTTGTGTGGTCGTAATGGGTCATGAACGGTGCGGCGCCGTCCAAGCGGTCGTCACTGGGCAAACCAAAGATATCGAATCGATTGCAAAACTGATCGAGCCAGCAGTGGGTGAGGCGAGACAGAGCGGCCCAGACGATCTCCTGGCTAGAGCGGTTAAAAATAACGCGGTTCGAATGAGAGAGTATTTGCTCGAATCTAGAGTGATCAAAAAATTAGTCCAAGAAAAGAAAATCATTGTGCGTGCGGCATACTATAATCTCGCCACCGGTGCGGTGGAGTGGTTATAAGATTTCATGCAGTTGTTTTTCTTTTACTCATCGGCGCTTTAGCGGCAGATGAGGAAGAGACTCATCGGATCTCCGCACAAGAGGGTTTTAAACCCTGGTTTACAGGCCCCCTGATCGCCCCTTCAGCAAACACTCTCCGTGCGGGCAGAGTCAACATTCAACCCTATCTTTTTTTCACAGCGGATACGGGAATTTTTACCTCTGATTGGCACGTCGAGAATCAACCCAATTTTTATCATTTGAATTTCCGGCTTCCCGTGAAGGTGGGAATTTGTGATGCATGTGATTTCCAATTGACGCCCCAGATGCATTACAAACATACGCAAGGAGTTGGAACCTCTACATTGGGCGATTTGCCGATCGTCCTTAATTTCCAGTGGCTCGATGCCAAAACAACCGATCCTTGGCCTTCGATTAAGCTAGGGCTTGGGGTGAATATCCCCAGTGGCAAATATCAGCAGTTGAGTGCCAACAGACTGCAGACAGATATCGGAGGCTCCGGCAATTGGGCGCCTGGGCCGATTTTGACGTTGGGCCAGCTGTTGCATATTTACGGAACGCACTATTTGGAGTGGCGTCTTTCGAGTTCTTATCGGTTTGGAATTCCTGTTGGCGTCAAAGGGATCAATACATATGGGGGCGTCAGCAGCACGCGGGGGACGGTCTATCCAGGGAATGTACTTTTAGTAGATGGGGCCATCCAGTACAATTTGGATCAACGGTGGGCTTTTGCTTGCGATCTCATCTATCAGCATACGGATAAAAACCGCTTTTGCGGCCAGGCAGGCGATCTGGACGAGGAGTCGATTGGTTCGGTCTCGAGTCTCTCCGTCGAGCAATTTAGCATAGCTCCTGCGATCGAGTATAATCTCAACGAAAATTTGGGCTTTCTCTTCGGCGTCTGGGGTGCGCTGGCGGGAAGAAACGCCACGCAATTTATCAGTGGCGTCCTCTCCTTTAATGCCCGTATTTAGATATACTGCGGCCACCCCAAATTCACACTTTTGGGGTGGCCGCAGTATAACATAAAAAGAACAGTTTGTTTTAATTTATCAAAAATAATTTGAACCGCTTTTCTCTACGCAACCCTCTCTCTGAGAGTGCCTTTTGCGAAAGAATCATCTGTTCAACAAACTCAGAAAATTTGTAAAATAAACTTTCTCCTTTATTTTTTTTAAATATATTCGCTAGATTGAAAATTTCTGGCGTCGGGTCAATTTTTTATCCAGTTACGCGGAAAAAAAGAGGTTAGTCAATGTTTGCACAGTTAGAAGAGCAATTAGAATTTGAGTTTCAATTCAGTTGTCCTTATATCGAAGCTGAATATTACCGGGATGGGGCGCAGGATCTGATCCGCCGTTTGGTGCCGGCAGATCTTCTCGAAGAAGGGGGCCATGGTCTCCCTGCGCAAAGGGCGAGGTTCGCAGACATGCTCCCGTTAATCTGTTGGTCTGATCTGACGAAAGCGCCGTGCGCCCTCTCGGTGCTGCTGCTCTGCAAATATCGGCTGAACGCCTGCAACTTCTTCTACGACATGATCAGCCGATGGCTTTTGCCGCAAAAACGGGTGAACGTCGAGCTTTTCTTCGCCTCTGACGTCCGGCTGCCGCACCTTTCGGACGATCTCCTCTCTGTCGCGGAAATGGTGATCCATCTCAAGAGCGCGCAGGACGTAGAGGCGGCTCGCCGCAATTTGCATCCGATCGAGACGGAGATCCGGCTCGGGGTCGTCTCCAATTACCATGCGCGCCGCATCCTTGAATTCAAGGGACTCTCTACTGATGGAAAGACGGCGATGATTCAAGAGAAAATCGGCTCGCTGATCCAGAGCCACTCGAAGGATTTTGATCAGGGGATTTTTTCTCAGATGCAACATTTTCTCGTCTGTGTCCGGGACGATTTTAAAACGCTGCGCGATTACCACCACATCAGCCGAATCATCTCTAATTTGCATTCGCTCCGAAAATTCATCCAGCAAAATGTCCAGGTCTATCCGAATAAAAGGCATGTCATTTTCAAATTCCTCAAAGCGAAACTGACCGCTTCCACGCAAAAAGAGAGGCCGGTATTGGGCGTCTTAACCGCTCTTAATTTTCTTCGCGAGCATGAAGTATTTGAAACCAATCACTTGATTTCGGCTATTCAAAAAAATCTCGCGTCGATCCGCCTGGTCGACGGGTCGGCGTTTGTCGATCGGAATGAAGATGCGATCCAGACTCTGTATCTCGAGATCGAAAAGAGAGACGGATCCGATTTCAGTTTGGAAGAGATCCAGCTTTTGAAAGTGTCTCTTCCCGATCAGATTAAAAGGCACATCGAACAGCTTGCCCATCCGATTTTCATGCCGCGCAACGAAGAAGAGGTGCTCCGGAACATCATGGCCCTTTCAAGACAGCTCCGCTTTGTCGGCGATATGCCTCAGATCACCATCTCTTTCGATGAGCAAAAGGGGAGCGATCTTTGTTTTACCGTGATTTTACTCAGGGTGGTCTCAGAGAAAGAGCCGAGCGTGCAGGAGATTTTCAGCGCGCAAAAAAGTGAGTTGAAGTATATCCCCGACCGGATTCGACGGGTGGGTCATTTACGGCGCAAGTATGTCAAAGAGGCGACCGTGTTCCGGACGGTGATCGCGGGGGATCCTTTTCTCCGCTCGGATCATTCGGTCGATCTGTATAAGGCCCGCGAATTTGTGTTGACTCAAGTGAGCCGCATTTTGGGGCCAGTGCGCGATTACAATGGCGGGATGATCTATAAACTGGGAGAGTCGCTCAACGCCCTAAAGAGGGCTTTAGGGCGAAGCGCTGATCCGATCTTAATCGAAAAATTCTTCTATGCGATCGTCCCGATTGAAATGCGGAGCAGCTTAGAGACTGAGCCGCTGAAACAGTTCTTTTTGACGCTCGCGCAGGCGGTCAAAGTCGATGCGATGCAGAAGCGGCAAGACAGTCATGGAATTTATGTGGCGGCACCCAAGAAAAAACGGCATGCCGAATTTTCTCTTCCTACACAAAAACTCGTCTCATTTTCCCTCGACGTCCATGAAAGTCCGTTTATTGGGTACATGCTGGCGTCCGATGTGAAAGAAGAGCAGGATCAGTTTCTGGTCGAATTTAATCGATTCTTTCTCTAAGATAATGGAAATATGGAAAAATTTCCGATCCAAATATGTCCCTCAATCCTCTCTGGAGATTTCGGAAGGCTCGCTGATGAGGCAAAGCGGCTCGAACGGGCGGCGGCCGATGGGATCCATGTCGATATCATGGATGGCCATTTTGTTCCCAACTTGACTTTAGGTCCGCGCGCTCTTGCCGCAATCCGGAAAGCGACCTCTCTTTTCCTTGATGTGCATATCATGGTTTATAACCCGTTCGACTATATCGAAGCGCTGGCTCAGTCAGGGGCCGATCGGATCACGTTTCATTTTGAGGCGACCGAGGATGTGGACGAGACCCTTGCCTTCATTCGGCGGTGCGGCAAAAAGGCGGGGCTCGCTTTCCGCCCTGAAACCTCTTTTTCAATGATTCCCCCATATCTTGAAAAATGCGATCTGATTTTGCTCATGACAGTGAGTCCCGGTTTCGGCGGACAAAAATTTATGCCCGAAGTGCTTGAAAAAGTCGAGCTGGCTCGGCAGTACTGTGATCGGCACGGAATCCGGCAGGGCGGGCTGATTCGGCCGGGGCTCTCCTTGCCGCCTTTCGATATTCAGGTAGACGGCGGCATCAACACAGAGACCGGACGGGCTTGCGTGGAGGCGGGAGCGAACGTTTTGGTCAGCGGTCATTTTCTCTTTAGCCAACCCGATCTCAAAAAAGCGATTGAAAACTTGCGAAATTGTCTATGAATCGTGCGTCTGTGAAAAAAGTGGTCGTAGTCGGAGGGGGTACCGGGAATTTCGTCATTTTAAGAGGTTTGAAAAAATATCCGCTCGATTTGACGGCGATTGTTTCAATGGCAGACGACGGAGGGAGTACGGGGATTCTCCGCGATGAGCTGGGGGTTTTGCCTCCGGGAGACGTCCGGCAGTGCCTGGTCGCTTTGTCTAATTCGAGCCGGTTGATGCGCTCTTTAATGAATTACCGTTTTGAAAATGGGGGATTGGGAGGTCATTCCTTCGGCAATTTGCTCCTTTCAGCTCTGGAAAAAGTGACGGGCAGCTTCGAGAAGGCGGTTGAAGAGGCGGGGAAAATTCTCTATATCAAGGGAAAGGTCATCCCGGTAACGACCCACCAGGTCCGGCTGAAGATGGTTCTGAACAACCGGCGGATCCTCGAGGGGGAAAAAGAGGTCTATCTATCGCAGGAGATCGATCAGGGGTATAAAACGATGTTTCTCGAACCGTTCCCTAAGGTGAATCCGCGGGTCATCGAAGAGATTCAAAATGCCGATCTGATCGTCGTCGGCCCAGGAGGGCTCCACACTTCCCTCATTCCCAATTTGCTGGTCGAAGGGGTCTCTGAGGCGATTGCTCGGAGCGACGCCAAAAAAGTCTACGTCGTTAATTTAATGAACCGGAAAGGGCAAACGACAGGATTCAAAACTTCCCATTACTTAAAGGAGCTTGTCCGGTATTTAGGCAAAGATGTGTTTGATTATGTTTTGATTAATGCCCAGAAGCCGACCAAAGAATTGATCGACGTCTATGCTGAAGAGGGAGAACTGGTCGAAAATGACATCGATGACGACCGGTTGATTTCGGCAGATCTCTTAGGTAAACTGGCGGAAGAACCCAAAAGGGATTTGATCCGGCGCAATTTAATCCGGCACGATTCAAAAAAATTAGCGCAGGAGTTAATGAAAATTGTTGATCATCTTTGATCTGGACGACACTTTGATCGATACTTCAGGTGCAGTGACCCCTTTTAAGTTGAGGGAGTGCCTGAAGGGGTTCGTAGCGGGGGGGCTCGTTGTTCCCGATTTTGAAACAGCCTATGCCGAGCTGCTGGCCATCAATGCTCAGGCGCTGAAGTCGAAGGACGCCTTGGTTCAATTTTTAGCTAAGAGGGGCGCCCGCTCATCGTTGATTGAGGGGGCTCTTCGAGAGATGGTTCGGCCTCTGCCGGAGGGTTTTTCGATTCCGACGACGCCCCATGCTAAGGAAATTTTGAAGACGCTGGCTCAAACGGATACTTTGGCCCTAGTGACAGGCGGCCATCCCCCTTTTCAGATGGAAAAGCTCGAAAAAGCTGGTATTGATAAGACGATTTTTAGTAACATAGCTGTCCCTGAGGATTCTATCAAGAAACCCTTTTATCGGAGGTTGCTTGAGGAATTTTCTCTGTCGCCGTGCGATGTGATGGTCTGCGGAGATCGGGTTGCAATGGATCTCCTCCCCGCTTTTGAGCTGGGGATCACGACGGTTCATATGCGTTGGGGACGGGGACGGGTTGGGAAGACGGATCAGTGGGTTCACTATGCGATTTCCGACCTCAGTGAATTAAAACGGATTGTGAGAAAATGACGACAGCCAACCAGATCACTCCTGGAATGACGCTCAATATCGACGGGAAGATTTTTCGTGTTGAATCGAGTGTGAAAGTGACCGTTGCGAAGGGGACGCCGTTTGTAAAGACGAAACTTCGCAATTTGATCACCGACGAGACGATTGAAAAGAATTTCAAGCTGGATCAGACGGTTCAGGAGGTTTCTCTTTTAGAGAGAAATTTAGAGTTTCTCTATCCGGAAGGGAAAGAATATCTATTTCTCGATGTCGGCAATCTCGAACAGATCCCGGTTCCCTCGACGATTCTCGCGGAGAAGGTTCACTATCTTAAGGAAGGGATTCAGGTCAAGGCGATGTTTTATGGGGAGATGATTTTCGCAATCGAGCTGCCTCAGTTTTTGGAAATCATGGTCGTTAAAACAGAAGGGTCTGAATCTGCTGATCGATCGACGAAGAGGGCTGTCTTGGAAACAGGGGCAAAAATCGATGTGCCTCTATTTATTGAAAGCGGCGATGTGATTAAAGTCGACACCCAGACCAACGATTATATACAGCGAGTTTAAATGGATATTGATCAAATAAAAGATTTGATGACTTGCCTTGAGGCGAGCAAGTTGCGTAAGCTCGTCTATAAAAAAGGGGATTTTGAACTCCACCTCGAAAAAGAGTCGATCCATCCGCCTACGCTAAGGCCTCGCGTGACGGCTGCGGAGACCGAATCGGCTTTTCAATCGGAGGTTCCGATGTTGGGGGAGCGGGGAGGTTCTGTGAGAGGAGACTCGTCAGGCACTTACGTGACGTCTCCGATGGTTGGGACTTATTACTCATCCCCTGCGCCCGATCAGCCCTCTTTTGTGAAGGTGGGGGATCGAGTGGGTGAGGAGACGGTCGTTTGCATTGTCGAAGCGATGAAAGTAATGAACGAAGTGAAGGCTGGCGTCAGCGGGACAGTGGCCGAAATTTTAGCAGAGAACGGCGAGGCTGTAGAATTTGGAACCAGGCTTTTGCGAATCACCGAATGAAAAAAGTACTTGTAGCCAACAGAGGCGAAATCGCCGTTCGGATTATCAGAGCCTGTCACGATCTCGGCTTGTCGACGGTGGCTGTCTATTCCGAAGCCGATGCTGAGGCGATGCATGTCCACCACGCCGATGAGGCGATTTGTATTGGAGAGCCCCCCTCCAATAAATCCTATTTAAAAATCGCCAATTTAATCGCTGCCTGCGAGATTACCCATGCCGATGCGGTTCATCCTGGTTATGGATTTTTGAGTGAGAACGCCAACTTTGCCTCTATTTGCGAGAGCTGCGGCCTCAATTTTATCGGCCCCTCCTCCCATGCAATCGCCGCTTTGGGCGATAAGGCTGCAGCGAAGGCGACCGCCAAGAGCGTGAAATGTCCCGTAATTCCCGGTTCGGAGGGGATTGTTTCAGATGTGGAGAAGGGGTTAAAAGAGGCCCGTAGATTTGGATTTCCTATTTTTATCAAAGCGGTAGCTGGCGGCGGAGGCAAGGGGATTCGGATCGCCTATTCTGAGGACGATTTTGTTAAAAAATTTATGGCTGCGAGAGCGGAGGCAGGGGCGAGCTTCCATAATCCCGACGTCTATTTAGAAAAAATGATTGTCAATCCTCGGCACGTCGAAGTGCAGGTCATGGGCGATAAGCATGGCCAATACGTCTATTTAGGCGAACGGGATTGCACCATTCAGCGGCGGCGTCAAAAACTGATTGAAGAGGCTCCGAGTCCGAAGGTAGGGGAGAGCCTGCGGAAAAAAATGGGTGAGTGCGCCGTGAACATTGTCAAAGCCGCCAAGTATCACTCTGTCGGGACTGTTGAATTTTTGTTAGACGAGCAGGGGGAGTTTTATTTCATGGAGGTCAATACCCGGATTCAAGTTGAGCATACGGTGACCGAGGAATTGACAGGGATTGATTTAGTGCAGCGCCAGATCAAAATCGCACAAGGGGAGAAGCTGAACCTCAAGCAGAAGGAGATCGAGTTTCGAGGGCATATTTTTGAATTTCGGATCAACGCTGAAAATCCGCTGAACCAATTTGCCCCATCGCCTGGCCAGTTGGAGCATTATATTCCCCCTGGAGGACCCCATGTGCGAGTCGATAGCGCCTGTTACGGAGGGTACCGGATCCCCCCCAATTACGACTCGATGATTGCGAAACTCATCGTTAAAGGGCGCACTCGCGAAGAGGCGATTTGTCACGCGAAACGGGCCCTTCGCGAGTTTCATATTGCGGGCGTCCATACGACGATTCCGTTTCATCAATACATGCTGGAAGACAAGAAATTTTTAGCGAATGATTACACGATTAATTATATCGATCATCTCCTTGCTGAAGGCTGTCATTTTACCCGTTGAGCGGACGCATTTATGAAGGGGATTATTTTGGCGGGAGGGAGTGGAACCCGCCTCTATCCGGCGACGATGGCGCTCTCTAAACAGCTTCTCCCTATTTACGATAAACCGATGATCTATTATCCCCTCTCTGTCCTCATGCAAGCGGGGATTCGGGAGATTCTGATTATTTCCACACCTGAGGACACCCCCCGTTTTGATAAATTACTGGGGGACGGCTCGCAGCTTGGAGTGGAGTTTCAGTACAGAGTGCAGCCTGAGCCGGGCGGCCTGGCTCAGGCTTTTGTGATTGGAGCAGAGTTTGTGGGAAAAGAACCGGTTGCCCTGATCTTGGGCGACAATATCTTTTATGGGCACGGCCTTCCCGACATTTTACAAGAAGGGGCGGCGCTTGAATCTGGCGGATTGATTTTTGGCTATCAGGTGAGAGACCCAAACCGTTACGGGGTAGTCCATTTTGATGAGAGGATGCGTGTTTTGGGAATTGAGGAGAAGCCTTTGCTGCCCAAATCGCCCTACGCTGTACCCGGTCTCTATTTTTACGGACCTGAAGTGGTCGATATTGCGCGTCGTTTAAAGCCATCGGCCCGAGGCGAGCTGGAGATCACGGATGTCAATCGGGTCTATTTGGAGCAAGGGGAGTTAACCGTGAGGTTGTTGGGGAGGGGGCATGTCTTGGCTTGATACGGGAACCTTTGATGCGTTTCATAAAGCGGCCTCGTTTGTACAGGCCATTCAAGAAAGGCAGGGGATCAAAATTTCTTGTATTGAGGAAATTGCCTATCGGAAAGGGTATATCGATCGGCGGCAGCTCTTTTTGCTTGCAGACCGGTACAATAAAAACGAATACGGCGAATATCTCCGTCAGTTAGAAGTTCTCTAATGACTTAGTTTTTCTATAGTGTTTTTCGATCCCCTCTGCGATCTCATCTGGGTCATCTGCCAAATGGATTAACTGAAAATCGGACGGTTTGATGTTTCCCTGGGCAAGAACCGTCTCTTTGATCCAATCGAGTAGGCCCTTCCAGTAGTTTTTGCCGACCAAGTAGACGGGGAAGAAATGGATTTTTTCCGTCTGGATTAAGGTGAGCGCTTCGAATAGTTCGTCGAGCGTCCCAAATCCTCCAGGGAGAACGACGAACGCTTGCGCGTAACGGACGAACATCACCTTTCGGACGAAGAAGTAGCGAAAATTGAGTTCGTATTTTGGGTCGATGTAGGGATTAGGCCGAGGCTCTGCAGGGAGCTTGATGCAAAGGCCGCAAGATCTTCCCTTCGCGTTTTGCGCTCCCCGATTGGCCCTCTCCATGATCCCTGGGCCCCCGCCGGTGATGACGCCGAAGCCTCTCTTGGCAATTTTCTCAGCGATGGTTTCGGCCAGATCGTAATATTTTGTCTCTTGAGGCGTTTGATTCGTCGAGCCGAAAATGGCCACTGAGGGGCCAAGGGAAGTCATGGTTTCAAACCCGTCGACGAATTCAGCCATGATCCGAAAGACCCGCCATGCGTCAACCGAGTGGATCTGTTTATGGGGCTTTAAATAGCCCTCGGGGTAGATCTCTTCTCTCATGTCAATGCCCTGCGCCCATTTTATGTCTGACTTTTCGCCTGAGCGCGATTTGGGCCGTTCTGCCGTAGGCCACCTCATGCAAATTCTCGATCGCGATAAAGGCGCTCGGATCCTCTCGGAGAACGATCTCCTTCAATTCAGCCAAATCCAATCGTTCGACGATGATGAATAGGATATCTCTGTCTTCTCCGGAGTAGCCCCCCTTTCCTTTGATGAAGGTGAGACCCAGCCCCAATTCGTGCGTAATGATTTTGCTCAAATGATCGGGTTTAGAACACATGATCAAGACCGACTTGAGCTCCTCAAGGCCCGCGATCACGATGTCCATCATTTTGAAGGCGACGATGTAGGTCATGAGCGATCTCAAAGCGATATGCCAGTCGTTAAAAATCCAGCCATACGCCGCGAAGATAAAGATATTGATCACGAAAATGACTTGGCCGACCGTGAACCCTTTTCGCCGATTGATCAAGATCGCCAAAATTTCAGTCCCGTCGGTGCAGCCCCCATTTCTGATGATCAGACCGGCGCCAGCGCCGAGCATGGCGCCGCCGATGACGATCGCCTCAAGAGGATCGGCATTGAAAGCGGGGAGGGCTTCCAAGAGAGAGTAGAAGAGGGCCAGCATGACGGTGGCTACGAACATGTAAAGGACGAACGATCTCCGGATGTATTTGTAAGCGAGAACCATGAACGGGATATTCAAAATCAAAAGGAAAAAAGAGAAATAAGGGGCGCCGAAGAGCCGCGACAGGATCAGGGAGACGCCGATCACCCCGCCGTCAATCAGTTCATTGGGAATGAGGAAGATCCGGAGGGCTGCTGCTGCAAAAACGGCTCCAAAGGCCATTCCGATAAAATTGAGCGTCTGTTTAAGGATTTTTTTGGAGAGCGGTACTGCAGCCATAACATCCGTAAAAATAAACGCGGGAGACGGGGCTCGAACCCGCAACTTCCGCCGTGACAGGGCGGCGCTCTAACCAATTGAACTACTCCCGCGAAGGAGGTCGATACAAAGCTTGGGCGCAAAAGGACTCGAACCTATGACCACCTGTGTGTAAGACAGGCGCTCTACCAACTGAGCTATACGCCCCTCGTAACGAACAGTTATGTTACGATTTTGGCTGATTTTGCTCAAGAGAAATTAGATTTGCCGCCTGTTCCAGAGGAGTGAGGATCTCGGTCGCTACAGGTAGGGTGAGACCGATTTGTAACAATGCTTTTTTGATGAGAGGAAAATGAGTTTTGAGGGCGTCGAGATCATCCTTTGAGAGGCTTCCAGCTTTGTGGCGCCGAGTGAGTTCGTCAGCGATCCCTAAGTAAGCGTTTTTAAGCTGCTCTTCGACCGTTTTCCGATTTTTTTGGATCGCCTCTTTCATGTTCAATTCATGATTTGTGTAGCTGTCCCGAACCTGATCGGAGAGATATTTGGCCCCCGTCCGATAGACGTCGTAAGTGGCCAATACGATGGCCGTCGCCGGCCTGACGCCGAATAGTTTGCCAATGGCGAAATCAGCCAGATAGAGAGCGCTGAGGCCGCCGCCTGTATAAATCAAACTTTTGGCGTCATATAAAACGGAGAGCTCTTTGATCTTGTCGAGATAAAACCAAAGGGCTCCCATAAGAGTTGCGATCGGAAGAGCTAACAGAGAGGCGTAGGTCAGGCTGCTAGCTAAAAATTTTCTGACCGAATGGCCCCATCCAAGTTGAGATTTTTCTATTTCCTGAAGGCAAACAGACGCCACGTTCGTGATGACGTCTTCTTTTTTGAAGTTTTTCGGCAAACAGAGAATCACATCGAAATTTTTTGATGGAACGCCCAACTTATCAGTACATGTAGTGCTTGTGTATAACGCCATTGCTTGGCAATTATAACACAACGAATAGTTAATTAAAACCGCATTAAAATATTAAATCTGTTTCTGTGAAGTATTTAAATTTTTCATATGTTTTATGGCAGGTGAGTTCGGCGACATGGATGGGGGCGACGGCGATGTAGCCTTGTTCTAGGAGAGAGACGTCGGTATTGGGTTCTTCGTCGACTGCGCCCCAATCGCCGCCGAGCCAGTAGTAGGGATCTCCTCTGGGGTGGACTCTTTGATCTGGGGCCTCTCGCCAGTAGCTTTTGCCCTGTTTGGCCATTCGGACGCCTTTGATGGATTCTTTGGAGTGATAAGGGAAATTGATATTGAGGAGGGTGCCCGGCTCGGTTGGGTTTTTGAGGAAATGTTGGATGAGGGGGAAGATGTAAGGTTTTGTAGTGGAGAGAGGGGGTTCTTCGGAATCGGAGAAGGAGAAAGCGATGCCTGGTATTCCCTTTAGGATGCCTTCGATGACGCCGCCGATGGTGCCGCTATAGAGGACAGTCCGTCCGGAGTTGGAGCCTCGGTTGATGCCGGAGACGATCATATCGGGCCGTTTTTCGAGGAGGACGGAGAGAGCCATTTTGATACAATCGGCGGGGGTGCCATTGAGGGACCAAGCGGGGGTATTGGCCTCCCAGTGGAATGGGCGGATATGGAGCGGCTTGGTCCAGGTGATGGAGAGGCCGGAGCCCGATTTTTCTGCATGAGGGGCGACGATGGCGACGTCGGCGAATTCGGAGACGGCCTGCCAGAGGTGTTTGATCCCTGGTGCGTTGATGCCATCGTCATTTGTGATTAGGAGGAAAGGTCGCATAAATTTTTTAAGGTTCGTTGTCTAATTGGAGTCGTTTTCGCATGAGGAAGGAGACCCCTTCGATCGCGCAGGCACTGAGGACGAAGCCGACGACTAGAGAGGGGAGATCCCAAGGGAGTTTAGGTTCGAAATAGGGCCAAATAGCCGCAGCCAATCCGCCGACGAGGATACCGGAGAAGGCGCCATATTTATTGATTGATTTTCTATAGAGGGAGAGGATTAACAAGGGGCCGAAAGAGGCGCCCAAGCCGGACCAGGAGTAGAGGACGAGTCTATAGATGGTGGTTATTTTGAAAAAGGCAATCGTGAAAGCGATGGAGGAGATGAGCACGACGCTGATCCGTGACATCCAGAGGAGTTCGGCAGAGGTTGCATGTCTGCGGAAGATCCGTTTATAGAAATCTTCCGACAGATTGGAGGCGACCACGAGGATTTGAGCGGCCATGACATTTGTAGTAGCTGCTAGGATGGCGCAGAGGACGAGTCCTGCGAAGAGGGGGGGGAACGTAGATTTAACGATGCTGAGGATGACCTGTTCTGGATTGGCAAGTCCTTGAGGGAAGACATAGACGCCGATCAAGCCGATTAGCGTGGCTGAGGCGAGGGCGATTGCCTGCCAGCTAATGCCTAGATATTTAGCCTTATACATCTCTTCGACTTTACGGATTCCCATGAATTTGGTGATGATGTGAGGCTGTCCGAAGTAGCCGAGGCCCCAGCCCGCGGCGGTCATGGAGATGTTCCAAAGAGTGGCGCCGGAGAAATTGGGGAGTAGGGAAGTGGAAAGATTTTTGATTTTGACGGCTTGGATAATCGGATCGATGCCTCCATAGGAGATGAGGAGGAGAGTGGGGATGAGGACGATGACGCCGAGGAGGAAGAAACCTTGGAAGAGATCGATCCAAGCGACAGTGCGGTAACCGCCCATGAATACGTAGAGCATGACGATGAAGAGGCCGATGGAGATGCCGACGAGGTAATTCATATTGAAGAGCGATTCGACGAGGATTCCCATACCGACGAGACCTGAGGAGATATAAAACGTGAAGAAGAGGACAGACATGGCGGCGGAGACGAGGCGAATGCTTCCTGAGAGGTCGGAAAAGCGGGCTTCGAAATAGGAGCTGAGGGTTAAGCTTTCCATTTGTTCGGTAATGGTGCGGATTTTGGGTGCGATGAAGTGCCAGTTGAGGAACATACCGATAGTGAGGCCGATGGCGGCCCAAGCGGAGAAGAGGCCGGTCATGAAGATGAGAGCTGGGTAGCCGAGGAAGAGCCAGCTGCTCATATCGCTTGCGTGAGCTGATAGGGCTGTGAGCCAGAAATTGAGGGAACGATTTCCGATGAGGAAATCTTGATCGGATTTTTGTTTACGATAGGAGAGGGAGGCGATGAGGATGAGTACGAGGAAGTATCCGCAGAAAGTTCCGACTTCTAAAAGGGCCACGCTGAATTCCATAGCATCCGAAGGTAACATTTGTTTGGATATCATTCAACTGGATATTGGCCATTGATCGGCGCGCAGTGCTGAGAAAAGGCCAATGTCCAGTCAAGGGCGGCTTGCTTTATCTGAGCCGTATAAGAGGCCAGCCCTGGCCAAGTTTGTTCTTGCGTGGGGGAAATGGAGTTCTATGTCTTTGATGATTTGGTCGACGACCTTTCTTTTGGAATTTTGGCCGACGGGGCATTGGCAAGAGATTCGGGAGAAGCCGTAGTGTTTGGCGAAGGAGCGGATTGATTCTTCATCTATATAGATGAGAGGGCGGATAATGGTGACGCCATAATCGCGCATATGGACTTTGGGGAGGTTAGCGGCGAATTCGGCTTTATGTAAAAGATTGAGGAGGAGTGTTTGGGCGCTATCGTCTCTATGATGGCCGAAGGCGACAGTTGTAGCGCCGACCTCTTTAGCCCCCTCGAAGATGAGCCTGCGCCGTTCTCTGGAGCATCTGTAGCATTCGAGTTCTTCCCGTTTTTGGGTGGATGATTTAAGGATGAAGTTGACCCCCAGTTCCTTGCAGATAGCTCCCAAGAAATTGGCGTCGACCCCGGCGCCGCAAGAGAATTCTCCGTCGACATGGATAGCGTGGATTTCGAAGGGAGGGAAGCCCCTGCCGCGGATGGCGTGGAGGAGGAAGAGGAGGGCGAGGGAATCTTTGCCTCCGCTGAGGGCGACGGCGAGTTTTTGGATCTCTTTTTCGAGGAGAGAGAAGTCGAAGAGGGCCTTTCTAAGGGCGCTCTCAAGCTCTTTGCCTAAGGAGGTCCAGGGGGGGCGTGCGAGGGGTATCCCGATATTCATAACAGAATCGCTAGACTTTTTTGATTTCCTGATGATACAATAGGGTGCATTAAAATTGAATAGAAAGCACTTATGAAGAAAATTGGGCGAAACGACCCTTGTTCCTGTGGGTCTGGTAAAAAATTTAAGAAGTGTTGCGAGAGCAAGATGCTGGGGGGTCGGTTTATGGCTACGAAGGTGGATCCTGAGAGCGCGATGCAAATTAAGAAAGCGGTGAATATGACATCGCTTTTTCAGGCTCGTCTGGCTGAAACGCCGAAGAAACCGATGCCTCCGGCGGAGAAGGGAGAACAAAATTCCCACGAAAAAGAGGAGATTTGTTAAAGTGTTTCTTTCTTTGCTGGCGTAGCTCAATGGTAGAGCGCCCGACTTGTAATCGGATGGTTGAGGGTTCAATTCCTTTCGCCAGCAAAATTTCCCATTTCTGGGGGTGTCGCATAGCGGCAATTGCAGGGGACTGTAAATCCCCCAACTTCGGTTTTCGGCGGTTCGAGTCCGCCCGCCCCCATTTTCCATAGGTAAAAAATGAGTGAAATAAGATCAAAAAAGAAGGTCAGGCAATCGATTGACTATCAGATTTGTCCAACCCCTGTCCCACTTTTTCCTTGAGACAGAAGTCAATTATTCATTCTATAGGCCCATAAATCAGCAGAAGAAATAAATACTAACAAGGAACGACTAATGCAAAATTTTACAAAGGTTCACAAGCCTCGAATGATGGTTGTCGGCATTGAATGTCGCACTTCAAATGATCCTAATGCAGGCTCGCAGGATATTCCTCAGCTTTGGCAAAAATTTTATGCAGAAAATATCCAGAGTAAGATTCCCAACAAGGCTTCAGATGAAGTAATTGCTCTCTACTGTGACTATGAAGGGGATTACACCCAACCCTATTCTTGCGTGATTGGGTGTGTTGTGAATTCTTTAGAGGCAATTCCTGACGGAATGGTTGGTAAGACAGTTCCGGAGTCAACTTTTGCTCTTTATTGCGCCGTGGGTGATTTCCCCAAAAGTCTAATCGATACCTGGGGTAATATTTGGCGTTCAGATTTAAAGCGGACCTATGCAGGGGATTATGAGGTTTACGGCCACAAGTTTTCAGGAACTTCAAAAGAAGTAGATATATTGATAGCGATTGAAAAATGAAGACAAGAATATTTTCCCTACTATGTTATTTGGCCATTCCAATGATGCTGTGTTCAGAAATACAAAATTTAAACGAGAGACCAAAAATGAGCCACTATTCTTATGATTCAAATCAGGTTCGTTATGAGTTGTATCAAACAAATGGTGGGCAACCGTACAACTGGCTATTTTTTCCTGGCGGACCAGGGGCGGACTCAAGTTATCTTAAAAGTTTAGTCGATCAATTAGATTTGCCTGGAAACGTGTGGCTCATCGATTTGCCTGGAAATGGAGCGAATGTACCGAATGATTTTGCAGAAAATTTTGATCAATGGATTGAACTTTTTCCTGAGATTGTCAGACGATTTGATCATCCTGTATTAGTAGGTCATTCATTTGGAGGGATGTTTCCTTTGATGTTTCCAGAGCTGGAAAATTACCTCGAAGGGTTTGTCATTTTGAATGCTGCGCCAACCTTATGGCTAGAAGAAGCGGTAAACTATTCTAAGCAGTTTGATGTGCCTGATTTAACGCAGGAAATGACGGAGTTTACCCTCCATCCAAATCAAGAAACTTTCAATACTGCCTTGAGTGCTTGCCTACCGTACTATTTTCCAAAGGAGACTTTAGAAAGGGGGAGAGAATTGCTTTCTCACGTTCCTTTCCAATGGCAGCCTGCAGTTTGGTGGCAGAGAAAAGCAATAGAGCTTAATTTTTCTGCCAGTTGGATTCCTAACCAAACTCCTACCTTAATTGTCGGTGGCAAGTATGATTGCATTTGTCCTTTTTCTCTTTTTGAAAAAGACCAACGATTTCATCGTCCCAACATCAAAATACTTTTTATAGAAGATGCTGGGCATATGGGCTGGGTGGAAAATCCAAAGGCGGTAAAAGATGCGTTTAGTGAATTTATTCCTCGTTTGAGGAGAACGGAGATAAAACTGCAAGTGCCTCATGAGAAAGTCTTAACATCTTTGCTTGAGTTTTATCAAGAACGTCAATGGGAGCCGTTTCACTCTCCGAAAAACCTAGTGATGGATCTTGCTTCAGAAGCAGGTGAACTTTTGGATTTATTTCGATGGATGAGTGAAGAGCAAAGTTACCATCCGGACTCGAAGACGTTGCAAGAAGTTCGAGACGAAATTGCTGATGTGTTTAAAGCCGTTCTCTATCTTTCTCATAAGCTCAAGATCGATCCAATTGAAGCCGCGTATCAAAAGTTTGAGAAAATGAAACAAAAGTACCCAACGGATAAATGTCGGGGAAAATCACTGAAATACACAGCTTACGAAGCTCCTTAAAAAAGCTAGCAAGAAGCTGTGGCAGCGGTTTCGATTTCAGAAAGCTGTATACAGACTACTTTGTCCATTGCGGAATTCCAAGCTATCGCATTAGGAAATGACGATCTTCGATTTAAGATCTGTTTGGCTAGGAATCCTTATTGTGATGTTTCGGAATTTTTTTCTCGGCGATGGAAGACTCATTTGCAAACCGCTCCAGTCGAAACTATTATTTTTTGAAGGAACAGCCAGTTCAAATGACGATTATTGTCTTGTAACTTTCTCCAATCAAAAGTTCTGAATCCGTCCAACCGCCCCCAAAGTTCTTTCAATCTACTTATCTTCAAAGAGATATGAATTTATTTTTTTGTGATGGTTTGACAATATAATTTTTGTTTCTATATATTTCTCTTCCTCAAAGATAGGATTTTCATGGAACAAGGATACATCGTTTTTTCTATAGTCCGTTTAGGGCTTTTATTGTTTTCGTTTTTTGCGTTACCTCCCAGCATATTAATGCTAAAAACAGCTTGGCAGATGAATGACTCAAAAAAAATGCGCAAAGGAATTGCGCTTCTTTGGGGATCTATACTAGCGGGGTGCCTTCTGCTGAAGAGCTTTCCGATCCTATGATGAGTTTTGTCCTCCAGGTGTATCATAAAGCTTTGCCTGCTTCTTCCGTAGAACAGGTTGGTTTTATAGGAATGGCTCGCTTATGCAAACAAGAGCAGCCTAGTGGAGTGAAATTGAAATATTGGTTTGGTGTAGGTCAAATTCTTGTAGGCGTTTTGGCTGCTCCATTCAGCGCAGGAACTAGCACTGCGCTAATTTTATCTGGGACTGCGATGGTTGTAGATGCTGCTTCTGATGCCCTAAACAATAAGGAAAATTGGGAAAGAGAGCTGAATGATAGACAACGGATGAATCCAGATGTTCAAAGGAATTCAATTTACAGTCCTTCTAATTTTACACCGAAGCTTGAGGTTGTCTGAAAAATAGCATGCTAGGAGTAATGCTTCTGACAGGAATATTATCTCTTGACTAGCCTCTCGAATTGTTGATGAACAGGAAAGTGTTTGAAACCCAGAGTGTTTGATAGCTTTGCCCAGTCAAAAGTTCTGAATGGGTCCAGCCGCCCCCATTCTCCGGACACGAAATTTTAATATGTTTTATTTGAATGGGTTAGAGTTCTGAAATATCAGGCTCTTGCTTTTTTTTGTACCAAATTTGGTAAAATCAGTGTTAGAATTTGAAGGTAAAAGGACGTCATGTCTGATTTAGCGCCCCGAAAAATTATCTCTGTTGACTTCTATAAGCAAGAAAATGGAAAGGAACCGGTCAGGGAATGGTTAAAATCCTTAAAGAAGGGGGGAAAGGCGCGCGATCGGAGAGGATATCAAAATGGTGCAAGAAGGATGGCCTTTGGGTATGCCCCTTGTTAGGAATTTAGGAAAGGGATTGTGGGAAGTGCGCAGTACTCTTCCGAATACAATTGCCAGGGTTCTCTTTGTAATGCATGGGGGACAAATGGTTTTGGTGCATGGATTTATTAAGAAGACGCAGAAGACGCCTTCCCAGGATTTAGAGATAGGGTTAAAAAGAGCAAAAGAGGTTTGGAGAGGATGAATATGAAAAAAAACAAGCATATTGGCTCCAATTTTGATGATTTCTTAAAAGAAGAGGGAATCTTGGAAGAAATCGAAGAAGTAGTCGCCAAAAAGATTTTCGTTTTTCAAATGGAAAAAGAGATGAAGAAACAGGGAATCGATAAAGCAGAACTTGCCGAACGGATGGAAACAAGTCGGTCTGCTGTTGATCGCATTTTAGATCCCGAATGCCCATCTACGCTGCGGACATTCGCAAAAGCTGCCCGCGCTCTTGGTAGACATTTAAAAATCAGTTTGGCTTGATGATCATGATAGCAGTGGTTGTTGCTTCTGACAGCAGTCAGATAGAAGAAGCTCGTCTCCTAATTAACAGAATTTTCCCTCTGCGTCAGTATATTTTACGTCGAGATCGAGAATTGATACCCTTGAATAAGAGTACTGAGACTTTGACAGGGAAAAATAAGGAGTTAATTTTGGCTGTTGGACAGGGCGCATTCCCATTTTCTGGGTAGCCGCCTAAAAAGCTACGCTGCATAGGACAAACCTCCCTCATAAGCCATCTTTTTTAACAGATTCCAACGCCCGCTCTTGTAATAAGCCCGTAGAAGCAGCATTTCCTCCTCCTCGTATCTTTCAATGGGGGATTTAAAGATTTGTCGCAATTGCCGTAACTTGATTGGAGAGATACAAGGATATTGCTGGGACCCAAAAGCAGCAGAACGGGGCGAAGACGCCCCCATCAAAAGGGCGGACCAAGCGATTGATGCCTTGCGCTACAGTGTTTTCTCATACTTTGGGAACAGAATTTCCATGAAGGAGCCTATCGGATCGCTTGAAGGCGCATCTCTTGGGCGCTTTAAGCATATCAATTCAATTGATCCTCGCCAATTCAAGGGTGCAGGGCAATTTCGGGGGAGTTTTTAGCATTGGTTACGTTTGATGTGAATAACGCTGGTTGTGAGGACTCTAGGACGTTTCTGCAAGCTTACCTTTAACTCAAGGCCAAGCCGAAAACTCTTTTCTTACTGATTTGTTTTGTGCGCTCATTTATGGCTTCGTGGGCTTGCGGCGATTTGGATATTCCTTTCGCTTGGAAGAAGTTCGCCATTTTTTACGATGGGGCGAACATGTTCGTGTTCTTTCGCTTCAATCCACAAATCATAATTCGTTTGTAAGTTAATCCACAGCTGGGGCGTAGTGTCAAAAGCTTCTGCTAATGAAAGCGCAATAGCAGGAGTTACGCTTGCTAATCCGGTCCGAATCTTAAACAAAGTGTTGCGCGCGATCCCAAGTCTATCTGCAAGTTTTTGCAAATTTAAATTAAGAGGTTTGATATACAGATCATCAAGGATTTCTCCGGGATGCGAAGGTTTTCTTTTTCTAATCATAAATCCTCGTTTTAGTGATAGTCTATTAGGTCCACATCATTAGCATCTCCATTTTCAAACCGAAAGATAATTGTCCAATTACCATTCACATGAACGGAGTAAAAATTCTTTAAATTTCCCTTCAACAAGTGGAAATCTGAGCCAGGAAAATTCATATCTTGGGCTATCAGAGCGCCATCCAGCAAGTCTAAAATAAGCCCAATCCTTTTCGCATGTGCCGGCTGAATTCCAGATTTACTATCGGTTTCAAAGAACTTCTTCAGTCCTTTGTGCTTAAACGACTTTATCGGCACTACATTTCCATATTTCTTTTAATTGTAACCTATATGGTTACATGATGTCAAGATTCTGCTTAAATAAAAAGGGGGAAAGAGACAGTAAATCTTTGGTTTAGAGGTTCTTGTAATTGTCTTTATTGCCAGGTTCTTTCAATGCCCTATATACAGTAGCTACCCCGATATCAAGTTTATCAGCCAATGTCTGCCGTATCATGCGGGTTTTTGATAGGCTTAATATTTCATCGACAAGTTCTTTTTTAAGACTGGCCTATTGATAGCAAATTTGATGTTAATTATCTATTTTTCAAAAGGTGTTTTAAGACGAATTTATATCAGCTGCACCAAGTATACTAGAAATTCTGTGGCTTTGTGTTTTAAGAATTTCACTCCAACAACTTTATCTGGCATAGATTGAGGTGGTGTCCGGCAGGCTATCTTTAAGAAGGCCTGTATAGAATCGAGGAAACTGATTTAGGGTCAGATCAATGAATCTTTCCGTTTTCAGAAGCGCTGCGAATGCAAGTCTACCTGTTTCATAGTCAGGGAAGATGGCAAAACAGATTTTTTTTCTTAGGATCGTAGGGGCTTGGATAACAGGCGAACCCAATTTCTCCGTGACGCTTAGAAAAATCGCCATGATTAATATTTCCAGGGTTTTGGTGGCGCCAAGATTTAGTTCCTCTCGGTGGATTTTTAGCCTTTGGATCGAGATAGCGGGTTAACTTATTGCCATCTTGGTCATGGTACGTAATGGACTGGTCAGCATTTCCTTCGGCTTTAATCCAGACGTACTTTTTGTTCGCCATAAAATCTACCTCGTTATGTAGGAGTCAATTATAAGGCGTTTTTGTTAAGCAATCAACGATTTCCATGTTTAAATTTTACTCTATTATATTCATGGAGTCATTGATCATGATGACTTCTGTTCTGTGATGAGCCGTAATGGCATGGAATAACGTGCCTGAGATTTTAACATGTTTACCTAGAATTGGTTGTACTTCGCTTGAAGAAGCTGCAACTTGAATTTCAGTAACGTTATCTTCGGGTTCATCTAAAAAATCTTTTTTAGGTTCGAGCTCTCTTACATGTACGGGATGATCCAACATCAATACAAAAATATGTTCTGGAGCATCTCCCATTTCTATGTTTTCGTATTCGGGAGGTCCTGGGCAAACGCACTCTTTCAAAGTTCCCGTCAGCTGTACAATGCTTGGCTCATAATGAACGACAGCTGGAGGCTGAGCGCTGTCAGCAGCGGTATAGGCGAGCATGATCGGAAGCCAACGGTACAATCTGACCATATTGCCTATTTGTGAGGAAATCTTTTGGCAAATGGTAACGTAACGAGGAAAATTTCTGCCAATCAAAAGTTGAGTAAGGAAACTAGGTTGCCCTAGTTTCCTCCTCTAAGAACCGTACGTGATAGTTTCCCATCATACGGCTCAAGCCTCTCTTAAGGCTCATATCACCCAGCTATCATTTTTTTTTCTCATCTTTTCTCCTTTCCGTTTTATGAAATATTCCTTAAAATCGGGATCATACGGCGAAGCTTCCGACCTGACCTTCACGTGTCTTTCGATCTTCGTGCGTTGTGCCAGAGTGAGAAGAATACGGGATTCTTGTTTTCCCGCTTTCACCTTCGAGTAGAAGCACCACTTTCTGAGTCCCAAGGTAGTGTAATACCTTTTCCGGATCCAGGATGCCCCCCTGTTCTGATGTCGCCTTTTGGCCCACTTCCAAACTATCCAGAATATGCTATTGTCTAAGTAGTTAAACGTCGCTTTTGCTACGCAGTGCCGTAATAATTGACCCACCCCTGAATTTTCACATTCAGGTATTTGATCAGGTTTTCCGTTTTGACCGCGCGCATAAGGAGTGGTCTCAAGACAATTCCCTCCAGCGACCTCGTGTCGCACGTTCTGAATCCGTCCAGCCGCCCCCATTCTTTCGGACGATTCTTAAAATCCATCATCGTTAAGAACGGTTATCTCACTGAAAATGAGAGATTTCCGTCTTTCAATTGCAAGTTCTGAAATACTAAATCTAAAAGTTGACGTTTTTCGTCCACTTCAGAACTTTTAAAGATTTCCCTAGCTCTTGTGGCCAGGTTCATAACCATATTGGCATGCACATATCTCCTGCCTTTTAATCCGATCAAGCAGCAATTCCCGTTAAATAAATTTTCGCAATGAGGTAGACTCTTTTTTTAACTATTTTTTCGCAAAGGTTAAGAAAAGGCTATGGGTATTCATTCCGTTGAGAAAAAGCAACTCTCCGCAACCGGGATGTTGCAAAAAGTGCGTTCTATTTTCGAAGAAGTTCCAGAACCACAAAAAAGTCCACGGGGCGTGAAAGCACGGATTCCCCTGTCAGACTGTTTGATGTCTGGGTTGGCTGTTTTCGGATTAAAATTCCCTTCCCTTCTTCAATTCGATGATTCTCAGGAAGAGGCAGCACTCAGACATAACCTCAAAACCCTTTACGGCGTCAATGACGCACCCTGCGACACCTCTATGAGAGCGAGATTGGATGAGGTGGACCCAAGAGCTCTCAGGCCGGCTTTTACTTCTGTTTTTTCTCTCCTTCAACGAGGGAAGGTGTTGGATGATTATAAAATCCTAGGTAAATATCTGGTGATTGCTTGCGATGGCACAGGAATGTTTTCCTCCAACACCGTTCATTGTGAGAACTGCTGTGAAAAACATCATAAGGATGGGCAGATCACCTATTATCACCAAATGCTGGGGGCTGTTGTAGTACATCCCGACCAGAAAGAAGTTTTTCCTCTATGTCCAGAACCCATTTCAAAAGCCGATGGATCTAGTAAGAACGATTGTGAACAGAATGCTATGAAACGACTTTTAGTAGACTTTCAGCGAGAACATCCTCGCCTCGAGGCGATTTTTACGGAGGATGCATTAAGCGCAAAAGGACCGTCTCTTCGACGTATCTTAGAGATAGGGGCTCACTTTATAGTCAACGTCAACCCTACGGGCAATCCGAGTCTTTTTGAATGGTTGAAGGGAGTTCCTTTAGAAAAAAAGACCATCACAACTAAAAAGGAATCGATCGAAGTGCAGTTTTATAATGGCGTTCCACTAAATGATTCGAATCACGATCTGTCGGTTAATTTTATTGATTGCGTGATACGCGATAAAAAAGGCAAAGTGACCCATTTCTCATGGATCACCGATCTGTTAGTTACACAAGACAACGTATATCCCCTTGCAAGGGCAGGTAGAGCGAGATGGCACATTGAGAATGAGACATTTAACACCCTCAAGAACCAAGGCTATCAGTTTGAACACAATTTTGGACATGGCTACAAGCACCTGAGTCATGTCTTCGGGCTGCTTATGTTTTTGGCGTTTTTGATTGATCAGGTACAACAAAGATGTTGTGGCCTATTGCAAGAAGCGCTCGAAAGGGCAAAAAGAAAGACTCGATTTTGGGAAAAATTGCGCATGTATGTTTTAGAGTTCCACGTTGACTCATGGGCTGCTTTATATGCCGCAATGGGTAAAAGGCGCGGGGTAAGGTTCGTAGAACTAGCGAATACTTCCTAGAGAATAAAGTTCAAAAGGATCTTTGGTTCAAGAGGGTGTATTTTCTGAATTTCTGAAGACGGGACGATGGTCTATCGGAGGAGGTTGTCTAAAAATTTTAGGCGTTTAAAAAATCTCTATATTTTTCGCAGCTCCCACTTTTCGCGGGAGCTGCTGTCTCTAGTTGGTCGTTCTTTACACAATTTCTTGACTATCTTAGGATGGTTTCTTTTTTAGGATTTTTTATGCGCTGGTTTTTCATTGTGGGTTTTGGGGCTCGTCTCTTTGCAGGCTCTTTTGATGATGTTACGCCTTCTTCTCCAGAGGAAATTTTTTCTCTGACTTCTGATTTTTTAATTGATGGATATGTTTCTGCTTCGTCTGGTCAGATTTCTATCAGCGAAATAGATCTGCAAGTAAGGGGAGCTCAAGATCTTCTTTTGAAAAGGACCTATGTACCGCCCCAGATTTTTGGTCGCTATGAAGATAAAGATAAGTTAGATCAACTCATGTTGGGCAAGGCTCTTCATCAGCTTGAAACAAGAGGATGGGTTGTCAATCCACATCTTTGGGCTGGCTATAACCGTAATTCCAGCTATTTTCAAGTTCGCGATCCGCAGGGTTTTGTTTTAGAGTTTCAGATTCAAGGAAATAAGGGCGTTCTAAAAACTAGCTCTTTTGGATGCAGCAATCTGAGGGGAGAGAATCCAACTAGTTCAGCCGATATTCGCAACATCGAGCTTCTCGTAGAGGGTAATTTGGTAAAGGTCGTTTGGCCGGATGGGGTTCAGCGCCAATATTCTAAACGGTATGCAGGAATCTATCGGCTTGAAAAAGAGTTGCTCTCAAATGGAAAGGTAATTCGATATGAGTACAACGATCAGGGACTATTCAAAATTTTATCATCTGATCCAACCGGACAACTTGTTTATGCTTCAATAACGAGAGTCAGCGGTAACCATTATTTAGGTTCAGATGGAAGAAAAGTCGATCTTGTGTATGAGACCAGAGAGATTAAAGGCGAATACAAAAAAGATGGCTATAAGGAGAAGGCTAGTTTTCAATTTCCAGTAATGACTAGAGGATCAAACCCTGTTTATACAAATACCGTTGGGTACAACGAGAGAACTCTTCTCAATTCTTATGATGCAAAGGACTATCCAGTCGCGTGTACCTATTTTCAAAATAAAAACGTGCCTTCTCGTATTCAAACCTTTTCGAATCCTTCAGCATCTTTTTCCTTTTCTTATGACCCAGCTGTTGCAGGAAAAAAAAGCGGCTCCACAACGGTCATTCATCCAGATGGCGTGCAAACTGTATACCGGTTCAATAAGTTTTTACTGCTGGAGGCAATCGAAAATTGGTTTAAGGGCAAGCAAGTCAATAGGAAAACCTTCGAGTATGATCACAAGCAACACATCAAAAGCATAGAAACCCTAGATGGGGAGGGCAAGCTTCTCATCGCCAAACGATTCGAATGCGATGCTGCTGGAAATGCTACTCTAGAAAAAGCCGAAGGAGATTTCGGGGTTTTTGGCATAAGGCGTAAATTCGATAAGAACCGCCTTATTTTTGAAGAATACGACGATGGCCTTGCGTATGCATTTACATACTTAGGCGACACGCGACTTATCACTTCTAAAACGACTTTGGAATCAGGTAAACAGCTCCGAAGGACAATCTATTCTTATGATAATGCCAACAATCTCATGCAAAAAGAGGAAGAAGGGAAGACAAGAACAACCTATACCCTTTATCAGAGCCATCCTCATTTGCATCGAGTTGAGTGGGAGGAAAAAAGCGATTGGAAGGGCGACCTTATCCATAAAATTCACTATGGATACGATATTTGGGGGAATACGAATAGGGAAGAGCATTTTGGTTCAGATGGAAAAATCGGTTACACTATTGAGCGAATCTATAATGAAAAAGGGGAACTCCTTAATCAAACGAACCCCATTGGAGAGCTGGCTTCTTATCAATATGACCCAAGAGGCAGATGTTTTTATGAAGAACCCGTTTCAAACGGCCTCATCATTAGACGCACATTCGATACAAAAGGTCGCCTTAAAGTCCTCAATGAGGGCGAACAAGAGACTCGATTTGACTACAATGCATCCGATGAGCTGATCGAAAAGACAGATTACCTGGGCTATACAATAACGTATCATTACGACCCTGTGCATGGGAAACCAGATCGGATCGAAGAGCCCTCGGCCATCACAGAAATCATCTTTGATGCCTTTGGAAGAGAAAAAGAGAAAATCGATCCATATAAGATCAAAACTGCAAAAACTTACAACAGCTACGGCTGTCTCACAACCATCCTTCATCCCTGTGGGGGAGAAGAGGTGTTCGATTACTTCCCTAACGGCCTGCTCAAATCCCATACAGATGCAGATGGGCTAGTAACCGCTTACACCTATGATGCTCTCAGCCGCATAAAAGAAAAAACAGTGGGTGAAGCTACCACCACCTTCCACAATGATAGCTACAATCTCTATAAAATGATCGATGCCGAAGGTTTTGTCACCGAGTATCAATATGATCTCGTAGGCCGAAAAATTGAGGAGAAACGCCAAAATCGGATTAGCCGCTATGGCTATGATCCTCTTGGGTTCTTAGCTTGGGAAGAGAGAGGGGGACGTCGAATCGAATATACGAACGACTCGTTAGGGCGGATACGAGAGAAATCAGTGGATAACGCTCTGACTTTTCTTTGGACCTATGATGAGGGGGGTAATGTCGCCACCATTGAGCAAGGTGGGATCACAACATTCCATTATGATGCCCACGATCGTCTGACTCAGAAAACCGATGCAGAAGGTCATAGACTTAAGATCCGCTACGAAAAGGGACCTCAAACTCTCTTGACAAAGATTACAGACCCGATGGGAATCGAGACAGTCGAGACTTATAATCCTCAAGGGCAGTTATTGAAAAAGGAAGTGGCCGGTCAGGTAGTAGCGGAGTTTGAGTATGATAAGCTTTTTCGTTTAAAGAAACAGGATCATCTTACATTTGATTACACGCTAAACGGAAAAAAGCAATCGATTAAGGAGGCGGGGACTCGAACCACCAATTGGACCTATACTCCAGGCGATCGACTTTTGATCAAACAAAAGCCCGACGGAACCGTAATACTTCATGAATATGATACTCAGGGACGCCTTGAAAAAGAGGGAACTCGGGAATTTCGATATGATGCGCTGGATCGAGTGATCGGGGGAACGGGGTTTTCGAGAAAATTCGATGCTTTCGGGAATATCCAGCGAGAAGAATGGTCTAATGGTCTGTGGCAAGAGAGCGAGTATGATGATTGGGATCGTCCCTTAATGCGAAGACTGCCTGATCAAACTCGAATCGAATACCATTATGAAGGCCCTTTCCTGAAAATGGTTACTAGAGTTTCTGAAAATGGCACTGAAGCTTATTCCCATACCTACGATCGATATGATCCAAAAGGCAATCCTCGCTTAAGTACAGGATTTTTCCAAACAAATTTCGAATATGATCGAATGGGAAGAAAAATCAGCCAAAATACCCCTTATTACACAGAAACTGCCGCCTATAATCCATCCGGGAATCTCGTTAGAAGAGGAGATACCAGTTACACCTATGATTCACAGTCGCAAATGACCTCCGAGTCTGGACGATTTACGGCCGTTTATGACCTTCACTACAACCTCCAAGAGTTAAATGGTCAGTCGATGACTGTTGATGCCCTTAATCAAATCGCAGGGCTTAGCTATGATCTAAATGGAAACTTCGTCAGGCCCGGATTTGTCTATGATGAGTTTGACCAACTAATTGAATCGGGAGGGGAAACATCCGTATACGATGCTCTAGGAAGGAGGTTTCAAAGAGGACAGACTGCTTTTCTCTCTATTGGCGATGAAGAAATAGGAGCTTTTGAAAACGGAGAGCCTAAAGAGCTTAAAATTCCTGGACTCTCTACTCCTGTAGCTATTGAAATTAACAAAACGCCTTACGCTCCGATAGTGGATGTCCAAGGGATCACCCGCTTCCTCATTGATTGGAAAACAACGGAGATCTTCAAGCAGAATGATTGCGATGTTTTCGGATTAGGTCTTTCTGAACAGATTCCCTATGCGTATGCTGGAAAGAGGTATGATCCTAAAATAGGACTAGTCTACTTCGGTAAGCGTTATTATGATCCCACTTTAAGACGTTGGTTGACTCCAGATCCAATTGGAGCTGAGGATCATTCAAATCTGTACCAGTACGTTTTCAATAATCCCTTTCGTTATCAAGATCCTACTGGAGAAAGTGTTGGAGGGTATCTTCTTGGATTAGGGGAAATTGTTTTAGGGGGAGCTATTATAGCGGGTGGTTTTGCCCTTGAGGTGGCTACCATTGGTGGATTCACTGTCGGGTTGGGAGTGACAACGAAGACTGGACTAGCTTTAATGGGACTTGGGCTCGCAACGACTGCTTGTCATGCGCAAGATATAAAAGCGCCTAATATCTCTTGGAAAAATACTGATGTTTATGCTCCGCAATGGAAAGAAGCGACCAAACAACCGCCCCGCTTTAATGGAGAAGATTTAGGATCTGATCCATCAAAATGTCCTGGAGAGGGTTTTGAATGGCGAGGCAAAGGTTCTCCAGAAAGTGGCAAGGGCAATTGGTTGAATCCTGATACAGGAGAAAAACTTCATCCCGACTTGTGGCACCCAGATCCAAAAGGTCCCCACTGGGGATATAAAGATCCCAATGGAATTCCTTATGATTTATTTCCTAATGGGAGTTGGCAGTGAATGTAGAAATAAAAATATTTCCATTGAAATTTGAACAGACATTTCGATATGTAACGGATCAACTTCAAGATGGACACACTTTAGCACGAGAATTATTGATGAACCTCGACTTTAAGGAAGGTTCATTTTTTGCTTTACTTCACCCCTCAGCGGATAGAACAAAAATTCATGAATTCCAAGCTGGGGGCATATTGGCAGTAAATCCATTAGAGGATGTCTTTTTTCAAGGGGGATTATATCCTGGTAGAAAAAAAGCACATTCTGTTCATCAATTAGCTCTTTATTTAAAAAGTATATTACAGCCAGGGCAATCTTGCTTTTTTGAAGATATGGTCCATCATAGATCGGATCCGATTAGATCGGAGATAAAGAAGTATATTTTTTATTTTCATGAAGAGGTTTATCTATACATCAAGGAAGGTGAATTCTCTCAAGAAATTGCAGAAAAGATGATTCATTATTCAGATGCTCAATGGTATTACATGAATATTATTTCAGAGACAAATTCTGGATTCGATTTAAATGTGACTTCTGAGCAGTTACAAAACATTGCTTTAAAGGCAACTCTGATTGTAATCGGTGCTTACGATATGGAAGGATTTGTTGTATGGAAAAGATTTTCTGATCTTGAATAGAGATCTCAAGATATTCATTTATGCTGTGAATCTTTGACAATGATCCAGCAAGGCCCACCGCAAACACAGATCAAAATAAACAAGCCGATGATGCAAAAAAAGCGATTGAAAGACAGTTAGGAAGAAAATTAAATCCTAAAGAAGAGAGAAAGTTTCACGATCATGTCACAGGACAAGGTTATGGTTATCATGAAATGGTAGAAGAAGGCAGGGAAATTGCAAGAAAAATCACTTGACACCTAAGATTTTGAGCAGGTACTCCGGACTCCAGCCGGCGAGCTTTCTTTTGTTAGGCACTCCCAACTTTTCTGACGTGTCCGCTTTAAGTAGATTCAGGGCCATTTTCTTCACCAGCGAAAAATTCTCAGCAGCGTGATCAGTCCGTATTTTGCATAAATCCTCACTGAATGACACATCCAAATGCCAATGGAGTTTGTTTTCCACTCCCCAATGAGCCCTTACGATTTCCCCTAACCGTTGTGCAGTGGTTCTCAGGCTGCTTATATAATAACGGAATTCCTGAGTCGTTTTTCTCTTGCGAGTCCGCTTTGATTTCACACATATCAAGGTTTTCAGATCAACCCAATCTTCGAGTTGACCGGCACTAAGCCAGTCGGGAGTACAACTCCAGATTTGTCTTTCTTCGATTCTGCCACGATTTTTCTCAACGGTACTTACATAATCACAACCAGCTTCCTCGGGGTCTACTTCCATTGCCTGCTGGAAAAAATTTTCTGCCTCCGCATGCAAACACCCCTGATTCCCTTTCAGGGCAATCACGTAGTCGCCCTCTTTTTCTCTGATCTGCTTTACGATTTCTTTCTGGCATCCCATTGCATCGATCGTTATCATATTGCCTTTAACTGTCAGCATTTTAAGAAGTTCAGGGATGGCAGTGATTTCGTTCGATTTGGGATCGGTCGCAAGCTGTCCTAACAACAAGCTATTCTCAGTCGCAAAAGCATGGACTATGTGTAATGGGTTAGTTTGTCGAAACGTATCCCCTGAATTGCAGAGTGTTTTTCCATCAATTGCAATGACTCCCTCGACCGTTGCCGCAATTGTACGAATCCAGTGCATGAAACATTCGTGAAAACTCTTTGGGTCAAGGAGTCGAAATACCCTATTGAGAGTGTCGTGGGAAGGAACTCCATTCAAACACAGTCCAACAGAAGCAAGCCAGTCCCGTCGAAAGTAGGCCCTGTCAAGCGACTCCAAAATTCTCTCATGATTTGATCTGTTAGATCATAATAACACAGCGCGGAAATGAGGCAGATAACACCATAAAGCATCTGAAGAGTTTTGTGTCCCATGGCAGTACGAAGTTCCATATTGGAAGCGCCCTGTGCTGCGGCTATTGCTCCTGATCGACTTTCGACCTCGTATCCCCTTCTCTCAGCGGCGTATTCAGATGGCTGTGTGATTGAGTCTGAGATTGAAGCACCAAAGCCTAAAGATATCTGCATAAAGTATGTAACTCAGTCTGTCCCTCAATTAGCTACCGAATGTTTAGAACGGGCAAAAAAGGGGGCTTGCGTTCTTTGGATTCGAAATACCGTAGCAGAAGCTCAGGAGTCTTGGCGCGAACTAAAGGCAATCCAAGGTGAAAATGACCCCGAAATAGGTCTACTTCATAGCCGCTTCCCTTATTGGCGCCGCGAGCAGTTGGAAGAAAAGTGGATAGAGTGTCTAGGTAAATCCAGTGAAAAGCGACCTCGTGGATGTGTGCTTGTTTCAACTCAAATTGTGGAACAAAGTATCGATATCGATGCCGATTTCCTCATCACTGATATAGCGCCAACCGACATGTTATTTCAGCGTATCGGACGATTGTGGAGACATGAAAGACCAGATCGATCCACGTTGTTTCCTGAGACATGGAACGTACTCGAATATTTCCATTAAACCAGAGCCTGCTGCCTGGAGAAAGTTTTTCAATGAAATTCAAGAGCGATGTGCTGAAATGAGGGCTATTGCTGCGTCCGTCGCACGTGTCGAAGCAGATCCGACTCTAGACGATACGGAAAACGAAGGTATTGCAACGCGATGGGGCGATCAATTAACAGCATCTCTTCTCCTCGTCAAAACAATCAAACGAACCGATCAGGGCATACAGATAATGCCTTTGTATGGGAAAGAATTTACGATTTATCCGGGTGATAGACGTGTGGATATCGCTCGCGCAATTCACGAAAACCTTGTTCGCCTACCGCATAGGGCTGTCACAGCGGCGTGCGCTCAACGACCTGATGGGTTCGCTGGCTATGTGCAAGGGTGTTGCGCAGTGGCAATTGTAGATAAGAACGAGGCGATCTTTGCAGAACCCAATGATCGCACTCAGCTTTTCTGGAGCATAGATGAAGGCATAACTATTTGCTCTCGATCCAACCCTATAAAAACAACGAATATGGATTTTGAAGATGAATCTTGTGAATGATCCCTGGATACCTATTGTTTTTCAAGATGGAAAAACTTCTCTGGTAAGCCTGGATGATGCATTTGCTCTAGGCCATAAAATACGTGATTTGAATGCGTTGCCGCATGAGCGAATATCCGTTATGCGCTTGCTGATCTGTGTGGCACAAGCCGCTTTAAACGGTCCAAAAACTTATGATGAATGGGGGAAATGCCGAGAGCAAATTGCGTCTCTCTCCCAGAGCTATTTACAAAAGTTCAGCGATAAATTTGAATTATTCGGAGAGCGCACTCGATTTCTACAACTGGAAGGTCTTTCGCTCGATAACAGTAAAACAAAGAAAAAATCCAAAAAAGAGGGAGGCGATGAAGTTCTCAGTGCAAAAGCGGAAACCAGTAAGCTCGACCTGGCACTTGCCTCAGGAAATAATCACACTCTCTTCGATAACGCTGCTACTGCACCATCTCGAACGATTTCAAAGGAACGGCTGGCTCTTACACTCCTTTCATTCCAGTGTTTTGCTCCCGGCAGTCTAATCGGAGTTTGTCTATGGAATGGTAAGCCACTCAAAGGCTCTAGTATTCACGCTCCTTGTTCCGGGAGTATCATTCACGCTGTCATCAGAGAAAATAATCTTATCGGCACCATTCACAGCAATCTAATCACCAAGGATGACAGTCAATTGGTTCATGGTGAAGGAAACTGGGGAGTTCCGGTTTGGGAAGATATGCCTCGCTCTCAAGATGATGACGCTTCTATCAAAAATGCTACTGAAACATATCTAGGACGGTTACTGCCAGTAAGCCGGGTAGTGTAACATCGTTTCTGTAAATTCAGACTAGGATTTTGGCCGGGTCGAAAAACCCTGGTGGAAAATGGTCTGAGATCCCATTCTTCTTTTCTAACTCGTTTCAAAAATTGAAAGGAAGGAATGTTATGATCTCAGACCAGTTAAAGGATACCTTAGTGGACCAAATTGTGAAAGGACTCATTGGCCAAGGCATGGAGGGGTTGAAGCCCGTCTTAGAGTTACTGTTCAATGGAACGATGAAAATGGAAAGGGAACAGTTCCTCGGTGCTGGTTCCCATGAGAGAACAGAGGGCAGGAAGGGGTACGCCAATGGGTATAAGCCAAAAGAGTTGCAAACCAGGTTGGGAGCCCTGGATCTACAGATCCCTCAGGTAAGAGGCCTTGGGTTTTATCCCCAGAGTCTGGAGAAGGGCACTCGTTCAGAAAAAGCCCTAAAGTTGGCAATAGCCCAGATGTATTTAGAAGGGGTCTCGACTAGGAGGGTGCAGGATATTACCGAGAAGCTGTGCGGCCTCGAGATAAGTTCAACCCAGGTCTCGAGGCTGACTCAAGAGCTGGATGGGCAGTTTGAGCTGTTTAGGAATAGACCGATAGGAGAGGTGAGCTATCTGGTCATTGATGCAATCTACCTCAAGGTGCGGCACAATGGGTCTGTAATCGACATGGCGATCCTTCTGGGCTATGGAATTACTCCGGAAGGGAAACGAGAAATCCTAGGAGCCTCCGCGAGCCTCTCGGAGGCTGAGGTTCACTGGAGGGAGTTTTTTAAGCACCTTCAGTCTCGGGGGATGCGAGGACTCCGGTTAATCATTAGCGATGATCATGCCGGAATGAAAAGTGCGAGGAAGGCAATGTTCCCATCAGTGCCATGGCAGAGATGTCAGTTCCACCTGGCGCAGAACGCCCAAAGCTATGCTCCTAAGAAATCGATGAGGGTAGAGATAGCAGAGGTAATGAGGGAGATTTTTAACAGTCCGACTGTTGAAATGGCGCAAGAGATGAAACGCCGGGCCATAGAGAGATACCAGAAGCGTGCTCCTGAGTTTGCGAAATGGCTCGAGGAGAATGTCGATGAAGGGCTGACAGTTTATCAGTTTCCGAAGGAGCACTGGAAGCGGGTGAGGACCTCCAATGGTATGGAGCGGGTCAACAAGGAGATTAAGCGGCGGACGCGAGTGGCTGTCTTGTTCCCGAATCCGGAATCAGCGCTCCGGTTGGTGACAGGTGTAGTGATCGAAATCCATGAGGAGTGGGTGACGGGCAAACAGTATTTAGATATGAGTCCACTGTTAAATCAGGGACCGAGAAATGAATAACCTCGAGGGAGAAAAGAGGAAAAAAATGGAATTTACAGAAAAGTTGTTGCTTTGCCGTAAGCCGGTCCATTTTCTTGTTGGATCAGCGCAGCATGATCATCGCTAATGGCTTGACATATCGTCCCTATCCCTCATTTAGAGAGGTCGCAATATCAACTCAGATCCGCAAGGTGAAAGGCAAGGAGCAATCAACTCCTGTGATGATGTCTCCTAGAAGGGCCATCTGGAGGGAACTCCATTGCATCGTCATCAAAAACAAGGGAGATTTAGCAGGTCCTATTATTTGGGGAAAATTTGACGGAGGACAAGATGTAGATCTTTGGACTGGAGCGCTCTGCTGCAATAAGTCCAAAATCATCGATTCGATCGAATCTAGTTTGTCTGTTCCAAGCTCCATGTTTGGCGAGATTGGGAGGAAAAGTTACGAGAATGGCGTATTACTCGCCTCTCAATGGGACTCTACTTTAGTCTTTGCGATCAAGACCTACGCCGAGACATTGGGAATCGATCCGAAAACAATCAAAAAAATGGCGGAGGCCGCATCAATGCACTTTTGGACGGATGTAGAAAGCGGAGTGAGCATATTGCTCGACCAGGTTGCTGCATTCAACAAGACCGATGCTTGGAGTAATTTTGTTGGGCGACGCGCTACGGATGCTTATGAGATCTCCTGTCCGCATTCGACTCCTCGACAAATAGAAGCGTTTTCAAAGGGACGTAGTAAACTTACAAACCCTTCGACCAAGAAATCAACTAGAGACAAGAAATGAAAAATCAAAGTACTTTCCCCGATCGATCTGAGCAATTTATAGAAAATTTGATCAAACTTAAAACCTTGAAAGATCTCGGCAGATTAGCAGAGCTTCGTAGAGGCTTGAGCGAGACCACCCGACATCAAGCCTGGCCAACCGTGCAGTTTTTGGGAGGGCGCTTAGATAATATTGTTGATGTGACTATAGCCGGGCTTTTTGCACTCCATCCTGAGTACTGTGAAGGACCGAATCTAGGCGCAACTTGGCGCAAACTTAGAAAAGAACAACTTGGCTCTTTCCCATCTGAAGATAAAAACCGCGGTTCATTTGAACATCGATTTATCTCGACTTTGTACAATTTCATGACTTCCTCGCTGACGCTCGTCAGCCATGAGATTGCAAAAATAAAAATTGATAGAGAGTCCCCCATCGTTCATAATCTTTGTTGTTCAAAGACAAAAGGCTATGCCAATGGACTCTCTATCACACAACATTTTATCGGTTCTACTCCCTTTCTCGGTACTTTTTTCTAAACCCTCCTGGAAAAAAGCCCTAACCCTCTTGCTCGGTACGCTCTTATGTACGGGTAAAAGAACCATTTGCTCTGCGTTGCGTGCAATGGGACTCGAGTATGAACCGGGATGTTCCAAGTACCATCACCTCTTAAATCGGGCTGAATGGTCCTCTCTGAAGGCGGCAAAGATTCTGTTTCAGCTGTTGCTCGTTTTCGTCTCCGATAAACTTCCCCTGGAGATGGACAAGTCAGATGATTTTGCAAGTGCGTCGGTGGGTGGGGAAAACTTGGCCTTTAATCCTCGTTGGAGATGGGGGATATGCGGCAGGGCAATTGGCTTTAGACTGCATTTCTTTTGGAGTGGCTCTTGTGTCCCGCCTGAAGATGAATGCAGCCTTGTTTGATTTCCCCGCCGAGAAACAGCCTGGCCGAAGAGGGCGTATTGCGAAAAAGGGCGTCCGGTTGAAAAATTTCAAACAGATGCTGTCTCTGGAGGGGTTGCCATGGAAAGAAATAGAGGTCGTTGGGTACGGCGGAGAAAAAAGAATAGCGCGTGTAATTTCCGATACATGCATGTGGGGAGCAGATGGAGCGACGCCTATACCTATTCGATGGGCTTTAGTGGTAGATCCTACGGGGAAATTGGATCCTTTACCTCTTATGAGCACAGATCCGCTCATGACTGTTGAACGTATGGTCGAACTATTCGTAGATCGTTGGAGTCTTGAGGTCACGTTCGAAGAAAGTCGAGAGCATCTCGGGGTGGAGACTCAACGGCAATGGTCAGATCGAGCAATCGCCCGATCGACTCCTATACTGATGGGATTATATAGTTGTGTCTGTATGATGGCTAATCGGCTGAAACAGGTGGGTTTGCTCAAAGTGGAATCCACTGCTTGGCACCAGAAAGAGCAAGCCACGTTTTCCGACATGCTAAGAGCTGTGCGCATGGTGATATGGAGGGATAATTTAATTTCCAGGAAGGGCAAATTCACCTCTTCCGTAGAAAATATTACGCCCGAAATGTGGAACTGGGCGGATGACATAGTGAAGCGGGTGCTTCAAGCCGCTTGAGTTAGGCAGCTAAAAGTTGCAAAGTCGAGGTAATAGGTTCAACAATATCGCCAAAACCTAGATCAATTTGAATATAGGATTGGGGGCTACCTAATTTTGCCATTAGCGATACTTCAATTCCGGTGTAATCCATGTGAGGATGTTGCAGCGTGCTGATTTTGACTTTTTCAAATTCAAAGCCATCTTCAAGGTCAATCCTGCAAATATCATCAAAGGCCTTGCTTAGAAATTCTTCGGAGTTTTTGAGTTTTTCAACAAGAAAATCCAAGTCTTTGGTTTCCCTCCCTATAGGGATATATCTCGCTAATAGAGTTCCTCCTTTTAGAATGAAATTTGTTTTGTATTTGGATTGGCAGAGGCGGGCTAAAAATCGCTCTAAAACTAAGTTATGCCAAACCTGTTCAAAAGTGAGATCTCGTTCTTTTGCAACACGTTTCAGTCGTTCTTTCATCGATTGCTTTAGAGATTTGCTCATGTCGTCAGTGCCATTATGTAGGGGTAAATATTCACGCGAAGTATTTTTGCGTATTTTAAAAGTTTATCGAGATTAGGTTTGGAAGGCTTTCTCTGTTTTAAATATTCTTGCAATGCTTTAATTGCGATCTCATGGCTCAAATATCGAAAAGAATCAACAACTGTTCTTTCTCTATCAAAAATTCTAAGATGATGTGTACCTAGCACTATTTCGGATTGGCCTAATTCGATATTGCGCATGCGAATGATGTGGGTTTTGGGTCTTTTGGGACTTTTTGAGGCATGAGGCATAGCAATCCAAAATTCTCTCATGATTTGATCTGTTAGATCATAATAACACAGCGCGGAAATGAGACAAATAACACCATTTGGGATACTCATAGCCACCAACGCAAGATCTTCCCACCGAAAATCAATATCCATCTGGGCCATTCCGCCTTTATAGATACCTCGGCTCATCCGTTCGATCAGCCCTTTTTGACAAAAATAAGCAAGCATCCGAGGTGGGATTCCCGCAACTCGCGCTTCTTCCGTTGTGAAAACTGCCTTTTTGGCAAATCTCTTGATTATCTGCCCATACTTGGAGTTCGTCATAATCAATATGTAACACAAGTACCCAAAAACATCAAGTGGGTGCCTGAGTTACATAATTTTATGTTAAAAAATGTATATAAATATCTAAAAATAAAGGGCTTGTATGCTGCCTATCAAACGGTTTTAAAGAAGATCGGTGAGAATCGGCTCCGTCCGGAGAATTTTCTCAGAGATATTTTTGCTGAACCTCTTCGTCACTTGTACATCCAAATGTGTATACCTTTGGAGCATTTGCAATGTGCGGTGGCCCATCGCGGTGGCGAGTTCGAGATTGGAGGCGCCTTGTGCAGCGGCGAATGTGGCGCATGTCATGTGCCCGGCAAGATTCCAGTGACGCGCAAGGCTGTTTGCCAAGCTTTCTTGATATCAATGCGGCCAAAGGGCTGTCTTGCTGGCGAACACGGAGATTTGAGGGGATGGTGGAGTTCGTAGAGGCGTTTGAGTTCATCGATGACTGGATCTGCAAGGGAGATGCTGCGGGGGCGACCGTTTTTGGTTTGTTTGAGATAGGCGAGGCGATTGTCGAGGTCTAGATCTTTCCATTCGAGATTGAGGATTTCTCCTTGGCGGGCACCAGTTGTGAGAGAGAGGATGACAATGCAATAGAGATTAAAGCAGAACCGCGTTTTCCATGGCAGGGGATTGATGTCGGGTTCTGGTGGATTCCAAAATATCCTTTTGGTTTTTACTCATTTGCGGAAAAAATGTGGAAAATTTTTTCATAAGACCTTAACTAAAAATTGACTTTTTCGATCGCGGATTGGCATTGTTGATCGCTTACAAAAGGTAATCGATCCATGAGAACTATCAGACAACTCCTCCTTTTTTCGGTTTATCTACTTGCCAACCTTGCCCCTCCTGCTCTTGATGCTGTCGAACGAGGCTATGTCCCATTTCGAGAAAACGATCCGGCAAGTTATGTAGGGGGAGTGAGTGTCGTTGACGGATGTTTTACCGCAGCCGAAAATGACCTTGTTATAAAGGGTCCTGATCCATTGGTCCTAACTAGATTTTATAGTAGCAATGATGAATTGAACATCACGAATTTTGGGGGGTGGCGTATCTTCCCCCAATGTCTATTGATTTTAGGACACCGTTCAGATGGGAAGCAGTATGCCTTTACTGGAGAACGGTCTGGAGCCATTCTCACATACAGCGGGCAGGAAAAACAACCTCTAAAGATCGATATGTTTCAAGATGGCGCTGGCATGGTCAACACCTATGCTGGAAAAATCAATGGCCAGTTAAATCACCAGAGCAATCGCTTGAATTGCAAGGAGAGTACTTGCGAACTCATTCTTGGAGATGGAACTAAACGGACCTATTGTTTGGTCACGGAGAAGCCCGATGATACTTTTGGCGGGAAAATCCCCTCCTTTTTGACATCCAAGGTATCTAACCACAAATATTACAAATTAACCTCTGAAAAGCTCCCAAGTGGAAATGTCATCCTATTCACTTATGAAAAGGGGCGTCTTTCTCTTGTTGAGATGAAAGATTCGAGTCAAAAAAAGCTCCATGCGTCGATCCGCTTTGACTATGAATTTAAGGGAGACCAATGCACCGTTACAGCAACAACTAGCGACGAAAGAACCCTAAAGTACCACTTTCAGCAAACCCAAAACTTTTTTGTCCTCCAAAAGGTAAATGGATCTCATTGTATTCCAACTTCCTATGATTACGAGGTGATTGATGGGATGTGTGTATTAAAAAACAAAATTTTGCCCGAGGGCAGATTCATCGGCATTGAATACGACGATAATGGGCGAGTAAAAATTTTGAAAAACCCACGTATTGAACCTGATGAGTCAGAAATTGTCCAACGATTCGTATATGGAGAGGGGAGTACTGAAGTATTTAATGCAAAAGAGCTAAAAACTAGATATTTATATGATGCACGTCAACAACTGATAGCCGTAGAACAATACGATAAACAGGGCGAGGTCTATCGAACTGATCGCAAATATTGGGGCGAATCTCAAACGGATTATGGGATGCTCAAGTCATTTACTGTTGCTGATGGGAAGGGGCGCATTTATTCGCAGCGTGCATTTAAATACGATTCTCGGGGGAATATCGAGAAAGACTGGATCTATGGGAATCTCACAGGAGAAAAAGAGATATTCTTAAAGTTAGATGAGAAAGGGATGCTTCTCAACCAAACTGAGGTTGAACAGCATGTCAAAACCTATAAGTATTCAGAGGATGGCTTCAATCTCCTCATAGATGTTGAGGATTGTAAGGGTAGTCAGGTTAAATTTGAATACAAACCCTGCACCAATCTACTAATCAAGAAGTTGATCAAATCTCGCGATGAAAAAATTCTTAAAAGGATGTTTTATTCGTATGATAAAGATGGAGTTTGTGACCAGATCATTGATGATGACGGCTCTAGTGAAGATCCAAAAGAGCTCAAAAATGTAACGGAAAGGCATATTACCGTTATTCAATCGAAGGAAAGTCTTCCTGGAGTTGGAAGCCCAGAAGTTGTTGAAGGAAAAGCCCTTGATCTTAAAACAAAGAAGCCAATTCTTGTTAGCAAACAGGTTCACTCCTATTTCCCGCAGGGACAGCTCCGTTTAACCCAAATCTATGACGACAAGAACCTCCCTGCCTACCTCATCAGCAAAACCTATACAACCCTGGGTCAAATTGAGACCGAAACTGATCCTGAAGGTCGGCAGATCTTTTACGAGTATGATGGAGTTGGCAATCAGACTCTGATCACCGTTCCGCATCAAAAGAGGGTTATAGAACGAAAATTTGACTTGAGGAATCAATGCTTTGAAATCTCGGAAGTATCAGAAGGGCTTCAAGCGATTGAACGATATGGGTATGACTGCTTGGGAAGAAAAATCTCCTCCACGGATCGCTTTAATCAAGTGACACAATTTGACTATGATGAGTTTGGTCGGTTGGAACGGCTTATTCATCCCACTGTCCTCAATGAGAAGAAAGAGTCCATTCAGCCCGTTTTTTCATATATGTATGATATTTTTGGAAATGTTCTTTCTGTCACTGAGCCTAAAAAATACGTAACCTCAAAGACTTACAATATTCGAGGAAGTCCAACCCAAATTTTTTACCCTGACGGAACTTCTGAACTCTTCAAATACGATTTAGAGGGAAGTCTTCACCGCTCTTTAACGCGGGACAACAAGGTTACCGTTCATGAATATGATTACCAGGGGAGAATTTCTTATCAGGAGACCTCAAAAATCCCAGACAAAGGGAGCCTGATTTTTCTTAAAGGCCATTCATATGAATATAATGGTTTTCGAGCTCTTAAGGAAACAGAAACTGAAGGGGTCGGTGAATTTGAGCGTGTAACCCGCTTCAGTCACGACCCGGCTGGCAGAGTTATATCGACCATTCAATATGATGGCAAACATTCAGAGGATGATCCCTCTTCACGAAAAATTGAATTCGTCTATGACCATTTGGGGCGAGAGGTTAAAAAGAAAATATGGTGTGGTACAGCTCTTAATGAGTATTCACTTGAATGTTGCAAATATGATTTGCTTGGCCAGATCAGAGAGAAATGGATCGAAGATGCTGTGGGCCGCATCTTGCTTCAAAGATATCTAGACTATGATGCCTCTGGTAAATGTAATGAGGAATATACTTTTCTCAATGGTCAAAAACAGACTCTTGCCAAAACAATTTATGATCCTTTTGGAGAACCCATTTCGTATTCTAACGCTTCAGGAAATGAAACCACTATCATTGTCGACTATGGAGGAAAAATTCTTCGAAAAACTTTGATCGATCCTCTCGGGACCCAAACAGAGATCATTTTTGATGCGCTCGGACGCATTGGATCAACCATCAAAAAAGACATTCGCGGCTCGCTGCTCTCCTCTCAATCCATCCTCTATGATGCATCGGGAAATAAAACTTTCGAAATAAACGGGAACATTTGGCAGGGTCAAGCAACGGGAGTTCAAACGACCCATTGGATTTACGGCCCCTTAGAGCGACTAGAAGCTCAAATCGAGGCAGAAGGGACCTCCGAAGAAAAAAGAACCGAACTTACATACGATCAGTTCGGTAGGTTGGCCACTAAAATTTTGCCAGGCGCATCTGTTCCTCTTACATACACTTATGATAAACGGGGGCATATTGACCAAATCGAGTATCCGGCGGAAGAAAAAGAACTCCGTATCTTAAATCGATATTCATGCGACGCCTCAGGCAACATCACCTCAGCTAAAAGTCTTAATAATATACACGTTGAGCGTAAATATAACGTTTTTGCTCAAATCATCAGCGAAACTATAGAGTATGATGGCGGTAAAAGTGTTTATTCCACTTCAATGAGCTATCGATATGATCGGCTAGGGAGGGTTAATAAGATCACACTTCCCGACAAATCGGATATTTCCTACGCATATGACGGTTTATTAGGAAGTCGCGTAGAAAGATTATCGCCACGAGGAAATCTCCTTTATCAGCATAAATACGATTCATATGATCCCCAAGGAAGGCTTTCCGAAGAGACGGGAATCGCGGGATGTAAAGGCATAAAATACGATCGGCATGGTCGCAAGATAGGTCAGCAAACTAAATATTTCTCTGAAACGGTCCCTGCGACAGGCTATGATGTGCTAGAGAATCTCCTTAAAATTGAGCGTCAAGGCACTTTCCACCTTCAGAGCGGGATCTATACTTACGATTCATTGTCTCAGCTCATTTCTGAACAAACAGAACAATATAAAACCTACTCGCATGACTCTCTTGGCAACTCTCGATTAGTCGATAGTGAAGAATTTCTGTACAATAATCTCAACCAACTCACTGGACCAGAGAAAAGAGAATATTCCTACGATCCACAAGGGAATCTTTTCAGGAAAGTTTTGGGCAAAGCGGGGACTTGTTTCACATTTGACATCCTCTCTCGGCTGACTACAGTCGAGAAAGACGATGGTGCAATGGTGAGCTACAATTATGATGGATTTGGCAGGAGAATTGCTAAGGAGCTTTTTTTTGTTAAAGGCCCCAAAAAAATCTCATGTTTATTTTCTCAAGCGTTCTATTTTGGATATCATGAACTAGGAAGCATTGATGAGAAAGATAAAATTCAAGAGCTGCGCGTTCCCGGTCTTTCACCCATTGGAATCTCTCAAGAGAGCATCGCCATCGAAATCGGGACGAAACCTTACGCCCCTCTTCACGACTTTTCTGGAAATGTGATCGCTCTCATCGATCCCACAACTAAGAGTGTTGCGGAGAGTTATACCTATTCAGCTTTTGCTGAAGAGAAAATTTATGACTCGGCAGGGAACCGGATTTTCCATTCAGCGATAGGCAATCCCTGGAGGTATAAGGAGAAAAGAACGGATGAAGAGACAGGATTGATCTATTTCGGCTTCCGATATTACGATCCAGATGCCCGCAGGTGGATCAGCCCAGACCCTTTAGGTTCGTTAGATGGCCCTAACCTTTACGCTTTTCTTCATAATAATCCGCTCACCTCCTTTGATGCATTTGGTCTTGCGGCAGAAGGCTCGTCAGGTGATCCTCTTCGTGAGTATTTCTACGGTGAGGTGGAAAGTCATTGTTATTGTGAGCGGCATCGCAATTGCAAAAGGGGGGGAGATATTGGCAGTAGTGTAATCTCAAGTTTACCAAAAATTGGATATGATCTTGTTTTTGAAAAAATTTGGGGAGAAATCAATCCATGGCATACCCAATCGAATGTATTCGATCTTCAAAGAGGGGAAAATGCCGATTTTGGAATTGGGTTTATTAATGGAGTTTGGAACAGTCGAGAAGATGCAAGAGAGAGTGCAGAATATATTTCACAATTAGCGGGAGATTATAATGTGCATTATGTTCATAATGCTACTCATGGATACATAGTCGATCTTTTGGAGTGCTACATGGGTCTAAGCTGCATAGCGACAGAGCCTGTGCTACAATTACATAAAATGTGGGATAACTTTTTTGACAATAGTTCTCCTGATGCAAGATTTCTGATGATCGGTCATAGTCAGGGGGTTATTCACATACGAAATAGTCTTCTGGGTTATCCGCAGGAGAGAAGAAGTAGAATTGTGGTGGTAGCGATTGCGCCTGCAACATATGTTTACAGACAAACTTGTGAGAGAGCTGCTCATTATAGGGCGAAATCTAGATGGAGAGATTTTGTACCCAGAATCGATAGATTGGGTTCAGAACGCGAATATGGATCGATAACTGATTTGCCGTCTCATTCATATGTCCCTTTTATTGATCATTTCTTTAGCAGAAAGATATACAGAGAGCCCCTAAAAGGTGAAATTGATGACTATTTTAATAAATAGGTGGAAAATGATGAGGTTTTTTGCGTTTATTTTAATTTCTTTTTTTTGCTCATGCAACAATTCTGCAAACAATCAGCATGTTTCTCCAAAGTATGTAATACTTGCAGATGAAATTCGCAATGAAGTAGCCAAAAAACTTTCAAAAGAATTCCAAATGACTCCGATTGGTGAAGGAGGATCTTTTTATGATTGTGTCAGAGAGATGTTTTTAGCTTTTGATATTCAGGGTCCATTGACCAAAGATCAATTGAGAAGCATATTAGTAAGTTGTGTAGAGGAATTTCTTTCAGTTGTGAATAGTAATGAAGAACTTCGGCCTTATCTCAAAGTATATCCATTCACGTCTCAGGAAATTGGAATACGGCTTTTTGTAAGAAATAAATGGGGTATGGATGTATATGATCCGAATATTGGTGTAGCCAGTGCAAGAAAAGGGAAGTTGATTTATAAAACAACAGATCAAAATGATACATTTAAATACAAATCAACCATTACAGAATCATATGATGACGCCTTAAAAATTGTAAATGAAACAAGTAATGGAAGTTAAGGGCTTGTCCGGATGTAACACAAGTACCCAAAAACATCAAGTGGGTGCCTGAATTACATAATCTTATGTGTTAAAAATACAAGCAATTTATTCCTAGATAGTTGCGTGTATTCTGAAAGAGAAAAATTTCATAGGTGCTGCCCGTCAATGGTTTTAAAGAAGATCAGTGAGAGTTGGCTCCGTCCAGAGAATTTTCTCAGAGATATTTTTGCTGAACCTCTTCGTCACTTGTACATCCAAATGTGTATACCTTTGGAGCATTTGCAGCGTGCGGTGGCCCATTGCGGTGGCGAGTTCGAGGTTGGAGGCGCCTTGCGCAGCGGCGAACGTTGCGAAGGTGTGGCGCATGTCGTGTGCCCGGCAATTGGTGATTCCAGCAATACGCAGGACTGTTTGCCAGGCTTTCTTGATGTCGATGCGGCCAAAGGCGGTTTTACTGGCAAACACGAGAGGCTTGAGGGGATGGCGGAGTTCGTAGAGGCGCTTGAGCTCATCAATGACGGGATCGGCGAGGGAGATGCTGCGGGGACGGCCATTTTTAGTTTGCTTCAGATAGGCGAGGCGATTATTGAAGTCTAAATCTTTCCATTCGAGATTGAGGATTTCACCCTGGCGGGCGCCGGTTGTGAGAGAGAGGATGATGATGCAGTAGAGATAGGTGCTGCGGCTTTTGCGGCAGGCATCGAGGAGGCGTTCAATTTCAGCTTCGGAGAGGATGCGGTCGCGTCCAGGGTTTTCTTTGAGTTTTTGAAGATGGATGCAGGGGCTTTCGCTGATCCAATGGAGTTGGCGGGTAGCGTAGGTGAAGATGGCGGATAGGGAGGCGGTGTATCGATTGACTGTGGAGTTCGTGCGTTTTTTCCCAGACGCCGAGGGAGTGTTTGAAAGGAGGAGCCTTTCTTTGGCGATGAATTCGTGGGTGATGTGGACGAGATCGTAAGAGCCGAAGCGAGATTGCCAGTAGGAGAGGTGGTGGCGTGTATCATCGGCGGAACGGTGGTGTTCGAGAGCGCCGTTTGCAATGTATTGCTCTAGGAGGCTGTTGAAGGTGTGGTGCTTTTTATGTTGGTCAAATTTGTACTGGCCGAGTTTGATCTTGTTGCGGGTGTCGCGTACCCAGTCTTCAGCTTCCGGCTTTCGATCGAAGTGATCGCAGACTGTAGGGTAGCCCTTCATCCGGACGACTGCGCGCCAGCTTTTACCGTCTTTTCTTTTGTATACTGCCATGGTTCCACCTTATGGTTATGTGTTTAGGTGGCTGGATTGCAGTGGCGAATAGAGTTGCTTTTCGCTGCACCGTTTTTGCACCGTAAGCGCTGGAACGTAGCCTAAAAGATATTTTTAGGGCAAGAGGTACGCGCTTAAGTTCCTGGAATTGCGTTGGTTGAAAATATGGGGCAACCTGGACTTGAACCAGGGACCAACGGGTTATGAGTCCGCAGCACCTTCGCCACTTCCCAGCAGCTAACTCCCCGGAATCATAGCGGAAAGCTAGCCTTTCAAGCTACTGTGAACTGTCGTCATTTATCGCACTTTTTTGCATGCCAGTGGTCCACAAATGGTCCACGGAAATTGTATCAAAGCAAGTTTTCTCTTCTGAGGGAAAAGGGATTTTGGATAAGATCTTTTTTTTTCTTATATGCAATGATCACTTATGAAATGGCAGCGTTTTTTTCTCATTGTCTTTCTCCTTCCCACCTTGATGTATGCTCTTAACCAAGAAGAATGTGCGAACATCTTTCACAAAATTCTTCCCGAATGGAATCGACACACTGAACTAATCCAGCAATTTCAGAAAAAGCCGTATACTCAAGAAGGACTTCAGCTCCTTAAGGAATCGCTCGCATGTTGCCAAAGAGCCGTGGGGCACTGCGATGCCATTCTAAATGATATCGCCAGTAAGAAAAAAGATGATCGCAAAAAACAGTGGAGAGTGGATTTAAAAAGTCGATGTGAGAAAGAAAAACGGGGGTTAAATGCAGAGATTAATCAACTGCAGATCGACATCGGCAGGGTTGAGGCGAATATTTCTGCCACAGCTCTTTATAATACAAGCCTGGAAAAAGCTGCAGTAGCAGGAAATAAAGGTAGAAGTTGTGAAAGGGGATTCAATAATGCCGATGAGGTTGTTTCGGTTCTCAATGAAATAGCAAAACTCTATGAAGAAGCTTTTTCTCTTACAAATCAAGCTCTATCTCTTATCAATCCTTATCCTCAAGAAGAAGACAAGGCAGCCTTAAGGCGTCAGGCAGCAAATTATCAAGAACTAGCTGAGAAATACAAAAACGAAGCAGTTGAGTGGCCGTCTGCCGCGGCGAATAATAGAGCAGTCTGCAAAGAGAAAATAGCAGAAATCAAATCAGACTGCAGGCTTTTGACAGAAAAAGGATTAAAGCGAAGCTGCTATGACTTACAAAAACACGCCCTTTTCCTATTAGAACAATTACTTGATGGAAATACCAGCGAGGAAGCTTCTGCTCTCAAACAGGAACAAGCGCAATTAGAGGAATTTGTTGCTGCTTTTGAGAAAGAAGCTGATGACAACCGATTAACAGATGTAAAACCAGTTTTTTCTAAAGAGGAATTCGAGGCTCGGGAAAAAGAGAGGAGAGAGTTATTTTTTAAAAGTGATTTCCTTTTAAACCCTGATCTTTATTTGCCTGAAACGGTTAAAAATGAGCCTCTTCCTAGAATAGTTCCACTAGATGGGCAAACAGGGAAAAAGGAAGGGGATTTTTCTCTTTATACAGATCAGTTTTATCGATTTTTGATCCAAAGCCACACGTCCGAGCCCGAGCTCACCATCAAAGTTCTTGAAAATGGACAGGAAGTCCATACAGAAAAAATCGCTCTTCCTTTTAAAAATACCGATAGTTGGGAAGACTATCTAAAGAATGGAATGGTTTTCATTCCGGATACAAAACTGAAGTCGGACTTCGGTTTAGACCTGCGTCTAAGTTTTGCTGCTGATCCACACAACAAATTTTCTTTGATTGTTTCACAAAAAAGTACGGACTTGCGTTACCAATTTGTGATTTCCTTAGGGGAAGACTCGGCACACTATGTGTGTCAATTTTCAGCTCCTCCACCATGGCAGCTTGAAACTTTGAGAAAACCAGCTTCGGCTCAACCCAATAAACCTATAAATTCTACTTCACTACCCTCTATAGATGTAACGCTGAAAGAAGGGGAGCAACGGCTCATCACTTCGTTAGAATCGATGGTTTATCCTGTATTGGATCAGCTCGTTGAAGAGCTGAGAAAAGACCCTCTAGCGTTGGCTAGCTTTGTCCAAAATGAAATTGCTCTCGTCGATGCATTTTTCCATCAAGAAAATGGTGTCATTCATCCAGTAAGTGTTTATAGAAATCCTTGTACAACATTTCTTGAAAAACAAGGATCTGCTTGGGAGCAATGTCAGCTACTCGTTTACCTTTTACGCAAAGCGGGTTTCAAAGCAGTCTATGCTTTAGGAGACTCTTGCTCACTTCCTAAGGATTTTGTAGAGCGAATGCTTTTAACCAAACTGCCGGAAGACAAACAGGAAGCTCTGCTTAAATATCCATGGGTCTTATTTTTTGACGGTAGGGAATGGATCTCTCTTTTTCCTTGGATGAAGGATATCCAAGTCCATGAAGGACATGACCTTTACAGCTTTTTACCAGAAAAATATGCGGGCGCCGATCAATGGATCTTACAGTACCTGAAAGGAGACCAAGAAATCTTCAAGCATATTGGACCTGACGGAGACGACACGGCCGGGGTGCTTTTTGTCCGTTTTGTGGAAGAGAATTTAAGAAAACAGGGGTTACACTTAAGCGATGTTGGGGTTCATCGAATCCAACTAAAAAAACAATACTCCTGTTGGGGCGATTTTCCCCATCCCAGCATCCAATCTCAACCTCAAATTTATAACTCATTAGATGCGATTCCCCAAATATATGCTTGGATGAAAATAGATATAAATTCTCGTCAAAATCCTAAAAAATTAATCTCTCGTACATTCCCGGTACCTTTTTTCAATTCGGGAGCATCTTTTATTCGTTTTGATACCAATGGGAACAATCAGACTCTTTTCGCTCAATTGGCAGGAAAAGATTTATCTGCAGTTCAGCTGGATTCCTCAGATCGGGTTATTGATATCTCTATTCAAGTAGAATTTCTTCTTGGGAATCAGAGTCTTGCCCAAAAACAAACGTTCTGGATAGAGAAAGGGACTAGTGCAGCACTTTGTTCACATTTCGGTGGGGATAGTCCCAAAGTGACCTCCCAATATTTTGAGCAATTTAAAGTTCAAAAAGATGAGAAAAAGAAACTTTTATCTCTTTTGGCCTTTGTTGGAGCCTCATATTTCGAGAAATGCAGTAGATCAACCAATATTCTTGCTGCCTTGCATAAGGTCAATCCTACCTCCCCATTTGCTTTTGGACTTGCTAAGCTCTCTCCTGACCTTTCAAAAGGCCCTTTTAGAGGAGAGGAAGACCTAGTACTTCCTCAAGTCGATATGTTCCGCTTTCATGCGGGTCCTTCGGAGTTATCAACTCCTTCAGCCTGGCATCAGGAGCTGCATACAGCGAGGACTGGTTTTGAAGCGCTCTCTCTAATTGACGGTTCTTCGAATGAACATCAGATTTTACGAGAAATTTTTAAAGACGACTATGCTGTTTCTACGGTGAAACTACTGCAGTTAGCTCATCTTGAGCAACAAAAGCAAGGATTAGAAGGAGCGGGGTTTTTGACTCTTACTCCAGCTAGTTTTGAAGCTGCCAATAAAAACCCTAAGTCCGCTCAAAGCCAGTATTTTTCTAATTTAAAAGACTTCAATCTTTCTGATTTAAAGACTGTATCGCCGTGGCAATGGAACATGCTGCAAACTCTTATGGATCCGAATCAACCATGTAGCAGTTGGACCTATGCTTATATGACTCCTGGATTGGTAACTAGCTTAGATGGAATGCGTAAGGAAATGGGGACTATCATCATAAGCCCTCATGCATGGTATGCCCTGATTTCTATTAACGACATCGTAACCAATGGAGGTCTGGGGACCCCACTTCCCAACTACTATCTTTCTCCCTGGGCGATTAGAAATTGGGATCTTGTCCCTACATCTAGTAGCTATACGAATGGCTATGCACTCCAAGTTCCTGCGCAGACTAATTTCTCGAACCTTCCAGCTCATCCTGTTCCAACCATTGAAAAATCTATACCAGGAAAGAGAGATTGGATTTCTGATGTAAGAGCAGGTTTTAGAGATAGCTGGAACTTTGTAGCAGACCCCATTGATATTGTATCAGGAGCGTTCTATATCGATGAAATCGATCTGGTTCTTCCAGGACCTTTCCCTCTAACCATTCGCCGTAACTATAATAGCCAAAACCCACTCATTGGTGATCTCGGTTGCGGATGGAAGCTCAGCTTAAATCCGTTTCTTGTAGACCAAGACGGTAAACGCTTTGCTGCTGAATTAGACGGAACGGTGATCGTTTACAGCTACAATCGGCAGACCGATCGATGGGAAGTCTTCCCCGAAGAAAATCCAGAGCTCTCCAATTTTAATCAGCAGGGAATAGGCAGCTCTGCTAGCCCTTTCCATTCCTACATCGAAAATGATGTCTTATATGGAGCGGATGGATCAAAAAGATCCTACAAAGAGGGACTTCTTCAACAATGGTCAGATGCTAGAGGGCATACCCTCTCTTTCTCCTATAAAAATGATCGCTTATCCCGTATCGAAAGTTCCAATGGAGATTTCTGCGGGGTCCATTACAATCATGAAGGCAATATCTCTGAAATCTATGCAAAAGACGGTCGGCGTATTTCTTACGATTATGATTCTCAAGGAGATCTTGTTAAAGTCACGCTCCCCAATACGGCTGAGATTAGCTACACATACGATCGGAACCATCGGATCATTCGAGAAACAAAGCCTCATGGGAAAGTCCTAGAAAACGTCTATACCGATAAGGGACAAGTCAAAGAGCAAAGATCTCCCATGGGTTATAACCAACAAATGATCACGACAGCTACATTTGAATATGTCGATGGGAAAACGATTGTCGCAGATGCCGAAGGAAATAAAACCACATATCAAATCCATGATAAACAGATCTACAAAATCACCGATCCTCTTGGTTTTATCACGCTTCAAGCTTGGTTTATAGACAAAGAGTCGTGGTTTGATCCAGAAACTGAGCGAGTTGTGGAATGGAATCAAAAGGGCGGAGCTATCCGAAGCCTACAGTCCATAACGGATAAACGAGGACTCATAACCTCTTACCTTTACGACGATCGTGGGAATCCTGAATTCATCACGATTGAAGGTGAGGATCTCACAGGAAGAGGGGAATCAAAAGCTACCAAGAAACTTGCCTACAATGAGAGAAATCTCTGCATTAAAGAAGAAGTCTATGGGCAAAAAACGCTCACTTCCTATGACACTACATTTCCTTATTTACCAAAAAGAATCGAGAAATACAGCGAAAACACCCTGACTTCCTACGTTGATTTCGATTACAACTCCTTGGGACAACTGGAAAAAGAAGACCGTTCTGGGGCGATCACTGTCTGGCATTATAACGATCGAGGTTTCCCAAAAGAAAAAATCCAAATGACGGGAACGGATGATCCAGATGTTGTCACCACTTATACCTACAATCATCAAGGGCAATGCATAGAAATCAGAGCCATCGACGGAACCCAAGAGAATGACTACGATCTTATGGGGAATCAAATCGAATCAAAGGTATTTTCACCTTCGGGGGAGCTGATTGCTGCATCATATATCGGATACGATCTGAATAGCGCTCCTACATGGAAGCAGACAGAGAATTCTGAGAATATCGTCTACTTTGATTACCACGCCTCAGGCCTCGCCAAAGCAAAGAGACAATCTCTTACCCCCAGCCGTTCGATTGCCTATACCCTTTACGAATACAATTCTTGTGGATATCTCATCGAAGAAACAGATCCTAGAGGATATGTAACTTATAGAGACTACGATCCCCTTGGCCGAGTAAAATCGGAAACTAAAGAGGGACATACAGCTCTTTTTTCTTACGAAGCAGGGGGGCTCCTTGAAACTCTCACATCGCCATCTGGAGGTCAAACAACACGTCATTACACAACCAATGGCCTTCTCAAAGAGGAGATTTATCCAGATGGAACGAAGAATACGACAGTTTATGATGTTTTAGGGCGTCCGGTCTTAGAAACAAAGAAGGGAATTTCTTGGGAAATCACATACGACGACCCCCATCATCGAGTGATAAGAACTCATCTAGCGACGAAAAATTCTGAAATCAGCGGATTTGATCCGAGAGGAAATCTCATCAAATTTACGGATGCTGCAGGTTATACCTCAGAAAAAACCTATGACAGTCTTAATCGGCCTAAGACCGAGATAAGTCCTAGCGGCAAGCACACAAGCTGGAAGTATCAGGATAACCTTGTCGTTTGCACTCTTCCAAGCGGCGAGACCACCACCACTCAATATGCTGGGGCAAGAGCTATTAAATCAGAGACCAGCGACTCTAGAGGGACTCTTATTTCTGTCTCAGAACTCCAGGTTGACCTTGAGCATGACAAGGAAGAAGTCATTGAAGGAGATGAAAGAACAGTCACTTGGAGAAATGCTCTTGGGTTGCCAATTAAGATTGAAAAAGGCGAAATCACAGCTAAGTACGAATATGACGCTTGTGGAAATCGCATTATTTCAATCGACGGAGATGGAAGAATCACCCGCCAAGAATTCGATGGATTAGGCCGCTTGACCCAAAAATATTTACCCGATGGAACCGTTCTTGAATTTGTCTATGATTTAGACTCTAACTTAGCCGAATACCACCTACCTAACGGCAATGTCTGGAAAGCTTCGTATGATTCAATGCATAGAAAGAAATCAGAGGAGCTTATCTCTTCAAGAGGTTCCTCTGAACGCTGGACCTTCTCTTATGAAAATGGCTACCTCAGAGAAGCTAGAGATCCTATGCAACGGACTCATACTTATCTTTATGATGACTATGGAAGGGTCTTCCAAGATAGCGTTGAAGGCGGCAAGCGTACTTATACTTATGAGCCCAGGGGATTTCTAAGGGCAGCAAGTCAGACTACAGATGTAGCCTCTTCCTGGCTATCTAGCTGGGTATATGGGTCGCAAAACGAAAATTCTCTAGTAGAGCGCTCGTATGATGCAGATGGTAATTTAGCTCTTGAGTCAGTCTATTTGAATTCCAATCTGATCCAAGAGACAAAGCAGAAATGGACGGCTAATAGTCGTTCTTTGCAGATTGGAAACCATGTTCGTGATTTCTTCTATCAGAACAATCAGCTCATTCAGGTTTCAACTCAAGCTGTAGGAGTATCCTATTCGTATGAACTCAGCGGAACTCTGAAGAGCAAAAATAGCCGACTGAGTTCTACTACGATCGATTATAATTCCTCAGGGTTACCAGAGACTGTTGTAACCAGTCTACCTGAAGGCTTTTATCAGGAGCAGCTCAATTGGTACCCTTCAGGAAAAATCTATACCTATACTGCTCCAGGAAGAGATCAGAGTTTTTCTTACAATGAAAGAGGGCATTTAATATCGACAGGGTCGGAAAAATACGATTTTGATTTTGGGTCTGCAGGCGCCGGCGTTCGAACAGCCGCCCCAGGTTGGTATGTGCCGCAAAACGGATTAGATGATTTCGGTAGAATTCTTGCTTCGGTGTTTGAAAAGACGTCTCTTTCAACAGGTTACAATGCAATAGGAGAGGTGATTACTCATGGTCAAAAACAATTGTCTTGGGATCCATGGGGCAAATTGACCAAAGTGACCGACCCTTCTTATCTCTGGGAAGCCTCTTACGATGCTTTGGGTAGAAGACTCCAGACTCGCTATACAAAATCAGGAGAGCAAACTTTAATCACCCATTCTCTCTACGATCCTGAAGAAGAATTTCAAGAGATCGGGGTACAAATCGAAGGGAAAACCTTTTGGAAAATTTATGGGCCGGATGCTTGCGATGCGATCAGTGATGAAACAGGAGCATCCGTTACCCTAATGCACAATGCATTGAGGCAGCTGACAGGAGTTGTTTCTCACCAAGGGATTCTCTATAGCGAAACGCCCCCTTCCTTCTATGGGCCTCTTGAAATAAATCCTTCTGTTTCTTCAGATCTGATTTCTTATGCCCAGTCTTTGAATTGGCATAGTAAGGCCCAAGACCCAACAGGTTTCATCTGGATGGGGGATAGATACTATGATTCTAGAAGCGGTCAATTCTTAAGCCAAGATCCGGTGTCTTACCCGATGTGCCTAGATCTATATGCTTATGCTAATGGGGATCCAGTTAATTACTTTGATCCAGATGGTCGATTTGCGTCTCCTGTGTATCAATCAATCAAACCTCTTGTGATCGGTGCTTTGCAGCCTTTCAACGGATTAAATCAAGCCATTCAAGGCTTTAACGCTATTCCCGCCTATCTTGCAAATCACGATCTGATGCGTTCAGGCTCTTTCCAGGTAGGTTCTTTTGATTTACCTTGTGGTGGAATAGGATTCATCAATGGGATTAACAATCAACAAACTAAATCTATAGCAAGTGCACAACAATTGAGCCAATATGCAGGGGGAGCCAAAGTTTATGGGATTTATAATGCAACCAACTGGGATAGTATTCAGTGGGTATCAATAGTGATCGATGTCCTAGAATGCGGACTAGGACATATGAGAATGCATACTCCACCCGTTCAATTATTAAAAAATCAATGGAATCACTTTATTGCCACACATGGACCTGATGAAAAATTTCTACAGATTAGCCACAGTGGAGGCGCCCTTCAGGTCTACAATGCTCTTTTGACCTCGCCAAAATCAGTCCAGCAAAGAATCATTAGCCTAGCTCTTGCCCCCGCTGCCATTATTCCAGAAGAACTATGCTTTAGGTCTTATAACTACATGAGTAGGCGGGATATTGTTACTCGTCTCGACGTCATAGGGAAGATAAAATATGGAAATCAGTTGCAAGTGCTAGAACCTCATCCTAACGCCAATTTTTGGGATCATGAGTTTTTAAGTCCGACTTTTGCACCGAAGATAAGGCGTCATATTAACGATTATATTGAAAACTATGGAGGTAAGAAATGAGATTATTTTTTAGCATTGGAGTGATCCTATTTATGTTCTCTTTTCTTTTTGGGTGTTCTTCTTTTGGCTATCAGTCTCCCCGTTATGTAAAACTAGCTCATGAAATTACGGAAAAAACTGCAAAGGAATTAAAAGCTCAAAAGAATTTGTACCTTGCAGGAACAGGAGGACAAATGATGGATGACATACAGATGTTGGCTATGAGCTTTGATTATTATCAAGAGGTTGATCTCAAAACAGGTCGAGAGCTTATTGTCCATGTCATCAATGAATATCTATCAGCAATCAATAGTAATAAAGAAATAAGACTTTATCTTCATGAATATCCATTTAATGCCAAAAACATTGAAATAAGAATTTTCATTTACAATCCAGACAGGTCTGAGCTTCCACCAGAAAAAATAGATTGTATTACTTCTCTTAATGGCACGCTTAAGTATTACACTCGTGCAAATCCTCGCCAAGCGATTTATGAGGAGACTTACGAGCAAGCTTCGCGAACAATTTCTTCTGAATAAAAATTTTGTAGGGAAAAAGAATGTCAAAAATTGTGTTACAAACTGAAGATCAAAAGAAAATGAAAGGATACGCTCAAAATGCGACAATTATCTATAGTTTATTGTTCCCCTTTTTATTGTGGTTTGCAGGCATGTCTGGTATGGTAGCCGATTGTCTTGGGATCCATGGGGCAAATTGACCAAAGTGACCGACCCTTCTTATCTCTGGGAAGCCTCTTACGATGCTTTGGGTAGAAGACTCCAGACTCGCTATACAAAATCAGGAGAGCAAACTTTAATCACCCATTCTCTCTACGATCCTGAAGAAGAATTTCAAGTGCGTTCAGGCTCTTTCCAGGTAGGTTCTTTTGATTTACCTTGTGGTGGAATAGGATTCATCAATGGGATTAACAATCAACAAACTAAATCTATAGCAAGTGCACAACAATTGAGCCAATATGCAGGGGGAGCCAAAGTTTATGGGATTTATAATGCAACCAACTGGGATAGTATTCAGTGGGTATCAACAGTGATCGATGTCCTAGAATGCGGACTAGGACATATGAGAATGCATACTCCACCCGTTCAATTATTAAAAAATCAATGGAATCACTTTATTGCCACACATGGACCTGATGAAAAATTTCTACAGATTAGCCACAGTGGAGGCGCCCTTCAGGTCTACAATGCTCTTTTGACCTCGCCAAAATCAGTCCAGCAAAGAATCATTAGCCTAGCTCTCGCCCCCGCTGCCATTATTCCAGAAGAACTATGCTTTAGGTCTTATAACTACATGAGTAGACGGGATATTGTTACTCGTCTCGACGTCATAGGGAAGATAAAATATGGAAATCAGTTGCAAGTGCTAGAACCGCATCCCAATGCCAATTTTTGGGATCATGAGTTTTTAAGTCCTACTTTTAAAGATCCAATAGAACGCCATATTAACAGTTATATCAAAAATTATGGAGGTAAAAAGTGAAGTTATTTTTTAACGTTGGGGTAATCCTATTTATGTTTTCTTTTCTTTTTGGGTGTTCATCTTTTGGCTATCAGTCTCCTCGTTATGTAAAACTAGCCCATGAAATTACGGAAAAAACTGCAAAAGAATTGAAAGCGCAAAAGAACCTGTATCTTATAGGAACAGGGGGACAAATGATGGATGACATACAGATGATGGCAATGAGTTTTAATTATTATCAAGAGGTAAACCTTAAAACAGCCAGGGAACTTACTATTTATGCTATCAATGAATATCTGTCAGCAATCAATAATAATAAAGAAGTTAGGCCTTATCTTCATGAGTATCCTTTTACTGCTAAAAATGTTGAAATAAGAATTTTCGTTTACAATCCAGACAGATCTGAGCTTCCTCTAGAAAAAATTTATTGTATTGAATGTATAAATGGAGACCTCGAGTATTACACTCGTGCAAATCCTCGCCAAGCGATTTATGAGGAGACTTACGAGCAAGCTTCGCGAACAATTTCTTCTGAATAAAAATTTTGTAGGGAAAAAGAATGTCAAAAATTGTGTTACAAACTGAAGATCAAAAGAAAATGAAAGGATACGCTCAAAATGCGACAATTATCTATAGTTTATTGTTCCCCTTTTTATTGTGGTTTGCAGGCATGTCTGGTATGGTAGCCGATAGTCCATCCATTTCTCAGAGGTAGATGGATCGACTCTTGCGGCACGCTTGGAGAAGGCGTTCGATTTCATCGTTAGTTAACACTCGATCTCTTCCAGGATTTTCTTTGAGTTTGATTAGACTTGTGCAGGGGTTTTTGCTAATCCAGTGAAGTTGCTTGACCGCGTAGCTAAAGAGTAGAGAGAGCGAGGCTATATAGCGATTGACAGTAGCCGGTGTCCTCTTTGTTCCTCGATGTGTAGGAGTTTTGAGTAGGTGAAGTCGTTCTTTGCCGATCAGCTCAGGGGTAAGATGGATAAGAGCGAAAGCAGAGAAATGAGACCTCCAGTAAACGAGATGACGGCGAGTATCTTTGGCTGAGCGATGATGTTCGATAGCTCCATCATTTAAGTAGCGTTCGGTTAACTCGCCGAAAGTATGAAGATGGTTGTGTTGATCGAATTTATATTGACCGAGTTTGATCTGCCTTTCTATTTCGACGGCCCAATCTTCTGCTTGTTTTTTTCGTTCGAAATGATCGCAGACAGTGGGGTAGCCTGTGATGCGGACGACAGCGCGCCCGCCTTTACCGTCTTTGCGTTTATAGATAGATGCCATAGTTCCAACCTTGTGTTTTCGGGTTTGGGTTGGATGGCGCTGCCGAATAAAGTTGTGGCTCGTTGCACCGCCATTGCACCGAAGGACATAATCTTAACTTGATCGGTATGGTTGGATCAAGTCGAATCTATCCGATGTGTATGGATTTGTGCTGGTTATGAAATGTGGGGCAACCTGGACTTGATACCTAAGGCCCGACGGGTTATGAGTCCGCAGCACCGCTCCTGCCATTTAGCAGCTAACTGCCCAAAATCATAGCGGAAAGCGCCCCTTTCCAGCTACTGCGATCTACTGTCACTTATCGCACTTTTTTGTATGCCAGTGGTCCACAAATGGTCCACGGAATTTAAAGAGTAGATCGATTCGGATGGTTTTGAGCCCCTCTTTTTGATATGATCTTTGGCCATGTATAAAGCGGCTTACTGTCAAGATGGCAATATTGTTTTTTACCTGGACTCGGCAGGAAATAAATATGCCGCGACTGGTGGCAGCCTAGCTTGGCGTTTGAATAATCCCGGATTAGTTCATAGCGCCAGTCGGTTTTTCTCTAAGCAAGGTTCTATAGGTCATTTTGGCCGTTATGCAATTTTTGCCAGCCCAGAAAATGGGCGTGCAGCGCTATCCAATTGGCTTCATTCTAAGAAATATTTTAATGGATCACTCAAAGCTATCGCCAAACACTACCAACCGAATAACCCAGATGATTTTGCGGGGCGGTTATCTAAGCTGACCGATATTCCCATTAAAATGAAGGTCAAGGCTCTCAGCAAACAACAATTTAGTCAGTTGCTTTTTGGGATCGAGAAGCTGTGCAACTACCGTTCCCAAGGCGATGAAAAATTTCATTTCATGCCTAAAATACTGGGAAAGATCGAAAGTGGTGGGAGTCAAGACACCTACTTGATTGGAGGTAATGTCATCCTTTCCAAAGAGGAGGCCATTCAATGGGTTGAGCAAAATCGCTTAGATGCCATCGTAGTTCACGAACATAATGGCCATACCCATCTGCGTTCACGCCCCGATCATTTGATTCAGCATATCCGGCTTCCGTTTGCAACTGCTCCACAGCCCCAAGATATTGTTTCATTTATGCGAATCGTTGGCACTGCAAAAGAAGGGCAGTGTATTTGGGCCTTTATAAACGGCATTGACAACAGTAAACAGGACGCTTTGAAAGCAGCGAATCAGATTTCCTTCATGGCCGGAGGAGAACGCGTCCTAGCAATGCAGAATGATACGAAAGAATTTAAAGGGTCTGTGGATTTCGGACATTGCATATTGTTAAAAGCTTCTCTCGAACTGCCAGTGATTGAGCGAGCTGTCAAATTTTTGCGATACCTTTTGGTGCTACAAAAAGAAGAAAATGCCCCCGTGATTCTTTTTGCGCATAGCCAAGGTGGAATTATTCTGGAACATGCGCTTGAGTTTCTTGAATTCACTGAAAGAGCGGCCTTGAGGATTTTCACTTTTGGCGGAGGGTCTTTTATTGCCTCTGGTAAGAGTCACTTCGATTCTCACAATTATGCGAGCGTGGCCGACTATGTATGTTTGATGGGATCACCTAATTTACAAACGCTTGCTCTTAAGCGCTATAATGCTCATAAAGCAGGATTAACTGATGATCAAATGATCCGCGAGTGGGCTTTTGAAGATGCAATTTTGGAATTAGACTCGATTGATGCTGAGGTGATAAAAAAGTTTGCAGAAGCTAAAACTCGGCATTATCAGGATATGTTTTCCAAAATCAACAACCTGACCATATTGGACCCAGACCCAGGTAGTCGCTGGAAACACGAATTTGCTAGCGACTGTTATCAGAATACGGTTCTGCAGATTATTCAAAAATATCGTAGGTAACATGTCCAACCCTCAATCAAAGGCATCAACTCTGCAACCTAAAATGCTCAAATGGGGGTTAGGCATGTGTACCACTATCTATGTGCTTGCGTTTCCTTTTCTTTTAGGCATGGCCTTTGTGTGTTCCATGCTTGCTTTTGAGCGCCCTACAGAAACCCCTCTTACAATAGGCGTTATTGTAGTCGTTATGTCTTGCGTTCCTTTGTCTATCCCTGCAAGCATTTATCTGCTGTGGTCGAGGTATTTTCGTCGTCAAGTAAACAAAGCGCTTATCTTTGCTGGATTGCCCGTGTATGTATTTGTTGCTATGCTTCTGATCTGTGGTCTATTAGATGCATTGTAATTAAGAGTTTGCGATTGTTGGTATCCTTCTTTTCAGGAACCCTGGAGAACCTTGGAGGTCAAGACTCCAGGGTTGCTTCAAGAGTGCCTCTTTGTTGAAATAAAAACTTTATGAGGATCAAACGGACCTTGGGACATCTCGGTGAGTACCCCTTCTTTACAGAGTTGTTTGAGTCGTTGGTTGGCTGTTTTACGTGAGACCTTCCATAATTTTTCAGCTTCTTGGACGGAGACCTTGCCTTCTTTTTGGAGATATTCAAAAAGAGGCGTGTACCAGGGGGGGGGGAATAGCCGATTGTGTTCCTGCTTTGGGATAGAGAGTCACTCTGAAGAATAGATCAAGTTCTTCGAATTTCGGAGGAGGATGTCCCTGCTCTAAGCAAATCTTATGCATGCGAGAAAGCCCTGATCCCCATTGTTCGATTAAGCGTAGCTCTCTAAATACCCTACCGAGGACTCGATTGCGTAGCTGTGAGACTCCAGACATTGCTGTCTCTAAACTTAATCCAAGGGGTAGAGGACCTGGATTAGTGATTTCCATTCTGTCATCGAAAATAGCAATTTGGATACAAGAGCGCATGGTCGAATAATCGGCATGAAGGATTGCATTGATTACCGCTTCTCGAACGGCTTCTGTGGGATATTCTGGGATATCCTCTCTACGAATAGAGCGGATCACCGCTTTCATAAAAGTGTTTCTACGAATGAATGCCCAAGTCTCGTCAATAGCTGTCGGAAGGGGACTTTTGATATCCGCATGGTCAATGGCACTTGACTTGGTTATTCCATCAAATCGGATCAACCGAATGAGCGGATCAGGAAATAGTTCTTCTCGCCGTTTTCCGAACAGCAGCATGCCGCCTTTCGTGGGATGGGGTATTTCTCTATAGTCTGCGACGAGTTCCAAGGATTTTGCTTGAGCTTTTGTAAAAGTTTTTTCGATTTTTGCAAATAAATGTTTTATAAAATCCAAATCTAAATCGTCTAACGATGCTCGCATTTCCGGTAGCTGGTCAAAGGAGGTATGGTCTTTCAAGCGTTTGATTTCAGCGATCATTGCTGCATCTGCGATACGGTTCGTAGATCCTAGGCGCACATAAACTCCTGCAGTTTCGCCTTTGTCTTTGAGATAAAAAGGCCCTAAGCTGTGAGGTATGGTGACAATCAGCAAATCTTTGCCTCTCCAAGAAAGAAATTGGAGGTTCGGAAGCAAAATAGGGGCAACTGAATCAGCGACAGCGTTGGCAATCCTTTCTTCGTCTTGCAGGATATTTGCCAGTCCGACGATATTCTTTGTCTTATCTTGAATGCCAATGACTAAAGTGCCACCAGCAGTATTGGCAAAGGCGTATGATTGTTTGAACGATTTTGGGAAGGGCAGAGGCGTTCTCCTTGAATTCAAGGGTTTTGCCTTCTGACTTAGCGAGCAACTCTTCTAATAAAAATCCCTCTTCCATTTTTTTCTGAAAATCCCAAATTGTTTATGAAAAAATTCGCAAGCGCTCAATAAACGACGATTTTGGAGAATGTTTCACTCTCAAGTTCTTAAGCCTTAGGTGAAAGTCAGAAGCTTTTGTACGAGCAGCTAAATCACGTAGATCGGTTAGCAGTTCGACGGCTTTGTCGTAACTTTTGGCTTTCTTTCAAGAGGCTAAAGATTCTATCTGTGCCCATAGGATGAGTTCTTGGCCCATGATTTCATTTAACCTTTTCTCTCGAGCTATTTTTTGCAACCTTTGCTTCTCTGCTAATTCCGCGGCTTTTTTCTCAGCTTGAAGGCGTTCTCTATTTTTCCTTACGAGATCCGCCTTCTTGAGCAGCTCTCCCACTGTGCGTGATTTAATCTTCGCTTTTTTGTCCCCTTGTAACGTCTGCCATATTTTGGTAAAACGACTCACTTGCTGAAGCGCTGCGGTTTGATTACCCTGCATGCTGCCTGCTAAAATATTGGCCAGGAGATCGTCTCTCTCGTTTATTGGAAGCGTTGTAATCCAAGTGCGCAAATCTGCAACGCTCGGGGTGATATCTTCAAATGTTGGGCTATTGATAGCAGCCGCATCAATTAGATCAGGATCGATTCGTAGGAAGTCGGCAAGATTTGCGAGAGCAGGGCTTAAATTTTGCAAGCCTGGGGGTACGGGTGGTTCAATCTCTTCTTCATCATATTCATCGCTTTGCAATCCCGATAGCCAGCCTAAGTACAAGCAGCGCAAGTCACCACGGCTTAAGTCCGTGCGTAGGCTTAAAAAGGATGTAAGACGTAGATCTTCTTCCCAGTCACCGCCATCTTCGCTTTCGGAGAGAAAATCCAGTATAACTTTATCTCCGCTAAGACGAACTGAAAAATGGTCGCCATTGCAGTAATTCTGTGTAGTTTGTAAGTCTAAAAGAATGGAGGGGAGACGCAATTTTAAGATGTGAGTGCCCCAATTGGCGTAATAGAGGAACCCATCGAAATATTTTTCTATCCAACGATCTTCATCTCCTTTAAAGCTTCCCCAGGAGTAATCATTAATAAAGCTATGAGGTGTAATCTCGGCACGTGTGGAGAAAGAACGGAGTTCGTTCATTTCTTTATCATTCAGTGGCCGATCCACGGCTTGAAACTCGTAGTACTGGTACTCGCTCATATACAGGCCCCTGTTATTGAAGAAAAAATGATAAGGGAAGTTCTTATTTTGATCTATTGTAAATGAAGATCTGGTTTGGCCATATGCTGTTAATGTGAGCTTAAAACGCGTAAGATTGTGTCCAGGACATCATCAAGGCATTTACCTACATCTTCAGCCAGAAATCGAAGTACTTTGTAGCCGTTTTCTTGGAGCAAAGTATCTTTTCGTCGGTCTCTGCGATAAGCTTCAACAGAGCTGAGGTGTTGGCTTCCATCGATTTCAATGGCGAGTTTTAGTGTACTACATACGAGATCAACCTCCATTCGACCCCAACCATCAAAAGGAATATCCAGTTCCACATTTAGGCGGAACAACCCTTTAGTTTGAGGAAGTGTGTCCAACCTCTGAAATAAAAATCTTTCGCTAGCACTTCGGGCTCGATCTATTCCTTCTGCTTCATGAGGCAAAATAGTCGCAACTTGGATAAAGAGGTGAGCTAAAGGAAGATCGATTCCATCGCGTACCAGTCTTTTCACGCTGCCTGCATAATCTGCTTTCCACGCAGGATCGACGGGAAGAGGCACTTCTGCAGGCCATCCAGGAATGGCGCTGGCGGGGAGAAGGATCTTGTAACCAACAGCTTCATATCCTTGGCATCTTCGGTTGAACATCTTTTCGAGAATAGGCACCCCAAGATCTGCATAATCATACACTTGGACTTCCTTTTTATCTGCGTGAAGGCGATGAAGTCTGCCCACGTATTGGGCAATAGTGCCTTTCCATGAAACCGGCATAGTTAGGAATCGAATCGAAAGTTGGAAATGTTTGCTTTTTCGAGCGCAGTTTCCCACGCAGAACGAAGATCGATTGGCTTTGATGGACAATGTGGCGCAGGGAATACAAGAGAATTTGCAGACTGCTTGATATGTCGGGATTTGAGCAGATCTAGCGCAATCCCAACAAGAGGGATAAAACGGCGTTCTCCATTTTTGGTGGTCTGCAAAAGAATCGCCCCTCGGTCTAAATCGACATCGCTCCATCTGAGATTGAGAATTTCGCCGCGCCTCATTCCTGTCGAAAGAGCTAGTATAACAACAGGGTAGAGTCCTTTTGATTCGCTCTCTTGGCATACTTTAATGAGCCTTGTTCGTTCTTCATCGCTTAGGAAGCGGGTGCGCTCATTCGAAATTCTCGGTTTAGAGATTTTTGCGGGCGTTCTTCGGTTTGGTAGGTAAAACTTTTTCGATATAGCGATCGATCAGTTCGGAGAGGGTATGTCTGGTCCCTGGTTTCTCATAAGAGAAAGTGCCTCGTTCAACAGCCGATTCAGTATCGCGCTTCCATTTCATGGCGAGTGTTTTGGAAGAGAAAGATTGGATGAGGACTGGATGACCTTTGATGCGAACGCGGGCGCGGTAAGAAACCGTCCCGTCTTTGTGGGTGCGTTTGTCGATGCCTTTCACGAGCTACCTTTGGTTTTAATTTTCAAAGGTTAGCTGCTAGGCTTATCGCCAATTGTTGTAGGCGAGTGGTCCACAAATGGTCCACGGAGAGAAATCGCACTTTGAGCTGATTTTGGTGTTATTGCATAACCAGCTCATTTTTAGTGTGATAAACTCGGGAAGAAATGTGGGGCAACCTGGACTTGAACCAGGGACCGACGGGTTATGAGTCCGTCGTACTTACCATCAACCGCAGCACTCATTCGCTGCTCACAGCAGTAGAATAACCCATCAGTTCCCTTTCGCTCAACTACTGGCTGCTGTCCAGAGTTAAGCAGAATAGGGTCGAACTGTGTCTCAAGTGTGTTTTGAAAATCAGGGTTTGATTCCCTCTGGATTTAAAAAGTTTCTCCTCATAACATCGTGTCCTTGTAATAGCAATAGGCAGGGGATCATATGAGCGATAAGGGAATGTGTAAGCGAATTCTATTGATCATTTTTCTAATGACCCTTGTATCTAGTTGTTCTCACACTTCGATTTCTAATGATCCAGGTGTTGTATCTAATGTGGTAGAAAGAGACATAGTTTGGGAAGATTTAAGGATCCAAAAGCTTTTGCCTGGTTACATGATATTGCCTGCGGTTGAACCTTGCCTGCCGGCTCATTTCGTTGCACTTCGTCATCCTCAAGATTGGAGTAAAGTATATTGGGGAGATAAAGATGTCTTAGAAGCCTACTTTGAAAAAGGAATATCTCATCTGAAATCAGCTGTCATTCGTGTGGATGTCAGCCTAAGTGTGTCTCAAATCGATGAAAATAGTTTTTCGGATGAAGGCTCAGATTCTGATCTTGCCTCTCAAGGAATAAAGAATTGGGTTATCAATAAGTGGAAATGGGGTCTCCATCCGGTAATGAGCATGGATGCAACGATGGATGACGATGAAGTCAATGTAGCCTGGATAGGACTTAATGAAGGCGGTCAAGTATTATGTGCGGCGCTTATTTATCCTCCTAATCAACACTCTTCTTCGGCAGAAGATTCAAAGATGTGGTCTGAGTTTTTAAAAAAGACCAAGCCTCTTGATGAACATGCGTTTTATAAAGCTCATGGTCAAGATTTAAGAGAAGGCTTCACTTTGGTCAATGTTTATGGATCTGTACTTAAAGTCTCAGCAGAGAAACGGATAAGAGATGGGAAAATACAAGTAAACATACAGCCAGCAGACGAGACGATTTCTTGTAAATGTTTGGCGGTAGAGCAAATGCTAATGCCAGCGGAATGGCATTTTTTTGAGCCTATTGTAAAAATTCAATCAGAAATTCAAGTGAGCAGTGATGCAAACATCATATGCCATAACACTATAACTGTTCTGCTAAAGAAAGTTTCCGAATTTTCTAATAGCGAAGAGACGCCTAATTCGAACTCTTTATCTTGCAGTAAATATGGTAATATCTCAGTTTTCAACTTCTGCGAACAGAAACTCGTAGCGCAGGAAGCCGTTTTGCAAAAATAAAAGCCTAACTTCGGGTTCTTTTTCGGATATCTCTAGTGGGTCGCTCTTTACACAATTTCTTGACTATCTTAGGATGGCTTCTTTTTTAGGGATTTTTATGCGCTGGTTTTTCATTTTAGGTTTTGGAGTTCGTCTTTTTGCGGGCTCCTTTGATGAAGTTATACCTTCTTCGTCTGAGGAAATTTTTTCTCTGGCTTCTGATCTTTTAATCGATGGATATGTTTCTGCTTCGTCTGGTCAGATTTCTATCAGCGAAATAGATCTGCTGGTGAAAGGAGCTCAAGATCTTCTTTTGAAAAGAACCTACGTGCCTCCTCAGATTCTGGGGCGTTATGAAGACAAAGATAAGTTAGATCAGCTCATGTTGGGGAAAGCCCTTCATCAGCTTGAAACGAAGGGATGGGTGGTCAATCCTCATCTCTGGGCTGGCTACAACCGAAATTCCTCCTACTTTCAAGTGCGCGATCAACAGGGGTTCGTTTTAGAATTTCAGATTCAAGGGAACAAGGGTATTTTAAAAACCAATTCCTATGGGTGCAGCAACCTAAGAGGCGAGAATCCAACTAGTTCAGCCGATATTCGCAATATTGAGCTTTCGATAGACGGGGATTTGGTCAAAGTTGTTTGGCCTGATGGGATTCAACGCCAATATTTCAAATGTTACCCAGGAGTCTATCGGCTTGAAAGAGAGCTGCTCTCAAATGGAAAAGTGATTCGATATGAATACAACGATCAGGGACTTTTCAAAATTACATCTTCTGACTCAACCGGGCAATTTGTTTATGCTTCAATAACGAGAGTCAGCGGCAATCATTATCTAGCTTCAGATGGAAGAGAAGTGGATCTTGTCTATGAGACCCGAGAGATTAAAGGCGAGTACAAAAAAGATGGCTATAAGGAAAAGGCCAGTTTTCGATTTCCAGTAATGACTAGGGGCTCAAATCCTGTCTACACAAATACAGTTGGATACAACGAAAGGACCCTTCTCAATTCCTATGATGCAAAAGACTATCCTGTCTCATGTACCTATTTTCAAAACAAAAATGTGTCTTCTCGTATTCAAACTTTTTCGAATCCCTCAGGCTCATTTTCTTTTTCCTATGACCCAGCTATTGCAGGGGAAAAAAGCGGTTCTACGACCGTCACTCATCCCGATGGTGTGCAAACGGTATATCGCTTCAACAAACTCTTTTTGCTAGAAGCGATTGAGAATTGGTTTGGAGCCAAGTTAGTCAACAAGAAAACGTTTGAATATGACCACAAGCAGCACATCAAAAGCATAGAAACTTTGGACGGCGAGGGAAATCTTCTTATTGCAAAACGATTCGAGTGCGATGCTACTGGAAATGCCACTGTGGAAAAAACAGAAGGAGATTTCGGGGTCTTTTGCATAAAGCGTAAATTCGATAAAAATCGTGTCATTCATGAAGAATATGATAATGGTTTGCAGTACGCATTTACCTATTTAGGCGATACCCGGCTAGTCATCTCTAAAACGACTTTGGAATCAGGCAAACAGCTCCGAAAGACCATTTATTCTTATGATGATGCTAATAATCTTATTCAAAAGGAGGAAGAGGGGAAGCTAAGAACGATCTATACCCTTTACCAAACTGGACCCTACTTGCATCGAGTCGAATGGGAAGAAAAAACAGATTGGAATGGCGAGCCTATCCACAAGATCCGTTATGGATACGATGCGTGGGGGAATACAAATAGAGAAGAACGGTATGGTTCAGACGGAAAAATCGCTTATACCATTGAACGAACATATAACGAAAAAGGGGAGCTGCTAGATGAAACAAACCCCGTTGGAGAAGTGGCCGCGTACAAATATGACACGAGGGGGCGGTGCTTTTATGAAGAGCCTTTTTCAAACGGACTTGTTATTAGACGCACATTCGATGCTAAAGGTCGCCTTAAAGTGCTCAACGAGGGTGATCACGAGACCCGATTTGACTACAACGTATCCGATGAGCTAATCGAGAAGATTGACTATCTGGGCTATAAAGTAACGTACCATTATGACCCTGTTCATGGGAAGCCAGACCGAATTGAAGAGCCATCTGCGATTACAGAAATCGTCTATGATGCCTTTGGAAGAGAAAAAGAGAGGATCGATCCGTATAAGGTCAAAACTCTAAAAACTTATAACAGTTACGGCGACGTTGCCAAAATCATTCATCCCTGTGGGGGAGAAGAGGTTTTTGATTATTTCCCCAATGGTCTGCTTAAATCTCACACAGATGCAGATGGGCTAGTGACAACTTACTTTTACGATGCTCTCGGTCGTACAAAAGAAAAAACTGTGGGCAAATCCACTACTATTTTCCACAATGACAGCTACAATCTCTATGAGACGATCGATGCCGCAGGTTTTGTCACCGAGTACCAATATGACCTCGTGGGCAGAAAAATTGAAGAGAAGCGTCAAAATCGGATTAGTCGCTTTGGCTACGATGCTCTCGGCTTTTTAGCCTGGGAAGAAAGAGGAGGGCGTCGAACTGAATATACGAATGACGCTTTAGGAAGGATACGTAAGAAATCGGTAGATGGAGTTCTTACTTTTTTCTGGACCTACGATGGGGGCGGTAATATCGCTACTATAGAGCAAGGAGGGCTCACTACACTTAACTTTGACGTGCATAATCGTTTAATTCAGAAGATTGATCCAGAAGGTCATAAAACCGAAATTCGCTATGAAAAAGGATCTCAAGTTCTTTTAAAAAAGATTACCGACCCGATGGGCCTTGAGACGGTAGAGACGTACAATCCAGAGCAGCGGCTATTGAAAAAGGAAGTGGCAGGCCAAGTAGTAGAGAAATTTGAGTACGATAAGTTGTTTCGTTTAAAGAAACAGGATCATCTTACCTTTGGTTACACGCTAAACGGCAAAAGGCAGTCGATTAAAGAGGCTGGTACTCGAACTACGAATTGGACCTACACACCAGGCGATCGGCTTTTGACCAAGCAAAAGCCCGACGGGACAGTATTGTTTCACGAATATGATACAGGGTGGCGTCTTGAAAAAGTAGGAACTCGGGAATTCCGATATGATGAGTTGGATCGGATTATTGGGGGAACAGGGTTTTCTAGAAAGCTCGACGCCTTTGGGAATATCAAGCGAGAAGAATGGTCTAATGGTCTTTGGATTGAAAGTGATTACGATGATTGGGATCGCCCTCTCGAGCGGAGATTGCCTGATCGGACTCGAATCGCGTATTATTACGAGGGCCCTTTTCTGAAAAAAGTCACTAGGGTTTCAAACGATGGCACTGAAGCGTATTCCCATACCTACGATCAGCATGATTTAAGAGGCAATCCCCGCTTAAGTACAGGATTCTTCCAAACAAACTACAAGTACGATCGAATGGGAAGAAAAGTCAGTCACAATACCCCATATTACGCAGAAACCGCTGACTACAATCCATCCGGGAATCTAATTAGACGGGGGGATTACAGTTACACCTATGATCCTCAGTCGCAAATGACGTTCGAGTCTGGACGATTTACGGCTGTTTATGATGTTCGTTACAACCTCCAAGAGCTAAATGGTCAGTCGATGACTGTTGATGCTCTTAATCAAATCGAAGGGCTTAGCTATGACCTAAATGGAAACCTCGTCAGGCCCGGATTCGTCTATGATGAATTTGATCAACTCGTTGAATCGGGAGGGGAAATATCCGTATACGATGCCCTAGGGAGAAGGCTTCAAAGAGGGCAGACCGCTTTTCTTTACATTGGCGATGAAGAAATAGGGGCGTTTGAAAATGGAGAACCTAAAGAGCTTAAAATTCCTGGATTGGCTACTCCTGTAGCCATTGAGATTAACCAAACGCCTTATGCTCCGATCATAGATGTTCAAGGGATCACCCGCTTCCTCGTTGATTGGAAAGAGACGAAGATCTTCAAGCAAAATGATTGCGATGCTTTCGGATTTGGCCTTTCTGGGGAGATTCCCTATGCGTACGCAGGAAAGAGGTACGATCCTAAAACAGGACTTATCTACTTTGGTAAGCGCTATTATGACCCCTCTTTGAGACGTTGGCTGACTCCTGATCCGATTGGTCCTGAGGATCACTCTAATCTATATCAGTATGTTTTTAATAATCCTTTTCTTTATCAAGATCCTAATGGAGAAAGCGTTGGTGGATATCTTCTTGGCTTAGGCCAAATCGTTTTAGGGGGAACTATCATGGCTGGTGGTTTCGCACTTGAAGTAGTTACCATTGGAGGATTTACATTTGGCCTGGGACTAACAACAAGCACCGGCGCTGCGTTAATGGGTCTTGGGATTGCGACAACTACTTATCATGCTCAAGATATTTCATTTGACTCTCGCAGCACAGGTGGGTCATATACTATATCAAAAAATGATCCAGGTACGCCAACATCAAATACAGATCAAAATAAACAGGCTGAAGATGCAAAAAAAGCGATTGAAAGACAGTTGGGAAGAAAATTAAATCCTAGAGAAGAGAGAAAGTTTCACGATCATGTCACAGGACAAGGTTATGGTTATCATGAAATGGTAGAAGAAGGATATTGGTTGCTAGGTGGATCATAAACAGTTTTTGCATTGTTACGATTTAATTAATACGAGTCTTGTTAACCAGGTGATGGATCGAACATTTAACTCGATTGGCTCTAATATTTTTTTTGAATTTGGTAAGAAAAAGGAATATGTCTTTCCTAATGGAAAAAAAAGCGCTCAGAAGGAATGGAGTATTTGGTTAAGTTGGACGTCATGGAGAATTACTCATCACAATGGATATATTACTGGATCTGATGAGAATCCTGAGATTAGCATTCAATCATTTCTTGATAAATTGCTGGGAAAGCGGTTTCAATCTTTGCTTTTTATTTCGCAATTCTTAGATATAGAATTGAATTTTGAGGATGGATATAAGATAAATACGTTTTTTAATTATTCTGTTGAAAACCAATGGCTTATCTTCCTTCCTAATGATTCTGAAATGGTTATCGATTGCTCGACGAAGGAATCGATAAAATCTCTACAATCTTTATCTAAACAAATAAATATTAATGATCGGTTCACGCAAGTGAATCTTCCGATCCTTGGGGAAAAAGTAGATGAAATTTCTTATAAGAAAGACAAGGTTTCGAAACTGATCCTATCAAATGATTTTCTTGTCGATCTAGGAACGGCCGCGTGGAGACTTACTAAAAATAACGAGTATTATCTAGGAAGATTGGACTATTATTTTGGATTTAAGGAAGAACGAGGAAAGGATCTTAGAAACATAATATCTAATCTTATTGGAAAAAGTTTAAAAAATGTGAGTATTGATTCTTCTGGAATGGATGTGAGATTGGAATTTGAAGATGGATATATTTTCGAAATTTTTACCCATTCTAAAATTGAACCATGGAAAATCTATAGTAAAAATGGGATTGTTTTACAGGCAAATGTAGAAAATGTGGAAAATTAAATTGAATCTGAGGTTCTGTGAATTATTTTGAACTGTTTACTTATGTTGGTTTTATCCCGTTGTTTATTTTGATTATTTCTATTCAATCTCTTGTTTTTTGGATTGTTTGCAGATCAAAAAATGAAAGGCAATGGAATAAGAGGTTTTATCAATGCGTAGAAGTGTTTGAAGATTCTTGCGTAAATCCATCTGTTGTTTGGTCTTTTTTGACAGATCCTGACAAATTTATGAATTTCAACTATAGAAATAAGATCAAGTGGGTTGATTTTGAACAGCCGTTGAAGTTAGGTAGTGCAGTTAGAATAAGAATACGAAAGGGATATGGGTTTAAGGGGTTTTTGTCCTGTTTTGACAAGGAATCGAAAATTGTATTTGAGTACCACGTCTGGCCGAATGCAACTAGATATATCTGTGAAGTAGAAATGATTCGATTAGAAGGTAAAACACGGTATGTTTTGCGAATGAAGGTGAAAAAACTTGTGGTTCCTTTACTTAAAAAGTTATATCCGAGCATTGATGAAAGGATGAAAAAATTAGGTGCGGAATTGTTACATAGTTGTCTTGTGATTTGTGAGAAAAAATCTTCTGAAAAAGACAAAGAGGAATCAACTCTTCAAACCTTAGGAGCACCCACTCTCTCCTTATGAGTCCGCAGCACTTACCACCAACCGCAGCACTCATTCGCTGCTCACAGCAGTAGAATAACCCATCCACCGCCTTCCTTTCAACTGTCGACTGCTGGCCAGACATAACCAAAATAGAGCCGAACTGTGTCGCGATTGTGTCTGACAAAAGGGTTGTTTTTCGGATATCTCTAGTTGGTGGCATTCCAAGAAATGCATGTTGCTAAAAATCACCCACTAGATAAAATGGCTATGTTTTCTTCGGATGCGCAGTGATTTGCTTATTCCTGTTGAAAATCTAGATTTCAAAATTCTAGCCAACGTCCCTTGACTGGGCTCTTAACTCTTGACTGAGACAATTTAGAAGATTGAGTTCTTCGAATTTTAGCAAACTTTTAAAATTTTATTGTCAGAGGACTTATGACGGAATTATCTAAATCTAAACAATCAACTAATTTTCAGCTTGATGATCTTGCGAATGAAGCACAAGGTTTGTTCCAGGCATTAGACAACACTTCAAACGAGATTCGTAATCTCGAAAAAAGACTTGGCGAAATAAAAGCTAACTTCCCATTTACCTATCCTCTCCGAGAAGATAAATCTTCGGTAATCAACCCATTAGAGGAAAGGCATTTGAACAGAAAGTTTGAACAAGATCCTGCTTATTTAGGATACTGTTCTAATACTTGTTGGTATCTGAGTTGGGAAGCCGATGAAAAATCAAAGAACTTCAGACTTTTTCTTCTCTCAACGTTAGAAGAGGTGATTGTATGGCAAGGAAAACCTGTAGAGGGGATTATGCCTTACGAGTCAGAAGTTTTAGCTAAGCGACCTCTAATTGAATTTGATCTTTCAACCCGACTTCAATTTGTTCAGTACTTGTCTGCTTTCATTGTTCATTTTAAAGAGTATTTAAGAAGATATCGCGTGGCGATAGAGAACCAAAAAGTAGACTTGCTTTTCGATGAAGTGCCTGCAACCTTGAAACATTTTCTTACTTACAATCCTATTTCTGGTAAGAATGATTTTAGACAATACATGTAGTTTTGGCTAAATACGTCTGAAACTCAATAAATGCTCGCGGGATTCAACTCTCGCGGGCTTTTCGCCTTCCATCCTTTCAACTCCGACTGCTAGCCAGCCATGTTCAAAATAGAGGCTAGATGATCATCGACTGTGCTTCTTTATTTAAAGTCTCAGCCACATGGTGGTAGGGTACGCTTTGCTGCGTGGGGATAGTTCCCTCGAGGATGACAGACAGCAGATTATAACCTCTCATATGGATCATCAATCGACCGATTCCGCGCCATCCTTCTATTTGAAATTTCTGATTTAATGCACGGCGGAGAGACGTTGTTAAAATATCCACTAGCTGCAAACCCTCCTCTGAGGCCGAATCTCGAAATGAGAAGTCGTTGAGAATCTTATTGATACTTCCGAAGGTAGGGCGAGTATCATCGCTAAACTGGTAGTAGTGGCTGTAGTCGGCGCCTTTGAGCATGATCATGGGGTTCATCATGCTCATTCCTTGGAGGCACGGGTTGAGCATATCCTTCCACCATTGTTCCGATTTTGTCAGGGTTTTTTGCTTCGCGTCTACTACCCATTGAAATTGAGATAATTCGCTTGGGGTCCGTTGTACATAGAAAAGGGTTGAGAGTTGGTGTGATCTGTGAACGAGGGAGGTCATGGCTAAGCTTTGGAGGTAGAGTTGGTCGGATATTTCTGCAATCGTTTTGCTTAGAGTCTGGATTTGTTTTACGACATTGGGATGGTGGTAAGGGGAAATATTAGCCAGAACCTTAGCAGCAAAGTGGGCTTTATGGTTTGCAATCGTAGTTGGAGTGCAAAACTTGCTATCGACGATTACGGCATCGAATAGGACATTGTGCTTTTCCAGTCCCTCCACTAACGATCGCACTTGATTTTCTGTTAGCTTACTTCCTTTCACCTCGCCTTTGACTCCCCACTGATCTTTGAGTTGGGTAAGCAGGTCGCAAACGCCAGCATAAGAACAATCAGGAATGACCAAGGCCCCGACTGCTGAGACTTTATGGGCATTCGACTGTTGAGGATCGGTAAAGATTCCGGCTTCATCAATAAATGTTTTCATGTTCAATGCTTTGGGGGTTGAGAAAAAAGAGAATTGTACCGATTTCTCTCTTCCGTGTCGATAGAACGGCGTTTAAACTGACTATCGCGCGCTGTTTGACTAGGACGGAGCCAAGCACATCTCTATCGAATCTTGCAAAGTGAATGCTTTTTAGATATCTCCATTATGTCTGAATTATTTGCCAAAAAAGCGAGGAGGTTTTATGGATGCAGACACAATTCAAGCGCTTCGGGCCTTATGCGGAAAAATCAGAGAAATGACTCATATTTTGGACTCATGGCTTGTCCTACAATCGAAAGAAAGCGTCTTAGTAGGGTCAAGGCTGCCTAAAGAGGTGAAAGTTCAGCAAAATCGATTTATACCCCTAATCAAATGGCCCCATGACTGGCCAACACTCGGAGCTTTGAGGCATTTGGCCAAAAATCGACATAAAAGGGGACTCGACAAGGTGTTTATCAAAGTTGGAAAGCGGGTTGTGATCAATGAGCAAGCTTTCTTTGAATGGATAAAAGCGCATTCGAAAAATCGGGTTTGTTCTGCGGATCGGCATTGATGATTACCCTAAAAGCAATTCCTGCCCACGGTTGATTTCTTCGATTACGGTCTCGATGCTCTTGGGTAGAGCTAGATCTTTTGCGATATCGCCAAGTCCATCCAGATGAGCCGCCCAGAGTTGTTGAAGCGATTTTAGTCCGGTAGAATCGAATTGAATAGCTGAGAGGGTTGTTCCTCTGTTCTTGAATGTTTTTGTCACAGCCTCTTTGAGTTTTTTTGACTCGATCAATCCCTTGCTATGAACTAAGAGAAAAAGATCGTGATAGTCTTTCATTCGACTGTTTTTTGAGCCTTTGGAGAGAACTGTTTCTAATTTTTCTGCGAAAATCGTCTCGACTGGATAAACCAAGAGAGAAACCGCATCTTCAAAGAAGGGCTTCCCGCGATATTGGAAAAGTTTGATCTCTCGATGCTGTGGTTCAACAATGTCGCCTACTCCCACATCGATGTGAATTTTGTCCTTCATTTTTGCGAAAGAGGTATTAAGCGTAATTCGATATCCCGGATAATCCATATGAGGCTGAGAGAGTAGCTCAACACCTGCAAAAGAAAAAGTAAATCCATCTTCAAGAGAGACCGCGGCGATCTCTTTGCAGATCTCTTCAATGGAGGCCTTCTCAGCCTTCATTCGAGTAAGGAGAAAGTCAAGATCTACCGTTTCCCTACCTATCCGCATCATGTAGGCGAGCAAAAAGCCCCCTTTGAAGATTAGTTTGTCGGCATAGGCAGAACGACCTAGTCTAGCAAGAAACCTTTCCAGAAGTAGCTGTTTCAAGCATGAATTGAATGGCATGCCTTTTTCTTTGGCAATCGTCTGGAGTCGAGCTTTCAGGGCTTGTTCATTGATCATGTGGTTACACTCAGCAAATAAGGGGCAAGATTAAATCGGAGCTTCTTAGCATACGCTTCCAGCTTTACGAGGTCGAGACGATTTTTTCCTCCTTTGGCAAGGGCTGCTTTTAGAGCTTTGATCGCAATCTCACGGCTTAGGAGCCGAAAGGCATCTACAATTGTTCGCTCCCGGTCGAAAATGGGAATGATTGCTCCCTCAAGGTCGATCTCGGTTTTGCCTAGTTCCAGATTGCGGAAACGGACGATTTTAATCTGGCGGGTGCTTCTAGATGAAGTCCCGTGCCGAATGCCAATCCAATGCTGGCGAGGTAGTTCTTCTGTCAGATCGTAAAGAGCTAGCGCTGATATGAGGCAGACGACTCCACCAGGGATAATGGAAATGGCCTCTACTAGGTCATTCCATTGAGTGGGGGAAAGTTCTTCATGGCCAGCTTTTCGATAGAGACCTCGGCTGATTCTTTTCAGTTTTCCTGTTTTGACGTAATGGGCAAGAACTTCCGAGGATACTCCAAGGGCTCGAGCTTCCTTCGATGTAAACGAGGAATTTTTGAGAAGGGGGCTAAGGGCAAGAAAGCAAGTTTTGGGTCTCATTCTTTTAACTTAGAATAAACGCCCAATATAGTCAAGTGGGTTTTATTTCTAAGTTAAAAATCCAGCGGACTGAGAATTTCTGGACAGATCTGAAAAACGTCTTATGTAGAGGGCGTTATGCCTTGCTGGTCCATGCTTCAATCTCTGCGATAGGCTTCGAATGCGAGATATCGATCCAAATCAGCTTGGCTTAACGAGGGTTTAAATCGGGAAGTCTCTTCTACCAATAATGCCATAGATATTAAGGCGTTTTCCTGCAATGCCTTCAAGGCGGCGTTATTGGCAATTAACTTCAGATCAGAGGAAATTAACCCTTCAGTGATCTTCGCAAGTGTATCAAAATCGATGTCGTTGCTAATCGGTCTTTCTTCTAACAGCAGGTGGAAAAGCTCGCATCGCGCTTCTATATCCGGAGGTGGAATGAAGATCCTTTTATCCATTCGTCCAGAACGTAGAATCGCCGGATCGATTCTTTCTGGAAAATTAGTTGCTCCGATAACCAAGACCTTCTTCTTTACGCTGCCTTCCATGTGCATTAAAAATTCGCTGATCTCGGCTTCCCGATATTGTTCGGAAGAGGACAAGCTGTCTCTTCTAGGCATTAATCCCGAGATTTCATCTACAAAAAGAACGCATGGAGCTATTTGCTCAGCCTTTCTGAAGGCTTGCACGATGTTATTTGATGTTGCGTGAATGTAGGGACTGCCTACGGTTCCTTCGCTCATCTCAATAAGTTCGGCTCTCATAGCCTCTGCCAGCTTCTTTGCTATGAATGTCTTGCCGCAACCCGGCGGTCCGAAAAAAAGAATGCCGTTGGAAGGAGTGACTCCGTATTTTTCATATGCTTCCCAGTTCAGAAATGGCTGAATCACGTCTCTGATCAGTGTATTTTTAAGCGTTGACATTCCAGCAATGGCATCCAAACCTTTTCTTTGAATCAGATTTTTCAACCTCTCGGGTATGTCCCCATCTTTATGATCGGGATATCTCTTACCGGCAACCTGCATTCCGCTCGCAAATAATATCTCATGAGAAATGTCACGATTTTTCAGTCTTTTTACAATTTCTTCTTCATGAAATAAATACAGGTATTCGCCGGAATCAAGGCTGAATACCTCGACAAACTGCTGTTTGTCGACTCTTTTGAGGATCTTGGCTCCCCCTGGGAGAATCCATCCGGGAGGAAATGAGGGTTTGTCAAAATTTATCATTCTTCCTCGTCGTCAGCGTGTTCTATTAGATACCGGGCTATCTGTTTATCAGAGTAGCCCTCTTTTCTAATGTTTTTTAAGATTTCAGGTTCATTTATCTGCAGATATTCAATGATCTCTTTTTCCTCGTAACTCAAAGATGGGGATGAAGCGGAATAAGAAGGCTTGGATTGATAGCTACTGCTTTTGTAAGACGTTTTTGGCTCAGGTTTGTCGTTACCCATGATCACAAAAAAATAGAATGCGATCGCCGCTCCCCATCCTATCCATTTCCACATTTTTCTCTGTGTGACGCCATAGAATCTCCGATATAAAATACTAAAGCAGACCGCTGCTCCCAGAAGTTTTATTGCAATCTGAGTGTTTTCATTGCGTTGCTCATGCGCTATCTCTTCTACTGTCTGCAGATAAGACTGATGATGATCGAACAAGGATGCTAATTCGCACTTCGTTAGATTGCCGGATATGGTGTCCATGTTTTTTGAAAGCGAGGCTCTATTTGCAGCAGGGTCGATAAAATCAAACAGATGCATCCGGTCTTTCAGTATTTCTGAAGCATGCTCGAAGGCAAGAATTGCGTTTTTGTGGCTTTTCCTATTCAAGAGGCCGGAAATTGCAAGCATTCCAATGCCAAATTTCTTTTTTCCAAAGAGCTCATGCCCCTTCTCCATCAGCAGCGAGCAATAGTTGATCAGCAGCTGGGTGCGGCTTCCTACTGAAGATTCATCGGATTGTCCAGCCAGCTCATTATCTAGGCTCAGATAGGCGCTTTTAGCCTCTTCTAGGCTCTGATCCGCGATCAAGGTTTTAACCTTTTCAAACTTGCCGGAAACCGACTGCCATGTTTCGTTTTCCTGGAGCTGTCTTTTGTCGGCCTTGATTTTGTCCGCAATTGCTTCCGACACTGCAAGCTTGGAGCCTTGTTCGAGGAAGAGGCGCGCAATTTCGGAATCGGCATTTTGATTGTAGATATCGACCGATATGGACCTCAGTTTCTCCGCAGTATCGTTTTTAAGAAGAGTCAGAGGGCTGTATTCAGAAAGTTCAAATTTATCCAGATCAGAGAAGAATTTGTGAATTTTTTTAAGGACTCTCCTGATCGAAGCTGTATCCAGCTCTAATTTGGTGTCTATATTCTCTAGTTCTTCTATTTCTTTTTTTACCTTCAAAATGATCGGTTGAAGGATCTCAACGTCTATGATTTTTCCAATTCGTCCAAATGAGGAATAGCAGGCGCCTATAGCTTCTGGATTCTTTGTTTGGTGGTAGAAAGAAACTGCTTTCGCTGAAAGAATTTCGCAGATAGAGCTTCTGAACTCCTGGAATAAAGAGGATGAAGTTCCCAATTCGTCATGCAAAAGATAGTGCTTTTCATAGAATTTCCAAAAATCATCTGATTCCGCAATGAGCTTCCAAAAATTCAATGAACGACAGAAGCTGTCGAGGCTGGAGGTGGCAAAAGCGTGAAACATCAACGTCAGGGCTAAATTTTTACATCCAAGCCAATCGGCATTTGCCTTGTCTGCTTTATCGAAAATCTCAAGAGCACCTCTGTAGTCTTCCTTGGATATCAGGGCGACGGCTTTCCGGCTTTCTATGCTGTGGTCGTCGAACCAGAAGAAAATCTCCTGCAAGCGTTCTTGGATGCTGGAAACTCTTTCCAGCGCCTGGCGGATTTCGCCTTCATTCCGGAATTCCCTTACATGGCCGATGTCCGTATCGAACTCTTGAACTTCTTCAATTTTTGCGAACTGAAGCAGCTGCTGGGATTTTTTTCTTATTTCTTTCAATGCTGATGAGGAAGAAAGGCCGAGGATATTGAATGAATTCCTGATCAGTATTTGCGGCAGTTGGGCGGTCATAGCATAATTCCCGACTTTACAAACTTGACCTGAGGCTTTCCCTCTTCTCCTGTAAATGGATAAAGAGCGTGGATGACTTCCTGCATTTCCTTCACATCGGATTTAGCCAGAGCGTCCTGGGCTCTGCTGATCAGGCCGGACAGAGATGGATGGGCATGCGCTTTTTCCTCAGCCAGCTTTATCAGTTCCTGAATCCAGGGAGCAAGGAAGCGGGTGTCAGAGAATTGGCATTTGAAATGCAGCTGGTTCAACTTCTGGACAATATGCCCGATCCATACTGCATCCTGCTTGGCGATGGCAGAGAGGCCCTCTTTGCGCAGGGTATTATAGGCAGCTTCATATTCCGCTCGTTTTTCCGGCGGGTTGCAATCTTCCAGATAATCAGAAAGCTCCTGGCACTCTTTCCAGAATGAAGAGACATTCCCGTTATATTTTGTTTTTGCTTCCATTTGGTCCAATGCCATCATTAGATCCTTCACTTGCTTTTCAGCCTTTCTCTGCTGATCTGAGTCAGCTCCCGAATGGTCGATGGTGGATTGGATATCTTTAATCATATTTTTGATGACGTTCGCTTCATTCGAGGGCTCTTCGGAATCGATTACGGATTCAGACCTTGACACCTGCTCTGTAAAGTCCTTTTTTACTTCGTCGATTTTTGCTGCATCGAAGTAGAGAGTTTCTCTTGCATTAAGGGTAATATCGGAATCAGGGAGATAAGCCATCACCGTGAGTTCTCTGGACTCATTGATCTCGATTGTAATATCGACAGGAGAGCCTCTCTTCAGGTCTTTAGCTATCGCTTTGCCCATAATCGCCAGATGGCACACCAAGGTGTTCCGATTTGTAATCAGAGATTCCCCTTCATAGATGCAAATAGGAAGGCCATTCTCGGATGATCCGGCTTTAAGGTCGGCTACGGTATGAAAGCGTTTTCTCTCCTTGAGAGGAAGAATGCTGTTTTTAGAGAAGAAAAATTCCATCGTCTCTGTCGCTTCCGCATAACCTTTGTTAGAGGACAGCGTGATCACAGACACTCCGATTGAATAGGGGAGAGGGGCTCCCATAATGGAAACGCCTCGATTGATGTGGATGCTTTCTGGCGCGGATGCAATCAACTTTTCACTGCTGTCTTTAATATAGATCCAGTACTGCGTGCCCTTTTTCCCTGTAGGAAGCGTCAGTATGAACTTGCCGTTTTTTATTAAAATCTCTTCAGAAGCAAAGGAGTCATCAGAACTCACAAATTGCACTGAATAGGGCTGCACGGCTTCGGCGTAGCGCAAGACCTTCCCAGTGACTGTTTGATCATCATCTGATGTAACTGGATTGTAATTCACTTCTAGCTCACAGGCGGCGATTGATGTGCTGACACTCTCTTTCTGTTCAGTGATCCTTGTTTGATTGCCGAACATAGCAGCGCCTTTTGCAACAACAGTGATAGGGTCCAGACATCCATCCACTTTGATGTGCAGCGTCTCCTTCAAAAAGGCTTGCAGGATAGGCATCTGAGTCGGACCGCCGACAAGGACGATCTTTTGAACTGTTGCAGGATCGACTTTCGCATCGCTGATTGTTTTCTTACAGAGATCGACTGTTTTGTTGAGCAGGTGCCTGCAGCTCTCCAGGAGATCTTCTTTTGATATCTCGAGGGAATGTTGGACCTGCAGTTGATTTACTTGGATATCGATGTCGATGGTTGTTTTATCGCTGACAGTAAGCTCGATTTTTGCAGACTCTGCGAGCTCTTTCAAATAGCTAAAGACTTGGGAATGGGTTATTGGATCGAGAACTATGGCCTTAGCAGAAAGAGAAGGAATGATCAAATTCTGGATGATGGCGGCATCAAAGTCTTTGCCTCCTAAAAAATTATCTCCCGCATGGGCTAGAACCGTAAGAAATCCGTCCCGTGAGGCAACGAGGGCAACATCAAAAGTGCCTCCTCCGAGGTCGTATACCAGCCAATTTTCATTTTTTTGATTGAGAAATCCATAAGCAATTGCAGCAGCAATAGGCTCTTGGAGAAGCACGATTTGCTTAAAACCGGCCAAGCTTCCTGCTCGCTTCGTTGCCTCGGACTGCACAGTAGAAAAATAAGCAGGCACAGTAATCACAGCAGCATTCAGTGATATCTCGGGATACTTTCTTTGGACATCGCTTTTAAGAGTCTTGAGGATTTCTGCGGAAATTTCTTCAGGCAGCATTTTCTTATTGAGATTTGGAAATGAAATGGTTTCTGCAGTCCCCATAAGGCGTTTAATTTCAGCCTTGCTATTCTGCAGGTTTTCTTTTGAATTATTCATTACTCGTTTTGCTTTCGATCCGACTACAATATTTCCGTTCCTATCAGCATAAACAACAGAAGGCGTGCTCTCTTCTCCTAATGCATTTTTAAGAATATACACATCGCTTTGTTGAATGACGGCTACGGAAGAATTAGTAGTTCCTAAATCAATCCCAATCTCAATAGTAGACAAAACTACTCCTTTTAATTTATTAATTCGATCGAATTATACTTGAATGAAGTTGCTAAATAAAGCTAAAATAAGAGGTGTATTTTTAAATTAAATTGTTTGTATTTATACAAGGTAAAAGTAGATGAATCGCGGCGGCTTTTCGTGGAGACGATTCCTGGGAATTTCAGCCTTTAAAGCTCGTATTTCAAGAGAGATAGGGATTCCATTAACAAAATCAGGAAGACAAAGGAAGTTGGGGGCTTTTGTTGAAAAACTTTTAAAATCCCTATTTTTAATAATCTTTGGTCGCTAGAAATTGACTTAATTTTTCTTTTTAATTGTATGAATTAAGTTTTTACTTACTCGACAAATAAGTCCTTGATACGACAATTCAGCGCCTTTGCTAGTCGTCCTATATTTTCCAGAGAGATATTTCGCTCGCCTCGCTCAACCGAACTCACATAAGTGAAATGCAATCCAGCCAAATCTGCCAATTTTTCCTGAGAAAGCTCAGATTCCGTTCTTTTTGCTCTTAGGATCTTTCCAAGAGGCTCATTCATCTTACAATCCCCAGTCATTTCTTAATTTTTGCATAGCGTCTTTGAAATCAACCTGATATCTCTCCTGGACGAATCGAATGATGTCTCCTCCTTTAGCTCCGCATGAAAAACATCTATAGGCCCCATTCTGAAGGTTCACATAAAATGATCCTTTTTTGTTATCTTGGTGAAATGGACACACTCCTGCCTCTGTCCATCTGGGTTTTAACTTAAGGTGAATGCCCTCCAATTCTCTAGAATAGAAATCAAAAGAGGTTATTTTTTCTTTAAGATTTTCGGCAGTGGTTCCATGGATTCTATATTGTATCATTACAGACCTCTTTTAGCCGTGTCAGGCGACAGTGTAAAATGACCCCCTTTCGACATTGAAAAGTGACCCACCCCCCTATTTGAAGTGAGAGTAAGCATGGAACCCAATAAAATCTCTGCTGTTGTAACAGGAGACAGTAAAGAGAGAATGGAACCACCTAATGTCGTAGAGAAAATTTTATATTTGTCATCAGAAGGGTGGGGTAAAAGACGGATTGCCAAAGAGCTTGGAATTAGTGCCAATACCGTTAAACACTACCGGCGACAAGGGAAATGGCGCCCGTATAATATTCCCAAAAGAATTAAGAGGCTGGAAGCATTAGATGTCTGGCTCGAAGAAATGTTTAACCTCCATAAAGGTAATGCAGAGGTTATCCGCCAAGAGTTGGTTCGTCAACACAATCTGCAAGCTGATCTACGCACTGTCGAAAGAGCAGTTAAACTATTTAGACAAAGGGCCTTTGCTTCAGCAAAGGCGACGATTCGGTTTGAGACGCCGCCGGGCAAGCAGATGCAAATTGACTTTGGATCGATTACTATCAAGATTGCAGGAGAGCCGAAGAAGATCTATTTTTTCGCGGCAGTTCTTGGTTTTTCACGCCGCCAATATATACAGGCCTTTATCCATGAACGACAATCGGCCTGGTTTGAGGGGCTTGAAGGAGCCTTTAACCATTTTGGAGGGATCCCATCAGAAGTCTTAATGGACAATCCAAAGCCACTTGTTATCAGTCACAACCCGCAGACACGAGAAGTGGTGTTCAATGAACGCCTACATGCGTTTGCTAACTATTGGAAATTCAAGCCCAAAGCATGCGCCCCTTATAGAGCAAGAACGAAGGGGAAGGACGAAAACACGGTCAAATATTTTAAGTATAATGGAATTGCCGGAAGGGAGTTCTCAAGCTGGGAGGCTCTTGGCGAACATATCGTTTGGTGGATGAGAGATATTTCAGACCTCAGAATCCATGGGACTACTGGAGAAAAACCAATCGATCGCTTTGAGAAAGAAGAAAAAGCTGTTCTTCAACCGCTAAATGGGAAGCCACCTTTCTATTTGGGAAGAGAGATGCAAAGATCGGTCCATACGGATGCTTGTGTGGAGGTGGATACAAATTTTTACAGTGTGCCATGGCACTTCATTAAAAAAGAGGTCACAGTACAATTAACCGAAACTGAAGTCAAAATCCTCTATGATGCTGACGAAATAGCCCGTCACCCTGTCTGCATAGGAGAGAGGCAACGCTCCATCAATCCTCATCATTTAAAGGGAATCGTAGGGGCTAATTGGTGCATGAAAATGGAAGTTCCAAATGCTCCAATCAAACCTGCCGAGCTGCTTCGTCCTCTTACCGAGTATGAAGCTATTACCGGAGGAGGTTGGTAATGACCATCAATCATGAAAATCTTGTAGCTACACTCCACCGATTGAAACTCTCAACTATCCGAGACAAACTCGACAACCTTCTCGATGAAGCATCTCGTAAGAAAATGAATTTACGAGAAGCTCTAGCTTTTTTTTGCGAACAAGAAATGCAGCAGAGAGAACACACCCGTAATCGCCGTGGATTCTCGATGGCTAAATTCCCCTATGCAAGAACTCTTGAACAGTTTGATTTTAGTGCGCAGCCATCATTGGATGCCGGTCAAATACGCGAACTTGGAACTTGTCGTTGGATTGCCAATGGAGATGCTCTTCTGTTATTAGGCCCTCCTGGAGTTGGGAAAACTCATTTAGCTGTTGCGCTTGGCAATGAAGCCATTCGGTTAGGATACACAGTTCTTTTTACTCCGGCGACCACTCTTTTGACCCAGCTCGCTCGGGCTCACCAAGAAGGTCGTCTTGAAGACAAGATTGTTTGGTATTCGAAACCCAAATTGCTGATTATCGATGAACTTGGATATCTTCCCTTTGATCCGAAAGCGGCTCATTTATTTTTTCAGTTGATCTCCCGACGATACGAGAAAGGAAGTACCTTAATTACGAGTAATCGTTCAGTCAGCGAATGGGGGGAAGTTTTTGGCGATACTGTAGTTGCAACAGCAATTTTAGATCGCCTCTTGCATCACAGCCATGTAGTCACTATTCGCGGAGAAAGTTATCGGCTGAAAGAAAAACGAAAATCTGGATTGGTTAAAACAACAGTCCTTCAATCGGAGACTCTAGAAGGGAAGTAAAAAATTTAGTTTTCGCCCCTCCCCCATGGGGGAGGGGGCCTCCTCTCTCCTTCGGTGGAAGAGAAGTATTGTGCCTCAGCACCAACTCAGAGCTTTGCATATCCTCTGACTACCGCTAAAGCACCAATATGGCTGTCGTTAGGCAGCCGTAGTCATTAAAGAAAAGATTGGGGGTGGGTCACTTTTCAATGTCGCCGGTGGGTCACTTTCTGGTGTCGCTTGACAAGCCGAATGCTCTTCTAGCCAGGATATGAGTAAATCTCGCCGCAAAACCACTTTTCGGCCAATACGTCTGACTACTTTTTTGAATCCATTTTTATGCGCATGAAGGATATAGTATCGAAGCATCGATTCGGTAAAACAGAAGGACCGATCACTGACGATCTGGTGTACTGTGCAATATTGCGGTAGTTCTGGTGAAATTTTGTTTTCTATCGGGAAATGTTGGTTCATAAATAAATCTCCTTTTTATTGGCTTAAACTTAAGACGATAATCATCGTCAATTTCCCACAATTCTAGTTGATTGAAGGTCACAAGTCACAGCAACCCATGAACAGGAAAAGAGATGATCGGAGATTTTTATACATCTATCTTAATGAGAGCTTGTTATGGCTTTTTTTGATCTAGAAAGCTCTGATAAAAGCACTGAGTCGGTAGCCCCAAAGACTTGAGTAAACATTCGTAGTGAAGTTGTTGCGATAGTACAAATCCCTGTCTTTTGGAGTGCAGTAGTGGTTGAGGAATTCTATGACCGATCCAAAGGTGAGGAAAGGAGAGGAATGCGCTTGGGAGTATAGGTTTTTCTTGGCGACAAATAGATGGAGAAATGGTTTTGAAGAGATTGTCTAAGGAATCAACCAGGATGCCCTCAAACAAAAGGTTGGGAGAGAGGGAGATCAGAATAGAGAGAAGAGAACTGAGTCCATTGGATATTGGAAATGAAGAACCTTCGATAGTGATGATTTCGGATTCCAAATGCAGATCGCTTACTTTAAGAGAGGTGAGGTAGTCTAGGGAAAAAAAACTCTCGCCGTCAATGATTGTTAACCTGATTAAGAGCCAAAGGAGACACGCGATTTTCGCGCTTTTCAGCTTATGTGGCTTTTGAATGAATTCCTTAGCGAAGTAAAGAATCAACCGAGCGGCGGTTAAAATGTCGATGGCTTCTCCTTCTTTCCATCTGCCCTTGATAGGCATTTTTTTTGAGTTGCGTTCTATGGGATTGAAAAGCATTCGTTCCCAATTTCTAATTAGGAGAAGATGTTCAAGTGGAATGAAGCGACTCTTTTTGAAAATCACTCCTTCCAGCTTTTGTCCCCATTTCCCGATTAATTCTGAATACTTGCGATGTTTTCTAGATCTTCGGAAGGCCAAAAATCTTTCATATGACTGAGCGATCGTTTCTCCGAGACGCGGATCAAAAAAAGGGTTGTGGAAAAAAATGAAGGAAGGGTTTTTTAAGTTAATGGATAGAATGTTTACTTTTTTTTGTTCTTCTTGATCATGAAGTCTAAGTCCTGGCCAAAGTAAAAGTTCCGTATCTGATGATCGCAAACAGAGGGAATTAGGAATCTCATTTTTTAAGGGGCATGCAAGAACTGATTCTAACGTTTGATCTTCGATTTGATGGGGATTTTTCTTTTGATTCTCCAGTCCCTTTAGATTGAAATATTCATCGATATCAGTGACTATTTGACGCATTTGTCTGGCGAGCTGTTCATTTCCATTCATGATTTAGTTCCTGTTTGAAGCAGTTTGTTGTGAACGCTTTCGGTGAGAGTGCGTGTATGGTTTGCGTCCTGGTGCGTATAGCGGAGCAACATTTGCATGGATTTATGCCCAGTCGCAACGGCTAACTGGGTTGTATTCATGGCGACTTGAGCTGCGACTGTGGAAAAGAAGTGACGAGAATCATGAAAGCGCAGGTTGGTGATTCCTGCACGATTACGGGCCCCATCCCATGCTTTTCGAATGGAAGTTTTTTGAAAAGGTTTTCGCCCTGGAAATACGAACTGTTGATTAGGCAATCTAGTAAATTGAAGCTGTTGAAAAAACTGCGCCATTGAATCAGTGAGGGGAACGGAGCGAGGACGGCTATTTTTTGTCTCTTTAAGATGAAGGCAATTGTGCTGTAAATCAACACAGTCCCATGTCAGCCCCAAGATTTCACCTAGTCGCGCCCCTGTAGTCAGGGCCAGGATGACAATGTTGTATAGATGTTTGTTGCGACTTTGTTTACAGGCGGCAAAGAGTCGGTCGCATTCCTCAGGAGTGGGGATACGATCACGTCCTCTTGATTCTCTAAGTTTGCTAAAGCGGAGGAGAGGATTTTCTTTAAGCCAGCCTCGTTGCTTGAATCCATAGGTAAAGACGACAGAGAGAGCAGCCATATATCGGTTGACCGTGGCAGGATTGCGCTGAGTGCCTTTAGTGGTGGTTCCTTGGATCAGGTTCTTTCGGCATTTATCAATCAGATCATAGGAAATGAGATTGAGGGCATACTTGCCGATTTCACCTTTCCACCAGGCGAGATGGCGTTTTGTGTCTTTTGCATTTTTTGGCTTGGAGGGGAGGATTTCTTCGATATAAAGATCAATGAGTTCAGTGAGCGTGCGTTTCTTTTTGGCTTGTTCGGGGAAGTAGGTTTCTTGGCGGCGGCGGGCTTCTTCGTCCCTTACCCAATCTTTAGCTTCTTGCATGGTTGGGAAGTTCTTGGATTGGGGAGGGTGTCCGTCGTTGTTTCGGATTTGAGCTTGGTAGCTGATTCCTTTTGAGGTCTTGCGTTTTTTGATGCTTGCCATGTTTTAATCTTCACTTTTAAGGGTTAAAAAGTGAGCAACGATGGCAATCGCCGAAAGGCTTTTGTTGTGGAGTGCTGTGGGTGATAGGGCCTTACTGTGTCTGGAGTGTGTCGCGCCAGCGACAATCGCTGTTTGGGTACACTCTGATAGGACACATAAAGCTTTGTAAATCACGCCTTTAAAAGTTTGGGGCAACCTGGACTTGAACCAGGGACCGACGGGTTATGAGTCCGCTGCTCTAACCAACTGAGCTATTGCCCCACGCGTGGCATGGTAGAATAAAAGTTTAACGTAATCTTTCCTCTTTTGGCAATCAGAAACTGATCACTTCTAGGATTTTGTTGTCAATTTTTTAATACATAGCAGAGAATGGTTCGCACCCGTTATCATACTCCTCGCATGAGTGATCCATCTAAACAACGCCAAGGATACAGTAACCGGCCAAAACCTTGGAATTTGGACTGTGTTAAAGCTCTGGGAACCGACGGTCGTATGCCCCAATCGCCCATGACGATCAGTTGGGTTCTCATTTGGACCAACCTCCTCACGGAGCCCCTTTTTACCCTCTATTCTTTCCTCGTCTTCATCCTTTACAAGGATCTCGGCGCTTCCCCGTTCCAAATCGCCCTTCTGACCTCCTTGAAGCCAATCATTACCATCCTCTCATTTTATTGGAGTGCCGGGTTAAAGGGCCGGACCCAAAAACTCAAGTCCAACGTCCTTTGGGCGGGCTTCCTCATGCGGGCTCCATTCCTCCTCTGTCCTTGGGTCGATTCGGTCTGGTTTCTCATCGGAGCTGCTGTCAACTATATGTTTTTCTATAGAGCGGGGATTCCGGCCTGGCTCGAAATCATCAAGCGCAATTTAACCGAAGAAAAGCGGCATCGGATCTTCTCCCTCAGTTCGGCCATGGGCTACGTGGAGGGCGTGGGCTTAGCGCTCGCTTGCGGAGGGCTGCTCGATAAAGATCCGGGATCATGGAAAATACTGTTCTTTGGAGCGGCGGTCGTAGGGCTCCTCTCTCTCGCAGTGCAGTCCCGCATCGTGGTGGAAGGCGAAAATAGCCCTCCAGAGCGGCTCTCGGTGAAGGAGCTTCTGCTCAGGCCCTGGAGGGATAGCTATCGGTTAATGAAAGAAAGGGCCGATTTCTCAAAATTTCAATGGGGCTTCATGGTCAGCGGTTTCGGCTTGATGCTGATTCAACCGGCGATCCCCCTATTTGCAGTCGACGTCCTAGGCGTCTCCTATCTGGAGATGGCCGCGGCTGTCTCCATCGCTAAGGGACTTGGCTTTGCTCTGTCATCTCCGCTGTGGTCCCGCTGGATCCAAAAAGTGAGCGTCTTTAAAATGGCGAGTTTGGTCTTCTTGATGATCGGGCTTTTTACTCTATTGCTGAGCTTCTCGGTGTGGAGCGTGGCTTGGTTATATATAGCCTACTTTTGCTACGGAATCGGGCAGGGAGGAAGCCATCTGGTCTGGAATATGTCGGGACCCATTTTCGCAGGGAAGGATGAGAGTTCCCGCTTCACCGGAGTCAACATGGTCATGGCGGGTCTCCGAGGGGCAGTCGCACCTCCTTTCGGAGGGTGGCTCACCGTCGCCCTGGGTCCTCTACAAACACTCATCATAGGGGGCTCCCTCTGCTTTTATAGCGGCATCAAAATGCTCCAAAGCCGCTTTGTCAAGGCGACTTCTTGAGTTTTTCTTGGTCGATAAACGCTCAGTGTGTATATAGAAATCAACAGAGGGCCTTGCAAAACTCGCTGCGCGGCGCGAATTTATGCCCAATGGAGTGTTGCAACTCCCTCAACAGGATCTTGTATCTATGCGAACGATTCAATCGAAGGCCTTGGCTCTTTTCTTGTCTTGGAGTGTCTTTCTGTCGGCGGGAGATGAGACGGCGGCCAACGTCGCCGCCGTCTTGTCGAGAAAAGATAGCATCCCTGAAGAAATTCAAGGAGCTTCCGATCCTTACTTCGAGGGCTATATCCAGGCCCTCGTCGATATGCACTACGCCGAATACCGGGTGATCGTTTTGGTCAAAAATCACAAGGTGTGGCTCGCTAATATGCCCAATAATAAACTCCTCTCCAACAGTATCGTCTCCTTCGTCAAAGATGTGCCCGGCGTCATCGAGGTACATGTACTCGACGGGGTTCCGCCGTCCGATGAACAGCTCCGAGAAAAATATGTGGAACGCCCTAAAATCAGCGGGATCTGGTTCCCTCAAATGACTGAATTGTTCTTGCCTCTTATCGCTGATCCTAGAGCCGCCACTTATAGCATCGGTTGGCGCAGCGGTGATCGGGTCTGCGGCAATAAATGTATCGGCGTCTCCCTGGGCGATGACTTCCCAATTTACCGATGGCTGGAACTCTTCTGGGGGGGCGATTTACAAGTCGGAATTGAGGCGGGAATCTGGTCGGTCTTCAATATGGATCCTCACCCAAATTACGCGCACGGTTCAGCGGAATTGATCAACACAGACTTCTACGTGGGCATCCCAATTAGCTACGCAGTGGGCCCTTGGTCCTTTCGGCTCAGAGGTTACCATATCTCGGGCCACTTGGGAGATGAATATATGATCGATCACCCAACGGTGAAGCGGCTGAATCCAAGCATCGAAGCGGTCGATTTCTTCGCATCCTATCAGGCTAGCGAGGCGATCAGATTGTATGTCGGCCCAGGGGTCTATGTCCATAGCGACCCAACATTTAAATGGAAGCCGATTTATATCGAATACGGAACAGAGGCCCGTTTCTTGGGGAGTAAATTCCTAAAACAGCGGCTCTATGGAACGTGTTTCATCGCCCTACTCTGGAGAAATTTAGAACAGCTGGACTACAATTTCGATGGAACCTACCGGGCGGGCTACGAATTTAGCAAGCTCCAGGGGATCGGTCGTAAATTCCGAGCCTATATCGGCTATCACCACGGCTATTCCCTAGAGGGACAATTCGCAAAAAAACGCACTCACTACTTCGAATACAACATCAATTACGGATTCTAGCCCGCATTTCTCGTGTCTGTGTGAGACATGCGGACTCGAGGGCGTCTACAGGATTAGTTTGACAGAATACACTCGGCTTTACCTCAAAGTTCCTGTCTTCCCTCGCGCCTTGCCTACCGGCAAGGGTCGCTCGTTCCCGACAAGCATTCTCAGGAGCCTCCTTGCCAAACTCCCGATTCTTCAGGTTCTTTGTGTATAGGTCGTCGACGCCTTCTTCACTATGCAAAATCCATCGTCATAAATGGGTCCTTCTTTGCCAATGTTCAGCTTATTCTCAAAAAAATGGCGCAGCACCCATAACCCCTGCTCGGCTGTCTGGATGCAATAAAAACAGTTGCTCACCCACTCAGATCCTTTCGTGGTCCCTGTCTCGCGGTTGAGCTGAAATCGCGAGGTCACTTTGCGGCGCCAATAATCGGGCTCTCCAAAGAGAAGGATCGGATTTGCGGGGCTGCTCCCCGTCTTGCGGCGCACTTCCTCCAGGGTATACTCAAAGTCCATCCCAATGCCGCCGGGAAGAAAAATGCCAATGTCAAGATAAAACTCAGCTTGCCGCTCAACAAGCCGATCCAGTCGATAGGTCATCTTAGCATCAATATAGGGGTTCTGCTTCTGCTCGTTAACGACGGTTTTGTCATTCGAGCGAAAATCAACAATGTTGGCGCAAGAGAGGATCCCAACAGATTTGGCAACACGGTTTCCAACTTCCATCGCGCCAGGGCCGCCTCCCGTAAGAAGGGCAAGGGGAGTGTCCTTAGAAAGAAGGGGATGGTTCACCGTTTGCCGCAGGGCGAGAACCCCTTCCAAAAGGGCGCGGAGCTCCTTCTCAAAGGTCCCTTCTTGTAGGTTCGATCCATATACGCCAAAAAAAGTCGCTTTCCGAAATGTTTCGACCAGGCCAGTGGGCACAAAAAGGCCCGCCTCTTTCTCGGGTTTCAGGACGTATTGGAGTATCTTCCCAGAGAGATCGTCCACCCAAAACACGGGAATGCCAAATTTCGCAAGATCGACGAGCATGGCTCTGTCTTCATGCGAAAAAAAACCGTTGTGGGAACAGGAGGGGATCTTAAAATAAATGCGCTTCAGGCACCTCTGAACAAGGTCGTTGAGAAGCATCCGCTTGAGAAGGGGGGTGGGAAAGTGGCGGACGAGGAGAATCCCTTGCGAGGTAATCAGCCCGTCTTCAATGGCTTTGAGAAAAGGAAACGAGGGTTGGTGCTCTAAATACTTTTCAACGATTTGGGCTTGCCGAGCGGGGTGCGATAGCCCCGGAAATTCGTGCTTATTGGGCTCGCGCAGAATCCAATCTTTCGCTCGCAAATTCCTCATCTGGGTCCCCTTCACGACAAAGACAGAGGCGAGGTGGTTCTTTGGCTCAGGGGCGGTTGCAAAGGCTTCAAAAAGACTCCTTGAATCGTCCAGGGCGGCAATGAGTTGGTCTCGGTCGGCAAAAAAAACGTGCTCGCGGTGGGGCTCAAGGGTAAAAAACTCAAGGGGAATGTCGTCGATTATCTGATTGCTGTTGCCATAAAGCTCATAAATGTCCCCAGAGGCGCTCGTGTCGGGTTGAAGAAAATCGGCGGTGGTGTGGCGGATCCCTTGGGGAAGGAGCGGGCTCACGACGTGCGCATATACGGTCCGGATGTGAAGGGGGGCGGTTCTGACAAGAAGAACCTCCTGCGGATTGATGATGCGGGGGACGCCAGGCTGCCAATGCTGATTGAGGTGGAGGAGCTGGCGGGTATGAGGCATGTTTTTCTCAAGAGCTCTCGCCAGCGTAGGGAGAAAACCATACACTTGGGTGTCATAGGTGAGAACCCCGTCAAGAAGAGAAATATAGGCGATAGTTCTCCCGTCGAGCTTTTCAAGGATCAAGGCGCCGCTCCCCTCAAGTCCCCCCAACGAGAGGAGGGGACGGCCTTTCCGATCCGCTCTCCCAAACATCCGCATGAGATAGTCAGGGTCTCGGACGCGCCTCCGCTCGTCAGCGGCAAAGATCTTGCCGATGTAGGCGCCCACCGTAAGCAGACCTAACATCGCTATGCCAAGATATCCAATGCCAACCAGTTCTACTTTCAGCTGGGCGGTATGCTTGCTCCTCTCAAAATAGAAGTCGCTCCCTATGCCGTTTAGCCCCAGTTGAGCAAGGGTGCTCTTCAGGTTGAAAACGACGAGCTCCGGCTCAATTTCATAACCGACAAAAGCGGGAGAGATCTCCTCGATCTGAACGGTGGCAATCGCTCTTTTTTCATTCATGCGGCGCAGCTCAGTAATCCGCCCGTCGGGCGTCACCAGATCGTAGTGCTGAGGAGTTAAATAACTTTCCAAACGTCAGTACCCTTTCCCTTTCTCATACCGGCCCATCAGCTGGCACTGGCCTACAATATGCCCGTGCATCGCTTTTTCAACCTCTTTTTTCGTAGCTCCCTGAGGCAAATCGAGAAGAATGTCCATCGCATATAGTTTGAAAAAATAGCGGTGCTCCCGATCGGGAGGACAGGGACCGGTATATTGGTTTTTACCGCCGGTGTTCTTCCCTTGAATGCCTGGCGGCGCCGCCCGCTCGCTTATTTGCCGGGTGCCGGGCGGTATGTTAAAAACCACCCAATGATCGTACATCCCATCGGCGCGAAGCGTCTTCGGCACATCGGGATCGTCCATGATCAGCACAAGGCTCTTCGCCTGGGGCGCTACGCCCGAAATATCGAGCGTTGGAGAAATATTTTTCCCCTCACATGTGTAAAGGGAAGGAATAATCCCCCCCTCGTGGAAAGCAGGGCTTGTAAGCTTCATAGTTGTATCTCGCTTTAGAATCTAGTATACTGGGTCGAGGTAAAAATGGAACAGCGCAGTTTAGGGACTCACGACGGATCTTTTCACGCAGACGAGGTGACGGCTTGCTCGCTCTTGCTCCTCTTCGGTCTGATCGATCGGAATCAAATCCGCCGGACGCGCGATATGAAAGTCTTGGGCCGTTGCGCTTTTGTCTGCGATGTCGGAGGTAAATACGACCCTGCCGCGAGGCGCTTTGATCACCACCAGGCCGAATACCAAGGGACGATGAGCAGCGCAGGGATGGTTCTCCTCTATTTAAAGGAACAAAGATTCATCGAACCCCACTTGTACGACTATTTCAATAAATCGCTCGTCATGGGAGTCGACGCTCACGATAATGGCGTCGCTAAATTAGAGCAGGGGGTCACCTCGTTTTCCCAGGTGATTTCCAATTTTATGCCGATTGAATACGATGCGAGCAGCGAGGCGATGGATCAGGCCTTTTTCACCGCGGTCGATTTTGCGATCGGCCATTTGGACAGACTGAAACAGAGATATTTATATACGATGAACTGCCGCGAAGCTGTGAAAAAAGCAATGGTCGAGGGAAATGATTCGCTCCTCTTCGAAGAATCCTTGCCGTGGCTGGAGAATTTTTTCGATCTAGGCGGGGAGATCCATCCCGCTCAGTTCGTCATTATGCCCTCCGGCGGCCACTGGAAGCTGAGAGGCATTCCCCCGAGCCTTGCCGAACGGATGAAGATCCGAAAACCATTGCCCGAAGCGTGGGCCGGATTGCATCAAGCAGATCTGAAAAAAGTGTCGGGTATTCCAGGCGCTATCTTTTGCCATAAAGGACGCTTCATCTCGATCTGGGAAACCAAAGAAGACGCCCTAAAAGCGCTTCATATCGCATTGAGGCATGCATGAGTACGGTATTTGGGTTGATTATCCAGAAAAAACTCCCCGCGAAAATCGTGTTTGAAAACGAGCGGATCCTCGCCATTGAAGATATCCATCCAGAGGCGCCAGTTCACATTTTGATCATGCCGAAGAAGGAGATCTCCAATCTCCAGGCGATGGAGCCACACGATTATCCCCTCCTCGGAGAAATCGTCCGGGTGGCTCAGGAGATCGCTGAAGAACGGGGGATCGGAGATAACTATAGGTTCTTGACCAACAACGGCGCGGGCGCGGGCCAGACGATTTTCCACCTCCATTTCCACCTGATCGGGGGGAGGGTCTTGGGAAAAATGGCCTGATCGGTTAAGAGAGAAGAAAAACAAAGGGAACCGATGTTGTGGCTTTTGGCGGTCGCTCTTTTCGCCTCTCCATTGTCTGAGGAGGAGGGGATCCGAAGAGTGCAGGCCCATTTATTGATCGATGACCCCGGCTCGGCCCTCTCTGAGGCTCAAAGCTTGGCGGCCCATTACCCCGATTCGCTCCCCGTAGAGAAAACCTTGATCGAAGCGTTGGCCGCAGGCGGCCTCGAAGAACAGGCGCTCGATCTCTGGAACCGTTCGACGCAACAGCGACCCGATTTGCTCTACGACCGACATCTTTTAGAAGAACTTGCGTGGGGCGTCTTGAAGAAAGGGACCCGTTCCACCCAATACGGAGTCAGGCTCTCCGCCGCCATCGGCGCCTTTTTAACCCGCGATACCCGCGCCGTCCCCATTTTGCTCAAGATGATGCGCGATTCCAATGCGATCATCCGCTCAGTGGCTGTGCAACTCTCTACCGCCTTTCGAGACGCACCATTGAAAGACGAAATCACCCGGCTGCTGAAAGAAGAGAGAGTCTGGATGGTCCGGCTCGAAGTCATTAAAGCCGCAGGCCTCCTCAAAATGAAAGAGCAAGCCCCCTTTTTGCAAGGGCTTGTCCAATCGGAAAAAACCACGATCGAAGAGCGGCAAGTCGCGATCGCCTCGCTCTTGGAAATCTACGAGAAGATCTCGCTCCCCGAATTCAAAACCCTCGCCCGCAGCAACAGAGCCGGCTTGCGCCATTTAGCCTGCTCGATCGCCGCCCACTTCCAGATGGACGAGGCGAAAGAAGAGATCATCCGGCTCATTCAAGATAGCCACCCTTCCGTTCGGATCGCCGCCCTCAATGCGTTCGGCCTTTTTTATCAAGGCCAAGAAGAAGATCTCCTGAGCGCCCTCAGCGACCCCGATCCAGCTGTCGCCATCACCGCGAGCTGGGCCGCCTTTGTCATCCACTCGCCCCTCGGCGAAAAATACATGGAAAAATGGCTCTCTGATTCCCTTCCTGAAAACCGGCGCCTCGCCTCTGCCGCCTTGGCTGCTGTCGGCAGCCGAGGGGTGAATCTCGCCGTCAAAACCATGAAAGAGAGCTTTGACCCCTACGTGCAGGCCAATATCGCCCTTGGCCTGCTCGGCCAAAGAGTCGAAGTGCAAGCCTGCTGCGATCTCATCTACCGCTTCCTCGAGACCGAAAAACGGATGTGGATGATCGACAAGCGCCCGAATCCGCTCTTCGACATCTTGGCCCCGAGCCAAGTCCGCCATAACGACCAGATCCCCAACTACCCGGAAGCCCAAGATCAGATGACCCGCCTCAATCTCGTCTCGCTCCTTGCCCTCGTCGAAGACCCTAGAGCGCTTTTTGCCCTAAAATCGTTTTTACAAAGAAAAAATTGGGGCGTCTCCGGCGTTGCTGCAGCCACTCTCCTCCATGAAGGGGACGAATCGGCTCTCGAAGTCGTCAAGCAGCTCTTGAACGACCCCGACCCCAACGTCCGACTCCAGGCCTGTCTTGTCCTTGCCATGTTCGGCAAAGACGAATCGGTGCTGAGGGATCTACAAGGAGCCTACGGAGGAGCCGACCATGAGAAAAAACTCCACATCCTCGAAGCGCTTGGCAAAATCGGCAATGCCCAATCGTACAGTTTTCTCGTAGGCGTCCTCAGAGAACCGTTCCCCATTTTGCGCGTCGCCGCCGCCGCCGCCCTGATACAGAGCGTCAACCGATGAAGCGGATCGAAGAGGCTCAAAAGTATTTAAAGGCCAGAAGGATCGACGGCTGGCTCCTCTACGATTTTCACGGCAAAAATGAGCTCGCCCGCCATTTCCTCCACCTTTCCCCCAAGCAAATGACCACCCGCCGTTTTTTTTATTGGATCCCCGCCTTCGGAGAACCCGTCAAACTTCTCCACGCCATTGAACCGCACATCCTCGACTCCTTCCCTGGCGAACTGAGACTCTACTCCTCTTGGCAATCCCTCGAAAAAGAGCTCGCCGAACTCATGCAAAGAGTGAACAAAGCCGCCATGGAATACTCGCCGAAAAATGCGATCCCCTACATTTCCCTCGTCGACGCCGGAACCGTCGATTTGATCCGTTCATTGGGAGTCGAAGTGGTCAGCTCCGCCGATTTTTTACCTTATTTCACCGCCGTTTTAAGCGACGAACAGATCGAGACTCAAAGAAGGGCCGCCAAAGCCCTAGACCAAATCGCCGAAACGACTTGGAATTGGATCGGCGACCATCTGAAGCGAGGCCACCCGATCTCTGAATACGACGTGCAGCAAAAAATCGTCGCCGAATTTAAAGAGCGCCACCTCATCACAGACCACGCGCCGATCGTCGCCGTCAATGCCCACACCGCCGACCCTCACTATGCGCCAGAGAAAGAGAGTTCCAGCCCCATCGAGAAAGGGGATTTTATCCTCATCGATCTCTGGGCCAAAGAGAGAGGCGAGCGAGCCATCTTTGGCGACATCACCCGCGTCGCCGTCGCGGCCGCTACACCCACCCAAAAGCAACAAGAGATCTTCTCTATCGTCCGGAAAGCCCAAAAAACGGCCGCAGAATTCGTCCGGAAACGATTGGCCCTTCAAAAACGGGTGGAAGGATGGGAAGTGGACGAGATCGCCCGCTCCGTTATCCGCGAAGCCGGGTACGGAATCTATTTTATCCACAGAACCGGCCACAATATCGAAATTGAACTCCACGGCAGCGGCGCCCACATGGACAACCTCGAAATGCACGACACCCGCCCTATTTTGCCCTCTACCTGCTTTTCGCTTGAACCCGGCATCTATCTTCCCGGAGAATTCGGCGTCCGGCTCGAATTCGACCTCCTCGTCCTCAAAGACGGAACCGTTGAAATCAGCGGCGGCGAGCCAGACGCGATTGTCTGTTTATTTTAATTTAGCCCTGCTCTAAAATCTTCCCACATGATCACACAAATTCAATATCAAATTCCCATCCCCGGTATTCAATTTGCATTCACTGCGCAGCATAAAAAAATTCTCGCTGTCGCCCTCGCATCGATCGCCCTCTTCGTCTTTCAGCTTGGATTTTCCTTGCCGATCGCCTGCGGAATCTCCCTCTTCACCTCGGCCCTCACCTGGCTGAGCGAAAAGTACCTCCGAACCGAAAAAAATGACTGGTTCAACACAGATTTTGATAAACAAAGGCTCGCCTTTTGGGCTACCCTTATCCTCTTAAAATTCCTGATCATCTACATTTTTTATTGGAGCCTAGGCGTCCCTTTCCCCATCATGCCCCCATCTGACTTTGCAAAAACCGTGTTGGCCAACCCTTGGAGGATGATCTCCCTCGCTGCGATCGTGGCCCCCGTCGCCGAAGAGATCTTATTTAGAGGCTTTTTCATAGAAAGGCTAGAGGACATAGGACTTCTACTCAACCGCCACACCTTTATCCAGCTTGGAAAACGGACGACCGATTTTTGCATCGATGTGATTCAAGCTCTCGTTTTTGGCGCCGCCCACCTCAAGAACATCCTCGCACCTAGCTTTATGGGCTACGTGTTTAGCCTTTGGAAGCGGAAACAGAATACCCTCATCGCTCCGATGGTGATCCATTCGGCCCATAACATTAGCGTATTGTTTCACTGTTTTACTAGCGCACAGTAAGTCTATTTTTCTGGAAATAGAACCGGTTGCAATTTGTGAGGGGAGCCTGCATTCCGCTCGATATCAGACAATGAGAGCGACGGCCTCCCGTCAAAAAACAGGAGGTAATCATCATTTGGGATAGAATACGTTCGGTGAAACGCTCTGGCCGCAGGCTCCATCGGCGCTAACAGACCCACCGTCCGGATTTGGTAAGCCTCCGGTTGAATATCGAGTTCTCGATTCGAGGGGGTCTGTAGCAACCGCCGCATCACCTCGGCATAGAGGAACGAGGGGGCGCCGTTTAGCTCCAATTGGTTCCTAGCCGTTCGCCAAGATTCAAATCTGATTTTTTGTTTCTCTCTAGGATCAGCCGGTTTTCCCTCCTCTGTCTCCCGTTTAGCGAAGTGAGCCTCTTGTGCAGGAAGGGCTTTTTGCACACCGGCCTCAATTTCGCGAAACCGCCCGCTATAGTAGTTGAATCGGGCGATGAGAGGAAGCAGCGCGCAAAGGGGGGCCTGAGGATTCAGCCTCCTTAAATGATCGAGGGGGATCCTCTTCAGATCGACATGTTGTTCTTTCAGGAAACTCTCGACCTGAGAAGAGTCCCACCGTTCAATTTGTTTGAGCTGAAGATAGACCTGACGCTCTGTGTGAGCGAGCCTAGACCATTGTTGAGCTCTTTTCACAATCGGATGAAGACTCAGCATGATGAGCGGCGTCGATAGGGCCATGCCCGCCATGACGAGTGTGAGACCCGGCGTCAGGACAGCCGTAGTGTAGGAGACAGCAAAAATGGCCGCCATGATCGCTAGCAAAGCCACATAACAAATTTTTTCAAGCGCATTAAAAACAAATGCCTTTCTCTCGATCGAGGTAACATTTTTTTTTAAGATTTGGGAGGGGGTACTCCCGCCCTGATGAAGATCGGTCAAAAAATGTGTGAGAGAAACGCTGCCCCCAACTTGCAGACTCATGGACAATCCTGGCTGTTTGCTCAAGGTTATACCAAAAATGGATAAAGAAAGCACCTAAAAAAATTGAAAGACTAGGCTTTCAGCTCTCCTCCTGCCGCTTGCTAACAGCATCTGGCTCTTTGAGTAGGGACCGCTGCCTACCTATTCCCACAGTTCCGGTGACGGTGTTTGTTTGGAAATATACGCCGTCCAAAGTTCTTTATTGATTGCTAATGTAATATTAAATCAATACTTTCAAAGCTTCTTGTTTCATTTTTAAATGAATATTGGACAACCCATTGGAGCGATGAGGGGAGAGGCTGGCCGCGATTTGGAGCTCTTCGATGCAGGCCGGGGGCTTAGTGAGAATTGTTTCGGGGGGTTCTCCCGAATACAAATGGATCAAGAGGGCGGCGAGCCCTACCGAGATGAGAGCATCCCCAGCCGCTTCAAAAAACATTTTGCCGCTCGCCGCCTTGGCGCTTAAGTATAAAATGCTCTGACAGCCTCGGACAAGCCGGTCTGCCGTTTTCAGTTCATCGGGATAGCGGGGTAATTTTCTCCCCATCTCGATCAACGTTTTATACCGCTCTTCAGCGCTGAGCATACTGAAAATTTTTTTCACTTCATCACATTTTTTTTCGAATGAATCAGCCATGGCGAGACCGATTTTATCGGGAAAATGATTAATAGTCATTGACTTTAATGGTTGCATCGAGTTTCATAAGAAGCATTTCCAAGCCAAAATGCGGTATGTCGAAAGAAGAAACGATCAAGATGGAAGGCAAGGTTGAAGAGCTTTTGCCGAATATGAACTTTAGCGTAGTACTGGAGAACGGGATGCACGTCATCGCCCATTTAAGTGGGAAGATGCGCATGCGCAATATCCGTGTGTACGCTGGAGATGCGGTGACTGTGGAGATGTCTCCATATGACCTGACTAAGGCGCGTATCGTGTATCGCCAAAAATAAATTTAAAGTTGCGGGTTGGAAAAGGTTTGATTTAATTGCTGCAAGTGCTTTATGCTTGCAAGCTTTTGAAACCTGTTGCAAAGAGCGCTGAAAAAGAGCGCCCAGGTAGCTCAGTGGTAGAGCACATGCATGGTAAGCATGTGGTCGTAGGTTCGATTCCTATCTTGGGCATAAAAAAATGAATTCTAGAGCCGAACGGAGGATGTTTTAAAATGGCCAAAGAAAACTACAAAAGAGAGAAACCGCACGTTAACATCGGTACAATCGGGCACGTCGACCACGGTAAGACGACGCTGACGGCTGCCATTACGAAGGTTTTGGCTGAAAAGGGGCAAGCGAAATACCGCGATTACAGCTCGATCGATAATACGCCTGAAGAAAAGGCGCGTGGAATTACGATCAACGCCTCTCACGTTGAATATCAAACGGATAAGCGCCACTATGCGCACGTCGACTGCCCCGGTCACGCCGACTATGTGAAGAACATGATCACAGGCGCGGCTCAGATGGACGGAGCGATCCTCGTCGTCGCTGCAACGGATGGGCCTATGCCTCAGACAAAAGAGCACATCCTGCTGGCTCACCAAGTGGGTGTTCCTGCGATTGTTGTCTTTCTTAATAAGATGGACATGATCGGCAAGGGCGACGAAGAACTTGTTGAACTCGTCGAGATGGAACTGACTGAATTGCTCGAAGCGAAAGGGTACAAAAATGTCCCGATCATCCGCGGTTCCGCCTTGAAGGCTCTCGAAGGGGATCCTCAATATGTTCAGGCTATCGTCAAGTTGATGGATACGGTCGACGAGAAGATCCCGACTCCAGTGCGCGAAATCGATAAGCCGTTCTTGATGCCGATTGAGGACGTGTTCTCTATTTCTGGCAGAGGTACAGTGGTGACCGGCCGGATCGAGCGCGGTAAGATCAAAGTCAACGATAAAATCCAAATCGTCGGTATCCGCGAAACGCGCGATACGGTAGTGACGGGTCTGGAGATGTTCCAAAAGAGCCTTGATGAGGCTTTTGCGGGTGAAAACGTAGGCGTTCTTTTGAGAGGCATCGAGAAAAACGACGTCGAACGGGGGATGGTTCTTGTCTCTCCTGGCACATGCACTCCGCACAGCGAATTCAAGGGGGCCGTATACGTCCTCACGAAAGATGAAGGGGGCCGACATAAGCCGTTCTTCTCCGGGTACCGGCCTCAGTTTTACTTCCGAACAACGGATGTGACGGGAACAGTCGAGCTGCCTGCAGGGACTGAGATGGTGATGCCAGGCGATAATGTGGAATTTAAGGCCGATCTGATCCATCCGATTGCTATGGAAGAAGGGATGCGCTTTGCGATTCGCGAGGGCGGCCGAACGATCGGCGCCGGAACGGTCTCTAAAATCCTGAAATAATCAGAATGGAGGTTCCTGAAAGGAACCCCCATGTGGGTGTGTAGCTCAGCTGGTAGAGCAGCGATCTCCAAAGTCGCCGGTCGGGGGTTCGAATCCCTCCGCACTCGAATCGCGCCAAAAATGAGAAAAGGGGGTGGGTATGTCGACAATCGCTGGAGAGAAAAAGAAGGTCTCTTTTTTGAGAGAGGTGCAAAATGAGCTGAAGAAGGTCACTTGGACTTCGAAGGAGGAGCTCCTTTTCTGCACGAAGGCCGTCATTTTGGCCACATTTTTTTTCGGTTTGACGATCTACGCGGTCGATTTAGGAATTCGGGGCGTTATGGATGGCGCTGCCCATTTTATTCGGATGATTTTTGGGTGAAAATGTATGCATAAATGGTATGTCGTTCAGGTGATGTCGAGTCACGAGAAAAAGGTGAAGAAGGCGATCGAGGAATTTCTTCAAGCAAAAGGGATGGCGGATGACATTGTCGAAATTTTGATTCCCACTGAAAATGTATCCGAGGTGAAACGGGGTCAGCAAAAAATCAGCGAAAAGCGGATGTGGCCAGGCTATTTGCTGGTGAAAATGAATTTGCACGACGAGTCTTGGGCCTATGTGAAAGACACCCCTGGCGTCATCGATTTCTTGGGCGGTGAAAAACCGACTCCTTTGACCGAGAAAGAGGTGGGCGATATCATGAAAGAGCTCGAAGATCGACAAAAAGGCATTGTACAAAAACACAAGGTCGATGTGGGCGACCGGGTCAAGATCACCGATGGGGTGTTTATTAACTTCGTCGGCACGGTGACCGAAGTGAACCACGAAAAAGGGCGGCTTAGCGTGATGGTCTCGATTTTTGGCCGGGAGACGCGGGTCGACGATCTCGAGTTCTGGCAGGTGGAACAATCTACCGCTGAGAACGCGGGATAATGAGGAGAGAGGGGTTAAACCCTTTTGATAGGACTCAAAAAAGGAAAATCAATGGCAAAAAAGTTACTCAAAACAATTAAACTGCAAATTCCTGCAGGAAAAGCCAATCCAGCGCCTCCGATCGGCCCAGCCCTCGGTTCTGCCGGTATCAATATCATGGCTTTTTGTAAGGAATTCAATGCGAAAACGCAAGATCAGGGGGGCGACATACTCCCCGTTGTGATCAGTGTCTTTGCGGATAAGTCGTTCTCGTTCATCACCCGGAAACCCCCTGTATCTAGAATGATCCTCAAGGAGTTGGGTATTGAGTCGGGTTCAAAAGTGCCTAACCGCGACAAAGTGGGCAAAATGACCAAAGAGCAGGTCGAAAAAATCGCCCAAGCGAAAAGCGAAGATATGCGGGTCGATCTCAAAGATCCCATGAAGAGCGCCAGAAGGATGGTGGAAGGGACCGCCCGCTCGATGGGCGTCGAGGTGGAGGCTTGATATGGTAAAAAGATCCAAGAGAATGCAAGAGGTCGAGAAGCTGCTCGATCGCAACAGGTCTTATAAACTCGATGAAGCGGTCGAACTGCTGAAAAAATGCCCAGCGCCCAAGTTTGATCAGTCGGTCAACTTGGCCCTTAAAATCGGCGTCGATCCGAAAAAGTCGGATCAGCAAGTCAGGGGAACCGTCTCCTTGCCGCACGGAACAGGGCAGAAAGTGGTTCTGGTCGTCATCGCTAAAGGCGATAAGGCGAAGGAGGCTCTTGAGGCTGGCGCCGATTATGCCGGAGCAGACGAGCTCCTCGAAAAAATTAAAGGGGGCTGGACTGATTTCAGCGCGTTGATCTCAACGCCCGACATGATGCGCGAACTCGGAAAACTCGGTAAAGTGTTGGGCCCCCGAGGACTCATGCCGACGCCAAAAGCGGGCACTGTAACGAATGAGGTCGCCAAAGCGGTGAAAGAGGTTAAGGCAGGTAAGATCGAGTTCAAAGTCGATAAAACCGGCAATGTCAACAATGCGGTTGGCAAGATCTCTTTCCATACGGCGAATTTGGTTGAGAACTTAACGGTTTTGTTGAACGCGATTGCAAGGTCGAAGCCTGCTAGCGCAAAGGGCGCCTTTTTCAGGGGTATGTATCTCTCCACGACGATGGGCCCTGGTTTGAAGATCGATCTGCAATCCATCACATTGGCATAAGGAGATTCCCATGAGAAAAGAAAAACCGCTCCTTTTGGACGAAATAAAGAAGAAGATCGATGGTTCAAGTGCGATGATTGTGATGAGCTACGATAAGCTGGCGCCCAATGCCTCTTGGCAATTCAGGACCCTTCTTGGCGCAGCGGGAAGCACATTGGAAGTGGTCAAGAAGAGGGTGTTTGTCAAGGCGGCCGAACAGTCGGGCGTCAAACTTGACGAATCCCTGCTGAAAGGCCATGTAGGCGTCGTGTTTGTCGCTCAGAATGATCCGATGGTCTCTGCGAAAGCGGTGTTCAAATTCTCTGAGGAGAATGGGAACCTGATTCAAGTGATTTGCGGCCATATTGATGGAAAAATAATGCCTGGCGCGGAAGTAGAAATGCTCTCCAAGCTGCCAGGAATAGACGAAATGAGAGCGATGCTGCTGGGGCTATTTATCTCGCCGATGTCGCACATGCTTTCTGTTATGGAAGCAGCGCTTGCCGGGCCGCTCTCCGTCATTGAACAAAAAAGTGAAAGTTAAAGATTTAGGAGAATTGAATCCATGCAACATTTAGACGATCTCGTTGAAAAATTGAGCCAGTTGTCCGTGCTCGATATGGCTAAACTGAAAGAAAAACTCGAAACAAAATGGGGCGTAAAAGCCGCTGTTGCAACCGCCGCTGCCGCAGGCGGAGCGGCTCCAGCTGCCGCCGCTGCTTCCGATTCGACTGACTTCAAAGTCACTCTCGAAGGCCCAATACCCGATGATAAAAAGATTTCTGTCATTAAAGCGGTGCGCGAAGTGACAGGCCTAGGTCTGAAAGAAGCCAAAGATCTCGTCGAAGGGGCGCCGAAAGATTTGAAACCTTCTGCTCCGAAAGCAGAGGCTGAAGAGATTCAGAAGAAGATCCAGACAGCTGGTGGAAAGGTCAAATTGACAGGCCTATAAAAAAAGTTGCAGCTAAAAGAGTGCAATCACGCTATGATGTCAGTGCGGGGGTTTTTATGCCCCCCTCTGATTTATTTTTATTTTGACAAATTCTTCAGGAGCGAAGCCCATGCTAAAAAAGCCGCCTAAACGGGTGAGTTTTCGTGAACGGGAAGAGATTATCGATCTCCCCAATCTGATCGAAATTCAGATTAAGTCCTATAACCAATTTCTGCAATCGCATCTATTGCCCCATGAGAGGGAAAATATTGGACTTCAGGAGGTTTTCAGCGAGATTTTTCCCATTAAATCGTACGATGAAAAAACGATTTTGGAATTTCTTTCCTATAATTTAGGGGTTCCCAAATACTCTCCAGAGGAGTGCATCCGCAGAGGGATCACCTATAATGTCACGCTGAAAGTTAAATTCAGACTCACCGACGAGACAGGGATCAAGGAAGAAGAGGTCTATATGGGCACCATCCCCGTGATGACCGATCAGGGGACCTTTATCGTCAATGGCGCTGAGCGGGTGATTGTCTCTCAACTTCACCGCTCTCCCGGTATTTCGTTCGAACAAGAACGGCATCCGAAAGGGACTATGCTCTATTCCTTCCGCATCATCCCCTACCGCGGAAGCTGGCTCGAGGCCTCCTTCGACAATAACGATCTCGTTTATATCTACATCGACCGGAAAAAGAGACGGCGCAAAATTCTCGCCTCCACCTTCATCCGCACTCTCGGTTACTCGACCGACGCCGATATCATCGAGGAATTTTTTGAAACTGTCAAAGTGAAAATTAAGTCTGAAAAAGACTTTGTTAAGCTGGTCGGGAAAATCCTGGCGGAAGACGTCGTCGATGAACAGACAGGGCTGGTCTTTGGAAAAGCTGGAGAAAAGCTGACGACTGCCATGCTCAAGCGGATGGTCGATGAGGGGATTCAGGCGGTCCGGATCGCTGAAGAGGCGGACGAGACCCATCCAGTCATCAAAATGCTCTCTAAAGATACGACCGATTCGTACGAATCGGCCCTCAAAGATTTCTATAGAAAAATCAGGCCCGGCGAGCCCCCCACGCTCTCAAACGCCCGTTCCGCGATCATGCGTCTTTTCTTCGATCCGAAACGGTATAATTTGGGACGAGTCGGCAGATATAAACTCAATCGGAAAATGGGGTTGGGTACGACAGATAACGATCTCAGTGTCGTCACATTGCGCAAAGAGGACGTGATCGAGGCGCTCAAATACCTCATTCGGTTAAAACTAGGTGATGAACACGCTTTCGTCGATGATATCGACCACCTCGGCAACCGGCGGGTTCGCTCAGTCGGCGAATTGATCCAGAACCAGTGCCGCATTGGCCTGGCCCGTATGGAAAAGATCATCAAAGAACGGATGAACCTCTTTGACTTTTCTTCCGATACGATGACCCCGGGAAAAATCGTCTCTGCGAAAGGGCTGGCTGGCGTGTTGAAGGATTTCTTCGGCCGTTCGCAATTGTCCCAGTTCATGGATCAGACCAATCCGATCTCGGAGCTGACTCACAAACGGCGTCTCTCATGCCTCGGGCCAGGCGGTTTGAACAGGGAACGGGCTGGTTTCGAAGTGCGCGACGTCCACCCTTCCCACTATGGGAGGATCTGCCCGATCGAGACGCCCGAAGGTCCGAACATTGGTCTCATCACATCTCTTTCGACCTATGCGAAGATCAACGAGTTCGGTTTCATCGAAACGCCGTATCGGATCGTTAAAGAGGGGGTCGTCACCGATGAAATTGAGTACATGACCGCAGACCAAGAGTCTGAGTTCATTGTGACGCAAGCCTCCACGCCGCTCGATAAATTCAATATGTTCAGCGAGAACTTGTGTTGGGCTCACCAACGGGGCGAACCGATGGAGATCGAAACGTCAAAAGTGACCCACATGGACGTCTCCTCCAAGCAGCTCGTCTCGATCGTCGCAGGATTGATCCCATTTTTGGAACACGATGATGCAAACCGCGCTTTGATGGGATCGAATATGCAGCGCCAAGCCGTTCCTCTCCTGAGAGCCGATGCTCCGATTGTAGGAACGGGCCTCGAATGGCGCTCAGCGCGCGACTCGGGCGCCGTGGTAGTCGCTCTGGAAGAGGGAGTCGTCGAATATGTGGACGGCTATAAAATTGTCGTTGCTCCGAAAGACAATCCTCTGAATAAGAGGACGTATGTTTTGAAAAAATTCATGCGTTCCAATAGCGGATCTTGTATTAACCAAACCCCCCTTTGTACCGTGGGAGATAAAGTCATGGCCGGCGACGTCCTTGCCGACGGCCCCGCTACCGACAAGGGGGAGATCGCCCTCGGTAAAAACGTGCTAGTCGCCTTCATGCCCTGGTGCGGTTATAATTACGAAGATGCGATCATCATCTCTGAAAAATTGATCATCGGAGACGCTTATACTTCGATCTATCTCGTGGAATTCGAACTCACTGCACGAGACACGAAGCTCGGCAAAGAGGAGATTACGAAAGACATCCCGAACGTCTCCGAGGAGATGCTGAAGGATTTGGGAGATGATGGGATCATCCGGATCGGCGCGCAAGTCGAGCCGGGGACGATCCTTGTGGGTAAAATCACCCCTAAATCGGAAACAGAACTCTCTCCCGAAGAGCGCCTCTTGAGGGCGATCTTCGGCGAGAAAGCGGCCGACGTCAAAGACGCCTCCCTGACAGCCCCTCCAGGCACGGAAGGGGTCGTCATGGACGTGAAGGTCTTTTCTAGGCGGGATCGCCTTTCTAAAACGGATGATGAACTCGTGGAAGAGGCGACCCGGATCAAAGACATCCATTCCGACTTCAAAACCAAAGAAGCAGAGCTCCAAATGGAGTTCCACGAAAAACTCGGCGCTCTCCTCCTCAATGAAAAAGCGCCCGCTCCGATCATGCATCGGAAGAGCGGTGAAATCATCATCGAAGACGGCCAAATCATCACCCAGGAGATCATCGAAGTCCTCGAGAACGAGAAGGCTGAGGATCTCCTCATGGCAGACAAAGATCTCTACGTCGAATTAAAACGGATCCTCCGTGAGTTTGAACTCTCTTACCAGAATCTCCAGACGCAGCATAAAGCGGAGATCGAGTTCATGCGAAAAGGGGACACCGATCTCGATCCAGGCGTCATCCGCCAGGTGAAGGTCTATGTCGCAACGAAACGGAAGCTCCAGGTAGGGGATAAAATGGCTGGCCGCCACGGAAACAAAGGGGTGGTTGCCAAACTGGTCCCTGAGGCTGATATGCCCTATTTGCCGAATGGCGATACGGTGGAGATCATCCTCAACCCGCTCGGCGTCCCTTCTCGTATGAATATGGGCCAGCTCCTCGAGACTCACCTTGGATACGCGGCTAAAAAAGCGGGTATTTACGTGAAAAGCCCAGTGTTCGAAGGGTTTCCCGAGTCGAAAATTTGGGAGATGATGAGATCCCAAACCATGTTTAAAGACGGCAAGGTGTACCTTTATGACGGACGGACTGGCGAGAGATTCGACAATCGGGTCGTTGTCGGTTATATTTACATGTTGAAGCTAAGTCACTTAGTTGCAGACAAGATCCACGCCCGTTCGATCGGACCCTATTCGCTTGTCACGCAGCAGCCGCTTGGCGGTAAAGCGCAGATGGGCGGTCAGAGATTCGGGGAGATGGAGGTATGGGCGCTGGAGGCATATGGCGCGGCCCACCTTCTCCAAGAGATGCTGACGGTCAAATCGGATGACGTTGCGGGCAGAACCCGTATTTACGAATCGATCGTGAAAGGGGAAAATACGCTCGTAGCGGGAACGCCGGAGTCGTTTAACGTACTTGTGAAAGAGATGCAGGGGCTTTGCCTCGATATCCGCACCGAGTTTGTGGAGTAAAGAAATTTTAACCATTGGACGCGGAGAGAAGCGAAACTTCTGCGGGTTCGGCGGTAAATTAATTTAAGAGGATGATTTAGATGTTTGATGCTGATGAAGATGTAAGGGGATCTCAGTTTGATAAGTTGACCATTAAGATCGCGTCGGATGAAGTGATCCGCGATCAGTGGTCTCGGGGAGAGATCAAAAAGCCTGAAACGATCAATTATCGCACCTTCAAACCCGAAAAAGGCGGCCTGTTTTGCGAGAAGATATTTGGGCCGACGCGCGACTGGGAATGTGCTTGCGGAAAGTACAAGAAAATCAAGCATAAAGGGATCGTATGCGACCGTTGCGGCGTGGAGGTGACCCTTTCCAAAGTGCGGAGAGAGCGGATGGCCCACATTGAACTGGCCGTTCCAGTCGTCCATATTTGGTTTTTCAAAACGATGCCATCGCGAATTGGCAATATTTTGGGGATGTCGACTGCAGATTTAGAGCGGGTGATCTATTACGAAGAGTACGTCGTGACCGATCCGGGTCGGACCGACCTGCAGAAAAAGCAGCTTCTCAATGACAATGAATTTCGGGAAGCGCAGGAAAAATGGGGCGCCGATTCTTTTATTGTCAAAATGGGCGGCGAGGCGATCCAGGAATTATTGAAGACCGAAGATCTCTCTGGGCTGGTGATCGATCTCAAGGATAAGCTCCGCAAAACGAAATCGATGCAAGCGCGGATGAAGCTGGCCAAGCGGCTGAAGATTATCGAAGGTTTTTCGACCTCGACAAACAAGCAAGACTGGATGGTTCTCGGCGTCGTACCGGTCATTCCACCCGACTTAAGACCCCTCGTTCCTTTGGACGGGGGCCGTTTTGCGACCTCCGACTTAAACGATCTCTACCGCCGCGTGATCAATCGGAATAACCGCTTGAAATCGATCCTCAAACTCAAAACGCCCGACGTCATTGTCCGGAACGAGAAGCGGATGTTGCAAGAGGCAGTTGACGCCCTCTTTGACAACGGCCGCCATGGCCATCCTGTCATGGGCGCTGGGAATCGGCCGCTGAAAGCCCTTTCCGAGATGTTGAAAGGGAAGCAAGGGCGGTTCCGTCAGAACCTTCTTGGCAAACGGGTCGATTATTCAGGCCGTTCGGTGATTGTCGTCGGTCCCGAACTCCGCTTCAATCAGTGCGGTCTTCCTAAAAAAATGGCCCTCGATTTATTTGAACCGTTTATTGTCAAACGGCTGAAGGATTTAGGTCTTGTCTATACGATTCGATCGGCCAAGAAGATGATCCAGAAGCAGGCCCCTGAAGTTTGGGACGTTTTGGAAGAGATCATCAAAGGACACCCGGTTCTCCTCAACCGAGCGCCGACTCTGCACCGCCTCGGCATTCAGGCTTTCGAGCCGGTTTTGATTGAGGGAAAAGCGATCCGGATCCATCCGCTCGTCACCCCTGCTTTTAACGCCGACTTTGATGGCGATCAGATGGCGGTTCATATCCCCCTTTCTATTGAGGCGCAGCTCGAAGCGAAGCTCCTCATGATGGCGCCCGACAATATTTTCCTCCCCTCTTCTGGAAGGCCTGTCGCGGTTCCGTCCCAGGACATGATCCTCGGCCTTTATTATCTCATGCACGATCCGGTCGTTCTTCCGGAAAAAGTGGGCAAACCCATCAAGGTGTTCAGCAACCCTGAAGAGGTTCTCATGGCCCTCTATTCCAGCGGCAGTCATAACTGGTTTGAGGAGAGTGCTGAGACCCGCCGCGACCATTATGGCCGCGGGATGTATATTCATGAAAAGATCAAAGTATTGATTGAAGGGGGCATTATTGAGACGACCCCCGGCAGGGTTCTTTTCAATACTATTGTGCCCAAACCGCTTGGATTTCAAAACTATGTCCTTCGTAAAAAACGTCTTTCAGAGCTTGTACTCGAGTGCTATAAGAAAATCGGCTTAGAGACGACCGTCCAGTTCTTAGATAACATGAAAAACCTCGGATTTGCTGAGGCTACGAAAGCGGCCCTGTCGATGGGCACGTGCGATGTGAAGGTGCCCCCTCATAAAGCGCAAGTGTTAGCTGAGGCCTACAAGCGAGTAGCCATAGTGAAAAAGCAATATGATGACGGGATTATCACAGAAGGGGAGCGGCACTCCAAGATCATCAGTATCTGGACAGAGGTGTCCGATAGACTCTCCGAGGATCTTTTCAAGCTCATTTACGACACCTCGTCCGGCCAATTAAATCCGCTCTATCTCATGGTCGATTCGGGCGCTCGCGGCAACAAATCGCAGGTGAAGCAGCTGGGAGCCCTCCGCGGTCTGATGGCGAAACCATCGGGCGAGATCATTGAGTCTCCGATTACAGCGAACTTCCGCGAAGGGCTCACTGTGATGGAGTACTTCATCTCGACGCACGGAGCCCGAAAAGGTCTCTCCGATACGGCCCTTAAGACGGCCGACTCGGGGTATCTCACCCGCCGTCTCGTTGACGTAGCGCAAGATGTGATTATCACCCGGGACGATTGCGGCACCCTCAACGGTATTGAAGTTTCGGCGATTAAGCAAGGAAACGAAGAACTCTTGCCGATCAAAGACCGGATCTATGGGCGCACCGTTCTCGACGATATCTATCAGCCTGGCGACAGCACAAAGATATTGGCTAGATCTGGCGATGTCCTCACGACGGCGCAAGCCGAAGCGATCGACGACGCCGGTATTGAGGCGGTCCGGATCCGCTCAGCCCTCACTTGCGAGAGCAAGCGGGGCATCTGCGCGAAGTGCTACGGCCTCAATCTTGCAACGGGCAATCTCGTAGGCCTTGGAGAGGCGATCGGAATTATCGCCGCCCAATCGATCGGGGAGCCGGGAACTCAGCTCACGATGAGGACGTTCCACTTAGGCGGCATCGCTTCCGCAGGACTCAGCCCCGAGCTCATCACCGAGCACGACGGCGTCCTTGTCTATATGGATCTTCGGGTCGTGCAGAATGAAGAGGGACATTGGCTGGCTCTGAACAAAAACGGATCGCTCCAGATCGTCCGCGATGAAGGGCGCTCTTTGGAAGACTACAAAAAGCTCCTCAGCAACAAATCGATCGAGCCGCTCCAGACCTTCCATGTCGAACTGGGCACGAAAATTTTCTTTGCCGACGGCGCCAAGATCAAGATCAAGACCAAAGTGGGTCAATGGGAGCAGCACAGCAGTCCGATCATTTGCGAGCGGCCCGGTTATGTCAAATACGACGATCTCGTCGAAGGGATTTCCACCCAGCGGGAAGTCAATAAGCAGACAGGCCAAGTCGAACTCATCGTGAAACAGCACCGCGGCGAACTCCACCCGCAACTCTCTATTTATTCAGACGCCGATTACAGCGAACTGATCGGAACGTATGCGATTCCGGCGAGCGCCGTCATCGCAATGAGAGAAGGGCAGTATGTTACAGCTGGTATAATCCTCGCCAAGCTACCGAGAGGAGCGATCAAGACGAAGGATATCACGGGCGGTTTGCCGCGCGTTGCCGAACTCTTCGAAGCCCGCAAGCCGAAAGACGCCGCCGAGATCGCCAAGATCGATGGGGTCGTTGACTTCCGCGGCGTGCAGAAGAATAAGCGGATCGTGATTGTCCGCGACGATGTGACCGGTATGGAAGAGGAACATCTCATTCCGCTCACGAAGCACTTGATTTGCCAAAAAGGGGATCACGTGGTCAAAGGCCAGCAGCTCACCGAAGGTCTCGTCGTCTCTCAAGAGATCCTCGATATCTGCGGCGTCCGCGAGCTCCAGCGCTATCTCGTCCGGCAGGTTCAAGAGGTCTATCGCCTCCAGGGGGTAGATATCAACGACAAACACGTCGAGATCATCGTTCGGCAGATGCTTCAGAAAGTGCGGATCACCGATCCGGGCGACACCACTTTCCTCCACGGCGAAGATATCGACAAGAAGGTATTTCACGAGCAGAATCGGAAAACGATTGAAGAGGGGGGCAAGCCATCGACGGCAGCGCCCGTCCTCCTGGGCATCACCCGCGCCTCTCTTGGAACCGAGTCGTTTGTATCGGCCGCCTCCTTCCAAGAGACCACCCGCGTCCTCACGGAAGCCGCTTGCGAGAGCAAGACCGACTATCTCCTTGACATCAAGGCTAACCTCATTATGGGCCATATGATTCCTGGCGGTACCGGTTACGAATATCATAAGAAGGTCAACAAGTTCATCGATGCGCAAGCGATGGAAGATCTCAAGATCGACTTTGAATCGGAAGCGGCGCCTGTCGGCGTCTAGTATTTACAAATCCCCGGAGACCCCTCCGGGGATTTTTGATCAGATCTGCTTTGGCGGTTTGAAAAAGCGATCGGCCGATGGTGGTATAACATATAAATTCCCGGAAAAATGAATTGGCTATTGCGCAACGCCGCTTCGTGCTTTCTGAAAGCAAAAATTTAACAGCTTCTCGTATATCCCTGGATCATTGTGGAACTTAGTAACGACCAGCCTCTGGACGGCCTCTTGAATCGACTGCTCAGCTTGTTCGATAGCCTCGGCCGTTTTCTTTTGTTTCTTAACCATGGACTGTCTCTGCTGATTGGCCGTGTTTTTTAGATCATTCCACTCCTGCTTTACACGGGTCATTTTTTGTTTTTGCACCGCAAATATCTCTTTTATTTGATTGACTTTATCCGTTTTGGTTTTTGTCCCTGGGCCCGTTCTCAATATGCGAAGCGCCTCAGAGGCGTTTCGTTCCTCCGTCTCTGCTCTTTCCTTCTGAACAGTGAGTGACTGTAATTCCTTCTGGTATTCATCTAACACTTGTTGTGTTTTTTTATTTGCTAACTCAAATGTGCTGTCAAAACTCGTCAAATCACGTTGAATAGTGCATGAATCACAGTGGAACTGATTGCACGTCTCGATCAGAGGCATGATTGAGGCTGAGAATGGTTCTAACTCTGCTATATTGCAGTGATGTTGTTTACAGATCGTCTCAAACCATATGACTATCAGCACAAGCTCATTGGACGGATGATCTGTTATTGATGAATCGGTAGATGGATGGCTTTGTGCTTGCAGTTCCACAGGTTCTGTAGGTGGTAGGTTGCTCAACGGACTAGTTGATCGTATAGGAGTCATTTTATGTCCTCGTAACTAATCCCGTCTTAGTTTTACAATGGGGGCATTGTTGTGGCGCATGAGAGCTGGTAAGTGGTCGCAGCATACAAATACTCCTCTCCAAAAGAGATTTAGGAGGGGAGATGGTATCTGATGTGGTTTTTTATGTCCACAGCTTAGTCGGCCAATAACTTGGAACTGGAACTCACGCCAAAGTCCTGAGTGCAAATTCCAAGCTATCGGCCGATGGTGGTATAATATTTATAAATGCCTGGAAAAATGAATTGGCTATTCCTGAGCGCCTTTTACGTTCTTGGGTGGCAAGAAAAAGTCTAACAGCCCCTGCAAAACAGTTGCATCATTGTTGCATGTATCAGCGACCCGCAGCTTGATGGCCTCTTTAATCAACCTCTCATTTGTTTGGATAGCCTTGGCCGCGGCTTTTTTTGCCTGAACAAGAGGCTTTCTCTGCTTGTTGGTCTGGCTTGTTAGATAATGCAACTGGTTCTGTGCCATGCGCACATTTTCCTCTTCTTTCGCCAATTGTGACTTTCTTGCATTGACTTCGTTCTCTGTTCGACTTTTTTTCTGTCTTGCTGTTAATATAGCCCTTTCTATTGTGTCCCGCTCCTGACCATTTGTGGGGGGATTCAGCTGCGCGCTATTTTCCAGTTCGTGAAGCGTCTTTGTAGCCTCTTGTGCCTCCATCTCTATCTTTTGCTTCTGAACAGTTAGTGACGTTAATCGGTCCTGGCATGCAGACAACTCGCGTTGTTGTGTTTGAATTGCTGACAGAGATGAGCTGTCCAAACTCGCCAATTGCCTTTGAATAGCGTCTAACTCAGCCTGCTTCCGATCCCGTATCGCGATCATAGAATGGATGAGTGTAAAGAGGTCTTGCATCTTGTCAGTATCTTGATCATTGTATGTACCGATAGCCAAAACTCTTTTGGTCTTCTGCGCACCCCCCTGGAACGGATCGCATTGTGTTAATAACTGAGGGGATGGATGGCTTGATGTTTTCTGTTCCACAGTTTCCACAGTTTCCACAGTTTCTGGGTGTTTCACCGGACTAGTTGGTCGTATAGGAGTCATTTTATATCCTCGTAATGAATCCCGTCTTAGTTTTACAACGGGGGCATTGTTGTGGTGCATGAGGGCTGGTAAGTCCAACACTCTTCCCTAAAAGGATTTAGGAGGGGAGATGGTATCTGATTTGGTTTTTTACGTCCATAGCTTAGCTGGACATTCAGCAGCTCCCGCTGGAAGCGGGAGCTCGCGAAAACCAGCTTCGTCGGAAAATGTAAGAATATTTAAAAAAAACACTGCCGTTAGCCCGCATTTCTCACACATCCGCGGAAAATCTGCTCAATCTGTCACGCCATCTTTCGCCAATCGCTCGTCGCTAATAGCGAAGAGTCCTATTATACTGGGATCAAAGTCATTATACAAGCACGTCGACGAATTGGTGTTGAGGGTTTTGCTTCATGCAATATTGCTTTTCCCATTGTGTGGTGAAGAGGGCCATGGGCCGATTTTGCCGGTCTTGAGCGAGCAGGCAAGTGGTGGTCTTTTCAAATTTGGACATGTCGCCGATGATCCAGGCGCTGCACTGGTAGGGGAGGGGGGTGAGGATGGTTTCGACCCCATATTCGTCTTTGAGTCGATATTGCATCACCTCGAATTGAAGTTTTCCGACAGCGGCAAAAATGAGGTCTCCTTCTCTCTCGTAGGAGTGGAGCAGTTGAATGGCCCCTTCGTCGGTAAGTTGAAGAACCCCTTTATCGAATGATTTTCGCTTGCCGACGTCTTTCGGATAGAGCTTGGCGAAGATTTCGGGCTGGAATTGGGGCAGGGGTTTGAAATTGAAGCCACCGGTGACTGAAAGGGTGTCGCCGATCGCAAAAAGGCCGGGATTGATGACGCCAATCACATCGCCTGGATAGGCGTAGTCGAGGGTGGTCCTCTCGCCTGCAACCATTCCATGAGGCCTTGAGAGTCGGATTTCCCGATTGAGCCGGTGGTGTTTGACTGTGAGATCCCTCTCAAATCTCCCTGAACAGATCCGGATGAAGGCCATGTTATCGCGGTGGCGCCGATCCATGTTAGCTTGGAGCTTGAACACATAACCGCTAAAGGGGGTTTTGATCGGGTCGATCTCTACCTCGGTTCCGTCTGGACGGTCGGCGAGGCGGGCATGGGGACAGGGGGCGAGGTGGATGAAGGCGTCGAAAAAGGGTTCTACGCCGAAGTTTGTGAGGGCCGAAGCAAAAAAGACGGGGGTCACTTCCCCTTTGAGGAACCGATCTCTGTCAAAGGCGTTTCCAGCTAGATCAATCAGCTCCAACTCTTCGAGAATTTCAGATCCTGCCTCTTTCAGGGGTTTACGGATTAAATCGGCTTTCTGGGCGCCGCCGATCGACGTCTTAGCGAAAAAAATGCACTCCTTCGCTTGCCGATCGACGACGCCCCGGAATTCTTTCCCCATCCCGATGGGCCAATTATAGGCGTACGATTCGATCTGCAGTACGTTTTCGACCTCGTTCATTAAATCGAGGGGTTCTCTGCCGGGCATATCCATCTTGTTCATGAACGTGAGAACGGGGATCTTCCGAAGATGGCACACTTCAAACAGCTTGCGCGTCTGCTTCTCCACCCCTTTTGAGGCGTCGATCACCATGATCGCGCAATCGGCGGCGGTCAACGTCCGGTAGGTGTCTTCAGAAAAGTCTTCGTGGCCTGGCGTATCGAGGACGTTGATCACGACGCCTTTATACGAAAATTGCATGGCCGATGAGGTGATCGAAATGCCCCTCTCCTGCTCCATCGCCATCCAGTCGGAGGTGGCTGCCCTCCTCCCTTTCCGCCCCTTCACCATCCCGGCTGTCTGGATGGCCCCTGAATACAGGAGGAGCTTTTCAGTCAAGGTCGTCTTCCCTGCGTCAGGGTGGCTGATAATGGCAAATGTGCGCCGCTTCTGGACGGCCTCGTCAAGGGTCTCTTCCATATAATGGGATAAGGATACAATAGATGTTTATTTTCTGGATAGCAATTTGTTTTGATTAAAATAAGTGTTGTGGTAATATTATATTAAGTTAGAATATATAATAATAAGGAGAAATTATATGGATGTATCTGGAATGACCAGCTGTACTAATGCAGCACAAACGGCGTTACAAGACCAGCTTATGCAGTTGTTGTTAGAGCAAGAAGAGCTCGATGCGGCCAATGCGGTGCAAGCAGCGGCTCAACAAGCCAATGCGGGCGATCTAAATGGCATGAATACAAATACCCAGGCTCCAACTCCTGATCATACGTCAATGTCTTCATAAGTTTAAAAAAATAGCCCCATCTAATAACATGGGGCTATGTTTCCCATTCCATTGGTGCATCTCCCTGTGGTCGACATGCGGGAGTCGCCGTCTTTAAAATCGCGTGTTATGTCGCAAGCCCTTTTCGGTGAAGAGATCGTTGTCCGCAAAAATGCAGACCATTGGATTTACATCACGACTTCGGACGGCTACTCGGGCTGGGTAGCGGAGGGGTCGTTCATTCTCAGCCATGTCTCCTACTATGAGTCCCAAATTTCGTCGAGTCGTCTGAAGGCCCACATTTATGCGGAGCCCGATACAGAATTCGGTCCTCTCTTCTCATTGCCTTACGGTTCGAGGTTGCGGCTCATCGACGCTTCGGATGCCCGGTGGGCTAAAATTCTTCTCCCTGATGGGAGGGAGGCCTATATTCAAAAGGGGGATGTGGAGCCCGAAATCTTCGATTTAAAGAAGTTTAGCCAAAAATTTCTCGGACTTCCCTACACTTGGGGAGGGCGTTCGAGTTTTGGCTATGACTGTTCAGGATATGTCCAGATGCTCTACGGGAAGATGGGATTGCGCCTTCCCCGCGATGCTCGGCAGCAGATTCGTGATCCGAGAGGAAGAGCGGTTGCGATCGAAGATCTTGCTCTTGGCGATCTGATTTTTTGGGGGGATTCGGCAGAGGATATCCGCCATGTGGGGATGTTTTTGCAGAAGGGGGCGTTCATTCACACCTCTGCGAGGGAAAATAGGCCCTATTTGCGGATCAGCCAATTGACCGATCCTGCATGGACGGGGTATAGGGAGGCGAGGCGATTTTGGTGATCATCCGCAGGGCCGAGAAAAGGGATGTGGAGAGGCTTGTGGGGCTTATGGGTCAGCTCGGCTATAAGGTCTCTCAAGGGGCGCTAGAGGAGAATCTACACAGCTACGGCTCTGCGGTTCTGGTCGCGGAGATGCATGGCCGTGCAGTCGGTTGTTTAGCCTACCACATTTTGCCGCAGTTTCATTCAGAGGAGCGATTTATGCGGATTGTGAGTTTAGTGGTCGATGAGATCGTGCGGGGCATGGGCATTGGCAAGAGGCTGCTCAGGGAGGCTGAGGCGATTGCCAGTACTGAGGGCTGTTCAGTCATCGAGCTGACGAGCGGGACTCACCGGATTGAGAGCGGCGCTCACGCCTTTTACCAGGCCCAAGGTTATCTTGCCGAAGGGCAAAAGGTCTACTTTCGCAAAGAATTATCTAGCTAAAATCCAAAAGACAAAAAGGGCGACGGCCACTTTCGCTCCAATCACCATAAAGATCCGGTGGAAATGCCGGTCGACGAACGATTTAACGCTCTCTCCCCAGAGGGCCATTGCTCCTCCAATGAGAGAAAAGCGGAGAAGGCGGGCGATCGCAAAGCAGCTCGTAAAGGGGATGACCCCCAATTGGAATACGCCGCTCGCAAGGCTGAGTACCTTGAGGGGAAAAGGGATGAGGGCGCCCAAAAAGAGGGCCCAATGCTCATATTGCTGCATATGTCCAGAGACCCGCTCGAATGCGCTCGCCGAGATCAAGTGGGGAACCACCCAACCCCCGATGAGATCCCAGAGAAAGTGGCCAAGAAGATAGCCGGCGAGGCCGCTGATTGTCGAAGCGATCGTCGCGATCGAGACGTATAAAAAAATGTGACTTCGCTTTTGCAGACAGAAAAAGATGAGAACCGCATCCAGAGGAATGAATAAGGCGATCTCTAAGCCAAAGAGGAGGGCGAGCCAAAGGGGGGCTTTATTCGAGGAGGCTTTTTCAAGGCCCCAATGATAGATCTTTGCCGTTCCTTGCTTCATTGCCCCCATTATAACCCCTCATGGCTTAAAAAGAAACCGTTTGCAAAAGGTTGGTTTTTAAACTCTTTACGCCCCCCTGTTGACGAGTGAAAAATTTTCTTGTAGGTTCCGTTTAGGAGAAACTATATGCAACATATCTATCACAGAGGCCAACCCAAGGGGCTCTATTGGTTATTTTTTACTGAGCTATGGGAGCGGTTCGGCTTCTACATGGTGCAGACGATCTTGGTCCTTTACTTGAGCAAAGGGCTCTCTTACACAGACTCTTCGGCCTATCTCCTCTACGGCGCTTTCACTTCGATGCTCTACTTGGCGCCCGTTCTAGGCGGGGCGATCGCAGACCGGTATATTGGCTATCGCCAATCGATTCTTTTAGGGGGGATCCTTTTTTTAGTGGGGTATGCCATCATGGGCCTCCCAGGCAAGCGCGAGCTCTTTTTGGGTTTGAGCTTGGTGATCCTCGGCAATGGCTTTTTTAAGCCGAACGTATCGAGTCTTGTGGGAGAACTGTATGCGGAGAACGATCCCCGAAGGGACGGGGGGTTTACCCTCTTTTACATGGGGATTAACTTGGGCAGCCTTTTTCCGCCGCTTTTTGCAGGGGCTCTCGTTGCGGCCTATACCTACGGTTCAGGGTTTTTTGCAGCTTCAGCCGGCATGCTGATCTCGCTCCTCACTTTTATGGCCGCCAAAAAGCCGCTTGGAACTGCGGGGGGCCTCCCGGAGCACAGCCCTTTACATAAATCAAAGAGCTTCAAAGTGATTTTCTATTGCGGTCTGATCATCGCTATATGCGCTACCGTCGGAGTCCTTCAGATTCTCCTCTTCCATCCAAAAGAGACAAATTTGATCCTGATCCTCGCCTCTATCGGCATCATTGCCGTACTCCTTTTTTACCTCGTCAAAGAGCTCCACGCTTCGAGGCGCAAGATGATTGCCTGTCTGATCCTCACTGTCATTTCGATCGGATTTTGGGCGGTTTATAATCAGACGTTTACCTCTCTAATGCTCTTTGCCGACCGGAACATGTCCAAAGAGCTCCTAGGGTTTACGATCGATGCGGAATTCACCCAATTTTTCAATCCGTTTTTCATCATCGTCTTAAGCCCTATCTTGAGCTGGCTTTGGCTCCATCTTCACAACAAAAATAAGAACCCGTCGACGCCGCTCAAATTCAGCGTCGGCATCCTCTGCATGGCGATCGGATATTTTGTCCTCGGCGGGGGCGTCCTCACTTTCAACGTGGATGGAAACGCATCGCCTTGGTGGTTGATTCTCAGTTATTTCATCCAAACGGTCGGCGAGCTGCTCATTTCGCCTATCGGTCTGGCTATGGTGACCCGCCTGACTCCGCGCCATCTCGTCGGGTTGATGATGGGAGTCTGGTTTTTGACTCAGTCAGCAGCTTTTGCGATCGGCGGCGGCCTCGCTACAATCTCAGATGTCCCAAAAGAGATCACAGGGACTGTTTCTCTTGAAATTTATGGCCATGCGTTCATCGCTTACGGCCTCATTTCCCTTGTCCTTGCCGTCATCGGCTTTGCCCTCATCCCTTTTCTCAATAAACTGATCGGCGAGATGGAAGGGCCGATCCCCACGCCCAGGAGATAGAGAAATATGTTTGGCCACGGTTGGAGATTAGCTTGTTTGATCATCATAGCGGCATTTGTGTTCCTTTGGCTCGTCAAGGCTCCGATTATGTCTTCGTATCTGACTCAGAAATTAGGGGTTGACGTCTCAGTGCGGATGATCAGTATGTGGCCGAGACAAACGATCCTCCGTCTCTTCACGATCGCAAATCCGCCCGGTTTTCAAGATCGGAACGCTTTGGAAGTGGCCAAAACGAAAATTCATTACCGATGGGGGCCGCTCACTGCTACGCCCTCTGAAATCGATCTGATCGAGCTGGAAAATCTCATGATCCATATCGAGATCCAAAACAGATCAGGTTCCGACAACAACTGGGCGGCGCTCGGCGCCCGCATGCCTGAAAAGAGGGGAGGCGCGGAGGTGATCATCCATCGATTGACCTTGAAGAATATGACGGTGGTCACAGATGGGCCCGGAGCGGAGGCATTGGGCGTCGCGGGGACGAAAAACTTCGATCACATGGAATTTACGGACATCGATAGCCGAGACGGTTTTCCAACAAAAGAGCTGATCAGCCGCATTTTTGAAGGGGCTGGATTGATCCAATACTTGCAGAATTTCTTGAATCCGACGGAGCGGATTAAAGACACGCTCAATCCGTTTGGCATTTTCGGACAAAAAAGAACCCCCGAGAATCTTCTCGAGGGTTCATTGGATGATTACTCCATATCGCCGTAGCCGCCGCCCGCAGGGGCTGCTGCTTTATCTTGCTCTTCCTCGGTGATGATCGCCTCGGTAGTGAGGAGAAGACCCGCGATGGAAGCTGCAAATTGAAGAGCGCAGCGAACCACTTTGGTCGGATCCACAATCCCCTTCTCAATCATGTTCACATAGACATCTTCACGGGCGTCATATCCTTCTTGAGGGCCCATAGAAGCGACTTTTTGAACGATGATCGACCCCTCTTTGCCAGCGTTTTCAGCAATCTGGCGAATCGGGTAGGAAAGGGAGCGGGCGATGATTTCGGCGCCGATTTTGACGTCGCCAGAGAGTTTCGCGAGCACTTTTTCAAGGGCAGGGAGGCAGCGGAGAAGCGCTGCGCCACCGCCAGGGACGATCCCCTCTTCAACGGCGGCTTTCGTCGCCTCTTTCGCATCGTCTACGCGATCTTTTTTCTCTTTCATCTCTAGCTCTGTTGCAGCTCCGACTCGGATAACCGCTACGCCGCCTGAGAGCTTCGCTAGACGCTCTTGGAGTTTTTCCCGGTCGTAGTCTGAGGTCGCCTCTTGGATTTGCCGCTTGAGAAGCGCGATCCGGTCTGCAATCGCTTTCTTGTTGCCAGCGCCGTCGATTAAAGTCGTATCCTCTTTTTTCACGAGGACTTTTTTCACTTACCGAGCATATCCAAGGTCACTTTCTCGAGTTGGATGCCGAATTCCTCGCTGATGAATTGCCCGCCAGTGAGGATCGCAATATCTTCGAGCATCGCTTTGCGGCGATCGCCAAAGCCAGGGGCTTTCACTGCGACGACTTTGAGTCCAGCGCGGAGCCGGTTGACAACGAGGGTCGCAAGAGCTTCTCCATCGATATCTTCAGCGATGATGAGGAGCGGTTTGCCCGACTCGGCGACAGCTTGAAGCATAGGGAGAAACTCCTTCATCGAGGAGATCTTTTTCTCATAGATCAGGACGTAAGCGTTTTCGTATTCGCATACGAGCGATTCAGCGTTCGTGACGAAATAGGCTGAAACATAGCCCCGATCGAAGTTCATCCCTTTGACCACTTCGAGCGTCGTTTCAAACCCTTTCGCCTCTTCGACAGTGATCGTGCCGTCTTTGCCGACTTGCTCCATCGCCTTTGCAATGATCGAGCCGATATCGGCGTCGCCGTTGGCAGAAATAGTCGCCACTTGCGCAATCTCTTTGGCGTCTTTGATCGGCTTGCTCAATTTTTTCAGCTCGTCAACCACTGTGTTGACAGCCAGCTCGATCCCCTTTTTCATCTCCATCGGGTTTGCGCCCGCAGTGACGTTGCGAAGCCCTTCTTGATAAATGGCCTCAGCGAGGACAGTCGCCGTTGTGGTGCCGTCGCCAGCTTTGTCAGCCGTTTTGCTCGCGACCTCTTTCACCATCTGAGCGCCCATGTTTTCGTGCTTGTCTTCGAGTTCCATCTCTTTGGCTACCGTCACACCGTCTTTGGTGATTTTAGGTGCGCCGAATTTGGAATCGATCACTACGTTTCGGCCCTTAGGACCGAGCGTTACTTTTACGGCCGCTGCCAATGTCCGAACCCCTTTCAAAATCTTTTGACGGGCGTCTTCCTTGAATTTAATATTTTTTGGTGCCATAATTCTCCTTACATTAGTCTTCAATGATTGCGATGATGTCGTCAGCTTTTACAATCATGTATTCCTCATCTCGAGTACCTCTTGGCCCGAGTATTTGTCCATGAGGATCACGTCGCCCACCTTGACAGGGATGGGAAGTATTTTCCCATCATCGAGCCTTTTTCCAGGGCCGACGGCGACGACTATCGCAGTCTCTTGTTTTTTCTTAGCGGAATCGGGCAGGATAATTCCCCCCTTCATGTTTCTGGTGCTTCCATCTTTTGGGCCAGCACGCGGTTCCCAAGTGGTTTCAAAGTGATTTTTTTCACTGTTTGTTGGGCCATAAGTAGTTTCTCCTATATGATAAACGCATTCTTGAATCTAAGAAGGAATATAGCGGATGATCCGATTTTTTGCAACACAATTTAGCACAATATTGTCAGGATTGCTAATCCTGTCGGCCTCCAGTCGCGGAGAGAGTATGAACTCCTTAAGAACCAATTACATAAAAGAAGAGGAAAAGATGCCTGTCACTCGGAATGAAGTGCCCGTTGAAGATCGCTGGAATGTGGAGGCCCTATACGTAGATCCGCAAAATTGGAAAGAGGATCTAGAGGATGTGAAGGGGGGAGGGGGGAAATGGCCCGAGCTATCCCGGTACAGAGGGAGGCTTCACGACCCGTTGTCTGTAGCCGAGCTCTTCGACTCATATTTAGCCCTGCAGAGAAAACTGGAAAAACTCCATGTGTACGCTCATCTTAGGTTGGACGAGGATCTGGGCAATGATACGTTTAAAAGCGATTTTGGCCTGATTTCAACCTTGATCCACGAATTCAGTCTACAGACCTCGTGGATTGAGCCCGAGTTTCTCGAGTTGAAAGAGGATCAATTTTCTCAACTGATCGCCCATTCGGCCCTATCGCCCTACCGTTTTCATTTGGAGAAAATTGGGAGAATGCGGCCCCATACTCTCTCCCCGCAAGAAGAGGAGATCATGGCCCTTAGCGGCAAAGCGCTTGACACATCGATTCGCGCCTTTGGGGCTCTCAATAATGCAGATATGACCTTCAAATCGGCGCTCGATTCCAAAGGGGCCGAATGTCCCCTCTCGAATGGGACCTATCTCTCCTACTTGCGCAGTCCCGATAGGGCCCTTCGGAAATCGGCCTTCGAGCACCTCCACCAAGGGTACGAGGCCCATGTCAATACCCTTTGCGAGTTGATTCAAGGGCAAGTGCAGAGCCATCTGTTTATCGCAAGGTCGCGGAAATTCGGCAGCTGTTTAGAGGCGGCCCTGTTTCCGAACCAGATTGAGCGGGCGGTCTATGAAAATCTGATTGCGTCAGTGAGGGCGAGGTTGCCGCTCATGCACCGGTATGTAGCTTTGAGGAAAAAATTGTTAAAGCTCCCCGATATTCATCCGTACGATCTCTATGTGCCGCTCATCGAAGAGGCGGAATCAAATATGGATTACGAAGAGGCCCGGCGCGCCGTGATCGCCTCTGTGGCGCCGCTGGGGAGCCGATATCAGGGCCATTTGCAGAAAGGGCTTTTGGAAGACCGGTGGGTCGACGTGTATGAGAACATCCGGAAGCGCTCAGGCGCCTACTCATCGGGTTGCTACGACAGCATGCCCTATATTTTGATGAATTACCACGGAACTCTGAATGATGTTTTGACTCTAGCGCACGAGGCGGGCCACAGCATGCACAGTCTCCTCAGCCGCATGAATCAGCCCTATATTTATTCCCAATATCCGATTTTTGTCGCCGAGGTCGCCTCGACATTCAATGAGCAGCTGCTCTTGAAGCACTTGCAGGGGCAAGCTAAGTCGAAGCGCGATCAGGCATTTTTAATCAATTATCAGATTGAAGGGATTCGAGGGACGATTTTCCGGCAGACCCTTTTTGCCGAATTCGAGCTGCAGATCCACCGGTGGGCAGAGGAGGGCGTTCCATTGACCCCAGCCCTGTTAAAAGAGTATTATATCAAACTCAATCGAGAATACTATGGTCCCGATCTGGTTCTCGACAAAGAGTTAGAGATAGAATGGGCCCGTATCCCCCATTTTTATTACAATTTCTACGTCTATCAGTACGCGACAGGTTTAAGCGCTGCCCTCGCCTTATTTCAGAAAGCGATGGTCGATGAGAAGGCGAAAGAGCGGTATTTGGAGTTTTTGTCGTCCGGCGGCAGCAAATATCCGATCGACCTTTTGAAAGTAGCCGGCGTTGACATGAGAAAACCGGACGCAGTGAATGCGGCCCTCGATTATTTTGAGAAATTATTAGAGGAATTGAAAGAGAAAGTCTAGTTTTTGATTGAAAAGAAAATAGGATTGTGGTAACACCTACATCTGCGCCATATAGAGATTCGGGAAGCAGATGAAACGTAAAGCCAGAGCCATTTTTGTTGTTTTGAATAGTAAGGGACTCCATACGCGCCCTTCGACTGAACTCGTTAAGTGCGCCGCGCATTTTAATGCCCAGGTGAATTTGAGTTATCGCAATTATGTGGTGAATGCGAAGTCGATTTTGGGCATCTTGATGCTGGCCGCTGAGAGGGGCGCGAAGGTTGTTGTGGAGGCGATTGGGGAGGATGCGGAGCTTGCCGTAGACGCGATTTTGACGTTGGCGAAAAACAAGTTCAATATCCGGTATTGATTCTATACTGCGGCCGCCCCAAAAGTGTGAATTTGGGCAAGCGTGAAAGCTGCCCAAATTCACACTTTTGGGGCGGCCGCAGTATACACCTGGACACTTTATAAGGAGCGCCGCATGCATCAACGGAAAACGATTTTGACGGGGGATCGCCCTACAGGAAAACTCCATTTGGGCCACTATGTCGGCTCGCTTGCCGCCCGCGTAAAACTCCAAGGGGTTCATCGGCAATTCGTCATGATTGCCGACGCCCAAGCTCTCACGGATCATGCAGATGAACCGGAGAAGATTCGCGCCAACATTTTGGAGGTTGCCCTCGATTATTTGGCCGTCGGCATCGATCCGAATATCACCACCGTTTTCATTCAATCGCTCATTCCGGCCCTGCCAGAGCTCACGATGTATTACCTTAACCTCATCACCTGGAATCGGCTTAAGCACAACCCGACCGTAAAGCTCGAAATCCAGCAAAAAGGGTATGGGGAAGAAGTCCCCGCCGGTTTCATGATCTATCCTATTTCGCAAGCGGCCGATATCACCGCCTTTAAGGCCGATCTCGTCCCTGTCGGCGACGACCAAATTCCGATGATTGAGCAGACCGTGGAGATTGTCCGCAAATTCAACCGTCTCTACCATACCGGCGTTTTGGTCGAACCGGAGGTGATAACCTCTGTAGTGGCCCGCCTTCCTGGCGTCGACGGAAAAGCCAAGATGAGCAAAAGCCTTGGCAATGCGATTTACCTCAGCGATTCTCCCGATGATGTGGCCAAAAAAGTGAAGGGGATGTACACCGATCCAGGTCATCTCCGCGTCGAAGATCCTGGAAAAGTCGAAGGGAACCCAGTGTTTACCTATTTGGACGCCTTTGGTAAGGACACAGCAGCCATTGACGAGATGAAAGCCCACTACGCAAGAGGGGGACTTGGCGATTCTATCGTCAAGAAATACCTGCTCGAAGTTCTCCTCGCCTTCCTTGAACCGATCCGGAAACGGCGCGAAGAGTTTGCTAAAGATCCGAAACAGGTGATGAACTACTTATTCCAAGGGACAGAAGTGGCTAACCAAGAGGCTCATAAGACTCTAGCCGAAGTCCGCCGCGCCATGGGGATTGATTATACCTCAAATTGTAAAAGTTCAGTCCCCTTCGGGGCCTGAACTTTTACAGTCATTCTTGTAGAATGCAGTATCTCGATACACAGATGATCCCTTGTGGGCAGATTTCTCCGCCTGCATCGCTATATTCATATGGCGCTGGACCTCCTAATGAGGTTAAGGAGGCTTGAATCAAAGGCCCTTCGCCCACTTCTGTGGCAGCCAGCGGCAACTCGAACTCTCTGGCCCGTTCTTTTGCGAAAGAGAGCAGTGGATCGCCGTACCGAGCATTTCCATAGAGTCTTTCGATAAACAAAACTGGTTTCTCCTGTTGATTGAACAAAATGCGAATGACAGCTTTGGTCTGGATGACTCCATTTGGATCTACAACAGCCAAAAGTCTAGCTCCGTTCATCAATAGACCTAATAGTCCCTTGTTATATTCGATATTTGCATCGATTCTTTGACAACTCCCTTGCACCTCGGTTCCGGAAAGGAGCAGATCGTATGGATTGTCCGTATCAATGATTTTCAATTTTTTATGATTTAAATGAGGTATTTGAGCCCCGAGCTGATCATTGAGGTCGCACGTTTTTCCTTGCTTCCAAAGATGGATTAGATCAGCAGAGTAATTTTGAATTTTTTGCATTTGCGGATTGATGTCGGGATTATACCGGACGTTCTGAAATGTCCCATCGCATACGGATAGAAAAAATTGTTTGAATGATCGATCCACCTCTGGGTGATTCAGAGTGCTGAGTCCAGCGGCATAACGGAAAATGGCTTGGGGATTGCGGCTAGATCCGAACGTTTGTATCAATGAGTCGAATCCATGAGCCAAATCTCCTACGGGAAGAATTTTTTGCATGGCTCGCATCGCCAATGCCTCGTATCCTTCTGAACTGTTCTCCAAAAGGGATTCTTCATTCAGATCGAAAAGAATCGATATGTTGCCCAAATTTTTGATTATAAAATCTGATTGATCTACTAAACAATCTAAAACTGCCTGTTTTTGTTTTATTCCCAACTCAGCTTTGACAAGACTGTCTAAAACTACGAGCAACAATTTGAATTTTTTGGCGTCTTTAAAAGTTTTGCGGAGTGTGTTATCTAGCATGTTAACGAAACGATTCATATTCACTCCTTGGCTTTGAAGTAATGCGAACTCCATCCGCAGTAAAGTCATATATGGATACTTCTGTTCCAAGTTTAGTTGAGTGCCATTGGAATATATGTCCAATGCACAGCCGTCTTTCGCAAGGCGAAGGAGGGTTTCTGTAAGGCGAGGGGCTAAATGAGGGGCATGTATTTGTAAGATCTTCAGGAAAAGATCTTTTTTCCAGATTTTCTGCAATCCCTCAGGCCCTAATCCCAGATGGAGAGCAGACAATGCGGCTAGAAAGAAACAGGTCAATGACTGCCGTATGTGGTGAGGTTGCATTTTCGCAAGGCAGGAAGAAATAGATGAAAAATGGGGAGAATCTAGCCCCGACTGTTTTATCCACTCAGATAGCTGTGAATTGTTCATGACCGACTCCCATTGACTTGGATCCTCTTCGAGCCTGGATGCAAGATCTCCCAGAAGGCCATATTTTGGTTTTAAATTCCCTGTTATTTCTTTAAGAACCTCGGGGGATTGGAGAAGGCATAATGGCCAGACCGTTGTTTCGAGGAGGGTGGTTGATGAAAGCGGAAACCATGTGAGCAATTCTGCTATCTTTGCTGGGTGATTTTTTGCGCAGAGCACGAAGATCTCGCAAAGTTTGATCTCATTTGTAATGTCAAATATGCCGATATTTGCTGCAGTTGTCTCGCCATCTTTCGATGCGCACATCATAGCCAGCTCAATCCGTTTGTTTTCGTCCTTAATGTCAAATTTCTTAAAGTTTCGTATGAAGTGGCACGCTTGGTAGCGCGCCATCCACTTTGCGATCTGATAAAGATCACTTTGGTCTTCGATCCCAAACTTTTTGATGCATTGAGCCGTGGTACGGCAATTCTGTTTAGCGCAGAGCATGGCGATTTCAAAAAGTTTGCTTGGATCTGTAATGCCAAAATTTTGGATCTGTTCCGCAGTTGTTCCACCATTCTTATTTGCGCATAGCTTAGCAATTTCAAAGAGTTTTGTTTCGTTCTTTATGCTAAAATTTTTAATGTATTTCGGAGTATATGAACTCGTAGTCGCGCAAATTTTAGCGATTTCAAAAAGACTTTCTTCATTTTGGATGTTGAAGTTGGCGATATATTCCAAAGTTCTACATGCAGGTTGCTTCGCATAACGTATGGCGATCTCTATTAATACATTTTGATCCGTGATCTGGAATTGTTTGAGATGGTCTAAAGTTATCGCGGCACTCTGATTTAAGCTTAAGCAGGATTCGAGAATCTGAATCCGATCCTTTTCGTTTGTAATGCGATGCTTTTGAATGTATTGCAGAGCTTCTTGCGGGTTTGATGGGCACTGGTTAATGAGATTGGTATGGATTTCCGATAGGATGTCGACTCCCGCTTTTAATGCGGCGAAAAGGGCGCCTAACGGGGAGATGGTGGCATAAGCAACGGCTCCCGCAACATTGGATGCAGCTGTCCATGACGGCTCTGGGGTCTTATTACTGGGATGGGCAGCCGTGAATCTGGTATAGCAAGATTGTACATTAATCATAAATTAGTCTTTTTTTTAAAGATTGTACATTAGCGACCCCGCTTTTTCTCTATCTTGGGGAAAAGAGGTGGCGCATTGAGGGGATCCCATGTCTTCCAGTCAAAGAGTTTCTCTTGGCCCTTCGACCCGGCGTCAAGGACATCTCCCACGAACCATCAGACGATCATTCATTATCAAACAAAACCCCCTTAGAATCAAGGGGGCCGAACGAAAAAAATTAAGAGATCATTTTTTATATGTCAAAGGATGACGCAATTTTGAACAAGAACAAAAGGTGCGCGGCATATAGGGCAAGAGGCCGGTCTATGAACTCTAGCCCACTCCGCTGCACACTTTACATGCAGTTGATGCGAACAAGGGAATTGTACAACTCTCTCTTGAGAAAGAGGGTTTCGGCACACCGCACAGTTATCTTGTTTTGGGTCAGCATTCATCTGCATGCCCTGAAATTGCGCCAATACAGCGGCATCATCTGCGGGCGACGGGGCTGGGGGTGCAGGTTGTTGTGCAGCTTGAGCGGGTTGCGTGGGTGCGGGACCTTGTCTATAATTTCCTGTTGGTACATATCCTAATGGCATAATAATATTCCTTTTTTTTATTGTTATTTTTAATCTGTTTTATTTTTTTTATTTAACTTAAAAAATGTGATGGAAAACAAGGATGATTCGGGTCAGACCCGAATACAATGAATTGTAATCTGCATTGCAGGCGCAACGAGAAGAGAAGATTTGTGGTCACTGTTCTTTTTCATGAAAATAATTATAGCACGAAGCTAGTATTAAATAGAATAAATAATTGTAAAAAAACATAATCCACTAACAGTCAGCTTCTTGCTTAAACTCACCTATTTCTTGTTCTCTTCAATTTCGCGGTTGAGTTCTTCCTCTTTCTCCTCTTCGGTGGTTTCATCGGGTCCTAGGAATTCGCGGAAGAGGATATAGAGAGCTCCTAGGGTAAAGAGGATGGGGAGGAAGATGCGCCAGGAGATATCGAATTGGACGGTGACGAAGGTGCCGATAAAGACGAGGAGGGTCATCATCATATCATAGGTTCTGCCGAGCAAGTATTGCCGCAGGGCGAGCGGCAATCCGATAATGAGCATGACGCCGGGCCACCAGGCGTCGGTGAAAATCAGGGTGGCCAATCCGATTAAAAACAGAGCGGTCGAGAGGGCCTGGGCCTTTTTTCTCGATGTAACGGGATGTAGACCGGACATAACGAAAACTCCTTTTTCCGGACTATAGCATTTCCCTGATATATTTCGCTGTCCGAGATGTTTGGGAGCGGGCTACCTGTTCGGGGGTGCCGGACGCCATGACTTCCCCTCCGTCGTCGCCGGCGTCGGGGCCGAGATCGATGAGGTGGTCGGCGTTGACAATGACGTCTATATTGTGTTCGATGATGACGAGGGTGTTTTTTTTATCGGCGAGGTGGTGGAAAATTTTGAGGAGTTTGAGGATGTCTTCGGGGTGGAGGCCGACGGTGGGTTCGTCGATGAGGTAGAGCGTGTTGCCGCTCTCCCGTTTGGCAAGCTCGCGGGAGAGGCGGAGCCGCTGGGCCTCGCCGCCGGAGAGGGAGGGGAGTTCCTGGCCGAGCTGCAGATAGGGGAGGCCGACGGAGATGAGGGTCTCGAGCCGTTTGACGATTTTGGGGATGGCTGAAAACCATTCAAGGGCTTCGCTGACGGTCATTTGGAGCACTTCGCCGAGGTGTTTGCCTTTATATTTCACCTCTAGAGAAATGGGGTTGAGACGGCAGCCGCGGCAGCTGTCGCAGATGATGCGGACGGCAGGGAGAAATTGGAGATCGACGGTCTTGTAGCCAAGTCCCCAGCAGGTGCGGCACATGCCGCGGAGGTGATTGGGGCTGAAGTGGCGGGGCTGGAGTCCTTTGGTCATTGCGAGGGGGAGCGAGGCGTAGAGGGCGCGGATGAGAGGCTGGATGTCAGAGTAGGTGCTGACGTCTGCGCGCGAGGTTTGTCCAATGGGGCTTTGATCGACGATGATGACCCGCTCGAATTCCCGATTTTTCAGCAGATAGCTCATTAAGGTCGATTTGCCCGATCCAGAGACGCCCGTTAGACACGTGATGGCCGATTTGGGGATTTCGACGGTGATATTTTTAAGATTATGTAGCGTAGCGTTTTCAATCCGGATACCTGGTGTGAAGGGTCTCCTTTTTTTCGGAATGGGGATTTGTTTCCGGCCGCTTAAATAGGCGCCGGTGAGCGAATCGGGATTTTTTTCAATTTCGGCAATGGTTCCGTGGGCTGTGATATAGCCCCCTTCGCGTCCTGCTTTCGGGCCAAAATCGAATAGATAATCGGAGGCGCGGATCGTCATTGGATCGTGCTCGACGAGGATCAATGTATTGCCAAGATCGCGAAGGTCTTTCAATGCCCGGGTCAAGAGTTCATTGTTATAAGGGTGGAGTCCGATCGTCGGCTCGTCGAGGATGTAAAGGCACGATGTGAGTCCAGAGCCGAGTTGCCGTGCGAGCCGGATCCTTTGTAGTTCTCCGCCGCTCAATGTCGGCGCAGAGCGATCTAGCGAAAGGTAGCGGAGGCCGATGGCGAGTAAAAACTCGAGGAATTTCAACGATTGGGCGTGGGTCTCTTTCAGATAGGGGGGAACCTCGAGTTCTTGGAGAAAATCGTAGGCTTTTTCAATGCTTAAATGGCATAAATCTCCAATCGAGAGCCCTTTGATCCGGACATTGCGGGCGATGGGGTTCAGTCTCATCCCTTTGCAGGCGGAGCAGGTGGTGGCGCTCATCATGGGGAGGAGCGACTCGCGGATAGAACCTACAGCCATTCGCGCGGCGCCGGCGAGTACTGGATGCAGTCCGCGCCACCGGAGGGTGAGCCCCCCTTTCATCCGCACTTCGGGCCCGCCGTTCAAAACCACCTCTCTACTTTCGCCCGCCTCTTTAAAATACCGTTCTAAGACTTTGTAAGCGCCGCTCGTCCCTTTTTCTTTGAACAAACGGTCGGCTATATCGTAGATGGAGCTCTTTTGGAATTTCCTATCGTCTTCGAGGTGGGCGCCGTAGGTGATCCCTAAACCCAAGCACTCTTGGCACATTCCTGCGTCGTGGTTGAACGAGAAGCTCTGCGGGGTAATCCGTCCGCTTCCCGAGAAAGAAAAGGGCAAATCTTCCCCCTCTCTTCCTACAATCACTACCCCTTCCGCTTTGCTGATCGCCTCATAGAGTCTTTTTTCAGATTTTCGTTCGACAACCAACCGGTCGATCACTAAAAATAGTTCGTTTTTTCTGAATTTCTCATAGGGAATCGGCTCATCTAGCGGATAAATCTTCCCATTGAGTCGGATCCGGAGATACCCTTCGCGGTTAAGCCGTTCGATGAGCGTTTCAAAGCTCTCTTTCTTCTCAAAGACCACTGGCGTTAAAATCTGGATTTTTTCCCCTTCAGGGAGCTTAAAAATCGCCTCGACGATACTCTCTTTGCTGATGTTCTGGATCGCTTTTCCAGTCTCGGGATCATGCGGAATCCCCAAATGAGCGTATAAAACGCGGAACAAATCATAAACCTCGGTGATGGTTCCAACGGTGCTGCGCGGGTTGAGTCCGCCTGTCTTTTGTTCGAGCGCGATGGATGGAGAGAGCCCCTCGATCCTCTCCGCTTTGGGTTTGGGGAGTTGTTTGACTTGCGCGCGGGCGTAGGGGGGGAGGGTCTCTGTATAGCGCCTTTGCCCTTCGGCGTAGAGCGTCTCGAAAGCAAGCGACGATTTCCCAGAACCGGACGGCCCTGTGAAGACTGTGATTTTGCCGCGCTGCACCTTCAGCGAGACGCCCTTCAAATTGTTTTGGCACGCCCCTTCCACAACAATCTCCTTCATAACCGCCAATTTTTTTTCCGACTTCCCCCCAGCTTGCACCCCTCTCAGCGCAATCCCTGTCGCTGTCTTGAGTTTGGCGATTTGATCTGGCGTCCCGGTCCCGACGATCTCCCCCCCCTTTGCCCCGGCGCCGGGCCCGAGATCGATCACCCAATCGGCGCATTTGACGAGATCCATGTTGTGCTCGATGACGAGGACAGTGTTGCCTCGGTCGACTAAATGCTGCAAAATCCCGATCAACTTTTTGACGTCATGGAAATGGAGCCCAGTCGTCGGCTCATCGAGGATAAACATTGTCTTTCCGGTGGCAGGGCGTACTAATTCTTTGGCGAGCTTGATCCTTTGCGCCTCGCCGCCGGAGAGCGTCGTCGATGGCTGACCCAGGCTCAGATAGTCGAGCCCCACTAAACTGAGTACCTCCAATTTTTTCCGGATCGGAGGAAAAGCTGCGAATAGCTCTAGCGCGTGTTCGACGTCCATCTCGAGCACGTCGTGGATCGATTTTCCCTTAAATTTCACCGCCAAAATCTCCGGCTCGAACCGCTTGCCTTTGCATTGCGGGCATTGAATCCACGCATCTTCCATGAAGTCCATGTCGATCTTCACTTGGCCCAGTCCGCCGCAGTAAGAGCACGACCCCTCTTTCACGTTAAAACTGAAGTGGCCCGCCCCGAAGCCCCTGATTTTGCTCTCCGGCAGTTCGGTGAAGAGATCTCGGATCTCATCGAACAGCTTGATATAGGTGGCGGCGTTCGAACGGGGCGTCCGGCCGATCGGCGATTGATCGACTCCGATCACTTTATCGATGAGATCTAGCCCCTTTAAGCTGGGCGATCGACTCATCAGCGCAGGATAGAGCGTGTCTGAGATGAGCGACGATTTGCCCGACCCGGAGACCCCCGTAACGCAAATAAAGACCCCGAGGGGAATCGATACTGTTACATTTTTCAGATTGTGGCGGCACGCCCCTGTCAGGATCAGCTCGCCCTCTTTTTTTCGCCGTTTTTTCGGCGGTTCGATCTTCAGACGCCCCGAGACGTAGCCCCCCGTGATCGAGCGGGGATCGGTGAGTTCCAAAATCTCCCCGCCATGGACTCCAGCGCCCGGCCCTACGTCGACCACCCGGTCGGCAGCCAGAATGGTGTCGAGATCGTGCTCGACCACTAAAACAGTATTCCCCTGATCCCTGAGCGCCTTCAGCGTATCGATCAATTTATGGTGATCGATCGGATGGAGTCCGATCGATGGTTCATCGAGCACATAGATCGCCCCGACGAGCCCAGCTCCAATTTGCGAGGCGAGCCGCACCCGCTGCGACTCTCCGCCGCTTAAACTCGGCGAGGTCCGATCGAGCGATAAATAAGAGAGGCCCACATGAATCAAAAAGGAGAGCTGCTCTTGAATCTCCTTTCTCAATTCTTCTCCGATTTTGAGCTCAAGCGGACTCCATCGTATCTCTTCAAAAAAAACAAGGAGCTCCTCGAGCGGCATGGCAGTCAGCTCACCGATCCGTTTCCCCCCCATCCGCGCTGCTGCCGGATAGGGCTTTATCCGCTCCCCCTTGCAGCTCGAACAGACCCCCTCGCTCATCAGTTCGCCCATTTTTTTCCGGTAGAGATCGCTCTTTGCCGCCACAAGCCGCTCCCTCGCCTCGCTCAGGACCCCCTTCCAGCACACGTATTCAAACCAGCTGGTTTTCTTGACCGGATGGACGAAATCCATCCGAGTCCATTTTTGCTCTACGCCATATAAAAAGACCTCTTTGGCCCTTTTCGACAAATCTTTCCATGGCGTATCGACGCTGAACTTGAACCGCTTGGCTAAGTTGTTGTAAATATTTCCGTAACGGACTGTATTATAGGAACTTGCGACTAAACAGCAGTCCTCGCGGATACTTTTTTCCGGATCGATGACTTTCTCCAAATCAAATTCGGCGGTGACCCCGAGCCCGTGGCAGGAAGGGCACATTCCCGCCGGATGATTGAAGGAGAAATCGTGGGGCTCCAGCGGTCCATAGGAGAGCCCCGATTGAACCGAATGGGCAAACTGCGAATAGACTGTATCGTCCACGCTGAAAACCCCTTTGCCCAGTTCGAGCGCAGCTGAGACGCTCTCGGCGATCCGCGACCGGTTCTCTCCGTTCACGACGAGCCGATCCACGACGATATCGACGTCGTGCCCTACCTTTGGATCGAGGATCACCTCTTCACTTAAATCGACCCATGCCCCATCGATTTTGAGCCGAAGGAATCCCTTACTCAGCAATTCGGCAAATTCTTCTTTGAATTCCCCCTTTTTGTTCCGTGCAAATGGGGCCAAGATGACGATCTTGGAGCCTGGCTTCAAGCTTTGGACCTCGGCGATGATTTTTTCCCGGCTTTGGGCGGCCACCGGCTCGCCGCTCACTGGACAATGGGGGGTCGCAAGGCGAGCGTAGAGTACTCTGAGAAAGTCGTAGATCCCCGTCATCGTCCCGACGGTTGAGCGGGGAGTGCGTCCAGCCGTTTTTTGCTCGATGGCGATCGTTGGAGAGAGACCCGAAATGCTCTCGGCGTCCGGCTTTGGCAAATCGCCCAAGAATCTCCGCGCCTGGTGCGAGAGCGATTCGATATAGCGCCGCTGGCCCTCGACATAGATCGTATCGAACGCAAGGGACGATTTACCCGAACCCGACACCCCCGTGAAGACCACGAGCTGCCCAGGCTCGAGCTCCAGATCGACCCCCTTTAGATTGTGCACTCTGACTTTTTTTAGAATCATCATCTCTGTGATTCTACCAAAAAAGCCGTTCTTGTAACATGATCTTATGTTCACACGCACAAAAATTGTCTGTACGATCGGTCCTGCCGTCGGGACCTATGAAAAAATCCTTGAGTTGATCGACGCTGGAATGAGCGTCGCCCGGCTCAATTTCAGCCATGGAACCCGCGAAGAGCACCTGAGGGTGATCCATTCTTTAAAAAAAGCGCGTAAAACGAAGGGGATCCCGCTTGCGATCATGCTTGATACGCATGGCCCGAAGATCCGCGTCGGTAAGCTCTCCGGAGGCGAACGGGCCATGAAGCCGGGCCAAAAGTTCAAACTGGTTGGGAAAGAGATGGGGCAACCGGATGAAATTCCGGTTGACCCGATCGAGGTGATCGATGCTGTGACCGTTGGGATGAAAATTCTCTTTGACGACGGCTATATCATCTCCGAGGTGGTCAAGAAAGAGGAGAGAGAGGTCTGGATCGAGATCCTCAATATCGGTCTTTTGAAGAGCGGCAAAGGGATCAATATCCCCGGGGCCGAAATCCCCCTGCCAGCTCTCACTGAAGGGGATATCGAAGATCTCAAATTCGGCTGCAAACACGATGTAGATTTGATTGCCGCCTCCTTCATCCGCTCCGCGCACCACGTCCTCACGATCAGACAACTGCTCGCTCAAGAGGGGAAACCGGAGATCCAGATCATCGCCAAGATCGAAAGCACGCAAGGGATAGAACATTTTGACAGCATCATCCAAGCAGCCGATGGGATCATGGTCGCCCGCGGCGATCTCGGCGTTGAGGTCGATCTCGCCCTCGTCCCCAAACTACAGAAAATGATGATCCGAAAAGGCTGCCAAGCTTGCAAGCCGGTCGTGACCGCCACCCAAATGCTCGAGTCGATGATTACAAATCCAAGACCCACCCGCGCCGAAGTGTCGGACGTCGCCAATGCCATCTACGATTCGACCTCTCTCGTGATGCTCTCCGGCGAGACGGCCATTGGGAAATACCCGATCGAGACGGTCCAACGGATGCGGAGCATTGTGCGCGAAGCCGAGACAGATTTCGATTACCACGCCTTTTTTGAGCTCCATTCCCAGCACGATGATCACGACGTCTCCTCCGCAGTCTCAATAGCCGCCGTCAAGACCGCTTATAGCGCAAATGCCAAATGCATTTTTGCCTTTACGACGAGCGGCCAGACAGCTCGCCTCGTGTCGAGACTCAGACCCTCCATCCCGATCATTGCCGTGACCTCTTCTCCCACTATCTACCATCAGCTCGCTTTCCAATGGGGCGTGATCCCTGTTTTAGCTGTCGAGTGCCAAAATATCAAAGAGGCCCTCAGCGCCGCCAGCGCCTACGCAATGGCCCACGGATTCATCTCGTTTGGCGATATTGTCGTCGTTACGGCTGGCGCCCCCTTTGGCAAGAAGGGGACGACGAATATGATGATGGTTGAAAACATCGGCGAAATCCTTGTCCGCTGATCTGTGTAAAATTTACGGTATCGCATGAGGGCGCCTCTTGCCTCATTCTCTCTGTTTGAATATACTGCCTTTCTCCATGTCCTCGTAGCTCAGTGGATAGAGTGGAAGCCTCCGGAGCTTCAGGTCACAGGTTCGAATCCTGTCGAGGACGCATTGATCAGATATTCGTTATGGAGCGGCGTGGGAAGAGACACACAAACTCAAGGGTTGGAGTCTACAACTGCTTGAGTTCGCAGAGTTTGTGGTGAGCCTGGATGGGGGTGAGATTCAGCGGATCGAGATTTCTCAGTGCGCTCAAGACAGGATGCTCTTGAGGCGTGGAGATGAAGAGCGGCAGTTGGCTATCTGGTTTTTTCTCCAATTCTTTGAGCATCTCTTCGGCCCGTTTGATGGCTTTTGGGGGGAGACCGGCGAGTTTTGCGACGTGGATTCCGTAGCTCTTATCGGTGCCGCCGCGGATGATTTTGCGCAAAAAAACGATACCCGAGGGGATCTCCTGCACGGCTGTTTGGAAGTTAGCGGCGTGAGGATATTCATTTTCCAATCGGGTGAGTTCCCAATAGTGGGTTGCAAAGAGGGTTTTGGCCTGTTTTCTATGGGTCGTGAGGAGATATTCGGCGACAGCCCAGGCAATGGAGATTCCGTCGTAGGTGCTGGTTCCTCTGCCGATTTCGTCCAACAAGACGAGCGAGCGGGAGGTGGCGTGATTTAAAATATGGGCGGTCTCGGACATCTCGACCATGAAGGTCGATTGGCCGCGGACGAGATCGTCGTTGGCGCCGATCCGGGAAAAGAGGCGGTCGACCACGCCGATTTTGGCCGATTTAGCGGGGACAAAGGAACCCATCTGAGCCAGAACCACGAGGATGGCTACTTGGCGGATGTAGGTCGATTTGCCGGCCATGTTGGGGCCGGTGATGAGCATGAGCTGCTGACTCGGATTAAGGATGACGTCATTGGCGATGAACGAGGCGGCGCCGATCGCTTTTTCCACAACCGGATGGCGCCCTTCGATGATCTCTAACCCGTCCGATTCGTCCACAAGGGGCCGGATCCACTGGTTGGCGGCGGCGATTTTCGCAAGCGATAAAAGGCTGTCCGTTCGGGCGATGATTTTAGCGGCGGCGTAGACGGCGGGAGCATGGGCTGCCACGTTTCTCCTCAGCTGATCGAAGAGTTCCGCTTCAATGGCTTTCGATCGCTCTTCGGCGGTGAGGACTTGATGCTCGAATTGTTTGAGCTCTTCGGTGATGAATCTCTCGGCATTGATGAGAGTTTGTCGCCTTTGGAAGCTGGCGGGGATTTTTTCGCTTTGGGCCCTACTGACCTCGATGTAGTAGCCAAAGGCTTTGGTATACCCCACTTTGAGTGTTTTAATGCCAGTTTGCTCGCGGAGATTCGTCTGGTAGGCTCCCATCCAACTCATCGAATCTTTGCAAAGGAGGCGGAACTTGTCTAGTTCTTCATTGTAACCGTTTTGAAAAATGTCCCCTTCCCCGATCCGAAGCGGAGGGCTTTCGTTCATTGCGGAGAGGATTTGGGCGGAAAGGGGGCCAGCGTCGAATAGAGCCTCTAACGACAGCCGTTTTTTCAATTCGGGGAGATGGGAGAGCGAGATCCCGAGAGCATAGAGATCTCTTGGCCCCGCGTATCCGGCAGAGATTTTCATCATCAGCCGCTCTAGATCGCGTATTTTCGAGAGCTCTTCGCGCGCCGATCTGCTCACTTCGGGGCGGTTGATGAAAGAGAGGACCGCCTCTTGCCTTTCGTGGATGGCGGGGGATGAGAGGAGCGGATACTGAACCCATTGCCGCAATAGTCGAGCTCCCATTGGGGTGCAGGTCACATCGAGAAGGTCGACGAGCGAACTGGTGATCTCGAGATTCCGGAGGGTGGAGCGGTCTATCGACATATATTGGGAGAGCGATTCGGTTTGGAGCGATTGGATGTGATCCAAAGAGAGGCTCAACTCCTCTTTCAAATAGAGGAGGAGCGAGCCAGCGGCGACGATCGCCGCCGTTTTGCCCCGAAGGCCAAAGCCGTCGAGATTTTGGACGTCGAAATGGCCGGTTAACACATCGAAGCTCAAAGTGGGATCGAGGCTGTTTTTTACGTTGGCGACGAAGGGAAAACTATGAGAGAGTTCCTTGAGGAATTCAAAGTTTTTAGAAACGAGAAATTCGCTGGGGCGAAGACGGCAGAGCTCGTCTATGAGAGGCTGCTCTTTTTCAATTTCCTGTACGCGGAATTCAGCGGTCGTGAGATCGAGGATGGCAAGGCCAAAAACCGATCCGAGCCCTGCAATCGACACGAAAAAATTATTTTTCTTGTCGGAGAGGAGCTGTGAATTGACGACGGTGCCAGCGGTGACGATCCGGACGACTTCCCGTTTCACGAGCCCTTTGCCCGCTTTTGCATCTTCGGTCTGTTCGGCAATCGCGACTCTGTGCCCTTTTGCGACCAATTTATCAATGTAGTTTTCAGCGGTGTGAAAAGGGACGCCGCACATCGGAATCCCTTGGCGGGCTGTGAGGGTAAGGCCGATCTCTTTTGAAATGATCTGGGCGTCCTCGTAAAAGGCCTCGTAAAAATCGCCTAAACGAAAAAGGAGCAGGGCGTTTTTGCTCTGATCCTTGCATGTTTGCCATTGGGACATCATCGGAGTGACAGTCATGGCTCCAATATGCCTTCCCTCCTTCCAAACTGTCAACCATTTGTGATATCCTCCCCTTTATGAAACCGAAATTGGCTTTTGCGCCCTCATGTTGGGAGCGGGATTGGCGGCGCCTTCTCCTCGATCGCGATTATTTGGCTCTCCTCATGAAAAAAATCCTCTCGAATACTCGAGGGGGGCGATTTTATTGGCGGATGGCAGAGATTCGTTCGTTATCCTTATAAATCCATTCTTGTCTCCAGTAGGCCAGGCATTGCCCACGGTGGGTCATCTCATTTGGGTAGTCAACTCTTTCAATAAAAGATTCCATTGCATAGTCGGGAAAAGAAACCCTTGAATCTTGGATAGCGGCAGACGCTAGCTCATAATTTAATGATGAAATTTCTTCATCATAAATAAAATGAGCGATTAACTGTTTTTTATTCGGATTCGCATTCACTGATACATGCCTTAAGCCAGGGGTGACTCTTCCCAAAAGAGCTTGTTGCATATCCAGACGGAAAACTGCATTGTGAAGAAAGCCCTTTTTCAAAAGAAATGCCTTGCTTTCTTTATCCCTCTCGAATTTCGGCAATGTCTTCTCGTAGCGCAAATATGCTAATTTCCCTTGCATCGGGATGGGTTTGCTAGAGTCAAGCTGAATCACCTTAAAACTGCTTTCAACTTCTACCATAAGAGTACTCACATAATCTTCAAGTTCCCATGTAATTTCTGTATCATAAAAAAACCTGAGTAATCTTATGTGTTTTTTTTCGTTAATGTCCAGTGTAATTGCGCGCAATTCAGTCGTTACACAATTAGCTAGAGCACTCTGTAAATAAAGCAATATACTATATAGAGGACTCATAAATTACCTTTCGACAAACGGGACAATATGTGCACCATCTTTAGCGTAATGGATTTTACCTAAGGTTGTTGCAGTTTTTATTCCGGTTTCTTCTGCCACTGAATAGCCAATGAATTGCTTGAAGTCGACGATCTCTCTGTAGCCTGCAACTCCAACAACAGTTTCTGAACAATTGATATCTTTAATCCCAGTTCCTCCGTATTCAGTGAGAATTTTTTGAGGATCCGGATGCATGAAAATACTCGGATTTTCTTTCCTTTTAACTAAATCTTCGTAATTTTTATGCCCTATCATATGCTTGCCCTGCTTAGCTTGTACAATCTTCACTTCGCCATTTCTGATTCTTTCAATATGAACGTTGCTCCAGCGTTGTTCCGTTTCGGCTAAGATAGTTTGAGCCTTTCCTGAAGATGCAAGAGCATCAAGCGTCAAGGCCTTATTGGCTTTTTTCAGATTTTGGTAGGATTTTAGAAAAGCGATGCTTTGGTGAGTGAGCAAAATATCCACTCCATATTTTCCTATTGTCTGGCCGATGAGTTTGCCTTTTTGAAAATCGTCCAATTGATCGTAGTGCTGGAAGAGCTCTTTGAGTTCAGGCACCATATCCTGAATGCACTCGAAAGTGGAATGGCGATTGGTTTTTCTCCAGTAGTCCCATGGATTCTGAGGTCTGAAATATCTCTCATCCACCAAACGATATGTTCGCCAAGAGCCTCCCAGCTTGAGAACTCCCTTCCGGCAATTCCATTATACTTAAAATATTTGACCGTGTTTTCGTCCTTCCCCTTCGTTCTTGCTCTATAAGGGGCGCATGCTTTGGGCTTGAATTTCCAATAGTTAGCAAACGCATGTAGGCGTTCATTGAACACCACTTCTCGTGTCTGCGGGTTGTGACTGATAACAAGTGGCTTTGGATTGTCCATTAAGACTTCTGATGGGATCCCTCCAAAATGGTTAAAGGCTCCTTCAAGCCCCTCAAACCAGGCCGATTGTCGTTCATGGATAAAGGCCTGTATATATTGGCGGCGTGAAAAACCAAGAACTGCCGCGAAAAAATAGATCTTCTTCGGCTCTCCTGCAATCTTGATAGTAATCGATCCAAAGTCAATTTGCATCTGCTTGCCCGGCGGCGTCTCAAACCGAATCGTCGCCTTTGCTGAAGCAAAGGCCCTTTGTCTAAATAGTTTAACTGCTCTTTCGACAGTGCGTAGATCAGCTTGCAGATTGTGTTGACGAACCAACTCTTGGCGGATAACCTCTGCATTACCTTTATGGAGGTTAAACATTTCTTCGAGCCAGACATCTAATGCTTCCAGCCTCTTAATTCTTTTGGAAATATTATATGGGCGCCATTTCCCTTGTCGCCGGTAGTGTTTAACGGTATTGGCACTAATTCCAAGCTCTTTGGCAATCCGTCTTTTACCCCACCCTTCTGATGACAAATATAAAATTTTCTCTACCACATTAGGTGGTTCCATTCTCTCTTTACTGTCTCCTGTTACAACAGCAGAGATTTTATTGGTTCCATGCTTACTCTCACTTCAAATAGGGGGGTGGGTCACTTTTCAATGTCGAAAGGGGGTCATTTTACACTGTCGCCTGACAAATGGATTGGATATACTCAATGCATTGGATAACAGCATTGACAAATTCCTGAGAGGTAGCCACTGGAGTTTTAAGAAGAGTCCAGATGCCTGCTCCAAGACCTTGGACAGTCCCCAGCATGGTGGGGATAAATTCGAGAGTGGATGCCTTGGCTCCGATCACAATGCCAGCTGTAATCCCAAGTCCTAATTGGGCGGGACTTTCAAAATAAGAAGGGTGTATATCCGAAGCGAGATAGTCCTCTATTGCCCGTTCGAAATCGCCCAGTTCAAAATAGGCGGCAGCTCGCTCGAAGTAGGCCTCCTTCATTTGTGGATTTTTCTGGATTGCTGTGGTCAATCCTATGATAGCTGCCGCATAGAGGCCGTATTCAGACTGTATCTGCCCTTTTAGGAGATAGAGTTTAGATAGAAGTTCATCTTGTACATGATGTTTTTCCGCTATTTCGATCAGCCAACGGATCTGATCAATGGCCTCATAAAAATCTTGTCCAATGAGTCCTTCCAAGGCTCCATGAAAGGCAATTCCCTCCGGTTGATGGCGCTCGAGGCACCGAATGAAAATACGGCGAAATTTGTCATCTATTTTTCGGATCGCTATTTCAATGATTTCCTTGTTTTTCTCATACTCAACAGAAGAGAAGCTTGATATTTTTTCATCTAGATAGTTGATTTTATTGTTTAAATCTTTAATGAAGATAGAGATGTCCTTGGATTGGCTAGAGGATTTTCCCCAATCGTAAAGATCCAATTGTCCCCGCTCATCGAATTCAATATTTCCATATTCACCCTGTTCTTCGATTTGCCGAAGGCGCGATAAGGTAGCGCAAGAAAACTTGAGTTCTTGTTCATACACCCCGAAAGAGTAAAAGCGTACATCCTTTCTCAATGCAAAGGTAAGCTCGAGAAATTGTGGGTAACTGGTGAACGAATATTCTTGTCTTGGATTGTCTTGCAGATAGAATCCCTTTGTTTTTTCCCAATTATATACAATATATTTATAGGGCCATTTTCGCTCCCATGGATAAAAGGGAAATGGATGACTAAATGGACCCCAGCCTAAATAGATGGGAGAACATGAGTGAAACGCTTTGTCAATAGCCTGTCTGAGGATGGAAGACATGTCACTAAAACTCGAGTTAGAGGAAAAATCGCCACATCCATAATTGCATTCAATGGTCATGCCGCCATAGGTAACTTGACTGGGCATGCTCGAATTGGGGCTTTCGTCATCTTCAAAATCATCATCAGCTACGTCGTCCCAATACGACCTATCACTGTAAGCAGAAGAAATCAGTAGGAAGAAAATGAAAAAATAGCGAAGCATAAGCCCCCCCCAATCCTTTTTAAGAAAGGCTATCACTATACAAAAAGATTTATTTTTCTAAAAAAGGAAAATTTGACACCGTAAATGGCCAATGTCCAGTGTTATACTGCGGCCACCTCAAAAATGTGAATTTGGGGTGGCCACAGTATAGATAAATTTTTTCCTTTCAATAAATAATGCATGGGTGTAGAATCCTCACCAGATTTTAGAGGGGTCTATTGAAATGATCTGGGCGTCCTCGTAAAAGGCCTCGTAAAAATCGCCTAAACGAAAAAGGAGCAGGGCGTTTTTGCTCTGATCCTTGCATGTTTGCCATTGGGACATCATCGGAGTGACAGTCATGGCTCCAATATGCCTTCCCTCCTTCCAAACTGTCAACCATTTGTGATATCCTCCCCTGAACTTTTACTTCATTCAAGGTATGCAAGAGGTGGATGCTGGATCCTTCGATGACTGCAATTTTTTCTCAAGCTCTTTGAGCCTTTGGACATACTCGTCGAGTTTGCGGACGTGAACCTCTTGCCGATGGTATTCGGCGATCGGGAGGGCGGGGCTGCCGCGGTATTTGCCAGCTTTGAGCGATTTGCTGACTCCGCCTCGGGTGGCGACGAGGACGTGATCGTCTAGCTCAACGTGACCGACGATCCCCACTTGGCCGCCGAGCATGACGTATTTGCCGGTCTTGGCCGAGCCGGCGACCCCAGTTTGCGCGGCGATGATGTTGTGTTCGCCGATTTCGACGTTGTGGGCGATTTGGACGAGATTATCGATTTTGGTCCCTTTCCGGATGATTGTCGCTTTGAAGCGGGATCTATCGATGGCGGTATTGGCGCCGACCTCGACGTCGTCTTCGAGGATGACGACGCCGAGCTGCTCGAGCTTCATGTGGCGGCCGAGTTTGTCGGGGGTGTAGCCAAAACCGCAGGAGCCGATGACGGCTCCGGGCTGTAAAATGACCCGGTTCCCTAGCTGGCAACGCTCGCGGATGGTGCAGTGGGGATGGATGTGGCAGTCGGCGCCGATCTCCACTTCAAAGCCAATGGAGACGTTGGGGCCGATATGGGTCCCAGGGCCTATCTTGGCGTCTCGGTCGATGACGGCGTGGGGGCCTACTGTGACATTGGGGCCGAGCGTTGCAGTGGGGTGAATGACCGCTGAAGGGTGGACGCCGATAAAACCTGAATGGGTGAGCCGGAGGAGGAGTTCGGCTATTTGCTGGAAAGTGCGGGAGGGATCCTCCGAAATGAGAAAATTTTTCCCCTCGGGTAAGGGAGTCTGAGGAGTGACGCAGACGACCCCCGCCTTGGAACTCTTCATCGCCTCGGTATAACGGGGATTGGCGAGAAAGGAGGCGTCTGTCGGACCCGCTTCATCTAGCGTATTCACTCCAAAAATAGGCGTCGATGAATCGCCTATGAGTCGGGCGCCGAAAAGGGCGCCCAGTTCAGCTAGCGTATAGCTCATTAACCTGCCTGATCTAGCATCGTTTCTTCAATTGCGTTGATCTGGAGCTCCTCTCCGTTCTCAGTGAGTTTTTTTGCCTTAGCGTCTAACTCAAAACTCTTATCCATCTCACCGATCACTTGTGTTGTCACATCGAGATCTGAACGGATGTAGAAGCAGGCTTCTTTATTCATGATGTAATCCAAATGCCTCTCGCTCGCCACTTTTTCAGCTGCCTTGGCAATGTTGCCGCTCATTTTTTGAATCATTTGATAGTTGGCGTGGTTGAGCACCTGATAAAATTGGTTTTGATACTGACCGAGCTCTTCTTGAAGCGCTTGGAACCGTACTTTGAGGTCTTCTTCCGCTTTGGGAGAGAGGCTGTCCAAATACTCAGGGTCTTCAAATTTTGTAGAAATCTCGTCGATTTCTTTCTGGGTGTCTTCGATCAGCGTAGACATCTGCTTGCGCATACTTTCCATGTTTTCCTGCTCTTTCTTACCGGTCTTCGACTCGGAGATACAGGTGGCGAAATTGACGACGCCGATCAGGGGATTTTCAGCAGCTATGGCTGAGGCCGCGATGAGGCCAAAAGTGGTGGCTGCCGAGAGGAAAAATTTACGCATGTTCATGCTCCTTTCATTTTTTGTTAAAATTGTCCGCCCATTGAGAAGAAGACTTTCTGCCATTTTCCCTCATGTCTGTCTTTTTTGACTAGTGGAATGCCTGTACCGACCATAATCGGGGTCCGATTTCCAATGTCGATCCGGATTCCTAAACCGGTCGTGGGGCGGATTTGCGTCACGTCAAATTCGCCGAATGTGACGCTGCCGACGTCGAAAAAGGCAAAAATATCTAACATCTTAAAAATTTCTTGGTTGAACTCTAAAGAGAGCATTGAGGACGATAGCCCTCCGTAGGGGGTGTCTGTCAGCTCTTTTTGCTTTTGTGCATTTTCCAATGCGACCAGGGGTCCGAGGAGGAACGGTTTGTAGCCGCGAACCGTGGTCTCTCCGCCGAGGAAGAATCTCTCGCTGTAAGGGACTGTTTCTTTGCTTGTTCTCCCGAAGGGGATGATGTATTTGAAGTCTCCGCGGAGTTTCAGCGTCCCTTTCCGCCAGACAGGGAAATAAATCGAGTTGAGGTAGCTGAATTTGAAGAATTGGTAGCTGCCGCCGACTCCAGCTGCCTCGGTCTCGAAATAGGAGCGCCAGCCGCGGTGGGGCTTAAAGGGATTATCGGTGGAATCGTAGCTCAGATTGCCGCTAAAGGCCGAAATCAGCCCATCTTGGTTGAGCTGTTTTTTCATGTTTTTGACAGATTGCTTCGCGATCTCTGAATCGTCAAGAGGATGCAAATTCAAATCGTCCTTCGAGTGTCTCACCCTCTGCCGCATGCCGACGGTCCAATATTGAGTCAGTGGATAATTTGTATAAACGGAACCACCATAGGTGACCACAATCACGTGATTTTGTAGTTCGCTGAATGTCCGGCTCACTTCAACCCCAAGCCGCCATAACGTGTCATTGACGTACGGATTCATCCAGGAGACGAGGATGTTGTTCTGCTTTTTGCCGACGGTGCCCCTGACGTGGAAGAATTCCCCGCCGCCTCTCAGGGCTGAAAGGTGGCCGCCGAGGGCTTTGCCTATTCCTCTCAGATTGAAATTTCTTTCGGTGAGATCGATCCCGCCGAATACGTCGTCCATAGAGCTAAATCCCATGAATAGGCTGACGTTTCCGGTCGTCGTCTCTTCGACTTCGATATAGACGTCTCGGTACGTATCGCCCAGACGCTCATCATCTGCCGAACGGACGGCGTACACGTTGACGCTCTTAAAGTAGCCGATCGCCTCGAGCCTCTGTTGGGTCACTCTCAGTTTGCGCGAATCGAAGGTCTCCCCGGGGACGAGGAGAGATTCGCGGAGGATCACATTCGCCTTTGTCGACACATTGCCAAAAATGTGGACAAGCCCTACTTTGTATTGTTCCCCTTCATCGATCGAAAACCGGACGTCGAAGACCGGCTCATGTTCCATCAAAATCGTCTCATATTGGACGCTTGCGTCGATGTACCCTTTTTGCCCATAGAGATCTTTGATCGTCTGTCCTGTGTCGCGCACCTTGTCGGGAGAAAAATTCTCCCCTTGCGCAACGAGCAATTTTTGGGCGATTTCCTCGTCAGAAATCAAGGTATTGCCCTCAAATGAGATGGAGCCAAAACGGTAGATTTGGCCTCTATGCGCCGTGATGTCGATGATTAACTTGCCGCTCTCTGGATCGTCGATGAGATCGATCTGAACCCGCGCATCGGCATAGCCCTTGTTGTGGAGGTAATTGAGGATCGTCATCCGGTCTTGTTCGAGCGCCTCGTCGCGATAGACCCCAGTGCCGGTGAGCCAGCTAGTGAGGAAGTTGTATTTTTTTAAATACATCTGCTCATTGATATCGTCTTGTTCCGAAGGGGTGAAGCCATTCAATACGATCTTCCGGATGTGGCCAGGCCGCCCCTCTTGGACATCGATCCAGATATCGATCTGGTCGGTCCCCTCTAGCGGCTGCACATGATAGCTGAGCTGCGATTCAAAATAGCCTTTTTTAAAGTAGAACTCCTTGACCTTATTGAACGCTCTATTGAATTCTTGCCGGTTGAAGACGGTATTCGGCTTGACGTCCAACTCTTTCTGCAGGGTTGAGGTCGAGTATTGGAGATTGCCGCTCCATTGAATTTGGTGGATGACCGGCTTCAGGGTGATGTGGAGCGTGATAAACACCTGGCCGTTTTGCAAGCGGATGGAGGGCTCCACCCGATCATACTCGCCTGCCAATGTCTTGAGGTCGCTATCAAACGTGAGCTGGGAAAAATCATCCCCCTCGCGCGTTTTCAATCGCGACAAGATGGGAGCGGGATCGACTCGAGCATTTTCTTCAGAGTCGACGATGATTTCGATGTGTGAAACTTTCCGGTCGTCATATAACTCGGCGGAAATCAGCGGAGCAGTCGCGCTCGCAAGCAATATCGATAAAAGGGCATAAGATCTAATGAAACGCATTCGGTCAATCCGTCGTAGTCAGTCGATTATAGAAAGTCGGAACAATTTTTGCAACTACAGCGCTTGACGGCCCGAGAGCGCACGGGCGAGCGTCCCTCCGTCAATGTATTCGAGACTGCTGCCGACCGGAAGGCCAAATGCGAGGCGGGAAATAGATAGATTGGGGCGGGCGAGTCCGCTTTTGAGATACAGTGCGGTGGTATCTCCTTCGAGCGTCGAATCGAAGGCGATGATTACTTCGCGGATATTGTGCTCTTCGATCCGTTTTTCGATCCGGTCGAGGCGGAGTTTGTCTGCGTGCCGTCCGTCGAGAGGGGAGAGGAGGTGCTCGATCACGTGGTAGAGGCCCTTATAATGGCCAGTCTCTTCGATTGCGTAGGCGTCGCGGGGCGAGGCGATGAGACAAAGGGAGGCCGTGTCGCGGCGGAGGCAAAATCTGCAATGGCCCCGATCGGAGAGACAGCCGCAAGTGGGGCAAGGGGGAACTTTTTCTCGGAGATCGGAGAGGGTGGCTCCGAGCTCTTGGAGCGAAGAGGCGCTCCAGGTGAGAAATTCGAAGGCGAAACGCTCGGCGGTCCGGGCGCCGACGCCAGGGAGTTTTTTGAGATGGGCGACGAGGGCTAAGAGATCTTCTGGGAATTTATGGGCCATAGACGAGGACTATATCAGAAAGGGCTATTTTCTTTTTGGTTCAAATTTTTACTGAACAAAACCTCCCTTCCAAATTAAACGCCCATCCGCTAAACTCGCACCCGACATATATGATGAAAAAGAAAGCAAAAATTATAGGTACGGGTTCCTACCTTCCAGAAAAGGTTCTCACCAACGCCGATTTAGAGAAAATGGTTGAGACCTCCGACGAATGGATTGTCACCCGTACAGGGATGAAAGAACGGCGGATTGCAGGGGCTGAAGAGTGTACCTCCCACATGGGGGTCAAGGCGGCCCTCGCGGCGATCTCCGATGCTAAAATTGGATCCGATGAGATCGATTTTATCCTTGTAGCGACCTCGACGCCCGATTACCCTTTTCCCAGCACAGCCTGCCTTATTCAACATGCGATTGGCGCGAAAAACGGAGCTGGCGTCGACGTACAGGCCGCTTGCACAGGCTTTCTTTATCTTCTCTCTATGGCTAAATCTTTTATTGAGAGCGGCTCTTACAAAAATGTCCTTGTCGTCGCGGCCGATAAGCTTTCCGCCTTTACAGACTATACGGATCGGACGACGTGCGTCCTTTTTGGGGACGGGGCGGCCGCTTGCGTGATCTCCGGAGAGGGGACCGGTCTTGCGATTGAAAGCGTTCAACTCGGCTGTGACGGAGAGCAGGCGGAGCTCATCGTCATTCCGGCCGGTGGCAGCAGATGTCCTGCGACGGCCGAGAGCGTGGCCTCTCGCGGTCATTATATCAAAATGGTTGGCAGGGAGGTATTTAAGCATGCCGTCAGGCGGATGGAGGCAGCTTGTAAAAAATGCCTTGATACGGCGGGACTGACCGAGATGGAGATCAGTTGGCTGATTCCCCACCAGGCCAATATGAGGATTATCGATGCGATTGCGAAGCGTTTTGAGCACCTCCCTCCCGAAAGAATTTTTAAAACGGTCGAAAAATATGGAAATACATCCGCCTCATCGGTCGGCATTGCCCTCGATGAGCTCTTAAAAAGCGGACCGCTCAAGAGCGGGGAACATATTTTATTGACAGCGTTTGGATCGGGCCTTGCCTGGGGAGCCAGCGTATTGAGGGCAGAATGAAGATAGCGATCCTTTTTCCGGGCCAGGGGGCTCAATACGTCCATATGGGGAGAGATTTTTTCGATTCTTTCTCTATTGCGAAAGAGACCTTTCAAGAGGCTGACGAACGATTGAAACAAAAATTATCCACTCTTATTTTCGAGGGGCCGGAGGGGCTTTTAACTCAGACGAAAAATAGTCAGCTCGCTATTTTTGTGACGAGTATGGCCATCTTGCGAACGGCTTTGAAAGAGCTTCCCCACCTCAAGCCGTTTGTTGTTGCAGGTTTGAGTTTGGGGGAGTACACCGCCCTTTGCGCAAGCGGGCGTCTCAGCTTTGCCGAGACCCTCTTCTTGGTGCGGGAACGGGCCCGTTTGATGAATGAGGCGTGTGAAAGGACCTCGGGGACTATGGCGGCCGTCTTGGGACTCGACCCTCTCTCTATTGAGGAGGCGCTCTCCGGCCTCTCCGATGTGTGGGTCGCCAATTTCAACGCCCCCGGACAGACGGTGATTTCCGGTACTCAGAAAGGGGTCGAACAAGGGGCCCTCCTCCTCAAAGAGCGGGGAGCTAGGAGGATCTTACCCCTCGCAGTCCATGGCGCTTTTCACAGCGGCCTGATGCGCGCCGCTCAAGAAGAGCTCGCCCCCTTTATCGAAAGGGCCCCTTTGCAAGAGAGTCCCATGGAATTTGTGATGAACGTCCCTGGCGATTTTGTCCAAAACCTCGATGAGATCCGGCGCCATCTGATCTCCCAAGTGACTCAATCGGTTCGCTGGGAACAGGGGATCCAGGCGATGAAAAAGAGAGGCGTCGGGCTTTTTCTCGAAATCGGATGCGGGAAGACGCTCACCGGGCTGAATAAAAAAATGGACGTCTCTGCAATGGCGTCGATAGAAAAAGTAACGGATTTGGAGACGGTTCATGCAATGGCTTAAAGGGAAAACGGCCCTGATTACGGGGGGGACTGCTGGAATCGGAAAGGCGATCGCGACGCTCTACGCCCAGCATGGGGCGAGCGTCATTATTTTAGGAACTCATCTGGAGAGAGCGGCCCTTGCCCTTAAAGAGTTGGAAGCTGCCAAGGGAGACCCCGAGCAAAAAATGGCCGCCCACCTTGTCGACGTCTCCCAATCGAAAGAGGTAGGGCCGTTCATTGAGAAATTACTCCAAGACTTCGGCAAAATCGACATCCTTGTCAATAATGCGGGGATCACGAGGGACAATCTCCTCATGAAAATGGGCGAGGAAGATTGGGATCTCGTGATGGAGGTCAACTTAAAATCGGTCTACCATACGTGCAAAGCCCTATGCCGGCCTATGATGAAAGCCCGGAGCGGCAGCATCATCAATATCACCTCCATCATCGGACTCATCGGCAATGCGGGACAAGCCAACTATGCCGCCTCGAAAGCGGGGATGATCGGATTTACCCAATCCATTGCGAAGGAACTTGCGAGCCGCGGCATCCGCGCCAATTGCATCGCCCCTGGCTATATTGACACCTCGATGACAGAGGGGCTCTCCCCCTCCGTTAAGGAGGCGATCCTTTCAAAAATACCGATGGGCCGGATCGGCCATCCTCGGGACATCGCCCATGCGGCCCTTTTTTTAGCCAGCGATTTGGCTGGCTATATGACGGGGCAGGTCTTGACCGTCGACGGCGGCATGGTGATGTAGAATCTAGAAAAACCCAAAGGGAATTTATGACAATACAAAAAGAAGTGATTGACATCATCGTCGAACAGCTAGGTGTGGATGTCGCCGAAGTGACGCTTGGAAAATCGTTCGTCGAGGATCTGAACGCCGACTCTCTCGATCTCACTGAACTCATCATGACTTTTGAAGAGCGCTTTGGCTTTGAGATTTCAGAAGAAGACGCGGAGAGGCTCAAGACGGTTGGCGATGTGGTCGATTATATTGAGAAGCGGAAAGTGAACGCTTAAGGCAAAAAAAATGCCAGCAAAGGCTGCTGGCATTTTGTTCGGATGTACTTAGGTTGTTAAAAAGCGCTGAATTTGCCCGTAGGGGTATCCATCATGTACTTCATGTAGTAGTTTGTTCCAGCGGCTGCGAGCGTAGCGAGTACTGTGGCTGCTTTTATTATGGTTTTTCCATATCCGCCGCATGGACCTGTTGCCTGGGCACGGGCTATTCCGGCGTCGAGGGCAATTATCACCTTTGTATATTCACTCTGCGTCAAAGCAGCATCTGCTGGCCCTCGTAGATTTATCATGGCCGTTGCCAGAAGAACTGCTTCTTTCCTTGTCCTCTCTTGCAGTCCAATCAATTTTGAAATCGCATCGTTGCGTAGAGCGCTATCCTTCCTCAAAATCCCATTTTTTATGAGATCGTCTGTACTCTGGAGCTGCGCAACTGCCTCTATGCCTAGTGGTGTTCTTGGGCCTGTTCTTGTGGTCATAATTACATCCTTTAATTAAAGTTATTACGAATACAGATTATAATATAAAATCTAATATATTTAAAGCGTTTAATTTAAAGTATTTTGTGTGCATTTTAATACAAAAAAAATGCCAGCCTAAGTGGCTGGCATTGAGTGCAGGGCCATCGGATGAGGACTGAAAATATTTATTTTCCTTGCGCTTTGCAGATTGCGGCGTCTACTGCCCCATGTCTATTCCAATCGCTCAGCGTCAATCTGAACCTCGGATTGTTCAATACCTCCAACATCTCAAGTAACTCTGCAGTAGTCTTGACACGGGTATAATCTCGTTGCCAGCTGCTGGCCATCCTGGCATTAGCAAACTGGCCTTGCACTTTTTCGGAGCTCAACTTCAGAGCTTTAGGTGCTGGGCTAGACTTCAAAGCCGCTTCGCACCGGGCCAGTGCTTTCTCAAACACGTTTGAACTTCCAATTGTACGCATAAGACTCCTTTTATTGGTCCTTTATAAATAACATTATACAACAATCCCAGCAATTCTAACCAGTAATTTTTTTATATCATCCGCATCCCAGTATCACGGATTGAGAATCTGAAAGCACAACAGGTGGATATCGTCTTTAAGATCCTTACGCTTAGTGGCAAACGCAATTTCTTTTTGGAGCATAGAGGAGCAGGTTTCGAGGCCGTCGGAGGCGAAGATTTTGAGGACTTTGGCCAAGAGTTCGGAGATCTGTTTGTGGCCTTTGTAGAAGCGGAGGAGCCCTTGGCTGAATAAAAAGAGATAATCGCCGGAATCGATCTTTAAGCCCCCTTGATTGGGTTCTAGGAACCGAGCCTCGTCGAGCGACCAGAAGAGGGGGAGGTGAGGTCCTTTGATTTGGAGGGTTGAGGCGCTCCGATCGAACAGCAGGGTGGTGTGAGTTTCTTGTCCCAATAAAGGGCCCCCTTTGGCTTGGAGCTTGTATTGGGTCAAAAGCTGATACATCCCCTCGAACCCCTCTTCTTCGGCCTCGGCCATATGAATTTGGAAGAGATCGGAGCGCTCTGCTTTGGGAAAATCGAGGAGAAGGCCGCGGGGGCTTTCGGAGAAGAGGGTGATCGATTTCACGGCGACGGCGTCGGATCTGCAGTCATCGATGTTTTTTTGGAGCATCATGTGCTGCAACAGCATCGCGCACTCGTACTCGCCGTAGAGCCTTTCGCGGAGGAGCGAATTTTCTTGGAGCCGATTGATATTTTCGTGGAGGCATTCGCTCATGGTGTTGAGCGTATTGGCAAGCTCTGCGATTTCGCGCGGTCCGTTCACCTGGACCGATTCGCCGTATTGGCCTGCGGCAATGGCGAGGGCTGAATTGTTGAGCATCTGAACGGGGCGTGAAATTTTATTGGCGATGAGAAAAAGAGTGATCACCATCATCAAAATGGTGAATCCAGCGCAGAGAATAATCAGAAAAAGGCTCTCGTGGAATTTTTTATCGATCAAATTCACATGGATATCGGCTCCCATGAGTCCCATGACGTGCCCGTTCCCATCAAAAACAGGGGCGTAGCCGCTCATCAGTTTTTCCCCTTCTTTGGAGGTGTAGATGGGGGTGATGTGGAGCTGTTTGGGGATCATCTGAATATCGGGCGATTGAATCTCGACGAAATAAAGGTCGGTGACTCCAAGCTGATCGCGGAGGGCGCCCAATTGTTCCTTTGAGGCGTGGATGGCGGCTGTGGTGATGACGGCTGACTGGAGCCGGATCCGGAACCCTTCGACAATCTCTTTATACCAATTGACGGCAAGCAATGCGGAGACCAAAGCGATGCTGCCGACCAAAGTGGGGAGGAGAAAGAGGAGGAGGCGGGTCCGAATCTTCATTTTTCGGCGCCTAGCGGTAGAGGTTGTTTACTATGTCTGCAGGGGAGCTGTTGCGAATAGGACTGGAGGAGGGTGACTGCGACGGAGGGGCATTCGGAGATGATCGAGAGGAGGTGGCTCCGAGAGAGGGTGAGGAAGAGGGCGTCGGTCTTGCAGATCGCGGCGTAGCCGCGCGGCTGTTCGTTGAACAGCGATTCATCGCCAAAGTAGTCGCCCGCGTGCAGTTCGCAGAGAGGTTTTCGTTGCTCATCGAAAATTTGGACGGCGCCCGAGACGATCAAATAGATCCGGTTGGCTACCTGCCCTGGCGTGAAGACTTTTTCCTCTTTATCGTAATCGTCTTCGTGGAGTTTTTCGGCGATTGCGAGGAGGATCTCCAGATCGAGATCGGAGAAGAGGCGCATTTTTTTTAAAAAGAAAGCTTTTTCAATTAAACTCTTCATGATTCTAGCAACTCATAGGCAAATTGGTGGAAGGTTTCATCCGAATGCTTCATTTGTTCCCGCAGCTGCTGGCGCCAATTAGGCATTTGGAGTTTCGCTTTCAGACGCACTGCGACGATTTTATCAAATAGCGAGGGGGACTGATCGAGTTTGCCGAGCAGTTCGGAGAGGGTCAATTTGGGGTAGTCGCCCTGCCATTGAAGACATGCGGCCATCTTCTCTTCCAGCGGCAAATCGTCGACGAGGGGAGCGATCAGCTTAAAGATCCGGACGTCGCAGGTCTTTTCCAAACTTTCGACCGCGTGGGAGTGGATCTTCGCATTCCGGCTATGGAGGGCCCGGACGAGTAGTTCGGGATCTTCTAACGAACCGGCGGCGCCGAGGAGGTGGATGATGAAGTCGGTCACCGATTGATAGCCGCTTAAAAGGGCGCTTTGCAGCATTTCAAGATCATAGAGCGGATGCTGTTTTTGGATTGTATGGCCGAAGTAAAAATAGAAATAGGCCCTTTCGATTTCAATGTCGAGGATGTCGATCAAATTGGCCTGCAGCTGCGGAAGGGCGAGACGCCCTAAAATTTTCCCGGCCAAAATGCGGGCCCTTTCGGGAAGGGCGATATCCTTGGTCAACGTGAGGAGGAGCGGGACGATCTTGAGCCCCATTTGGACGATGATCTCCTCGGTTCTCCGCCGCTCATTCGGGCGGAAGTGGACGCTGGCCAGGAGGATCTCTTTCGTCGTCGTCGAATCGGCAATTTTCCCCAACGCTTCGAGAATAGAGAGGCGGAAGAGGTTGTCCCGCGCTGTTTCTAGCTCTTCGATCAGCTTCGGAGCGTGGCGGGCGAGCCTTTTGTCCGCAAGTCGGGCGACGCACCGGCTGGCTGCCCGTTTGACGAGGATCGCCTCATGCGAGAGGAAGGGGAGAGCGCGTTCCGCAGCTTCCAGAGTATTTTCTTCAGCTAAGATATCGAGCCCCATGCTGATCTCATCGATCCGGATCGATTTGAGCATTAAATCGAGTTTTTTTGCGGCGATCGTCCGGTTGAGGGCCGCGTAGTCGAGCGATTGGTTGGCGAGCGATTTTTTCATGGTTAAAATGGCTGCGCCTCTTAAAAAAAGATCGGGGTCATCCAGATCGTCTTCCGCTGTTTCTGGGTGGTGAAGCCCCCGTTTAGCTAAATATAAATAAGCCCATTTAGAGAGCTCTGGAGATTCATTTTCATCGGTCCAACGATCGATCATTTCGATCATCCGGGAATCGTTGCTGAAAGGGGTCCCTTCCAAGAGGCGGAGGAAGTGGATTTTAGAGACGGTGCCAAAGCGCTTGGCGATCGAGACGACCTGAGGGAGGCTCTCCCCCAATTGTAAAAGCGATTCGATCGCGAGAAGCTGCGTCTCTTCCGAGGGAGAGCGGAGCGCTTCGAGAATATCTTTTTTCACCTCTTTTTGCTCTCTGCGGGTCATCGAAGCGAGCCAATTTTTCAGTTTCCGTTCGAAATGGAGCGCGTTGTCTTTTAAATTGATCATGATCGCCTTGGAGTAGATGGCCCGGATGACCAAGGCCAAAACAAGGACGACGAGGGTCAAAATCATCCCGAGCCAACGGCTCCCTCCCGAGAGGGCGAACAGGAGGAGCGAACTGAGGAGCATGCCGATCGGTTCGAAGAACGAATCGTTAATGATCCGCACTTTCGATTTGAGCTTTGTCGGAACAGCGTTGGAGAGGAGATTGAAGCAATTGTCTTCGACGGTGAAGAGAATCCCGTCTACAGCGATGAGCCCCAGCACAGCCAGCCACATAGCGTCTTGAAAAATCCAGCCGGAATAAACGGCGAAGAAAAACAGGGGGGTGATCAAAATGGCGTTATTGAGCCCCATCCTCCGGACAAACCGGCCGTAAAAAAAGACGCCGAACACGATATTGCAAAGGGAGATGATCGCTCTGCATTTCCCGAGGAAAGCGGCGATCTCCCCTTCGGCCGGGGCTTGAAAAAAATGGCCGAACGACTCCATGTAATTGAACTCGGTCACAGTGATGAGGAGCTGGACAAAAAGGCTTAAAGTGAGGAGGATGATGGCAAAGCGGGAGCGGATGATGAGCTGGACGACCGAGGCAAACGAATCTCTGCTTCCCGAAAAGACCCCCTCTACCGTATCGTCGTGAACCGCCTTGGCTTTGTGGGCAATCCCGCGGGCCTCGACCATGGCGTAGCCGATCGAGAGGGCAGCGGCGAGCAGAAGGCCTGAAAAGCCGATTCGATCGAGAAGTAAATTGATCGCTGTCCCCGACAAAATAGTGCCGAAAAAGTAAGCTGCGCTATAGATCGAATAGATCCTTTTGGCGTCTTGGAGATCGTGATACTGGTCGGTGAAGGTCCAAGAACAGGCGATCATCACGGCGAAGAACATCCGCGAGCTGATTTTAAGCGCATACCAAAACCAGTCGGGCGGGGAGGCCCCCACAATCAAGGCAGAGGCAATGCAAATACAGGCGCCCATGGCAAGAGCGATGGACAAAATCCGGTAGGGGCTCATCGACCTAAGGCTGTAGAGGACAAGGGAGGAGACTCCGATCATCCCTAAGGCAATAAAGAGGTAGACCGCGGGGAGCGATTCGGCCCCAATTTTTTCGAGAAAAAAACCGTCGCTCAAAGTGTCCAAACACGAGCTGCCGAAGGCCCAGAGAACAGCGAGCCTGGCGAAGCGAAGAGCGTGGGTTCCTTCACCCGAATAAAGACCAAAAGCCTTGTGAATAATTTTTAACAATTCCCCTCGAATTTCAATACCGCCATTGTACGATAAAGGGGATTTTAATCTGGCAAAAAAAAACGTTTTTCCCTACCTTTCAAGATATGAAGATTTCTGACGCCCGTTTAGGCTTTATCGGCTTCGGCCATATGGCCCAAATTATTTTTAAAGCCATTGCCCAAGCTAAGCTCATCCCCCGCTCCCAAGTCTCTTTTATTCGGCGCGATACGGAAAAAATGAGGAAGAATGAACAAGAGTTCGGCATCACGGCAGCCACCCTGGAAACGATAGCGGAGACGAGCGATATCTTAATCCTCGGGGTCAGGCCCGCTCAAGCAGGCGCTCTATTGCGGGATCTCAAACGGTGCCGCGTCGGTTCGTCCAAACCGATCATCTCGATGCTCGCAGGGGTCAAACTGAGTTATTATCAGAAAATATTTGACAATCCGATCCTCCGGATCATGCCGAATTTGGCCTCTGAAGTGGCCATGGGGATGACCGTCCTCAGCTATAGCCCGAATCCCCCCCTCGCATTTCGGAGCCTCTCCAATCTCCTTTTTTCCTGCATGGGAGAGGCCATTGAAGTGCCCGAGGCGATGATGGACGTCTGCTGCGGCATTGCAGGGAGCGGCCCAGGATTTGTCTTTCGCCTCATCGAGGCGATGGCCCGCATCGGCGAAAAAGAGGGGCTCTCTTACGCCAAGGCCCTCAAAATGGCCGCCCAAACATTTGCCGGCGCCGCCAAACTCGTTCTGAAAACCGGAGATCCGCAAACCCTTCTCCGACAGATCGCCACCCCCAATGGGACTACTGAAGCGGGACTCAAAATGATGACCGCGTTGCACGTCGATGAACACCTTCAAAACGTAGTCTCCGCTTCTGCGAGACGCTCTAAAGAGCTCTCTGAAGAATTTCAATAATCCTTGAATGAAACCAAAATTCCGTGTAAAAAGGATAGCGTTCTTTTAGTTGGGCGCTCACTCATGGAAACGAAAACACTAGTCATCATTGGATCTGGCCCTGCCGCGCATACAGCGGCCGTTTATGCCGCGCGTGCCGAGTTGCATCCGCTCCTCTTTGAAGGATTTATGAGCGGCCCGCCTGGCGGCCAGCTCATGACCACTACAGAGGTGGAAAATTATCCGGGCTTCCCCGAGGGGATTATGGGGCCGGCGCTCATGGACAATTTCCGCGCGCAATCGCTCCGCTTCGGGACAAAAATCTTGACTGAAGACGTCGAGTCGGTCGATCTATCCAAACGTCCCTTCCTGATCCGCGGTTCTACAACCCACGTTCGGACAGAGGCGCTCATCATCGCAACGGGTGCGACAGCCAAGCGGCTCGACATTGAAGGGGCCCGCGACGGCCAGTTTTGGCAAAAAGGGGTCTCCGCTTGCGCTGTTTGTGATGGAGCGGCCCCTATTTTCCGAGGACGACCCCTCTACGTGATCGGCGGGGGAGACAGCGCTGTTGAAGAGGCGATGTTTCTCACCAAATACGGGAGCAAAGTCTTCATCGTCCACCGGAGAGGCGAACTCCGCGCCTCCAAAATCATGGCCGAGCGGGCCCTCAAGCACCCAAAAATTGAAATTCTTTGGAACAGCGGCATTGAAAAAGTGGCCGGAGACCGGATCGTTCAAACCGTTCTCTTGAGGAATTACGCAACGAACCTTCTGGAAGAGCGGGAAGCGGGCGGCCTCTTTTTTGCCATCGGCCACCAGCCGAACACCCCATTTCTCAAAGGGCAGCTCGAGACGAACGAAGTTGGGTATATCCGGGTCAAAAACGGGTCTATGCGCACCTCTTGCGACGGAGTCTTTGCCGCAGGCGACGTCCAAGATCCGACCTATAGGCAAGCGATTACGGCCGCCGGCACCGGATGTATGGCGGCGCTTGACGCTGAGAGGTGGCTGAATGAAATGGGACTGGAATGAGAAAGCTCTTTTTCCTCCTCTTTCCCCTCTTAGGAATCTCGCTAGAGGTTCAGCCCTGGTTCGGCGATTGTCTCGAATTTCATTTTCTCGGCTGCTATGACTATAGTTTTTTTAACAAGGTGCAAAAGGGGAAGCCCCAACTTACGAGCGCCTTTCAATCGCACGTCGCCTATCTGGGTCTCGATTTTTCTCCCACTCCGGAATGGAGCGTCGACGCCGATCTTCAATTTGCCGATACGACTCAAGAGAAATTCAATTTTCGGACGATCGCCCTTCAGGCCCGCTATCTTTGGCTTGACGACATCATCGGCGATCGGATCACCCTCGCTACAGGAGGGAGCCTCCGTTTTACAAATACAGACAGTTTGCACGACGTGAGCTGCCCTTATCACGCCAATCTCGATTGCGAACTCAATTTTTCCCTTGGCAAGGAGTTCGATGTATCCGACTCCTGGGCGTGGCGTTTTTGGGGGTACGGCGCCGTAGGCCAGGCCAATAAAGGCTCGCCCTGGGTGAAAGGGATTGTCGCCCTCGAGACCAATTACGACGGCCAGCACAAGCTCGCCCTCCTCGCCGAAGGGAGCAACGGATATGGCCGCCACAGCACCGTCTATATCGATCATTTTGACGGGTATGCCAAAATCAGACAGAAATCGATCGACGCCGGCCTCCGCTACGGCTATCGGATCGGCGTCTGGGGCACCCTCCGCCTCTCTTATATGCGCCGCCTCCTCGCCAAATCGTGCCCTGAGCAGGTTAACTCGTTTATATTTAGTTATTTACTCCCATTTTCTTTCTAGTTAATGGTTATATCGGGTCCGGCGATTTTTCTTGTAATCACTTTTGAGACGCCGTTTGCAATACCTTGAATTAAGGATTGAAGCAGCGTTTGGGCGACAAATGTATAAAGCCCTGCAATGGCAATGGTTGCATGTTTTTGCATATTTTGAAAATATGTTCCCGCATCGGTTGAAGTAGCGTCTAGCCAAGCGGTGACAGATGCAAGGGAAGCGCCCCCCGCAGTGATAGCCAAAATAGTATAGGCGATTAGGGCAACTGTGTTCGCCGTTACGGCGGCAGCGATCGCAGCCCCCCCAGTGACCACTCCGAGGCCAACAACTGTGCAAAAAGCGACTTGATTTACGCTCATATAAACATCCTTTTGTTTGAACCGGGGCCATAATAGCTCTTGTCGTCTTTATTGAAAAGTCTTAAGTATAGATGGCGACAGCGGTTGCAGAGATGGCAGAGTGGCTAATCGAGACGAGGATGTGGGGGTCTTTAAAGAATTTCTTGGCTTTTTCGGAGAGGTGAACATGTGGTCTTCCGTATGCGCCTGCGACAATTTCAATATCGAGCCAAGATAAGTCGGCGCCAAAGCCGGTTCCAAGCGCCTTGGCCACCGCTTCTTTGGCTGCAAAGCGGCCGGCAAAGTGGGACGCCGGATCTTTGAACTTGTAACAGTAATCTTGTTCCAGCTGCGTAAAAAGCCGATTGAGAAAATGCTGGCCGTGTCGTTCGATGCTCAATCGAATCCGTTCGATTTCAACGATGTCGTTGCCAATGCCCTGCATCTTATTGTCCCTCATCATCGTAGGAGTGGTATCCCCCCTCCTCGTCCGGCGCATTGCAGAAAATCATCCGGCCCGACGAGGTGTGTTTCACCGAGAGGACTTTGGCGTCGATCGTCTCGCCAATGTACTCTCCTCCTCCGTTCACGACCACCATGGTGCCGTCTTCCAAATAGCCGACCCCTTGCCGCGGCTCTTTACCGTAGCGCTGGATCTTGATTTTGATGTGTTCTCCTGCCTGCATCAGCGGTTTCAGGGCATTGGAAAGGGTGTGGAGATTGATCACCCGAACCCCTTCGATCGCGGCCATCTGCACTCTGCTGATGTCTGCTGTCATGATATTTGCGTCGAGCAGACGGGCGAGACGGATCATTTTTCCCATCGGATCTTTCACTTCGGGAAAATCGGTGTCGTTGTAGCGGAGGCCAAGGTCTGGCAGCCCTTCGAGCTTCTTGACAATGTCTAGGACCCGCTTCCCTTTATTGCGGTGTGGTTCGTCTTGCGATTCGGCTTGGATATACAGATCTTTAATCAGAAAACGGGGCAAGATGAGATGGTGATCGACGATCCCAGATCCAGCGAGATCGAGAATGCGAGCGTCAGCGAGGATAGAGGCGTCAATGAGCAGGTCTCTTTTCTTCTGAACGGTCGGAGTGAACCGGACGAAAGGGACGCTCACATACAATTCATCGGAGGCCCGGATCGTCATGAGGGTCCCCAGATAAACGCCAAAGAGGAAAAGGGCGATTTGGATCACTTCGAGCCCTTCCGGTTGTAGATGGATCGACGCAGCGCTGATTTGGAGGATCGCGGCGAGGATGATGACAAGGGCCTGACCCATGAGATAACCGACGAAAAGGCCGAGGATCGCCACGTTGAAGGCGCGGAGGTTGAATCGCTTAAACAGGAGTTCGAAACCCATTAAAATGAGGCTCAATAATAGGCCGAGCCCGACGCCCCAGCCTAAATTCATTCCCGTATATCCACCGGGTCCAGAGATCATATAGACAGTCATAAAGAAAATGCTGAGAATGACAAACAAAATCCGTGTAAACGCAAGGGCGAGATTCATAATGGGCCGCTCCATAAAGTTGATGTGACAGCGGATTGTAGTGATGGGTTCGATTTTTGTCGACAGACAATACAAAAATTTGTTACGATGCCTTCATGAAACATCGAAGTTGGATCGCTTTTTCAGGATTTGTCTGGTTTGCCGTAGGCGCTTTCCTCCTTTACAAAGGACTTCGTCTCATGGCTGAGGCCCCCTTTCAGACCGACTCTCTCTGCCATCAGACAGGGACTCCTCAAAAGACGGCCGCCTTCTTCATCGCAACCGGCCTCCTCATCGGCTTTTTTAAGGCCCGTTTCGTCCTCATCAAAACAGTTCGGAGAGTGGTAGCGCGTATCGCCGCCCTCCCTTTGCCGATCCCATTTAAACAGGTCTACGGCCCCACCTACTGGATCTTGCTCGGTTCGATGATGGCGCTCGGAATGGTCTTCCGCTTTTTGCCGATCCCCATAGACGTTCGGGGGACGATCGACGTTGCAATCGGCTCCGCGCTTCTCAATGGAGCCCTTTTTTATTTTCGGGCCGCACGTCTCGCAGAGGGGCCGGCGCCAAAGAGATGAGTCGTTGTCTGTATTCCGCCATTTATTGGGATCCGAAACTTGAGATTTTCCGCTTGCCTTTCTTCAATTGGCCAGTCACTTGGTATGGAGTCCTTTTTTCTCTCGGTTTTGCGATCGGTTTCCCCATTTTTGTCGCCGTTTTAACCCGTTTTTTGGGAAAAAATCAGAAAGCCAAAGCCATTCAGATCACCGACCGGTTGACCCTCTACGTGATCCTCGGAACGGTCATTGGCGCCAGGCTCGGCCATTTTTTGTTCTACGAGCGTCCTGGTTACTATTTGAATCACCCGCTCGAAATTTTCCGGATCTGGGAAGGGGGGCTTGCCAGTCATGGGGCTATTGTCGGGATTATTGCCGCCATCGCTCTATTCAGCTACCGGATTCGAAAAACCGAGCCTGAGTTGCGCTGGGTTCGCCTTCTCGATTTCATTTCGATTCCAACCGCTCTTGGCGGCGCTTTGATCCGGGTCGGCAATTTCATCAACCAGGAGGTCTTAGGGACGCCGACCAACTTGCCATGGGGAGTCATTTTTGGCCACCCTGCCGACCACGGCCCCCCCATTCCTCGCCATCCCGTACAGATTTATGAGGCCCTTTTCTATCTGTTTGTCTTTTTTGTCCTATGGCGCCTCAGTTTTCGCAAATATTTTCTCGAAACCCCCGGTAAACTGATCGGTCTTTTTTTTATTTTGGTTTTCGGCTTCCGTTTTGTCATCGAATTTTTGAAAATCGAGCAGAGCCGCCTCCTTTCGGTATCGACGCTGACGATGGGGCAGATCTTGAGCGTGCCTGTCATCCTCGCCGGGTTTTTATTCTATTTTTGGCCCCGCCCTTTTTCAGCTTGACCCTTTTCCTTTCCCTTAGGATAATAGAGAACAAAGAATTTATTGGAGGTTCATGTGAATTTCATCCATATCGCAGGGCATCTTGGAGCCGATCCCGAAGTCCGCTTTACCTCAACCGGTAAAAAAGTGACCCATCTAAAAGTAGCGAGCCGTTCCAGAAAAGGAAAGGGTGGCGAAGACGTCACCATCTGGTGGCGCGTCACTCTTTGGGGCGAGCAATTCGATAAACTGCTCTCCTTTATGAAAAAGGGGTCTGCCGTGATCATTCATGGCGAAATCCATAAGCCAGAAATTTTTACCGACCGCGAAGGCAAGCCGCAAATTTCCTTGGATGTGACCGCCTTCCATATCGAATTCAGCCCCTTCGGCAAACCGGGCGGCAGCCAGCCAGCTGCTGGAGAAGGGCAGCAGCCAGCCCATGCAGCCTCCACGGCCCCTTTTGGAGCGCATCCAGGTTCGCACCCCTCAGCTGAGCCGCCGGTCGTCAATCCTTATCTCGCCAGCGCAGCGGCCGCTTCGCAAGGCAAGGGGGAAACCTACGACGATGAGGTTCCGTTTTGAAAGTTTCCTATGCGTCCAATCTGGAACAAGGGTCTGGTCTCTGGGTTCTTCCGTTTTGGGAAGGGCCCAAGGGGGCGGCCGAGTTCAGTCTTGTCGATCTAGAAGGGCCTCTCTTCGATTTCAAAGGAAAGAATGGGGAGGCGGCCCTCTGCTATTTAGGCGGACAGCGGATTTTGTTGATTGGGCTTGGAGCGCAAGATAAGGCGAGCGTTGAGGCGTTGAGAAAGGCTTATTCCGCTGTAGTCCGGACGGCGCAGGCGAAAAAAGTCAAAAAGATCGATCTCCTCTTTCCGAAATGCAAGCAGAGGAGGGCGTTCTTGCAGGGGATCGTCGAAGGGCTCCTTCTGACGAACTATTCATTCACCTACAAACACGATGTACTGAACGAAGATCCGGTGGTTCTGTTGGAACAGGTCTCCTTTGTGGGGATCGAAAGGAACGATCTCTCGGATAAACTCCAGAAAATCATTGAGGGGGTCTATTTTGTCCGCGATCTTGTCAATGCAAACGCAGATGATAAAATCGATCTATTCCTCAAAGCCGCAAAAAAAGCCCACCCCAAGATCAAAACTGTGATTTTCGATAAAAAAAGGCTGGAAGCGGAAAAGATGGGGCTGATTTTGGCAGTGAATCGAGCCTCTAGTCTGGATCCGTACCTAGTTCAAGTTTCATATAAGGGCTGTCCAAAATCGGATGAGCAGGTTGTTTTAGTCGGCAAGGGGATCACTTATGATACCGGAGGCTTAAGTATCAAGCCGACCGACGGGATGCTCGATATGAAGTGCGATATGGCGGGCGCCGCCACGGTTCTCTCTGCTGTGAGAATAGCGGCGGTGTTAGGACTCAAGGTCAATGTGACGGCTCTCATGCCTCTCACTGAGAACTGCATCGGATCGAAAAGCTATAAGTTGGGCGACGTCTACCGCGCCTATTCGGGGAAGACCATCGAGATCAATAATACGGATGCGGAGGGGCGGCTCGTTTTAGCAGACGCCATTGCGTATGCGGCTCAAAACCTCAAACCGGGCTGCATCATTGACGTCGCCACTCTAACAGGTTCTTGCGTGGTGGCCCTTGGCGATGGGATTTCTGGGCTTTTTTCCAATGATGACGGCCTGGCTGAGCAGCTCGCCGAATCATCCGAGCGGACCGATGAGTTGATCTGGCGTTTTCCGATGCATAGCGACTACAAAGAGTCGCTGAAATCTGAGATAGCCGACATGAAAAATAGCGGGGGTCGGGAGGCGGGGGCCATCAAGGCGGCCCTTTTTTTACAGGAATTTGCCGGAACCGTCCCTTGGGCCCATCTCGACATCGCAGGGCCTGCCTTTATCCCTAAACCCAAGGACTACAATCCGGTCCGCGGCACAGGCCACGGGCTCAGGCTGTTGGTCGATTTCCTCGAGGGGAGATCGTCGTGAGGTGGCTCGTTCCAGCGCCGCAAAAGCTCGTCGCTTTTTTGCAGGGTCGGCTCGGCGATTATTCGGGTAAGTTTTTGCGCAAGCTTCTTGAAGCCAACCTCTGCCGCATTAATGGCAAGGTTGAGCGGTTCGGCTCCCGCAGCTTGCAAGGGGGCGACGCCGTCGAGCTGGCCCCGAGCTGGAAATCGATTCTCGCTCCTCGAGATTCTCAGATGGAGATGATTTACGAGGACGACTCTCTCAAAATCGTCAATAAACCGTCCGGCTGGATTTGCGATCCGAAAAATGCTCTAAAAACTTTTGGCACCGGTCATTATTTAGTCCACCGTTTGGACAAAGAGACGACGGGGCTTTTGATTGTCGCAAAAAACAGTCGGAGTCGCGATGAGTTAATGGAGATGTTTGAGAAAAGGGAGATCGGAAAAAGTTATCTGGCCCTTGTCGACGGCATTCCTAAAGAGGAGAGGGGAGAGCGGCGCAGTTTCCTTGCCAAAAAGAGAGTCTACCAAGGGCAGACGATTTGGGGATCGGCTCCCCAAGGGGCTGCTGCCGTCACCCGCTGGGAGAGGCTTGCGGCAGGCGCACAGGCTGCCCTCCTTTTATGCGAGCCCGAGACGGGTCGAACCCATCAGATCCGTGTCCATCTAGCCGAAATGGGACATCCCATTTTGATCGACCGGCAATATGCCCAACAGTTCCGCTGTAAGCTCTTCATTCAGCGGACACTCCTCCATGCCTACCGGCTCCAATTCTCCTTCCGAGGGAGGGTGATCGATTTGACAGCTCCTCTATTCCCCGATATGCAAGACGCCATGCGAACAGTCGGCATGATGCGGGCTAATTCTATTGCATAAAAAAAGGATAAATATTACTAGGAGGTTAAAAGCTTAAGAGGAGCTATTCCATGAAAAAATTAATTCTCGCTTTAGTTGCGTTAGCATTTGCCTTTGCAATTTCATCTTGCTGCGATCAAAACTATTGTCCAGGAAATAAAAAATGCGGGCAGATGAAGGAGAAATGTGGGCAGAAAGGACAAGAAGAGACCCCGTACCGATGGGATCACCAAGATCAGACCCAGACAAACGGGGAAAGACAGCATCGCCGCTGGTAAAAATTAGGTAGTCTCCACCATGGCCTTCATAGCGCGGGTTGTGGCGGCTTTGTAGATCCTTGGATCGAGGCTTAATTTGTAGGCTTTGGTGAAAATCTGCCACACTTTTTCGTTCACTAAGTCCTTGCCTGTATTCTGGACGGTTTTGATGGTACCCCAGCCGGCAAAGGCGGCGGTCAAGGCCTTTGCCGTATCGGTCCATTCGTGGATGTTATTGAGCACGGAGGTGATTTTCCCTGGAATATCATAAGAGGCCAACTGCGACGGAATATAAGGAGCGATTGAGGGAATATGGGGGATCAGTTGGGGTGCGAGAGGGGGGAGATAATTGGAAGCTGCGGCCCCAATGGCTGTGCCGGCCGCTGTTTTTGCGAGCGATTTCCAGCCGCTCTCTTTCGAATGGCTGACGCCATTGAATAGTTTGCCGACAGCGCCTCCTAAAGCTCCGAGCGCCACTGGCCAGCCGAAATAGGTTCCGGCTACTGTCCCAACGGCTGTCGTGAATCCGAGTCTGCCAAGGCCTGTGATCGCAGAGGGGAGCGAGCGGGGCATATTCAGTTCCGTTTGTTCGGCTCTTTGGGTGAGAGAGTGCACTTCTTTCAAAAGGCTCTTCATTTCAGATTTCATTTGTCGATGGTTCAATTCTTTGAGCTTGTTGTAGGATATGTGCTTCTCTTGCATCCATCCTTTGGTTTGCTTGATGGCAGCCTCAAATAGAGCGTCGGCTGCCGTTTTGGCGTTGAAATGGTGCTGATGCATTTCCTGGAGTACCGTATTTAACCGTTCCCAATTTCGACTCAAATGCGTCCCGTCTTGGATGATGGCTTGGAGCTCTTGTTGTTTCGCCGCAGGGAAATATTTGAGTTGTTCTCCGATTGCAGCGAGGCATTGTCTCGGTCTAAAACCCCAAGAGTGAGCGCCTTTTTCATAATCGAGCATCTGATCCAATAGCCCCTTTCCCCCGTGGGGCTTTAGGGCATGGAGCGCGTCGATCGCCATCTGTTCTTTAACCGCATTCTCAGAACACTCGGAGACGTGGTCGATCATTTCTCTCATTGTGTCCTTGAAAGGAACCTGCTTCCCTAACAAACGGACAATCTCATCAAAGATTTTCCGCAAAAAGCTCAATAAGGGATTCCGGAGATGTCTGGAGTGATCGCGAACCGATTCTAAAACCTCTTCCATCTGCTTAAAATCAGAGGCGACTGTTGAGTGGGGAGGATATTCGTCTTGCAATTTCTGAAGGAGGGTGATGCGCGGCAAGAGTTTCTCGACCCGATCGAAGAGAGGTGTGAGCAGACTCCAGATCCGATTTTGATCTTCCCCTTTGACATTCTCCAATGTCTCTTGGAGCTCTTTTCTACTGGCGAGGACTTTGACCGTTTGCAAGAAGGAGGCGATCTCTATCTGAATGTTGTTCTCAGGGGTCGGTCCGCTCGAAGAGGCGGCGATTTTCTCGTCCATCCGGCCGGCGATGTCGCCCAGTTCATGGAGCAAGTGCCCCACAACGGTTTTTTGGGCGTCAAATGACTGTTCAGCAAGGGTCTGCGATTCTGTCGCGTTGGGTCCGTTGAACCGATCGGCTACTGCCCGATCGACGACCTCTTTAAAGAAGGCTGCAGCGGTTGTCTGCAGATTGCTGGACTCATTTTTATAGGCAGCCTCCAACGAGGCTTGATCTTGCCCGCTCTCTTTAAAAGGCTCCGTGGCTACTTCAAGAAAAATAGCGGAGAGTTCTCCAGATAGGAGGGTTTCATTGAGAGTCCCCATCAGAAGGTTGCCTGCTTTCACAATCCCCTGTTCGATCGCCGCATCAATTTTCGGATCGTAGAAGCGGCGAGGATCCCACCATTTTTTCCCTTCATTGAGTTCCTGAATCTTTTGTCTCAATTGGAGCGGTGTGGTGATTCCGTCTAGCTCCAAAGCCCTCTTTAGGCTCACGACTGTGTCGGGGAGCATTTCGCTGACGCCGGGAAGATAGTTGAGAGTCGTTGGATCATTACTGCCGCTCTTGATTTTGCTGAGGAGCCTCTCTAGCCGTTGGTTCAAAAATCGGGTCAGACTCAGAGCGAAGGGGAGATTGTGGGGCTGGGTGGCTTCGATCCCTTTTTTCACAGCCGTTTCTGTAGCCTCCGGCAGGATCACGTACTTCATGGCCCTCCGAATAATGAACCGGTTAACAAGCTCTTCAAATGCTTTAATCACCCATTTGAGGATTGGGATTTCCTGCAACCCCCTCAAGATCGGCACATTCTCCGAGGCTCCCCCATCTACCCATTTTTCACTGAATGCTTTACACAGTTCTGGTAGAGAACATCCATAATGGCGTTCAATAGCGCGGTCTCGATATTTCCAAAGGAGTCCTTCACCCTTTTCATTTGCAAAATCTTCGGTGGCCTTCAAATCTTCAATTAAAAATTCGTCTGTTTCCGACAGCAGAGTTTTGAAAAATTTCAATCTTGTTATGCTTTGCTCTTGGGAGAGATCTTCCCGTACGTTTTTAATGAACGCCACAACGTAGGCGTCGACTGTGTTGTGAATCAGGGAGGTGAGAAAGTAGAACACATAAAACCAGGCTGCCTGGATTTTTTGAAAAAAGGTCAGCTTGTAACTACTGGTGAATAGATGCCAAACAGAGAATTTCCCCACTTCGGTCGCCTGTCTGACGAGCTCCATTAGCTTAAGGTTATTGGTCTCCATAATTCCACATCTTTTGCGCATTTCCAAAAGAGTGCTATACACAGTGATCTTATTTTTGATGTCTTCTTGTCTCTGGGCATTCTCAGAATCCCAGTCGGGCGCTATGCTTCCGACGGGCGGCGCTTTGGTCACTTCAGGGTCATTGCGGAACCAACCTAGTTTGGCGACCGGACCTACCTCTGCGGTTTTCTTTGCAGCCACCTGCTGAGCTGTTTTTTTTCTGCTCAGGAGGGCTTCCACCTCGCCATGTAGGCGGGGACTGACCGGTTCGACCTGGATACCCCGAATCTTTGCCTGGTTCAACGCGTCGCCTGCAGCGATGCTGATCCGATTGAGCGTTGCTGAGGGGTTGGCAGCAGGGCAAGTCCAATAACAAACATGATCCCACGGTCTTCGGACTGCGCCATCCCAAACCGAACCGATCATCCCCCTCTCCTCTCGGACAGGGAGATCCGCGGCTGGATCTCGTTGGGAAAAATTACTTGGACGTACGGTTAGCTTTGCCATAAATTTGCCTTATTATACACGTATTGGGATTGAATCTCAAAGCAAAAATCGTTGCGTATGCAAGCAAAATATTGTATCATTGTACAATTCAAAATCGGAGTTATTTTATGAATGAATTTGAAAGTCTTTTAAAAATTGCAGATCAATTATTAGGAAGTAATGGTTGCCCTTGGGATCGTGAACAGACATTTTTTACTTTGCAACCCTATCTTCTAGAGGAGACGCATGAATTAATTGAGGCGATCGACGCCAACAATCCAAAAAAAATTTCAGAAGAATTGGGAGATGTTCTATACACGTTAATTTTTATTGCAAAATTGGGCGAGAAGGAAAAAACATTTAGTTTGTCTGAATCGATTCGGGGTGTGGCGGAGAAGCTGATCAGGCGCCATCCGCACGTTTTTGGCGATCAAAAAATTTCCTCCACGGATGATATCCTCAATCGTTGGGAGGATGTGAAGCGGGAAGAGGGGAAAAAGAGTCCGATTGCCGATATTCCGCCGACTTTACCGGCTTTAGCGCGCGCTCAAAAAGTGATTCACAAGCTGCGGCGTCAAAAAAGTGGGGTAGTAGAGGAAAAAATTTCAGATGATCTTGGGCAGAGGCTCTGGGATTTGGTGAGGGAGGCCGAAGAGTTAGGGGTCGACGCAGAGAGCGCGCTTCGGCGAGCGTGCATGGCTGTCGAAGAAAAACACCGGAGATAATCTCGTGGCATAAGGCAGATTCCTTAAGGATGCTGCCTTCCGGCCCTGACCTGGTTCAGATTGCTTATTCCACGAGGTCCCCGGTGATGGGGATTTTATCAATCATCCGCTTTCCGAGCAATTCTTATTTAGGGACGGCGTTCAAATTATATAGATAGGTCTCAGGGAAGAATTTGGACAAGATCTTCACCGCGTTCTCTCCGTTGAGCGCAAGGACGTTCGCCGAGTAGAGACACAAGCCGACTCCGTGCCCTTTACCGAACCCGTCGAAGCGGACAGCGTCCTCTTTTAACGCAACTGTGAAGTCTGAGCTTTGCAAGTGGGCGGCGCCAATGCGCGATTGGAGGGTCAGGAAGTCGATATCGACCGACGCGGAGCCGTCCTTAATTCGCACCCCATACACTTTAGACGATTCTTTATCCATAAAGGGCTCGATCGAGGAGATTTGGCTCACGTTCAAGAGGTGAGCGAGCGTCTTTTTCCCGATTTGATAGCTCCATTTTGATTTTTGGCGAGCGAGCGCTGCATGAGGAGCTTCCACCCCTTTTTCGGGAGCAAAGGTCTCTTTCCGAAAAATGCGGGAATAGGGGGCTGTTTTCCCTCCGCTATTTTCCGTCCAGGTAGTTGGAAAGGGGAGATCTTTCCCCTCTTCTGAATGGAGGAGGATCAGATGGCGGGTACTCTCCACGGCCCGATCGACAAGAGAGCTTGCGACGACGAGGGCAGAGCCCTGATAGCCGACCTCCCCAGCGCTGACGTGCCAGAAGCTGCTGGGGTGAGCGCGCATCGCCTGGTAGTAGGCATCGGTTCTGGCCAAAATGGCAAGCGCTGACATCACCTCGGGCTCAAGCGGAGAGAGGAATTGGGAGGTGAGTTTTGCTTTGACATACGATTCAATATCGATGTCATTGACGACGTGGATCCTTCCAGCAACGCCATAGATTGCGATCGAGCCGGCATACTGAATCCCGTTGATGAAGATCGAGGTTTCAGAGGAGCGGGGCTTGATATAGATTTGATGGATCCCGGGAAATTCTTCCCCCCATTTCAATCCGTTCTCTAGCTCGTGGATCATGAATCTTTTGCCCAGTAGGCCTGAAGCGACGCGCGTTCCGTCATACTGGTTGAAAATATAGTAGGGTCCCTTCACTTCCAGCAAAACCCCGTCGGCGTCTTTTTCGAGGAGGATTTGGATATTTCGAGGGGCCATCGGTTCGGCAATCCGCTCGTATGTCGTGTATTCATCGGCATACATTGGGCTTATGGCGCTGCAGAGAAGGGCTGCGGCAAAAAGGGACGTTTTCATTCTAAGACTCCGGTATTTTTTTTGGCCTTCGGCCAAGATGTTCATAGGCAGCTTCTGTGGTTTCGCGCCCCCGCGGGGTGCGCCGAATCATCCCTTGTAAAATCAAAAAGGGCTCATACACCTCTTCAATGGTATGCGATTCTTCGCCGCATGCAGCTGCCAAATTATTGAGGCCCACTGGACCCCCGTTGTGGTGATCAATGATAACACTTAGGATTTTTTTGTCCATTTCATCTAAGCCCCGCTCGTCGATTGCCAACATCTCCAAGGCTTTACGGGCAAGCGCTGCATCGATGTTTTTTTCTTTTTGGATCTCTGCAAAATCGCGCACCCAACGGAGCAAATTGTTGGCGATCCGGGGAGTGCCGCGCGCCCGCTTCGCGATTTCGAAACAGGAGGACTCATTTAAGCGCATGTCGAGCAATCTCCCCGATCTCGCGACGATTTGCTGCAGAGTAGCAGGGTCGTAGTAATCGAGTCTCAGGCTGATCAAAAAGCGGGAGCGCATGGGGGCGCTCAGAAGGCCCGAGCGGGTCGTTGCGCCTACTAGAGTGAACGGATTGAGCTTGACCTGAACGGTGCGGGCGTTTGGCCCCGTATCGATCATCAGATCGAGTGAAAAATCTTCCATGGCCGAGTAGAGATATTCTTCAGCAGCCCGCGGCATCCGGTGGATTTCGTCGATGAAGAGGACGTCTCCGAGCTTTAAATGGGTCAAAATACCGGCCAAATCGCCCGGTTTTTCGATCGAAGGGCCCGAAGTGACGCTCAGTTGCGTCCCCATCGCTTTGGCCATGATGTGGGCAAGCGTTGTTTTGCCAAGTCCAGGCGGACCTGAAAAAAGGCAGTGGCCTAACGCCTCTTTCCGATTCCGAGCCGCCCCTATGAAAATATTGAGCCGCGCACGAACCGCCTCTTGTCCAATAAATTCGTCCAACTGTTGCGGCCGGAGAGGATTTTCAAACGGCGCATCGGGCTTTGCCCATGAGGACTCGATAAAAGCTTCGCTCATATTAGAAAACTGTAGCAAAAAACCATTTCGCAAGCTATACAATATGTGACCCCTTACAGGCTAAAGTATGACCCTCAGATCGGATAAATGGATCCGCCGAATGGCGATCAAACACAAAATGATTGAACCCTTCGCAGACCGTCAAGTGCGGGAAGAGGGGGGCAAACGAATTGTCAGCTTCGGTCTTTCTAGCTACGGATACGACCTCAGAGTGGCGGAAGATTTCAAGGTTTTCACCAATGTTCACAGCGCAATCGTCGATCCGAAAAATTTTCGAGCCGACGCCTTTGTCGACGTCCGCGCCTCGACTTGCATCATTCCTCCCAACTCCTTTGCCCTGGCTCGGAGCGTCGAGTATTTCCGCATTCCGCGGAATATCTTGACTTTGTGCATCGGCAAATCGACCTACGCCCGTTGCGGGATCATCGTCAATGTCACCCCCTTTGAGCCTGAATGGGAAGGGTTTGTGACTCTTGAGATCTCGAATACGACGCCTCTTCCCGCCAAAATTTATGCAGGGGAGGGGCTGGCCCAAGTCCTTTTTTTTCTCGCGGATGAGGCGTGTGAAGTCTCTTACGCCGATCGGCAAGGCAAATACATGAAGCAAATGGAAATCACCTACCCATCTATATAGGAAACGTGTTACATGGAGATCAGGGAGCTTGATATGTCTATTTGGCGCCGGAGCTGGTGGGTCCTCTTCTTTTGTGCAGCTGCCGCGGTTCTCCACGTCCACTTTTTAAAAGAGAAAAAAAACGATCTGCGCCTTCTCAGCGATCGGCTGGAAGAAATGGAGTCGGAGAAGCTCCAAGCCCTTGCAATCCATGAAGATCTGGAGCTTAAGATCGCCTCTCAAACCGATCCCGCCTGGATTGAAATGGTACTGATCCGCGATTTAGGAGTTGTGCCGGAAGGGTTTTTCAAAGTACACTTCAAGAAATGATTTTTTTTCTTCTCCTTTTGATCCTCTTGTCGGCCTTTCTTTCAGCCTCGGAGACGGCCCTTTTTTCTCTATCGCCGCTCACGATCAAATCGTATCGGAGCAGCTCTCATCCAAGGCTCACCCTCATTGGCGTTTTGATGGAGCGGCCGAGAGAGGTGTTAGTGACGATTCTGATCTTGAATATTTTAGCCAATATTCTGATCCAAAATACGGTTTCGACCCTTTTCAACGCTTTCCCTGGTTGGACGTTGAAAATCGGCGTACCCCTTGTCCTGACGTTAGTTTTCGGCGAAGTGCTTCCGAAATCGCTCGCCCTCCCGAACCATGTGGCTGTTGCCTATTGGGCCGCGCCTTGGATTAAACGGGCTGCCGCTATTTTGCGTCCGATTCGGGGCCCTTTGACCCGAGCGACCAGTGTGATTTCCCGCTTTCTTTTTTTCTTTCTCCGCGAGGAAAAAGAGATCTCCCCCGATGAGTTGAGGCATGTGCTTAAAACTTCAGAAGAACGGGGGATTTTGACGCCGGTCGAATCTGAGCTGATCGGAGGAACCCTCGATCTGCAAAATTCGCTTCTTAAAGAGCATATGCGTCCCCGCGAAGAGATCTATTCGTACGATATCCAAGAGCCCCTTGATCATCTTTTGGATCTATTTACCCAAAAAGGGATTACCCGGATCCCTGTTTTTGACGGCGATCTTGAGAACATCAGAGGGATTCTTTCCTCTCGCGAATATTTTTTTCATCGAGACCAGATCCAAGCTGGCAAAGACCTTCTGCCGATTTTGCAAAAGCCCTATTATCTTCCCGAATCGACCCGCGGTTGGACCGCGCTCCGCAATTTGCGGGAAAGGGGGGTGAGCCTTGCGATGGTCGTCGATGAATACGGCTCCATTTCAGGGCTCGTCACGCAAGAAGATCTGGCTGAAGCGGTGATTGGAGAGATCGTCGACGCCCGCGATGCCAAGAGCCTCTACACCCGTTCTAGCGAAGACGTCATCATTGCGAGCGGTAAGCTTGAACTCAGCGAGTTTAAAGAACTCTTCGGCGTCGCATTGAAATCGAAGGAGAATATCGTCACTTTAGGGGGCTGGTTGATTGAGCAGCTCGGAGATATTCCGGCGACTGGAACGAAGTATGCGACCGACGAATTTTTATTTTACGTTTTGGCCGCCGAGCCGAACCGGATCCGGAGAATCTACGTCCGAAGGCTGAGAAAATGAGCTTGTATCTGTTTCTGACCCTCCTTTCGGTAGCCATTCAGGCTCTTTTTGCCTTTTTTGAGATGGCCTGCGTCTCTTTCAATAAAGTGCGGCTGCAGTACTATGTGAGCATTGGGACGAAGCGAGCCATTTGGCTCAATTATCTGCTGAAGAGCCCTTCCCGTCTATTTGGGACGACCCTCATCGGCATCACCGCCTCGCTCGTCGTCGGATCGGAGTCTGCCCGTAGATTGTATGAATCGATCCATTTAGACCCCGATTACGCCTTCATTACGCAAGTGCCCCTCGTCGTTATTTTTGGCGAGCTCGCCCCGATGTTTGCCGCCCGCCGCCATCCAGAGCAATCGGCCATGTTTTGCGTGCCGCTTATGGTCCTTTTGGCCCGGATTCTCACCCCGATCACTTGGACCTTCGACGCCCTTTCCCGCCTGATTCATCGCGGCATGGCCAAAAAGGGGGAAAGCTCCCTATTTCTCACGCGTGAAGAGGTCCGGATGGCGTTTGAAGAGCAAGAAGTGGGACTCGACGAATTCAATGCAGCGGTCGGTCAGATTTTTCAACTCAAAAATCTGACAGCAGGACAACTCATGATCCCTCTATCGAAAGTGCAGATGGCCCCCTCGAGCGCCACCCTTGCCGACGTCCGCCGCCTCTTGAGCGTCCGCTATGCGCCGATGATCCCGATCTACCACCGCATTTTCCACAATATCGTCGCCATTGTCACGCTGCGCGACCTCCTTCGCCTAGGCGACCATAAGAAAGTGATCGATTCGGCCCGCTCTCCCTGGTTTGTGACGCGGGACACCTCGATTTTGCAACTCTTGCAGCAATTTCGTCGAAATAACCAGAGCACTGCAGTGATCCTTGAGCCATCTGGGCAAGCCACAGGAATTTTGACCCTCGATCAAATTCTCGCCGAAATTTTTGGCGAAGAATCGACAGCCAGTTCTACGGAAGAGACAACTCATTATATTGAGAGGACCCTCTCCGGCGATATGAGCCTCTCTGAGTTCAATCAACAGTTTGAGACCGATTTGCCGGGCGGCGAAGGAGACACCCTCAGCGATTTGATCCTATCGCGGCTCGATCATTTGCCGGTGAAAGACGAATCAATACGGATCAACGATCTCGAATTTACGATTGAAGAGCCGACTCTCCGCGGCATCAAGACGCTTTCTGTTCGCTCGATTCAAGAGTAATGATTTTGGGGCGGCCTAAAATGCGCCGCCGAGACCTAAATAAAAAGAGTTTTGAAAATAATCGGGATTCCATTGCAGATCGGAACTCACCTCTAACTGGAAAGAGCGGTATACAGTCAGAAGAAAATCGACGCCGATCCAAAGTGTAGTGCGGGCTACTCCGACATACTGTGAAGATAGGGTTTGGATCTGAGTAAAATTCGGCGTGGCGAGCGTCACATGGCGCGGCCCGTTCAAAAACTCATGTCTCCAACCGAGATCGAATTCCGTATTGAGCGCAACGGAGTTGGTTTCAAAAAAATAATCGGCCCGCGTGCCGAGAAGAGAGCTGAGCGAGTTCGCTATCTGGCTTCCCGCTTTGAGATCATAGACGCCCGCTCCATGCTCTCGGAATGATTCAAGTTGATTCCAGACATATTGGAGATTGGCAAGGGGCGTTAGGCTAAAGCCCTCCGGAATTCTAGTAAACATCTCTTTGGCAAATGTGAATTCGGCGCCTAAGACAGCAGTGGCCTCCAAGCCATTGGGCTTAGCTATAGCAGGGATTGTAGATCCGCTCGGGCCTGCCTCTCTATGAAAGCGGCTGCTTACGTAGCCGGCGCCCCCAATCGCATAGAAGGACAATTCTTTAAGATCTGGAGGGAGGTATGTCCCGTATGCTGAAAGGGAGACAAAATCGGTGCGGAAATGACCTGAGCGGCCTCTATTGGCCCCTTGAGTGTGTAGATATTCGGAGGCGAGGCCGCCGCCAAAATCGGCGCCTGCATAGTCAAATCCTGTGAAAAAGCCGGCTGAATGGGCGCCGAATCCTGTCTGATTGGTTCCGAGTGAGTCGAATACGCTATAGGAGGCGACAGGCCCCGCGTAAAATCTCCAAGGGGGCATTGGGCCTCGCATCCGCTCTGCTTCTTGATGGATATTGCGCTCAATCATTTCATCGGAGGCGATCTCATTCATCGCGACAGGCTCATTCGTTGCTGCTGTAATGGAGGGACCTCGGTTGCGCATCATCCGTCCGTGGACAAGGGAGAGGGTCCGTTCGATCCGATCATTCAATTCATTGACCGTGGCAAAGGTCAAATTTGGCAAAGAAAAAGCGGCCGTTGGAGTCAGGGTCGGGGCCAAGGTGAGCTGTACGGCGTTGGTTAAATAGGCAATCTGAGGGATGAGCGTATTGGGGAAATTCACAAAATCGACGTTTGAAAAAGTTCCAGAGACTCCTCCTTGGGCCGTAATCAAGTCGGCCGTATCTCCGGCGGCCAGGCTGCAATTCGGCAGAGCTGTAACGATCAACGAGCTCGATACTTCAGCCATCCCCAGCGCCTGCACCGTTCCATAATGATGCGGCAAATTTGTCAATTCAATGTTCAAGGTCGATGGGCCGCTTTGGGTGTAGTTTTCTGCAAGAACCTTTCCTGCCGTCTGGATGGCGCCTCCAGAGAGGACAAGGCTTGCGGATGAGGTCCCGATTGTACTGACGAGATCGTTCATGACAAGGCCCCCAGAGATCGTCATGCTCCCAGCGTTACCCGCTTGCAAGAGGGCTCCCGCTTGATTCAATAGGGTCCCATCAGAAATGGAAACAGTTCCTCCAAGCCCGAAGGCCCCTGTCTGCACGCCATTTCCAGTATTCACGATCATTGTATTAGCCCCTTCCACGGAAAAAAGTCCGCCTGTTCCTGTGGCTCCGATCAAGGCTCCCATGCCTATATTGTAGACTGTAGTCAATCCATCGCCGCTAATGACCAATGAGGCGTTGTTCCCCGATGCTGCTATTTGCGCCCCTGTCCCGATGTTATAGACGGCGGTGACCCCTTTGGTGAGCTCTCCTTCGTAGACTGACGTAGAGCTGGTGATCAAAAACGCCCCTTCATCGCCTCCGCAAAGGATTTGCGTATTCGATTCGATATTGACTGCAATCGTTGAGCCGAGCCCTCCGATGATCACAACGCTGCTCGCCTCGGTCGTCTCAGCAATGGCGTCGACACTGTTGTTATAGAAATATCCATTGTAAAGATTTCCATTGGCCTCTCCGCTGACGATGGCCAAAAATTCCCCTGCTGAAATCGCAAGATTATTTTCCACTGTCGCAGAGTCGACAAAAAATTGAGAGGGCGAAAGGGTGGCGTTATTGATTAAAGTACCGCTCCCAAGCGGAGCGCTATTCAAATTGCCCACGGTAAAGAGTATGCCGGCTGTCGAGGTGAGCGATGCGTTGGACTCAAAAGTCATCTGAGTCCCATCTGCGAGGAGCAGCTCCGTATCTTCATTCAAAATCATAGGGGCGTCGATCGTGGGCGCTCCTGCATAGACGTTGATTAAAGGGACCGCGGGGGACATTTCATATTCACTATTGGAATCGAAAGTGATCGTACTTTCGCTCGAATATTGTTCGATGGTGTAATTGTAGGCGCTATCCGTTGTACTGAAGTCAAGCTGGTAGAGGGTGATCGGCAAAGCGGCATTGCCTGCAGAGTTGGCTAAAGTAACGGTGATATCTTCCGTCAAGGCGCCTCCCGTGTCGGAAAAAAAGGCGAGATCGTCGGCATTGCCCATAATGCCGGGAACGCAACCCCCCCCCCAATTGCCCGACGCGCCCCAGTTTCCGCTTGCCGTGTTGTCGATCCAGTCTGAATCGCAGCCGGCAAAAAAGAGGCTTACAGCTCTGAGAGAGGTGACAAAATTCGGGGCTGAGGTAAATCCGGTGCTCGATTCCGAGGCAAAAGAGCCCTCCACGCGATAAGGGCTCACCGTTTGCAAAAGGACAAAGCTCATGTTGAAAGGTTGAGGGAACCCTGCGTAGGATTGGGCCACAAGATGGCCGCCGAGAGTGATATTTTCCGACGCAGTGACAGATCCGTATTGAGTTGCCGACATGACCTCCGAGAAAATGGAAGTGAGCGTCGCTCCGGAGTCTTGCGTGTAAGTTGTACAGACGATCCCGTTATTGTTATTCAAATTCCCTCCCGAAAAGGAGAGCGACGTATCGCTATCGCCGAACACGCTCGGATCTGTCGTCGCGGGGGTTCCATTGGTGAGCGTGCCGCCGCTGATCGTGAAAGAGGAGCCTGAGCCGTTTCCTAAAAAACTGGCGCCAGGTCCAGGGTTTGCGTTACTGAACGTTCCGGTATTGATCAAAGAGGCTGTGTGGAAAATGCCCGTGTTGGAAACGGATCCTCCGTTGGTCAAACTCACTGCGCTATTTGTATCTTCTAAGTTCAATACTCCGCTTCCCAGTATAGTGACGCTCGTCGCCGAGGGGAGAGCGCCCGATGCAAAGATATTCAACGTCCCATTTTCGACTCTCGTCGCTCCGCAATACGAATTCGACCCATTTGTGAGGGTCAGATCCGTTCCTCCCGCAATCGTGAGGCCTCCGCAGGGAGCGCCCAACGTCAAGGCGAGTCCTGCGGCGTCTTGGATCGAACCGGCAAATGAGGTCGTCGCCCCTCCGTTGAGGGTCAGGACGCCCCCTCCCAATACGACTTGGGAAGAGGACTGATCGCTCGCAAGACTCAAGAGGGTGTTGCTGTGTCCGCCGAGATTGAGCGTCCCGCTTGCATCGAGGGTGGTCGCCGAGTCGGGCGAGAGGGCATTGATCGCTCCCGCTTGGAGCGTAGCGCCCGATTGGACCTCCGTCGTTCCCGAATAGGTGTTGTCTCCGGTTCCGTTGCTCAGGACAACAGCGCCGCCAGCCGCCACAATACCGCCAGCACCCTCGATTCCCCCCGAGAAGCTAGCTCCGTCGGCAAAAGTCAGTTGCTTCTCTCCCAAGACGATCGTCCCGCTTCCTGTTAGAGGGGAAGAGAGGGAATAGCCGCTCCCCGAGAGGGCCGAAATCGAAAAGATCCCATCTACAGCAAGCGAGCTCGTCGAAGAAATCGATCCGGTCATGGCAAGGCCGAGCGTAGCTTCGCTTTGCACCTCAGTCCCGCCTGTATAAGTGTTTGTATGAGTCAGGACGAGATCCCCTCCAGAGAGAATGAGCGAGCCCCCCGCGCCGCCGATCACGCCGCCAAAATTTATATCCATCCCGCCCCCTTGGAGCAGGCTCAAGTCGGTATTTTGAATGTCAATCGTATAGTTGTTGTCTGAATCGCCTGAAATCGAGAGCACTGTATTGGAGCCCTGAACCACAAAACTCCCCGTGCCGGCCAGATAGATGGGAGAATTGGGACTCATGCAATTGGCAGTTGCCGCAGTCAGGTTCGCGCTGTTGCTGATGGTCGTTGTTCCCGAATAGTCGCTCGTGACAGTTCTTCCATTGAGGACGACGCTTCCATTCGATATGGTAATCCCTCCTGATCCTGTAAAAGAGCCGGAATACGTCGAGGTCTCTGCAGAGGCAAACTCGAAGGTTTTAGATCCCAAGGTGACAAGACCCGTTCCTGCGAGAACTTGATTGAAGACGTAGGCGCTTGGGGTGATTCCTGCAATAGAAAAATTTCCGCCCACTTGAATGGGGCATGAGAGAGACCCGCTGCCATTCAGAGACAATTCGGTGCCGGAGTACGCAATGGAATAACCGGTAAATGTATTCACCCCTTGGAGCGCGAGCGTCCCCCCCACTAAAAAAATGCCCCCTGAACCCTCGATGACCCCGTCAAAATCACCCCCATTCAGAAGAAGTAAATTGGCCGAACCCATACTCACAGTCCAAGGACCTCCACTCTCGTCGTCCGTTAAGTAGCTCATACGACTGTCGTAGTAGGTTCCCCCGGTTCCCAGGACAAGCGTTCCTCCGCTGGAAATGTTGTAGGTGGAATTAGGCGACAACGCTTGTGTCGAACCAACCATTAGGGTCATGCCGCTGCCGATGAGCGTGTCGGCAAAATAGGAGTTGGATCCAGCTAGTATCACGCTTCCAGGCCCTTCTCCCCCTGTTTGCAGAGATATGATGGACGGGGAATTTAAACCGGTCGAGATGGTATGGGCGCCGCTAAGGACAGTGATGTTCCCAAAAAGGGCGTTGTCGCTAGACAAAACAATTTCGACATTGCTGTAGGGGACGATCGAGTAGGATTCCGTGCTATCAAAGATGATAGAATTGACAGTGAGTGTTTCTGGAGACGCCTGATAAACAGTCACAGTTCTTGGCGCAGTAATGGGGTAATCAAAACTGGCTACATCTAAGGAACCGTTTGGGTAGCTATTTGGAGAGGAACCAGACAGCGTCCAATCATGGCTATCTTCCCAACTTCCGCTCGCATCCACATTCCAGGAAAACAGCCCAATCCCATGTGCCTGAAAGGAGGCGAGGGTGAGAACAGAGGCAAGGACAAGGAGGGGAGAAGAACGGTGCATCGGAAGGCCTTACGGTAGGAGTAGCGCTTTTTGCAATTGTCTGTTCCCGTGCCATTATTGTCAAAATTTTTGTCTAATGTGACTTTGTCAAGACCAGGATCCGTCAACCGGAGGATGCCGTTAAAGCGGCAGTCATCGCAAAGGCTAACCCGCATTTCTCACGTCTGTGTGAGAAATGCGGGCTAAGCCCCTCGTGAAAAATCTGGAGGGGCCGGAAACGGGAGTGACGCTCTCGTCTATCCTTGAGCTTGAGCCGCGCGTCTCATCACTTCGGTCATCTTCTCCAGAAGGCTCAATACCTCTTGCTTGCTGGACGAGTCAGATGAACCTTTGTTCATCTGGGCGTTGATCTCTGCCATCGCCAGCTGAGAAACGGTATCGACGATCTTCTGCTTAGATTGGGTCTCTCCGTTAAACATGTTAGAAATATTTGTACAACCGTGTTCCGCAAAATATTTAATAAATGGCTGATCGTTTTGCGGGGCTACGAATTGGAGCGCCATGACGCCTAGAGTGATCCAAGTAAAATTCAATCCCCGATCTCCGATCTCTTTTTGGCATTCACCCCATTTTTTAGTGGAAGTAGAGACCTTCAGCTCATAAGCCTCTTTTTTTACCCGATCATGGTTGTTTATTTGAATCTGCAGCATAAGCATTGCCACCACGGCCTGTTCCAGCTTCAGAAAATAATTTGGCTCGATTTTGGCGGCATTTAATTTCCCCAACTCTTCGTCGATCGCCTTAACCATGTCCAGATCAAAAGCCATGATCTGTTCTTTCAGCGAAAGGGGGGCCTCTAAAGAAATCGATGCGCCAGTTGAAACTCCAGCCTTCATGGCCGGTAAGCTGACCTCTTGCATCTTCGTCACCGTCTCTTTGTCTTCCCGGTTGTTGACATGGACGGAATCTTGCACCGTAAAATTACAGTAGCAACCCGCCTGTTTTCTACCATCTAATAAATCAACACTCTTTGCCATACGATCCCTCTCTTAACTGATTTCTACCATCATTGCTTCAATGGACTTCCGGAGTCCTTCTACCTGTTGTTGGGTCTCTTGGATGACTTTGCTCATATCGGCGCTTGCATGAAAAGAGGCCTGATTATTGAGCGTCATCTGCGTGTCCCATTCTCTTGTTTGCGCTTGCAAATAAGCGATTTGCTTCTCGTAATAACTCGTGCCGACTTTGCCTGTCACTGAGGCGACGGAGGCCGCTCCGCCGATCACCGATTCGGCCGTTGTGGCGACAGAAGCCCCATTGATCTGGGCGGCTGCCCAGACGCCGGCCTGCCAAGCTCCAACGGCGCTCGCAAGCCCCAACCCCAACTGCAGCAGGGTGGCAAACGTTTGGATGTCGCGGGAAATTCTTTGCTGATCCTCGATCGATTTCGTGTACCACGAAACGGCATTGACGTCCTGCGCGACTTGCGCTGCGGTTCCGACCACTCCGGCGGCGATGAGGAGGGCTCCTGGCACGCCGCCTGTGGCGGCCCCTATAGCGATCATCGAGGCCCCTGCAATGTATCGACCCGCCGTCACAAGGGCGCTCCACGTATCGCGCGATTGCGCGGCGATCGCCTCCTGTTCTAGGGCAGCTTCCCTCTCTTTTGCGAGCCGCTCATTGTCGGCGGTATGTTTCTGCAGTCTTAGATGCAATAAATCGGCCTCTTCGCCAGCGAGCTTCTCGGTTTTCATGTGGAGGTTGATGAGATCGATCATCACACTCCTGGGAGGAGGACTCAGCGCAGGAGCGTAGCGCGGCGCGGGGGCGGTCTTCTCAGAGGCGCTGATTGAGGAGAGGGACGAAATCCTTCTCGGAACGGGGGCGTCGATCTTCGGGGCGACGAGGGGTAACTGAGCGATCCCCTCTACAAAACGGGCGCGAAGTTCCTCATCGTCGAGAAAATCGAGACCTATGTATCCCATATCACAATCTCCACTGCCGCTTGAGTAGACCTATTTTCGGATTCAAAGGGTGGGCCGGATCGGAGCGAACTCTCATCTCCGATTCGGCAAGCGCCTTAGCTGCATCCTGCGCCATTCGGAGCGAAAAACAACACTCTGCGGCGTGGAAGTGGGGATAGGGATCCTCCCTTTTTAAGAGGGCCGCCATGGCCCACGAGTGGAGCGCTTCGTTATAGCTCCCCGCCTCTTGCAGCGTGGCGCCGAGGGCAAACCAAAACCGGGGCTCCATGGGCCGCCGAAGGCAAAGAACCCGAAACGTGTCGGCCGCCTCGCCCCAGTTGCCTGACCCATAGTGGGCAAAGCCGTAGGCGTAAAACCGTTCGACCTCTTCTTCAGAAAGAGCTGTACTCATCCTTAATGTCCTGGCGGCTTTAGTGTTGCATTGATAAGCCTAGAGTTCTGTTGGATCATGCCCCTGACCACTTCCAGGATGGTTGCAATATTCTGAATCAACATCTGCACTTTGGTCGAAAAAATGATCTGGATATTCGATCTCAGCTGCTCTACCTGTGAGCTGGTCGCCGATTTGAGTTTGGAAATCTCCTCCTTACTCAACGATCCCCCCTCTCCTTTCCAGAGCTCGATCCCACTCTCTTTCAGCTCAATCAAGAGACCCTTTAACTTCTGGGACATTTCGCCCCCTTCATCTTTGATCCCGTTGAGCTCAGTTGTCACTTGGAGGAGCAAACTAATTTCTCTTTGACCCTTCTCGATTTCTGCAATGTGCCGAGCGATCTGGTCATTCGTCGCTTTTTCTTTGGCGAGGCCTACTTTCAGCGCTTCCCATGCGAGGAAGGGGAAATTGGGCTCCTCCGGTGTAGATTCAGCGGCGTCGGTTCCGGCCATCTGCGCTTCGGCGGCTTTCAACTGATCGACGTAGGCCATCAAATCCGATTCGACTTTGACTAGAGACATCCTTTCGTCAAGAGATTTGTCAGTCTCGGAGAGGGTAGGGGTTGTTACATAAGGGATCTGGGAGACCGTTTTCTGGATGACGGTTGGATTGTAAAAGTCGCTAACCGCCTTCATCTCGTCAACGTGCATCTTAGCGTCTAAAACAGCGGGCGAGCAGCCACCCACTGCTTTTGTTTCATCATCGAGTTCACCTGTGATTGTCGACATAACCTCTCCTTTTTCAATAGCGCACTCCCATGATAGATCTCACGGATTAAACGCGCCATACGACCAAATACTTTAACCTTAGACCACTGAATAGTCAAGGCTTATGAAGGATCAAATTCTAACCGGGCAGGGGAATTAAATCAATAGTTTAAATTCCATTTCAGGGTGAATTTCCCCTGTTCTTGCCGTTGATCGCTCTCGATTTGGAAGACGAAGTTGTCTTTGAGTTCGATTTCGACGCTGATGTTGGTGCTGCTCTCTTCGGTTCCTTGCGTGAAGGAGACTAGCACCCCTTTTGACACGTATTTGCCGACTTGGAGGGCGACTGTTTCCCCTCCTTCTCCGGTGGGATCGGTGATGACTCTCAATCGATCGACGCCGAGCGATTTACGGGTGTTCTCCATCACGTCGGGTCCGGCGCCGGCGAGACTGGCGAGCGATGTGGCGATCTGCAGGGCTTGGAAACCGCCGATCTCTGAGATGTCTTGGCCGAACAAAAGGTACGACATGATGGAACCGAGGGGGAGGGGAGGGGAGGACTGGAGGGTGATCTGGGGGTCGTTCAAGGGCCCTTTGAGTCTAGCGGTGATGAGGATCCCTTTGGTCTCCATGGAGCCTGCGATATTTAAATAGGGCAATTGGTGTTCTTTGCCAGACAGGGTGAGCGATCCGTCGCTGAGTTTAAAGCTCCGGCTGGAGAAGTTGAATTCCCCTTGAATCAATTCAAGTTTTCCTTTGGCGGCGAGAGCTGTATAAGTGCCGCCGAGGTGGAGATCTCCTCTCCATTTGGAGCTGAGGCCTCTTCCTGAGATCGACACATCGGTCGGGGCGAACACGTGGAGATCGAGGTGGAGAGGGTAGGGTTTGTAGCTGTTTTCAGGCGGCAAGGTAGGATGGATCTGGTTTCGGTAGACGACGTCGAGATTGGGCAAAGGCCTTGCGATGTGGTCGGGGATGGTGAGATCGCACTTTTCGATGTGAATATCTCCTTTGGCAATAGCCGAAAGGGCGTTCCCTTCGATCTGGATGTTTCCGTTGGCAGCTGCGCTGACGAGATCGATCTCGAGAAATTGAAAATGGGTCAAAGCGGCGTCGAGGCGGAAGGGGTAGTGATCGGACTGTAACAGATCGAGCTCTCCACTGGCGCTCACTGTCCCCGAGCCTTCCCCGTCTTCCGCTTTAAAATCGCGGAGAAAAATTTTATTTTTCTCCGCGAGGAGATGGGCCTCGATATTTTTTAGCAGGGCGCCTGTGTAATAATTTTCATAAAAGCCGTTTGTAAAAAAAACTTTCCCTTCGACGAGTGGGCGATAGAGCGTGTTTCGAAAGCGGATCTCTCCTTTGCATTCGCCTTCGAGCCGGTGGGGGCCGAGATCCCAAAAATCGAGGAATTCTTCTATCCGTCCGTTCAGGGCGATCCGCCCCTGGCTCTCTTTATGAGCGAAGACTTTCGCCTCGAAAGGCCAAATGGACACATAGATCGGGATCGACAGATCAAAATCAAGCAGGGGAGTTTTCCGGACGGCAAGATCTCCTATCAAATGGAGCCGGTCTTTGTCAAAATTCCCTTCAAAATGTCCGTGCGCTTTGAACGGCTCTGTTTGGCTGGCCGATCCTTTGAGCGTCCCTTGGAGCCGGCCCTTTCTCTCTTGGATTTGGGCGTCTAAATCCAATGTTCCGGCGACTTTGACCTCAAGGGGATTGAACGAGAGAAAATCGAGGGGGATCCCGTTGCAGCGGATTTGGGCGTCGGTCTTTTCCCCTTCCCGGTCGATCCCAATGAAGGCTGTCGCTCCGCCGACCGTAAAGGAGGCCCCGGGCAGTCGGAAAACGTCCCGATTGCCGACGAAACGGATCGGCTGTTCCATTTGGAACGGGGTGTCTAAAAATCGGCCCCCAAAATGGGCCACATCAACTGTAATCCCATCTTCCCAAGTCCCATCCATTCGAAGCTCGAACGGGTGTCTTAAATTCCCTTCGGCAAACAGTTTGAACGGTCTTTTATCTTTTCCGCTTTTGGTTTCAAGACTTGCCGTATCGAGCTCCAAATGGCGCCACTTCAATTTTTCCGCCTCGACGTCGAGGAGTCCGTTCCACTTACGGAACGGATCCTCAAGATCGGAATAGACCGAAATTTTTTCAGCGTAGAGCGTCTTATAGTACACATCGAGCGCCGTTACGTCCAAATGGAGCCCCCCAGCCACATTGAATACGGCCCGTCCTTGCAGTTTGCCGTACAAGTCGGGAATGAGGTGGAGCGACTGGAGATTTTCGATGTTGAGCTCGGAGGTGCCGACAAGGGTCCAGTCGGGTCTAATCGTCACATTAAACTTCGCTTTAGCGGACGGTTCTGCCGTTAAAGTCCCTGTTAGATTCCGCTCTTTGAAGAGCGCCTCGCCTTGTCCCTTCACTCCATTCCAAATCCATTCAACCGTCCCCACATATCCCCCTTGCCCCCTCTCAATCTCAATATGGGCGTAGCGTCCGATCTGGATATTCGACGAGAGCAATTCAAAGTTGGGGCTAAAAACTGCCCTTCCTTTGGCTTTGAATGACTCTCTTTTCACCCAAAAAAAGGCTCCGTTTTTTTTCCGGTCGAACCGGACCGAACCGCTCCACCCATCGACATCCCCCTTGAAAAACGCCCGCTTGGCGTTGATTCTGAATTTCCCATCGAAATCGAGCGTTCCGCGCGCATGGATATTGTTGAAGGCGATCTCTTTTTTCAAGAGCCGCCACAGCACCGGCCTAAGAGAGATCTCCTGGAAGCGGAGATCGATCCCTTGGCCCCGAATATCCACTTCTTTCAGATCGAGCTGATGGGGGATCGTCCCGTCGATCCGACCGATTTTCACCTCAAAGCCAGACTCTTTCAACGCAGCTGTCAATCGGCTCCGGACGAAATTTCTCCCGATCTCGCTTTGGACGACCGAATAAATTCCTGCTAACCCCCCAAAAAACGCTAAGGCCCAAATGATTATCTTTTTCATCAAAACGTCTGTCCTATCGATGCATACATTCTAAACGCCGGATCGACCCCTCTCCTCCGGTCGAGAGGGAAACCCACATCAAACCTAAGGGGGCCGAAAAAAGTAAAATAGCGGAGCCCGACGCCAACCGATTTGAACCATTCGGCGTCGACGGTGGGGAGTTCGCTAAAGGTCACAGTCCCAAAGTCGGCAAACGGGACAATCCCAATCTTTTCTCCAAAACGGAACCGGGTCTCTGCGGTGAGGAAAATGGCCGATCTGCCGCCATACGGTTTCCGGTGTTCATTCAAAGGGCTTACAGTCATGTATCTGTAGCCTCGCAAATCGTCCTCAGAGCCGCCTAGAAAAAGGATGGGGAGGGGGACGAACTCTTGTCTTGCTCCTGCGATCGAGCCGACTTGGACTCTCCCGGCGAAAATCAACCATTTTTTCCAGACGGGGATATAAAAAGTGGTCGTGAGTCTCTGTTTGATAAAGTGCTGGCGTCCGTGCTCGAGCGACTGGAAGAAATGGGGCTGGTAGACGATCGAATAGCCTTGGCTTGGGTTGAAGAGATCGTCGGCTGTGTTGTAGCGAAAAAAAAGGGGGACGTCGACCAGTAGGTAAGTTCCGTTCTGTGCGCTATTGGCCACATTGACGTGTTGCACCTCTAAGCCGACTGACACATTGCGCCGGTTGTCTATCTTTTTGTCGAGATAGTTGGCTCCCCTGTAGGTGAAGGCGATGAACGGGTGGATATACTGTCTTTCGATCTGCGCTACCGCCCGATAACTTTGGTTAAGAGCTAAAAAATCGGGTTTTTTGTATGTGAGAGTCCCTGCTAAATACCGTTTGGAAAATTCCCCGTCGAGACTCACGATCTCTCCCATTCCTCGCAAATTTCGATGAGTCCATGTAAATGTCCCTCCTGGCCCGTCGACGGTCGCATAAAAAACGCCGAGCGTCACCTGTCTGTGTTTCGCCTCAGCGATCCGCATCCGGATCGGGAGCTGCCCGTTCTCATCGAGCTGCCCGTCATGGGAAATCAAAACGGAGCTGAATAGATCGCTGTTGAGGAGCCTTTTTTGCGTCTCCTCCACCTCATCGGAGCTATACAGATCTCCCTCTCTCCACGCAATCCGCCTCATCACATAGCGGGGTTGGACCGTTTTCAAGCCAAAGATCGACATCGGCCCGAAGGCGGAGAGGGGCCCCTCGTCAATGCAAACGGCTGCTTCGAGCTGTTTGTGTTCCATATCGACAACCACTTTTCGCTTGTCTACGCTCGCTAAGGGATAGCCGCACCGGGCCAGCTCCGATAACAGATTCAGCTCAGCATTGACGATATTCACCGAAAGGGCAGGGCTCCCGAGAGTTAAGCCGAGTCTCTCTGGCGTGAACGGCTCGCAGCAGCACACCTCTGCAGGTTTTGTGCAATCGCCGCGGAATATTTGGTAGGAACTCAAACGGTATTGTGGCCCAGGATGGATTTCAAGGGTGACTTGGGCTTGATCTTCTTCAACCGCGACGTTGGAGGCGATGCTCGCATCGTAGTATCCATAGGCGCGGAGCACTTTGAGTACACCGGGGATATCGCCGGCAACCCGGTAGCGAATTCCATTGATGGAGGCGGGGGGGCGCTCTTGGAGCGCGAATAGATCGGATGCATCGATGACCGATTTGAGCGCTGCCGGATCGTCTAGACCGACAATCTGCACCTCATAGGGGATCGCGGAGAGCCAAAGGGGAGTGCAGAGAGCGAAAAGACGTTTCATCTTAAGAGCGGATTGTGCCGGAACAAAAACTGTTCGTCAAAAAAAATCTTTTTGGGCATAATACCCCGTCATGCTCAGACCGAAATCCCAGCAGATTTATGACAGGGCTTGCGCCGTCATTCCCGGCGGCGTCAGTTCGCCCGTCCGTTCGTTCCGTCATCTTCGCATGCCCCCGATGATTGTCGAATCGGGATCGGGCGGCCGGATCATTGACGCCGACGGCAACAGCTACATCGACTTTTGCTGCAGTTGGGGCGCCCTGCTCCTCGGCCACGCCAACCCCCAAGTCGTCAAAGGGGTGTGCGAACAGGTGCGTAAAGGCTCTTCCTTCGGCATCGCGACCGAAATCGAAGAGCGCCTTGCCGCCAAAGTCGTGGACCTCGTCCCGTCGGTTGAAAAGCTCCGCTTCGTCAGCTCAGGGACTGAAGCGGTGATGACCGCTCTTCGGCTCGCCCGCGCCTTTACGGAGAGGCCAAAGATCCTCAAATTCACCGGCCATTACCACGGGCACGCCGATTCGCTTTTGATTCAAGCAGGCTCCGGCGTGGCTAGCCTAAACCCCCTGGCCACATCAAAAGGGGTCAACTTCAGCACGATCGCCGACACTCTCTGCTTCCCATTCAACGATTTCCATGCCGTCCGCTCCTTTTTCCGCACCTCGCCCCTCGCTGCGCAAGTCGCAGCTGTGATTTTGGAGCCGGTCACTGGCAACATGGGAGTCGTCTTGCCTGAAGAGGGATTTCTCGAGATGCTCCGCGAAGAGACAGCCCGCTCAGGCGCTCTTCTCATTTTCGATGAAGTGATCACCGGTTTTAGACTCGGCTTGAGCTGTGCCCAGGGGCTCTATTCGATCGATCCGGACCTCACCTGTTTAGGAAAGATTCTTGGAGGAGGATTTCCCGCTGCCGCAGTCGGCGGCAAGGCGAAAATTCTCGACGCCCTAGCGCCCCTTGGCGGAGTCTACCAAGCGGGAACCCTCTCTGGCAATCCAGTTGCGATGAGAGGCGGCTGGGAGACCCTTTGCCAGATTGAGGAGAGAGGTTTTTATGAGCGGCTGCAGACAAAGACCGAGCGGCTCACCCTCCCGCTTCGGGAAGCTCTCCTCCGGACAGGAACCGCCGCCTGTCTGCAGGAAAAAGGATCGATGTTCAACCTCTTTTTTGGCCCCAAACAAATCCGCTCTAAAGAGGATTTAAAATCTCTGGATGAAGAGACTTTCATCCGTTTTTTCCGCTACCTGTTTGAGCGAGGGATCTACATTTCCCCCTCTTCTCATGAGGCGTGGTTTATGTCATCCGCCCACCTGGACGGAGACGTCGACTACGCGGTACAGTGTATGGTCGAATTTTTAGAAAAAGTTCTATGAACGGCTGTCACCTATCTCAAATCCTTCGAGCCGCTTGATCTCCAAGTGCGACTCGGCGACAAGAATTCTTTTGTGGTCGACCTCAATGAGGTAGAGTACCGTTTTCGGGCTGATCATCCGCTTCTCAATGATTTGGATCGCGGCGTCTCCGACCCCTTTTTGGAGCCGATTTTGGACGAGGCGCTTGAGGAACCAATAGGAGACCAAAAGGAGAACGACTACTGCGATGAGCGAAAGGATCATTTTCCCGAAAGCCGCCCCCAAATTGCCGGGATCGCTGGCCGGCATTGTGGAAGTCGCTTGGGCGACGCCGAGCGTCACCTGATCGAGAGCCGTCAGCTCCCCTTGTTCGTCTGGAACGTAAATGGGCATGCACCTACTATGGGAAATTCCCTATTTCTTGGCAAAGGAAAAAAGCCCGCGAATCGACTCGCGGGTCTCAGATCTTATATGGCTAGACTTCGATCAGAGGTTCTGTGTTCACTTGTACACTCGACGCACTTTTATTTGGGAGCGGCGGCGTTGGCTGGAACCAACTGGAGACGCTGTTGATGCAAGCCCACGGCAAGAGAACGATAGAAGCGAGAACCAAGGCAAAAATCCTCGCAATTTTGGACAAAGTGCCGTCCCGTTTGGATTCTGGCCCCGTCGCTTGCACTAAAAACCAGTCTTTGACCTGATTGAAGGTGTTGTTGCCGACCCAAACCACGTATGGATTGACGAACTCTCCCCAATCCGCCGCCGGCGGTGTGCCTGTTGGTGATGACGCTGGAATCGATGACGACATAGAAACCTCTCTTTAAGTTAGCCCCTGGCTTGACTAACGCCGGAGGGCAGGTTAATGAAAACTTCAAAAATGCGATACAGATGTATACGTCATTTGCCGCAATTCGTGCAAGAAAAATTTTTTAATACATTCTTTATCTGGCCAATGTCCAGTTTACATCCCATTTTGGAAAAATAACTCTTCTCGGAAGCTCGCAAACCGTGTAATCTGTACCTATGATTTCGAAAGGTTGGATTGCTCTCGACATCGATGGGACTCTTACGCTTGCTAAATATAGCGTCCCTACTGAGGTCGCTCTGTTTTTACGTCATTTGCAAAAGGAGGGGTGGAGAATTGCGCTTGCGACCGGCAGGCCGTTTGCTTTTGCGGCAATGGCCCTGACTGAGTTTGATTTTCCCTACATATTTTTGGCCCAGAATGGATCGCTTGCCCTCGAGATGCCCCATAAAAAACTCCTCTTTAAATCCTATATCTCAAGGGAGGCCATCCCCCTCGTCGAGAAGGCCTATGAGGGGATTGACAGCGATTTTTTAATTTACGCCGGTTACGAGGAGGGGGATTTTTGCTACTGGCGGCCGGAGCGTTTCTCTTATGAAGATCGCGATTATTTGATCGATTTGCAACAAAGGCAGCCAGAGAAGTGGAGGGAGGCGGGTCGCTATGAGGAGATGAATTTGAAGAGCTTTCCCTTGATCAAGTGTTTTGGCAAAGAGGCGAGAATGGATCTGATTGCGGGGAGACTGAAGGCTCTCGGTTCTTTCGAAGTGGCCAAAATTCGCGACCCCTTTGAAGCGGGGACTTACATCCTCCTCGTCACAGACAGCAAAGCCTCCAAAGGGCTCTCTTTATCGCGCGTCTTGCAGCTCAAAGGGCGAGGAGCTACAGTCATCGCCGCCGGGGACGATGAAAATGACATTAGCCTCCTCAACGTTGCCGACATTAAAATTGCGATGGCCCACGCTCCCGAGAGTTTGCAGCAAGTCGCCACCTTCATTGCCCCGCCGACGGAAGAGTTAGGGATCATTCACGCCCTCCAAATAGCGATCCGCGATGCAAACTGAAGCGTTTAAAAAGCAGACCCGCTCCATTGATCTTGCGATCGCTGCGGCCAGTCAGCGGCTCAGTCCCCGCACCCGTTTTGTCCACCTCTTTCCCAACGAAGAGACCTCTGACGCCATCCCTCTCTACGAGAATTTCTGTTATGCCCTTGCCCTCTTTCGGCAAAAAACGGCAGAGAGCATCACACAAGGGAAAGATCTCATCGCCAGACTCCTCCCTTTTCAGACCCAAGAGGGCCAGTTTCCTCTCTATCTTCACGATTATCCCCGCTGCCACGACTTTCAGGCGCCCCTTCGAATCGCCCCCATCTTGATTTATCTACTCCGCCTTTTTTCCCCCGTCCTCGGCGATCTCCGCCCCCTCATCGAAGAGAGCCTCCGGAAAGCCCTCTCGAAGCGTCCCGAAAAACCAGCATGGGAAAACCGGCGCCGCGCCTGCCTCGGCGAGCCCCTCCTGCCTCAGGATCCTGCCGAACTCTCTCCTGCTGAATGGACAGACTGGATCATCACCGCGCAGCTCGCAGGCCAAACTCATTTTGAGATCCCCTACGACCCCACTCTTCAACTCTTAAAGGCGCCCGCCCGCTTCGATGCGCAAGAAAAAGGGGAGCCCCGCCCGAACCCGATTGAGTGGCTCCTCGCCGAAGGGCGCTATTCGCCCCGGCTCCTCAAAGATCACCCCCATCAGCTCCTCGCCGCCCCCCTTTTTCCCCTCACCTACACGCCCACTCAAGTCCCTGAGACCGCCTTCCGCTATTTTTGGCCAGGATCGAGCCTCCACTCGCTCGTCGGCAAAGGGCTTGTCTTTGATCTTCCCGAAGGGGTGGAGATGGGACGAGGCGATCTGTTTGAGGCGGCGCTTTATTGCGACAGATCGCCAGAAACAGAGCTATGTGTAGAAGGCCGTAAAGCGACCGTGTTTCGACTCGGAGATCGGATATCGATTCAAACGCCCGGAGAGACAATCGCTTTGCGGTTCGATCTCACCCAAGGAGCAGGCGATTTTTGCGGCCATATCTTTCGGGCCAACCGCCCCTCGCAAACCTGCAAGGGGTATGAAGCCTACGATTGGCAAATCGGGCTGAGGACGCTGAGACGATCAGGGGCAGCCCAGATTACAGTGACTGTGGGTTAGGGTGGGGTGTAATCTTATGGCCTAGATGACATATGATTTTTTGCACCGCCGGCTGTACGGCCGGCGGTGTGATACATATTATGTGGTGGCAGCAGGACGCCTTGGTGAAATCAAGTGTGTGAGCGTCCAAACATATCCGATGCAACAAACAGCGGTTGCGGCGATCCGGAATATATTTCTGGACACCAAGCGATGCATTCTAGCGCAAAGAGACTCTCGCTGTGGGATTTCGTAGAAAGGTTGCAGAAACCCCGGCCGAACTCCCCCAGCACGCTGTACGGCTCTCTTATTCATCTCTTCGAGAACAGCGTCGCTCATTGTGTCTGCGGGCCCCTTCTCTGCCCTTTTAGGAGCTTTAAGCCATGCGAGTAAGTCGGCAGGAATATTCATTTTTCTGTAGATGGATGTTTTTGTTAATATAAAAAAGTCTTTTAACCTCTCCATATCTCCGTCAGGGATGTGAGCCACGATTCTTTGCCCAAAAGAGTACATCGTGCTATGGAAGAAGATAGTTTGACGAAAAACCTCCCAAGAATTGTTTGTTGTCACGGTTGCATTGAACTGCTCCAACAAACTCAAGTATTCGTCAATGACTCCTTGGAAGAGAGGTTCACTGGTCAGTTTAGATGAGATCAACGGCTGAAAAAAATCCTCATCCAGCGTGTTGAGTACTAGACTCAAAGACTGGCACGCTGTATCAAGCCACTTAAAATGATCGAAAGATATGTGAACACCTATTTCCGCAGCTTGAAGAAGGAGAGTCACTTCTTTTCGTATTGTTTGTGCATCCACAGTGATTGTTGAATCATAACGGTTCTGTATTTTTACACACCTCTCAAATTGCTGAGGGGTCAAAAATTTTTGAAGAGCGTACTTCAAAATCCCCCACTTGCCTTTGAGCTTCATGGTTAGGTCCGCGATTTGCTGAGCGGCGACTTCCAACTTCTGCCGGTAGGCCTCTGGCCGTGGGAGGGACCCCATAATGCGATAGAAATTTCCGGAAGAGTCGTGGTAAATCTGATTGATAGTTTGGTTGATTAGCGACGAGGTGACTGCTGCTGAAGCATTGCTGTCGGCATCCTCTGAGGACTTTATATCATCGCCCAGTTCACTGTGGGAGGATCGTGGCTTGGGGTTGAAAGCAGGCGGCAATAATACCACCGTCTGTGGTGGTCGCTGGGAATCGTCGGTTATAGACTGGATCGAAACATAAGGGGCGTCCATCTGTAGGTGCCCTTCTGCTGATCTTACAAGTAAATTTACCTTTTGACTTGGTGGAATGTCGCGAAGAGCCCCTCTAACGACATTCTCGATCTGCTCGTAGAGAGGATTTGCGGTTTGATCCACTTGTTGTGGCACATTCTGTTGATTTGCAGGTCTTGAATTTACATTTGCTGTTGTTGTCATAAACAACTCCTCCATTTGGGGAAGCAGCCTACCACAAACTGGGAAATAAAGTAAAGCTTTAACCCGCATTTCTCACACATCCGCGGACAATCTGCTCAATCTGTGGCCAATGTCCAGTTTAAGCAGTCACGATCGGTTTTGAGTATTTTTCGTTGCCTTGAAGTGCGGTGCTATCGACAGCAAGGCCCATAGCGTGCATGCCGTTGTCGACATAGACGATGGCGCCGGTGACGGCGGAGGCGAGGGGGGATAAGAGGAAGGCTGCTGCTGCGGCTACTTCTTCTGCTTCGAGGTCTTTAGTCAGAGGGGCGTTGGCTTTGGAGTAGGCGATCATGTCGTCGATCATGCCGATCGCTCTTGCAGCTCTGCTCCGGAGGGCGCCGGCTGAAATGGCGTTGACCCGGATATTCCATTTTCGTCCCGCTTCCCAAGCAAGAGTCCGTGTGTCGCTTTCAAGCGCGGCTTTGGCAGAGCTCATTCCTCCGCCGTAGCCGGGAATGACCCGCTCAGAGGCGATATAAGAGAGTGAGAGGACTGAACCGCCTGAGTTCATGATGGGGCCGAAGTGGGCGAGGAGGCTGATGAACGAGTAGGCAGACGAACTCATTGCGGCGAGGTACCCTTTTCGCGAAGTGTCGAGGAGATTGTTCTTGACTTCGGGGGCGTTGGCCAAGCTGTGGACGAGGATATCGATCTTCCCAAAGTCGGCTTCAACCTGGCGCGCTACATCGGAGATCGTGTATCCGGAGAGTTCGGCGTATCGTTTATTTTCCTTCACTTCCTGAGGTACGTCTTCCATCTTGTCGAACACGGCGTCGATCGGATAGAGTTTAGAATAGGTCACGAGCGTCCCGTCGCTGAGGCGTCTCGATTCGTCGAATTTCCCATTTTCCCAGGATCCCTTAAAAATCCTAACGATCGGAGCCCATGTCCCAATGAGGATCTCCGCCCCCGCTTCGGCGAGCGCCTTCATGATCGCCCAGCCAAATCCCTGGTCGTCGCCAATTCCCACAATCAAAGCTTTTTTTCCTCTCAGGTCGATCTGAAACATACACTCTCCTCGATTTTCATTCGGAGAGCTTATCAGAAGCAGAGGTAAATCGAAAGAAAAAAGGGGCGCCGTTGAATTTTTCCTTGATATAGAGTCAAGAAACTTCTATATGTGAGGGAGAAAGAGGTGTTTGTATGCGTACCATAGCGATTGTCAACCAAAAGGGGGGCTCAGGCAAGACGACGACGGCGGTGAATTTGGCTGCCGCCCTGGCTGAGGCTCACAAAAAAGTTCTACTGATCGATCTAGACCCGCAGGCATCCGCGTCAATGTGGTACGGCTTCAAGGACAAGGGCAAGGGGCTTTTCGACGTCCTGACTGAGGAAGAAAAACTCGAAAATATCATCGAGAAAACGGATGTGGACAACCTGCAGATTATCCCTTCATCGGTCCTCCTCTCCGGGGTCGAAAAGGCCCTTGCGAACGAAGTTGCCTCGGAGAGCATCCTCAAAAACAAACTAGAGGCGATTGAGAATAAACCTTGGGATTATGTCCTCATCGACTGTCCCCCCACGCTTGGGATCCTCTCGCTCAATGCCTTGACGATGGCCAAAGAGGTGTTGGTTCCGGTCGAGGCTCATGTCATGGCGCTCCACGGACTTGTGCAACTCCTTCGAACCATCAACTTGGTGAAACAAAGATTGAATCCCCGCCTGGAGATCACAGGGATTCTCGCTTGCCGCGTAGATTACCGGACCAAACACTCGACAGAGGTTCTCGATCAACTCCGTTCCCGCTTTGAAGGGAAAGTTTGCACCTCAGTCATTCGGGAAAATATCCGGCTCGCAGAGGCGCCGCTCCACCTCAAACCCATCACGCTCTACGATAGCCATTGCAACGGATCGCTCGACTACCGGAAACTGGCGCAAGAACTGATGGGGCATGAAACGCCGCCAGCAGAGCCTGCAACAGAACCAGTTGCATAAAATCTTTTCTTGATTTATCCTCTTCCCTCTTGCGCTGGACAATGTCCAGTTTAATCAATCAACGAGGAGATTTTTATGAATTCACTACCACAACTACAACCACAACCACTTGCCATTGCGATCCCTTCCGTTCTGTCCCTTCATAGGGAGGGAAAAGACGGACATGAGTTGATCATCGATTCCCAACTGCAACAATCGGAGGAGGCGTCTCGGATCGGATCGGTACAGGCGAACGCGAGTGAGCTCGTTGCGGACGTTTGGGAGAGATTTCAAGGGCTAAGCAAAGGGATAGGCTTTGGGTCTTTAGAAATTAGAGCGAATGTGGATGCGGGTTTGGCGGCCCAGGCGCTCTGTTCTAAATGGAAAAAGATTTCTACGGTGCCGGTAGAAGGCTCTGCTGCTACGGCTTTGGCTGGGGTGCAGGAGCTGAAGAAATTTTGGCTGCAGTCGAACGGAAAGGTTTCAGATGTTTTTGTGCAGACAGTTTTATGTCCGCTTGTCCCGACGATCAAGGATTATTTTCAAATTCAGGCTAACACGTTAAGTCTGGAGCAATGGACATTGATTATAAATCATAAGAAACCCCAAGCCCGTTGGAAGCAGTGCAAAATGGATCAGCTTCCCAGTACAGAGATTCAAGAACTACTCAAGCAGTCTGGCGTTGAGATTAAAGTCAGGCCAGAAAATTTTCTGAAAGCCCCGCTCGCCCGGTTTGTGCGGACTGACCAGAAGGACACATAACCCTCTGCCCGACTCGGAGGCCGTTTTGCCTTCCGAGTCGATCCCTTTTTCAGGAGATTTTTCCCTTACTGTGAACACGAAATGCGCAGATTGCTGAACACCCCAAGGTAATTCATCGCATAAGTATCTTTTTCAAGATGCGCGCGTAAAGCACTATTGTCATTTCGAATTTTTTCCTGCACTGTTGGCTGATCGATTATTTCCTGAGTATTCCTGGCTACTACATAGAGTTCTCTCGCGCCAAAGCCCAGCAGTCCGCCCACAATCAAAGTTAAAAATTGAGGGAGCATCACGAATAAAAGGGCCGCTACGGCGCCTGTTACTAAACAGGCCCGTTGAACCAGCGCAATACCGGTAGTAGCAGAGGTTTTGAACTCCTCCGCTCCTAGATTTGGGATCTTCTGCACATCTGGGGAGGAATTACTTATACTTGGTGTAGTCATCTATTTCTCCTGAATAACATTTCTGCGCCCATTCTATTCGATATTTATCATTTGCGTCAAGTTTGCTAAAAAAATTTATAAAATTCTCAAAATTACAATCAAAATATCGAATTAACGATTCTGCGACATAGGTTCTCTCCCCCAGTTGCTTGTAGCCATTTTCTTTTGAGACCTTCGCCCACCCTTCCACAAGAGGTTTACGGAGAATATTCAATATATTATCAGCAACTATATATATTTCACGATCCATAAATAAACAGATCGTAGTTGTAATAAATTGATAAAAAGTTGGAATGCTTGCAAAAAAAATCAAAGAGACAACAGCTCCGACGATACAAGCCACTTTGACGAACTCCCACCTTTTTTTTGCATTCTCTCTTTTTTGAAGTTCTGAAGGGGAAATAACGCTGTTGCGGACATTGTTCATAACCTCGTGCCCCAGATCCACGGCTGGTTGCATATAAATCATTTGACACCTTCCTCATTTCTTGAGGGTCAACTATAAAAAAGATCCGACAAAAATGCAACTCTTGTGTTTAACTGGACATTGGCCATTTCTCGGCGCTGCACGCAGCGCCGAGAAATGGCCAATGTCCAGTTAAGAAGGTGATTATGACCAAAATGAAGGTTCTCTATCTAGGCGATTTGCACACAGAGTGTACGCATGAATCGGGCGCGAAGATTCAGACGGATGCTCCGAAGGACAACATGGGGAAGGGGGAGGCTTTTTCTCCGACCGATCTTGTGGCTGTGAGTTTAGGCTCTTGTATGGTGACGTTGATGGCGATCCAGGCGGGAAAGCTCGGGGTCGATTTGAAGGGGATGACGGCGGAGGTTGAAAAAGAGATGGCCCTTTCGGGCAGTCGAAGGATCGGCAGGCTGATCGTCCGGATTCGGAGCGCCGCGCTACCCAATCCGGTAGCGCGGGAAAAATTGGAGAAGGCGGCTCTCGATTGTCCCGTCCATCACAGCTTGCATCCTGAAATCAAGTTAGAAGTCGATTTTGTTTGGGGGTTATGAAATATCAGAACCTGAAAGCGTTCCAAAAGCACCTGGCGAGCGCGGCGCCCCAGCTCCTTTGCCGTCTTTATCTCGTCGCAATCCCCGATGATTTCGAGCGGGCAAAAGCGCTCGATCTGATCCTCTCGCATCTCTGTATTTCGCCTGTCCGCTTCAGCGGAGTCGATTGCGATTTGCGCGATTGTTTAGACGCTATGCAGAGCTTAAGCCTTCTCGGCGAATCGGTTGTGGTGCTCGATGAGGCGGAAAAGCTCTCCAAAAAGCAGTTGGAGGCCCTTTCCGCTCACTTAAGCCATCGTGGCGGATATGTCCTATTTGGCGCCCGTTCCAAAACAGCGAGTTTGACCGCCGTTGTGGAGAGAGAGGGGGTTGTCCTTGATCTGCTTGAAGAAAAACCGTGGGATAGGGAGAAGCGGCTTGCCGAACAGTTGGCCGATCGAGCCAAGGGGGCTGGCAAAAGGTTGGCTCCTGATGCGGCGCCGCTCCTTTTTGAGCGGCTGGGGGTCGATCCGGCGCTGCTCGAAAGCGAGATCGATAAATTGATCTGTTATGTGGGAGATAAACCGTCAATTGGCCGCGAAGAGATCCTAGCTATTTCTCCCGCCAGCCGGATGGCGAGTCTTTGGCAGACGGCCGAGGAGGTGATTTGGGAGGGGGGGGCATTCCCCTCGCTGGATTCGAGCGTTTTTCACAGCCTTGTTCCCGCCTTGCGCAATCAGCTCCATTTGGGGCTTACGCTCGCCACCCTTATGGAGGAGAAGATCCCTTCCGATCAATGGAACCGATATCTTCCCAAACTTTGGCCAAAAACGTTGGAAAAGCGGACCGGCCAGGCAGCCCGCCTGGGCGCCCCTTATTTCCGGAGAGGACTGGAGAAGCTCTTCGATATCGAGTTTCTTTCTCGATCTAATTCCACCCAATATTGGGCTCTTCTCGATCTTTTCCGGGGCTCGATCCATGTTAGGTAAGCTCTTTCTCCTTCCGAACCTTCTTGACGAATCGCTTCCGATAGAACCCTTTTTCCCTCTGAGTGTGCGCGAAGCGGTTTGCTCCATCCAAGGACTTATTGCCGAGAGCGATAAGATGGCCCGCCGTTATTTGCGCAAGTTCCTTTCGCATGACGACATGGCAAAAATGCCCCTTGCGATCCTCAATGAGCACACGAAAGAGCTTCACGAGCTGCTCAAACCGATTGAGAGGGGAGAGGTTTGGGGATTGATCTCCGATGCGGGACTCCCTTGCATCGCCGATCCTGGGGCTGATTTAGTGTGGCTTGCCCATCAGAAGAATCTCTCCGTTTCGACCTTCGTCGGCCCCTCATCGATTGTCATCGCTCTTCAACTCTCCGGCTTTGGCGGCCAGCTGTTCTCTTTCCACGGCTATTTGCCGAGAGAACTTCCCGACCTTGAGGCGAAAGTGCGCGAACTAGAAAAACGGCCGGGAACCCACATTTGGATTGAGGCTCCCTACCGATCTGAAAAAATGGTCGAACTGTTAAAAAGGATTCTGCAGCCTGCGACAAGGCTTTGTGTGGCGGTCAATCTGACGCTGGCTAGCCAAAAAGTTGTGTCCCAAAGAGTCGTTGAATGGAGGGGCGGCTCCTTTTCAATCGGGAAAGAGCCCGCCGTTTTTCTGATTGGATAGCGCCTCAAGCCCTTGGACGATCTCCTCTTCTGTTTCGGTAAAAGCCAAGCGGCCGTACCCGTCGACGCCGAAAGCCTCTCCAGGGACGAGCGCTACGTGGGCCTTCTCTAAGATCTCTTCACACCGATCTACTTTGATAAAGTAGTAGACGGCTGCTTGAGGGAGTTCTACAGAGGGTTTCATGAGACGGTTGTAAGTCTCAAAGAACAACTTTCGTCTCCGATCCATTGCAGATCTCACATAAGCCCCGATCTCGTCGCTGTGCTTGAGAGCGGCTAGCGCTATTTTTTGACTGAAGAATGAAGCGCCGGTCGTACTTTGACTTTGCAGGGCAATCAGTTCGCTGATGAGCTTTTGAGGGCCAAAAGCGAATCCGACTCGCCATCCGGCCATCGCAAAGTTTTTTGAGCAGCTCTCAATGATTAAGAGGTTTGAGCGGTATTCAGGAAAAGAGGCGCAAGAGACATATTCGGCCCCGTCATAGACGAGTTCGCTATAGACTTCATCGGAAATTACGGTGAGATCAGCGCGGATTGCGATCTTGAGAAGAGCTGCTATTTCCGAGCGGCTATAAAGGACGCCCGTCGGATTGCAGCCGTTATTTAAAATAAGCACTCGGGTTTTATCTGTGATCGCCTCCCTCAACTGTTCGGGGGTTAACTTCCACCGGGTCTGCACAAACACTGCGGTTCCCGAGGCCATCCGAACCATTTCCGGATAAGAGACCCAATATGGAGAGGGGATAATCGCCTCGTCCCCCTCCTTGAGGAGAATTTGGAGGGCGGCGTAAATCCCGAACTTCCCGCCTGCAGTCACCACAGCTTCATCGAGAATGAACGAGCTTTTGTAGCGGCGGTTCATCCAATGGGCGGCCGCAAGCCTTAGATCGATCAATCCGGCGATCGGGGCATAAGGGCAGTAGCCATCTCTGAGCGCCGTCTGAGCCGCCTCGATCAGAAGAGGGTGGTTTTGGAGAACCGGATCTCCTGCGGCAAAGTTATAGACGCGGATGCCGCGCCCCCTCATTTCTTGCGCTTTTGAGCTAATCGCGCCAGTCGCTGATGGTTTCATAGGTTCCTAACCATTTTCCTTCAATATGCGGCCATTTTCCCCTGAACTCTAGATCGACATAGAACAGATACTCAAACGGCCTACCCACAATCGGTCTCGAAACGATATAACTCAAATTAATGCCCTCTTTGGCAAAAAGATGCAAGATCTCTGCCAATTTTCCAGGCTGGTGATCGATCGTAAAACAAAACGACCCCTTTTTCCCTTTAGACTCTTGCTTGGAAATCAGAAAAAACCGAGTATAATTGTCTTTGTGATCCTGGATCCCCTCCTTGACAATTTCAAGCCCGTAAATAGCTGCCGCCGCACGGTTGGCAATCGCTCCAAGCGATCGATCGCCCAAGCGGGCCACATCGGCCGCGGCCCCTGCTGTGTCGTAATGAGAAACCGGCGTCCAGTCCGGATGCTCTTCAAACAGCTTCACACACTGGGCGAGCGCTTTTGGGTGGGAGAGAACTTTTTTAATCTTCGCGCCGGGAAGGGCGAGGAGGCTATGTTCTATCCGGGTATACAGCTCTCCAACGATGTTCAAATCTCCCTGACTCAAAAGATCGATCGTTTCATAAATGGTCCCTGCTAAGGTGTTTTCTATGGGCAGCAACCCCAAATCGACATCGCCCCGCTCGACCGCCTTATACACTGCGCTGAACGTAGCCATCCCGATCTTGACTCCTGGCATTTGAGCCAACGTCCGGTGGCTGAACGACCCCTCGATCCCCTGATAAGCGATCTTCATACAGCGCCTTGCTCAACTCGAGTATAGTCGAGAATGATCTGAATGATCTCTTCCATCATTACAGGGCTAATCCCCCCCATTAAGGCCCGCTCGCGCACCTGAGATTTAATCTCATTCTCACGATCTGGATCAAAAATAGGGAACCCTTCCCGTTTTTTAATCAGGGCGATCTCTCGGGCGATCTCAGTTCTTTTAGCTAAAAGAGCGACCAGATCAGCCGTAATCGCATCCATCTGACTTCGCAATTGATTCAATAACATACAACACTCTTCCTATTTTGAGCTTTTTTTATTGGATTTAAATCGGATCTGATAGTGAAAAGGTTGAATGGCGCGCTTAAGCGCCAAAATAGAAATAAGCAGCAGCATATACAGATCGAGCGCCGAACTGGGTTTGTGTAAATAACTGCTTCTTCATGTCCGTAATTATATCAAATTTTTACCCTAATGTCTATTGATTTTTTAAATAACTAATAGTCAGATTGTTATCTATGAATAAAAAAATTCGCTTGACTTGATTTTCAAATTTCGCTTAATCTCGGACCATTCGTTAAAATGAGGAAATCAAAATGATGAATTCACAGAAAAAGACCGCTTTTTGGATCGCGGGATTTCTTCTTGCCGCTGCGTCTGGATTTGGCGCTGCGAATGGGAAGCCAGATGGTAAATCATGTGTCAAACAACCCTGCTCTCGGCCGGCCTGTCCGTCCAAACCTTGCTGCGAGCCGGGGCCAGGCGCGCCGAACTTGATGCCGGCATACAATCATCCAGCTCCCGTTCAGTTGGTTTGTGGTTGGGACGTTTGGACAGACGCTAGTTTTACCTATTGGCAAGCCTCTCAAGACAACATGGAGTTTGGAATCTCTGACAGTCAGACTCAGGCTCAAATCGATGCGGTTGACACAATTGTCAATGGAGAGGTGATCAATCAGAAGTTCGGTTTCAAGCCAGGATTTAAGATTGGCGGCGGGATGCAGTATAGTTACGACAATTGGGATACAGCTGTGGAGTATACTTGGTTTCGTGGAACGAACCACAAAACTGAAGATGCGCCGAGCACAGAGGGTTCGGAGATCGGATTTATCTATCCATTGATGGGAGCGACCGCTCTGCAGGCTGCCTCAGGGACATTCACGACGCCTCGTTATAGCAGCGCCAGTTCAAAGTGGACCTGCAACCTTGATTTAGTCGATGCTCTCCTTGGGCGTTGGTACTATGTTGGCACGAAGCTGACATTCCACCCGGTTGTGGGAATGCGAGCCGCTTTTATTCGGCAGAAATTGAGCAACCAGTACATCAACAGCTCGGAGATTTCGTCTACCGACGCCTCTGAGATTGACTATGTCCGAACCTATCTGATGCAGCAAAACCTGAACTCGTGGGCCGTTGGTTTTAAAACAGGCCTTGATATGTCTTGGATGTTGGGCGAAGGGATCAGACTGTACGGCTGCGGGTCGGGCGATATTCTCTACACTCGTTACAGACAAGCGAAGACAGTAGAGAGTTCTGCGACCACAGACGCCGGGGTTACAACGACCTTGCCCTTCAATAACAGACAGAGCGGCCTTGGTTGTCTCAGACCCCACCTTGACCTTGAGTTAGGATTTGGGTGGAGCACCTATCTCGATTGCAACAAGTGGTATCTGGACTGTTCTGCAGGCTATGATTTCCAAGTCTTTTTCGATCAGAACATGTTCCGCAGATATGGAGACGAAGTGATGGTTGGCAACAGCGTCACTGCGGCAGGGAACCTCTATCTGCAAGGGTTGAACATCCAGTTTGCTCTTCACTACTAAACAATTTCCTCTTTATATTCCGCGGCCCCATGAACCTTCATGGGGCCTTTTGCATTCAGTCTTCTTTGCTGTCTGGCTGTTCGGGGGGGTTAGTGATGCTTTTATACGTCAACTTGCCCCATACGGGAACGATACGTGAGTCGTATTTTAGCCATTGCTTGTCCTTCTGCACATCCGACAACGCTGGTAAGAATTCGAAGAAATCCTTGGGTGCGGAGAAAGGGCATTTGTTGTTGAGAATACTCAATGTTCTTAAGCGGGGCATACCCTTGAGTGACTCTGATCGGATGTGGCTGATTCGATTTCCATCTAAATGCAACACCTCGATATGTCTCCATCTGCAGTCATGCATTATTTCTGGTATCCAATACAAGTCTAAATTCCTTAAATCAAGTTCATTAATATGCTTTGAAATGTCCTGTAGAGCCTCAGATAGTTCTTCATATGTCCGTGGCTCCGCACCTCCCTTTGGAGCAGGAAGCTGAGCCCATAACTTTGATAACACTGGTATCATTGCTTTTCGGTTATGGTCGACCTGGAGCAGTAAGTCGACTAACCACAGATTACTAGGGGTCGGTGTGTATTTCATTCCTGCCGCATCAAGTTTTTTAGAATACTCAACGATCCACTGAGGTAGCTTTGCCTGGCCTTTAATGTCTTGGTAAGTGGGACACCTTTTTAATAACTGGCTGCATTGTGGATCTATTTCTTCAAGAATACGAAGTTGTCGTTGCGGCGCTCGGCTCATGAAAGCTTCAATTTCTCGAAGCGGATAAGCTATATTAGAGAGAACTTGAAGCATTAGATCAGCTATCCATAAATTTTCTTTGTTGACCACAATATCACATTGTTGTTTCTTAAGACACTCCTGATACATCGTTATGATCCAGTTTATGTCATCCAACTGCTGGACGTTTTTTACCAAACAAAATTCATCTACTTGAAGCCGAGGACAGATTTGTAAAAGAAAATACAATTTTTGTGGTCGTAGTCGTTCTTGACTTAATCGGGTTGCTGTCTTCCAGACTGCACCGAGTTTCTCTGGATGCGATGCTTGTTGTAGAGCCGATCTCGCATGTTGATCTGGTTCAATGGAGGCAATTAACGGCTCTATTTTCTGTGGCAAGCCACTTTGTGCTGCGGACTCTGCTACAAGTGCGCCTTGGTTCTCCCGGCTCCCTATTGTGTCTAGTGTTATCGCTAAAGGGGCTGAATAGAGTGGGGGGGATGCCGGGCGTTCATCTGATGCATGACCAGAAGATGCTTGTGCCACAGGTGCCTCTATCACTATAGGATGATTGCGGTCGAGCATGTCCTCGGTTCCGATGTTTGACACGCTGGGTTTCTCTCGATGCTGTAGATCTTGTTGCGATGCTTGTTGTAGAGCCAATATCTGATTTTGCGCTCTTTGAATGGAGGCAGTTAGCAAATCTATTTCCTGTTGACATTCAATGCGCCGTGAGTCGTCTGTTATCGAGTCGTCTGTTATCGATCTGAGTTGCTTCCTCTGGAGCGTTAGCAGTCGGTTATTCTCCTGTATTTGGCTCTCTAATTCTACTATTCTGTCCTCTGTACGGGGTTGGTCTTGATTCTGTGGATCTTGTTGCGGTTCTCCTTTTGGAGCCGATATCTCATTTTGATGTGGTGGAATGACGTCAGTTAGCGGCTCTATTTTCTCTTGACAGTCATCTTGAGCTTCGAGCTCTACTACAAGTTCGCATTGGTTCTTCCTGGCTCCTTAGCTCCAGGGTGTCCGCGAGTATTTTGTCTTGTAATTCTAGTAGCTGGGGTTGGTCTTGATTCTGTGGATCTGGTTGCGATTCTCCTTTTGGAGCCGATATCTCATTTTGATGTGGTGGAATGGAGTCAGTTGGCGGCTCTGTTTCCTGTGGACAGTCATCTTGAGCTTGGACCTCTATTGCAAGATCGATTTGGTCTTGATTCTGTTGAACCGTTGATAGGTGGCTTAGCTCCTGCTGTCGTATCTTCTCACTCCACTGCAGAAATTCCTCTATGTTTGCTTGCATGTTTTCCGTGTCCGGCGTCGCTACCTCGGGATCCAGTGGAATGGGCTGCTGAGAACGTATTTGGTCTTGTGCAAGCTCCAGACTCTCTCTAGCTAACTCTTTGTATTTATTTTGTACAGTTAATAGCTCTGCCTCATGTATGTTTAAGACTTGTTGACTGTTATTTATCTGCTGTTGCAAGTCTTCTATCTGTTTTTGATGTGTCTGTTGTTCTTGTGTTAGTTGAATGTTTTCTACTTGTAATGTATCGTTGTTTTTTTGAATTGTTTTTAATTGCGATTCTTTTTCTGATATAGTTTTTTGAATTTCTTCTATCTTTTGAGTTAATTCGTCTACTTTTGCTGCGTGCTGCTTTTGTTTGCTCTCAAGTTTCTTGCCTGTGACTTCTTTTAGCTGCTGAATCCCGGCCTTTACACTTTCATAGACCGCTTGGGACTGTCTGGGGGTCTGCTGCCGGTATTGACGCCGCTCTATCGCCTTTGCTCGTATTTGCTGTTGCTTGAGGATTTCTTGAGCCCATTGTTTTTCTTTTGAGGGGTTTAAGGGAAGAGGTTGAGAGGCTATTGATAGATCTGATGTAGTAGAGGCTGTGTCGCTTAGACTCTCCGATACTGACATTGGGGGTGATTCGTTTTGTCGGGGTAACTGTAAAGTTGACATAGTTCTAGATCTCCCCCATCCGTCACTATGGCGCTGTTGATTTAATAGTCTGTCTCGGGCCACCTGATTTGCTCGGGACGTTGATGGCGACGATGTCTCCCATTCTTTGTTTTCCAACCGGCTATCAGCAGGTGTACGCGACCTATGGTGTTGACCGTGCGGGTTTGTAATTTTAGCCATATACTCTCCTTGTTAAGACGGAGAGTTTATCTGATATCAATCTTTAATTTGAAGCTTTTTTTGGTTCCTCTCTGAAAGAGAGGCCACCCATTTCTTCCAGACGAGTTCGAGATTTTTTTTATTGAACCTCTGGATCTCCGTCATTAATTGGGGATTTCCTTTGGCTAACCGGGTCATAGACTGGAAGCCGGGGCCGGCGATGTGGAGGCTGCTGGGATCTTGCGCTTTGACAAAGCGGAGGAGGGCCTTTGAGATCATAGCGGGCAGGTGGGAGACGAGGGCAGTTTTCTGGTCGTGGTCATCGGCGCTCATTTTGATTGGTTTGGCTCCCAACGACCGGATCCACGGTTCGATATGGGTTCGATTTTTTTTATGAGGGACGATGATCCAGGGGGCATTTTGAAATAACTCGGCATCTGCGGCCTCGAATCCTTTTTTTTCTGTCCCTGCCATTGGATGAGTCGACAAAAATTCGATATTGCCTTTGGTTAATTTTTCGAACTCCTTAACAATCAATCCTTTAACGCTGCCGACGTCGATGACAAGGAGTTTATGATCCGCCTTAATTTTTCGGGCGATTGGGAGGATGGCTGAGAGGGGAGTGGCGATGACGAGAAGATCGATCTCTGCCAGGAGAGCCTTGAGTGTGGGGAAGATCTGGTCGATCCATTTTTTTGCTAGAGCAACATCAGGAGATTTGGATTGAACAGTGGCGACAAAACATCCTTTCTGCTTCAATGCTTTGGCGATTGAACCGCCGATGAGTCCGAGTCCGATGACGCCTACTTTTCCGAAATCCATATCAGCTGCTCCTTATTCACCCGCCTCGCCCCGGCGAAGCTGATCTATGCGGTGTTCCTAAAAGCGTTAGGATACCTGCTTCTGTTTTTCGGGGCAAAGGAATGGGGAGGCAAGCTCATTGGCAGGGGAAGAGGATTGAGAGTGTTTGTACAGCTCTTCTCATTGGAATTTGGGCCTATGGCAAGCGCCTTCTCGTTCATGGGGCAATGACGAGGAGATCTGCCGCGGCAGAGGTCGAATTTCACAAAAGTCGGCACATTCCATCCCGGATTCAGGAAACAAAGATATTGAGCCCCTTTTCTCGCGTCTGTGTGAGAAATGCGGGTTATAACTGCGGCCACCTCAAAAGTGTGAATTTGGGCAGGGTCAAAGCTGCCAACAAATCGACGATCCTAACGTGCCTAGCCTGACTTTACAAGTTAACTGAAAAAAAAGTCCGTTTCTCGAGGAGAAATGGACAGACATGATGTATTACCTCTTTTTGGGGGGGAAGTTTTGGGAGTCGGTCTTTATCCGGAGTGGTGTGACCCCTCAGTTCCGTCTGTTACCACTCAATGAGCATATCTTTAGATAGAACATAAAATCTTTATATGACATCATGTCCACTTACTTTACAGGAGGTGGGCTATGGGTAAATTTATAGGACTGAACGATCAAGAATGGGCTGTTGTAGAGCCATTCATACCCTATAAATGGGGGATTACTTTCAGAGGTAAGCAACCGCTTCATCCAAGAAAAATTCTGAACACCCTGATTTGGATATTGACGACGGGGGCCCGCTGGTGTGATGTGCCAGTCGGTGATCAATGGGCTTCCAGAGCCTGCGCTCATAAATACTTGGGAGAGTGGAAAAAAAACGGAATTTTAGAACGCATTCTTACTGCATTAGAGGGGGTTTGCGTCGAATGGAAAATGGTTGATTTAACTCGATTGGCGATCGATGGATTTTTCTCTCCCGGGAAAGGAGGTGGAGAAAAAGTAGACTATGGATACAAGGGGAAGGGAATGACTACTCATCTCCTTGTTGACGGTCTTGGGCAACCTCTTAAGGCTACGAGTACGGGGGCCTCTGGCGACGAACGCTACGAGAACTCATTAAATGGGGAGTTTGTGGAGAAGGGACAAGAACAGGATTTGCATGATCACACGTGGCATGATAAACAAGATAAATTCAGTGACATCACAAGGGCGATTTTAGGGTGCTGTTTCGATGTAATAAATACTCTTGGCAGTGGTTTCGTTGAATCGATTTATCGCAATGCCCTAGTGATTGCACTCAATGACAGTCGGCTAGAAGTTTCAGCTGAGCGAGGATTTGAGGTACATTTTCGAGGGAGAAAGATCGGGATATTCGTGCCGGATCTTATAGTGGCAAAACAGGTGGTCGTCGAGCTAAAAAGTTGCGAATATCTTACTGGAGAGCACCAAGCGCAGTTGATCAATTATCTGGCGGTGACGAATTTGTCGATAGGATGATTGGTAAACTTTGGGAAAAGGAAATTGGAATACAGAATAGCCTATCATCCTACTCATCATGCCACGTGTGATCATGCAGATCCTGTTCCTTTTTGAGGACACAAGCCGCTGTGCGCGGCTAAAGGATTCCAATCATGCTCACTTTATTAAGTAACTGAAGATAGGTTCATATCTTGTTTATAAAAAAGAAAGGGGATTTGTTATTGAAAATAAAGTCCCCTTCTCGAGGAGAAATGGGCAGACATGATGTATCACACCTTTTTGGGACGAAGTTTTGGGAGTCGGTCTTTATCTTGAGTGGTTTGGCCCCTCCCTGCCGTATGTTACCACTCAATATCTTGTCTACAAAAAAGAAATGGCATTTGTTATTGCGGATGCTCAATGTTTCTAGGTCATCCATGCTAGATAAAAATGGAATTTGTTGCAATTGATTTCCGTCCAAATTCAAATCCTTGGTAATAGAAAAATCCTGGTTCCTAACAATCGTCTCCGGTAGAAAATAAAGGTCTAACCCGCTTAAATCTAAAGATTCATATTTTCCTGCTAGCTCTCTTAACCGGAAAGTCAGGGCATTTAAATTATGAATCGTCTGTAGGAGTAGATCGGCAAACCACAAATTTTCCTTGGTGACTTCATATGTGATGTCCGATGTTTGAAGTCTTTGACTATAGTCAGCTATGATCCGATCCAATTCATCCTTAGGTAGAGTTTCGATCTTATCTAGGTTGCACTGCTCTTTATAAAATGTCGGAGGTATACGAAGTTCCGTTATTGATCCTTTTTTTCCAGTAATAAATAATTCGGCTTGTCTAAATATTTGATCGTTTTGAGGCCTTGGCTGAAGGCAAGTCCATAGTCGCGCTTGCTCTACTTGTAGTTGCAATAACGCCTTATCTGTCTCATCAAGATGCGCAGATAACTTTGCCTGATAAGACGGGTCAGATGGATGTGGAACCTTGCATGCTCGTTTTTGTACAGCCTTTATGTGTTCGTTTGCGTAGAATATCCGCTGCTCCCATTTTTGTTTTAGGCTCTCTCTCCGTTGTTCTCTTGACATCTGGGGTGTGTTCGATGGACTCCCCCTGCGAGGTGGACATTGGTGAGGAGTGGAAGCTATCATTGGCGTCTTTGATTCCTGTAGATTCTGTGGTTGTGCGGCTATTTTCGCACCTGTATCCCAACCATTACTTACTGCAGCCATAACAATCCCCCGGTTTGAAAAACGAATGTATCAGATATCCATCTTGCAAGTCTATTCATTTTGTTGAGGATCCAAAACGTATGATTGGACTGGACATTGGCCCTTCTCAAGCGCTGCGCCGATCAATGGCCAATGTCCAGTTGGACGACCCCTTTCAGGCTTCTCTAAAAAGTTTTTTTCACCCATTGGACGCTGATATTCCAATCGAAATGGTTATTTAACGTATAGCCATAGTAGAAATGGAGTTTCCATGCGGAGCTGAGCCAGGTATAGAGGTGGATTTTGAATTCATTGTAAGGGTTTTCGTGGATGTGATTTTTGTATAATCTATAAAAACCGTGGTGCGATTCGAATTGGAGTTCCCAAAATGGATTCAACCGGATGAACACGTTCGACAACAGGGTGATTCTCCGATCGGAAAGGGGGGATTCTAATAATTCTCGCTGAAGTCTCGATACATCTAAGATGAAATTTTCGTGATCGCTTTTTCGCCAATCGTATTTTGAGCGATAGCGGGTTTCCAAGCTCATGGCCACATGTTCATTTGCCGTCCATTTGAGGAGAGCGTTGGAAAAGTCGCAAACGTGGTTCCGGAAATTGTAGCAATTATGCCATGTGGCGAATACGGAAGGGAGGCGCCATTCGAGCTTAAGGTAAGCGCGCGGCATGATTTGGGGGATTGTCGGATCGGAAAAAAAGGCATTTGCATACAGATCGGCGGTGAAGCTCGCCTCTTTCCCGGGCCGTTGAGTCGAGAACAGGAGATGACGGGCGCCGATAGAGATCTGTTGGATTTTTTGGTAGCCGTCTTGCATGGAAAAGATGTAATGGTCGTCGGGTGCTACAGTGGGCCTTGTGAGGGCGGTATATTCAATATAGGGCTCGAGCACATGCTTATATCGATGGAACTGCCTACTGCCGTGGAGGTGGAGCTTCGCCCCATAATCGAGTAGTCCAAGCCATTTTGCCTCATGGGAGGGGCTTGTGCCGTAAAAAATTGTCCGTCCTCCTAAATGGGGGGTTACAGTAGCCCCTTTCCAATGGATGGGCCGATAGAGACTCTGAAACAGTTCGATCCGCGGCGAGTGGAAATTTTTCAGTGAATGCACCAATTGATCTGAATATTGGAAATTTAAATAGGAGGCTTTGATCAGACTCGTGGAGATGATCCCTGTATTTTTAATCCCGAGAGGCCGTGTCATCGCATAGCCGGTCGGAAGGTCTTGTTGAATCGATTCGAACGGATTGACTCTTGGCCTTGTTTTGAACCATGCGATGCACTCGTTTTCCCGATGGTGGACGTAGAATACCGTCTTCATGGCTGTATCGACTTCGAAGTCTTCGCTTTTGAAATCGCCCGGCATCCGGACGTCGCTATACTTATCCCATGTCAGCGTTGTGTGGGTCTTGCCGCTCTCGCTCTCCGAATGGAGCGCCCCTTGCACCCGGTATCTTTGTTCGACGTCTTCTCCGTTGAAGAGTCTATCCTTCCCCAGGTAGTTGCGCGTTGTGAACGTGGTGAGGCCATGTTCGGGAAAATATTCGCTCTCCAGCGCTCCGCCCCACCCTTTTTTCCACCGGTATTCGAGCCTGCCATAAAAGGCCAGATCGTGCCAAGAGTAGAGCTGGTAGCGAAATCCGACCTTGGGCCCTTTGTTCCAATTGGCGTAGTAGCGCAAAATCGGTTCTTTGAACCGCTTGAGGTTCAGTTTAAAAGAGGGGAGCCATAAAGCGGGGAGTTTAAATAACCGGAAACGGACTTTTTTTGCCTGGAAAAACTGGTCTTTGATCACATCGATTTTTTTAGCCCTTAAATCCCATGTGCTTTCTTTGTTTTCGCACGTAGTGACGAAAGCGTTTGAGACCCGATAGCTCCCATCGGAAGAGAGTTGGATCTTGTCTCCTCCGACATACCACATTGAAGAGTATGTTTTGCCGTCATAGACGATCCCTGTCATTTTGTTAAAATCGAATTCGAGTTCGCTCCCGACAAAGACTCTCCCTTTGTACTGGATCAAAAGATCGCCCTCCGCCTCGATTTTTTGGACCATTTTTCCCTCTTCCATCCGGTGGAAATATTGAATATTCATGGCCTGGATCCGGATCTCTTTATTTTGGATGACGCCGCCCTGGCTTGTGTAGACGATTCCGTTGGTGTAGACCGGATTTTTGAGATGGACGTGGACGTCCTCAGCAGACAAATAGGCAATCGCTAAAAAAAGGAAGGGGAGCGGTCTCATATTCAGGGAGATGATACGATCTGCAAGTATTTACAGAACAGCGATTCTCACCGATATTGTGTGGGGGCGAGTTCTTTTTCAGTGCAACCGGTCATTTCAGAAATGGTCGCAAGGGGGAAATTTTGGGCAAGCAGACTTTGAATGAGTTTTTTACGCTCTTCCTCGCGCCCTTTCTGGAGCCCTTCTTCAAGACCTTTCTTGAGCCCTTCCTCAAGACCTTTCTTGAGACCCTCTTCGAGTCCTTTCTTGAGACCCTCTTCAAGACCTTCCTCGCGGGCGCCTTCGAAACGGGATCGGGCGTCCATCAGGGCCATCATGTTGTTGTCGTAGGATCTGAGTTCTTGCTCTGTCCAGCTGAAACGCTCTACAATGTCATAGGCGTCGCAAATTTCGGCTGTAGATGCAAGGGCGGGAATGATCTGGTTGCTCTCTTTCGCATGTTTGAAAAAATAGTACCACTGATCTTCAATCGTCTTTAGTTCTTCTTCTTTTTTGGTAAATTTGGGCAACTCCACAAATGTAAAGGAGAAGTCTTTCAAATCCTGTTCATATGTTTTTTTGTCTAAGATCACATGTTCAGATTTATAATCGGGTTTGTTTGGAAACACGATATAAGAGGTGATTGCCAAAAAGACAATTTCTTTTAGATGGCGGTATGGGGCTCCTTCATTCAGGGATGAACTATATGTTTTGGCAGCATAGTACTGGGCCCGTTTTTCAAAACCTGGAGTTTTTGACACTTGCATTTCAACAATGTAGCGATTCCCTTTTTGGTCTTTGACTAAGACGTCGACGATGCTCTCTTTTTGGCACTGAATAGCGGGCGGCTGGACTGTGTTGATGAATTCCAGATCGAGAATTTGGTCTTCTTTCTCCAAATGGAGTGCGGCATTGAGAAAACTGATGGGAATATTTTTGTGTTTCTCCTCCCCAAAAATTTTCTTAAAAGCCAAATCGTTCTTGGGATCCAAATATTTACTGAACATCTCGATATGTTACGATCTTCACGGAACCAATTCAAGAAAAATATTTAATTGGACTGGGCGGATGTGTGAGAAATGCGGGCTATTCGGTTGCCTTCATGAGGAGTCCCATGAGGGCGTAGCGGTTTTTGGGATTGCCGCGCTGAATGGCCTCGAGGAGAAATGCGATGCTTTTTTCGTCTCTTTGGCTTGCGATGGAGACGAATGCCTCGATGAGCAGACGGGAAGTCTCTTCGGGGGTTAGCGAATAATCGGATTGTTCTAGCCGGTATTTCCAGGGGAGTAGCTGTTTCAGTTGGATGAGTTCGGCTTCCCTCTGATTCATGACCCAGTGATTGATGTATTCTTCATAGGGCCCTTCTTGCTTCAGCCGGTAGAGAGCGAGATGGCAGTAATCGCGGATGAGCGGCGAGGCAATTTTTTCTGTCCCCTCTTTCAGCAGTCCGATCGCTTTTTCGGTTTGGAGATTTTCAAGAAGTCCAATGGTCGTTGGGACGAGATCGCTCTGTGAACGGGTGAAAATCTGCCGTGCCAATTTGATAAAATCTTCTTCGGGCAGATGGATCGCCTCTCGCAAGAAATGTTCGCGCATGGCGAGCGAATAGCTGAGATCGAGCGTCGGGTCTTTTGAGCGGAGCTCGGCAGAGGGGACTGCTTTCATGGCGGAGAGGGTCCTACCGACCGAATGAAATGGATGGAAGGCGAGATCGCGCGCGTCGTCGATTAAAATTTCCGATAGGACGGGGAGGCAGCGGGGATCGCGCCTTTGCAAAAGCGCAATGGCCCCATTCATCCGGACTTGGAGATCTTCAGATCCGAGAAGGGATGCGAGAGTCTCCTCTGTTTCTGAGATGGCGCCGAGGGCTGAGATCGCGAATAAATTCGATTGTAGGGCCAAATCTTGGATGATCGGGACGTGGGATCGATCGCCTAGCTGAAAGAGGGCTAAGCTGGCAGCTAACCGAATGGCGTCTGTGGGCGATTGGGTCAATTTTTTCAGCCTGGGGACTGAGTAACTATCTTTTAGCGCTCCCATGGCAAAAATGGCTGCTTCCACTTCCGCTACATGGCTATGGGTCAGCCGTTTCCGGAGCATCGGGAGAAAGTCGTCTCTGCCTAACCTGGCCACATGAAGGATCGATTCGATGCGGGTTTGTGGATCGGTGTCTTCGATCAACCGGCGAAGGGCGTGGGTCGCATCGCTTGTTCCCAAGAGGGCAAATAGGGAGGGGAAGAACGGCTTAAAGGCGGGGGGGAGCCGGACCATGAGCCCTTCGATTTGGCCCACCGCATGGGGGTGTTTGGTTTGCGCCATATAAAAGGCTGCCTCCATCCGGATGGCGAGAAAATCGGAGCCCATGGCCCGGTTAAAGATTTCAGAGGTTCGGTCATCGTCGAATTTTGCGATGAAATGGAGCGATAAAAGTTGCACTTGCGGATCGGGGTGGCTGATCCCTTTTTCGAGGATCTCGATGGCGTTGGCCGATCCGGAAAGACCGGCTCCAAAGAGGGTCATCATAAATGTCTGGCTATCTTCGCTCTGGATCCCTTTTTGTAATAGGATGAGTCCCATCTGTTGGAGCGTCTCAAAATCGTGGCGGCCGGATAAATCGGCGAATTCTCGGTATTTTTGGATCGACTCTTCGACCTGGTTTTGCTGCATAAGATACAGGGAATGAAGCTTGATTTCATCGAATTCGCCGGCGCTAAGAACACTTGCGGCGAGTAAAAAAATAGGTTGAAACAGTCTCATAGATCGATCCCTGCCTTTATGAGTGGTCATAGCATCCTTCGATTCTTTTGGCAATCATATCCCCGCCTATGGTACCATCCTGGCCCAGGAGATGTCTATGACTGCCCAAATTTCTAATCATCAGCCCCCTGTATTGTCCTCTGACCCGCCGCCTTCCGCCGTCCCAAAACCTCCACTCCCCGGCGGGATGGGCGCTGCGCCGACGAGCGTCCAGGCTGCTGAACCAAAGACGTGGTCAGAGACTTTTAAAGCGTGGGCAGAAAAGGGGTTTGTAGCCTCCTTTGTGGGGGGAATGATCAATATAGTGACCGGCTTTTTTTCTTGGATTTATTCTTGGTTCGTAAAATCTCCGCCTCCGCCGCAGCAGCCGCAGTCTGAACCGCCTGGCTTTCAGCTGCCGTCTGATATCCAGGCAGATGTGGCTGTGATGAACGAATTTGGCCGGTTGCCTGAACAGACCCAAAAAATAGTCTATGCTAGGATTGGAAAAGAACATAGAGGATGGTTCGATCGTAGAGATTTAGAGACGATTGGAAGACAGACGGTTCAAGAGAACCCCCAAGCTCTACGTCCATTTCTCCCTACTTCCCCCCTCAAATGATCTTTTTCTTCACTTTTTTTCCGCTTGAGACGGGAGCCGTCCGCGAAGAGAGATCGATCCAAATGGGCGAACTCCATGCAATGTGTCCATCTTCTTGTACGACGCGTAAGTAATAATAGACAAACGGAGGGCGATCTTCTTTGGCGTCAAGCGTAATCTCTCCTAAGAGATCGGTATCGTCGATTTCGAATTCGACAATACCCTCCTTGACAGGGATGGAGCGGAACGTCTGGCCGTTCCGGATCAATAACGCCTCGCTAACCGGCCGAGTGCCGATGCAATAGCCAGTGATGTGCCGATTGTACTCGAGGCCAGGTCGCGACTTGGTGTCGAGTTCGGAGCCCATGCCAAAACCGGCAATGTGGAGTCCCAGAATCATCCGTTCTCCAGTCGTGGCGTAGCAGGAGCGGGCTTGGAGCGCTTCGAAGAGCGAACTCCTCGAGTGCTCTTTCGATAGAATGGCTGTGAGACCAGGGGTGTACTGTGTTTGGGCTGCATTGAAGAGGTCGCTATAGGGCCCCCGATCGTCGTATCCTCCAGCGACAAACCCAAACCGACAGCCGACATTCAGAGCTTGTTGGACAGAACCCTCTCCAGCCTCGGCAATTCCATTTTTATTCCCACTTTGGATGGGACGGAGGTTCCCCTCTTTGGCTGTACATTCAGATGAGCCCCAGGCATTATAGATTTCGACCACCCGCTCAAATTCGGCGTTGTAATCCTCAAAATTGTAACAGGTCGATTTCCCCATTGAAAAAGAGGGGATGGCGATCATCTCTTTCGGATTGTTTGTTTTGTAGATCTTTTTTAATGAGTTATTTTTGGTGTCTTTGCGGCGCATGATCGGCTTCATATCTTTTGAATAGACGAATTGCCTGATCCCCTCTTCCTTCGGCTCGCCAAACCACTGAAATCCGAGCATCGCGACAAAACGGTCGTCCTCATTGAATTCGGCCACTTGCTGAGTCATCCCTTTCCATGCGTCATTAGAGGTCTCCTCTTCGCTATCGAAGGGGGAGGAGGCGAAGAATTGCAAAGCCTTGTCATCGCGCATATGCCTTAAAAACGATTCGATGTTGTCGGAGGAATCGATCCTTTCGGACTCCCCATGCAACATCCCCCAATAAAGGCTGAGCGCCCCTTCGGGGAGGCACTTGATGGGAGGGGAGAAAAAGGGTTCTTTTGTCTGTAGATTTTTGAGTTGGATTTTGTAGATGCCTGGCTCATTAAAATAGAGATTGGGGAGGGCGATAAAACCGGTCTCGGGGACAAATAACTTCCAGCTCAAATTTTCTCTAAGGTGTTGGTGGCTCAAATCGATCAGAGTTCCTTCGGGCGCATTCGAAGTCAAATTTCCAAATCTATCCTCAAAACGGACAATCACGTCGAACCGCTTATTGCGGCAGACGAGGGAGGGGGCGATAATTCTTAAGGTCGTGAGATTGTTTCCCCGGACGTCGAGAAAAAAGGTCTCGCTCTCTTTGTAATCCCCTTTTCCTTTCGGATCGATAAAGAGATGAAAAGGCCTCCGTCTCTGGATGCTTTTTTGGGCTTCATTGTCTTTCATAACAATTGTGAAGGTATCCCCGGGCTTCAATTCGAGAGGGAGGGTGAACTCAAATGAGGCGGTTGCATTCTGAGGGTTGCCAACGCGCGAGGCGGCGACCGTTTTGCCTCCAGAAAGCTCTGCCCAAATGGTATTGGCTCCTTCTTTGGGATGGGTCTCGGGAATCTGCCAGTCGATCGGTCTACCCTTGCTGTCCAGATCAAAACGGAGCTTGGCTCCTTTCGGTAAATGTCCCGCTGTCGTATAGATAAATTTCCAAGTGAATAGGCCTCCGGCTAAGGCATTACCAGGCTCGCAAAAACAAATCGAACGGCGCATTGAAAACTCCCCAAAATAAGGATCTCATTCTACCCGTCCTGTGAATCTTTTGCAAGTGCATTTTACTCTTCGGTTGGCGGAGACGCGGGGCGAGGAATCAGTTTGATTTTTTTGAGCGACCGCTCATCTGAGCTAAGTACCTCTAGATCGAATTCGTCGTGGGACAATCGCCAGCCTTTCGAGGGGATTGTTCCTGCGCAATGGAAGACGTATCCCCCGATCGTTTCGTAGTCGGGATTTTCGGGGATCCGGATGCCGATTTGGTTCTCTATGTCGATGAGGGTCATTTTCGCATCGACCACCCAGCTGCCCCCGGGGAGTTCCCAAAAATCTTTGTCTTCGCCGATATCGTATTCATCTTCAATCTCGCCGACGAGTTCTTCTAGAATGTCTTCGATGGTTACGATCCCTTCGGTGCCGCCGTATTCATCGACGATGATGGCCATGTGGATCTGTTTATTCCGAAATTCTTGGAGCATCAAGGCGATTTTCTTGTTCTCGGGGGCGTAGAGGACCGGCTTTGCAATGGTTTGAATGGGGGCTCTGAGGTTTTGGTTCTGTTTGACAAAGCAGCGGAGGAGGTCTTTGTAGAGGACGACGCCGCTGATCTCATCGAGGCTCTCTTTGTAAATCGGAATGCGGCTATAGCCTTCGGCAGCGAAGAGGACGGCAGCTTCGTTGATCGGAGTCTCGCCAGTTAGACTGAATACATCTACTCGAGGGACCATCACTTCCTTGGCAACCCGTTCTTTAAAGTTGACGAAAGAGCTAATCAATTTCTGATCGCTCGGATCGAGGTGTTGTTGGAGTTCCGATTCGCGGATGATCTCGCGGATTTTAGAGCGGTCGGTAACGACTTCGCCTTCATCTTCAATGTGGATCTTGCGGATCAGGGTGCGGGTGAGTTTGAGGAGGAGGCCGACGAGGGGGAAGAGGATGAGGAGGTAGACGGAGGCGAAGGGGGCGGCGATTTTGAGGAGGGGGCGGCTCCACAGGTTGCTGAGGAGGCGCATAACGAAGTCGAGAAGCACTGACAGGGCGATGATAGAGCCGCCGACGAGAAATAGGGGGGGCCAGTCGCCTTGCGACGGAGATTGATCGACGAGATGGTGCAGCGTGGGGAGGGCATAAATCAGGTAGAAGAAGGCGAGGATCGCATAGGCAAGTTCGTAGATATGTTTGGTGATCGAAATGCAAAAATAGAGATTTTCCCAATCGTGCTGGTGGAAGAATTTTTTTAGGATCGGCCGGAAAAAAAGGAGGGGGCCCCCTTCGGCGCGGAGGAGCTCTTTCGATTTGAATTTGCCGAGGTGGAGGAGGGCGCTATTGCAAGTGGTCAAAAAGAGAGAACCTAATAGAAGTAAAAGGGGGGCGATCGGGCTTTCTACAAATAGCGAAATCATTTCAGGGTTATCTTTAGTCTGTCAAGATGACGCATACAACTTTTTTCTTTTTTCCGCATCTCTCTTTTCTCTTCGGGCTCCAAATCGCCATAGCCGATGAGGTGAAGGAGACCGTGAATCATATAGAGGGCTGTTTCGCTATAGGGGTCGCCTTTTTTTTTGGCTGCATATCGAACGGCTGCCGCGGGGCAGACGAAAATTTCGCCTAGGTGGCTCTCGTCGATCGGAAAAGAGATGCAGTCGGTTGGAGTGGGGTCTTGGAAGAATTCGGCGTGCATTGCGGAGATCCGCTCCTCTCCAACGAAATAGAGCGTCACTTCGTCAAAGGGAATTTTCAAAAAGGACAAAACAGACAAAACAAGAACCCTTGCCGAGCTCTTGTTTATTTTGAGGTCTTTTTGCCGATTGTAGATGGCGACTGTCACTACACAGAGGGGGTTTTAGGGAGGCCAGTCACCTGTTTATTTTGGCCGTCGACCCATCTGCCCAATTTGCGAAGGACGTCGATTCTTTCAAATCGTTTGAGGACATTGCGCTTTTTAGCGCCTTTGCTGCTTTTTCCGTAACTGCCGTGTCTGGTCATTGTATCTATCCAATTTTAGGTATGAATCGGTTGGGTGTAGAATCGACGACAACCGCATTCGGGTGGGGCTTATAGCCGAATTCAAGGGCGTCTTTTTTAGGGCCTGTCTTCGGGCCTCCGAGGCGTGGTTTGCGGGGAGAAGTGTGCCGTACCTTTCCCTGTTTGCTCATCCGTGTCATAGATCTACTCCAATAGCTTACAAAGCGGTGGATTATAGCTCAAAAGGGACTTATCAGGCAAGGGGGGTTACCGGGCCTCGATTAAAAAGCCTGTTTGTTTATAAGAGTCGAATCTTTGAGAGGAAAGATTTTTTTTATTGGGGGTCGTTAAATCTTCAAACTCATAGATGATCCGGAATGGGCCCTCCATGAGCAGTGAGCTGGCGCAAAGGTTGAAGGCGATCCGGGCGCCATTCACATTTTTTTTGACTTTGGCAACCGCCACGAATTCGGAGGTAGGTTCGTCTGAGGCGCTATGAGGGAGAAAGCTTGTCGCGGGGAGTTTCCAGAGGAGTTCGTCGACAAATTTTTGTGACTTCTCGTCATCTACCAAAATCAAGATTGGCTCCTTTTTCTCAAAGTGGTGATGGGCCGTTTCAACAATTTTTTTAAGTTTTGTTCCGTTGTCGCTCACTTGAAAGAAGATGACGCGAGTGGGCGTTGGGTTAGAAGGGTTCATCGGACTCATGGTGTTCAGATTCGGGAAGGATCATGCCGCAGGAGACGAGGAATTTGACTACCTCTTCATTGGTCATATCGATGTCGTATACCTGGTCTTTTGGGACGAGAAACAAAAAACCGGAGATGGGGTGCGGGGCTGTGGGGACGAAGACGGAGACGAGGGGCGTTTTGATTTTTTCTTTGCACTCTCTGGCGACCTCTCCGGCTTCGAAGCCGAGGCAGTGGTTCGGTTTTGAAGGGAACGGGATCATCACTGGGCGCTTAAACGCTTTTTTCCCCTCTGAAGAGAAGAGGGCGGCGAAAATGTCTCGGCTCACTTTGTATACAGTATTAATGAACGGGATACGGAAGAGGATGAGATTGCCCCAATTGATCAAAATTTTGACTAAAAAGAGTTGTGTGAAGAGGCCGAGGAAAAAAATAAAGGCGGAGAGGAAAAGGAGGGATAATAGGCGGGAGAGGAAGAGGGTTAGGCCGTGGGGGAGGACGATGTGGGCTTTGTGCTGGATCCATTCGACCAGGGGCCCTACGATTGAGACGAAGGGTTCGGTGAAGAAATCGAAGAGAAAAAATATGATCATCAGAGTGAGGGCGACAGGCAAGAGGATGACAAGACCTGTGAGAAGATGTTTTTTCATCTCTGTTTTCCCTCCGGTTGGATGACAGCGCAAGAGACGACATACTTAATTGCCTCCTCTGTTTTCATATCCAGGTAGACTAATTCCGATTTTTGGCACATGACTAAGTAGCCGGTAGACGGATTGGGGGTGGTCGGGATGAAAATGGAGATGAGTTCATGCTGTTCGGCCTCGGAACAGGTGCGGGGGGCGGCTTTTGCAATGAGTCCGATACAGTAAGATCCGGCGTAGGGGAAGGGGACCATGACGACCTGGCTGAAAGATCTCTCTTTGGAGCCAAAAATCGATTTAACGATCTCTTTTGAGGTTTTGTAGACTTTGCCGACGAGCGGAATTTGGTCGAGGAATCGATCCCCGAGGCGGATCATCTGATTGAAGAAAAACTTTCGGGCGACGAAGCCGAGAAAAAGGGTGAGAAAAAAGATTCCGATTAGAATAAAGATTTGGCTGAGGGTTCGGATGAGTTGAGGTGAGGCGATGGGGAGCCTATCTGTCAAAATTGCGACAATGCCGATAAAAGGTTTGGTTAAAAAATTGACCAAAAAATGGACCACCCAGATTGTCACAGCGAGAGGGAGAAGCGTGACAAGCCCGGTGAGAAAGTACCTCTTCATTTTCCTCTCTTTTTTTTGGGCAGCGTCGCCGGTTCAGAGACCAGAGTCCATTCAGATTGGGCTAAAATATAATCGATCCGGTCGAGCCGGACGAAGATCTGCTGGCCGCCGATGTACGATTTTCCGCTCCGGCTGCCGCGGAAAGACATTTTTCCCGCATTGTATTCAAAGTAGTCGTTGCCGAGCTTAGAGACGTGGATATTTCCTTCGAGATCGAAAAGGGGGACCTCGAAAAAAAGGGCGAACGGCTTGATCCGGGTGACGATGGCCGGATAGATTCTGGTGGGATCTGCCTCGAAATAGGTACCCGCTAAGCGGAGCTTTTTCAAGAGGACGACCGAGCTTTCGGCGCGGAAGGAGACCCTCTCTTTTTCGGAGCAAGCGGTTGAAATCGCCTCTATATTGGCTGTTTCGGGCAGCTCATCGAAGAGGAGCCGCTGAATGATCAGGTCGGTGTAGCGGCGGATTGGGCTTGTGAAATGGCAATAGTGTTCTAAAGCAAGTCCAAAATGGCCCAAATTTTCTGGAGAATAGGCGGCCAGGCGCATGCTCCGGATGAAGCTCACAGAGAGTTGAGGCAAAAGGGGGGAGTCCTTCGCCTCTTCAAACAGTTTTTGCAGATCGCGGCGCGACGGTTCTGCAGGGAGTTGGAAGCCAAGAGAGCGGGCAAAAGTGTAGAAATCTTGATACGATTCTGGCGACGGCTGGTCATGAACTCTGTAGATGAGGCTTTTGCCCTGTTTGGCCAAATGGGTCGCCACGATTTCATTTGCCTTGAGCATGAACTCTTCGATCATTTGGTGAGTGATATCGTATTCGACCCGCTCGATTTTTTGCGGAACCCCTTTGTCGTCGACCTGGATTACATCGTCAGGCATAGAAAAATCGATGCTCCCCCGCTCGGTCCGCTTTTTTTTCAGCACATGGCAAAAATCGACCATCCGCGCCAAAAGGGCGGCATGAGGGCTTTTTTTCTTCCCCTCGATCACAGCCAAAGCCTCTTTATAAGTGAACCGCTTTTGGCTTTTGATACAGGCTCGGACAATCTGATAATCGATCAGATCTCCCTCTGGGCTAAATTCGGCGAAGACCGATTGAGTGAGTCTTAACACTTTGGGTTTCAAGCTGCAAAGCTCATTGGACAGCTCTTCAGGGAGCATAGGGACGCACTGGCCCGGAAAGTAGGTGGAATTGCAGCGCAAATAAGCCTCCCGATCGAGATGGCTCCCCGCCTTGACGTAGTGACTCACATCGGCGATATGGACCCCCAAAAGGAAGTGGCCCCGTTCATCGCGGCTGAGGGAAATCGCATCATCGTAATCTTTGGCTGTGTCTGGATCGATCGTCACGATTTCCCACTCGGACAAATCATATCTCCCCTTTGTACTCACCTTTGTGCCGTAGCTTTTCGCCTCGTTGAGCGCCTCCAGACTAAAGCCATCGGGCAGCTCGAACTCTTCGATCGCCGCCTGGATATCGATCGACGGGTCGGAAATATGGCCGATACAGCGGGTCATTTCCGCCTCGACGAGATCCCCTTCGCTATGCCAAGTGATCACTTTACAAATGATCCGATCGCCCTGATTTAAGGCGGTTTTGGACGTCACCTTAATCGGTTTTTCGACGCCCAGAAGCGGAGCATAGGCGATGTAGTGGCCGCCCGCTTTTTGGAGAACCGTTCCAGCCAAGTGGGTTCGGCTCCGCCTTAAAATAGCGATGACAATCCCCTCAGGCCCCTTCGCCGAGACCGCCGGATTGACTTCCGCTTCGACGGTATCGCCATCGACCGCACCCATAAGCGATTGTTTGGGGATAAAGACATCGGGGCCCTCTGCACATCGGACGAATCCGAACCCTTTTGGGTGGACGCTGATCGTACCGGTGATCAATTGAGCGGAGGAAGGAAGAGTATATTTTTCCCTTTGGATGGCCAGTTCCCCTCGATCCACAAGATCGTCAAGGATTTCTTTGAAAAGGGGTCTATGGACGTCGTGGACGTCTAGTTGGTGGGTGAGCTCCGATAGTGTAGATGGGCTATAGCGCTTTCCGCGTATGAATTGTTCGAGGGTTCTGGCTAGATTTGAGGCGATCTTCGTTTTCTTGGCCCCCCCTCTCCGTTTTTTTGAGGTCATGGCCCCATGATAAAAGAGGAACAGTTATGCTACAAGAGATTTATATAGCCTGTAAAACTGGGCTTCGGCCATTTCTCAGCTCCGCGTTCAGATCTATTTACGACTCAAAATCCAAAAACGGACGTCGGGATAGAGTTCTACGACTTCTTGAGCCCAGCTTTCGGCTTCTTTGCGAGTGGCGAAGAGGAGGGCGGTGGTCGATAGGGCGTCGGCGAGAGCGGCTGTTGGCGCAATGACAGCGGCATAAGCGACGGAGTATTCGGTTTGTTCCAAGGGGGCTGCTGTGGAGGGGTCGATGATCTGATGGCGGCAGACGCCGCTGGTTGCGATGGCGCTATTGCGGAGCGGGATGGGGGCCATCGGTTTTTGGCCGATCATGAGGGCCGGATTGATGGGGACGAGCCAATCTCGATTTTCGGGATGATGGCCCATCGCCCGGATTTCACCGGCCCATTCGACCATTAAATCTTCAATACCCAGTTGGTGGAGCGCTTCGACGATCCAATCGATTCCTTGTCCTTTGGCAATCGCGCAAAGATCGAGGCGGGTGCCGTCGCGCCCTTTTTTAAGAATGCCGTTGTGAATGGCGAGGTGGTTCCAGCCGACGGCGTCGCATGCTTTTTGGAGCGTCTCTATATTTGGGCTTTTCCCCTCTTCTCGCCAAAGGGTTCCAAGCGGTTCAATCGTTGGATCGAATCTCCCGCCGCTTAAATGGACGATCTTATCGCAGAGGGTCAAGATATTTTGCATAGGGGGCGATAGGGGAATCAGGGTCTCTTTCAGAGCGGCGTTGATCTGGGAGACTTCCGAATGGGGATTCCAGTTGTCAAACCGTTCATGCACTTCGGTAAAAATTTTCTCAATCACCGCGAAAACCGTTTTGTGCTCTTTGGCTGTCAGCTCTTTGCCTATAGTGACATGATAGGGCATCGTCATGGCCCGCCCTTCGAAATGGGTGCACGAGTCTTTTTTTTCTGAAGGTTGGCATGAGACAACTACAAATAAAAGGAAAAAAAGCTTTAAAAAACAGGAGAGGGTATTCTGAAGCAGCATGGCGATCGTCATGGGGCCGATGCCGCCGGGAACGGGCGTCATGGCGCCAGCGATTTTAGAGACCTCTTCAAAATCGACGTCGCCGACGAGTTTGCCGTCTTCCATCCGGTTGATTCCCACATCGATGACCGTAGCGCCCGGTTTCACCATCTCTTTTTTGACGAAGCGGGGTTGCCCCGTGGCGGCGACGAGAATATCGGCTGAGCGGGCGATCTCTACCAAGTGTTTTGACTGACTGTGTCCGATCGTCACGGTGGCGTTGCAGTGGTGTTTTTTTTGCATCAGGATGGCGGCGAGCGGCTTTCCTACGATATTGCTTCTGCCGAGGATAACTACATGCTCCCCCTCCACTGCGATTTTTGCCCTCTCCAAGAGAACCTGGATGCCGTGGGGCGTACAGGGGAGGAGGCACTTTTCGCCGAGGAGCATTTTTCCGACATTGAGCGGGTGGAAGCCGTCGACGTCTTTCATGGGATCGATGGCGGCGGTGATGAGCCGCTCATCGATGTGTTTGGGTAAGGGGAGCTGGACCAAGATCCCATCGATCGCAGGGTTCCGATTGAGCTGATCGATCTCTTTGAGTACATCGGATTCTCCGATTGTTTCCGGTAGTAAAATCGTCGTTGAGACGATGCCAACCCCGCCGCACGCTTTTTTTTTCGACCTCACATAGGATTCAGAGGCCGGATGATTTCCGATGAGTATAAAAGCCAATCCAGGTTTGCGCCCTTCGATTCTAGAGATCTTCTCCCCGATGCTCGCCTGAATTTCGGCGCCGATCTTCTTTCCGTCGAGCAGCTTCATTCAAACAGCCCGGCTGAGGATCGCGCAACCGGCGTCGTGGATGTGGCCGTTTGAGGCGAAGACCGGCTCGCGCGAATGGATGTCGAAGGGCCTTTTATCCCAGTGGGTCATTTTCCCTCCAGCCTCTTCGACGAGGAGTTTTCCAGCAGCTAGATCCCACGGGGCCAGTTCCACCTCAAAATACCCCTCGAAACGCCCTGCGGCCGTATAGGCTAAGTCGATGGCGGCCGATCCCATTCGGCGGATGGGGATGCCGAGTTTCAATATTTCGACAAAATGGTCGATGCAATGGAACGGGTTTTTTGCGAGATTATAGGGGAAGCCGGTAGCTAAGATAGCCTGATCGATGCTCATCACATCGGAGACTTTTAGTTTTTTCCCATTGAGAAAAGCCCCCTTGCCGATTTCGGCGACGAAGAGTTCGTGAGTGATCGGCTGATAGACGACCCCGCTGACGGTTTCCCCCCCTTTTTGGGCAGCGATGCTGACGGAAAAGACGGGGATTTGGTGGGCGAAATTGACTGTGCCGTCGAGCGGATCGACAATCCAAAACACTTCGCTCTCTTTGTTCCCCGTCCGTCCTCCCTCTTCAGCGAGGAAGGAGGAGTCTTTGACATTTTGGCCGAGAAAATCGAGAATCGCTTTTTCGGAGTGGTGATCGTATTCCGTAACGAGGTTGTGTTTCCCCTCTTTGGAAGAGATCGCAAAATGGGTTCCAAATCCTTGCCGGAGGATCTCTCCAGCGAGTAGGGCCGCTTCAATGGCGGTCAAGGTGACGTGCGAGAGAGACTCTTTTTTCTCAGCCAAAATACCACCCACATTTTTTTCAGTTTATCGTAGAGCGAAAGAGGAGCTGCAAACCAAACAAAGGCGTAGAGCGCATCGATCGCTGGCATACCGATCAGATCGGCAAAAATCCATCTTCCGTCAAAGGGCACTCTTCTGTCAAAAAGAAAAAGGAGAATGAGTTGTAAAAGGGTCGAAAGGGAAGAGGTGATCATTGTGAAGAGGGACAAGTGGAATGGCTGATCGTCCGAAAAATAGTTTTTGAATCGAAATAAAAGAGCTGAGACCAAAGTATAATTCAGAGCGTGCAGTCCGATTGGATCGTCCGATAGTAAATCGACGATCGCTCCTCCTAAAGCGGAGAGCCAGAGCGCTTTTTCTTTTTTGCAGCGGATCATGGCAAGGCAAAGAAATGGGGCGAGCGCCAAAATGGGGAGCCGAGGGAGCAAAATCCCTTGGAGTATGAGTGCAGCCAGGCCAAGGAAGAAGGCGAGGATCAACATTTTAAAACCGAGCGGACTAAATGGGCGTTTTCAAAGAGGAGTTGATGCCACTTCCAAGCCGATTCGATGAGCGTGGGGAGATCTGAGCAGCGGGGCGTCCAGCCGAGATGATGTTTGGCGAGTGTGTGATCGGCCGTCAACACCCCTGGCTCGCCAGGCCGCCGGTTTTCGAGGCGCACTTGGATTTTTTGGCCGCAAAACGTTTGGACTGCATCGATGATTTCCAAAACCGAGTAGCCGGTTCCCGTTCCGAGGTTGATCGTCTCGCTCTTCGCCTTTAAAGCTGCGACGTGCGCCTCTGCCAAATCTTGGACATGGATGAAATCTCGGACTGCGCTTCCGTCTTTTGATTGAAAGTCTGTTCCATAGACGACGATCTCCTCTCTTAGGCCGAGGGCCGCCTGAATCACCGCAGGGATGAGGTGGGTCTCTGGGCTGTGGTGTTCGCCGATCTCCGTCTCCAAATCGGCCCCAGCGGCATTGAAGTAACGGAGTACGACCGGCTCGATACCATGAGCCATCCCAAAATCGGCAAGGATCATCTCATCCATCCACTTAGATCTCCCGTACGGATTGATCGGGAGGACAGGATGCTTCTCGGTAATGGGTATGAACTCAGGGTGGCCGTAGAGTGCGCAGGTGCTTGAAAAGACCAATTTTTTCACTCCGTGGGCCTGCATCGCCTCCAAGAGGGCGACCGTACTCCCTACATTGTTCCGGTAGTATTTGCCTGGATCTTTCATCGATTCGGTCACAATGGCGTCGGCCGCAAAGTGGATCACTGCTTTGGGCTGATAGAGTTCGAACGCCTCATTCAGTTTCACCCGATTGTTCAAATCGCCCTGCAGAAAAGGGCCCCACTTGACCGCATAGGCGTGGCCGGTAGACAAATTATCGTATACGACAGGGAGATACCCCGCTCGCGCGAGAGTTTTGCATGTATGGCTCCCGATGTAGCCCGCGCCGCCGGTTACAAGAATCGCTTCACTCATATCAAGACTTTCTTTGAAAGATTTGTTTGAATAAGACCCTCAGAGGGATCCCTTGATTCGGAAGCTGATCTAAAGATTGAAAAAGGGACCCCTCTAATCCCTTCAGCTTGGCCTCTAGAGCTGCCAGCCCATAGATGGAGACAGCCGTCGGCTTTTGCTGAACAGAGTCGGAGCCGACTGTTTTTCCGAGGACAGCTGTCGTCGAGGTGGCGTCTAATAAATCGTCTTGCAATTGGTAGGCAAGGCCGAGATCTCTTCCGATCGATTGGAGGAGGGGAGTGGGGAGGAAGCCTGCCGCAAGGCTGCCGCATTCCAAGGAAGCGGTGAAGAGGGCCGATGTTTTTCCATAGTGCATTTGCAAGAGGGTCTCCTCATCGATCTCTTTCCCTTTCGACTCGATATCGAGAGCCTGTCCGCCGATCAAACCTGGCGCGCCGGCACGCCGGGCGATCGCTGTGATCATTTGGAGCCTTTGTTCCCTCCCGAGGGCTTGGCAGTTTCCGATCACCTCGAAGGCAAAGGTGAGGAGGTAATCGCCGGCGAGGACCGCCATCGCCTCTCCATAGACTTTGTGGAGGGTCGGTTTGCCGCGGCGGAGATCGTCATTGTCCATGCAGGGGAGATCGTCGTGGATGAGCGAATAGGTGTGGATCATCTCGATAGCGCAGGCGGCGTCGAGAACCGTCAATGGGTCGGCCCCGAAAACAGCAGCTGCAGCAAGAGTTAAGAGCGGCCGGATCCGTTTGCCGGTAGAAAGGAGCAAATAGCGGGCCGATTCGAAGATCGTCTCATCTCTGGACGGGATCAGCTCTCTTAAGCGGAGTTCAATTTTTTCTATCATTGAGGACATCTGGTACGCCTATAGACATATAATCAAACCCTTTGCTTTTCATGTCCAGAGGTTTGTACTGGTTCCGCCCATCGAAAAAGGCCAATCCTCTCATTTTGTCCCGAACAGGCTTGAAATCGACGAGCCGGAACTGCTTCCATTCGGTGATGAGGGCGATCGCATCGGCCCCTTGAGCCGCATCGAATTCATCAGCGCACCATTCGATATTGGGGACCCCCTCGAGGATTTTTTTCGCATTGGGCATAGCCACTGGATCAAAGACCCTGAGTTTTGCCCCTTGCTTCAGCAGATCGTCGATGAGAGAGAGGGCGGGGGCCTCCCGCATATCATCCGTATCGGGTTTAAACGCCAGACCCCAGATCCCAATCGTCTTGCCCTGAAGCCCCCCTTTTTTTGAAAAGTAGCGATTCATCATCTGGCTTAAATATTTTTTTTGCCGGTTGTTGACCGCATCTGCCGCCTCGAGGAGAAGCGGCTCAGCTCCGATGGCTCTCGCGATGGCGATCAGAGCCCTAATGTCTTTTGGAAAGCAAGATCCCCCATAGCCAACTCCTGGATAGAGGAAGCTATATCCGATCCGGCTATCGGAACCGATCCCTTTCCGCACTTCGTTCACATTGGCCCCCACCCGCTTGCAGATATCGGCGATCTCGTTCATGAACGAAATCCGGGCCGCGAGCATCGCATTGGCTGCATATTTGGTCATCTCAGCAGACAACGTGTCCATGAGCATAATCCGCTCGTGGTTGATTGTAAACGGAGCGTAGATTTCCCTGAGAATTTCGGCCGGCTTCGGCTGATCTGAGCCGATGATGATCCGGTCGGGCTTCAAACAATCTTGGACGGCGGCCCCCTCTTTTAAAAATTCGGGATTGGAGACGACGTCGAACAAAAGATCTGGATTGACCTCGCGGATCGCCGCTGCAACCCGGTGGGCCGTTCCGACAGGAACTGTCGATTTATTGACGATGATTTTGTAGCCATTCATGTGCTCTGCGATTTGCTTGGCAGCCGCTTCGACGAAGCGAGTGTCGCAAGAGCCATCTTCGCGGGATGGGGTCGGCACCGCAATGAAGCAGACAGAGGCCGACGCAACCCCTTTCGCATAATCGGTGGTAAAAAAAAGGCGCCGCTGCTTGACGTTGCGCTTGACGATCTCTTCGAGCCCTGGCTCATAGATGGGGATCATCCCCTGTTCGAGGAGCTGAATTTTTTCGGCGTCGATATCGAGACAGGTGACAGTGTGGCCCATTTCAGCAAAGCAAGCTCCCGTGACTAATCCGACATAACCCGTTCCGACCATCAAAATCTGCATTTCACTCTCCTAATCGTAGGATCATAGTAGTAACAGAATTGTGATTTTCAGTGCCACAACTGTGAAAAATCTTTTTCTCTTTTTGGTGAGGCCGGCGCTTCATTCGCGAAAAATCTGCTCAATCTGTCACGCCATCTTTCGCCAATCGCTCGTCGCTAATAGGAAAACTTCCCTTTTTCCTTCCAAATCGTTTATGTAGGAGAAAAAAGGGAGTCACAGATGAAGATTGGCGTGCCGAAGGAGATCAAAAAAGATGAGTATCGGGTCGGAGCGACGCCCGAATCGGTCCGTTCGCTGATAGAGGCGGGACATGCAGTCGAAGTCCAAAGAGGGGCGGGGAGCAACATCGGCTTCACAGACGAGATGTACAAGAGCGCTGGGGCCCATCTGGTCGATTCGGCAGGTGAGATATATCGAAACGAAATGATCATCAAAGTAAAAGAGCCCCAAAAATCCGAATTTCCGTTGATGTACGAGGGACAGCTCCTTTTTTGCTACCTCCACTTGGCTCCTGATCCTGAACAGACCCAGCACCTTTTGGAAAAAAAGGTTGTAGGGATAGCGTTCGAAACAGTGACCGATGAGCAAGGGAGGCTCCCTCTTTTGGTGCCGATGAGCGAAATCGCAGGACGTCTTGCGATTCAAGCAGGGGCCAATGCCCTTCAAATGATCAATGGGGGAAGGGGGGTCCTCCTTGGGGGGATTCCGGGAGTGAAGCGGGGCAAGGTGGTCGTACTCGGCGGGGGAGTCGCAGGGACTGAGGCGATGCGGATGGCCCTTGGGCTTGGGGCCGATGTGACGATTTTCGATCGGAGTTTACCCCGCTTAAGGGAGCTCGACCGGCTCTATGCGCCGGCTCTAAAGACGGTTTTCTCCACTCCGGCTGCAATCGAATCTGCGGTTCTCGAGGCCGATCTCGTGGTCGGGGCGGTACTCATTCCAGGGGCCACTGCGCCAAAGCTCGTCACCAGGGCGATGGTAAAAAAAATGGCGCCCGGCTCGGTGATCATCGATATCGCAATCGACCAGGGGGGCTGCGTTGAAACGATTCACCCGACGACCCATTCCAATCCGACATTTATCGTGGATGGCGTGGTCCATTACGGCGTCACAAATATGCCCGCTGCGTGCGCGAGGACCTCCACTCAAGGACTTGCGAATGCAACTCTCCCTTATGCCCTCAAACTGGCCTCTTTAGGCTATAAAAAAGCCATGCGAGAGGACAAGGGGTTGATGGAAGGGCTCAACGTACACTTCGGAAAAGTGACAAACCCTTTCGTAGCTAAAGATCTAGGCTATGAATATTACCCTCCTCTCAAGGTGCTTTTATAAATGGATTTTTATTATATATTAAAAATTATTATTTACATATTTAATATTAAATTATAATATATTATATATAACAAATGAGGTAATATGTCGGTTGAACCTGTTTCAAAGGGATATGAAAATAGCACGTGGCTGGAAGATTGGAGCCAGGATTTAGATAATCCGCAATATTTGGATAAATTGTTGTCCCAGCACGTTGATACGATCAACATTTTTGTGGGACAGTTGGATTTCGACGCCCAGGGCAATCCGATGATTGACGGGTTCTCGGAGGATACGCCGGGCCAGCCGTTGGGGACAGGGGTTTTTAAAAATGAGGCTGAATTAGTCGATTTTATCAAGCAGTGTCACGCGAAAGGGATTCATGTGAAATTATCTCTTGGCGGGCAAAATGGGACGACATTCGGGGATTCTTGGACTAAACTGACCAATGCCAATGTAGAGGGGTTTGCGCAGGCGTTATCCAGTTTTTGCGCAAAGACAGGGGCCGATGGAGTCGATTTTGACGATGAATTAGAAGATACGGGCGTTGCGGCCCTGGCGGGGAAATTGGCTGGAGATTTCAAAGATCTAAATCCGAACTTAGAGACGAGCTTTTGTCTATATGCTGGAATTGGCTACGGCAGTCCTTGGCATGCGGTGGATCAAGTATTTTTACAAAACGCAGTGACAACCTCTGGCGCATGTGCGATCGACCGGGCCTATGTTATGTCTTACTACGATTCATGTACGCTGCAGCAAAATGAAAGTTTCATGACTCAGTGGAAGAGTTGGCTCGAGCAAAATTGCGGTATGTCAGCCTCGCAAATCAGTTGCGGCGTCGACCCCAATGACCCACAAACTACTCCCAGCACCGGTTTGGCAGAATGGATCCGATTTGCCCGTGAAAATGGGTTTAGCACAGCGATCTGGGACCAGTCGGGATCCCAAGATTTTGCCGATAAGGCCTGGGGCGCCTATATCGAAAATCTCTATAACGCTTGATTACACTCTCAAATCTCATACATCCGCGGAAAATCTGCTCAATCTGGCGTAACATCTTGAGCACCTTTTCTCGCGTCTGTGTGAGAAATGCGGGCTAGAGCGCGCAGCGCTGATCAATGGCCAATGTCCAGATTACAACCCATATCCTGCTGGGAAAAGGGTGGGCGTTTCCTCAATCACTTCTGCCATGGATGCGGGCCAAGCAAAGGGAAGCGTGTTAGAGTAATAAGTGCTTCCGTTGATGACGTTGGAGACAGATTTGGTTGTAAAAGCGCCAAAAATGAGGTCTGCAATGGCCTGCCCTCCCGAGGTGCCGGGTAAGAAGGCGGCGATGAAGGCATTGCTCAGGGTGAGGGGGGATGTGGAGGTTCCCGTGACAACAATGGGTCTGCCGGAAAATGCGACCGTTATGACAGGGATCCCCCCATTTTGCAAATATTGGATGGCCTGTATCTGCTGAGCTGTGAACATCAGGCTCAAATCGCAATTTTGAACAAGAGGAGCATAGGCGTTGAATCCCTGGACAGCGCCTTGCTTATAGAGAGGACTTTGATTTTCGACGTCGCCCATGACCTCAGCATAGGGAAACTCGGAGATGGCAATGACAGCAATGCTATTTGCCCCCGTCGGCCCGCCCATGCCGCCCAGCGGGTAGTTTAAAACGGCCGTTTCCCCTGTGATTATTTGGGCCTCTGGCGCAAGAGCCGTATTATTGATCCCATCGAGGATGGTGGTCGCATTGGAGGTGGTTTTATCGAGCCCCGTCCAGTAATAATTCCCTTTTTGCCCTTGCCAATTCACAGACCAGCCCCCGTTTTGCACGCCGACGTCGTTATAGTCGCCCATCAAGAATACAAACTCGGTATTTCCTGCCGTTACGGGAATAACAGCCCCGTTTTTTAGGAGAACCAGGGACTCGCTTGCAGCTTGTAACGCAACGTCCGCTTCCGACGCCCCTGGGGGTGTGGCAGGGACGGCAGAGTTCATTGCCAATTTGGTCCGCAAAATGCGCGTGACCGCATCGTCGATCCGTGCCTGAGAAATCAGCCCTGTACTCACAGCCGTCGTAATGGCATTGACGACGTCGGCGAGATTTAGGTAATAGGGGGGGCTTAGGTTTTGAAAAGTCGGAGGGATAAACGTCCCTGGGTCGATGTAATTTGTATAGGCCGATTGAGACATCATAATCATGTCCACGCCCGCATTGACGCTCATCGCCATCGCCTCTGCCAAACTCAGGGTATTCCCATGCAGGGTATTATATTTCCATGCGGCCCTTGCTATGCCGTCGTAATCGGAAACGACAAATCCGGAGAGTTGATAGGTCTCGTTTTGGTACGTGATTCCCGTATTGCGGAATTGGCTCAAAATATTAAAGTCGCCGCCAAAATGCATCGGGACGCCGTTTAGGCTGCTGTAAGAGGCCATCGCACTCCCTACTTCGGCAACCGTGCCGACGGCAGGGGCAAAAACGGTTTGGGAGACGGCGCCCTGATAGCCAGCTCCATTTTGCGCCCAAACAGTGTTTAAATCAGGGGCGTAGGAGAACCCTTCATCGTATCCTGCTTGAGTATTGCCGTCAGCCAGAAAATGCTTTGCCGTACCGAGCACCCCGAGTATTTGTCCCGTTGTCCCGTTTGTGATCCCTTGAAGCCCTGCGATATAGTATTGCGCAAGGACTTGCATGACATCGGCATTCGAGGTGAAAGACTCGTAGAATCTTCCCCAACGGTAATCGTGGCCCACAGCGAGCGTGGGCGCATAGGCCCAGTTCCAGTGGCTTGTTTTCACATTATAAGCGGTCCAAGCGCCGACGAGATTGATGAGATTCGGATCGTGCGTCGCCCCTAGGCCAATATTTTGGGGGAAGAGAACCGAGCCTACGACGTGTTGATTGCCGTGAACCGCATCTGTGCCGAGAAGGAGAGGGAGATCTGGGGTCGTGGTAGCCGCGTAGAGTTGCAATGTATCGGCAAGGCATTGCCATTGTACGAGCCGTTGATCTTCAGGTAATGAACCCGAGTACTCGATGGGTCCTCCTGCTGTTAATATGGCGCCAATGTTGTAGGTGGTAATCGCTTGAAAACCTAAGGCGTCTCCCAAAGTGAAGGAGGGGACGTTGTCTGCCGCAGCCCAGGCCGCCTGAGCGCCCGCAAGGCCCCCGGGAGCGTAATTGGCGGTGAGAGCATTATTGGCTGGAAGCAACATCTGCCCAATTTTCTGGGGAAGCGTCAAATTCGCAACGAGCGCCGCCGCCGCCGCATTTTGGTTATCATAAATCGTATTCGCCGCCTCAATTGCGATCGCAAATACTACGCAAAGGGCCGTCAGCAAATTTTTCCATTTGTCCATAGACATGTAAATATTGTACTGCTACCATCCGTTTTGTACAATTTTTTTTTAGGAGAGGTAAATGGGTCGAGTTCCTATCGCGATGCTAACAATCGTTCCCTCCCTTGTCCTTTTTGCTGGGTGTCCAGAGCCTTTCAATCAACCTTGTGTTTCTGATTGTTCCTCCCGTTTTTTTGGAGAGGTCGCATTTCTTTGGTGGCAACCTATAGATTCTGCCATTGAGTTCGCAGACGTTGTGACCGGGCAAAATGTCGTGGGAGTGGCGGCTGCTACTTCGGGTCAACCCACTCTCTCTAGGAAGTTTCAAAGTTTGGAATGGAGTCCTGGATTTAGCGTGGCGATGGGATGGAAGGGGGACGGCTGGGATGTGAAATGTGATTGGCAATGGTTTTTTAATCAATCGGCCAAATATCTTCAAGCCTCCCCCCAAGTGGTTACGAGTATCAATACAGGATTCGCCGGCACGGAAAATGGACTCGGGATCTACGGCGTATGGCTAGGTGAGTGGATTCCGTCGAATGTCTCCACCGCCTTCGATGTTCCCTCTCAGCTCGTCTACCCGGGCCCCTTTGCTTCAGCCCATTCCACTTTTAAACTAAACTACGATACCATCGACGCCGAGACTGGATACACCTACCAAACTAACCTCAATGCGCTCCGGTTTTTATTCGGCCTCCGCGGCGCGCTGATAGACAGAACGGCCCGCGCCGACTATTCCAGCTATACAAATTTAGGAAGTCTTCTTACGGGAGTGCCTCCAACGAACGGGTTTGCCAATGGTTTTTATAAGGGCAAGTTGAATTTTTGGGGATTGGGTCCTCGCGTAGGGCTCTACGACGAGCTTTCTTGGTCGTCTGCCTCGATGAAATTCTTTGCTCAAGTTTCGACAGCGCTCCTTTATGGCCCGATTTTTGGGAAAGAAACGGTGACCCTGAACGGACTGGCTCTGAGCGTACCCAGTTTATTTGGCGGGGCGATGTATAACACCCCCAGAGAGTGGGGCGCTGTAGCAAACCTTCAGCTCTTGCTCGGGCTTGGCTGGCATCGGATGCTATGTGGCGTGGACTGTGGCGTCAACGCCGCTTGGGAGAGCCATATGTGGTTTATGCCTCAGCTACGGACAAGCATCTACACCGGCGGCGCGAACCTGAGCTTAAATGGACTCAAACTGGCTCTAGAACTGAGCTTCTAGAACGTAAAAGTTCAGTCCCCGAAGGGGACTGAACTTACGTGTGAGAAATGCGGGCTAATGAGACGAGCCATCCCAGTAGTCAAAAAGGGTGACAATCTGTTCAAAAGCTGCTGGGGTGATCCCTTGGGGTCCTTTGAAGACGTTATCTAAGCAAAAGACGAGGTAGAGCATCAGTGAAATGTAGCCTGCGAGCAGCGCGGTCATCATCATCTGGGCGTGGAGCCTTTCGAGACCGAAAAAATACATAAAGCAGATCGTGATAATTCCGCCGAGGATCAAAATCGTCCACATCATGCTCCCCAAATGCTCCCACGAGTTGAACTGTCTGGAGAGCCTCGCGTTCATAAAGGCGTCCAATTTCGAGATCGACTCCTCATACCAAAGGGCTGTTTTTTCATCGGGGATTTCGACCCAATAGTAGCTATTCCAGATCTTCTCCATGATCTTGTGGGCCTGAATATTAATTTTTCGGTTGTTCGGATTCTCCCACTCCTTTTCAATCACATACTGGACGTAAGTGCGCAAAGCAGAACGGATCGCATCTCGTCCGGAAGGGGGGAAAAAGGAGGCGTCGCGATAGAGATTGGCGATTGAGACCGCCTCTGTGTGGATTGTTTGGAGTACTTCATTCGAGCGGCTCTGCACGTTGACGACGGTGAATCCAAGAATGACGCTATAGAGAACCCCTACAATGCCCAAAGTGAAGCCCGCCACATCGTGGTTGGCCTTCAACTCCTCGACCGAAATGCACTTTCTCACCACCCAAAGGAGGGCCAAGCAGATGAGAATCGAGGGGACTACGATAAAGAGCGAGGAGAATATCCAGGAAGGGGAATCGAGGGGATTCATTTCATCCCCCTAAGGACTACGATCCAAATGCTTTTTCTCCCCATATCCCCTTTTTAAGTGGCCAATGCCCAGTTTAAGGGCTGTTAAGGAATAAAGTAAAGTATTGGATGACCCCTAAGGGGTCGTCCAACAATATACTGCGGCCACCCCAAATTCACACTTTTTGGGTGGCCGCAGTATAACCTATCTTCAATTACTTAATAAAGTGAGCATGATTGGAATCCTTTAGCCGCGCACAGCGGCTTGTGTCCTCAAAAAGGAACAGGATCTGCATGATCACACGTGGCATGATGAGTAGGATGAGTGGACATGATGTCATATAAAGATTTTATGTTCTATCTAAAGATATGCTCATATTCATTTTCGGTATAGAAAACGAAATGCCAACAATAACGAGATAATTTTATAACAATTAATATCATTTTTGTTGTATAATGTCCGTTATTACTTAACGTAAGTAGATGTATGTTTATGTTGTCTTGTTGCTCTATCCTCATTCGAGGATGTTTGGGTTGTCGCAAAAAAAATCCTCGCGATCTGTTGGTAGAGCAGCAACGGGCGGCGGAAAAGAGACTGGTAATACAGCAAGTTATTCAGATCATCATAAAATTGCGGGAACAGAAAAATGGTCTCGCAGCGCAGAAAATGAATATCCAAACACAGATTCAATTATCGGTTAAAAAAATTACAGATCTGACGCAAGGGGTGAATGAATCAGATAATATGCTCAATCAAACGGCCGGAAAGATTCGAGATCTCCAAAAGCAAAAGCCCACACCCTCTGTTTGGGGCCTCTGGAAGCGATTAGATCCGCTTGAATGCGAAAAAATACGAAATGAGTTAGATCTAGAGATTGCGGCATGTTATAAATCTCAGGAAAATGTCGACTTACAAAAAATTAGGTTATTAGAAGAAATAGGGAAAACTGGGCAACAGATTGATGTCTTTGAAGCTCAGCTTGAAGATCTCGCAAAGCAAGAAGGTGTTCTTGAACGACAGATCGTTCATGCTGAAACTCTTCGCGATAAACCTACTGAACAAATAGTGGTCGATCCTCTGTATGTAGGGTCTAGTACAGTGTCGAAGACACAGCAGACTCCTGAGGGACAGCCAAGAGGACAATTTTTTACAGTCCAAACGCCCCCCCAGGAATTATTCCGACATCTGTCCATGGACTCTATGCAGCTTTCATTGAGACACACCAAACGTGTCGGCTCCAAATACTCATCAAACGCCTCAATTCCCTCGTTACCCGCTCAAGGGAGCAACCTGCCAGAGCTTGCAGCGAAGCTTCAGACAAAAATTATAGAGAAAAAAACAATCAACGGCCAGCCGAATGCGAGTTGGGACGACCTACGATGCAGACTTATCTATATAGGTACAATTGCTCAGGAACTCGGGCTCAATTTACAAAATCAAGGGGACGTTGCCCAATTTGAGAGAGCTGTAAGCGCACTGCCAATACCCATTCAACAAGAAATAATGGAGGCTGTGCAGGCAGCTCAAAGACAGTCGCCGCCTTAACCCGCATTTCTCACACATCCGCGGAAAATCTGCTCAATCTGGCGTAACATCTTGAGCCCCTTTTCTCGCGTCTGTGTGACAAATGCGGGCTAATTATTTTTCCGCATCGTAGACGGGCCGCGCGTTAAAGCCGAGTTCTCGGATGGCAAAAATGGCCTTTGCGATCGGATCCCAGGGGGCTTTCCGATCAATATGCAACAGAACTTCGGTCCTGGTTTTATCTTCGGGCAGAGCCCCCATCTGATATTGGCGAGCGAGTTCCTCTTGGATCGCCCGAACCGTTTCCATCGGGTATTCTTGAAACTCGGTCAGCCATTTATACCCTCCGGTTGCCGTGATGCTTAAATGAATTTGTTGCACCTCTTTAGCTCTCAGAGAAGCAGCCCCTTTTTCAGGTTTGAGTTCCACCAGTTCTACTTCGGAATCATAGAGAGCGGCTCTAGAGACGGCGAGGGTGGCAAACAGGGCGAGCATTAAAAAAAGAAAGTCGATCATGGGGGCGAAATTGAAATGGTTCGCCGGCTTTAGCTCATCGTGGGGAATCAGCTCCAAAATTACCTCCGGATCAGGGCGCTTAAGGTAAACGCCTCATTCTCGACAAGGCTCAATGTCCGGACGACCCGATATTTGAGAGTCGTATGAAAAATCATGGCCAAAATCGCAACAATGAGTCCAACGACCGTAGTGCCGACAGCGATGCCCAATCCGTCGAAGAGCGCATTGATGCTCTCAATCGAGCGGTTGACGTCGTAAAAGGCATAAAACATCCCGACTACAGTGCCGAGGAGTCCGAGCATCGGAGCGATAATGACGATATCGTTGAGGAGCGAGAGGCGCTGCCAGAAGGCGGTGGAGGCCCTCTTTCCTTCGGATTTCATCGCGTCGATCATGACCTGGGGTCCCAGGCTGCGGGTCGTCAGACCCGACTTCAAAAGCGCCGAGAGAAGATTTTCCTTGGCGGAGCAGAGCTTATGGGCTTGGTCGTATTCCTCTTTCTCAAGGAGCGAGCGGAGCTCTTTCCGGAAGTTTTCTGGCATAATGTCCTTAGCCCTAAAGGTGATGAGGCTGTAGAGCCAGACGCCCATCGAGGCGACCGACATCAATGAGAGGAGAGAATAGATCACCGGGGCAGAATTAAAAACAGTCTTGACGTCGAGAAGCGGCTGGGCGCTCATCAAAAGGATATGCATGGAAACTCCTGGATGAATAAATGGTCCGTTTCGACTATAATCGAATTCGCGTGAAAACGGCAAAAGATTTAATTATTCCCTTCGTTTGGGCAGATCGGCGCCCCGTTTGGCTGGATCGATTTTTTTATGTTCCGGCGAGTTACCCCTACGGGATTGAAACAGTGCCGTTTTTTGAGAAAGAGCAGCCGATTGTGATTGAATACTGCAGCGGCAATGGGCAGTGGATCGGGGAGAAGGCGAAACAAAATCCGGAGCGAAACTTTCTGGCTGTTGAAAAAAGATTTGAAAGGGCGCGGCTGATTTGGCTGAAGAGCCACCGGGAGAACTTGCCGAATTTGGCGGTGGCCTGTGCAGAAGGGCTGATTTTCACCCGTTACTACGCCCCTAAGACGGAGGAAATTTTTGTCAATTTTCCCGATCCTTGGCCCAAGCTGCGCCATGCCAAGCACCGGTTGATTCGATCCGAATTTGTCAGGGAGCTGCTGAAGGTCGTTTCAAGTGGCGGACGGGCCACTTGCGTCACCGACGACTCCAATTACGCCAGTCAAATCGCGAGGGAATTTGGGAGCTGTCCTGAGTGGAAATCCCTGTTTCACGTAGGGGAGTTGTCCGATTACGGAGGCTCGTTCTTCAATGACCTTTGGAAAAGGCGAGGCCGCTCCATCCACTATTTGTCTTATGAGAGAATATGATGAAATTATCTGCAAAACCTCACGACGATCTCCATTGGAAAATAGAGGGGAGTCCCTCTATTTTTGAATTCGATTTAGGCCTCCATGAACCCTTCTTTCCCCTGGAAGATGAGCTCTATTTCAATGCGCTTGCGGCAGCTCTCACCCATTTTGCGAAAGAAGTGTGGCCCCGATTTCCCGAATCCAAAGCGATCCTCTATAGAGGGAGGGCCGATTTTAGCGCCTTTTTTTGTTGGAGCGAGGCTCAGGAGGGCAATTACGCTCTCTGGAAAGAGGATCGGGCTGAGGGGGACGAGGCTCACCTCAAGAGGCTCTTTTGCGCTGAGGCGTTTGTCTCCTACTTTCAGATGCTCGCCCATCGGCTTCCCGATGAACTGCCGCTGAGCTTGGTTTTAGATCTGGCCCATACCGGCACCTTGGCTGAGACGCTCCATCTTTTGTCGCCCGAACGGTTCGAACACTTTCAGATCGAAACCGCTGTTCGCCTCCATTCGACGGTTGGGGTCTGTTTTCCTCCCGACTCAAAATGCAGCCGGACGGTTTTAGAGCGGTTGAACGCCCTCATCTGCGCGCTGCCGTCCTTTAAACCAGTGTACGAGCCGCTGCTCACAGAACAGTGGGACGGCTTAGATGAGATTTATATATTGCCGGACGCCTTAACTTCGAGCGGGAGGCGGAAATTAACGGGGTTTGAGGCAGCTGGAGGAAAGGTGAAGGAATTCGGGGCAGAGGGATTTGAACCCCCGACCTACTGGTCCCAAACCAGTCGCGCTAGCCAAACTGCGCTATGCCCCGATAAATCAGAGGATTAACTCTAGCAGATTCGATTAATACTTGTCATCCGAAAACTTTTTTGCGATGGTGAAAAGAAAAAAGTGAGAGATCTATGTTTCAAAAACTCCCCTCGTATCAAGCTTTAACTGCACTAGCGGGCCGCCCCCTTGAGATGGCCCAAACGGTCACTCCGGATCGGATTGAAAAAATGGCGATCGAGGCGGTCGGTTTCCGTCTCCTCTACGGCATGGAACGGGTGGATAGCCAAATCCTCGCGGATCTATTGAGTCTAGCCAAAGAGGCGGGGGCGATGGAGAAGATGGCCGCGATGCAAAGGGGGGATGTGATCAACCGGATTGAGGGGGTTGAGAGCGAAAATAGGTCTGTGCTCCACACGGCCATGCGCGACCAATTCGGCACTCCTCAGAAGGGGAAAACAGCCTCTGAGGCAGCTCGGATGGCGGGGAAGGAACTCCAAAAGCTCGAGAAATTTTTAGCCAAGATCGAAGGGACATTCACCGATCTCATCCAAATAGGAATCGGCGGTTCGGATCTTGGCCCGAGAGCCCTTGCCTTAGCGCTGCAGCCTTTCCAGCGCCCCGGCCGCCGGGTCCATTTCATCTCCAACATCGACCCCGACGACGCCAACGGAGTTCTCGCCGGTTTGGATTTAAAAAAAACCCTTGTCGTCGTCGTCTCCAAATCGGGATCGACCCTCGAGACTCTAACGAACGAGGAATTTGTCCGGGCTCGGATGGCGGAGAGGGGACTCGATCCGAAAGAGCGCTTTGTTGCCGTCACCGGGGAGAAGAGTCCCATGGACAATCCGGCCCGCTATTTGGCGAGCTTCTACATGTGGGATTTTGTCGGCGGCAGATATTCGGCAACCTCGATGGTGGGCGGCGTGATGCTCGGTTTTGCCCTCGGACTCAACGGCTTTAAAGAGATTCTCCGCGGAGCCCATGACATGGATCTACACGCTCTCACGGTAAAGCCAGAAAACAATCTCCCCCTCATATCGGCCCTTCTCGGCATCTGGAATCGAAATTTTCTTAAATATCCGAGCGTCGCGATCATCCCCTATTCCCAAGCCCTCATCCGCTTTCCCGCCCATCTCCAGCAGCTCGATATGGAGTCGAACGGTAAAAGGATCGATCAAAGCGGCCATCCCGTCCCCTTCTCTACCGGCCCGTTGATTTGGGGAGAACCTGGCACCAACGGCCAACATTCGTTCTATCAGTGGATTCACCAAGGGACCGACGTCACCCCCCTGGAATTCATCGGATTTTGCGATAACCAATATGGGCATGACCTCCAAATTCAAGGAACCACTTCCCAACAAAAGCTCCTCTCCAATCTCTTTGCTCAATCGATTGCCCTCGCAGTCGGTCAAAAAAACGGCAACCCCAATCGATTTTTTCCCGGCAACCGGCCCAATCGGATTCTTCTCGGAAAACGGCTCGATCCCTATAGCCTCGGAGCCCTCCTCTCTTACTATGAGAATAAAGTGGCGTTTCAGGGATTTATTTGGGGGATTAATTCTTTTGATCAAGAGGGGGTTCAGCTAGGGAAGCAGCTTGCAAGCAAAATGCTAGGGCTTTTCGCTGGGAAAAAAGAGGATTTCCCTCTCGGTGAAGCCTATTTGAGGATGTTGCATAGGTGAATGATTGGCCGATGGTTGTATAAATTCACTTTTTTTGATAGACTCTTCGCTCTTCCAACTGGATATTGGCCGTTTGGAAGACAATAGGAGGGATATTTTATGATAGAAAAAATACGATATTTTCCAGCAGGAATAGAAATATGTAATCATTTTCGCAACAGCGGACAGTGGAATGTTGATTTCGGCGCGATTGCTGAGCTCGTAGCTGAACATTTTGCGAATCAACAAATACAGCTATCTCTGCTTGATCGACAAGTGGGAACCTTCGTGGACGGACAGATTGCACATTGGGAGAACCTTATGCATCGGCATGGAATTGGCAAGGAAGATGACTATAAATCGGTGGATCCGTTCTTTTTACAATCCGGTCAGGCGCTACGTATCCTCGGAGATGCGCAGATCGCGCGCATGAGAAATTCACAACCCATATTGAAAAGGATGCTAAGAAATTGTGCGGAGGCTCAGATCTGAGGGAGGCGCCGTCAAAAAATGTACGCAGTCGAGGTCACGTTTCCCTTATGAATATGAATATGCCGCCCCTCATCTTTAGGGATGTGGGGCGTGGTGATGAAGACTTGGCCGAGCGCATCGAGTGAGTTGCGGAGCCATTTTTGTCTTGTATCGTCTAAATGCGGCCCCAGATCATCGAAGCTCATGAGCGGGAGAGTCTCGATCCGTTGGGAGAGCCGTTCCCATTCGGCGAGCCGGAGTGCGGCGATAGCCGTTTTCTTTTGTCCTTCGCTTGCAAATAGGCGCGCCTGCTTCCCGTCGATTAAAATCGAGAGGTCGTCGCGGTGCGGGCCGGTGAGAGTGACTCCGAGCTCCATTTCGCGGTTCCGATTTTTTTGCAGCTGTTGCAGGTAATTTTTGCCTGCCGACACATGGAGCTGAATTTCGTGCGTCTCTTTTTCGGTTGTCAAACGTTTACTTTGCCTCTCCAGGGGCGCTTTCAGTTCCCCAATCATCTCTTGCCGCGCCTTGCCGATGTATTCGGCGGAGCCAGCCATTTCCCTTTCCCAGCAATCGAGGCTCTCTTTCTGCTTGGCTTTGAGGAGGCAGTTCCGCTGTTTCATGGCTCGCCAGAAGCGAGTGAGATGATGCACGTAGAGCGGATCGCTTTGGGCCAAGTGGAGGTTGAGGAAGCGACGCCGTTCACTGGGGGAGCCGGCGATGAGTTCGATGTCGTAAGGGGTGTATAAAACGGAGGGGAGGATGCCGAGGAGGGGATGGAAGGAGGGGTAGCTGTTGGAGTCCAACTGGACGCGCCGGCGTTCCTCATCGAACGAGATCTGAATCCTCTGCAGCACCCCGTCTCGGACGATTTCAGCCTCGAGGAAAAAGAACGACTCGCCTGCGCGGATCAGCTCGGAGAGAGATTGGCTCCGGAACGATCTTCCCGTTGCGATCAGGTAGATCGCTTCGAGCAGGTTGGTTTTCCCTTGCGCATTGTCGCCGTATAAGACGTTTAGCTTTTCGCTAAAGTGAACCTCCGCTTCTTGGTAATTGCGGAAGTTGCGCAAATAAAGACTCTTAAGAAACACTGGCGGCAGCTTCTTTGCGGGGCGCCGGAGCGTCGTTGAGGCGCATTGGCATGATCACAAAGAGGGCTTGCGTCGAATCGGTGATCAGGCCTGGATTGTGAGCATCGTTGAGTCCAAAACGGAATGTCTCGTCTTTGGTGTGGCGTAAGATGTCCAGGAAAAAATAGGGGTTGAAGGCGATCTCGAGTTTGGGTCCTGCGTAATCGACTGGCATGCTGACGCGTCCCTCTCCGATTTCGCTGCTCATGGCTGCGAGGAAAAGCTGCCCTGTTTCGAAACTAAAGCGGACAGAGCTGCTATTTTCCGAGGTGAATAGGGAGACTTGTCTTAAAAGGGACATCAGCTCTTCGCGGTGGATCGAGAAGCTTTGGGAGACGCTTGCAGGAATAACCCGTTCGACATCTGGGTACTGGCCCGAGAGGAGTTTGGCGATCAAAGTGAGGGAACCCGATTCGAGAGAGATCTTATCGTGAGCGAGGCTTAAGTGGACTGCCGTGTCGCTATCGTCGAGCATTTTGATCATTTCTTCGACCGCTTTGAGGGGGATGACGTAGGCTCCTCCGATCGATGGATCGATGGCCACAGAGGCCGACGCCTTAGCGAGCCGCTTTCCATCCGTGCCGATGAATGTAGCTTTCTGAGCGTTGATTTGGACTTGGACTCCATTGAGCATATAGCGACTGTCCTCCCGCGCGGCTGAAAAAGCGGTTTTTGAGAGCATCTCTTTTAAATTGGAGCTTGGGAGGACAATTTCAGGAGAGCCTGTTAGATCGGGGAGGGCAGGGAACTCGGCTTTGTTCATTCCGTTGATTTTAAACACCGAGGTTCCGGTTGTGATTTCGGCGATTTCGTTCGTCTGGGCGCTGATCTTTACTTGCGGAGAGGTGAGTTCCCGGACGAGTTGAAAAAAGCGGCGGGCGGGGAGGGCAATGGCGCCCTCTTCGATCACTTTTGCATCGACATACATCCGCATACTGACGGTGAAATCGGTTCCGCTGACGATGAGCTGATCGTCGATGGCTTCGAGCAGGAGATTGGCAAGGATCGGAATGGCAGGCTTCACAGCAACAATGCTTTGGATTTTACCGATTAGGTGGACGAGATCGATTTTGGAAATGACCGCTTTCATAAAGACATACCTCACATTTCAAGCAAAAATAAAGGATTCGATGCACAACTGTCAAGGGAGCTGCTGAAAGAACAGCAGCTCCCGCGAAAAGCGGGAGCTCGCGAACAATTATTTAAGGGGAATTTAACTGCATGATATTCATACTCCGATTTTTTTCCGGAGAATTCTATGTCTTGTACGGAATCATCGCAAGGGAAAAGTGAATATTTTCTCTTTTTTCAGCCATCTTGTATACTGGCCTCAATGAAATATTGCGAATCGATTTACAGAACCCAACGGTTGAGGACGCGCGAGGTGAAAATTGGCCCCATTGGGATTGGCGGGGCTAACCCGATCCGGATCCAATCGATGACCACCTCCAATACGCGCGACGTCGAGGCGACAATTGACCAGATCGTCCGGCTGGCCGATGCGGGGTGTGAAATCGCTCGGGTTACTGTCCAGGGGAAAAAAGAGGCGGAAAGCTGCGAGGGGATCAAAAACGGACTTCTCAAACGGGGCTATTCGATTCCGCTTGTGGCCGATATCCATTTTTACCCGCCGGCCGCCCTTTTAGTGACGGAGTTTGCCGACAAGGTGCGGGTCAATCCGGGCAATTTCATTGATAAGCGGGCCTCTTTCAAGGTGATCGAATACGACGAGGCGGCCTATGAGAGGGAGTTGGTCAAAATTGAGGAGGGTTTCGCCCCTCTTGTCGAAAAGTGCAAAAGGCTTAAAAAAGCGATCCGGATCGGGACGAATCACGGCTCTTTGTCCGATCGGATTATGAATCGGTATGGCGATAGCCCGCGAGGGATGGTGGAATCGGCTCTTGAATTTGCGAGGGTCTGTAGGAAGTATGAGTTTCACGATTTTTGTTTTTCGATGAAGGCGAGCAATCCGGTGGTCATGATCGAAGCTTACCGGTTGCTCTCTGCGGAGATGATTGGACTCGGCTGGGATTACCCGCTCCATTTGGGGGTGACTGAAGCGGGGGAGGGGGAAGATGGACGGCTCAAGTCTGCAATGGGGATCGGGGCTTTGCTCCTAGATGGGTTGGGCGATACGATCCGGATCTCTCTGACGGAAGATCCGTGGGCCGAAATCGATCCTTGTCGGCGGCTTGCTGAGTTTGCGGCAACCGCTTGGGGGAGGGGGGTAGAACCCTTTGAAGAAAAGGGGCGCGAAAAGAGGAGGGTGATCTATCCGCACCCATTCAACGAAAAAGGGAGCGTGGTGATCAAACAAGGGGGACAGTACTATTGCGAGGGGATCCCGATCGGGCCCAACGAATGCATCCTCTTTCGCCCAACGATCTCTCCCGTCCATGAGACGCGGCGGCTCGTCCAACGTCTCCAACAGGATGGCGTCACTCTCCCCCTCATCGTCGATATCGGTTTCGAGGGGGTCTCTCCGGAGGATCTTCCGATCTATGCCGGATCTGAGTATGGGGCGATCCTTTGCGACGGCCTTGCCGAGGGGGTTTGCGTCCAAGAGGAACGGTTCGGGCTCAATTTGCTCCAGTCGGCCCGGATGCGGATGACCCGAACCGACTTCATCTCGTGCCCGGGTTGCGGAAGGACGCTCTTCGATCTACAAGACGTTTCGCGCCGCATTCGGGAAAAAACGGCCCATTTGCCGGGCGTCAAAATCGCTATCATGGGTTGTATCGTCAACGGACCTGGCGAAATGGCCGACGCCGATTTCGGCTATGTGGGCTCTAAACCGGGCAAAATCGATCTATATATAGGGAAAAATTGTGTTGAACGGGATATCTCCTTTGCCGATGCTGATTCAAAATTAATCGATCTGATTAAATCGGATGGAAAATGGGTCGATGGTTGTGATATAATGTCTCCATGCAGCTGAATATAAATAGATTTTTAAGCGACCGATTTGTTTTAAATTCTCATCCTACGCCAAATAAACTCTTTCGCATCGCCCATTCCTTCTGGGATTGGTGTTTGAGGGTGATCTCTTGGATCTGGTCTCCCGCCTCTTATTCAGACGAAAACCGGCGTACGATCGACTGTTTTAAAAAATATTTAGTTGACTCGCTCGGCGAAGAGCGCCTTCAACGAATTTGTTCGCGCTATTCGATTGACCTCGACCAGATGAGAAAAAAGGGGAGTCCTCTCCTTTCCCGCGATGTGGCGAAAATCGTCATCGGGGCAGAGTGCGTCTCAATAGCAGACGTCAATGAAGTTGTTCAAAAAATCCCGCCAAAAGGGTGGTTGGCGTCGATTTTTAGCAAAGAAGAGACGGGGAAGATTTTCTCAGCAGCTGTTGAAAAACTAAAGCGGCCGTTCGGCGATCAGTTCCACGTCAAAAAAATTGAGGGGACTATTTCGGGGCGTCCTACCGAGTGGCTCTCCCGCTTTTTCTTCGATCCGTTTTTGGCCGATCGGGAGCGGCTTGCGTTGGTCGAAGAGCATCCAGACGATTCCTTCGAAACGTTTGTCCACAATATGGTGGCACGGGTGATCAAACGGGAAATGGAGGTGGGGGCTTTGATTCCGGCTCCCAAGCGCTCCGATGGAATGGCGCAATTTTATTATGTCTCTGCCAAGGTGGTGTCTGGCGGAGGGATGGTGAGTTATCTGCTCCATCCGGCGACAGAGGATACCGACCTGAAACCGATCCGGCTGTTCAGAGGCACCTCGCCGCGCAATAGCGATATCGACGCGATCTCTACTGTGATTACCGATCTTGAGGAACATTTGGGGAAATCGGCTTTTGAATCGGGGAAGGGGTATGATCCGATCATTCGGACAAAGCTCGCTGAGCCTAAAATCGAGGCGGGCCACAGCATGGGATCGACCATCGTCCAGTGGCGCTTGGCTAACACGAATCATATCGAAAAGGCTTACCTCTACTGCGGGCCCGGCATCCCGGAGAGCGAGGTAGAGAAATTCAACAAAAAAACAAAGCCGGTTGATTTAGTGATCCGCGCATCGGAAGGGGACAATTGGAGCCATCTGGGGGAAATTCAAGTTGGGTACAACGCCCCAGAAAATGTCAATGTCGATTTCATCAAATATCATGGGCCTAAGACCAATTTAGGACAGCACCCGCATATCACCGTCTGGGGTAAGGAGCCCTATTTGTATGGGATTGAAGGGGGAATCCCTCCGAAACAAAGAGACCGGGAATTCTATCACAAGGGAAATATCGGAGAGCGGATTCGCTCTACTCTAGGTCCAATCTTTGCCTGTTTTCTCAGGCTCTTACGCCAATTTATCCGTTGGATCGCAGATAGCAGAACAGCCATCGAGCAAGGTCTGAAAATCGGATCTTTCCAAAACAAAAAATGGCAGGTTGATCATTTTCGGCACGTAGCCTATAATGCTCTATCATGAAGCCTAAATACGATCCTAAGTCCATAGAAAAAAAGTGGCAGAAATTCTGGAAAGAGAATCGGACGTTCCGATCTGAAATCGACCCAAGCCGGCCGAAATACTATATTCTCGATATGTTTCCTTATCCTTCGGGCGCCGGTCTTCATGTCGGGCATGTGACCGGCTATACGGGAACCGATATTTTGGCCCGCTATAAGCGGCAAAAAGGGTTTAACGTCCTCCATCCGATGGGATGGGACAGTTTTGGGCTGCCCGCAGAGCAATTCGCGATTCGAACCGGCACCCATCCAGCCATAACGACCAAAACCAATATCGATACCTATCGGCGGCAGCTCGAATCGTTAGGGTTTAGCTATGATTGGGATCGAGAAATTTCCACCAGCGACCCATTTTATTACAAATGGACCCAATGGATTTTTACTAAACTCTTTGAGAAAGGGCTCGCTTACGAGGCGGAGATCAACGTCAATTTTTGCCCTGCGTTAGGGACTGTTCTCGCCAATGAAGAGGTCGAAAACGGCCGTGCCAAAGAGGGGGGCTACCCGGTCGAGCGGCGTCCGCTGAAGCAGTGGGTTTTGAAGATCACTGCTTATGCGGATCGGCTCCTGGCCGATCTCGACCTCCTCGACTGGCCCGACCATTTGAAAAAACTGCAATCGAATTGGATTGGCCGGAGCGAAGGGGCCATGGTCTCCTTTGACGGAATCACCGTATTTACAACGCGGCCGGATACCCTCTTTGGGGTCACTTATTTAGTCCTTGCCCCCGAGCACCCTTGGGTCGGTCGGATGGTGACCGAAGCCCAGAAGGGGGCTGTGGAGAAATACTCTCACGCGACCGCTGTCAAAAACGATCTAGATCGGACCGATCTCGCTAAAGAAAAAACGGGGGTTTGGACGGGCGGCTTTGTCCATCACCCGATCACAGGCCATAAAATTCCCGTCTGGATCGCCGATTATGTTCTCATGGGCTATGGAACGGGCGCTGTGATGGGAGTCCCTGCTTGCGATGAGAGGGATTTTGAATTTGCTGAGAAATTTGGCCTTCCGGTCGTCCCTGTCTACGATCCGGGTTCATCGGAAGAGAGAGAAGCGGTTCTTCAAGGGAAAAAATGTTGGGTGGGGGACGGAACGGTCATTAACAGCTCGTTTTTAAATGGATTGCAGTTGGATGCTGCCAAAGAGAGGGTGATCGGGTGGCTTGAAGAACATGCGAAGGGGAAAAGGACGGTCAGCTACAAACTCCGCGATTGGCTTTTTTCGAGGCAGCGCTATTGGGGCGAGCCGATCCCCATTCTCCATTTCGGAGATGGGACGATGCGGGCTTTGGAACTCGATGAGCTACCCCTTGTCCCCCCCGCGATGGACGATTATAAGCCAGCGGGGACTGGCCAGAGCCCGCTCGCCAAGATGAGACGCTGGGTTGAGGTGAGCGATCCGAAGACGGGAAAAAAGGCTCTCCGTGAGACAAACACCATGCCGCAATGGGCTGGCTCCTGCTGGTATTATCTCAGGTTTTGCGATCCGAAAAATGGAGATGAGGCGTGGAGCTCTGAAGCGGATCGCTACTGGATGCCAGTCGATATGTATGTCGGCGGCGTCGAGCATGCAGTCCTCCACCTTCTCTACTCCCGTTTTTGGCATAAGGTGTTATTCGACTGCGGCCTTGTCCATACAGTCGAGCCGTTCATGACCCTCCGCAATCAAGGGCTTGTGACCGCCCGTTCGTTCAAAATGGCTCAGGGAGGTTATCTCTCTCCCGAAGAGGTCGATGAAAAGGGGGAGAAATTCTACTCGAGGAAAACGGGAGAAGAGCTGACTGTTCAGATGGAAAAGATGTCGAAGTCGAAACTCAACGGCGTCTCTCCCGATGAGATCATCGAAGAGTTCGGCGCCGACGCTCTCCGCCTCTACGAGATGTTTATGGGGCCGTTTGAGAGAGAAAAGCTTTGGAATACCGATGCAGTGAACGGTTGCCGGAGATTTTTAAACCGGTTTTACGACACGGTCTATTCCGATAAAGTAGTGGACGCGCCCAATATTTCAGCGCTGAGACTTGCCCATAGACTCGTCGATACGGTCACAAAAGATATTGAGGCGATGCAGTTTAATACAGCGATTGCCCGGATGATGGAATTTTTAAATGCGTTCATCCCGCTAGACGCCTACCCCAAGAGCTGCTTGAAAATGGCCGTCCAGATGCTCTATCCGTTTGCCCCCCATATCGCCGAAGAGTTATGGGAGGAACTGGGGGAGAAGGGGACGATCGCTTATGCTCCCACCCCTGTCGCCTTGCCTGAGTATCTCATCGATGAGACAGCGACCTACGTCATTCAGATCAATGGCAAACTCCGCGGCAGATTGGAACTTCCGAAAGATCGAACGGAGGGGGAGTTGATGGCGCTCATCCGGAGCCAGCCCGAAATGGAAAAGCACTTGACAGGGGAGATCGTGAAGACGATATTTGTCCCTAATAAGCTGCTCAATATTGTGATGAAGTGAATGTTCTCGTTTTTCTGTACCTTTTTATCATCGCCCCGAAACTGTTGTTAGACCGTTTATTAAAAGGGAAACGGCACCCTGGGTTTTTGCAGCGGTGCGGCTGGATCATTCCAAAAGCAGACCGTCCTGTCATTTGGATCCACGCCGTCTCTGTCGGCGAGGTGAAATCGGCCCAGACCCTTTTCCGCGCCCTCAAGCAAAAAGAGAGCGGGGTCTTTTTCCTGATCACCACCACATCAGCCACTGGCCAAGCGGAGGCCAAACGTTCTCTCCCTGAAGCCGACGCCTTCGCCTATCTCCCGATCGACTTCTCCTGGATTGTCAAACGGTGGGTCAAGCAATTGAATCCCCGCCGTTTTATCCTCATCGAAAGCGATTTTTGGTGGAATCTCCTCTCTGCACTGAGAAAAAACGGGACCCAAATTTCCCTAGTGAGCGGCAAGCTTTCCGAAAGATCGGCCCGTAGATTTGGAATTTTTCCCCGCTTTGCTAGAAAACTCTTTGCCCACTTCGACTCCATTTGCGTCCAAAATACCGAACACAGAGACCGGTTTTTGCCCTTCGCCGCCCCAGGCCAGATCCATGTGACCGGCAACCTCAAACTCGATTTGATATCGGAGCCCATCACCCACATTCTCGACATCCCCGACCCCGCCATCACCATTAGCTGCACCCATGCCCCGGAAGAAGAACTTCTCCTTGACGCGCTAAAAGACGGAGAGTGGTTTTTTATCCTTGCCCCCCGCCATCCAGAGAGGTTTAACGATGTAGCTGAAATGTTAACGAAGAAGAAGATCCCCTTTGCTCGCTGGGGCGCTCCCGAAAGGGGAAAGAAGGTTCTATTGGTCGACGCCATGGGCCAGCTCCCTTCCTGCTACGCTCACAGCAGACTCGCGATTTTAGGGGGGAGTTTTGTCGATCGCATCGGCGGACACAACGTCCTCGAGCCCTGCCTGTATGGCACTCCCGTCCTCTTCGGCCCCTACATGCATGCCCAAACCGAATTTGCAAAACGGGCGATTGATGCAGGAGTAGGGATCCAAGTCTCTCTTGCAGAGATCCGCGGAGCCGTCGTCGCCTTTTTTTCCGACAAGAGCCGTGAAGAGACGATGAGACGCTCTACGCACACCGCTCTGGAAGAGGCGCGCGGCGCTACATTCCGGACGATGGAAATACTCCTTCAGAAAAAAGGTTTTGCGAAAAATACGTCTGCGTGTTAAGCTCATCCTTTCTCATGACGCGGGGTGGAGCAGTGGTTAGCTCGTTGGGCTCATAACCCAAAGGCCGTAGGTTCGAGTCCTACCCCCGCTAATTTATCAAAACGGAAGGCCGTGCGGCTGGCGATTTAGAAAATCATTTGGCGGTATAGCTCAGTTGGTTAGAGCAGTGGAATCATAATCCACGTGTCGCTGGTTCGAATCCGGCTACCGTCACTTTCAAATTCAAGCCTTTGTGCTTGGACAAAGCCTTTTTCCCTCCTTTGTGTCAGAACATTTGTCAGAAGATCCTACAATACCAGCCAAACTATGCCAAGTCCTTTTTATAAAACAAAGGTTGAAGAGACTCGGAATTAGCATGCCATTGCATAACTATTCGATTCTTTCTGTAAAAGTTATTGAAAATATAACTTTTTCCCCTGGTTCCACTGGATAATTGTCAATATACTTTAAAGATTCAGACTTGCTTCGGGCATAGTAGTCTTCTTCTGATTCTTCCTCTCTTGGTTCGCACGACCAATTATCGGAAAGAGGTTCTAGGCGCGTGGATGTCAGTTTATAAACATCTCCCCCCAGAATACCGATTTTGTCTTTCATAATCTCATTAATGAGCCTTTTGGCATCTTCTTTATTCCAACCTAGATCATTAATGCCATATCCTTCTAAAGAGATGGACTTTTGAGTAATTTTTTCTTTGATTTCTTGTTTTAACATTTAAGCTTATCCTTTAAGGATTAGGTTCTGAAGAGTTTTTCTGAGCTTTTTCAAGCCTTCTAGCCCTTTCCCGTTCTTTTTTTTCTCTGATCAAAAAATAAATTGCATTCGGCTAATTTTAAGTACTTATAAAAAGTGGTGTTGGCATTGTAGGCGGAGATGATGAATCCTTCAGCGCCGCAAAAGAGGCCCCTCTGGATCAAGTAGCTGCGGCAAAAAGCAAACAGCGCGTGCATCAGGGCTTTGGTGAAGGACGACGTTTTGCGGCCTCGGTTCTGTTCGGCAAAAAGGGTTGAGTAGCGCTCCATTTTTAAAAGGAAGTCGGCCGTTGTCCGGTATGGGGTGTGGAGGAGGGGGGATTTGAGGAGGGTCTTTTTATGGGCGGGGAGCGATTCGTGGACAAGATCGTTTGAGTAGCAGATCGCTGGACGGTGATAGAGCCTGCCCACTTGTTCCCGATCCCAGCCACATCCCCGGATCCGTTTTCCACGGTAAAAATTATGACGAGGGAGAAAGTAGACGCACTGAGGATCAAGGGAGATGTTGGCCAGTTCTTTGATGAGAGAAGGGGAGGCGATTTCATCGCTGTCGAGCGCTAAAATCCAATCATGAGTTGCAAGGGCTGCCGCCTTGTTGCGGAGCGGGCCGAATCCGATGAAGGGCGATTCGAACCACCGGACATTCGGACAGTTTTCGGCGATACTCCTCGTTTCGTCGGTCGATCCATTGTCGAGGATAATGATCTCAGAAAACGGGCGAACCGATTCGAGGGTTGCCTGGAGAGTGGAGGCCGAATTTTTGGTGAGAATACATACGGAGATCATGCCAAAAGGATAGCGGAAAAGGGGGAATTTCGCATAGCATGGTCGTATGCGACATGCTTTTACTTATGACGATGTGGCCTTGGTGCCCCAATTTAACAATATCCCCTCAAGGACGGAGCCCTCTTTAGAGAGCTGGATGACGAAAAATTTGAAAGTAGCGATTCCGTTACTTGCGGCGAATATGGATACGGTCATCAGCGAGGAACTGGCTGAGATCTTGATCGCTGAGGGCTCCATTCCGATCTTCCACCGGTTCACTCCGATCGAGGAGCAGGAAAAATGGGTGAAAAAATTCAAAGGTAAAACCTTTGTTTCCTGCGGCATCCTCAAACTGGATGATACGAGGAGACTCCTCGATCTAGGCGCGCTGGGAGTTTGCATCGATGTGGCGCATGGGCACTCTGACCGGATGTTTAAACATATTGAAGAGCTGAAAAAAACCCACCCCGATAAAGAGATCATCGCCGGCAACGTCTGCACCGCTATGGCCTATCACGACTTAGTCAATGCAGGGGCCGATGCGGTCAAGGTGGGGGTGGGTCCTGGAGCCGCATGCACGACACGGATGGTGACTGGCTTTGGAATTCCCCAATTTACCGCCGTTCAAGATTGTGCCCGAATCGCTGAAAAGCTCCGAGTCCCACTCATTGCAGATGGGGGAATTCGGACAAGCCGCGACGTCGTCTTGGCTCTGGCTGCAGGCGCTAGCACCGTGATGGTGGGTAAACTCTTCAGCCAGACTGCAGAATCGGCGGCTCCAAAGCGGAAATCAGACCTTTACCCATCAGGATTGGAGGCGAAGTTCCGCGGCCAGGCGTCGGCTGACTTCCAAAATGAATTTTATGGGGGACTCAAAGCAAAGACTGTGGCTGAGGGGATCGATTTCTGGGGGCCTGTCTCAGGCTCTGCTGAACAGCTCATTGCAAATCTTTTAGGGGGTATCCGGAGTGGTATGACCTATGGGGGCGCCCGAAATCTCAAAGAATTACAAAGAAAGGCCGAGTTTGTTCAGGTGAGCGCTTCCTATATCCACGAAAGTAAGCCAAGGCCCGATTGATTGCCCAGAATGGTCCTTTGGGCGATAATCATCGTCAAACGAGGGGTTATGACAAAAGATTTTTTTGACGGGGAAAAAAAAGTTTATGACCCTGTACATGGCTTCATCTCTTTTGATGGATACGAAACAGCGTTGATCGATTCGCTCCCTTTTCAGCGGCTCCACTACATTCACCAGCTGGGGATCGCCTATCTCGTCTATCCAGGCGCTACCCACACCCGTTTTGAGCACTCTCTCGGCGTCATGTCGCTCGCAACCCTCATGTTCGAAATGATCTGTAGGTCGGTGCGGCCTGACGTATTCCACTTTGTCCCGAGGAAAGGCTCTGCCGATTTTTTGTATTGGCGAAGGGTCATTAGAATGGCGGCCCTTTGCCATGATCTGGGTCATTTACCCTTTTCTCATGTGGCCGAAAAAGATCTGCTTGGCGCTTCCGGTCATGAGCAGTGGACTCTCAAAGTGATCGATAGCGCTTATATGGCCCCTATTTGGGAGAAACTCCGGCAGTGCCCTAACTGCATGGAGGAATTGGTAGAGAGGAGTGTGGTTGAAGACATCAAGAAGATCTCGGTCGGCGAACGGCGATGGAAGGAGGCGGGCGGCCAAGGATTTAGCTCTTGGGAGAGGATCGTATCCGAGGTGATCACCGGAGATTTTTTTGGGGCCGATCGGATCGACTATCTGATTCGGGACGCTCAGAGTACGGGGGTCGCTTACGGACTTTTCGATTATCATCAGCTGATCGAAAGTCTCCGCATTTTGCCAAGTGTGGATCGGGGAGCCGATGAGCTCCAGTTGGGGATCGATGAAAAAGGGCTCGAGTCGAGCGAGGCGCTCCTCCTGGCCCGCCATTTTATGCACCGGAGGATCTACCAATATTCTTCTGTCAAGGCCTATAATTTCCACCTCCGCAGATACATGGTTGCTAATTATGCGAAAAAAATCGAGAGCGTTGACGACTTTTTGTCTTTGAGCGACACCGATGTCATCTCCGCGCTCAATAAAGCGGCTAAAGACCCCCAACTGGCTGGCCATTCCGATGCGAAATGTGTGATTTTTCGAAAGCACCGCTTTAGGGCCATCGCCTTACCCGATCACATTACGCCTCAGGATCTGCAGAAATTCAAAAAAGAGAAGGGGTTCGGGGATTCGGAAATCGATTGGGAATTCCATAAAAACGAGCCCCCGCCCCCAGATCGGCTCTGTTTTCCCGTGTCGCGCCGCCATTTTATGATCCAAAAGGCGCGGGATTGTTCCGATCTTCTTCTGAAAGTGCCGTCTAAAAAGGATAATTGGGTCTACATCTCTCCCGAATCCGATCTAGAACTCATCCGCTTCCTTGAGAGCAGCTAGTGGCAATCAAGAGGGAAAAGCTCTTTATCTTTTTCTCAATGCTCTCAGCGTTTGCCATTTGCGGTGAATACGCGATCACCCGCCCGACGAGCAACGCCCTCTTTCTCACCGTTTTTTCCTCAAAGGGGTATCCTTGGGTTTGGCTTGCGACAGTTCCCCTCAATTTGGGGGTTATTTATCTCTACAATCGGTTTTTGCCTAAATTAGGTCCGCTCCGGATCCTCTGGATCTTTGCCGCGGCCACAGCCGCTATCAATGCGTTGTCTGGCTGCTTCTACTTCAACGCGCCGTTTCTCATCTTTTTTCAATACGCTTGGAAAGATATTTACATCCTGCTCATGCTCAAGCAACTTTGGTCGATGATCCACAGCACGATCCCCGCCTCGGGAGCGAAATACCTCTACGGCACAATCTACGGGGTGGGGATGATTGGATCGGTTCTTGGCAGCGTAATTCCTGGATTTTTTGCTGAATTTTTTGGCTCGGAAAAGATCCTTTTCATGACCATACCGGTCTATCTTCTCCTCCTGTTTTCTTATACGATGGCCCTGAAACGCTCGCAGCTTTCTGAAAAAACTTTTTCCACCGATCTCACACTCAATCCCCGTCCGAGCGAAGCCTTTTCGCTGATTCGCCGCTCGCCCATTCTGACCACAGTTCTTTTTCTAGTGATCTTTATGCAGGTGTCGGTCGGTTTGATGGAATACCAGTTCAACGCTCATTTAGAATTGAATATTTTGGAAAAAGATCTCCGCACCGCCTATTGCGGCAAGCTCATGGGGCTTGTCAATGCGTCGAGCTTATGTCTACAATTTCTCGCTGGGTTCCTCATGATTCAGACTCTCGGTCTCCGAAGAAGTCATTTCGCGGTTCCGATTCTCCTCTGCTCATCGGCCCTCTTTTCGATCGCCTTCCCGACCTTTCACGTTCTCTCTTTTTCCTACGTTCTTCTCAAAGCGGTCGATTTCTCCCTGTTCGGGGTGATCCGCGAGATGCTCTATATCCCACTGCCGCTCGACGCCAAATTCCGTTCGAAGGCGATCATCGACGTCTTTGCTTACCGAACCTCTAAAGCTCTCATTTCAGTGGGGCTGCTTGCTTTGCAGTTTACTCTCGGAGGATCTCTTCTGAAAATCACGAGCTATGTATCGATCGGCTTTTTCATCGGATGGATCGCTGTTGTGGCCATCCTTTTCCGCAAGAAGGAGGGCGTTCCTGTACAACTATAGAACTGTTAACTTTTCGGCGGGGGTCATCGGCTCTTTCGGTTTGGGCGCCTTTGGGACAAGTTGATCAAACCGTTTGCCGAGGGCTACTACGGCCAATACCCAAATTAAAATGACCGCGAGGAAAAGGGCGGCCACCCAGGGGATGCTTCCGGCCACCGATGAAAACAAGATAATCAGCCCTTGATAGATCACTGAGCCGCCCGATTTGCCAAGGCGGGAACCCACGCCGTCGATGGCGGCCTTGCCTTTGAGTTTTGATTCGGAGCTAAGGGGGATAAAGGCGATCTCTTTGGTGGCGTCGAAGAACGTATATTTGGAGGCTCTGCTGAGACAGTTCTGCGCCGATCCAAGAGCGACCGAAAGGGCCAGCGGCGAGGACATGTGCAAGAATCCGAGAACCCAGGACATCCCTTGATTCGGGAAAAAAATAAAATGGAAAAAAATAATCCCCGTTATGCCGACGATCACGGGAGAGATTAGGGCTGAGGCGGTCCAAGAATACCTCTGGATCACTTTGGTGGTCGTCATGAGTCCAGTCAGACTCGCTATGATCGCCATCACAAAAATCACCTGACCCATGTAATGATTGTAGTCGCCTGGGTCGGGGTAGAGAGCCCTAATTTGATCTTTCCAAACAATCTCAACGAGATTCATGGCTATATTGTAGGCGAAGACAATCAAGGCGATGTATAGGAGATACTTCGAGCGGGCAAGGTAAGCAAAATTGGCTCGCATCGACATCTGAATTTTTTCTTTGGGCGGAGCCTCCTTTTCAGCGGGAGAGATGACCCAGACGGTGAGCCAGCGGAAGAGAGCCATTGTGGCAAGGCCAGAGACAACGAGGGCAGAGATCAGAAAAAAAATAGACTGATCCCATGCATTGTCGCCGTAGGGAAGCCAAGGAATATAGACATTCCTTGAAAAATAGATGGCAGTGCAGCCGGACAACATGCCGGCCAGGCTTCCGCCAAATGTGATGAGGCCGTAGTAGCGGCGCGCCTCTTGAACTGAGGTGATTTCGTTCGCAAAGCTCCAAAAAAGGACGCTGAAAATCGCTGTCGACCAGAGTTCTGCCATCACGTAAAAGAGGGTGAAGGTCCAATTGCGAAAAATGGCAATAAATCCTTTAAATCCGATGGGGAGAATCTGTTGGAGCTGGTTCGCCAAACCATGGGGATGGAGCCAACTGCGGCACGGATAGAGGACGAAAGCAAAAAGGAGAAAAAAAACAAGAAAGATCGAAAAGACAACATAAAAGAGCTTCTCTCTACTATACCAATTCGATAGGCGGGTAAAAAGATAGGTGAAAAGGAGAGCGCTTGGGAGAACCGCCCAGAGTTTGATAAAGGGGAGCGTCTCAGCGCCAGAATCAGAGGCGGTGACGACGATCGAGTCTTTATAGGAGCGGAGAATGTTGTAGTTAAAGGCTATCAAGAAGAAAATGAAGAACATCGGAAGGAATTTTTTCAGCTCGGCGCGGTGTATGGGCCAAAAAAACGATCTCCACCTACCGAAGCCTTCAGTCTTCATAGTCCGTCATGATGCCATATCTCCCCTTTTCCGAAAACGATTATCGATGTCCTTGTAAAAATTCAAACGCTTTGTGGTAGTTGGGCTCTTGAGAGATCTCAGGGACAAGCTCGAAATAGAGAAGATGATCTTTTTCGTCGAGTACAAAAAGCGATCTAGCGAGCAATCCGGCGAGCGGCCCGTCTTGGATTAAAAGGCCGTAAGCCTTGCCAAAGTCTTTGTTTCGCATCATCGAGAGGATGATCACATTATGAACCGCCTCTTGCTCGCAAAACCGTTTTTGGGCAAACGGCAAATCGGCAGAAATGGTGAGGAAGACAAAATCGCTATGTTTTTTGGCGAAATCGTTCACGTGCTTGGTCATCGTGCTGCAGAGGGGGGTGTCTAAACTCGGAACGGTCGCTACGAGCTTCCTTTTCCCTTGGAATTCGTGGAGGGTTCTCTCTTTGAGGTCTCGGTCGATGAGCCTAAAATCGGGGACTTTAGTGTGGATAGGGGGAAGGTTCCCTTCGGTGTGGACAGGTTGTCCTTTAAAATTGGTTTGGGCCATTCGATCCTCAAGTTAACTTTTTTGCATATCCACAATAGCCTGTTGCCAGATTTTTTGAAAAGCGAAAGGTAAAATCGGGGGGGACTTTTCTCTGCGTCACCATTTTCCAAAAAGGGCGGGAGAAAATTTCAGGAGTAAATCCTCTGAGTTGGACGATTTCAAGATCTTTTTCGGCGCACATTTCTTTGAGTTCGCCCGGTTTGATGAAGAGGGGATAGATGTGCATGTTTTTAGGGGTGTTCGGCACGCACCATTCGACCCCTTTGATGATGAGGAAATAGCTCAAAACATTCCGATTGAAGGTGTGGAAGAAAAAAAGACCGCCGGGCTTTAAAACGCGGCTCGCTTCAGAGATGAGGAGATTCGGTTCTTCGACGTGTTCGAGGACGTCCATGGCGCAAACCACGTCGAAAGAGCTGTCTGGATAGGGGAGGGAATAGGCATTGGCGATCTGGTAGGCGACTCGATGGGTCACATCGTGTTTTTGGGCCGCTTCAAGACTTGAAACAGAGAGGTCGATCGCAAAGACTTGGTGCCCTGCCAAAGAGAGGGCGTTTGCGAGGATGCCAGCGCCGCAGCCGACGTCTAAGACAGTTTTGTTCCGGCCGATTTCACCGATGATCCAGGGGACGCGGACCCTGTTTTCGGCTCTGAGAAGGGCGATCGGATGGTCGGAGGCTGTATACCACCCCTCCGAAAGTTCTTCGTAAAAATCGTTGTTTATTGTTTGACGACCGGTTTGTTTTTCCATATTATATTCCAAAAAAAGATCTGATAGACGAGGAACAGGCACATCGTCCCAAATTGCATTTGTAAAAAAAAGCGGAGCGCGTCTGGACGATCGAGCCATCTGGCGATCCAGGGGGCCACCTCGATGTTTTGCACGACGGGCCACATGAAGCCAGCTGAGGAGAGAGCGACCGGATGGAGGGTGAATAAGACAGCGTGGAGCCAATTTTCAGTCGCGGGGCAGTGTTCTTTGTGAACGAACTCGTCTTTGGTGACAAGGATCGAGGAAAACGAAGCCAGCGCGATATAGACGGCGAGAGCGGTTGCGGAAAAAGGGACGAAGAGGACGAACGCCATGCAAATGAGGACGCTGCCCGTATCGATCGGATGGCCGATCCTCTCCCATCTGGGCAGCCCCCGCCGGATATGAAAATAGCCCTCATCGAAAACCATCCCGACAGCTTGCAGGGCGAAGGGGAGGACGGCTAAGAGCCACATATTTTCTCCATCAACGCCCCTGCGATTGTGAGGCCCGGCCCGAAGGCAAGGCTTATGACGGGGGTATGTGAGGGGATCGAAGGATCCCGCAATATTTTATCCCAAATGTGGGGGAGAGTCGCTGAAGACATATTCCCGTATTCTTTCAATACTTGAAAACTGAAGCGCATCTGGTCGTCTCTAAGCTGAAGAAGCTCCTGCACATGCAAGAGAATTTTTGGGCCTCCGGGATGGACGGCGAAGAGGGTGTTGGGGGGAATCGGATGTGTGCAGAGGCGGCTTAGATAAGCCTTTAAATGACGGGTGATCAATACCGCGACCTCCTTGGCCAATTTCATTTCGAAACCCCATTCAATCACGTCCCACGTCATCGCTTGGGTCGAATTGGGGATGATCTCTTCGCGCAGCGCTAAGACTTTTATGGAAGGGCCATGGGGGCTTTGCAACATCGAATATTTCATAAATCCGTCGGCAAAGAGGCTCTGAGAGACGAGCTGGTCTAGTTGATGGTTCGCAGGATTGGAATGGAGGGAACAGAGTTCGGTGTGGACAATATCAACCTGTTTTTTATCGACGCCTGAAGACAAAAAGCCGGAACCCATCCGAATAGCGGGGATAGAACCGTAGCAGCCCATATGATAAGCATGAGTCACATGGGTCGATCGCCCCCACCCCCTCTTCGAGACGATTTTTTGCGCTCCGCTCGGCGAGACATATCCCGTACAGCTCACGTGGATCAGATCGTTTGGCTGGCCCGCTGTTTCAGGATAATATTGTTCGAAGATTTGATCTACCTCGGTCTGAAAGATTTTTGTGCGGGCAGAGAGATCCTTGCCGCTCGGCGATTCGTGAAGGCGATAAAGCTCCATTTTCTCCCAGTCCAAATGGTTGAAATCGGGCAGGATATGACCTCTTTTCGCAATCCGGTCTGGTTTGCATCCCACATGCCAAAGTTTCTCCTTGATAACGGGGCGAAACGCCTCATCCCCTTCAGCCTTCACATGGGCTTCGACGAGCCAATCGAGAGTATCTTCCTGCTTCGATTCAAAGCGAGGCCGAATCAGTTGAAAATCAGTGAGAAACATAGGACAAAGCTACCCAGATCTTCATTTTATAAGCAAATAAAATCGTATTTTTTGTTAGGCTCCAGATGAATGAGAAAATTGCTTTGGGCGATCCTCCTCTTCGGCGCATATCTGTGGGCGATGACTTCAGGCCACGACCGGATGCTCATTGAACAGGGGAAAAATCTGTATAGGGCGGTGATTGTTTGGCTCGACGATGCGGAAGTCGATTTCCAGATTAAGCAAAATCGGGCAAGGGAGAAAAAAAAATCTCGCCGTTGGGATTAATCCGCCACGCCATCTTTCGCCAATGGCCCATTTCCAGTTCAATAAATATACTGCGGCCACCCCAAATTCACACTTTGGGGGTGGCCGCAGTAGTTCAGGCCCCGAAGGGGACTGAACTACTGGCCGCAGTATAGCATTCCCAATCCAACCAGCAATAGGCATCCTCCAAAGATCTGCTTGATATGGGCTGTCGGAAGAATCCGCGATAACTTGACTCCGAATGGGCAAGCGCAAATAGAGCCGAGGCTCAGGATGCAAAAGGCGGGGAGCTGGATATATCCGAAGGTGTGGGGATGATGCGGGGTGTGCCAGGCGATGATGAGGAACGTGATCGATCCGATGAAGGTTGTGATGACGGTTGAAACCGATGCGGTGGCCGACGCATTTTGAGGGGGAAGATGATACCCGAGGAGGATCGGAAAGGCGATCGACCCGCCGCCGATTCCAAGCAGGCTCGAGAGAAATCCAATGAGTAGGGCAAATAGGGACAGGCTCCGATTTGGGGCATGAGCGATATGGAGGTTTGGGATCTTAGGGAAACAAAAAATGGAGCCGAGGAGAAGGGCCATCGATCCGAAAACAACTGTCAAAACACGGCTCGACAAATCGTGGGCAGTGACCGATCCAGCCACCCCTCCCAAAATCAAAGTGGGAACCATCAGCCTGAACGTCGCGAGCCGGATCGCTTTTTTGTTGATCTGAATCAGCGCGGAGGTCAGCGAGGTGACAAAGGCGGCGGCAAGAGATGTTCCGACGGCGAGGTGCATCATTTTTTCTGGAGCGATCCCGGCATGTAAAAATGTGTAATAGAGAATAGGGACGGTGACCATCCCTCCCCCAATTCCCAGCAAGCCGCCAAGTAAACCGCTCAGAAGCCCGGTAAAAAAAAAGATAAACGCAATCAACTCTATTGACATCAAAAATCAAATATGTTGTTTTCAATGTCTCCTTATTCTACGATGTTGTCAACTACGATTTTTTTAACTTATGAACCTGAATCCTGTTGAATGGGCCAAAGCGCAAGATCTTCTGACTCGGTTAGTTGCCGCGTTGGCTCCGCTCACTCTCACTCTTCATCTGAAGATAGTGCCAGCTTCATTGTTTTTAAAAAACCGGTTCACTATCCCGCCCTCTGAAGCGCAAGATGGGTTGTCTCCATCGCCGATCCGACAGCCGGTACGGATCCTCAAAGCATTGCAAAGGGAGGTGGAGGAGTTGATGCTGGAGCTGCCGCCGCAGGAAGAGGGGGAGGGGATTCAGCCAGCCGCGGTGACAGCGCCCGAGGGCCAGTTAGAAAAACCTGTCTCGCATCCGGAAGAACATCGGTTGGCTGCCCAGGCGCAGAAATTGCCTGTCCAGGCGCAGAAACTGATTGCCCAGGTGCAGGAGGCCATTGGCGAGCTGGCCAACTCAACGTATCTACAAGCTCCCCAGTCAACCCCGCTCCGCATTGTGTTGAATAAGTTGAGGCCCGGCCTCGATCGCATCATCGCATCGATTGCGCAAAGCTTGGAGTTCGCCCCCCCTTCGATTCGACCTGCTATTCCACGCTCTATGCGCGAAGAGATCGTACTCCAATCTACTAAATGTGAGCCGGAGAGGCCCCCGTCCCGTTTGCCACACCCCAGCGCTCCCCTCCTCCTTAGGAAAAAAAAGCCGCTGCTCGCAACGTCTCAGAAAGTAGATTGGCCCCCTGAGAAAAAAAAGGGGGTTGGGATGGAGGCCGAGGTTCAGCCCAGCGCATCGCGGCCTGGATCTGGAAAAGAGGAAAAGCTGCTCCCTAAACGGGTCGAATCGATCGTGCTGCCAGGGATCCCGTTCACCCCGGAACCAAGGCGCGCTATTTTGGTCCGAAAAAAGAAACGGAAGGGGTTTTGGTTTAAAAAAGAGAGAGAAGATCAAAACGGGTCTTGACATCCGCTCTCCATTCCAGTATGGATCAAGTGTATGGCGTGGGGACTTCTATGAAGCATTATTGGCTGATTCCATTGACTGTTTGCACAACTGGCTGTCTCTCGAATAACGGCTTGGAATACGAATCGGTTGCTTATAACGCTCAATACCATCTTGCCCGGATTCGAAAAGGGATGAATGAACGAGAGGTCATTCAGATCATGCATAAACCGTATAGCTATGAGTCTTTTCAGGTAGGCGACGACATTTACGACGTCTGGTTTTATGTCACCCGCACCTCAGTTCTCGATCAATCGCGGATGGTCCCGCAGAACCTGACCCCTTTAACCTTCAAAAATGGGATTTTGGTTGGAACAGGATACAGTTGGTATTACTACGCGATGAAAGAGCAGGCCGCCGAATCTGCCGCCCCTGCATCGCAATCTGAGCAGAAAAAAAGCCAAGAGGTGGAAGATCAAGAATTTGAGCAGGCGTTGAAATCGACCCCCACAAAGACCTTGCCTAAAGAAACTTCCCTAAATGCCCCTATTCCGAAGACGCCTCTCGGAGTGACCGAAAAAAATTTCATGCAAGTCCGGAAGGGGATGTCTGAAGAGGAGGTAGCGAAACTCCTCGGATCTACTGAAGATCAAGAAAGCTTGTCGATCGGAGGGGATCAATATGACTTCTGGTTCTATGAGGTCGCTCCGAAAAAAAAGAAGGGCCTGGTCAAGAAAATCCCCCTGACGTTTAAAAATGGAACATTGGTGGGGACGACGCAGGACGACTACGATCAGATAAAAGGGAAGGATCAAATCAATCGAGAGGCTGAACGGATGCAAGAGGAAGACGCGGAGCAGAATTTTGATTACTGGTAGGGTCGAGCCCCTCTATTCAACGTCTGATAATACATGTTATGTTGTATATATAAAAAAACCTCGGAGGAGGCCCCGAGGTTTTTTGACTCTTAAGAGCGCAGCTCTTGAGAGTTATCCTTTGCATTTGTTATAGCAATCTTTCATGGCGAAAACTACGGCTGCAGTCAGACACACAGCTGTTGAGGTATAAGCCAAACCGAGCGCGATAGATGTAAGGCCAGATCCAATTCCGGCAAGCGTCACAGATGGAACGTATGAGTAGGCGGTAGAAGCTGCCCATGCTGTTCCATTGATTGCATGACCAATCCCAAAGGTTTGTTGAGCTGTGGCGAATGCGCCGCTAGCAACGCTGCCAAGGTCATAAACTTTGTGTGCAAGAGCTGCTACGCCTACAGCAGCTATGGTCACTCCTGCGCTCACTGCTGCAGTTTTCGGGGTGAACCAGCTGCTATTGTTATTAATTGCTGACATAATGTCTCCTAAAATTGGTGTTTTGTTTCGTGTTTCAGGAGAATTATACATCTTTCGGACATTAATTTTAACCATAAAAAAATATTATCGTGTTAGGATGAGTTTAAGAGGCGGAAAATCGCTATGGCAAAAGGTGAAAATTTACTCGAATTTCTTGAGGCTAAGGGTGATACTGTTGAAAACCTGAAAGCAATAAACATTAATTTATCCCGTTGCGTGGATGAAGGGATGATAGATTTAGAGGACGCTTATTACAATCAAGTTTTAGTTTTAATCGACGACGCCTCAATTGCGAAAAATTGGGACGAGCTGATGGAGATCGTTAGCCAAGCAAAAATTTTAGAAATCGATATCGCTGCATGGCTTGCCGGGCACGGACAGACGAGTATTTCACTGCCGTGGCCCAAGGGACCGGCCCCTAAGCGCCAATAAGGCGGCGGTGGCTTGGGCGACGTTGAGAGAGGCGATCTTCCCTTGCATCGGCAAATAGATGGAGCGGTCGGCTTTTTTCCTCAACAATGGTTGAATCCCCTCCCCTTCCGATCCGACGATGAGGACTGTTCTCGGCGCATAGGCAAACGTATAGGCTGATTCAGAAGATGGATCTAGAACGGCCGCTACCGCCTCAAATCCCCCCTTTTTGAATTGATCGACCCCGTTCGCTAGATTCGAGATCCGGATCAGGGGCATCCATTCGCTAGCGCCGCAGCTTGCTTTGGCGGCGACGGGGGTGAGATCGGATCCCCGATTTTTCGACCAGGCAATGGCTGCAGCGCCAAAACACTCTGCGCTTCGGATTAGGGCTCCAAAATTTTGGGGATCGAAGATCTGATCGAGCATCAGGACCAAAGAATGTTCCTCCGCCTCTTCGAGGAAGGCGGCGACGTCTAAATAATTGCGCCGTTGAATCTGGGCCACAAGCATTTGGTGAGAGTCCGAGCCGGTCATTTTGCCGAGCTGATCGGCTGAGACGGAAGAAATGGGGATATTTTTTTGCTCGCACCGTCTTAAAATGTCCGATTTTTTAGAAGATAGGGTGAAAATGCGGATGATCTTCTCTGGCGCATGGCGGAGCAGTTCATCGATTGGATGCACGCCCATGATGAGCTGGTCTTTGGGTATAGGATTCAAAACGTCCTCGAAATCTGAGCCCAAGCGGAGAACGGGGTCCAGCGGAGCTTGAACCGTTGCAGATATTGATCTTTCCCTTCTACGCTCTTTTCTTGAACGGCGGCATTGACGACCCGCGTTGAAAAATAGTGGATCTGGCCGCCGACCCCCAGCCGCCAGAATCTGCTGAGCAGCCAATCGAGCTGGGCCCATCCCGTTTGGCCGCTGTTTCCGCCGGAACTCGTTTTGACCGATTGCCGGAGAGAGGCGCCATCAAGCCCGTTTTGGATCATTGTTTGCATCCGATTATGGATCCTGTGATAGGAGTAGCCGATATGAAGGTTCAGAGATCCTCCCGGTTCGAAAGTCAGCCCCCCGCCGAATAAAAATCCATTCCATACAAGGCGGAAAACGCCAGGCAGACTGGAGGCGAAAGAGCCCCCTTTTCTACTGAGGTCTTCAAAATGGCCCGAGTAGCCGATCAGAGGCGTGAGGAGTATTTTATAAGTCCGGTCTGCCGTCAAATTGACGGCGTAGCCAAAATAGCCGGTTCCGTCGGCGCTCCACCCATCGGTCTTGAAATGGAAGCGGGAGGGGAAATCGGCATATCGCTGATAGACGGTCCCCCGCCCAAAGGTTCCATAGGCGCCAGAGAGGAAAAATGTGAGATCCCGATAGATCACTTTGAAGGCAAGGCCGTTTTCCCAATACTCAACGTCCCGATAGATTTCGCTGTAGGTGAGCCTCCCCCCCTCGGGCTCCTCCAAGTGCCAATGGATCCGGTCATTCCGGTAGCCCGAAAAAAGCTGACACCGAAGCGGCTCGTTCACCGTGGCAAAGAGGCTCGCAGTAAAAACAAAGAAAAAGACAATTTTCATAACAGAATGGGGGCTGTCCGTCTAGACCAGTAATCGGGGCCATAATCGTAGCAAAGTTGAGCGCCTTTTGCAATCGGTTCTTTTGTATAGAAGACAATGTGGCTCACAGAATCAAAAGTGGCGAGCGATGAGTGGAGATTGGGAGAGCGGCTGTGATTGATATATCGGGAAAGCCCCCCTTGATCCAAAGCGTCGATTGTGTAGGGAGAGGAAATCCCTTGGACAAGGAGATATTCGAAGCAGTAGGCGTTTTTGACGTCGGTTTTTCTCCTTTTACGAACCTGACCCGTGTATTCGGCGATGAATTCCATTTTTCTGAAGTCGCGAAGAGCGAAGACGCCCCAGCCGAGGAGCGGGTCGATCCACCGGATAGCGACGTCGGGGAGATAGCCTCCGGTCATCTCTTTTTGAAAGTATTTGCCCAGCCATAACTGCTCCGGAGCCATCTCCCCTTTTTGATGGAGTTTCACTCCCATTTGGGCGATGTCTGAAAAAAGGACAAAGTCCTCAAAATCGAGAGAGGGGATCCATTTAGCCCCTGTGATTTTTTCAAATTCTTCAAGGGCTATTTGTCTCCCCTCTTTTTCAATGATCATCGTCGAATTCAACTGGAGTTTGGCTGTGGTGCTTCCAAAAAATAGGACCATAGTCGAATGTGAGCTGATTTCCTGCGTCAATTTCCCTTAATGCGATCAAAATCATCCTGGGAATGCCCCTCCAATAGATGGCTTGGAGCCCCAAATTCGGCTTCGAGCTATGATTGATGAAGCGGGTAAAATTTCCCTTCTCTTCCGCGTCTATGGTGAAGTTCTTCTTCCCCTCCCAAAGAGTATAGCGGAGACAGTGTTTTTTTTCTTTAAGCTGATTGGATTTCCTCTCTTGAACCACTCCAGTATACTCTCCGATATATGTGCAGGGAGGGATCTTCTTTTCAGCAAAGACCCCAAAACCGACCTCCGTATCGATATAGCGAATGGAAAGGGGGGGATGGCTCCCTCGGCCAATCTCTTTATCGAAATAGATCCCCATCCATATTTTTTCGGCTGGAATTTTGTCCTCTTCCTTCGCTTTCGCCCCATAGGCCAAAACTTCCTCAAAACCCTCTTTGGTCTCAAAAATTGGATGGGCCAGAACCTCAAATTCTCTGGGAAAAGGGCCCACGTCCTCTATTTGTGCCTGCGGGCGATATAAAAGGCGGAGAGCTTCTCGCCGATGCAAAAGCTGGGCAATGTCCACGGGACTTAATCCAAAAGCGTCTCTCCGCAGTTTTAAAATTGGATCGGAGCTCAAAGTCTGGACAATGTCCATCTGCTCATCCAAAACCGCAAGATGAAGGAGGGTCCGTCCGCCGCGGGTTGCATTCAAGCGGGAGACGAGCCAAAGATTGTCTACTTTTTTATTGAATTCATCCCATGAGAGTTTCTTCTGGGATAGGCGGTCAAGAGCGTTTTGCAAAATCCTTTGCTCTAATCCATCTTGCAGCGCTTGTTCCAAACGGCACCTCAATTCCTTTGATGAAAAGAAGTTGTGTTACCACGTTGGGGCAAGTAAATACAAGTTTTTTTATTTTGCCCTGGGACGGCAGGCCAAAAAATGTGTGACAATTGGATATTGCTCCGACGGAATTCGGCCGATTATGGGACGATAAAGCAAACCAAATCCCAAACCCCTAGACACATCGAGAACCGTTGTTTGATGGGATTGGCGCGTCATATTTCTTTCCTTTCTAGCCCGAAACATGCAGGAGAGTATAGTCGAAATTGCCCCATTTTTCAACAAAAATAATGGCTATTAATACCCAGACATGATATCCCGTTAAACATGATCAAATTTCCTATGAAGTTCGAGGTGCGGGCGTCGTCGTCTGCAGGGTCTGGTTCTGTGTGGACGGGGCAAGCGGATCAACTTCCCCCTATCCCCTCAGCAATCCCCGCTGAATTTATGGGCCCTGGCGCCGGCTATTCGCCCGAAGATCTGTTCGCTCTGGCGCTTCTCAACTGTCTGATTGCCACGTTTAAGGTGTATAGTGAAAAATCAAATGTGAATTTTCGAGAGATTCAGGGGAAGGTGAATTTGACGGTCGATAGGATTCCGGGCAAGACAGGGTTTGCTATGACTCAAGCCGATATTTTTTTGGACGTTTCCGGCGCCTCAGACCCGGAAAAATTGAGGAAGCTTCTCGATAGTGCCATTCAGGATTGCGCAGTGAGCAATTCGATCAAGACGGGAAAGACTTTTCACATAAATGTCTCGTAGAAAATAGGCCCATGTTTTACAATGGCCGTTTGCTATGATGAAAAATTTGATTGGATTGATTTTTATGTTCGGTGTTTTGGTCTCTGCGGAGGAAAGGCCTCTGGTTGTCATTTTAATGGGGCCTCCGGGCGCAGGTAAAGGGACGCACGCAGCGCCGCTCAGCTTACGCTTCGGACTTCCCCATATTTCCACAGGAGATCTCTTTCGCGAGCATATCCGAACCAACACCCCCCTCGGCGTCGAGGCCAAAAACTACACCGATAAAGGAAATCTTGTCCCCGACCAGCTCGTTCTCGACATGCTCTTTTCTAGGGTGGGGAAAGAGGATTGTAAAAATGGGTACATTCTCGATGGGTTCCCGCGCACGATAGAGCAAGCGAAAGCGCTAGATCGGCGGCTGGCTGGCCAAAATCGGGTCATTGCCCTCCACTTAAATCTCCCGGACGCCTCTATTATTGAGCGGGTGGCGGGACGGATCGCCTGTAAAGGTTGCGGACGCCCGTTTCACAAAAAATTCGACCCCCCGAAAGTCGAGATGATTTGCGACGGTTGCGGCGGTCCTCTTTATCAAAGGGACGATGATAAGGAGGAGGTCATTCGGAAGCGGCTGGAGGTCTATCGCGCCCAAACAGCCCCTCTGATCGAGTATTACGCCAAACAACCTCAAGTGTTGAGAGAGATCGATTCTCAAAACGAAAAGGGGCGGGTGTTTCAAGACGTACTGGAAGCCCTTCCGCCCGTTCCTGCCTTAGGCGTCCAATAATCGATTTTATACTGCGGCCACCCCAAATTCACACTTTTGGGCCCGCAGTATAGAGCCTGTCGCTTATTGTCTGAGAACAAGTTCGGCTGATTTGGCTAATGCAGCGTCGATGTGGGGGAAAATATAGGCTCTTCCAATCAAATCGGCGAGTCCAAATTTCTCAAGATCGATCTGAGTTTGTCCGTGAATGCCGGAGAGGATCAGAATCGTCTTGCTGTTGGAACATTTTTGATAAAATTCCCTGAGCGCGTGCATGCCAGAGGAATCGACCATGGGAACATGTCTCATCCGAAGGATAAAGACCTTTGGGGGCCTTTCCAAATTCATCAGTATGTCTTTCAATAGATCCGCGGCGCCAAAAAAGAATGGGCCCTGTATTTCATATACCTCCACGCCTACCGGAATCTGTTTTCGGACGATTGCATCGGGATCGTTCTCCTCCGGAAAATCGGAACGGGGTTCTTTGAACAGCTCTGTTAGAGGGGTCGTTTTCGAGTAATCGCTCATCCGTTTCATGAATAAGAAGCTAGCGAGAACCATCCCGAGAGAAATCGCAATGGTGATATCGACGAAAACAGTGCAAAAAAATGCAGTCAGGAGGACGGCGACGTCTCCGATAGGGGCCCTAAGAAGCCGGAGGAAATGGCCGATTTCAGACATATTCCAAGCGACCATGATCAGAACAGCTGCTAGCGCACTCAGTGGAATTTGGCTCACAATGGGGGCAAAAAAGAGGATAATGAGAAAGAGGGTCGCCGCATGAATCATCCCGGCTACAGGAGTCTCTCCGCCGCTTTTGATGTTGGCGGCTGTTCTGGCTATTGCGCCCGTTGCAGGAATGCCGCCAAAGAGGATTGAGCCAAAATTAGCAATCCCCTGTCCCACTAACTCGCAATTGGATTTATGGCGGCTCCCCATCATCCCGTCGGCAATGACAGCGGAGAGGAGAGACTCGATGCCGGCCAAAAAGGCGATCGTGACCGCATCCATCGCAATTTCGGCGAATTTCCCTTCAGGGATATGTAAAGATGGGAGCGACGGCAATGGCAACTGATTCGGAATTTGGCCGAATTTTGACTGGATTGTCTCAACGGGAAGATCGAGAAAATAGGCGAAGAGAGCGGCGAGCACAATCGCAGTAATGCCCCACGGGACTCTTGGAATGAATCTTCTGACTGCAATGATCACGCCTAAGGTAGACGCCCCCAAAAGAAGCGTTGGGAGATGGATGGAGGGAAAAGCGGCTCCATAAGCGGCCCATTTCTCAATAAAATCGGCAGGAACCGCCCCCATATTGAGGCCGAAGAATTCCTTGATTTGCGACGAGAAAATAATGACTGCGATCCCTGTAGTGAAACCAGTCACAAGAGGATGCGGCACATATTTAATCCAGGAACCGAGTTTGAACACCCCCAAGAGGATGAGAATAACGGCAGCGATGAGAGTAGAGATCGCAAGCCCCTCATAGCCTGTCCTCTGCATGATGTCATAGACGATCACAACGAAAGCGCCGGTCGGGCCGCCGATTTGAACTCTGCAGCCTCCGAAGGCCGATATGAGAAATCCGGCGATGATGGCGGTAAAGAGCCCTCTCTCCGGACCTACGCCGGAGGAAATGGCAAAAGCCATCGCTAAAGGGAGGGCAATGATGCCGACAGTCACGCCAGCCAATAGATCTTTTTTAAAAGTGACGGCTCGATAACCTGCGCGGAGGTAAAGGTAAGACTTCGGAACAAATTCGCGGAACATAAATCCCCAAAAAGGATCGAGTCTACTCTAACGGGCTAAATAAATTCAATGATGTCCGCCGCCGCCGTGCCCGCCTCCGCCATGTCCGCCCCCATGATAATGGCCGTGGCCATAGCCATGATAGTGATTATAGCGCCAGTAATAGGGGCCTCCGTAGTAGTACTGTCTCCGCCAAGCATAATAGGCCGGATAATTGGAGTAGTATGTTCCATAGTAAACGCCCGGCCCATACCAATCGTTGTAATATCCGTCATCATAATAGACTGGGCCGGGGCCAGGGCCAGGTCCTGGCCCCACATTTACGCCAGCGCTCACCCCAGCCGAAAGGGAGGTTCCGGCGGTAGACAGCCAAAGTATCAACAAGAGTTTTCTCATTTTATTTCCTTCAGTTTTTTAATGATGTCCGCCGCCGCCATGCCCACCTCCGCCATGTCCGCCGCCTTGATGATATCCGCCACGCCCTTGATGGGAGTGGTTGTGGTAGTGATTCCAATAATCATCTTCGTTGTCGATGTAAATCCCCCAGTACCAGCCCGGGCCGGCCCACTCAACAGGTTCATTGTCCTCATATTCTTCCGTATCAGGTTGATCGTATTCGGCGTCTTGGATGGGCGTTTTAGCTTTATGCATCGGAAAACAGGCGGCTGTAAGAACGAGCAGGGTTGAAAAGAGGAATCGCTTTCTATTCAGCCCCCTCCAAAAAATCATCTTGCGTGTCATAATTTGGACTATGGGAATTCAAAAATATTTTTGCAATATGTTTTCGGGAACTCCCTCTCCTACCAAAGGCTGAGGAGCTTCCACCACAGCCCCCCCGCGATCATCCATATGCCGATGTTCGCCAGGCTGATTAAGAAGCCCATTTTCCACCAAATCCCCACAGAGACATACCCCGTTCCAAATAGGATGGGAGCCGGACCCGAGCCGTAATGGGTGAGACCCGCGTAGAGATTGCTGAAAAAGGCTAACATGAGGACGGCGAGTTCAGGAGGCGTCCCTAATGCGATCGAGACAATGAGGAGCGGGGTATACATCGCGCCGATGTGCGCCACGCTGCTCGCAAAGAAATAGTGGCTATAGAAGTAGATCAAGGAGATAATGACAAAGCCAATCGCCCATGCGAAACCAGAAACATGGCTGACGACCGCTTGGCTGAGCCAGGTCGTCAGGCCAAACTTGTTGAGAAAACTCGAAAGAGTGACGAGAGTTGCGAACCAAATAAAAGTATCCCATGCGCTGCTCTCTTCAATGACGTCCTTCCATTTCAAGATGCCGCTTGCGAGCAAAATGGCAAGGCCGATCATTGCAGCAACGGTCGCCTTCATGTCTATGTAAGGGCCGATGATCCAAAAGAAGATGAGTAGGAAAAAAGTTCCGAGCATGATCCATTCAGCGGGCTTCATTGGACCCATGTGGCGAAGTTTTTCTGCCGCCATCTCTTTGGCGTGAGGCGTTTTGCGAATGGTCGGATTGATGAGCCAAAATAGTATATACGGGATCGCGATCAGGCTCAGCAGTCCGGGAACAATGGCAGCCATTGCCCAACCGGCCCAGGTGATCTCAATCCCCTGTCCCCTGGCCAGCTCAGCAATGAGAGGATTTCCCGCCATAGCGGTCAAGAACATGGCGCTCGTCACAACAGAACCTTGGAAGGCTGTCAAAGTCAAAAACTCACCCATTTTGGGGTCGTGAGAAGCGCCGGTGAAGACTGAGGCGAGCGATTTAACAATCGGGAATACGATCGCTCCCGCTCGAGCGGTCACGCTGGGAATCGCGGGCGCGAGGATGAGATCGGTGGCTACGAGCCCGTAGCCCAGGCCTAAACTGTTTTTTCCAAGTAAGCTCATCACTTTATAGGCGAGCCGATTTCCCAGTCCTGTCAAGATAAACCCACGCGCGACAAAAAAAGCAAAGACGACGAGCCAGACCACCTCGTTGCTAAAGCCGCTAAAGGCCTCAGCAAAGGTGAGCGTTTTCATCCCCACCGCGAAAGTGAGCGAAAAAATGGCGATCACACCCATTGGAAACGGCCTTAAAATAATTGCAATCGTCGTCGCGACAAATATCGCGAGGAGATCCCACCCGTGTTCAAGAGTGCCTGCCGGCTCGGGGATCAGCCAAATAGCAATGCCTGCTAAAATGGGCAAACCGATAGAAAATGCTCTCTTCATAAAAAAGAGCATACGCGATGTAGATATTTTTACGCACTTTAGATATACTCGCAGCTCCTAACCAGGAGATATAAAATGACAACTGTGTCACCGCCCATCCATCCATTTCCAAAAATGGATCAGCGTCCCTTGCTCGATGCGCATTTTTCTATAAAAGCCTTCTGTTTTTCAGCGATAGCCCTTTTGATTTTGGCTCCCCTCTCCCTCATTCTGGGAACTGCCGCTGGATTTGCATTGCATTCGGCGTTGGGTTCAAAAATGGATAAAAAGGATCCGGCTTTAACAGACGGCCATACGATATGCGCTTGTCTTGCCGCAACCGCCGCGCTGATCGGCTGGACCCCTGCGGCCTTTTTATGGGGAGGCCCCATTTTAAGCTGGACGCCCGCCCTTCTGAGCGCCGCATTTGGACACGCCGCTTTCCGCTACACGGTATAAGATCTTTCAAAGGGGGAAAGGGCCGCCCTGGCGTCCAGCTCCTTCCCCTTCTCTCTATAGTAATATAAAATGCCGGCTGCGGCGACAAACGCAGCGAAGTAAATCCGCCATCTGCCGATGGGATAATGGGTCACTTGAATCCGGTCATCCCGATCCCAGCTCGTTATATGCAACAATTTGAGTTTGTGATAAGCGATCATCAGACAGAAAAAATTGAGGCCGATGACGCCCATCCCAAGCCCTCTGAACCAGACAGAAAAACTCCTCCTGAGGGCGGTCATAAAAAAGAGGCGCCGTCTCTTGCCCGCTTTCAACTGGGTTCTTAGAAAGAACTTTCCCGGCGTCGTCCCCCAAGTGCTGAGCAAAAAAGCCTCTATCGGTATCCAGACAAAAAATTCAAAAGGGATGAACCAGTCATACCCGCCAAAGGGGAGCTGTCCATGAAACAGTTTTCTTGTCGATAGGAGCAGCAGAAAAAAAAGGGCATAGTCGAAAAACCGGGCCAAGCACCGGATCCATGGATTGACGTGAGTGATGTTCTCTTTGGGTTGATTCGGATCCTCGAGAATAATTTCGGACGGTTCAATGACTCGATCATTCATAACAGAACCAGATTAAACGATTTGCCCTGCCGCGCGCAATAGGCGATTCATCAACGCCTCATCTTTTTGCACAGAACCGCTGCAATCGATCTGAATGACGTCCACTCCTCTCCGGTCGGCCGCCCTCAATTCAGCGTAGAGCGTTTTGGCTGTCGGCAGCAGAAAAGGACCCTGGAGCTCTCCCCTTTCAAAAATCAGCCGGACAGGGGCCTTTGGCGCATAGTGCCGGTATTTCATCCCTGGGGAGAGGATCGGGCCCGAAGAGGGGGGAGAGGCTACTTTTTGCTTCAACGTCTCTTCAAGAGCCTCTTTCGTAATGCTCCCCGGGCGAAGGAGGGTCGGAATCGGATGCGAGAGGCTGATCACCGTCGACTCGATCCCCACCTCGCAGGTTCCGCCGTCAATCACATAGCCGATTTTCCCGTCCAAATCTTCGAGCGCATCCCTTATGCAGGTTGGACTCGGTCTCCCAGAAAGATTGGCCGAAGGGGCGGCTAAGGGCTCCCCTACCCCTTCGATCAACCTCCTGGCCGTCTCATGAGAAGGCATCCGGACGCCGATCGTCGAATGACCGGCAGAAACGAGGTCCGGCACTTCAGGACGTTTTTTGACAACAATTGTCAAAGGCCCTGGCCAAAATCGATCCGCAAGGAGGAAAAAAGGGGGGTCTAAATGCTCTGCAAGCCTATCGGCCTCATCCAAGGAGGCAATATGGACGATCAGCGGATTATCCAAAGGCCTCCCCTTGATCTCAAAAATTTTTCTAACCGCCTGTTCGTTGAATACGGGAGCCCCCAAGCCGTAAACCGTTTCAGTCGGGAAAACAACTGGCCCGCCGCTTTGCAAGCACTCGATTGCTAAATGCAAATCAAAATTTTTGAGGATTTGGGTGCGCATAGGGCGATTTTATAACGGAGAGACATTCTTTGCATTCGAAAAAAATGTGGAAACCTGGTAAATATTTATGCATAGACAAGAGGTCGCCATGACGAGAAAAACAACTGCCTGGCCTGTGTTGATTTACGGCCTTCTGATGATTAGTTTGGGATATATGGGATACCAGGCTGGCAGCCCTATGTCTCTATATATGGGGTCTTCGTTTGGGACTCTTTTAGTGCTCAGTTCGATTCTCATGTTTTTCCATTTCCGATTCGGCGGGTATGCAGCGCTTCTCCTCATATTCGGGTTGACTCTCTCTTTTACTATCCGTTATTCACTGACAGGAAAAGGACTTCCCGCCGCATTGGCGCTCCTCAGCGCAGGGATGCTCCTCTTTCTCCTCGGCCGGATGGTCCGCTGGAGGAGGTGAGAATGGGACGGGTAGCGATCGGTTTTAAATAGTCCAAGACCGCCCGAAGCGTTGGAAAATAGGTGTAGAGCGCTTTGTCGCTTAGATTCGGATCGTCGTGATAAAGGATCCACCCCCTATTGGTTTGAATGATGAGAATGTCCGCTATTTTCTCCTCGCCCTCCACAACAGTGAGCAAATAGGGGACAATTTCGAGAAGATTTTCCTGAGCGAGGTGGAAGGCGGTCGACGCCGTCAGCCCATCCCCTTCTCGCAAAAGATAAGTTCCGACCGGCTTCCCGTCGAGTTTATGTTCCGCCTCGATTCTGCTCAATGAACCCATCCAACCTTGGCAACTCTCGCACACTTTATCCATACACACCGCCTATTTGCGTATATACCACCTGTTTTTTTCTTTTTGCTATAAAATCTTGAAAAATAAACGATCATCATTTAACCTCAGCTGAATGGAACAGAAGTCCCGCAGATTTTTAACTCTCCCCCTCCTCGCCTTGCTCAATCTCGCTGTGATGACCTCACTCAGAAATTTACCCATCGTCTCCCAATATGGGTTCGGTTCCTCTTTTTTTTATCTCCTGGTCGCTGTCGTGTTTTTATTTCCTGCAGGACTTATTTCTGCGGAATTAGCCACCGGTTGGACCCGGACGGGCGGAGTATATATTTGGGTTAGAGAGGCATTTGGTCCCGGATGGGGTTTTTTTGCCATTTGGATGCAGTGGATTCACAGCGTCCCCTGGTTTCCCGCGATCCTCTCTTTCTCAGCCAGCGCGCTCGCCTACTTAATCAACCCCGATTTGGCGGAGAATAAACTCTATCTCGTTATTTGCACCTTAACTGGTTTTTGGGGCTTCACCTTTTTTAACTACTTCGGGCTAAAAACCTCGAGCTGGTTTAGCGCCGTCGGAGTCATTTGCGGCACGATCTTTCCAGGGCTTCTGTTGATTGCGCTGGGTGTCATCTGGGTCGCCGCCGGAAACCCCCTTCAGATCTCCTTTTCGGCAAGCGCCCTCATCCCCCCGCTTGGAGATCTCCCAAATCTTGTTTTTTTAACCGGCCTCTTTCTAGCCTTCGGCGGTTTGGAAGTTTCAGCCGCCCATGCCCGCGAAGTGGAAAACCCGCAAAAAACCTTCCCCAGAGCTATTCTCATTGCCGCGCTCGTCTCGCTCCTTCTCTATTCGATCGGAGCCCTATCCATTGCAATCATGATCCCGAAGGAAAAGATCAGCCTTGTTTCCGGTCTTATGGAGGCGTGCACCCTCTTTTTAGGCCATTTCCATCTCAGCTGGCTCATTATCCCTCTCGGAGTGATGATCGTTTTGGGAGCCGTCGGCGAACTCAACGCATGGATCATCGGTCCCCTTCGCGCGATGCACGCGACCTCTAAACACGGCGATCTCCCCCCATTTTTTCAAAAACTGAACAAACATGGCATGCCTGCCCATCTCCTCCTTTTTCAGGGTTTCATCGTCACTGTTGCCTGCTTTGTGTTTTTCTTTATGCCGAACGCGAGCAGCGCCTTTTGGATTTTGAGCGCCATCTCGGTGCAGCTCTACCTGATGATGTATGTCCTGATGTTTCTTGCCGCAATCAAACTCCGTTACAGCCACCCAGATATCCCTCGCCCTTATCGGATTCCCTACAAAAAACACGGAATTTGGTTCGTTGGGTCTCTCGGCGCTCTTAGCTCCGTCTTTGCTTTCTTTATGGGATTTATTCCTCCAGGCCAGCTCAAAGTGGGCAGCCTTATTTTTTATGAAGGATTTTTGATCGGAGGCATTTTCCTCATGTCCCTGATCCCCTATTTGCTATATAAATTCCGTAAACCCTCGTGGCACCCGGAACCGAGCGATTATGTTTGATTCCCATAGAAAATCCGATCATCCTATTCACCCCCTCATCCTCAACCGATGGTCTCCGCGAGCCATGTCGGGAGAACCGATCAGCCAGGAAGAGTTGATGTCCCTTTTCGAAGCAGCCAGATGGGCCCCCTCCTCCTATAACAATCAACCATGGCGTTTCCTCTACGCAAAACGGGATACCCCCTATTTCCTTCACTTCCTCGATCTCCTCATCGACTTTAATAAAGAGTGGTGCCGCAAAGCGGCAGTTCTCGGCGTGGTCGTCTCTAAAAAAATTTTTGAAAAGACAAAAAAACCATCTGTCACCCACAGTTTCGATACAGGAGCTGCTTGGGAAAATCTCGCGCTTGAGGGCCATTCTCGTAATTTAGTCGTTCACGGAATGCAAGGATTTGATTATGAAAGAGCTAAAAAGACATTGAAAGTGCCAGACGACTTTGAGGTTCTGGCGATGTTCGCTGTGGGTAAAAGAGCCCCAAAAGAGAGCCTGCCTCCCGATCTTCAAGGCAAAGAAACGCCCTCGATGCGAAAAGAAGTCTCCGAATTCGCTTTTGAAGGGGAATTTCATCCGTCATAAAAAAATCGGGCCGACTTTAGCCGGGCCCGATCTAGCGAGTTTGCGCGTGGGTCAAAATCTACACTCCAAGCCGCGCTGGATTATAACATTCAGACTATTAAAGCTTTACTCTTGAGCCATGATGGCGGCAGCATGAGTAGACTTACGGCGTTTCGGTGATTTCCGCTTCGTTTTTCTTCGAGCCGCTTTTTTATGCCCTTTTTTGCCTGCAGTTGTTTTGCGGGCCTTGGTCCGGCGTGTTTTACGGCGAGCTTTTGTCTTCTTGTGAGCTTTTTTTGCAGCTCTTTTTCTACGTTTAACCATGATCATTTCCTCCTTATACGTAGGCGAAAAGAGCTCATTTCGGATGGAATTTTTCCCATCTTCGGCGAGAAACCCCGCGCTCTCATTCATCCTTACAAGCTCAAGTATATAATTTTTTAGTAATAAATACAAACATCTTGTGTTTTTATCTTTACTTTTTAAACAATCAAATAAAATTAAAACGCATTCCAGAAAGCATTGTGAGGGCAATTTTTAAAAAAATGAAATGCGCAAAAAAAATAAAAAATGAGAGCGCGAAATGCGTTAAAAAACTTAATTCATTTAAAATAAGAGACTTAATAATTGTCAATAAATTGTAACTAATTGATGGTTAGCTGTATACGAAAATGCATGAACAAAACAGGGAATGTGAGATATTCTGAAGAAATATGATTCCTTTATCAGAGAAATTGCGTCCAAAAACACTATCCGATGTTTCAGGCCAAAAAGATTTAATGCAAATCATCACGCGGCTCGTTCAAAGCGGAAAACCGATGTCTCTTTTGTTGTTTGGACCGCCTGGTTGTGGAAAAACGACGATTGCCCGTCTATATGCTCGGGAGTTTCAGCTCCCTTTTGTCTTGTTAAGCGCTGTTTTCAATAGCACAGCCGAGTTAAAGAAAATTATTAAAGAAGGGCAAGAGATACCGCTATTCCATCGACAAACTGTTGTCTTTGTCGATGAAATCCATAGATTCAACCGGGCCCAGCAGGACATTTTCCTCCCCTTCCTGGAGGACGGAAGCCTCATTTTAGTGGCGTCCACCACTGAAAACCCCTCATTTGTCCTGAATAACGCCCTTTTATCGCGTCTGAGAGTGATGAAACTCGAACCATTGGATCCTGGCTCATTGGAGGAGATCATCCACCGGTATGAATCGACCGTCCGCCCCCTCAACATGACTCCAGAAAAAAAGTTGGAACTCATCGAAGCGTCGCAGGGAGACGCCAGACATCTTTTGAATATGATCGAGAACATTGAGGAGGGGCTGCCGATTCAAAAAAAACCGGCTCTTTACGATCGGCGTCAGGATGGTCACTTCAACCTCATCTCGGCCCTCCACAAGTCGATCCGGGGATCGGATCCCGATTCTGCCCTCTACTGGTTTGCCCGCATGCTTGCAGGGGGCGAGGATCCGCTCTACATTGGTAGGCGGCTGATTCGGATGGCCTCCGAAGACGTCGGCCTTGCCGACCCCCAGGCCCTCACCTTAGCCCTCAACGGATGGAATGTGTTCCACATGCTCGGCTCGCCCGAAGGGGAACTCGCTTTGGCTCAAGTCGTTGTCTACCTCTCCTTAAGTCCCAAAAGCAATTCCATCTACACAGCCTATGGCGATGCAAAAAGAATCGCCTCTGAGACAGGCCATTTAGATCCTCCCAAACACATCCTCAATGCCCCGACCCGCCTTATGAAAGAATTTGGGTTTGGGCAAGAGTATCAATACGATCACGACACTCCCCAAGCTTTTTCTGGAGATGAGTATTTTCCAGACGGGCTAGCCCATCGCCATTTTTATAAACCGGTCGAACGGGGCTTTGAGCGGGAGATGAAGAAACGGCTCGAATATTTTGCGAAGCTGCGCAATGCCTTGCGCCAATCTGGGCCTTAGGGTATATTCGGTCGCATCCCAATGAGTTAAAGAATGCTCGAATTAAGTCCTGCGCGCAAAAATAAGGTTCATCTTGCCGACTATAACTGTCAGCAAGATATTGAAACGCGGATAGCCATGTCCGATTTTTCGGCCCTGGACATTGAAATCCTCGAAGAAATTCTCTATAGTCCCTTAAAGATCTCGTTTAAAAAGCTAGTTCGCAGCATAGGATGCAGCGATTCCTCGCTTTCAGCGTCTCTCCACAAATTAGCCGCAGCCGGTCTTCTTTCCCTTTCTGACGATGTGATCCTGGTCGACAAAGAAAGGCGGAAGTACTTTGAATTTGAAATCGAGCGGTTTTCGGTTGATTTTAAACCGGATATGGAATTTTTGCAAGGTCTTTTGAGGAAAGTTCCGATCCATATTCTTCCGAGCTGGTACGCGATCCCCCGGACGTCAAATAACATCTTTGAGTCGATTCTCGAGAAGTATCTTCTGACTCCGCACATTTTTCAGCGCTATCTGATGGAGCTAAATCTCGGCGATCCGACCCTTAACGCGATGATTGAAGAGATTTTTTCTGCCCCTGATTTCAAAATTTCCTCCACCGACCTCATCTCGAAATACAACCTGAAACGACGCGATTTCGAAGAGATGATCCTGATTCTCGAATTCAATTTTGTCTGCTGTCTTTGCTATGAAAAAGAGGACGATCATTGGATTGAATTCGTTGCCCCCTTTCATGAATGGCACGAATATCTCCGGTTTTTTCGAGCGACCGAGCCCCCCTGCCTTGCCTCTGGAGAACCAATTGAGAGAAAAGCGGAGAGCGACTTCTATTTTTTGGAAGAGATGAGCCAATTATTGATGAGGGCGCGCAAAAAACCGGTCGCCGTCGGGCACTCTTCTGTAGTGGAAAAACTCGTTTTGACGAAACTGGCCGAATATAAGGAGGGAAAGCTCCGGACGCTTGAGCCTGGCGACGCCTGGCTAGACGTCTCTTTGGAAAACAGGGCTCTTCATCTCTACCGCCACCCGCACAACCGGATTTTGAGCCTCCCGGTCGGCGAGAGATACGTGCGCGAAGCCGAAAAATCGATCAAACGGGTTCTCCATGGGAAGTGGGTTTATTTCGATGAATTTTTAAAAGGGGTTCTCGTTCCGCTCCATGAGCAATCGGTCGTGATGCTCAAGAAGTCGGGCAAGCACTGGAGATACACTCTCCCGATTTATGGCGAAGAGGAGAAGGCCATTTTGAAGGCGACGATTTTCGAATGGCTCTATGAGCTTGGCATGGTGGCCGTCGGAACTTGCCGCGGCAGAGATTGCTTTGCAGTGACCCACTTTGGACGATTTTTCTTTGATGATTGAGCAGACGTTTGCCCTATCGGATCTCCCCCGTATTTTTACCCTTGCCTTTCTGGAAATTCTCCTCTCTGCCGATAATGCGATTGTCCTTGGTCTTTTGAGCCATTCGCTCCCCTCCCCTCTTCGGCGGAAAGCCCTTTACGTCGGCATCGCCTCAGCCTTTTTGCTGCGCGCCGCGGCCCTTTTGGGGATTTTTCTTCTCTTCCAGTCGATCTGGATTCAACTGCTCGGCGGCGCCTATCTCATCTATCTCTGCATTCGCTATCTATGCAAAAAAAAGAGGTCGACGGCCATCCGACAGATCCACTCCTTTTGGAAAACAGTCCTCCTCATCGAGCTACTCGATCTCATCTTTGCAATCGACTCGATCGTCGCTGGCGTTGCCTTCATCAACGGAGCCTTTTCTAAACTTTGGATTGTCTATCTAGGGGGGATGCTTGGGATCATTGGGATGCGCTATGCCGCCGACCTATTCAGCTCACTTCTGTATCGCTTCCCTCATGTGGAGAGGAGCGCTTACCTGATGGTCGGGTGGATCGGAGTCAAATTAGGAGCCTCTGCTCTGCATTCTGAAATTCCCCCTCTCCTCTTTTGGTTCATCATCGCCCTCCTTTTTTCCCTTGGTTTTTTAAAACAAAAATGTTAAGCTGTCCGCGTGAATAAAGAATCCCGCAACCCAGAGCTCGTTTCCAACCGGAGGGCGACTTACGACTACGAAATTCTCGACGCTTTTGAGGCGGGGATCATTCTTCTTGGGAGCGAGATCAAATCGCTCCGGAATCACGGGGGATCCCTCCAGGACGCCTATGTCGATGTGCGAGGCGAGGATATTACCCTTCGCAACGCAAGTATTGCCCCCTATTCACACGGAGGGGTAGGTATCTTCAACCACGAAGAGAGGCGCCCACGCAAACTTCTCATGCATAAGAGAGAAATAGAAAAGCTCCGCCGCCAGATTCAGGAGAAGGGGCTCGCCGTCATCCCCCTCTCTATTTATTTGAATAAAAAAGGGCTCGCCAAGGTTCGGATTGCAGTAGCCAAAGGGAAGAAGGCTTATGACAAACGGGCCTCCCTCAAAGAAAAAGAGGACAAGCGGGCCGTAAAAAAGGCGATGGGAGACGAGTGAGTCATGCAGTGCGCCGCGCAAATTCCCTACTCATCTTCGGGTTGATAGACAGTATGAAGCTCATGCCAAACAGTTTGCAATCTGTTCCAGGTTGTTTGAATGGCTTGGCGACGAATGTTTAAGCTCTTTTCAAAAAATGCAAAAAATTCCAATATGAGTTTTTTGCAGTCACTGGGCTTTCGAATCCACTTTAATGTGTTGTCCATACTCTTCTCGTGTATATTCCTCCAAATCGGGTAGCATGAACATGCCGCCGTATATTGTGTCTTAAATTCTTCAAAAACAGTGCAAGGATCCTTGTCTGAATAAATCGCAAATAATAGCAGCGCTTTGTGCACAGCTTGAGTGTTCGGATGATACCGCAGCTCAGGACACGTGTCTATTGCCGATTTGAATAGATCCTTCACGGATGGAATGGATGGAATGGATGGTTCGGGAGAAGGTAGAACCCGCCTCAACAGGGAGGATGATGTAGACACAGGGGTGGTTGGCTCCTTTTCTTCTGCTGCTGGATCCTCAAAATTAATGTCGATTTGGAGATGTGAATCAAAACTATACTGCGGATGATGCGAAGGAAAACCATTTAAATTCATAGATCATACCATTAATTTAAAATAAATGTTAATTTTTTCTATAAAGCTCTTCGAGCCGCTGAAAGAGTTCTTTAATTTGTTTTTCATCTTGCTCAATGAGATCTAACATCTTCTTTATTTCAGGGCTGTTACCCTTATGGGCGATTTGAGCGAGCTGTTCATTATTTTTTTTCAGACTCTCCTCCAGTGCGACGATTTGATCTTCACACTTTTGGATCGCCCCTTTATGAGTTTTCTTCTGAGCGGGCAGTTGGGGTTTTGTCTTTTCGACCCTCTTTTTTCCCTCCTCCTGCCATCCGATTTTTTCTAAAAATTCATCGTATGTGTCGAAGAACACCTCTTGTTTCTGTTTATGGCACACGACCAGCTTATTAAACGGCAATCTACGTAAAATTCTTTCGCTATGGGTCACAATAACTACTGCGCCGGCAAATTCCTCAATCGCGTCGATGAGCGCCTCGATCGATTCGATATCGAGGTGGTGGGTTGGCTCGTCTAGAAAGAGGAGATTGCACGGCTCAGCAATGATTTTACCGAGGAGGACGCGGCTTTTTTCGCCGCCGGAGAGGACAGAGATTGTTTTTTTGGCCAGATCGCCCCCGAACATCATGAGGCCGCAAACAGCTCGGACTTGAGTGAAGGTAAGCTGGGGGTTTGCATGAGAAACCTCCTCCTCAATCCGGAGCTTCGGATTGAGCCGATCGATATTTGTCTGGCCAAAGTAACCCATGCGGGCCATTGGAGAGCTCGTCACTGTTCCCCCTTGAGGAATCAATTCGCCGGAGAGCAATTTAAGGAGGGTCGATTTTCCATACCCGTTTTTTCCGATGATGGCGATCCGATCCCCTTTTTCGATCGTGAGGGAGAGATCTTGAATCAACGGAGCGCTATAGCCAAAGCAAAGATGAGCGGCGTCGAGCATTTTTTTTCCATTGAACGGGACTTCGTGAAAGGAGAAGTCGAGGTGGGCGAGATTTTTTAGCTTTTCTAGATCGGGAAGTTTATCGAGCAACTTCCTTTTGGACTGGGCCTGAGTCGCTTTCGACGCTTTAGCGCCAAAACGGTCGATGTAGCCTTGTAGATGAGCCTTTTTTTTCTCGAGATTAGCCCGCGTTGTTTCATGCCGTTCTTCTTCTTCGGCGATGAGGTGGAAGAGATCGGAGCTTTTCCCTTTGATCTTTTCGATTTTATGCCGATGAATCGACATCATGTGAGTTGTCGCCTGATCTAGAAACTCGAGATCGTGAGAGATAAGGATCATCTCCCCTTCCCAATCTTGGAGGAATTTGGAAAGGAAGCGGATCGATAAAATATCGAGGTAGTTGGTCGGCTCATCGAGGAGGAGACAATCGGGCTCAGAGGCAAGGACTTTGGCAAGCTGAACCCGGAGTTGATAGCCGCCGGAGAGTAGGTTCGGAGGTGAGTGGATCGACTCTTCGTCGAAACCGAGACCGAAGAGAAGACTCTCCACTTTGTAGAGCTCCTGGGGATCTGCAAGGCCAAGCGCCGCCTCTTCAACAATAGTTGTCTGCGTGAACCGGATCTGCTGCTGCAAAATACCGAGCCGATAGCCCCGCGGCATGACGATCCTGCCGCTATCAGGCTCCTCTTCTCCCGCAATCAGGCGAAAAAGACTCGACTTGCCAGAGCCATTCCGGCCGATCAGTCCGCACCGTTCCCCTTTTTGGATGCTGAAACTCGCCCCATCGAGTACGATCTGGCCTCCGTAAGATAAAGAGAGATCATCGGCTTGAATCATCGGACGTCTCAATGATTTTTTTTGCAAAGAGCCGAGGGCCGAGAAGAATGAAGCAAAGGCCGCTCACCACAAGAATCCCCGCCAGAAATTTCCAGGGATGGAGAGTCTCCCCTAGCATGAGGGCTGAACCTGCCATTCCAAAGACGGGGACGAGGAGAGTAAAAGGGGCGATCGTCCCGAGGGGATAAATCTGCACGAGCCAATTCCAGACGCCGAATCCGAAGACGGTTGAGCAGAATGTGATGAAGAGAAGCGCCCCGTGTACCTCCCAGGGAAAATGGTGAAAATGGAGGAGGATCGGATGACTATGTTCAAAAAGAAGAGAGAGGAGAAGAAGAGGAGGCCAAGCGATGAGGCTGCCCCAAGTGAGTAGAGAACCCGACTGGATTTTTCCCATTTTTTTGACGATCACGCTCCCCATGCCCCAGGTGGCTGCGGCAGATAGGACAAGGAAAAGCCCCAATGGGGTTGCGCTCGCCCCCAGATTCATGCAGACGACGAGAATGCCTGAAAAGGAGATCAGGGCGCCGATGATCTGCCAGCGGGTCACCTGTTCTTTCAGGATCATCGAGCCAAACAGAATGCTAAAAAAAACCTGGGTTTGAAGGAGGATGGAAGAAAGTCCTGGGGAGAGGCCCGCCTTCATGCCGGAAAAAATCAGCGCAAATTGGAGAACAAACATCAACAGACCATAGACCACGATCCATCCGAAAGGGACAGCAGGGCGTTTAAAAAAAAAGACGGCTGGCATGCTCGTGAGGAAAAAACGGACAAAACAGACGAGTAGAGGGGGCATTGCGTCGAGGGCGATTTTAACGGAGACGAAATTCATTCCCCAAATAGCAACAACGAGAAGGAGAAGGAAGATATGAAAAAATTTCACGGGGATACTCAATTGAATCGCAGTATATTCTATTCTTAGAGAAAAAAAAAGTCAAATTGTCCTTAAATGGCCAATGTCCAGCCTAACGATAAAATATATTCTTGCAACATCTTTTGAATTTCTATAAACTCCTCTTCGTTTCTCAAGGGGGTGACGGTGCGCCTGCTTTTTATGGCTGTTTTGTTGATGTTCTCCCTCTCCACTCCTGGAATATCGGGGAGAGAGTTTTGAGTATGACCATCGCCTTTTTTATCGAAAATCTTTCGCAGAGTATGACAGCTTCAACAATCCGCAAAAAGAGAGGATGACGGGCGATCTCAATGGTAGTCTCCAAACTTTGCGTCCAGATTTTGATCATCCAAAACCAATTGGGTCTCATTGGGATTATAGTGGACGTGAAGCACCGAATGGGGCCAGGCTTTTTCCTGATGGTACTTGGGAGCTTAAATAATGAATATGAAAAAATTTGAATTAGATAAAAATTTGGCTCATGACTTTAGAGATGGTTCGTAATATTTGTATAAATGCAGAGCTGATCCTGACAACTGCTTATGATGGTGAAGGGTACCTTTTCTGGGAGAGGATAGATCTTTAAGAACACAAAAAGTTTAGGTTCGACATGGTGCCCAAGAAAGATACAAATTTCTTCAGGGAGAGTGTGAATTTGGGGTGGCCGCAGTATATTGTTGGACGGCCCCCTAAGCGAGCAATTGCTCCTTGCAATATTTACACCCCTAAGGTATCGGGGAAGAAAGAACCAAAGAGGTCGATATGATTCATCCTGTCATTATCCCTATCGTAGCCATTGTGGCCGGTATTTTGATTTTAATCTTCCCAGAACTCCTCAATATCGTTGTGGCCATCTATCTAATTGCCATTGGGATTATGGGGGTTATTGGCGCCTTATAGTCTTCAAATCAAAGTGACTCCTAATGGATCGAAAAACCAGATTATCGGCTGGGAAGAGGGTGTGTTGCGAGTCAGGATACGGGGCGTGCCTGAGAGGGGACGAGTCAATGAGGAGCTCGTTGCATTTTTGGCCAAAACAGTGGGAGTGGCAAAATCGGCCATAAAAATCGTGAGTGGTCATACGTCGCGGCTCAAAAGGGTCAAAATCGAGGGGATCACCGAATTTCCGAAGATAGAATGACCTGAGCGCCTTTTATCTGCATAGCTTTGAAGGCCCTCTCTTCATCGCCAACCTTTAGATTGATGGCCCGGCAGGCGTCTCGGACCACCCAAGTGCGAAAGCCAAGTTCAAGGGAGTCGAGGACAGAATAGAGGATACAGTAATCTGTCGCTAGGCCGACGAAATAAAGATCGTTGAGCCCCTGCTTTCGAAGATGATTTGCAAGACCGGTGGAGCGCTTCCTGGCGTTGTCGAAAAAGGTGCTGTAACTATCGACTTTTGGATCGGTTCCTTTATGGAATACCGCTTCAATCTGGTCTTTGTGGAGGCCGGGTGCCATCGAAGCGCCATGGGTATTCTGAACGCAGTGGACGGGCCAGAGGATTTGGACTCTATCGCCTACTTGGATAACCTCTCCCGCTTTTTTATTGTGGATCGATGCGAAACTCACATGGTGCGGCGGATGCCAATCGAGAGTCGCAAAGACATGTTCAAATTTCGGTAGAATCTGATTGATGACAGGGATGATTGCGTCGCTGCCGGGAATGGCGAGGGTTCCTCCAGGGAGAAAATCGCGCTGGACGTCAGTGATGATCAGTGTTTTCACGCAGTTTCCGGATGAGTTCTAGCTTTTTTTGGTACAATGTTTTTTCCAGCCCAGCAAGATACTGTTCTGGATTGGTGAACCGCTCCATGCTAGGCGAAAGGCGAGACAACTCCTTTTTCGCATGCGCCTGCACTTTTTGAAGAGAGGGAGGTTCATAGATCCGCTTCCCTCCCCTAAAAATAGGGACGAGGAGCTCGAAATAATTTCCCTCTCCCCTCCCCTCCCTATTCGGATCATGCGGATCGATGATCGCGCAGGGCGACTCAATTCCTGTCAGTTCGTCATAAATGGCGTCCGCCGTGTAGAGTGTTCCGTCGAAAAAGCGCCGTACTTGCAATATGCCGGGGTTCGTCACTTTTGCTGTCTGCTCAGAGAGCTTCAACCGGTGGATCCATTCCCCCTTCTCATTTTGTATCGCTGAAAGCTTGTAGACCCCATCTAAAGCCGGTTGATCTTTCGCTGTGACCAAATTCGTCCCAACTCCCCAAATATCAATCTTAGCCCCTTGCTGTTTCAGATCGCGGATGAGGTATTCATCAAGCTCATTGCTCGCCATGATTTTTGTCTTCAAAAATCCCGCCTGGTCGAGCAGTTTCCGGATCTCGATGCTCAGCTTAGCCAAATCTCCCGAGTCAAGGCGAACCCCCGCAAGCTCAAAATCTTTGATCGCCCCCGCCACTTGGATCGCCCGTTTCACTCCATTCACCGAATCATATGTGTCGATCAGCATAACGCAGTTTTTTGGCCGCATCTTGGCAAAGACCTGAAACGCCTCCTCCTCCTTATCGAAAGCCATGATCCAACTATGAGCGTGCGTCCCCCGAACGGGAATCCCAAACAATTTACCGGCCATCACATCGGAGGTCGATTCGCACCCGCCGATAAAGGCCGCCCTGCTGGCCGAAATGGCGCCGTCAAACCCTTGCGCCCTCCGCATGCCGAATTCGATCACCGGGTCGGGATGGGCGGCAAGACAAATGCGGGCCGATTTGGTCGCGATCAACGTCTGGAAATTGATCAGGTTCAGCAGCGGGCTCTCCAAAAGCTGCGCCTGCCAAATCGGCCCCTTCACGCGGAGAAGTGGCTCATAAGGAAAAGCGAGGGTCCCTTCGGGCATGGCGTCAATATCGCAGGCAAAGGAGAATTTCCCCAGAAAATCGAGAAAAGGGGCCTCGAAAAGATCGAGCTCTTCCAAAAACGATACATCGGAGGGGGAAAAATGGAGCTCCTGGAGAAACTGGACGGCCGTTTCAAGACCTGCGGCAATCGCAAACCCTCCTTTGAAGGGCCACCTGCGGAAATGAATATGAAAGACAGCCTGCCGCTCCGCAAGCCCCGCTTTCCAATAACCGTAAATCATGGTCAGCTGATACAGATCCGTCAGGAGAGCGAGCGATTGGTTATAGACATAGACCTTTTTCATTTTTTGAGTTGCCGCTTTTTGGCTTTCAACCGATCAATCTCCTGCTGGACAAGAGCTGCTTTGCTCCGGTTTTCATCGGCAAGCTGGATGTGTCTGCGAGTTTCTAAGTAAGCTTGGGTATCGAATTGGAGATATTCGGCCATATCCTCATGCTTAAGAGCCCTTGCCTCGTAACCTCGCTTCATTTCGGTCAGCTCTTGAATCTCGCTATCGATTTGTTGGATTTCCGGCGATTTTGAGGCCGCGCACCCAAATAAAGTCCAGAGGATTAAGAAGAAACACAATAAAGGTCGCTGAAGCATAGGAAACTCCGTAGATATTTTTTGAGATATAGCGGAAATGAATTCCTTTGGCAATTGTTTATAAAAAAGGCTCGGCATATGATTAGTCCATGAGAATTTGGGTTTTTGTTTTTTGCCTTTGTGCAATAGCCCTTCCGGGAGCCGAATTTAAGTTCAAGGATCGGATCGGAAGGGCGAAAGTGGGCGATTATGTCGTCACAGAGGCTGGTAAAATGATCACCCTCTTGAGCATTCGTTCGATCTCCTCATCGACTCTGCTGCTCGAAGAGATTAGCGCCCCGCTGCAAAATCTCAACAAAAGGCCCGATTCCTGGCCCGAGTGGGTGAAGGCCAAAGCTCCAGGACACTCCTCGTGGTCGATGGTCGAAATCGATTTGCAAACTGGACAGTTGATCGAATGTTATTCATTCTCCCGCTCCGGCTGGCTTCAACTCTCTCAAAAAGAGAGTCTTTTAGCGACTCTCCTCAATCTCCCCATGCAGCCGATTCCCGAGGCGGATCTGCGCAAAATCGGTCCCCCGCCGATGGAGGGGGAGCCCGATGTCCGGAAGGTCTGGAACCCTCCTCTCATCTTTGAAGGGAAAAAAGTGGGGGCGGCCCACTTCGACGCCTACCAGACCGTATGGCCTGCCGACGGATCGGAACTCTCAGGTCAAAACGTGCAGATCTACTTCGATCGGGAAAAACTCCTCCCCCTCCCCGCCTGGATCCAGGTAGAGACAGCCCATGCAACTGCCGCCTTAAGAACCATTGACGCCGGAAGCAATCTGCCCGTGGTCTACCGGACAATTCCGAGGCGCGTCCCCGAATTTGTCGGCACTCCCCTCAAAACTGAAAATAGCCTCAAACTCCGTTTAAAAAGCCCAAAATACTACAGACAGTTTGAATTGTATGCCATCGATGTAACTACAAAAAACAAAGCGATTTTCCCAATCACCCACTCCGTTCTCAATGAAGGGGGGGAATGGAAAACCGTAGAAATCGATCTGGCGGAATTGGAGACCACGCTGGAGGAAAACCACCGGTATACTTGGCTCCTCGTCCCTACAGGCCACAGCGAAGCCTATACTGAAACAAGCAAACCGTTCACCTGGAATAAAAGCGATCCGTGAACATCGTAAGGGCCGCCTAAAAGGTCTTTTTGCGGCCCATTGTTAGGGAATCAGCACTTGGGCGCGTGGAGGTTTTAGGAGAGGGAACTGGCTCTGCTGGGTCCTTGTAGGTTTTGCTGCTTGGAAGTTAGGCCAACGGAAAGGAACCTCAAAATAGTAAAAGATGTTGTGAGCAATGCTCAATGCCTCTTGTATCATTCCATGACCCACAGTGGGGAATACGCTTGTTGTTTGAGTTGGCTGGCCGAGAACTACCTGATGCTCTGTAGATGGCTCTAGTAGTTGGACAATTTTCTGTGCTAGTGCTTGCCTTTCTGCTGTGGACAATGCCTCTATCACGGCTGGTGGCTGGCTAGTGCTTTTTGTCTCTTCATTCCGTTTGTGCATCTGTTTTTTATTCCTTATCGTTGAATTACTAAGTTCTTCATCTTTCGACAACATTTCGCAGCATTTACGCCCTGCTCGTATAGTGAAAAGTCCAGCTACGAATGCGCTAATTGCCATAACCAATGCCTTTAAACTGAAAGAACCCGTAATAAACTCAAAAACTCTACCAGGCGCCGCACAAATTTCGTGAGTAGGTAATACAGCTGCCGAACAGATCCCCTTAGCGGCTAATCCATCCACTGACTTCATGAAAGCTCCAGGCGCCGCACAAGTTTCTCGAGCAGCTAATTCAGCCACTGACTTCATGAAAGCTCCAGGCGTCGCACAAGTTTCTCGAGCAGCTAATTCAGCCACTGACTTCATGAAAGCTCCAGGCGCCGCACAAGTTTCTCGAGCAGCTAATTCAGCCACTGACTTCATGAAAGCTCCAGGCGCCGCACAAGTTCCTCGAGCAGCTAATCCAGCCACTGACTTCATGAAAGCTCCAGGCGCCGCACAAGTTCCTCCAGCAGGTAATCCACCCAATGCGACTCCTGACCCCGTAACCGTCGAAGCTCCTCCTGCCGCTGTAGACGCCTCACAAGTAGCCGTTAATTCAGCTACCGCTTGCATGAAAGCTCCAGACCCCATGCAAGGCCCGTTAACAGCTAATCCGCCTCCTGCTGCTGAAGAAAAAGCTCCCATGTATACGGCCCCTCCAATGCCTAGTCCTGCGGCTAATCCTAATCCGCATGCAACAGGATGATTTTTTAAAAAACCATATACTTTATTTACCGTTCTACGAAACAAACTGGGAGTTTCTATTTTGACTGGATCCGGTTTATTTAATTCTATGGCATTTTTGTTAGTCTCTGGATTACTCGGATTTGAGTGGGTCAATTCTTTTTGAGCGGGAAAAACGATGGGATGGAAACGGTTTGCTACTATAATGACTGCATTAGGAATAAAAACAACTAAATTCCTTAATAATTCAAAAAAAGCCACCACACATGCAACAATTCTTTTTACGCCACCTTGATTCCAGAACTGTTTACTGATGTTATAACCAGATACTAATTTTTGAAACCGCGCAGTTTGCAATTCTGGCACCTTCGGTGTCGTGAAGCTTGAGACCATTTCCATATTACCCTATATTTTTTTGGAAAACCGTTTGCGCGGATTATAAGGAAAAACCAGAAATAAATACAGCAAATAAAAAAATAATAAATAAATTAAAATTTTTAACTTATCCAGAAAGTCTGGAATCCTCCTCTCATTTTTGCAGGGAAAAAAGTGGGGGCGGCCCACTTCGACGCCTACCAGAGCGTATGGCCTGCTGACGGATTGGAACTCTCGGGCCAAAACGTGCAGATCTACTTCGATCGGGAAAAACTCCTTCCCCCTCCCCGCCTGGATCCAGGTAGAGACAGCCCATGCAACTGCCGCCTTAAGAACCATTGATGTCGGAAGCAATCTGCCCGTGGTCTACCGGACAATTCCGAGGCGCGTCCCCGAATTTGTCGGCACTCCCCTCAAAGCAGATTTTCCGCGTCTGTAGATGGCTGTAGTAGCAGGGCGATTTAACTAAAATTTTTTGATAGTAGATCAGGTAACATGGTATAGTAAATACCTCAAATTTAAGGATCAGCTATTAGCGATCGATGGCAAAAGATTGAGAGGTGCGAATTTCCTAGACCATATCACCCACGTAGTCGAATTGTTTGCTGCAGATGATCGGTTGTGTCTTGCAGTAGAAAAAGTTCCCGATAAAACGGTTGAGAAAAGTACGTTGCCCGTTATTTTGGAACAGGTAGACGTAGAAGGAGCGATTATCTCAGGGGATGCACATTTTACTGTGCCCAAATCGGCAGAACGTATCGTGGATGCAAAGGCAGATTATCTGCTAGCCGTGAAAGACAATCAGCCTTCTTTGTGCGTTGAGATGGCAAATTTTTTCAATGAAGCTCATGCTATTGTAGTTAAATCGCCATGGAAATCGCCATGGAAATCGCCCTGGCTGTAGTAGTTGGACAATTTGCTGTACTCGCCTTTTTGCTGGTGGCTGGCTAGTTCTTTTTGTCTCTGCATTCTGAGGGAACTGGCTCTGGGGGGTCCTTGTAGGTGCTGCTGGTGGGAAGTTAGGCCAACGGAAAGGAGCCTGCAAATAGTAAAAGATGTTGGGAGCCATGCTCAATGCAGTGTTTATCATTCCATAACCCACAGTGGGGAATACGCTTGTTGTTGGAGCTGACTGGTAGGGAACTACCCGACGCTCTGTTGGCTGGTAGGGAACTACCCGACGCTCTGTTGGCTGGTAGAGAACTACCCGACGCTCTGTTGGCTGGTAGGGAACTACCCGACGCTCTGTTGGCTGGTAGGGAACTACCCGACGCTCTGTTGGCTGGTAGGGAACTACCCGACGCTCTGTTGGCTGGTAGGGAACTACCCGACGCTCTGTAGATGGCTGGCTAGTTCTTTTTGTCTCTGCATTCTGAGGGAACTGGCTCTGGTGGATCCTTGTAGGTGCTGCTGCTGGGAAGTTAGGCCAACGGAAAGGAGCCTGCAAATAGTAAAAGATGTTGTGAGCAATGCTCAATGCATGTTCTCTTGTGGTTTGAGTTGGCTGGTAGAGAACTACCCGACGCTCTTTAGATGGCTGTAGTGGTCGGACAATTTGCTGTGCTAGTGCTGGCCTTTCTTCCGTGGACAATTCCCCTATCACGGCTGCTGGCTGGTCTGTGGACAATGCCTCTATCTCGGCTGCTGGCTGGTCTGTGGACAATGCCTCTATCTCGGCTGCTGGCTGGTCTGTGGACAATGCCTCTATCTCGGCTGCTGGCTGGTCTGTGGACAATGCCTCTATCTCGGCTGCTGGTGGCTGGCTAGTTCTTTTTGTCTCTTCATTCCGGTGGTGCATCTGGGTTTTATTACTTATCGTTGAATTACTAAGTTCTTCATCTTTCGACAACATTTCGCAGCATTTACGCCCTGCTCGTATAGTGAAAAGTCCAGCTACGAATGCGCTAATTGCCATAACCAATGCCTTTAAACTGAAAGAACCCGTAATAAACTCAGAAACTCTACCAGGCGCCGCACAAGTTCCTCGAGCAGCTAATTCAGCCACTGACTTCATGAAAGCTCCAGGCGCCACACAAGTTCCTCGAGCAGCTAATTCAGCCACTGACTTCATGAAAGCTCCAGGCGCCACACAAGTTCCTCGAGCAGCTAATCCAGCCACTGACTTCATGAAAGCTCCAGGCGCCACACAAGTTCCTCGAGCAGCTAATCCAGCCACTGACTTCATGAAAGCTCCAGGCGCCGCACAAGTTCCTCGAGCAGCTAATTCAGCCACTGACTTCATGAAAGCTCCAGGCGCCGCACAAGTTCCTCGAGCAGCTAATCCAGCCACTGACTTCATGAAAGCTCCAGGCGCCGCACAAGTTCCTCGAGCAGCTAATTCAGCCACTGACTTCATGAAAGCTCCAGACCCCATACAAGGCCCGTTAACAGCTAATCCGCCTCCTGCTGCTGAAGAAAAAGCTCCCATGTATACGGCCCCTCCAATGCCTAGTCCTGCGGCTAATCCTAATCCGCATGCAACAGGATGATTTTTTAAAAAACCATATACTTTATTTACCGTTCTACGAAACAAACTGGGAGTTTCTATTTTGACTGCATCCGGTTTATTTAATTCTATGGCATTTTTGTTAGTCTCTGGATTACTCGGAGATGAGTGGGTCAATTCTTTTTGAGCGGGAAAAACGATGGGATGGAAACGGTTTGCTACTATAATGACTGCATTAGGAATAAAAACAACTAAATTTCTTAATAATTCAAAAAAAGCCACCACACATGCAACAATTCTTTTTACGCCACCTTGATTCCAGAACTGTTTACTGATGTTATAACCAGATACTAATTTTTGAAACCGCGCAGTTTGTAATTCTGGAACCTTTTGAGACCATTTCTATATTACCCCATATTTTTTTGGAAAACCGTTTGCGCGAATTGTAATGAAAAACCAGAAATCAATACAGCAAATAAAAAGATAATAAATAAATTAAAATTTTTAACTTATCCAGAAAGTTTGGAATTATCCTCTCATTTTTGAAGGGAAAAAAGTGGGGGCGGCCCACTTCGACGCCTACCAGGCCGTATGGCCTGCCGACGGATCGGAACTCGCGGGCCAAAACGTGCAGATCTACTTCGATTGGGAAAAACTCCTTCCCCCTCCCCGCCTGGATCCAGGTAGAGACAGCCCATGCAACTACCGCCTTAAGAACCATTGACGCCGGAAGCAATCTGCCCGTGGTCTACCAGACAATTCCGAGGCGCGTCCCCGAATTTGTCGGCACTCCCCTCAAAGCAGGTTTTCCGCGAATGTGTGAGAAATGCGGGCTAGTCGATGTCCTGTTGATGGCTCTGGTTGTAGGGACATCAGCCCTGCTTCGGCTGGTGGCTGGCTAGTTTTTTTATCTCTTCACCCCGGTTGTGTGTAACTGAAAGAACCTGTAATAAACTCAGAAATTCTACCAGGCGCCGCACAAATTTCGTGAGTAGCTCATACAGCTGCCGCACAAGTTCCTCGAGCAGCTAATTCAGCCACTGACTTCATGAAAGCCACTGACTTCATGCAAGCTCCAGGCGCCGCACAAGTTCCTCCAGCGGCTAATCCAGCCACTGACTTCATGAACGCTCCAGGCGCCGCACAAGTTCCTTCAGCGGCTAATCCAGCCACTGACTTCATGAAAGCTCCAGGCGCCGCACAAGTTCCTCCAGCAGCTAATTCAGCCACTGACTTCATGAACGCTCCAGGCGCCGCACAAGTTCCTCCAGCGGCTAATCCAGCCACTGACTTCATGAAAGCTCCAGGCGCCGCACAAGTTCCTCCAGCGGCTAATCCAGCCACTGACTTCATGAAAGCTCCAGGCGCCGCACAAGTTCCTCGAGCAGCTAATCCAGCCACTGACTTCATGAAAGCTCCAGGCGCCGCACAAGTTCCTCGAGCAGCTAATCCAGCCACTGACTTCATGAAAGCCCCAGGCGCCGCACAAGTTCCTCGAGCAGCTAATCCAGCCACTGACTTCATGAAAGCTCCAGGCGCCGCACAAGTTCCTCGAGCAGCTAATCCAGCCACTGACTTCATGAAAGCTCCAGGCGCCGCACAAGTTCCTCCAGCGGCTAATCCAGCCACTGACTTCATGAAAGCTCCAGGCGCCGCACAAGTTCCTCGAGCAGCTAATTCAGCCACTGACTTCATGAAAGCTCCAGACCCCATGCAAGGCCCGTTAACAGCTAATCCGCCTCCTGCTGCTGAAGAAAAAGCTCCCATGTATACGGCCCCTCCAATGCCTAGTCCTGCGGCTAATCCTAATCCGCATGCAACAGGATGATTTTTTAAAAAACCATATGCTTTATTTACCGTTCTACGAAACAAACTGGGAGTTTCTATTTTGACTGCATCCGGTTTATTTAATTCTATGGCATTTTTTTTAGTCTCTGGATTACTCGGAGATGAGTGGGTCAATTCTTTTTGAGCGGGAAAAACAATGGGATGGAAACGGTTTGCTACTATAATGACTGCATTAGGAATAAAAACAACTAAATTTCTTAATAATTCAAAAAAAGCCACCACACATGCAACAATTCTTTTTACGCCACCTTGATTCCAGAACTGTTTACTGATGTTATAACCAGATACTAATTTTTGAAACCGCGCAGTTTGCAATTCTGGCACCTTCGGTGTCGTGAAGCTTGAGACCGTTCCCATACTACCCCATATTTTTATTTTTTTTTGGAAAACCCTTTGCGCTAATTATAAGAAAAAAACAGAAATAAATACAGTAAATAAAAAGATAATGAATAAATTAAAATTTTTACCTTGTCCAGAAAGTCTGGAACCCTCCTCTCATCTTTGAAGGGAAAAAAGTGGGGGCGGCCCACCCCCTTCGACGCCTACCAGACCGTATGGCCTGCCGACGGATCGGAACTCTCGGGCCAAAACGTGCAGATCTACTTCGATCGGGAAAAACTCCTCCCCCTCCCCGCCTGGATCCAGGTAGAGACAGCCCATGCAACTGCCGCCTTAAGAACCATTGACGCCGGAAGCAATCTGCCCGTGGTCTACCGGATAATTCCGAGGCGCGTCCCCGAATTTGTCGGCACTCCCCTCAAAACTGAAAATAGCCTCAAACTCTGTTTAAAAAGCCAAAAATACTACAAACAGTTTGAAGCGATTTTCCCAATCACTCACTCCGTTCTCAGTGAAGGGGGGATGGAAAACCGTCGAAATCGATCTGGCGGCATTGGAGACCGCGCTGGAGGAAAGCCACTGGTATACTTGGCTTCCCGTCCCTACAGGCCACAGCGAAGCCTATACTGAAACAAGCAAACCGTTCACCTGGAATAAAAGCGATCCGTGAACATCGTAAGGGCCGCCTAAAAGATCCTTTTGCGGCCCATTGGACAGTTTTATTTATCGAACCGCGCACTGACATCGCGTTCGCGCGGGGACTTGCATACTATAGAATTCTCAAGCTCTGTAACTCGTGATTCTAGCTGTTGGCACTTCGCACCCTGTTCTTTAACCTGTGATGCTAGCCTGTCGACCACCGTAATTAGGAAGTTGGTTTTCTCTTGAGTAAGTTTTTCCATCGTGAGTATAGCTTCGATTTATGGGACAAATCCATGCGTTGCCCTGGACAGCTGTACTAACGCTTCTGAAGGGGAAATTGTTCTGGGGAAACTTGGGGACGAATCATTGCGAACATTGTTACTCATATTGTTATTCCTTTATTTTTGGTTAAAACGCTACCGGTTTACATATTTCTTAAATGTAGTTTATGAAACTTTTACACACATCTACACTATTTTGCAATTTTTGTTTTAACAAAAAGATTTTTACGTAATAAAAAAACATTGACTATAAATGACTTGCGAATTTTTTAAGGGTCCAAAAATTCTAGAAACGGGCTATAAAAAGCCGCCATCTCGGCTCCTATACCAAATTCAGACTTGCATTTAGACAAACAAATGTTCTAAAATCGGCCCATGATTGGACAATTTTTCTCTTTAAGACGCTCTCAAAGGATCTTTCGTCAGATCCACCGCCGTTATTTTCGCAAGGCGAAAAGCCTCGACCCATACGTAAAAAAATCCATTGAAGAATATTTGGCCGCTCTACGGGCCGCCATTTTGAAAAAAAATGCGGCTGAGGCGAAGCAAACGGCATTGGAATTAGAACGAGCCTCTCTTCGACTGATGCCTAAGAGTCCACTTGACAAAGCGAGAGATTTCGTCCAGGGAATACTGTTTGCTTTGGTGGTCGCCGTCTTGATCCGGACCACTTGGTTTGAACTCTATACCATTCCTAGCGGCTCGATGCGGCCGACGTTAAAAGAGGAGGACTACCTCATTGTCTCAAAAACGGATTATGGGATTAATGTCCCCTTGCAGTTGTCCCATTTTTATTTTGATCCCGATCTTGTCAAACGGGGATCGATCGTCGTATTCAACGGCGGCAACATGGATATTGCCGATTCCGATACGGTCTATTTTTATCTATTTCCGGGCAAAAAACAATTTGTCAAGCGTCTGATTGGCAAACCGGGGGATATCCTCTATTTTTACGGTGGCCAAATTTACGGAATTGACGCCAAGGGCGATCGATTGACCGACTTGGAGACGGTCAATCATATCGAACATATTCCGATGATCCGGTTTGACGGCAAGGCTGAAACTCCAAGTGGGGCAAAAAATGGGATTTTTACCTCCGTGATTTTCCACCAGATGAATTTGCCTGTCGCTAAACTGGCCCTCAATTCGATCGGCAAAATCGCGGGCGATCTGATGGCCCAGCGAGGGAGGCAGCCACCCGCTCAATATAGCGATCTGTGGGGGATGAAGAACTTTGCGATGGCCCGTTTACTGACGAAAACCGAACTCGATAAAATCCATCCTAATGAACGGATGGAAGGGGGACTCCTCTATCTCGAATTGACGCATCACCCATCGCTTCAAGGGGCTCAACTCATCCGCGATGAGTACAATCGGCTCCGCCCTGAGCTGGCATTGAGTACGTCGATCATCCCCTTGCAGCGGCCGCATCTCGATGCGATCTCTAAGCACATGACCACTTGCCGCTTTTCAGTAAAAAATGGGGTCGCCTGGCGCCTCGGCTGGAATCCGAAGGATTTAGCTCTGTATTTACCCCATTTCCCAGGTGTACCTGATGGCACCTATGAGATCCAAGACGGTAAAGCGTACAAACTCCTCTTTCCCCGCATCCCGCTGATCGGTCTTTTTACAAATGGCGTGACGCGAGAGCTCCCGCCCGATCATCCGCTCTACGCCCAAGATCCGGAGACAATTTATAAACTTTTCAACTTAGGGATTGAGTTCATTAACCAGTATCTCCCCACGGCCAAACAACAGAGGGCCGTCCCGTCGCGCTACGCTTACTTCAGGGAGGGAGATCTCTATTTGCTTGGCGCCCCCGCCCTCTATAAAGGCGATCCGGCTCTCTTGCAGTTTCAAGAGAGGGAACAAGAGAAAAAAGCAATCTCAACTTCTATCAATCCTTACTTTCCTTTTGCCGACTCTGGCGAGCCGAGTCTCGAAGAGATCCGGAAAAACGGGATCCAAATCCCCGAAAAAATGTATCTCGCTCTCGGAGATAATCACGCAATGAGCGCAGATAGCCGCCAATTCGGTTTTGTCCCGGAGGACAATTTAAAGGGGAGCGTCAGTTTCCTTTTCTCTCCGCCCGGAGAGCGGTGGGGCCGGGTCATTCAACCCGAGCAGCCCCATGCTACATTCCCGAATATCGCGGTCTGGACTCTGTTTATCCTCGCTGGGATCGGACTCTCCGTCTATTATCGGCGTCAGTTGAAAAAACCGCTGAAATTTTATCATTCGTGAGCGCTCTTTGGATGATCGATCAGCTCGTGCAACAAGGGGTTAGCCACTTTTGCATCGCCCCTGGCTCACGAAATACACCCCTCGTCTCGGCCGCCGCAGCCCATCCAGGAGCCAAGCTCCATGTCCATTACGACGAACGGGGGCTCGGCTTTTTTGCCCTTGGGATCGGCAAGGGGACAGGCCAGCCGGCAGCGGTGATTGCGACGTCGGGTACGGCGGTCGGCAACCTTCTGCCAAGCGTCATGGAGGCGCATCACTCCTCGACCCCGATGATTTTACTCACAGCCGATAGACCTCATGAATTGAGAGATTGCAGCGCGAATCAAACGACCGACCAAGTGAAGATTTTCCAGACTTTCGTCCGATCGAATGTCGATTTAGCTTCCGAATTGAATGAAAACACTGTTCGATCTTTCGCGGCGCAAGCTTTTTTTGCAGCGCTCCAAAATCCTCCAGGTCCAGTACAGATCAACTGTCCATTCCGCGAGCCGCTTTTTTGTGCCGACGTCCAAATTGTTCAAGGGAAGCCGATCGATCTCCATTTTCCTATGTTGAGCGTGGAAAAGTATAAAACTCCAAAATCGAAAGGTCTGATTTTAGCGGGCAAGCTGCCCCGCAAGGAAGATATAACAGCCGTATTGAGGCTCGCCAAACGGCTCCATTGGCCTGTCTGTGCCGATCTATTATCCAACGCCCGATGCTTTCCAACGGAAGAACAGATCCGCCACCACGATTGGACCCAAAAGCCAACCCCCGATTTCGTCCTCCATTTTGGAGAGAGGATGACTTCTAAAAAAATGCTCGAATGGTTGAAAACCGTGAGGCCCGAATACGTCCATGTGAGTCCCTACCCCGCTCTCCAAGATCCAGAGCGGATTCTAACGGGCCGGATACAAGCCGATATTCGGCCGTTCTGCCAAATTTTCGAGGCGAACAGCGATCCGTCATGGTTCGAAGCCTGGGATGACCGGGAACCGGTGTTTGAAGAAAATGGATCCTTTACAGAGGTTCACGCTATGCGGCAGATCGGCGCCATCCTCCCCCCCGATTTTGCCCTCTTTTTCGGAAACGGGATGCCGATCCGAGATGCAGACCGCTTCTTGTTTCCCCAAAAATGCAGAGGCTTTTATGGCAATCGGGGCCTTTCAGGCATCGATGGAAATATCGGTACTATCGCGGGCCTTGCCCAAGAGACGCCAATCCTCGGCGTCATCGGCGATCAGGCAGCGCTGCACGATTTGAACTCTCTCCCCTTATTAAAGAAAACTAAATACCCGGCCATCCTCCTCATCTCAAACAATCATGGCGGAGGGATGTTTCACCATTTGCCTGTCGCCCAATCGCCCCATTTCGAACAACTTTGGGCCGCCGCCCATCCTTTCGGCTTTGAAAAACCTGCCGCTATGTTCGATATCCCCTATTTTGGCTTTGATCAATTGCAAAACGTGTTGCAAAAAAAAAATTCCGCCGTCGTCGAATTAATCACAGATAGGGAAAAAAATTGGAGATATCAACAAAAATCCTGAAGAAGGGTTCCGGACTTCCTCTGGTCTTTCTGCACGGTTTTCTCGGAACAGCTGAAGACTGGGAACCGGTATGCTCCTTTTTGCCCAATCGGTGCTGCATCGGCCTCGATTTGCCAGGTCATGGAGACTCTCCTTTCGTCGAGGAGTGGGAAATCGATATCCCCCGCTTTCACCTCATCGGCTATTCGATGGGGGGGCGTATCGCCCTTGGGATGGCAGCGAAGCATCCAAAACAGGTCGTCTCGCTCACATTGATATCCACTCATCCAGGTTTGACAACCGATGAGGAAAAACAGGCGCGGTGGAAAAGCGATCGGCATTGGGCCGATGTTTTGAAAACAGTGCCAATTGACGATTTTTTGCAGCAATGGTACAATCAAGGAATTTTTAAAGGCTTTAAACCCGATTTCTCAATGCGCAGAAAACAAAATATTCCCGGTTTAGCAGCAGCTCTGATGCATTACAGCTTGGCCAAACAGCCCTTTTATACGCTAGAGGGCGTTCTCGTCGGCGAGAGGGATGAGAAGTTTAGGTCATTGCATAAAAAGGGGGTCGTGATTCCCCGCTCTGGGCACATGATCCATTTAGAAAATCCGGCAGAAGTGGCAAAAATCCTTCAAAACAGAGGTTATGCATGACCCCGTGGATCCCTTGCGGCACATATACAGACGTTAAGTACCACAAAACGGCCGGCATTGCGAAGATCACAATCAACCGGCCTGAAGTGCGCAATGCATTCCGCCCCCTGACTGTTGAGGAGATGCGCCATGCCCTCAATGAGGCGCGGAACGATCCGACGATCGGCGTCATTATTCTGACCGGCGAGGGCAAAGAGGCGTTTTGCTCGGGGGGCGACCAAAAAGTGCGCGGCGATGCAGGCTACGCCGATCTCCATGGGGTCCATCGATTGAATGTACTCGATTTGCAAAGGGAGATGCGGAGCTGCCCAAAGCCGATCGTCGCGATGATCGCAGGATACGCGATAGGCGGAGGCCATGTGCTTCATGTCATTTGTGATTTAAGCATCGCGGCAGAGAATGCTGTTTTCGGCCAGACGGGACCGAGGGTCGGTTCTTTTGACGGCGGGTTTGGGGCGAGTTATTTAGCCCGGATCGTGGGCCAAAAAAAGGCGAGGGAAATCTGGTTTTTATGTAGACAGTATAATGCGGCGCAAGCGCTCGACATGGGCCTTGTCAACTGCGTCGTCCCGTATGAAAAACTCGAAGAGACAACGGTGCAATGGGCGCGGGAGATTTTGCAGCTATCGCCGATCGCCGTCCGCTGTCTCAAAGCGGCGCTGAACGCCGATTGTGACGGACAGGCCGGACTGCAAGAGCTCGCCGGCAACGCCACTATGCTCTATTACATGACTGAAGAAGGACAGGAGGGTCGCAATGCCTTCAACGAAAAGCGTAAACCCGATTACGCCCGCTTCCCCAAGCGCTCTTAAAGCCTATTTTCTCGCAAGCAGACCCAAAACTTGGATCGCGGGCGTGAGTCCTGTTTTCATCGGCGCTGCGATGGGAGAGGGCATTGAGATCGGGACTTTTATTTTAACTCTCCTATTTTCCCTCTGCATCCAAATCGGGGCGAATTACGCGAACGATTACTTCGATTTCATCAAAGGGGCCGATTCGCATCTCCGGAACGGCCCCAAACGGGCTACCCAAGAGGGGTGGATTGCTCCAAGCTCGATGTGGCTGGCGACCTTCGCCGCTTTCGGCTGCGCGCTTCTTGTAGGGATTCCGTTGATGATCATCGCAGGTCTTTGGAGCCTTCTCATTGCGGCCGGTTGTATCGCTTTCGGCGTCCTCTATACCGGAGGACCTAAACCGCTCGGCTACCTCGGTCTCGGCGAAGGGCTGGTGGCTGTTTTCTTGGCCCGGTGGCCGTTTGCGGCAGCTACTTTCTCCAAACAGGGAGCGTGAATAGCGCCGTTTTGATTGCCAGTTTGGCCCCTGGACTCCTCTCTTGTTCGATCTTGATTGCGAACAATCTCCGCGATGAGAAAAGCGACAGGGCCGCTGATAAACGGACTCTCATCGTCCGTTTTGGCAGGACGTTCGGCGCCTGGGAATACACCCTTTCTATCTGGCTCTCTGGAGCAATCCCCTTCGTTCTCGTCTTTGGCTGCGGCAAGCCTCTCCTCCTCCTCTCCGCCTCGCTCGTCCTATTGGTCTCTCTCCCATCCATCCAAAAAGTCTTCTCTTTCCGCGACCCGCTGGAACTGATCTCCGTCCTCCAAAACAGCGCGCTCGTTTTATTTTTATATACAGCCCTTTTTTGTGTTTTTGTATGAAGCGCTTATATCGATATGCCCTCCCCCTCAAAAATAGGAAAGGGGCCCGCGAGGGGTTGATTCTAGAATGGGATGGCCGGTATGGGGAGATCGCGCCGCTGGCTGGATTTAGCCAAGAAACTCTGGAGGAGGCCGAAACGGAGGCGCTCCGTTGGATCGAAAAGGGGTCTAAGCCGACTCTTCCCTCAGTTCGCTGGGGAATCGAGTGCGCTCAAAGAGAGTTGAAATCAACGTCGGCGCCGCTCTCCGCCCTTGGGATCAAGGAGGGTTTTAGCACGGTGAAATTGAAATTGGGCTGTTTGGGGGTGTCAGACTCTGTCGCTTTAGTCAAAAAATACTGTGGAGAGGTCCGTTTAAGACTCGATTGGAATAAGGCATGGTCGTTGAACCAGGCGATAGAGTTCACAAAGCATTTTAAACCGGATGATTTCGAGTACATGGAAGAGCCTGTCCAAACCTTTGAGGAACTCGTTGAATTTTCCAAAGCAACCGGTTTTCCCGTCGCCCTCGATGAATCGATCCACGCCGACTGGTCCAAAATCCCCTCTCTCAAAGCGATCGTCGTCAAACCGACAGTTTTCGGCTCAATTCCATTCGTCCCCAGCCCCCTTAAGCTCATCCTCAGCTCCTCATATGAATCGGGCCTCGGCCTACTCCATATCGCAAACCGCGCGGAGCCGCACACACCTATCGGCCTTGACACCTATTCCGCCTTCCAAAGCGACCTCCTCGTTTCCCCCATCGATTGTTCCGGCGGCAGATTTTCCTGGATCCGTTCATCCCCCCTCCTCGATCCATCCAAATTATGTGCCCTTTAAAAGAGGCGGCGCGCGATGCGCCCAATCAAATTGCTCTCCTGGCTCGCCGCTACTCTTTCAGCTACGCCGAACTCGACCGCTACGTGGGTTCCATCACTCCCCCTCTTGTGACTAAAGAACCGCCAGGCCCCCTCTTGATCGCCCAATTTTTTGCAGCCTGGCGCCGCGGCAGCTCCCTCTTTCCACTCAACCCCCGCATCCCCCAAACGCCCGATATCCTCCCTCCCCCTCCCCAATCTCTCCTCCTCTACACCTCCGGCTCCACTGCAGCCCCAAAAATCGCCGTCCTTTCCCTCTCCAACCTGATCGCCAACGCCTCTACCGCTATCCAAGCTCTGGATCTCGGACCCTCCGATGAGTGGCGTCTCACGCTCCCCCTCTACCACGTCGGCGGCATCGGGATTGTCCTCCGTTGCATCCTCGCAAGGGCCACCATCGTCCTCGACGACAGCCCCGATATCACCCACTTATCCTATGTCCCTACCCATCTCTACCGCGCGACGCCCGTTTACAAAAAACTCCGCTGTCTCCTCCTCGGCGGCGCCCCTATTTCCTCATATCCTCAGCATCTCCCCGTCCACACTACCTATGGCCTCACCGAGATGGCCTCAATGGTCACTCTCAACGGCGCCCTTCTCCCCAACCGCGAACTATCCCTAGCGCCAGATGGCGAAATTTTTGTGAAAGGTCCCTGTCTCTTTCAAGGCTATCTCGACCACCCCTCCTCCATTGATTGGTTCCCCACTAAAGATCTCGGCCGGTTTGAAAACAACAAACTCATCATCTTAGGCCGAAAAGATTGGATGTTCATTTCAGGCGGCGAAAATATTCAGCCGGAAGAGATCGAACGGGAACTCCTCGCCATTCCCGACGTCTATGAGGCCGCCGTCCTCCCCATCGATGATCCCGAGTTCGGCAAACGACCCGTCGCTGTAGTCCGCGCTGCAAATTCGTTCCATTTTGCACAAATGCAACGGGAATTAAGTAAAACACTTCCGAAATTTAAAATCCCGGTCGCCCTATTTTTCATCGACGAAATGCCGCAAAAAAATAATTTTAAGTTAAATCGATTTATTTTGTCACAATATATTGAAGACCAATTAGATCGGAACAAGTCTGGGCAAAAAAAACAGGCTTATCTATAATCCGTTCCTTCACCTAGGAGCCACGGATAGCGAATGGATATGACCATGCACGCCACACCCCTTAAAAGAATTTTTGCTCGGTTCTTTCCGCGAAAAGCGGTTCTAGCCTCTTTGCCGAGGGAGGCGATCGAGGGGGGCCTTTTGCCCGAGGAGAAAAAAAAAGAATTGGCGCTCCGCTATCTCGCCGAGGGGGAGATGGCGCTGCTGCAGGGCAACTTAAGGGCCCTCTCCTGCTTTGAGGCGGCTTCAAACCTCGACGGATCCAATCCGCAAGTCTGGTATCGGCAAGGGTTGGCCTTTTTTGAATATGGGTCGGAAGAGGGGAAGGAGAAGGCTCTGCTGCTGGCGAGTAAAAATTTTAAGATCGCGACGCAGCTGAAATCCGATTTTTTCGACGCGTGGGTCGCTTGGGGCAACGTCCTTTTGCAACTCGGCAGATTTCATGAAGAGCACCATTTTTTGATGGAAGCTAAAGAGAAATATAAAAAAGCCCTTGAACATGCGGAGAGCCAGTCCAAAGAATCGCTCGCCGAACTCTACTGGGACTACGGAATCGCCTGGTCGGAGATCGCCCAGCATTCGGGCGAGGCGCTCGATATCCGTTTGGCGATCGACGCCTTTCAAACCTCCAAGAATTTCCAAGAACATCCGTCCCCTGAGTTTTGGAACGACTGCGGCAAAGCCTATCTCGAAATGGGGCTTCTCATCAACGATTCGCGCCTCTATCTCCAATCGATCGATTATCTGCATCGGGCAGTGAGCGGCTCTCCGCAGTACTTCGACGGCTGGATGTCGCTCGCGGAGGCCTATGCGCAGCTGTATATCAACACGCTCGACGACCGGTATGTAGCAAAGGCCTCCGACGCCTATGCGATGGCCGCCAAGATGTCCCCACGGAACGCCGATGTATGGTTGAGCTGGGGCCAACTCCTCGGCGAAGCGGGCCGCCATACTCAAGACGCGAAACGGCTCCGCCTCAGCATTGAAAAATGCGCCAGAGCAGCCCAGCTCGACGCCGAAGATCCTCTCATTGTCAGCCAGTGGGTCGAGAGTTTATCAACCCTTGGAATGATCACCTCGCGGCTCGATTTGATCGTTGAAGCCGAGCATAAAGCGCTCAAAGCGACCGATCAATTCCCCGATGATCCCGACCTTTGGCATGCCTACGGAATCTGCCTCACAGCCTTCGGCAAATACTACGAAAGCGGCGACTATTATGAGCTTGCGATCGAAAAACTCCAGTACGGCTTATCCATTGATCGAACAGATCCAGAACTTTGGCACGCGTTGGGACTTGCCCATAAACACTACGCGGAGCTGACCAATAACGAAGATCTGATCGAAAGGGCCCACCGGTTTCTCGTACGGGCGATGGATCTCAAACCCGCCTGTCCCGCCCTCCTCTTCGACTCCGCCTGCTGTCTGTTGCAATTCAGCGAAATGCTGGGCGATCTCTCTTCTTTAGAGCAGGCCGTCCTCCTCTTCGAACTTCTCCTGCAAAATCATAAAGAGACCCTCCTCCATCACCCTATTTGGCTCTATAAGTATGCCTGTGCCCTCGAATATTTAGGGAGCTTTACTGAGGAAGAGGCCCCCTACACCCGGGCGATTGAAATTTTCTCACACATCCTTTTAATCGACCCCGATTTTCCAGAGATCCACCACCAAATCGCCGTCTCCTATGTACACCTCGGCCACATCACCGGCGAGTCGGAATATTACAGGCGGGCGATCCACTTCTTCCGCCTCGCCATTCGGCAAGACGAGGAAAATGACCAAGTATGGCTCGATTGGGGCCTTTGCCTCATCGATCTCGCCCACCACACTCTCGATAGCGATTTCATGAATCAGCTCTATATGGACGCCGAAATGAAGATCACGCGAGCGGGAACTCTTGGCCACGAAGGGGCCTATTATAGCCTCGCAGGCCTCTACTCGATCCTCGGGAGAAATCAAGAGGCGATGGAATTGATCCGAAAAGCCCTTTGGGCCCGCGCCCTCCCCTCCATCGACGATCTCCTCGACGACGATTGGCTTGAGAACCTCCGCGCGACGCCTGCATTCACCCAGTTCCTCGCGGCTCTCGAAGCGAAGCTCCAACAAACCCGAGAAGAGTAGACATCTATTTCCAGTTTTTGTTACCCTTCTTAAGATAATCAGACTGAGAGATTCATGGATAAGCGCACCCTCCTTTTTATGCTCTGCGTCAGCCTCGCCTTCTTTGGCGTGCACGCCTATTTCGACAAATACGGCGAAAAGCCCGCAGTAGAAAGGAGAGCTGTTGTTCAGAATGCGCGAACTCCAGCCCCCCTCATCGCTCAAAACAACCGTTATGAGCCTCAGCCTTCTACAGGTGAGACCTTTTATGTTTTAGAAAACGGATACCAACAGCTCGTTTTCTCCAGTAAAGGGGGCAGCCTCGCCGAAATCAATCTCCCGCTCCGCACGACGAACCCCGACAGCTTTGTCAAAGAGATCGATTTTGATAGAGAAATTCTCCGCACCTCCCCCCAAAACGCCCGTTTCCCCTTACACCCCTATTTAACCCCAGGCGGCGAACAAAAAGAGGGGAAGCTCGGCGGCTATTACCCACTGCTCCGAAGAGGCATTGACGGGAAGACCCTAGACGGCCAGTATTACGCTTTCAGCGTAGTGGGAGACGATCCGGCCATCGCCAATGCCGCCTACCGAATGACCCGCTTTGAACCCGATTTGATCGAATTCCAAGGATCGATCGGATCTGCCCAAATCACGAAAACCTACACGATCCCCAAGGAGAGAAACGGCCCCTACTGCTTCAACCTCGATATCCGTGTCGATGGCGATGCGCGGGGGCTCTGGCTCAGCTCCGGCGTCCCCGACGTCGAGATCGTCAGCAACTCCTACAGCCCTTTATTGAGAATCCAAGTCACCAAGAATAAACTCTCGGAGGTCGACACGATCGATCTACCCAAAAAGGGGCCGGCTCTTGTATCAAACATCTCCCCGAACTGGATCAGCAACTGCAACGGCTTTTTAGGCGTCATCATGGATCCGTTAGACGAAACCCTCGCCGGTTATCAAACTGTTCAAATCGACGGATCTCTCATTCCCACACGCCTCACCCTCATCGATCCTGCCTATAACCTCTACCCTGCGGCCTCCTACCCGGGCTATGCGACCTATTTACCCTTGAAAAGCGGCGCCCTCCCCTTCCGGATCTTTGCGGGTCCCTATGATACAGGGCTATTAAAAGAGCTCGATCTGCTCTATGAAAACCCTCTCGAAAATTACAATCCAGACTACGTCTCAGCCCTCAGTATTCAAGGATGGTTTTCATTCATCTCCCAACCGTTTGCCAAGTTCCTCTTTTTGCTCATGGAGCTCTTCTACACCGTCACAAGGTCTTGGGCCGTCTCGATCATTTTACTGACGATCGCCCTCCGCGCCATGATGTACCCGCTCAACAATTGGTCGATCCGCTCCACGCTCAAAATGCAAGAGATCGCGCCGAAAGTGACAATGGTTCGAGAAAAATACAAAAAAGATCCCCGAAAAATGCAACTAGAGGTCATGAATCTCTACAAAGAATCGGGAATCAATCCCCTCATGGGCTGTCTTCCCGTACTCCTTCAAATGCCCTTTCTGATCGGGATGTTTTACCTTCTCAAATCGAGTTTTCCTCTCCGCGGGGCCATGTTCATCCCCGGCTGGATCGACGATCTCTCGGCTCCCGACGTCCTCTTTACTTGGGGCCAGCCCATTTGGTTCATCGGCAACGAGTTTCATCTCCTCCCGATCCTGATGGGCGCGACAATGTATTTTCAACAAAAGTTCACCTCCAAATTGCCCAAAGACGAAAGGCAACTCACCGATGCGCAAAAACAGCAAAAGATCATGGGCAACATGATGGCCGTCCTCTTCACCGTGATGTTTTATAAGTTCCCCTCCGGTTTGAATATTTACTTTATGTTATCGACCCTTCTCGGCATCGGCCAGCAGGTTTGGATGACCAGGCGGATGCAAGTAGCCTCTAAAAAAACATAGTTTGAATGAGAGAATGGCAGCAATTTTTGTCCCAACTAGAGGAGCGACTGGGGTTCGAAATTGTCAAAAAATGGATGCCGCGCCTTCTGAGGTTTGACGCTGGCAATATTTATTTGGAGGCGGAAGATTCGTTCCAAATCCATTGGTTCAATGAACACATCCGGCCCCATTTAAAGGGGTTCCTCAATGATAATCAGCGCCCGATCAAAGTACACCTCGTTTCAGAGAAAAAGGGGCCGTCGCCCAGGGAAACCGGTCAAACCCTCTCATTTCTCCCCGACCCGTTAGACCCCGAAATGACTCTCGAAAGGTTCATCTCCCATGAGAGCAATCTCGTCGCCTACAAATTGGCCTCCGATTTGACTTTCAATCCGATCTACCTATACGGCCCCAAAGGGGTGGGCAAAACGCACCTTTTAATGGGGGCTGCCCATACCCTCCAAAAAAAGGGGAAACAGGTCTTTTTCATCCGCGCGGAGAGCTTCACCGGACACGTGGTGCAAGCCATTCGGCTCGGTCAAATGCAGGAATTTAGAAAGGTCTACCGCGATATCGATGCACTGATCATCGACGATATCCATATTTTTTCCAAAAAAGCGGCGACCCAAGAAGAATTTTTCCACACCTTCAACACCCTTCATACACTCGGCCTACCCATTGTCATTAGCGCAAACGTCGCTCCAGGTCAACTGCACGAGATTGAGCCGCGCCTGATCAGCCGCTTTGAATGGGGCGTCTCACTAGAGGTCGGGAAAAGCGATCCCCTCCCCGTGATGCAACAAAAGGCCGCCGGATGGAAATTTGAACTGAAAGAGGAATTAAGTGAATGGCTCCTTCAGAAGTTTCCCAAAGACCCCATTTTAGCCCTCCAGGCGTTGATCCTCCGCTCCAAAGGAGAAGTTGCCAATGTGACCGTGGCGGAAAGGCTCCTTAAAGACTTGATCGCCAAAGAAGAGGAGAATGCCCTCACGCCAGAAAAAATCGTAAAGTCGGTTGCCGCTCATTACGGCGTCACAAGCGAAGATATTCTTGGCAAATCGCAAATGCGAGGTATGGTGCTGCCTCGACAAATCGCCATGTATCTATGTAGAGAAAAGCTGAAACTCCCCTTTCAAAAGATCGGAGAGATCTTTGAACGGGATCACTCGACTGTCATGAGCAGTGTAAAACACATTCAAAAAAATATAGAAGGAAATCCAGCGATTCTACCACCATCGGCCCACCACTCGGACTAGCCCGCATTGCTCACACATCCGCGGAAAATCTGCTCAATCTGTCACGCCATCTTTCGCCAATCGCTCGTCGCTAATAGGAAGAGTCCTATTAGCTTCCTCGCGATTGGCGAAAGATGGCGTAAAATCTTGAGTACCTTTTCTCGCGTCTGTGTGAGAAATACGGGCTAACCCGCATTTTTTGAAAAAGCCCCCGCATCTGGGGGCCGGTAGAGCCTTAAATCTTGATATACCGATCACCCGGTTTGGATCCGCCGAATGTGGCAGCCTGGTCGGGCGGGGGCACTGGGAATTGGAACGGCCCTGGATCTTCTCCAGCTAGAATCTTGTTCACGATTTCACGCCACTTCTCGACAGTCTCGACGAAAAGGGGGGCAAATCGACGGAGCGCCGCGGCGTCTACGCCAAGGCCCATGTCGATTACGCAGTGCATGAGGATCAATTCCTCTTTTGGCGCAACGCCGATTCCGCCGCCGGCCATCTGGCCGCCGAGCATCGAACCCTCGAGCAGTCGCTCGTACAGTTTTAAACGAATTTTATCGTCTCTTGGAAGACCGTCGAGAATCGGAGAATAAAGGTAAAGGCGGTCTGAATTCGGCTCATAGGTAATATGAAGCGAAAAAGTGTTGTCGATCCCGAGAATACAGGTGTTGTTTTCGTCGAAATCTAAACCTTCCAGGTTTAGCTCCTTGCCAAACTCACGTAAATTCGCTTTGGCGTTTTCATAGGACATTGGGTTCCTCCTAACTAGATTTTTCTTTAGTTCAATAGATCAAAACGTAAAATGAGCAGAAACTTTTATAACCTCTTGCCGCCTTCACTGCAAGGGAAATCTCAAATCGCTCCTCAAAACCGCACTTTTCGCATCGGAATTGTACTTTCACTCACAACATTTTACTTGAACCAAAAATAAAGTTCAATGTTAAAGAAAAACAGGAAACCATTTATTCCTTTAATCATGAAGACGGCTCCAGGAAACCCAGATCCACTCGGCTTTTCCCTTCAAGGCGGCAGCGCCAATTTCTCTCTTTATTCATCGCATGCAACGGCGGTCTTTTTAGGGTTATTCGATCTAAAAAACACCTTGGTTGCGGAATTCCTCCTCTGCCGGACGGGCGATGTTTGGCATATCGGTATACCCGATTTCCCGCACGGACTTACCTACGCCTACCGGTGCGAGGGGGCCAAAGAACTCCTCTATGATCCGGAAAAATGGCTCGTCGACCCTTATGCAAAACAGATGTCTGGCGGCAGAGCCGAGGCGGCGCTCCCGATTCCGTTTGACTGGCAGGGAGATCGATCTCCCAATATCCCCTCTTCCGATCTGATTCTTTATGAAATGCATGTCAGAGGGTTCACGAAGGACCCCTCAAGCGGCGTGAAGGCTCCTGGAACGTACTTGGGGATGATCGAGAAAATCCCCTATTTAAAAAAACTGGGCGTCAACGGAGTCGAGCTGATGCCTATTTTTGGATTTGATCAGAAAAATTCCAAAAATGGGGTCAATTACTGGGGGTACAACTCTCTCCATTTTTTTATCCCGATGAGCTGGTATGCGCTCAAAGATCCCGTTTTGGAGTTCAAGACTCTCGTGAGAGAATTGCACAAAGAAGAGATTAAGGTCATTTTGGATGTAGTCTATAATCACACGGGCGAGGGGAGCGATCCTTCCCATGTTGTGAATTTCAGGGGGATCGATAATGCGGTTTACTACCTACTTAAAGAAGATGGATCGTATTTGGATTTCACCGGTTGCGGCAATACGTTCAACACCAACCACCCGGCGGTGCAGCGACTCATTCTAGACAGCCTCCGCTACTGGATCCAAGAGATGCACGTCGATGGGTTCCGTTTTGATTTGGCCTCGATATTCACTAGAGACGTCGCGGGCCGCCCCATGGAGGAGATCTCTCCGATTTTAAAGGCGATCCGCATGGATCCGGTGATCAGCCAAGTCAAATTGATCTCGGAGGCGTGGGACGCCAGCGGACTTTATCAACTCGGACTGTTTCCAACATGGGGGCCTTGGTCTGAATGGAATGGGAGATATCGAGATATCGTCCGAAGATTTATGAGGGGGATCGATGGGAAAGCGGGTCTCTTTGCAAGCGCCCTTTGCGGGAGCGAAATGATCTATCATGCCTCCGAAACTCCGCTCAGCAGCATCAATTTCATCACTGCGCATGACGGCTTTACCCTCCGCGATCTCGTCACCTATCAGCATCGGTATAACTATGCGAACGGCGAGGACAATCGGGACGGAAATCACCACAACGACAGTTGGAATTGCGGCTCCGAGGGGCCCACGGACGATGTTGAGATCCTCGCTCTAAGAGAGCGGCAGATGCGCAATTTTCTTTTGGCCCTTTTTCTCTCGCAAGGGATACCGATGCTGCTCATGGGAGACGAATATGGACACACGCGGCTTGGAAACAATAACCCCTACACACAGGATAATGAACTCAATTGGTTTCTTTGGGACAAACAAAATCCGAAAATCGTCCACTTCGTCTCATCGCTGATCGCCTTCCGCCTCAAACACAAAAATTTGCGCCACACCCGCTTTCTGAGGGACGAAGAGGTCGAATGGGATACAAATTGGGACGCCTCTTCGCGGTTTGTCGCCTTCAGGCTCAACGGCCCCACCCCCCTTTACATCGCCTTCAATGCAAATCACGAAAAAACCGAGTTCGCCTTGCCGCAGGGCAAATGGCGCACGGTCGTCAACACAGCCGAAGATTGGATATTCCATGAGGATGGCGCCCCCATTGAATCGATCGAACTCCTCCCCCATTCCGCCCTTTTAGCTTTCCAAATTCCCCCTTCCCCTGTATAGTTGGATTTTGCATTTCCGGAGGAAACCATGCGCCATATTCCCGCTATTTTTATTGCCCTCGCAGCATTTAGCTGCAACCGCAGCCAAACTGATGAGATGAGCCGATTCCACGAAGATGGGAGGGCCAAACCCTCCGTCGCCATCGCCTCTTTATTGGATACGACCTCTTTTGACGGCTCCTGGAGCCTCTCTGAGGAACTGACTCAGGGAGTGATGGATCTCGTGTCTGGCACGGGGCAGATCTATGTCCACTCGCAACAAGAATCCCCCTTTACCGACAATCCGTTCGGGACCGAACTCTCATGGATGAAAAGGGAATTTCAGGGGGAAGAGTTCGTCGCTTTTCTAGAGCTCGTCGAGCATGAATTCGCCCCTGTTAAAGCCAAAGGAGTTCATCCCCAGGAAGCCTCCAGCAACCTGAATATGGGGGTGAGGCTCCGCGTTGTCGATTTGCGAGGGGAGAGCCCAAAAATCGTCCTCCAAGAGATGATCCGCGACAGCTACTTCGTCCCCAAAACTCTCATCCCGACCGATTACTCCGTTCAAAGCTGGGGCACAGAGGGCTTCAGAAAATCTCCGATGGGAATCGCCCACGCCCAATTGATCCAGGAAATCGCAAGCCGGATCACAGATTACATCCTTTTAGCGAAGAGTAGATGATGAATGAAGCCTTTGCGACGCTCGCTTTTGGGCTATTGGCGTTGCTCCTCTTGTTTATCGGCGTACGGAGGGGGTTTTTCCATTTTCCCCTGTTGGACTGGGAAGTCCCCGTCCGCCTCGTCCACCTCATCGGTGCATTTGCCATCTATTTTATCGTCACCTATCTCGGCTCTAAACTCGCCATCACCTTCTTGAAAAAGGAGATCATGGCAAACTATATGGGTTATTCGAGCTGGCTCAATTTTGGGGTCTCGGCTGCTGTCTTCATGTTTCTCGCTCTCTATATGATCGCTCTACCCCCTCCATTGCGAAAAGCGATTTTGAGCCGAAGCGGAGGCGCTCGAAGCGCGGCAGGCGACGTCTCCAACGCCCTCTACGCCTGGATCCTCGCCTTCCCCCTCGTCCTATTTTTAAGCCAGGCGCTCGAGTGGATGGTCACTAAATTATTTCAAGTCACAACGCTTCCAGACCAAATCGCCGTTAAATTTCTTAAATCGACTTTCGAAAATCCGACCTATTTTATCCTCGCCGTCCTCTCAATCATCATCCTTGCGCCGCTCATTGAAGAGACCCTATTTCGCGGTTTTCTTCAAACCTACATTCGGCAGCATCTCGGCCGCCGCCAAGCCATTTTGATCACCTCAGCCTGCTTCTCCCTTTTCCATTATTCTGCAGGGCAAGGACTCGGCAATATCTCGATCATCCTCTCCCTCTTTATCCTCTCCCTCTTCCTCGGATTTCTTTACGAAAAACAGGGCTCTCTTTTCGCCCCAATGATTCTACACAGCCTATTCAATACGGTGAGCGTAATCAATCTATACCTCTTTGGAGGCTTCACTACCGGAATATGAAGCCATGCACCTTCTTTGGACTATCCGACGTTGGAGTTTGCCGAGAGAATAATGAAGATGTTTGGATCGCCTGTCCAGACGTCGGATTTTTCGCCATTGCAGACGGGATGGGGGGCCATCAAGCCGGAGAGATCGCCGCCAAAGAGGCGGTCGAACATCTCTTGGGTTCGGTAAAAAAGATCAAGGGGGACAGACCTCTCCATTGGATTGTGCAGCTCCGCTATGCGATCGAAAAGGCGAACCAGTGGGTCTACCGGCTGGGAAAAAAAGATGGCGCCCTCACCGGTATGGGGACGACCCTCTCTTGTCTTGTCTGGTCCGAAAACGCGGTGATCTACGCCCACGTAGGCGATAGTCGGATTTACCGGCAAAGAGAAGGTAAACTCGAGCTTTTAACCCGCGACCACTCGCTCTTTGCCAAATGGCTCCAATTCGGCAAAGAATCGCGCACCCCGTTTCCTTATAAAAATGTGATCACCCGCGCCGTCGGCACCGCCCACGCCGCCAATCCTGAAATTGCTATTTGCTCCCATAAGCCAGGCGATCTTTTTATCCTCTGCACCGACGGTTTGACGGACGTATTGTCTCTCGAAGAACTCGAAGAGGTGATCAACGGCGCCCCCGATTTGGAATCGGCCTCAAAAATGTTGATTCACCAGGCGAAAATTAAGGGAAGTTCTGATAATATCACGATCCTAATGGTTCAATCTGACAGAGACAATGTCGAAAATCTATCTAGACAATAATGCGACGACAGCCCTAGACCCCGAAGTCTTCAAGGCGATGCTGATCGATCTAGGCGGCCCGCCGGCGAACCCCTCCAGCGTCCACTGGTTCGGTCAGCAGGCCAAAGGCCGCCTGTCGAAGGCCAGAGAACAAACAGCCCGATTTTTCAATGCGAAGCCCGATGAGATCTTGTTTACCTCCGGCGGCACAGAGAGTTTAAATTACGCTCTCCGCGGCATTTGCCAGAAAGGGCATGTAATCTCTACCGCCATCGAACATTTGGCGATCTATAAAACACTCCAATCGCTCGAAGCTGCGGGGGTCGATGTGACCTATTTGCCCGTGGGTCTTTGGGGCGCCCCTCTCCCAGAACAGATCAGTCACGCCATCCGGCCCGACACGTGCGCGATTGCCCTCTCGTCTGCAAATGGAGAGACCGGCGTCAAAATCGATCTCGAAGCGATCTCTGAGATCGCACTGAGGCGTGGAATCCCATTGATCATCGATGCTGTCAGCCATATCGGCAAGGAGCCTTTCACCCTCTATCCCGGCATGGCCGCCGTCGCCCTCAGCGCCCATAAGTTCCACGGCCCCAAAGGGGTCGGGGCCCTCTATTTGCGATCGGGGCTTAGAGTGGCCCCGGAAATCACCGGCGGCAGCCAAGAGGGCGGCCGGAGAGCCGGCACCGAAAATTTAGCCGGAATCCTCGGCCTTGCCAAAGCGCTGCAAATTGTACAGGAAAAACAAAATGAGATGACGCAACACATTGGAGATTTGAGAGGCCATTTAGAAAGCGGGCTCCGGCGCGCTATACCAGATATTGCGATCCACGGCGAAGGGCCTCGGATGGCCGGCACGTCGAACATCGCCTTTTTGGGAGTCGACGGAGAGACCCTCCTGATGCAGCTGGATCTAACTGACGTCGCCGTCAGCCACGGATCGGCCTGCAGTTCCGGGAGCATCGAGCCCTCCCGCGTTCTCATCAACATGGGGATCGATCGTAAAACCGCCCGCTCATCGATCCGGTTTTCACTCAGCCGGATGAACACAAGAGAAGAGATCGACCAAGCGATCGAGCGAACCGCCGCACTTGTCAAGAAATTGAGAAGATTTTGACTGTAATCTCTATTTTCCATAGACTGAGAGGTGCATGATTGTACTCGTTAAAAGACATTCTTTGCGCCTACTCGAGATGATTGGCGATTATGTGTCGCTTGTTGCCGACGTCTTTAGCGCTTCCCTTAAAAAGCCCCCCTCTTGGGATTTGATTCGCGAGCAGCTTTTCCATATCGGCGTGTTGTCGCTATCGGTGGTGGCGATCACCGGCTTTACGACCGGCTTTGTGCTGGCGGCCCAGTCGTTTTATCAGTTAGGGGAAAAGGGTCTCGCGAGCGTGACAGGGGTCTTGGTCGGCAAGTCGATGATCACCGAACTCGGGCCGATTTTGACCGCCTTCATGGTAACCGGCCGGGTTGGATCCTCTATGTGCGCCGAACTCGGGACGATGAAAGTCACCGAACAGATCGATGCCCTCAAATCGATGGCGATCAATCCTTACGCCTACCTGGTGGCCCCCCGCTTTATTGCCGGCACATTTATGATCCCTCTTTTGACCCTCTTTAGCGTGATCATGGGGATCTTCGGGGGGTATTTAGTGGCCTCTAGCCTATTCAACATGGCCGCTTCGACCTATTTTGATCCGATGCAGATCCATATCACCCTGTTTGATCTCTTGACCGGTTCCATCAAATCTTTTATTTTTGGCATATTGATCGTCACCGTTTGCTGCTACAGAGGCATGAAGACGACAGGGGGGGCGGCAGGAGTGGGTCGGGCGACGACGCAAAGCGTTGTGACCAGTTATATTTTGATCCTCTTTGCCGACTTCTTCCTTACCCTAGCCCTCAACATGATCCATCAAGAGATGAAGGGGCTATGATCCGGATCAAAAATCTTTGGAAGCGCTACGGCTCTTTCGATGTGCTAAGGGGGCTTAATTTAGAGGCGCATCAAGGCGAAATCCTCGTGATTTTAGGACGATCCGGCGTGGGCAAAAGCGTCCTTTTGCGCCATATCATCGGCATTGAAAAACCTGATCAAGGCTCCATCGAAGTCGACGGGGCCGTCATCACCGATCTCAAGAAAAATCAGATCTATCATGCGGTCAAAAACATGGGAATGCTCTTTCAAGGGTCTGCCCTTTTCGATTCGATGACGATCGAAAAGAACACAGCTTTTTACCTCGAACAGCACGGCGATCCGATCTCCAAGAAAAAATTTTCTTCCGCAACCATTCATCAAAAAGTAAAAGAGGCGCTCGCCATGGTCGGCTTAGAAGGGACTGAGCAAAAAATGCCCTCCGATCTCTCGGGCGGAATGCGCAAAAGAGCAGGCCTTGCGAGACTCATCGTCTACCGCCCCTCGATCCTCCTCTATGATGAACCGACAACAGGGCTCGATCCGATCACAGCCCAACAGATCAATGAACTGATCGTCAAAACCCAAAACGAACTGAAAGGGACTAGCGTCGTAGTGACCCATGACATCCATTCAGCCCTTTTTATGGCCGACCGGCTCGCTCTCCATCAAGATGGGCAAATTGTCCATGTCGCCGATCCAGCGACCTTCATGAATATTGACAATCCAATCATCAATTGCTTAAAAGACAATATGAAATATAAGAGGAAACCGCAATGACCGACCGGATGAAAAATATTCTGATTGGCCTTTTTGTTACGGGGGCCGTTGCGATTATGGCCGCCTTCATCCTCTTCCTAAAACCCACCGTTGGCGACGGGAAGAAAACTCTCGGCGTCCGCTTCACGAACATTGCTGGCATATCGGTCGGAACCCGGGTGACCTTTGCTGGAAAACCGATCGGCGAAGTGATCCACATCCGCGAACTGCCCAAAGCTCGCGACGACGCCGACGAACACGGACGGATCTATATCTATGAGCTCACCCTCAAAATCGATTCGGGCGTCGATGTGTACAGCAGCGATGAAATAGCGATCAAAACAACTGGCCTGATGGGGGAAAAATCGATCGCCATCTTCCCGAAAATAGCCGCGGGGGGGAAGCCTGCCTATATCATCACCGACCAGATCGTCTATGCCAATTCGACCGATGCGCTCGAAAACACCTTCAACCAGGTCTCAAAGGTCGCAAGCCGCCTCGAAACAGCCGTTGGGCGCCTCGACGCTTGGTTTGATCAAAATCAGGCCTATGTCACGAGCGCCTTAAGGTCTTTCGACGGGGCAATGGGACAAATCGAGGGGATTTTGGGACTCGTCGATCATGAAAAATTAGTCCCTGCCGTACGGCAATCGGTTGGCCTGATCAATGAGAATATGGAACTCATCAAAACCAGCCTGCAAGACGACGAAATCCTCCATAAATTGGCCAACTTAACAAGCCATCTCGATCAAGCGACGATAGCGTTTAATACCGATGGGGCCCAAACGCTCCGCAATCTCAATCAAATCTCCCGCGATATTGCGTCCGGGTCGGGCACTGTAGGAAGACTCATTTCTGGAGACGACCTTTATCTCCGCGTCGCCTCTTTGATGAATAAAGGAGAGACGCTCATGAACGATATCAACCATTACGGCCTCCTTTTCCAGTACAGTAAGCAATGGCAAAAAGGGCGCACTAAGAAAGCGACTTTACTCAAATCGCTCGATACGCCGCAAGATTTTCGGAACTATTTTGAGGGGGAAATCGACGCGATGACCACCTCGCTCGGGCGCCTTTCTGAATTGATGGATCGGGCAGGCTCTCAAGAGAGGGCAAAAATAGCCCAGAGCGATGCATTTAAACGGGATTTTGCCGCGCTGCTAAGACAAGTGCAAGGGTTGACCGATTCATTGAAACTCTACAATGAAGGGCTCGTCGCCCAAAGCGAAATGGATCCTGTAACAGCCCCCTAACCCGCATTTCTCACACATCCGCGGAAAATCTGCTCAATGCGGCTCTGTGAGAAATGCGGGCTAACTATTAGAGCTGTATAGGGATAGGTGATCACTCGCGCCAAAACGCCTCTTTGAAGAAAGAGGCCGCCCTCCGCAAAGTAGCCGAACGGCCCGCCAGGAACCACTTGAAGGTGTGCTTCAGCCCAAAGTGGCGATATAGAACCTTCGCCGTTTCCCAAATCGATCCGCCCCCTCCTTGCGGAGAATCGACCAATACCCTGCCGCACCAGAGCGGCTCGACCCCCTCTTTCTCAAAGCGGCAAAGGAGATCGAGCATCGGCCGGAAGACGAGATGCTCATCGAATCCTCCCATAGCGACCACTTTTTTGCGAAGAAGCCAATGGGAAGAGATCTCTTGGAGATCTCCCCTGGCCGCAATCACCTCCGGCTCTTTCCCGATCAACTCCGTTAAAAACGGAAGTCCATACTGAGAGATGTACCGATCGCCCGGCTCAAGGAATTGGATATACTTCCCCCTAGAGCGGGCAAGGCCCATATTCATCATCTGGGAGAGATTGCAGCCCTCGGCGTTTTCGACACGGATCGGCAACGACTCATAACGGCGCGCAAGCGCGTAAAGCCGCCCCGTCCCCTCCCCATCGAGTAGAATAATTTCGAAAGATCCCCCCTGAGTTTTTAACGAGTCGAGGGTGGCTGGGAGGAGGTGTATTTTATTTTTACATAAAAGATTTAAGCTAAAGTCTGCCATATGGTACAATCAGATGCTAAAATAACGGCCATTTATGTCCCAAGCGAAAAACACTCAAGACTCTCTCAAGCCGATCGTCGCTCTCTGCAAGAGGAGGGGATTTATCTATCCCGGTTCCGAAATTTACGGCGGTTTTGCCAATACTTACTCATTCGGCCCTTATGGGGCCCAGCTCAAAAAAAATGTGAAGGATCTTTGGTGGCAAACCTTCGTTGAGAAGCGGCGCGACATGGTGGGACTTGACGGACCGATCCTCCTCCACCCGAAGGCCTGGGCCGCCTCAGGCCACCTCGAAGGATTCAATGACGCCCTCATCGACTGCAAGGCATGCAAGGGTAGGTTCCGGTGCGACCACCTCATTGAGGAGGCCTTAAACCAAAGCGGAGACGGCCTTACGATCCCTCAAATGACCGACCTGATCGGCTCGCGCAAAGTCAAATGCCCCAAATGCGGCGCCGCCGATTTCACCGAAGCGCGCCACTTCAATCTGATGTTTTCTACCCACATGAGTAAAACAGGCGCCGAGGGGGATCTCGCTTATCTCCGCCCCGAAACAGCCCAAGCGATCTTCCTCGATTACAAGAACATCGTCGACACAATGCGAGTCCGGATCCCCTTTGGCGTTGCCCAAATCGGCAAGGCCTTTCGCAACGAAATCACACCAGGCAATTTCATCTTTCGGGTCATTGAATTCGAACAAATGGAGATCGAATATTTCATCCGGGAAGCCGCATGGGAAAAGAGCTTTGCCGACTGGCTCCAAGCGATGCGCGATTGGTGCAAACTCATCGGCCTCTCCCCTTCCCGCATCCATGAAAAGGAGCACCCGAAAGAGCAGCTCTCCCATTATTCAAAACGGACCGTCGACCTCGTCTACGATTTCCCCTTCGGCGCCTCCGAGCTCTACGGACTGGCCTATCGAACCGACTTCGATCTCAAGCGGCACGCCGAGTGTTCCGGCCAGACCCTCGATTACACCGATCCGGAGACGAGGGAGAAATTCGTCCCTCACGTGATTGAACCGACCTTCGGCGTCGAGAGGACCCTCCTTGCCCTCCTCTGCAACGCTTACGAAGAAGAACAACTGGAAAACGGCGAAATGCGGACTGTCCTCCACCTCTCACCCCGCATCGCCCCCGTGAAAGTGGCCGTATTCCCCCTCATGAAAAAAGAGCCCCTTGGCAGCAAAGCTTGCCAAGTATTCGATCAAATCCAGGCTGTTTTCACCGCTGAGTATGACGAGTCGGGCGCCATTGGCAAACGGTATCGGCGCCAAGATGAGTTAGGGACCCCCTTTTGCGTCACCATCGATTTCGACACCATCGAGAACAATACTGTGACGTTAAGGGATCGCGATTCGATGAAGCAGGAGCGGATTCCGATCGATTGCCTCCTTGCCGTTTTGCGAGAAAAATTAGGGTAAGAAACGATCCTTGGGGCCTGGATCAGTCGGGAGCTTTAGCTTGAATTGGTGCCGATGGAGTGCAAACTGTTTGTACAGCCAGTCGCCGACATAACCTGGCAGGAAAGAGAGGATTCCCACCAGGCCCCAGCCGTTCCCCACCAGCCAGTAGATCCGAAGGACCGCCCTCGATCGGATCCAGAATCTCCGGCCGGTCGATTGGTAATCTTCTGCAAGGATGAGGCTCCCCGCCCCCCTCAACGCCTTCTGCGGGCCTGTGAGGATCTCATCTGCCGTTTTACCGCTCAGTGGAGCAAACGCAAACCGTTTATGTAGATCGATCTCAATAATGTGCCGCACAGAACGGTGGCAGAAAGGACACTCCCCATCGAAAAAAACGAGATGCTCGTACATATTCTGTCCTTCTACCACAAGCGGCCATTTTAAATTTCACTAGATGTCGGAGTGGGACCGTCGTCAGCATCCACCTCAGGGTCATGGTCAGCGTCAACCTGCGTGGAAATAGAGACCTCTTCTGTGATAATCTCCTCTGGAGATGACTCCGTTTTAGAATAGCGAATGGCCTCAGATAAAGCGACATCGGCGTCTTGACGCTTTGCGGCTAGATTTGTGCGCAGATGCTGAGAGGCATGAGGAGCCATCAGTCGAGCGATCTTTACGTCTTGCACCGAGGGCAATAATAAATCGATCTGATCTGAGCTAAAGGGATACGACGCGAGCAGATTGGAAAGAATTTCATAATTTTTCTGTTCTAAGGCAGCCGCAAGGGCGTCGCAGAAACAGGGATCATAGGTGCGATCCTTAGTATCTCGAAACGCTTGGCTGATCATTTCGACAATGACAACATTATTTTTCTCTGCTGCAACAGAGATCAGAAGGGCTTTTTCCTGCTTTCCAAGACGCTTTACTATCTTTGGTAACAATGCCTGCATAGCCTCACCGCCATCCATCATCAAAGAAGCGGCATAGAACCATGCTTCGCTTCTTATGGATAGTTCGTGATGTTCCAAAAAAACCTTCAGCGACCCACTATAACCGGATTGCGCGCAATGCCCGATAGCTAACCGGGAAGTATCCCAATCGATAATATAATTATCGAAATAATGACTGAGTTGTTCTCCATAATTGGCCTGCAAAATACTGAAAAAAACTGTCTTTTCCTGGCGTTCAAGGAGTTGTTTGTGCCTTAAGGTTTTTCTGCCAGCCATTGGAGAGGATGGGGCAGAACGGGATTTTGATGCAGTCCTTAGAGGACTTGCTGAACCTGCAGAGGAGCCGTTCGGAGAATTGTGCCTAGATGTAGAAAAACGGCTTTGGGCTATTGTATTCATCCTCAATTTCAAAGGCTCTTTCGTCTCTTCTTTTCTCTTCGAAATCGTCTCTTCCCTTTTCCTCAAAATAGGCGTCCTCCGTTCCGATTCAGAACTCTCTGCCAGCTTCACATTGCGAATCATCTCCGCATAATTGAAATCCCTATTCTGAGTCGCCTGCTCAGCCGCATTGCTGCATCCTTTGGGCGAGGCATAGGGGCCTAAAATTTCACCGATCTGTACATTGGTTGTCTTCATCAAACAGTCATCGATTCTCCCTTTAGGGAAAGGGTAACATTGGAGGAGAGCTGTCAGGATGGGAATATCCTCAACCTCCAAAGCCAGGCTGAGAGCCTCATTAAAACACGGATCATAGAGGTGATCTTTCTCCCCTTTAAATCCACTCGCTAATTGTTTAATAAGGATAGGATCTCCCGTTTTTACTGCAGATCCCAGAAGAAGAATCTTTTCCTGTTTTCCAAGGAGAGGGATCACCTTATACAAGAACTCCTTTTTTTGGGTATTCATTTTAGAGTCTTTCAACAAAGAACAGGCTGCATAGAATAACATTTCAGATTTGATTTTATCACTAACAGCATCGATAATATGGTCTAATGAAATTAAAAAACCACGTTGTGCGCAACGGGCTAGCGCTAAACGGATAATATCTGAATCAAATTTATAATTATATAAATACGCAAATATCTTTGTATACGAATTTTCTTGAAGAATATTTAAAAAATTCGCCTTATTAACATTTGTAAGATCTTCTAATGAAGGTTTCAGATCAACGAGCTTTCCCTGAGGGCGGCGCGTAGATTTTGGGCTCTGCGCTCGATATACACTCGTCGTCTTTGTAGTTGTTATAGGCATTTTGTTCTCTACCGGCCGAAAAGAGACAGACCGGTAGAGCTTTGGATCGGTTGGGATGCGGGGCGCCATGGCTGAACCTCATTTCATTGTAAATGGGCGCCATTGTATAGTATTAAATATTTTATTACAACCACCGAAACATGGATCGGATCAAATAGGTGCACCGAGCCATGCAGGTATTTCTCCGGTCAATGATTTTCTGGAATTTGTCAGCCAGATATCGTCCCCCTTCACCTCTTCGAGCTGGACATGGAACCGATCGGCCAATTTTTCGATCGCCTCCACAAAACTCATCTTCAAATAGGTCATTAAAAATCTGTTTGCCGATAATTATAATAACAATCGACAACCACATATTGTTGTCCAAGCTCTAGAGGGGCAACGATTGGCAGTGGTACAAGATGCCCATCATCCATCATACATGTCACCTTTCCTTTGTAATCATAAGGCCAATATTGTTCGTCTGCTGCAGGGACAATGCTTCCAGCCCAAGGGTCAACGAAAATGGAATGTGCGCCGAATGTGTCCCGGTTTAATACATCTCCTACAGATAGCAGAGACTTGCAGTGTATAAGGACGACACTGTGATCGCCCCCCCGAATGATGACACGATACCATGGCAAGTATAATTTTTTGATTTTTGCGGCCAAACTAACCCATGCCGCTGACATCTCTCCGCAATTGCCGACCCCTTCTTCTATCACCTGATCGCCCAGTGTTATCGTTGACTCGATGTTTTTTTGTTGGAGCGCCGCTACTTTTTGGCGGAGACCATCCAAGTCTATAGCATTCCAATCCTTATCAACACCATTACTCACTGTTCTAAATGGATGATTGCTCGAACGGATCTTTTGCATTTGAGGTAAATCGATAATGAAGAAAGCCCGAGCGATAAAATCTGGAGGTCTTGGATCCGAATTAGGAATTTTTGTGATATGACCCGATAAAACAGTTGTTTCGCGGGATAGGTTTACTTTGTGCGATCCACACGCCGTATTGGAAGAGAAGATTACATTCATTTTGTTAGCCACTCTCCAATCAGAAGATCCAGGACGCTCATGGATTGATTGCGGAAGAGCGACAATCTGAGAGAGAGAAGCTCTGTCTTCTTCAGGTTTTTCTGATTTTTTACCAACAGTCCCACATGTTCTCAGCGCAAAAGCGCCGCATGATCCAAAGCGGTCGCGAAGAACAGTTCCATATCGAGAGGCCACTTCTTGAAAATAGTTGTAAATTTTTTGATGGATCTGATTACACCTTGTTGCTGGTGCATTGTGCGACTGATCTGAGTCCTCATCCACTTCTATGTATGGCGCTCCATACGTAACTAAACCTATAGACATAAAACAAACCTTTATTTTTTAAAAGAGGATTATAGAACAAACAAAAATAAAACGCCAAAAACTTTCACTGTTTTGAATATAGTTAATAAAAATTTTAATTCTTCAGTTAGCAGTATTGGGCCTCTGAAGAACCTATCTCCAGTTACTTAATAAAGTGAGCATGATTGGAATCCTTTGAGAAAATGGGGGCTCGCTTATTGATTTCGGAAGAGGGACAATCTGAGAGGAGGAGGGAGGAGAGGTGTTTCTTGGATTACCTGATCCGCGTTTAAGTATAGCAATCCTAGATTCCCCGAATTTACAGACATAATACCCGTTATTATTTTGCCACGATTATAAAACACAAAGATTTTTATTTACATTTTATTTACATAACACAAACTATTCTGAGATAATAGCCTGGGGTCTCGCCCTTTTGATCTCGTCGAATTTACGGGCCAGCTCGAGCACTTCGGCCTCGCTGCAGGCGCCGCTGAAGATCTTGAGCTTGATCTCTTCTCGTTGGTGCATCCAGTGCCTTTCCAGCATTTTTTGCACCGTCTCGATGAAACAGGGCGTCACCCGTTCTCGATTGACCCGTTTTTGGAGGATTTCAGCCATAAAAAGCTGCTGTTCAGTCTGTTCCAGATCGATAGCGAGAGAAAGGAGATCTCTTGGCTTATTTTCTTTAGCGGCGGCTAGATATTTTTCGAATAGGCTTCGGCTCGCTGCGACCCTAAAGTGTTCCGTCTTTAAATTCGACTCCGCGATGCGGATCAAGCGGGGACAGCTCTCTCCCATTAAAAGGAGCCAGCGGAGCAGATCGGCCTCCAAAATCCGGTCTGGATCTATCTCGGTGAATGCAACGCTGGCAGACCGTTTTATATAGACCTGCGGCGCATTTTGCTCTGGCGTCCCGATGATCGACTCGGGCGTTTGGGTGAGCCGCGCGAGCCTTCGGAGCGACTCGTGGACCATCAGCGGATGATCCCAATCCCGAATCCGCTTTGCGATGGATTGGACGAGTTCATTTTTCCCTGCTGGCGTTTGCGTATTGATCGACTTCGACATGTGGGCCACCAAAAAAGTCAAATAATCGACGCTTCGATCAATCAATTTCTGCCACTCTTCAGGCCCTTTTTCCTGCAGCACCACATCAGGATCGGACTTTTCGGGGAGCGAGAGAACCATGACGTCGATCCCCTCTTTTTGAAAAAGATGGCCGATTTTGACCGCCGCCTCTTGGCCTGCCGCATCCCCGTCCAAAGCCAAATAGACCTGCCGTACCCCGAGATGGATCAACTCCTTCGCCTGATCCTCGCCAAAAGCGGTTCCCTGTCCTGCGACCGTCCAAGGGAATCCCGAGTAGATCAGCCGGAGCGCATCGATCTGCCCTTCGACGATCAGCGCTTTCCGCTCTTTGGCAATCGTCTTACGCGAAAAGCTCAAGCCAAAGAGCACCTTCGATTTTTTAAAGAGCGGCGTCTCGGGGGTATTGATATACTTGCCGCCGAAGGTGTCGGTTTTGTACTTCCTCGCTGAGAATCCGATCACAGAGCCGACCGGATCGCGAATTGGAATGGTGATCCTGTCGGAGAAAAATTCGCGCCCCTTTGTCAAAAGCCCTGCCTCTTCCAGCACCGTGTTGGAAATCTTCTGCTCCCACATCGTCTTCAGAAAAATTTGGGGCATTTTCGGTGCCAGGCCAAGCTGGAACTGCTGGATGAAATCGAGGGTGATTCCCCTGCTATAGAGGTAATCTAGAGCCCCGTGGCCCTCGAGCGTATGGAGGAGATAAAATTGATAAAACTGGCAGGCCCTCTCGAGGGCCTCCTTGAGCGCCGCCTTCGGGGGCCCCTTCGGCTGATCGTCCCCCTTCACCTCTTCGAGCTGGACATGGAACCGATCGGCCAAGTTTTCGACCGCCTCCACAAAACTCATCTTCAAATAGGTCATTAAAAACTGGATCGCATCGCCATGCGCCCCGCAGCCGAAGCAGTGGTAGTGGCTATCGCCCCGCTGAATGATCAGCGAGGGACTTTTTTCCTCGTGAAACGGACACAGCGCTTTGTAGGCGGCCCCCGACCTCTGGAGCTTCAAGTAAGGAGAGAGCACCTCGATCAGATCGATTCGGGAGCGGAGAGTTTCAAGACTGTCTTTAGAAAATGTGCCCATTAGATATTCCCTGCGTGCAATCAACACCCGAGTACGATTCTCTCCTATCCGTGGGTTTTCATGTAACTGAAATTAATTTGTGATATGACCCGATAAAACAGTTGCTTCGCGGGATAGGTTTACTTTGTGCGATTCACACGTCTGAGATGACCATGTAAATAAAGTATTGGAAGAGAAGATTACATTCATTGTGTTAGCCACTCTCCACTCAGAAGATCCAGGACGCTCATAGATTGATTGCGGAAGAGCGACAATCTGAGAGAGAGAAGCTCTGTCTTCTTCAGGTTTTTCTGATTTTTTACCAACAGTCCCACATGTTCTCAGCGCAAAAGCGCCGCATGATCCAAAGCGGTCGCAAAGAACAGTTCCATATCGAGAGGCCACTTCTTGAAGCGGTGTTGGCACATCGTTTCTCGTTTCGCGCACAGCAGATTTTTGGGATCTCGCGGCAAGAGACATTTGATAGTATTTAAACGAATTGGGTTCAGTTTGAATAATTGGATGCATTTTTACCTAAATAAATACGTTAATTAAATATTTTATTTTAGTATTATGCAATATAACAAGATTATGGTCAATCCAAAATCGACCAAGAGATTTTTATTTACAATTTGATTCTTTTTAGTAATCTGTATATCCGTTTAAGAATCCAATAAAGGGCAAAGAACGGGATTTGCCAAGGGGATTTTAACCTAGCTGTGAACTGCAAGTATTTGTGGATGTGAAAGATCTGACTGCTCCGAGTCAAAAGGCCGCGGGTGAGGCAATATCGGTACCAGGCGGCCCGATCGGTGTATCCGAGGGCGTGGAAGCGGTACTCGAGTTTTTCGAGCCGGTGGGAGGGGTGGTGCTTCAATTTTTGGAGTGTTTTTTTTGGGATGGGGGCCTCAAAATGGTCGTTGAGGTACTGGAGGGCAAAATAGAGGGGGGTGCAGACGTGAGCCAGTTTGGCAAGCTCGATGAGCCTATCCCAGTCGATCCCCTTCTCGGCTTGTCTTAAAAGGGTCGTTGCATCGGCGATCCAGCGGATCAGCGGAACAGGACTGTATTTCACGCCGTGGACAGCGGTTTGAAGGAGTAGCTCGGTGGGACTGGGGATGTAAAGGGAGACGCCCTTTATGGCAAGAGGCTCCGCATGTTTTAACACCGCTTCATCGAGAAGGCGGGAATTTTCCTGGATGAGCGACCAGTGGAGGTCGATGCGCAATCCGGCTGGATGGAGAAAATTGAGGGCGTGCCACCGGTTGGTGTGCTCTTCATTGTCCAGTTCAAACCGGGAAACGGCTTGTCGCCATCCGGCTCTTTGTAATACACGGCCTGCGAGCGGGGCCTCTCCTCTCGGGATTAAGATATCGACGTCGCCGATGACCCGGGCGCCAAAATCGCGATAGTAACGGAGAATCATCGCCATCCCTTTTAGAAGGACGATTTGACTAATCCCTGCATTGCGAAGTTGGATGAGGGTGGAGAGGATATGTTTCCAAAGGAGCTGATTTTCCACCCATGTCCTCCGGTAAATCCCTTTGCATTTTTCGAAAATCGGGTCGTCTGCAAGCTTTATATTGCGGCAAAGGAGCGGCAGGAGTTTGTAGGAGGCGGGTTCCATTTTGTCAAAATCGATCTTCTCTTTCCAAAGATGCAACGCAGCTTTTGCGGCGGCGCCTGAATCGAGACATGCCTTCAGTAGAAGCGTTTGCTCTGCTGTCGGCCACCCATTGCCTGAATCTACAGGACGGCTCATACTTCGATTTGTCTCCTTCGTTGCATGGCGGCTTTGAGAACTTGGATGTATTGCTGATGGGCGCCTTGGGTCTGAAGGCTCATGTTGCCGCCATGAATTCTCCGCTTGGCGACCCGATCGGCACTCAGCTCAGCTTTCAGTCCGCTCTCCACAGCGCGCATGTACCAGTCAATGAAAGGACCGATCTGGACGGCTTCATTAAACAGGCCAGCCTGTTCAAAACACCGTTTTCTAAATAGGCCGGCAATGGCCAGATATCCTGGAAATGCCTCAGTGGGACAGATGAACTTCCTACGCATCGTCTCCGAAAGATCGGGACTGCAAAAAACTTCGACATGCCCAAACACCATATCGAGATCAGATCTTGTTTCCAACAATTCTACTTGGAGGGCTGTTTTTTCTGCCATGTAAAGATCGTCTGCGTCCAAAAAAGCAATATAGGAACCAGAGGCCCGTAAAAGAGCGCTGTTTTGCGCGGCGCTCTGGCCTCGGTTCGACTGGTAGAAGGAGCACAAATCTGAACCATATTCTTGGACAATGCGCTGAGTGGCGTCTTCCGAGCCATCATCAATCACAATGATCTCTATTGGGGCATAGGTTTGCGCTAAAAGACTCTCGATCGCCTCTCTGAGATATTTCTCCCCGTTGTATACGGCTATGATCGCGCTGACTAGCGGCTGCATAAAATAGCCTCCTCGAAGAGCGCCTCGTATTGATCGAGATTCTCTGTCAGAGTAAATCTCTCCCTGATCCATTCCCGGGCGCGCACGCCCCTATTGACGATCTCTTGCGGCTGATCGAGAAAGGAGGCCATGGCTCTGTATAGAGCTACAGGGTTCCGAGGGGGGACAAGAACCCCTCTTTCCGGATCGGAGACAATTTCGGGTAGTCCTCCGACGTTCGAGGCAATCACCGCTCGTCCCATCTGCATCGATTCGACGGCAACAAGTCCAAACGCCTCAAAGTGGGAGGGGATGACAACAAAGCTCGCCCGATTGAGAAACAAGGGGATGTCGGCATTGAGAACGGCTCCGGCAAATCGGACAAATGGGGTGAGATTGAGTTCAGCGACTAGGGTTTCCAAAGCGGGGCGGTAAGGTCCGTCGCCGACGATTAGAAGCAGGGCTGGAGAACCGCTTTTTTTCAGCAGGGAAAAAGCCTCAATCGCGACGTCAAACCCTTTTTCGACGGAAAGCCGCCCTAAAAGTAAAAGGGTTGGGGGTGAAAAAGGGGGCGGGGCTGGCTCCTCTTTGGGCCATGAGATCCCATAGTAAATCGTCTTGAACCGCTCGCGCATCGATGGGAGCCGCTTCTCCATTACAGAGGATCCCCATTTCGAACCGCAACAGATCCAATCGGCCTCACGGCAAATTTGTTCCATGAGAGGGGGAATCCCCTCCTCAAAATAAGGGGCATGGATGGTGAGGATGACGGGGATCTGAAAGAGTCTCCGAAAGAGGAGGAAGACAAAGGCGCTCCCCCAAAAAAGGGTGTTCAAATAGACAATGTCCGGTTGAAATACGTTGGCTGCCCAATCGAGGTATTCTTTAATCGGACCGATCTTCTTGACGTCGCGGGTCTCAAGGATCGCATTGAAGTTGAATCTTTGAATCGGAATGCCTCGATACTCATCCTCCTCTTTCCAGCTCGGATGGTCTTTTTGTGCAAGTACGATACACTTCATGACCCCTCCTGTGCATCCCTTCGACAAATTGGATCCCTTGCGTCTCGGTTCCTCCTAGCCGCGGCCAAAATCCGTCAGCCCAAAATAACATTTTCATAGAGCTCTTCGTATCCATCCAAATTTTGATCGATCGTAAATTTCAGAATCGCCCGAGCCCGTCCTGATATTCCCATTTGAACGGCTTTTTCAGGCTGCTTCAAGAGAGATTCAATGGCGTCGCACAAGGCAACGGGATCTTTTGGGGGAACTAAAATCCCCGTTTCCCCATCGAGAACAACTTCGGGAATCCCCTCGACGCGCGAGGCGACAACGGGCCTTTGGTGTTGCATCGATTCTAGAATCACAAGGCCGAAAGATTCGACGAGCGAGGGGACGATCACGAGGGTCGCCGCGTTGAAGGCGGAGAGAACCTCCGTATCGCTTAAGACGCCTGTAAAACGTGCCGAGCTTTGCAAATTGCGCTCTTCAGCTAATTTTTTCAATGCGGGTAGATCTGGCCCTCCCCCTGCGATGATGAGGCGGGCGTTCGAGCCCCGCTTTTTAAGGAGGGCAAAGGCGTCGATCCCTACGGCAAGCCCCTTTTCTGGAGAGTGTCTTCCAAAGAGAAGAAGTGTGGGAGGAGAAAAAGGGAGAGGCGTTGGGGGCCCTTTGGGCAAGGGGAGGCCGTTGTATATGAGGCGCAATTTAGATTTCATCTGGGGAAGGTGCGTTTCGATTTCTCTCATGACCCAGGCCGATACGCAGCCGATCCGATCGACGGAAGCTCCGATTTTTTCGATGACTGGGGGGATTTTCCCCTCGTAGAGGTTGGGGGCGTGAGCGGTTAGGATGATTGGGGCAGAAAACAGCCGGATGAAGAGCAAAAAGGCGAACGCGCTCCCGCCGAGGGCCGCATTGAGGTGAATGACGTCGGGGCGAAACCTTTTGAGCATCGGTTCTAGAAAAGCTTGAATCGAACGGATGATTGGGAGATCGCGCTTTGAAACAAGGGCGTTGAAATCAAACCGCCAAATGGGGACGCCGCAGTGCGTCTCATGGCTGCAAGAGGGGTGGTCTTTTTGAGCGACTACGATGTACTCATGGCCCCTCTTGTGCATCCCTTCGATGAATCGAAATCCTTGAGTCTCTATTCCACCTAAACGGGGCCAAAATCCATCGGTCCAAAACAATACTCTCATCCCAACAATTCCCTGTATAAGCTCTCATAACGGTTCCCATTTTCTCGCACGGTGAACGTCTGAAGCGATCTTTGGCGGCCCGCTTCTCCCATCTTCACCGCTGCCTCGGGTTGGTTGAGAAGAGACTCGATCGCTTGACAAAGCGATTCGGGATCATTGGGCGGAATCAATAGCCCTGTCCCGTCAGAAACAATTTCGGGCAGCCCGCCGACAGCAGAGGCAATGACAGGACGCCCCATTTGCATCGCCTCAAGAGCGGCAAGGCCGAACGATTCGAACGATGAAGGGACGAGAACCACTGTCGCCCGGTTGATGAATGAGGGAACCTCCTCTTTCGTCACAGCTCCGGTAAATTCGGCTGCCTCTTCCAGCTCCAGTTCCTCTACCAAATGTTCTAAGCGGCGCCGCTCAGGTCCGTCGCCGACAATGAGCAGCTTCGCAGGAGAGCCCCTTTTTTTTCAGTAGACAAAAGGCGCGGATCGCGACGTCATACCCCTTTTCAGAAGAGAGTCTCCCTAAGAGTAAAAGCGTCGGAGGCGAAAACCGGAGGGGGGTGGGGGAGAGGGAGGGCATTTCAAGGCCATTATAAATCAGTCTCATTTTATGCCTCGCCGCAGGGAGCCATTTTTTCAGCTCCTTCAACACCCAGCCCGACACACAGCAAATTTGGTCGACCATGAAAGGGATTTTTGTGACAAATGGGGTGACGCCGGTTTGAAAAAGGTAGGGGGCGTGGACAGTTAACACAATCGGCGCCTGAAAAGCCCCTTCAAAGAGCAAGAAAAAAAAGGCGGACCAGACGGCGCTGATATTCAGATGGACAATGTCTGGCCGAAATTCCTTTCGAACCGCTTCGAGATAGTTGCTGATCGGACGAAATTGTTTTAGATCTCCTGCAACAACGAGCCTATTAAAATCGAACCGCCTGATCGGGGTCCCTTCATAATCGTCCTCCCCTTTCCAGTCGGGATAGTCCTTTTGAGCCACAATGCTAAATCGATGCCCTTTTTTGCGCATCTCTTGGATATATTGGACGGCTTGCGTCTCAATACCGCCGATGCGGGGCCAAAATCCATCGGTCCAAAATAAAATATTCATAGCAATTCCTCAATCATCCGCGGCGCCTGGGTCAAATCGCTCCCTAAATGGAGCAGATAGCAAGGCAGAGTCTCCCCAATCCTTTTTAAATGGTTGAATGCGACAAATCCAGTATGGGTCAATTGCCAAAGGGTACTCACGGCAAGGGCGCTCACGCCGATTTGTGGATCGACCGGCTCGAGCCAGCTCTCTCCCCCCTCTTCGACTTTTAAGGCGATCACCGCCTTCAAGGGACAGTTGGACAAAATCTTTTCCGGTTGAAATTTGTGATGGAACAAGAATGCCTTGTCCCCGCTCGCCCGATTCCGATTTTCGACATATTGGGAAAGGTCCGGAAACCAACGGAGCGTCTTTTCGCTCACCTTCGCCGAATTGTAAACGCTATAGGCTCTGATGTCGGGAAGATCGGTGAGACAACAATAATCTTCGCTCACATACTGCATCCCCGCCTTCATGCAGGAGAGGGTCGTCGTCGACTTGCCAGCGCCGCTTTTGCCGGCCAGGAGAACCCCTCCCTCAGGAAAACCGACCGCAGCGGCGTGCGTTAATTGACACCCCCGCAGTCTGAGCCGCCAGTGTAACAGGAGTTGGAAGGGCGATCCTCCGATCCACCAAGGGAGTTCCCCCCCGTCTTTGATCCAAAAAAAGGCCAAATTCCGGGCCCGATCAAAAAGATTCAATGCTTTCGTGTGGATATCGACAACTGTGTAGATGCGGATATCATTATATTTATCCACCTCGCCGCGGAGTCCATATGCATAACTTGTCCAAGGAAATAAGAGCGGCTCTGTATGAGTAGAAGCGCTATCCCAAATACAGATCGTCAGATCGGGCGGAGTTGAAGGGGGCGTCTCCAAATGGCTCAAGGCAGCTGTCAGAGTATCGACAAGCGCGTCCCCTGCAAACTTTAAACAGACGGTCAACTCTGCAAGCCGGTAAAAGCGGCAAGTGATCCCGGCAGCGGCAGCGGCGCCGGAAAAATTCCGACGGGCCGAATCAAAAAATTGAAGGGCTTCGGACATACCGTTTTTAGTCCAGCTTCTCCGGCCAGCCGCCCTCTGTCACTTCATGGATCGGATCGAGAAGGAGCAGGTTTTGTACGTCTGTATATGTTTGGAGCTTCGGCACATCGTATTCCCAGCCGACGGCGGCGGCAAAGATCGAATCCGCAGAGCCGCAAGAGTTCTCAGACTCGGATACTTCAATCAACCCCTCTTTGAGCAGCTCTTCGATAAAGGGGGCGACGTCGAGCCGCACTTTATCCAGCTCGAGATGGAAGTGATCGGCTAAAAGCCTCACAATTTGATCGAAGAAAAACGACTGTTCAATCATCTGCCAAATCTGTTTAGCAACGTGAACCAGCGCATAGTAATTTCCTGTATTAAAATCGATAATGATCACTTCAGTATTCAGCACTTCATAGACAATCCGGGGGCGAGGGATGCGATAACATTGCATATTGAACTCACAGCGTTAAACTGGACATTGGCCATTTAAAAAAACAGTATAGCCAAGCAAGCGATTGATGTATACCACCATCGGCCAATAGCCTGGAATTCTAGGGGTCGCCCAACCCGGGTAGGCCATTTTCATAAATTCATCGCAGGATTTGATCGTTTCTCTTCTCCGATTTTTACGGCGGCTAAAAGAGCACGGGCCTCTTCTTGAATCATAAAATGACCAGCCTCTATGCCCTGGTTCGCTGCGGCAGTAGCAGCTTCAAGGGCTTGTCCCTTTTCAACCAATCGAGAGAACAGGCGTAAAGCTGATGTCTGAATATCCCCCTCGCTGCTAGAGACTCCTTGCTGCGCCGCGGCCGTCGCCTCTTCAAGCCCATGTCTTGTTTCAACCAATTGAGAGAAAAGACGTAAAGACATCCACTTAATCTGCGATTGGTCGCTTTTCATTCCTTGCTGCGCCGCAGCGATTGCCTCTTCAAACCCATATGCTCTTTGCACTAATTGAGAGAAAAGCTCTAAAGCCATGTGGTGAACGTCAGCGTCGCTGCTAGCGATGGCTTGCTGCGCCGCAGCGATTGCCTCTTTAAATCCATGTCCTTGTTTTATCAATTGCTCGAAAAGAATGAAAACTTGGCGTTGCACCCACGGATCTTTGCAATGGATTTCCTGCTGTGCCGTAACAATAGCCTCTTTCAACCCACGTCCTTGTTGAATTAATTGATTCAAAAGAGTGAAAGATTCGCGTTGAATCCACGGATCTTTGGAATGGATTCCCTGCTGTGCCGCAACGATAGCCTCTTCAAACCCATATCCTTTTTGAATTAAACGGGAGAAAAGAGCCAAAGCTCTGCTTTGAACCTGAGGATGAGGGTTATTGATTCCCTGCTGTGCAGCCGCGATAGCTGCCTCAAAGCCATGCCCTTTTTCAATTAACCTAAAGAAAAGATTTGAAGCTATGTTTCGAATCGACTGATCATTACTACTAGCCCCCTGCTGTGCTGCAACTATAGCCGCTTCAAAGCCGAGCCCTTTTTCAAATAATTGAAAGAAAAGATCTAAAGCCATATATGGAACGTTGCTATTGATTCCCCGCTGTGCCGCAACGATAGCCGCTTCAAGGCCATACCCTTTGCTAACTAACCGGGCAAAAAGAGCCAAAGCCGTCCGTTGAACCTCAAGAGGGCCGCTCTGGAGCATCTGTAGTATTTTTTGTTCAGCTGCTGCAACAATGATTTCAATGTTGTGGTCATTTAAGATTAACGTAGTGAATAAAGTCATCTGTGTCGAATCAGCTGGATGAGTTGCAGATTCCAGTGCTGTATCGGTTAGGCTATTTACAAGAGCTGTTTTTTCTTTTTTTGAACTCCATCGCCTGTACAGATCATCCACTGCTTGCTGGAACGTGGCGCTCTCTAAGCTATAGAGTGCCATACTGGCATACTCTCTCAGGGCGTCGTTTAAGCTTTCAGGGCTTACCTTCCATGCGAAGGTGAGTTCTAGATCCCCTTGATGCATCGGTTTTTTGGGTGAAAAAATTCCCGCTTTCTGCAACAGACTTGCCCAGACGGCGATTTGTGGCCATCTGTCCCTGGCTTGGCCGAGCAGCTGGCCTTGGAAAATGAGTTCCTTAGAACGAGTATCGTAGACGATATCGATGTGGCCGCTGTGGTTGCGCAACGGGACGTTATAGCGGACGGTGACGGCGCCAGTGCCAATCTCAACGCCGGTCCGCTGCATTGTGATTCCAAAATTCTGATTGTCAACTGCCGCAATCGCCTCTTGCACCTCTTTGGGCAGAGTAGAACGGTGCATGATTTCCGGGGTCAAGAGCTCTGTACTTAAAATGGATGTCCAGGAAAGACAATTTTGATGGAGGAGCGTCAGCATATCTTCAAGCGTTTGCGGTTCATGCCGCTCGAACGCTGTGCCAGCAGTGAGTACCGCAGCCGAAACGCTAAAGCCTCTGGAAGGGAGGAGCGTGTTTGGATGGCTTGGATCCATCTGATTCAGGAGCTGTTTGACGCGGGTTAAATATCTTTCTAAGGGCCAAGCGGCATGGCGAGTGATGGCCGTTTCTGGGACGAGTTGAACAGCCCAGCTCTCCATCAATGAAAAATAGGGGAGGAGCATCTCTTTAAAAAGAACCCCTCTAGCAAGCGGCTCAAATTGGGTGCTGCTCTTCACGGTTTTCAGGCTTAAGTCGAGCAGATCGACCGTCTGTCCCATGACCTGGTAGGCCGAAGCGCGGATAGAGGGAGAGCTGGCTTTGATGTGGTTCAGCCATTCGGGAGATTGGATCTGCGCTATGAATTCTTGGAGCTCTGCCCAAGCTTTTGCATGCGAAGCTGGGTCGGCAAATCTCCCCAACTGCCCTTTCATCTGCCGGATGTGTTGCTGTTTGCCGAGTAGATTTTTGGCTGTAGCTTGCGCCTCTACCGTGTTTTCTTTTAAAATATTTTGGAATCTCTCCAGTGCATTTTCCCCTTGAGGAAGGAAAGTGAGCCAGTAGGGAAGAGAGCCGGTCTGATCAAACAAAGAGACGAGTTCAGCAAAACGGGCAAATTCGCCTTTGGCGATCTTTTTGCTTCGTACAAGTCCTTCTATATCTCTCAAGAAAACCTTCCAAGCTGCATAAGACTCCTCAGAGCCTGCTCTTTTTCCTCCGATCAGAAGTTCTCCCGAGCGGACTGGATGGGAAAACTGTTTTTGGAAGGCGATGAGCTCAAAAGCCTCTTCGGCAAGCGCTCCAGCCTGCATCAGGTTGTATTGCCCGACTCCGTTTTCTGTTCCGGAACCCACTAAAAGCGTCTCCAAAATTTTCAGATGCAGCAGTTTTTGGAGCCGCTCTGTCGGCGCTCTCGCCTCCTCAACCGCCCCTTTAATTTTTTGATCGAGCGCTTGGAGGATGTTCAGTATTTTCCGGATCTGCTCTCCTTTGCCGGGCAGCTTCCGCCATTCGTCTTCGATGGTTTTGATGTTCTCTCTGAGATCTTTCATGAGCTGATGGTCCATCACCTGCTCGATATTTTTCGGCGTCTCTCGGATCTGAATCAGTAATGCGCTTAAGTCGTCAGGGACTGCGGCGACACTCCTCGCCCCGTTATTGTCTACGTCCAAAGAGACGGCTATTTGCGCAGGGTGGACGGCAAACCCTAGGGCGATTTGTCCCTCAAGGGGCGCTTTTGCGGAGTCCCAAAGGGACGCCTTTCCCGTCTGCATGCAGACGGCTAGAGGATGCGCGGCGTCCACTCTATTCATCAGCGCCTCTACAGCGCTTTTCTCCTTCACATAAAGACACGGCACGGCAAGACCGCTAAAATTGACGACGGGGTGGGAATTCTGCGGCTCTTCTTGTTCTACGATCACCAACTGATGGACGCCCGCCTGATACTTCTTCAATGCCTCCAGCAAGGTCGTTTCTATACGAACGGTATCCCGATCTGTCGCTATCACAACCGACGCCCTGCCAGGGACGATTGTCTTCCCCTGAATGCTTATGACAATGCCCTCGGTTCCCTTCAAGTAAGTGGGTAAAAGCGGTTTTCGGTTCACAGGCCTTGCTTGAACAAAATAGAAAATCCCTTTCTTGAAGACCCCTTCGACGTCTGTCGGATGGCCTTCGAAGAAGGCCTCCATGGAAACCAGAGAGGAGTATAGCTTTGCCAGTTGTTTGGGGTTGAGAGCCGGTTGAGCCATGAGAGATTCGGGATTTGCTGTTTTTTCCAAAACGGCCATCCCCTCCCTCTCTTGCGGCGCAAGCCGTTCCCTTTTGAGCTGATTGTCGTAGACGAAATAGAGCTGATCTGGATGGGCTTCAGAGTGCAATACTAAAACGGAATCTGTCGGAATGCCCACTCCGCCGACGACCCCCTCTCCATGGCCGTAGGTCAAACTGATCCGCATCGCCCGGAATTTTTCACTTCCCACATAAAGGGGCTCATTCGTAAAAGCGACAAAAGAGACCGGAATATCCTGAGGGGACTCCGCTCCCCCTATGGCCTCGCCGATCAACTCTTGCGCAGTCACAGAGAGTTGAAGAGGCTCATCGAAGGGATTGGTATTGGCATTGATCCTGTTTTGCAAGGAATCTTTGCGAAAGTACGATTGGACGACATCCCCCACTGCCTGCATGAACACAGCCATATCGGGCGCCACGTAGGCCCGGCTCACATTGCCCCCCGCGTTGGCCGACTCCTTAGAGTCTTCAGCGCCCGTACTGCGGACCATGAGATAAGCCCCCTTTTCCTTCAGCTGTTTGAGCCAATCCAAATATTCGGGCCCGAGCATCGACGAGGTCTCCGGACTGGCAAACGCCCGCCCGACGGCCTCTTGAATCGCTTGGAGATGTTCTTCCGCCTCTTTCGTGTTGAGAGAAAGACCCTTTAGCGCCTTCCATCGCTCAAAGACCTCAGGGGCCATTTTTCTTAAAAAAGCATGCACCTCTTCGCTCTGGATCCCTTTTGGCGCCGGTATTTCGAGATTTGGCAAACGGAGAAACTGGTCCGCCCGCTCCATCTTCACAAGGTTGAGGTGTTTGTTCCCATATGTCCGTAAGCTCTCCTCCGGTCCGGCAATCGATTCGTGCTTCCCCTTCAGCGCTTCCCTCAGCTCTTTTTCCAGTGTTTTCAAAGGGACGCACTCCGGCCTCTCCGCTTGGAACTCCGAAGGTTGAGGCGGAGAGACGTTCGACAACGCCACCGCAGCAGAGACCCCTTTGGCAAAACTCTGGGCCGCCTTTTGCGGAGCCTCCTCTTCTCTCCCTGCATAAACCTTAGACGAACCCCAGAATGACCCTTGAAAATTCAAAACGTGGAGAACCGTACTCAGAACGCTTTTTTGAGGATTGGCTGGCTCCAAAGAGATCTCTTTGGGATCAAAAGGGTTTTCTCTTTTATCCAGACAGCGCCGAATCCCCTCCTCTTGCGCCTTTTCAAGGCTCCTTTGCGCCCCATCAATTTTCGGCCGGAGGTCCCTGCACAGAGGATTTTTCCGAGCTTTCGCGAGGCGGGCTCGGATCCCATCAAAATGGGACTGGGCGATCGCCTCCCCTTTTTTCACATGCTCAGCGAGCCAAGCGACTTTCTCACAAAATCGTTCAACCTCGCCCCTGTGCCTACGCCCTTTTCTCATCGTTGCATGGGCCAGATCTTTAGCAAGCTTTTGATTGTCAACGGCTTGTATGCTCTCGTTTTCTGTACATCGGGGATGGTTGATTAACCCGTCGGAGAGAGGGGGATTCCCAGTGGCTGGGGTGGTTAGATAATTATATATAAAACTTTTTACTAAATTCATTAATTAACCTATAAATATAATTATATCGTATTATATATCACAAATAACTAAAAAAACAAGATGAAATGCTGGGTTGACCGATGAGCCTATCCGCAATGTCGGAAGAAGAAGATGGGAGGAGGTTTTCGGGATTATTTTCTTGATTGTCGTGTTATACTTGCGGCCACCCCAAAAGGGTGAATTTGGGCAGCGCTCCGCAACGAGCCAATTTTATTTAGTGGGTAAAAAAAACCGCTCTAAATAAAATTGGCTCTACTGCAGGGCGAATATCCAAGGCGCGCAACGCCGGCAAACGGCCAATGTCCGGCTTAGAACACAGTGAACAGACAAAGCTATGATCCCATTTCGCATCTTTGATAAACTATATTTTGACACCCAGTCATCTCAATTTCTCATTGAGCCGCCTCTCCACAAAGCACAGCAGATCGACGGATGCACCCTTTTTTTGTTGGAGCCCAAAAGGACGAGTTATTTTCTCACCCATTTTTTCCATCTTCTCGAACATATAGTAGGACATTGGGCCTTCTATGGGGATTCCCATTCCGAAAACGTCCGGTTCATTATCCTCTCTAACGATGTTCCCTGGCAAGGGCCTAACGACATCAATAAACATCTCTTGCAAGCGCTATTTCCAAAGGCAGCAGTCAAAACATGGATCCAATTGCGGCAAAGTTTTCCAGACCCAATCCTTTGTTTTGAAAAAGCCCTCACATCAGATAGAACCCCCACATTCCTGTTAAAGGAGTGTAAAAAAATCAACAAAATGCTAGGGCTTGCCAGACATTCTATTTCCAAGGACTCTTTGGACCGTTTGGCCGATCGGGTGCATACCTATGCAGCGACTCAAAAACACCCCACAACCACTCTCCGCGTAACCTATGTGCAAAGACCTCCTCCCCGCACCTTGCATCCAACCCTGGAAAAACAAATCTTCTCCTCGCTGCAAAGTGTAAAATCGGTCTCTTTGCAAACGGTCGATTTTGCAAAACTCACGTTCCAAGAGCAGCTCCAAATCATCCGAAATACCGATGTGCTGATCGGCGTCCATGGCAACGGACTGAGCCACAGCCTATTTTTGCCCAGAGACTCTGCCGTCATCGAACTTTTCCCACCCGGCTTTCACGCACTGGATTACCGCCTGTTTGCCGAGATGAGGGGGCTGGATTATACAGCCGTCCTGCCAGATAAAGGGATCATCGATCGGGACGAGGCTTACCGGCTCGGGGCCTATGGCGACGCCAACGTCGGCGTCAGCTCGCTCTCTAAAGAGAGTATCTTATCGAAAATAAAGGATTTGCAAAAATGAACCCGTTCTCTTTCCAAGGAGAAACCAGCTTCCCCTACCTCTCTGGATACACCTGGGTCTCATTCTGCAACTGGAAAATGCTCAATAGAGATTATGGGAGCGGCCCTGTCCGCTTCAACGCCGAACAGGTGAAGACTGGCGACGCCGTTTTTGTCGATTACAATTGCCTGAACGACTTCGCAAAGAGAATCCTTCCTCGGATCCAAGGCGAGATCGTTTTAGTGACCGCCAACTATGGCAACGGCGCCGACCACCCGATGCCAGGTCCTTTCGCTTTTCTTCTCGATGATCCGAAAATCATTGCCTGGTTTGTGCAGAATATCGACCGGGCCCCATCGGAAAAATTGATCCCGATCCCGATCGGGATTGCAAACAAGTGTTGGGAACACGGGAATACCGATTTATTCGACATGCCTTTGAAAAAAACGAGATCGATTTTTTGTTATCTCAATTATTTGGTGTTGCCAAACAGGCTCGATTGCACAAGACATTTTCAGTCCATCGGCGTCCCCTTTGTCAAGCGAAAATCCTTTGCCGAATATGTAAAAGATCTCTCTGAATCGGTCTTTATAGTCAGTCCGCCGGGAAATGGCGCCGATTGCCACCGGACGTGGGAGGCGCTTTTGATGGGGTGCTACCCGATTGTCAAAAGCAGCCGCCTTAACCCCCTCTACGAAGGACTCCCCGTTGTCATCGTGGAGGATTGGCGTGAGGCGACGGATGAATTCCTGCAAGAAAAGTATCGGGAATTGAGCTGCCAGACATGGCCGCGGGATAAGCTCTACGCCCCGTTTTGGTTTCAGAAAGCGGCAGCTCTATCAAAGCCCGCTTGATTTTAAATTCCTTTATGCTACAATCTGCCTCTTCTTAGAATTTTCTTTACCAAACGCTAAAGGTTCCTATGCTTCGCGAACAGGAAAACTTCCCCCTTCCAGATCTCCTTTTTCTCGATCAAACACCCCGCTCCGCGCTCAGGGCAGACGCACTCAAAGCCGCCTTCCGCTTTCCCCGTCTCTTTAATCGGACTCTCTATCGAAGCTATGAACAGTTCGTTGTCAGTTGTCCGAGCGACTTTCTCGCTACCCGCTCCCTCGCACACCTTAGGAAAATATTATGCGTCCAATTTTTTCTACAAAAACGGATTGAAAGAGCTCTCCAAAAAGAGAACGGCTCGCCCAACCAACTATTCCTCAAACTATTCCGAGCCCCCTCCCGTATTTGCGCAGCTCTCGTCTACTCCTCTTCCTCCGCCTTTCGGAAAGAACACCTGCTGAAGACGCTCGACGCCCTCCTTCCCGGCATCTCCGAAGTGCCCAAATCGTTTTACCTTTGGCACTCTGCTGACATTCCCTATTTTTTTTCCTATATTGAGGTGGATAAACTGAGAGGGAAAGAACTTTCAAACGGGCAATTGGCCGCCGTTGAAAAAACATTGGGAAAGCAGATACTCGCCAGCGCCCCTTTAACGCCCGCTATTTTCTGGCCCTACAATAAAGAAGAGTCGCATCGCCAAATTCAACTTCTATTGAGAGAGATGACCGACAAGAAAGACATTCCGCATATCTCCATCCATTTCCAAGAACAGACCGCCTCTTCGCTCGAATTTTTGATCCACATGGTTCGCCCAAAAGGGGCGCATCCGGTTCCCCTTGAAAAACTACCTGAATCCCTCTATTTTTTCCGCTATTCGCATCATGTCGTCAAACACCCGTTTTTAATCGAGATTGAAGCCTTTTCCATTAAACTCCATTCCCAGCTCTTCGATGTACGCGATTCGATCAACTTGATTTATGCCAGGCGGTATCTAGCCAAGCAGCTAGAGACGATCCTCGGCCCCTTTCGGGACTTCAATGGCGGACTCTTCGAAAAACAGCAAGATCATTTCGAATCTGTTCGACTGGTACTGGGATCCAAGATCCCCTACTTCGATCTGTTCGCTGAAAAAGTGTTTTACGCCCTCCATCCATTCGAACGGTGGCTCTCCCTCCCGATGGAAGGGGTCGAAGAACTCTTTCAAGTCTTCGCCGATCTCATCTCCGATCAGAGGCCCCATATTGCCAAATCGACCCGTTCAGCCCTGTTCACCGTTGTCAAAACCGAAAATAGGGTCGACTTTCTACGCGGAGTCCAAAAAGAGGGGTCGTTGGGCGCCTACGCCCAGCTGACCATCGGCAATTTTCACTACGAATGTTTTTCCGGCCAGGTGACTCGGCAAATCCAGGATCTCCTGGAAAATCCAGCGGTAGAGGAGAATACCCTCCATTTAATTTTTCAAGAAGGCTCCCCCCCCTCTTTAAATCCCCACTATTCCTCAGGCGATATGCGATGCCGCCTCCTCAATAAACTCCTCTTCGAGGGGCTCACCCGGCTCAATCAAGAGGGAGAGCCGGAGCTGGCTGGGGCTCTCCTCGCGCAAAAATCCGATGACGGGCTGACCTACGTCTTCCGGCTCAAAAAAACCTCCTGGTCTAACGGAGAAAAAGTGACCGCCGTCGACTACGCCGATAGCTGGAAATGGGCCCTGGAAGATTTCGTGAGCCACCCGGAACTCCTTTTTTCTCTGAAAAACGCCCGTAAATTCAGAGAAAAAAAAGTCCCGATCGATGAGGTAGGAATCCAAGTGCTCGATCCAGATACTCTCCAAATCCAACTTGAAGAACCGGATCCCCATTTTCTCCACAAACTCTCTCAGCCCTTTTTTTTTCCCCTGTTTGGCACGCATAGAGAACCCAAATGGTTCAATGGCCCCTACCTCGTTCAAGATCTCAAGAAAACAGGGCTCAAATTAGATCGGAACCCCTATTTTTGGAAAGTCCAAGAAAAAGGCTTCGATCATGTAGAGATTCAGTGGAAAGACGACATTGACGAAATTTACAATCTGTTTAAACAGGGGAAAATCGATTGGATTGGAGATCCTCTCACGATCCTCTCTGTTGCGCAAATCCGCGAACTAGAGAAAGAGAATCGGCTCCGGACCAAAGCGGTCCCTCGGCGGTTTTCACTCCACTTCAATACTCAGCACCCCATTTTATCCTCGACGCCGATCCGGCAAGCGCTGAGCCTCTCGATCGACCGCACTCTCATTTGCCGCGAGATTTTTCCGCATAGCATCCCCCTCACTCCGGCCGTCTATTCGCAAGAGTTTGCAATCGCCTTTTTTGAAGAGGGGCTCCGCCAACTCAAACTCACCCCAGAAAACTTCCCCACACTCACTTTTAGCTACTCCAACCAAACACGGCGAGACGAGCTCGCCGCCTATCTGCAAAAGACTTGGGAAAAAACCCTCGGCGTCAAAATCATCCTGAAAAAAGAGCCCTGGAACCAATTCCGGAGCCATTTGGAGAAGAGGAACTTTGAAATCTGCGGAACAATCCAAGACACAATGGACGAACACTCCATCCCCTATTTGGAGAGATTTGAAGGGAATAATTCCTGGAACTTTTCCCAATGGTCTCATTTGGTTTATAGAGAACTCGTCCAAGCAGCCAAAAAAGAGACAGATCCCGCCAAGCAGCGCGAACTAAAAGCCCAAGCGGAAAAAATGTTGTCCGAACATTTACCTCTGGCTCCCCTATTCAATTACGTGCATCTTTACGCCCTTCATCCTCGGTTAGAATGTTCTACCTTCGATAGGGAAGGCTGCGTAGATTTTAGCCAAGGAGTGCGAAATGAGCTTTATTAAAAACCTGCAACACTTTATCCTGTCCTTAATTTTTATCACCGCTGCCTGTCAAAACAAACAAAAAGAGGATAATATGCCCAACCATTTACGGATCGATTTCCAAGAAGGAGACCTAACTTCTCTACATCCCCACGATTTGATGATTTATCTTCGCGGGATATCGATTGGGAAAACTCTTTTTGAGGGACTCACCCGGATCGATGAGCAAGGAAAACCCGTTCTTGCAGGAGCCAAATCGGTCGATGTTTCGCCAAGCGGACTCTGCTATACGTTCAAACTCCGCGAGAACCGTTGGTCTGACGGGACGCCAGTGACCGCATTTCAGTATGAGGCGGCCTGGAAGGAGGCTCTCGCTCCTGTCTCATTGTGTCCTCGGCCCGATCTTCTTTATATGTTAAAGAATGCGGCGGCTGTGAAAAAAGGGGAGGCGCCGATTGGGGAACTGGGAGTCAAAGCGGTTGATGCAGGGACCCTTTTTGTTGAATTGGGACGCCCATCGCCCTATTTTCTCGAACTCTTGGCCCAACCGATTGCAGCTCCCCTGCAAAAACCGGCAGAGAGGACGATGAAAGCTTTCAACGGCCCCTTTCAACTCGACAAGTGGGAGAGGAGCGCCTCGCTGACACTGAAACCAAATCCCTATTTTTGGAACCAGAAACAGGTCTCGCTAGAGAGGATTGAGGTTTCGATCGTCCAAGATCCTCAAACCGCTTTTTCTCTCTACGAACAGAAACAATTTGATTGGATCGGCGTCCCCCTTTGCGCTCTTTCGGTCGAACAGATCCGCTATCTTGAAGAGAAGAAAGAACTCCTTTCCAAGCCGATGGATCGATCCTTTTGGCTGTTTTTGAACACGCAGCACGGACCGCTCTCGTCCCCCTCGATCCGGAAAGCGTTAAGTCTCGCCATCGATCGGGATGTGATCGTCCGCAATTTACTCATCGGCAATAAGCCGCTGCAAAAACCGCTCCCCCTCTCCCTCTTGCCGATCCAGGCGAAAAATCCGCTCAAAACCAATATAGCTGAAGCAAAAAGGCTCTTTACTGCCGGGCTGAAAGAGCTGGGTCTGACCCAAGAGAGCTTTCCGCCCCTTGTGATCACCTATTCTCCTCAAGCAGGCCGCAAGCAGCTTGCCGAGTACTTCCAAGACGCCTGGACACGGGCGCTCGGCGTCCAAGTACAGCTTGAACCGCAAGAATGGAATGTCCTTAGAACCAACCTCAGCAACGGCGATTTTAAGATCAGCGGCTGCTTTGAGGCCTCGTTCTACCACGATCCAATGGAGCTACTCGACCGGATGGCCCATTTGGACACGCGCAATTTCCCTAAGTGGGAATCGGCTCTGTATCAACAGAAAGTGGGCATGGCGAACGATGAGCTCAACCTGGATAACCGGATGAAGTTATTGTCTGAGGCGGAGGAAATCTTAATAGATCAGATGCCGTTTATTCCGATCAGCAGCGACAAGTTTCTGTTCGCGCACAATCCGAAGCTGCGCGGATACAGGTTTGATTGCGTGGGTTCCGTCGACTTTAGCTACGCTAGTTTGAAGTAGAGAAAATCATTGGAATGGAGGCGAGCAACGCCTTCGTGTACGGCGCGCGCGGGCGGGTGAAGAGTTCATCTGCGTCTCCGCATTCGATGATCTTTCCCTGGTGCATCACCGCTATGCGGGTGGATAGGTAGCGAACCATGGCTAAATCGTGAGCGATGAAAAGGATGGTGAGTCCAAGTTCTTTTTGCAGTCGCTGTAAAAGACCCGCGATTTGAGCTTGGATGGAGACGTCTAATGCTGAAATCGGTTCATCGCAAATCAGAAGATCGGGGCTCAGAGCAAGGGCCCTTGCAATGCCGATCCTTTGCCTTTGGCCGCCGCTAAATTCGTGCGGATAGCGCCTCTTTGCATCTAAAGGCAACCCCACCAGCTCGAGTAATTCATCGACCCTGTTTTTGAGCCCGTGGATCGTTGTCGGTTCGGCGATAATCGATTGAGCCGTCATGCGCGGATTGAGGGATGAGTAAGGGTCTTGGAAGATCATCTGTATTCTTCGAGGGAGGAGGCAGGTCTTCCTCTTCCCCTCGAAAAATACCTCTCCGCTGCTAGGGGGAATCAACCCCAAGACGATTTTGCCAAGCGTCGATTTCCCAGAGCCCGATTCGCCGACAAGGCCAACTATTTCCCCTTTTTCGATCTGTAAATCGACGCCGTCTACGGCCAAGATCTGTTTTTTACGGTCGAGTTTGTAGATTTTGGTTACATTTTTCACCTCGATCACTGAACCCTCCAACAGGCGACGGGGCCCGGCGGCTCACTTCCGCACTTGATAGCGGCAAAAGGGCACCGCTCTTTGAAAGCGCACCCTTTGGGCAAGGCGAGCAAATTGGGGGGCGATCCGCCGATCGCCGTCAGCGGCTTTGATTTGGGCCGGTCTAAGCGGGGAAGGGAATTGAGGAGCATTTGCGTGTAGGGATGGCGCGGTGATTGGAGAACCTCGGCCACCGAGCCGCTTTCGACAATTTTCCCGGCATACATGACAAGAACCCGCTCGCAGATAGCCCCGATCACGCCGAAATCATGGCTGATTAAAAGAAGGCTCATCTGGAAGTGTTGTCGCATCCGTTGAATCAGCTCTAAAATTTGGGCTTGGATCGTCACATCAAGCGCTGTCGTCGGCTCATCGGCGATGAGGAGACGGGGATTGCAGGCCAGGGCGATCGCGATCAAGACCCGCTGTCTCATCCCGCCGCTGAACTGGTGAGGGTACTGGCGGATCCTCGATTCTGGATCAGAGACCCCTACCAAATTCAAAAGCTCAATCGCTTTGCCCTGAGCCTCCTTCCACGTGGCCATTTTATGATAGAGGAGACCCTCCGAGATTTGGGCGCCGATTTTCATAGTTGGGTTGAGAGCGGTCATCGGATCTTGGAAGACCATGCCGATGTCTTTGCCGGGTTGGATCGACTCTTGACCGTCGAATAGGATTTTGCCAGAGACGATCGCTCGCGTAAGGCCGTTGATGGCTTGAACCGCAGCGGTTTTGCCGCAGCCCGATTCGCCGACAATGCCGACCGCCTCACCCTGGCCAACGGTAAAACTGATGTCTCTGACAGCCTCTCTTTTTTGCCCTTGAGCAGAGAAGGAAACGGTGAGATGTTCGACGGTGAGGAGCTGTTTCATAAAAATTTAAGAAGGGGCCGGCGTTGGGGGCGCAAAACTGGATAGAGCGACGGAAACTGCATGGATAAATAGTCAAACAAATCATCCAGCTTAGGTCCAACTGCACAAGAAATACGAAGACAACCTTTCTCTCCCCATTGCGTTAATTGCATTAATTTTCCATATTGTGACAATGTAGTTCCAAATGTATTCACAAATCGATCTATTTTATTCGCTTCATTGAATATCAACTCTATCCACATCATCTCCGTGGGAGGCCTCGCCGCCTGACCCTCTTTTGTACCATGAATCACGTCCAAACGGCGGATCTGTAATTCGGAGAAGGGGGGGTTCAATCCTTCAGGAACCGGGGTCAGAGCAAGAGGGACATTTACGTTCATTTCCCCCTATTTTGGCTATTTATGTTAAGATTTACAATACAAAACACGACACGGGGCCGTTTTGAGAAGCCTTTCCACCTCGACTGCGAAGGGCTCTTTTTCTTTCAATTCGTCCTTCCTGGCTCCCACAACCACCATGTCATAATCGCCGTGGGTAATGAGATCTAAAATAGCCCCTTCGACCGTTCGGGCCCGGATGAGCTTTAGATCGATCGATAAATTGTACTCGCGGGCGACAGCCTCAGCCCTTTTTAGGGCCGCCTCGCCGAGCTCCTCTCTCTTCAGCATCGGGGCATGCATGGGGAGCGAGGCGGGCATTTCAAGGACATGGACAGCAGTGAGTTTGGCGCCAAAACTCGAGGCGAGCTCGCAAGCCGTTTGGATCGCCTCTGTGTTGCCCAAAACACGGGCCGTGACAAGGATATGTTTGAGATGCATCGGATGATATTCTGGAATCTTGATCTTTTCGATCGACAACTGACCCATCGAGGTCATCTGCTTTTTTCGCCGGTAATACAGATACATCGCAACGCCGACAGCCAGCCAAATAAATCCGAGATTTCGACCCTGAGGCTTTGTGATAATGACGATGAGCCAAACACATAGAGTCGCAATTGCGCCAAAGACCGCAGTGAGCGGAATCGAGCGGTTGCGGCCAAGGGGGATGTTGAAGGGGGCTCTAAAGGGGCGCTGGAGGGTCGGCTTCTTGATACGGAGGACAAGGAGCGAGATGTGGGCAAAGAAAAAGGCGATCTGGGCGCCAAAGTTATACAGGTCGGCCAGAAACAGGATCTCCCCTTTGCTCAATATGACGATCAGACAAGCAAAAAAAGCGAAGGCGGCTAGAGAGATGTATGGGGTGCGGAAACGGGGATGCATCCGATAAAAAAAATGGGGCACTTGATAATATTCACCCATCGAAAAGGTCAGGCGAGAGGCTCCAATAAGCCCTGCGTTGGCGGCAATGAGCAAGATCATCCCCGCAATGAGGCCAAACCAAGGGGCGAGCCACCGTCCGCCAAAAGGGAGGTTGACGATAATCCCAGCGATCGGATCGTCGATATAGGTGGTTCCAAGCTCTTGCGGGCTGACGACAGAAAGGCCGACCATGGAGATAAATAGATAGAGAAGGACTAAGGTATACATGGTCCATTTAATGGCGCTCGGAATAGCGATCGACGGTTTTTTGGTTTCCGCCGCGAGTTGCGCAATCGATTCAATCCCCGTATAGGCGACCATCGCCATGGCAGTCCCTTTTAAAAATCCCCCCCAAGTGGGGGACCAATCTACGCCAAGAACGCCAATGCGGAGATGGCTGATAATATAGGGGAGGTTCAGCAGTAAAAGGGCAGCGGTTATCACAATCAGAGCTTGAGAAAGGATGGTCACAATCGCTAGGAGGAGGCTGAATCTACCCGATTGCTTCATGCCAATAAGATTCAGAATGTAGAGGAAAATAATGATGGCGATGGTCGTCGTGATCTGGACAAAGACGGTGTTTGTGAAGGGGATGAGATATTTGACATAGGGCGGAATGGCAAAGGCTGAAATCGCAATCGTCACAATATAATCGAGGAGGAGTCCCCATCCTGCAATAAAAGAGACGAGATCGTTGAAGGCGTAACGGGAGAAGGTGGCTGAACCTCCGGGCTCTGGAAAGGTAGTCGACATCTCGGCATAGGTCAAGCAGGTGCAAATAAAGACAAAACCGGCGATGGCCAAAGCGATGGGTGTGGCGCCTAAGGCGTAGAGGGCGGTCAATCCGAGCGCGTAATAGATGGAAGAGCCGACGTCGCCATAACCGACGGCAAATAGTTCGGGGGCGCCTAAGACCCGCTTCAGACTTTTCTTTTCGAGGTGGACAACTCGTTCAATGGGATCGCTCATCCCCTCAAGGTATTAGACTAGCACCTGTTTTGGCAACTGAAAAAAAACCTCCTCCTGAATATAGACGGTCTCTTCGACGGTCATGACCCCCAATCTTTTCAACCGGTCAATACAGGCTTGGACAATCCTTTCGGGCGTCGACGCCCCTGCGGTCATCGCGATCACTTCAACCCCTGCGAACCATGCCGGGAGAATTTCGCTTTCGCTATTGATCAAAAAGGCCTTGCATCCCCGCTTCTCAGCCACTTCGCAGAGTCGGTTGGAATTCGAACTCTTCGGATCGCCGACCACCAATACCACATCAGCCTCCGCCGTGATCTCCCTCAAAGCCATTTGCCGATTAGTCGTGGCATAGCAAATCGAGGAACTGGGCAACGTTTCAATGCGCGGATATCTTTGGATGAGAGCCTCTGCGATCTCTTTCACATCGTCGAGGCTCAAAGTCGTCTGAGTGAGATAGGCCAATTTTTCTTCAGAGCCAAAGGGGAGTCCGCCGACCTCCCCGACCGTTTCGACAACCGTCGTCGCCATAGGGGCTTCCCCTGCTGTGCCGATCGTTTCCACGTGGTTTTTATGCCCGATCAAAATGACCCGATATCCCCTCTCTGCAAACCTCTTCACCGCAGAATGGACCTTTGTGACTAAACCGCACGTTGCATCGATCTCGATCAACTTCCGTTTTTTGGCCTCTTCACGAACACATGGCGGAATTCCGTGAGCAGAATAGATGATTCTAGCCCCTTCCGGAACCTCATCAAAATTTTCAATAAAAAGGGCGCCCATCTCCCTCAACTCGGCAATCACGTGCCGATTGTGGACGATTTCGTGCTTCACATAGATCGGAGGCCCCCAAAGCTCAAGCGCCTTTTTGACCGTATCGATCGCCCGCTCTACGCCAGCGCAAAAACCTCTAGGTTTAGAAAGAAGTAATTTCATAAAAAAATAGTCCCTCTCCTGGAGGGAAAGGGATCTCTCTTTGTTGGCGAAGAAGGGTACTAAAGGATGTGTACTTCAGTAGCTTCTGGGCCTTTGCGTCCGGGTCCTTCAACGAACTCGACTTTTTGTCCTTCACGTAAAGATTTAGGATCGCCATTCACGTTGTTCGCGTGGACAAAGAGATCTTTGCCGCCGTTGTCAGGCGTGATGAATCCGAAACCTTTTTGAGCGTTAAAAAATTTAATTGTTCCTTTAGACTTTGCCAGAAATTCCTCATATGCTTGTGGTTACTTTTTACCCCTTTTGCAGGAAAAACGAATCCTGTAGAGGAGTAAAAGAGCCATTATACAGACTCTCAGTTTTTTTTCACTGTTTTTTTTAGTCGCTGGGCCGCAGCCTCGGCCACCGCGTTGATCTTGGGTGGGGGAGCAGCCTTTCTACGGGCTGTCTCCTCGGCCTGGACCTCGGCGATCCTTGCCAGGTATAGCAATGATTGCGTGTGAAAGCTCTCGAGATACTCGCTGTCATTGTTCTCTTGCTGAAAGATATCGTGAACCACGCTGCATTCGACAGCTTTCACACTGGGTCTAGGAGTAGAGGGCTGATGGAGCAAAGATTTTTTGTTCGAAGCCCTAGGGGAAGTCAAAACAACGATCTGTTTGCTAGCTGAGAGCACGATTTTTCGGCGTTCCTTTAAGTAATTTTTGGCCAAACTGTGAAATATTCCGATAAAGGACCGATCTTGTCTAGACTGCAATTCGGAAACAGCTTGATCGATGACTGCGAGTTTCTCAACCCTTTTCTTCTCAATTTCTTCGCCTTGATGCGAATGAAAGTAGCTCATTCTGAGTGGGGGTGGTCTTAAATATTCGATAGCAGAGGGAATATCGAAAAAGGGATTTAGATGGGGCAAGCTGTGAAGATTCTTGGGCAGCATCTTCTCCTCTTCTTCCTGAGTCCATTCCCTTTGAACCGGCGATTCAAAGCCTCTTGGAGTGCTGGGGGCGCTTGGCGCTTTCGGTTTAATTGAGTTCATGCAGACATGGTAAACAAAATATTTATTTACCGCAAACAAAAAAAAGAGCGCATTACAGCTCCTTCTCTGATATAGTCTCTTCTCTATGAACCTATACCGTCCCGAAAATCGACATGGCTGCCCTTGGCTGATTTTAGCCCCCATGGAAGGGGTCGGCGACCGTGTTTTCCGCAAAGCGATGGCCTCTGTCGGCGGCTTCGATGAGGCGGTGACCGATTTCATTCGTGTGCCGAACTGCGGCCACGTCCAAAGTTTGGCGAAAGTCTACGATTTTGACGAAACGGCCCCGATCCCCTTAGCCGCTCAGATTATGGGCGGGGAGAGTTCTCTCATGGCCGATATGGCGCGCGAGATTGAAGCGCGCAAGGCCCCGCGGATCGATCTGAACTGCGGCTGTCCCTCCAATACCGTGACGGGGCGTGGGGCCGGTTCAAGTCTTCTGAAAGAGCCCGATTTACTCCACGAAGTGGCCAGGGCGATGGTCCAAGCGGTCAAGGTCCCCGTGACAGTGAAAATGCGCTCAGGATTTCTCGATACGTCGCTCTTCAAAGAGAATTTGTTCGCGGCAGAGGAGAGCGGAATTGCGTTCTTGACGCTCCATCCCCGAACCAAGGTCGACGGCTACGGTCCGCCAGCGCGTTGGGATCTGATCGCGGAGGCCAAATCGCTCTTAAAAATTCCGGTAGTGGGCAATGGGGATATATTCAATGTCGAGGATGCGATCAGAATGCTTAAGGAGACAGGGTGCGATGCATTGATGATTGGGAGGGGGAGCCTGATGGATCCGTTTATTTTTCAAAAGATCAAGGCCCATTTTGCCGGATCTCAGTTTGTCCCTACATGGGAAGATCTCCTCCGTTTCTATGAGGTTTATTTACGGGAGATCCCCGAAGAGACGCCAATGAAAATCAAGCTGGGCAAGGTCAAACAGCTGATGAGTTTCTTATTTCGGGCGACTCCTGCCCTTTTAGAGGCGAGAAAGGGGGTTCTAGCCTACGAGGCTCCGGACCCCAAATCGTATTTAGAATTTGCCCTTTCTCTCTTCAAGAAACATCGGTAGCGCAGCGAAAACCATAAGTGCCGTTGACGGCGCCTGGGTTATTTCGGTGGCGGTGGGAGGTGCGGAGATCTTCTTTAAGACTCTTCCAGCAGCCGCCGCGCAAGACCCGATAGACGCCCTGCGGCGGTCCAAGCGGGTGATCCGGTTCAACGGCCGACGCATCATAGTAATTGTAGGCGTACCAATCTTGGCACCACTCGTAGACATTGCCCGCCATATCATAGAGGCCGAACGGATTGGGCGGATAGCTGAGGATTGGGGTGGTATCGGAGCTAAAAAAGTTGGCCTGCATCCGCTCGATTTCCGCGCCGGTCGGATAGAGCGTATCCCTCCCCGCTGCAGCGGCAGCTTCCCATTCGGCCTCTGTCGGGAGCCGCTTGCCGATCCATTTGGCATAAGCGACAGCTCCATACCAGGTGACCCCGACAACCGGGTGCTTGGCGTAACCCGACTCGATGATGAGCTTTCCATTGGACCGTTTGATCCTCGCATCGCGGAGACGGATGATATCGTTGTTATTGTGGTCCTTTTCGCCGCCCATCGCTTGAACAAAGCGGAGGAACTGGTCATTCGTGACAGGGTGGATATCGAGGGCGAAACTGGGAAGTCTGACCGCATGGCGCGGCATCTCGTCGCGAGCCCCCTCGGAACTGCCGCGGAAATAAGTCCCCCCCGGAATCACGACCATTTCGGTCAAAAGGGGTTCAATTTCGCTCACTTCGACTTTGCTCGGCGTGTAGTGGGAAACATGGGTGTCTCTCTGGAATACAGCGGCGGGGTCAGATTCATATTCAGGGCGGGCGATCTCCTGTGGCCGGAGTACCGGCTTGAGGATAGGCCCCTCTTCTAATTCGAACGCCATTTGGAGGATATTTTCTTCTTTAGGTTCCATCTCCGCGAGACGGTGCATCTCTTTCAAAATGGCTTTAGGGGACGGGAGACACTCTTTCAAGGCTTGGAGGAGTTTTTCAGGGCGGCTGTTTGGATGGGGCTGCAAGCACTGATTGATGAGGAGATCCCAATTCTGTTCGGCGTTCAGGAGGGAGCGGGAGGGGATCTCGAAACAGCCTTCGGGGATTTTCCGGAAAAGGATATAGTAGGCGAGAATCCCGAAAGCGTACGTATCGGTTTTGGGCGTCAATTCCGGTTCGGCCATTTTTTGTTCCGGCGCGAGAAACCCGTAGGAGCGGACAAAACGGGTCGCTGGAAATCCTTTGGCCAGTTGCAAGGCGAGGCGAGTGAGGGAGAGTTTTTCGCCTATGAGGCGGATCAGGCCGAAGTCGGAAAGGAGGAGCCGGATCCCGCTCTCCGTGGGAGCGACGAGGACATTGGTCAGCTTAATGCCTCCATGGATCAAACCTGCCTCATGAGCGTAATCGATAGCTGACGCCGCCTGGGTCAAAAGATCGATCCAATCCCCTTCACTGAGCGAGCGCCCCTTGAGATCGAGATACCGTTCTAAGTGCATCGTTTCGCCGAGAGAGTCGACATGCGGATCGGCGACGAGAAAAAAACGGCCCTCTGCCGAAGAGACGTTGTGGATTTTGCCGATATTCGGGTGATCGAGCGCTGCGATTTCAGCCACCTCCGCCTCGAATCTCCGCATGAAAAGCGGATGAGAAGAGATCTCTTCGGGGAGAACCTTTAACGCAAAAACTTTTTTAATAAAACGGTGTTCGGCCAGATAGACGTCGCCAAAAGGGCCTTCGCCCAATTTTTTTTGTACGATGTAATCACCCAGCTGCTCCATAGATCCACACGATATATGCTGGAATTAAAAAAGGCCAACAAATTTTGCAAAATACCACGCGCAAATAACAATAAAGATAAAAACAGCCCCCCAGATCAAATTGGGAATCCAACGGACTCCTCCATGAGGAGCGCCTCGCATCTCCAATGTGCCGATCCCGTAGGCGAAATCTTGTTTTTCCGGGGGGAGGCGCATGGCTTCGGGAAACTCTTTGGCAAGCTTATCGTGATCGAGCCTCAAGAAATTGCCGTACTGACGGATGAATCCGAGCGCGTAGACATTCGACAAAAAATGATCGACCCTCCCCTCCTCAATCGCTTGCAGATAGACGATGCGGATAGAGGTCGCATTTTCGACCTCTTTGAGAGAAAGGCTCATCTCCTCTCTCTTTGAGCGGAACTTCTCGCCCATCTTTTTTAACCCCTCAGACATGTAGTACTCCTCCACATAGTCCACGTATGTTAACACCTTGTGCAATTCCGTCAAACGTCTTATACTGGAGGCATGACTTTTACGACAAAGATCGATCTAAAATTCGCATCGAAGTTAGAAGAAGACCTCAAAAATCAGGGATTCGAACTCTCTAAGCCCCCCTACACAGTCTTCTCCGCGAAGAAAAAGGGGGTCTCCTGTACTCTCTACGAATCGGGGAGTTTGACTGTCCAAGGGAAAGAGATGAAAGAGTTCATGGAGTTTTACCTTGAGCCGGAAATTTTGCAAACCTTTACCTATTCCCATCCCGAAGCAGGGATCGATCTGGAGCCCCGCATCGGCATGGACGAGGCGGGCAAGGGCGATTTTTTTGGCCCGCTGTGCGTCGCTGCGATCTACGCCGGCGGCGATGGGATCAAGGAGATGCTCCACATGGGAGTCAAAGACAGCAAGCGGATTTCCGATGCGGGAATTTTAAAGCTCGCTCAAACGCTCCGGACTCATTTCCCCTACACGGTCATCCGGTTATTCCCCTTGAAGTATAACGAGCTGTATCGGAGGTTTAAGAACCTCAATCGGCTCCTCGGCTGGGCCCACGCGGCAGCCCTCGCCGATCTTTCTCTGAAAACCGGCTGTAAAAAAGCGCTCCTCGACCAATTTGCCGAAAAGCATGTCATGGAAACCGCCCTCAAACAGAAAAAGATCGAGGTCGAGCTCCAACAAAAGGTGCGGGGCGAAGAAGATCTCGTAGTCGCGGCCGCCTCCATTTTAGCAAGAGGCGCCTTTTTGGACGGGATGCAATCGCTCAGCGAAGAGTATGGGATGGAGATCCCGAAAGGGGCAAGCGCCCAAGTCAAGGCGGCGGCCCAAACGTTCATCGCCAAATTTGGAAGGGAGTCTCTCGAAAAAGTGGCTAAGACCCATTTTAAAACAACGGGTGAACTTTGAAATCGTTGAAGATCCAAAATCTCATTTTAATCGAACGGGCCGAGATCGAATTGGGTTCGGGACTCAATATATTGACCGGAGAGACTGGATCGGGAAAGTCGGCTGTTTTGTCAGCCATTCAACTGATTGCCGGAGGGAGGGCCGACGCCAGCCTCATTCGGCAAGGGAGCCCCTTTGCGATCGTCGAGGCGGCGCTAGAAGATTCGACAATCATTCGGCGAGAGATCTACCGATCCGGCAAGAACCGGTGTTTCATCGATGAGGCCCAAGTCAGTTTGGGGGCGCTGAAAGGGGCCGTCGACATCGAAATGGTCGATCAGAACAGTTCCCATGCGATTCTGGAAGAGGAGGGGTCCATGCTCGACGCCTTTGCCGGGATTGTTGGCGAGGTCGATGAATATAAGGCGTCGGTGAGACAGGCGAGGGAAATCGGAGCTGAGCTAGAGAAATGGCTCCAAGTACCCAAAGAGCGGGAACTCGAATGGGCTGAGAAAGATTTGGCCTGGATCGAAGAGGTCGATTGGAAAGCTGGCGAGGAGGCAAGCCTTGCTGAAGAGCACAATGTTCTGATCCACGCTCAGGACTTGGCAGCCAAAGTGAGCGGCGTCTCCTTTGGTCTCTCTGAAGGGCCCGAACTCCCCTCTTTAAAGCGGATGCAGGCCGGTTTAGAGAGCTGCATCCGGTTTGATCCGAAATTAGCCCCCATCGCCCAATCGATGAAAAACGCCCTTCTCGAACTCGAAGAGACGGGCCAGCTCATTCAGAACTATGCAGATCGACTCGAAGCCGACCCAGGAAGACTCGCGGCTGTAGAAAAACGGATCGGCGCCATCGAATCTCTGATACGCCGCTTTGGCGCCGACATCGAAGGACAAAAAGAGAAGCTGCGCGCGAGAGTCCAAGAATTAACCCATCTCGACGCCAAAATCGGATCCCTCCGATCAGAAATGGAAAAAATCGGAGAACAGAACCGACAACGGGCCGCTTCGATCCTTGAGCAAAGACGGGCCGCAGCGCCTCGCCTTGCCTCTCAAGTGTTAGCCGAGCTTAAAAGTTTAAATCTTCCTCATGCTCAGTTTGAGATTGCCATAGGAAAAGAGATCCACGAAGTTCAATTCCTCTTTTCAGCCAATCCAGGACTCCCCCCCGCTCCCCTAGAGCAATGCGCCAGCGGCGGCGAACTGTCGCGGCTGCTCCTTGCCATCAAGACCATTTTGGTCAGCGGAAGTTCCACCCTCGTTTTCGATGAAATCGACAGCAACGTAGGCGGGCAGACCGCAGCCATCCTCGGCGAAAAATTAAAAAGGCTTGCAGAGAAAAGACAGGTGATCTGCGTGACCCATTTCGTTCAAGTCGCCAAATGCGCCACAGATCATTATCTCGTCAAAAAATCGACCCGAGGCGATCACGCGTATACGGATGTAGCCAGACTCAGTCAAAGAGAAAAAGAGGTGGAATATAGCCGCATGTTGGGGGATAGCGTATAAAATTTAGTGAAAAAGAAAGAGAAACGAACTATAAGGAGGTAGATGATAAAAAAAGCCCTCCCGGTCGTTTTTCTTGTTGTTTTTGGGCTCTTTGGAGAAGAACCGACGGAGCTTAGCCCCGCTTCCATTTGGGATTACCATCCGATTCATGCCGGAGGCAATTTGATTGCCGTCGGCAATGCGAACGTGAAGCAAAAAGGGGGGGAGCCAGACGGCGAGCTGACGTACAACAAAGCGAATGCCTACGCCTATTGCTTTGTCCCAATCAGCAGACAATCCTATTTTCTCCCCCGCGTCGAGTGGAACGCCTTCACCATGGATTGGGATCGAAATCCCAAATTTCACGAAACCCACTTCCAGTTCGTCCAATTTGCCCTCACCTTTTTATCGACTGCAGTGGAAAAATGGCGCTGGATTGGCCGGATCGACTACAATATCGACGTCAAACATTTTACCCATCCGAAAACCTACGGACTTTTTTCCGCCCTCCTTTGGGGATCCCATGAATTCCACCGGAAGTGGCATTACCACGTGGGGGCTTTTGGCTACACCGGATTCGAAGGACAAGAAGTCTATCCGGTCATTGGATTTGACTACTCCCCGAATAAAAAATGGATGTTTCAAATCGTCTTTCCGATCACCTATTCCATCGAATATTCGCTCAATAAAGAGTGGCGCTTTTCGATTAAAGGGCGGCCCCTTAAAGAGCGCTTTCGCGCTGGCAAGTTGGATCCCCAACCCCGCTCCGTATTTTGCTACTCGAGCATGGGGGCCGAATTCAATGTCCACTATGAAAAATTCCTGAATTTGGAAGTCGAGTTATTTGGAGGGTGGAACTTTGGCGGCAACTTCTATATCAAAGATCAACACGGCCATCACTCTCTCTACACAAACGTCCAAGGGGCCCCTTACGGCGGTGCGAGCCTCAATTGGGGGATTTAACCCGCACTTATACGGCCGCAGCATATGAATCAATGAGACGTGTCCTTTGACTGAGTCAACCAATCGATAAGAAGGTTATCGAGCCAATAGAAGCCCCCTTTGCCTTCAGACGTCCCCAAATAACCCATATGCCCCCCCTTTTTGGTCTTGAAGAGAGTCACATTGGGCGGAAGGGCGTAGGAGTCCAATGATTTGGATGAGATGATCGGATCATCTTCTGCAAAGAGGATTTTGCAGGGGATCGCGATATCGCTCACCACATGGCTTGCGCTGCATTTGTGATAGTAATCGATGGCGCTGACAAAACCGCTGGTGGGCGCAGTATAGAGTTGATCGAATTCGTAGAGCTTCAAGTTTTTGGGGAGATGGATCGGCGGCAGCTCCCTGAATGTGCGGTGAATAAAATGCACATCGGCCCGCAACAAGCGATAAAAGTACTTTTCATAAAGGGCATTGGATGCATCCCCCAACATCAAAATACTCGAGTGGAGCTCGACGGGCGGGCTCACAGCAATCACGAGATCTAAAAAAGGATATGCGAGAGTACCCAGCTCCCCTGCCAACTTGAGGACGATATTGCCGCCGAGCGAAAACCCGATCAGCGCGATCGGCGAGTCGGGATCCTCTTTTTTAAGCGCCTTCAAACATTCAAACACATCTTCGTTCCGCCCGCTGTGGTAGATATGTTTCGAAAGCCCCCTGCCGGAGCCGCAGTTCCGCATATTGTAGCGGATCGTCCGAATCCCTAGAGGCTCTAGCCTCTTAGCCATCCGGACAAGATTAGGCGATTTATGGGAGCCGCAAAGTCCATGGACCATAAAAACGGTCAGATCGGTCGGCTTCCAATTGGGGGGCGTGGTGATTTGAAGGGAGATGATATCCCCATCGGGCAGTGGGACGAGCTTTTGTTTTGAAGGAGGCTCGAAAAGGAAATTAAAAAGAGAACTCAGGATGGTCTGCTTATGCGGATCATCGATGAACGGATAGGGATCAAAAGGGAGCTCCTCACTCATGCGGCCTCGCCTGATTTTAGAGGATCGGAGATTTATTTTTCTCTAATAAACGGAAACCCCTGAACAAGAGGAATATCGTAGAATAAGACGAGGGACTCCTCTCCAGGGTTGCGGCAGCCGATACTCGCATTCGAAAGGTGGTAGAAATGAACCCCGAGGCGATGCCAGTCGGAAAACTGCCAAGCCAATTCGACCCCAGAGCGAAATTCGATCGGATATCCGAGATTTTTCCCACCCCCGGGAGCGTAATAGCCCGCCGCAAACCCAGGGGCGAAGAGGAGATGATCGAAAAAAAGGAGGTCGAAATTGATCCCTAAATACCCGTAAAAAGATCCCTTCGCTGTCGCCATCGCCCCGACGAGGGGGCGGAATTGGAGGTACTTGTTCGGCGGTTTTAGACACTTAAGGTGAAATTTATACTCGATCTCAAATTCGAAGGCGCGGTGTTTTTCTCTGGTGAAATCGTATCCGCCGATCGCAAAAGAGAGGAGGTCAGGCGGGCAGCCAGCAGCGGATAAAGAAAAAATCAAAGCGGTGAAAAGACAATGGAGTTTTCGCAAGCGATACCTTTTTGACTCCTAAATTTACACTTAAACGATCCATTTCTGTATACAAAAAAATTCCGATTGTGGTAAATTTCTTTGAAAATTTTAAACAGAAACTCGTTGGAGTCTTTATGAAATTTCTCAAAACCATTGTACTCGTAGCGTTGGCGACGCCTCTCTTGCTCCTAGCGGAAGGGGAAGAAAATCACGCTGGCGTCGGCACTGTGCCGATCAGCGAGGAGGCAGCAGCCGAAATCGAAGCTCAGAAAAGGGAGTCTGCACCAACCGAAGCGGAAGAAGAGGGGCCTCGCGAGACGCTCGGGTATCTCCATAACGCTCCGCCGATTATATATGGCCCCTCAGACCATAAACTCGCCGCTCTCATCCATCAAGATACGAGAGATGGATATTCTTATTTACTGAGGCTGGAAGATGGGTCTGGCTGGGAAATTGATGAGAGCGATTATCCCGAGGCGCTCTCTTGGCGTACTGACGATCATCTCAACATCACCCAAAATACCGGTTTGTTCTCTTGGTTATCAAAACACAATTACCGAATCCTCCATAAAAAAAACGGCACTTCCGTGGCAGCGACGTTAAAGGAGGGCCCTTTCGTAGTCCAAGACGCGCATGGGGGCAATTCTCACATTATTGACCGGATTGACTTCCACCGTAGAGAAGTGACCCTTCAGTGCCAAAGAACCGGCGAAACTTATTGGAGCATCTCTCCCCTCGACGAAACCATTTTTAAAGATTGGCAACCCTCCCATTATGTGATCATCGGAGTCAATAGCAGGACAAGTTTTTGGGATCGGGCAAGCGATGCGCTCTTGATCAATGTGACCCTAGACGATTGTGTTCGCGCAAAGCGGGCCTACTAAGGAGAGTTTGATGATTCAGCCAATGAAAAATCATACACAATCGCCACAACGGCGCCCTCAGCTCGACCCTAGCCACTCGGGCTGCAGGAGGCCAATGTGCGCTGGCCGACATACCCAAGTGGGAACAGAGACAGAGCCGCAACTGCAATCAGAATCGGCAGCGTATCGCGGCGGAAAACATGCACGAATAAACAACCAGTAACAACAACAAAGGATAATTATGGGAAAACAAATCAGTAGCTATGAATCAAACCGTTCAGTACAACAACCAGAGCAAACTGAAAAAAAAGCTCCAATACCAAGGACGCCAGTACCACAGCCACAGCCACAGCCACAACGGCCAGTCCATCAATCCAAAGACAAGCAGCGCCAGTACACACACACGCCGCCAGCAAAGAACCACCAAACAAAAACCTCTCAGCCAGCCCAGCACGCACGCGTCGCCTCTAATAAAACGAAATGAACTGTTGGAAGTGTAAAAAACAGGTCGGCGATACGCCAGTGAAGATCGCTTTCCGCGCGGTATGTCCCCACTGCGGAATCGATCTTCACACCTGTACCAACTGCCGTTACTACACGCCCGGCAAACCGAATGATTGCGCCGTCCCCGGAACCGACTACGTGCGTGACCGGGAGGCGGGCAATTTCTGCGAGGAGTTCAAAGTCAAAATCGACTCCCCTTCTGTAGAACGAAATCCGGAGAAAAAAAAGTTTGATTCTCTATTCAAAGATGATACCCCATAGTACAGCGGGAATGGCTCCAATGAATTGCACGTTGCTACTAAAGACAGCTTCTTTTAAAATTTTGGCCATTCTAAGACGGATTTATGGAAGTAAAAGAAGTCAACGCCCTAAGAATCAGCCTTTTTGAAAATGATTGGCTCCCAGAGAGACCGACAGAGTTAACCTCCATCGAGGGGTTAGAGAAGGATCTATGGGGCTTTGGTTACCTCTGGGACGAGGTCGTTCAAACATTTTCTACCGTGGAAGAGCTCTATGCGGCCATCCAAGATATCAGAGATGAGCTTCGAACCCTCAAGGAAATATTTCGATCTCTATCGGTCGATTTTCCCGACTATAAAATAGTGCCGAATGGGGGGCGTGGGGTGAGCGGCTCCTATTTTTTGATCGATGATGAGGGGCGGCCCCTTTTTGTGATTAAGCCGCTCGACGAGGATGCGGGATGCATCGACAGCGATGGTTGGGCGAGCCCTTTTCACATGAGCCCCGTCCGCTCAAACATGCCTTTGTACCGATCTGCCATGCGCGAGGCGTTAGCCTACATGATCGGCGAAACGATGGGCCTCGATTCGATTGTGCCCAAAACCGTCCTTGGGGTGATCGAATCGGACCAATTCCATAGTTTAAGCGATCAGGTGGCTCTGAATGAACTCCGCCGGTATTTCGAATTGTGCGGCCCGGAAGATAAAGAAAAGCTCTGCTCCGTGCAGGAATACGTGCCGGACGCAAAGAGTTTGTTTGAGGCGATCCATGAACTCGAAAGGGCGCATCTATCCGACGAGGAGATCGCCAACCGGTTTGATCAGACGAATTTTGAAGAGGCGAATATCTTGTTATGGACCACTTATGATACAGATGGGCATATGGGGAACTTCTTGGTCTATCCGAAAGGCGCCGATGAGATTGGAAACGAGATTTTCGGACTGAAAAAAATCGATAACAGCCTCGCTTTCCCCGACAAAAATCGGCAAATGAGAAATAATTTATCCTATCTCCCAAACGCTCAGCGACAATTATCTGCCGAGGGAAAGGCCAAAATTGCAGCGATTGACGTGGACGTTTTATCTCTGCAATTGGAGCAAATGGGATTAGGAAGCGCTATTCCCGCATTGAAAGAGCGGATTCCGATTCTTCAGGAACTGGCCCAAAGGGATGGGATCACGCTCAAAGAGATCAACACAGAAATGGCAAACATTGGAAATAAACGATGAAACGGACATTATTCTGCGCAGCCAGCGCGATCACCGCTGCATTCAGCAATGGAGAGGACATGAAACTCGTCAATACGAAAACAGGGTTTGTCGTAGTTGAGTTCAAGAAAGGCAAAGTCGAATTCCATGACCGTTTTTTAGAGGCGGAAATGAAAGAGACGGGGATTTTAATCCCTCCGGCGATGTCTAAAATGTTCGAGGGCAAAGAGGTGGTTCTGTTCGGAGATACGCTCTTCGAAAAGGCGTTTGTCGAGGTTTATTATCCCCTCTGCATTGCAAATACCGTCTACCAGTGGCAAGGTTGATTTTTATCGTTCCGATTGTTAAACTGGATATTGGCCATTTAAAGTCGGAAGGATATGCTGCAAAAAAAAGCCCTGAGCGCCTCCATGATCGCGCTGATCAACGTCTGCGCCATCACCAACATCAAAAATTTCCCGCTCCTTGCCGAATACGGTCTCTCGATCCTCCTTTTTTTGGCCCTCTCATCCATCTTCTTCTTCATCCCTGTCGCCCTGGTTTCAGCGGAGCTTGCCTCGGGCTGGCCTGAGAGAGGGGTCTACACTTGGGTGAAGGTCGCCCTAGGCCCGCGCCTTGGCTTCCTTGCGATTTGGCTCGAATGGATTGAAAATGTGATCTGGTATCCGACTATCCTCTCGTTCATTGCATCGACGTTTGCCTACATCATCGATCCCGATTTGGCGAACAATAAGCTCTATGTCATGGCAAGCATCCTGATCACTTTCTGGGCGATGACCTTCGTCAACTTCTTAGGAATGCGGGTCTCAGGGTGGGTCAGTTCGATCACCGCCCTCTTCGGCACAATCATCCCGATCCTCCTCATTATCGGCATGGGCGCCGTTTGGATTGTTTCTGGAAAACCCCTCCAAATCGATTTTTCTTGGAAGGCCGTTGCGCCAAATCTCAGTTCGATCAACCAACTCGTCCTTTTGTCCGGAGTCCTCCTCGGTCTGGCCGGCATGGAGATGTCGGCCGTCCACGCTAAAGAGGCCCGCGATCCCAAGCGCGATTATCCGCGGGGCATTTTTTTCTCTGCGATTTTAATCCTCCTCTTTTCTACTTTCGGCGCCCTTGCGATCGGAGCCGTCGTCCCGAACAAAGAGATCCAACTCGCCTCTGGCGGCATGGAGGCGTTTCGATACCTCTTCAACGCCTTCGGCATCCCTTGGGGCATGCCGATCATCGCCGCTATCACCACGTTCGGCGCGCTTGGCATGATGAGCACCTGGATTGCAGGCCCGAGCCGCGGCCTCTATGCAACCGCCCAAGACGGCGACCTCCCCCCGATTTTCCACAAAGCCAACCATCACGGGATGCCGACGAATATTCTCATCACGCAAGGGATCATCGTAACGGTTCTTTCGCTCGTCTTCCTCTTCATGCCGTCGGTCAACAGCTCTTATTGGGTTCTTGTCGCCCTCGCCTCGCTCCTCTATATGCTGATGTACGTCCTCATGTTTATTGCGGCGATCGTCCTCCGTTATAAACACCCCGAAGTGCCCCGGCTCTACAAAATCCCCTACGGCCGTTTTGGGCTATGGATAGTGGCGAGCCTCGGGATCATCGGTTCTGCCTTTGGGGTGGTGATCAGTTTCTTTCCCCCGAGCCAAATCGACACCGGAAAGCTCATCATCCTCGAATCGTTTTTGATGGGAGGGGCAGCTATTTTTTGCATCGCGCCGATGGTCATTTTTTCTTGCCGAAAGCCCCATTGGCTGAAATTAAAATGAATAAGAATTGGGACAAATCTGAATCGTGGTACACTTCGTGCGTCGGCGAAAAGGGGCACTATTACCATCAGGCGGTTATCCTACCGAATGCGCTCCGCCTACTCGGAAAATATAGCTCGCTCCTCGATCTCGGCTGCGGCCAGGGAGTGTTGCAAAGACAGATGCCGGAGTCGGTTGAATACGTCGGAATCGATGCGTCGAAAGAGCTCATCGCCTCTGCTAAAAAGATGACAACAGGGGGGACGTTTATCGTCGGGGATGTGTGTGGAGAATTAGCGCTTGAAAAAAAGGACTTTGAGAGGGCTGCGATGATCCTTTCGCTCCAAAATATGGAGCGGGGCCAGGCAGCGATTCAAACGGCGGGGCGCCACCTCAAAAAAGGGGGGAGGCTCTTAATCGTGTTGAACCACCCGTGCTTCCGCATTCCGAGACAAAGCAGCTGGGGGATCGACGAGCCGATGAAACTTCAGTACAGAAGAGTGAATCGCTATATGTCTCCCCAAGAAATTCCGATCCAAACCAGTCCAGGCAAAGGGGCCCGTTCGGAGACGACTTTTTCCTATCACCATCCCCTCTCCGACTATTGTAGATGGCTGCAAGGCGGACAATTTATGATTGGATCGATGGAAGAGTGGTGTTCAGATAAAAAAAGCGAAGGGGCGATGGCTAGGATGGAAGACCGGGCGAGGAAAGAGATTCCCCTTTTTTTAGCAATTGTTGGGATCAAGGAAGGCTGATATGTGCGGAATTTTTGGTTATGTGGGGAAAGAAGATCCACTCGAAATATGTATCAAAGGGCTGGAACAGCTCGAATATCGGGGCTACGATTCGAGCGGGATTGCCGGCGTCGTCAATGGGGAGATCGAGGTTTGCAAAGAGGTAGGCAAACTCTCTAACATGAAAAAAAAGCTAAAACTCAAAAAGCTCGACGTCGCTATCGGCCACACGAGGTGGGCTACTCATGGGAAAGTGACCTATATCAACGCCCATCCGCACCAAGATGCGGAAGAGACGATCGCCCTCGTCCATAACGGCATCATCGAAAATTGCGATGCGCTCCGCGAAGAGCTACGGAGTCAAGGGGCGTCGTTTATCTCTGAGACAGACACCGAGGTGATGACCCAGCTCATCTCTCGAAACTACTCGGGAGACTTGGTTGAGGCGGTTCAGAAGTCGCTCCCCTTCCTCAAGGGCCATTTTGCCTTTGCGCTGATCCATAAAGATCACCCTAACCTCATTGTCGCCTCAGCTCGCGAATGCCCTCTATCCATCGGCTGCGACGAGGCAGGGACCGAATCGATCCTCTCTTCCGACCCCAACGCTTTTTTAAGGCCATCGCTCAATGTGGTCTTCCTTCGCAACGGCGAGATCGCTAAGATAGAAAAAGGGGGGTTCAAATCTTTGACAAAGATCTGAAACCGGTGCTAAAAAAGACGGAGCGTTTCGACGGGAATGTTCAGGCCCCCTCCAAAGAGGGTTTTGAGCATTTTATGCTCAAAGAGATCCATGAACAGCCATCGACGATCCAAAAGGCGATGCTGGGCCGTTTTGAAAACGGGCAAGTGCAGTTCGAAGGGCTCGCCCCAGAATTTCGGAGGGCAAAAAGCGTCTGGTTTATCGGCTGCGGCACCTCGGCCAACGCCGGCTCCATCGGAGCCCTTTTCCTCGAAGATTTGGCGGGCCTCTCCGCCCGTGCTGAAATCGCCTCTGAGGCCCGTTACCGGATCATTCCGCAAGAGACATTGATCGTCGCGATCAGCCAGTCGGGAGAAACGGCCGACACCCTCTCTACAGTGCGAGAGATGAGAGCGCGCGGATTCAAGATCCTCGGCGTCTGCAACGTAGCCAACTCGACCCTCACCCGCGAAACAGATGGATGTTTGCTCCTCAAGGCAGGGCCCGAAATGAGCGTTTGCTCCACGAAAGCTTTCACCTCGCAAATGGCCGTCCTCTATCTATTTGCCCTTTACATGGCCGGCAAGGGGGACGTCGAAGCCCTGAAAAAGATCCCCGGCCAAATCGAAAAAGTGATTGAAAACAGCCCGCATATTCAGGCGATCGCCAAAAAATACAGCCGTTATAATAACTTTTTTTTCATGGGGCGCCGCTATATGTTTCCGACCTGCATGGAAGCTGCCCTTAAACTCAAAGAGATCACCTACGTCAACGCCAACGGCTACGCGGCAGGAGAACTCAAACACGGCCCGATCGCCCTCATCGACTCCCAATTTCCCGTCATCGCCTTCTGCGCTAATCATCAGACCGAAGAAAAAATCATCAGCAACCTCCAAGAGCTCAAAGCCCGCGGCGCCCCCCTCCTCGCCCTCGCCCCCGAAAACCTCCCATCGATCGGAAAAATAGCTGACGACGTCATTTGGCTCCCCCCTGCCGCCGATCCCCTCTCCCCCTTCGCCTCAACCGTCGCCGGCCAGCTCCTTGCCTACTACATTGCTAAAGAGCGGGGCTGCGACATTGACCAGCCGAGAAACCTCGCTAAATCGGTGACTGTCGAATGAAGCGCTATGGATTGATTTGGCTTATTCTCTTGGTTCTGATTTTTTTACCGAAAATCGGCTCGACGCCCTTCGTCAAACCGCTCTTCGTCAGAGCCTTTGAAAAAAAAATAGAGGGCCGTGTAGAGATCGGATCGCTCCAGTTTTCATGGTTTGGCCCCCAGATATTCCACAACCTGAAATGGGATAAAGACGGCGTGAGCGGCGCCGCCAACGAATTGAGCGTCGCCGCCCCCTTTTGGTCTTTTCAGGGCCCGTTTACCCTCAAAAATGGATCGATCGCCTATCAAAAGGAGCGCATCGAGAAGATCGAAGGGCAAATGGAGGGGAACGATTTTACCTTAAGCGGGATCACACAAGAAGGGCCTATTTCAGTCAAAGGAACCTTTCAAATGGAAAAGGGGAGAAGGAGCCTTGACCTAGCTCTGGATTCAACAAACCTCCGTACCCATCTGAAAGGGGTTTTGACTGAGAAAGCGCTCACCTTAGAAGAGCCGCTCATAGCTTCGATCCAGCTCACCCCCTCAATCAGCGCCCTCCTCCTCAAGGACGCGAATCCCCTCTTCTTGACCGGCCTCTCTGCCGACAAACCGGCCATCCTCCGCATTGAACCGGAAAATTTCTCCTTCCCCCTCCCCTATTCATTGGAAAAACTCGCCGTCGGCAGCGCCACGCTCGATCTCGGAAAAATCGTCTGTCAAAACGGCCCTTCGCTCGCAGCCATTGTCGCTCTACTCAAAGAAGAGGCTCTCTCCAACTCCTCTCAGATGAGCGCCTGGTTCACCCCCGTTGCGTTCAACCTACATCAAGGGCGCCTTGTGACTGGCCGGATGGACGCCCTCCTCGCCGATTCCATCCACATCTGTACTTGGGGCAGCATTGATCTTCGCAAAGATCAGCTCGACATGACTCTCGGAATCCCCTCCGATACATTGAAAAAAGCCTTTGGCATCAAAAACCTCCCTAAAAATTATGTCATGACAATGCCAATCCGCGGCTCGACTCAAAAGCCAGAGATCGTCACAGGGCCAGCCGTTGCCAAAATCGCCGCCCTCATTGCTGCAAGCCAAAACGAAATTCTCGGAGAGCTCCTCTCGAAACCCAAAGAGGAAAAAGAGATTCCGCCAGCCCAACGACCCTTGCCCTGGGAACGATGAATCTCGCTGTGGCCGCCATCTTCCAAAACGAAGCCCGCTTCCTTAAAGAATGGATCGATTTCCACCGCATCGTGGGCGTCGAACATTTTTATTTATTCGACCACCTCAGCCAAGACAATCCCCGAAAAGTCTTAGAACCCTATATCGACATCGGCCTCGTCCAACTCACATCGTGGCCGATCCAGTACACAAACGTCTACGAATGGACAGAACTCCAATGCCTCGCTTATGAACGGGCCCTCCATTGGGCGCGTGGCAAGACAAAATGGCTCGCCCTTCTCGACGTCGACGAATTTCTCTTCTCAGTAGAAGGTCCCCTCCTCGACACCCTCACCCCCTTTGAGCATTTCGGCGGCGTCGCGGTCAATTGGCAAGTCTTTGGCACCTCGCATATCGCCGAAGTTCCATCCAATAGATCCATGATCGAATTATTGACTCTGAAAGCCCCCTCCGATCACGTAACCAACCACTATGTAAAAAGCATTGTCCGGCCTGAACGGGTAAAAGAGTGCACAAACGCCCACTCTATGACCTACCATCCCGGCTACGCCCAAGTCGCCGCCACAGCAAAGCCCTTTGAAGGATGCCTCTCGCCCACCGTTGAGATAGCCCCGCTCAGAATCAACCACTACACGTTGAGAGACGAACTCTATTTGGCAACAGAAAAACTCCCCCGCCTACGGAAGTGGTGGCCCAGTGATGACTGGGAAAAGCAGCACGCCGCAATGAACCAAATCGAGGACACTGCGATCCATCGCTTTCTTTTTCAGTGACTTGGAAAAATGCTATCACAAATAGCACTTTACAATGTAAAATGCTATTTACGATGGCAAATTACACCGAACGGGAAATGCGCCCCTCTACCGAGAGCTATTTTCTCCTTGGCCCTCGGGGAACTGGGAAATCGACCTGGCTACTCAGACACTATCCGAATGCAGTTCGGATCGACCTCCTTTTAGGAGAGGAAGAGAGGAGGTATGGCTCTTTTCCGGAAAGGATCAGAGACGTCGCCGCCGGAATGGCGCCCGGGCAGACATTGATTTTAGACGAGATCCAAAGAGCGCCGAATCTTCTCCCGGAGATCCATGCGCTGATCGAACAGAAGAAGGGCCTGCAGTTTATCATGACCGGCAGCAGCGCCCGAAAACTACGAAGGACCGTGAGCGATTTGCTGGGAGGGAGGGCTCTTTTGCATCAGATGGGGCCGTTTTTAGCCTCTGAATTAAAAGAAAAGTTTTCCCTGGAAAAGGCCCTCAAAGTGGGACTCATCCCGCTGATCTGGGAATCTCAAAATCCTCTCCAACGGCTGAGCGATTACATCACCCTCTATCTTCGCGAGGAGATCCAGGCAGAAGGATTAGTGCGCCAAATCACCGATTTTTCTCGGTTCTTGGAGATTGCAAGTTTTTCTTATGCATCCATTTGGACCACAATAGATATCAGCCGCGAATCGAGCGTAAAAAGGGCGACAGTCGATAATTATTTACAAATTTTGGAAGATTTATTGCTCGCCTTTTCTCTTCCTGTATTTTCCCGAAGAGCGAAAAGACGATTGATTGCCCACTCAAAGTTCTATTTTTTTGATGTGGGGATTTTTCGGGCTCTAAGACCCCGAGGCATTTTAGACGTCGAAAGCGAGATGGAAGGAAATGCGTTAGAGGGCCTCGTCGCCCAGCACCTGCGGACGTGGACCCTCAATCAAAAAGAAAAACATTCGCTCTCTTTTTGGCATACAGCCACCCAACTCGAAGTCGATTTTATTATTTACGGCCCGAGAGGCTTCTGGGCCATCGAAGTGAAACGGTCAGCTGAATTGTCGCCGAGCGACGTGAAAGGTCTCGCCGCTTTCCAAGAGGAGTATCCAGAGGCAAAATGTTTGATCGTTAACATGGGCAAACGAAAAGAAAATTATCGAGGCTTCCCAGTCATTCCGGCCGAAGAATTTCTCCTTCACCTCACTCTTGAGGGCCCCGTTTATGAATCATTTAGCTTTTCGTCAGCAATAGTATCGGATAAATGAACCCCGAAGGAGAGCCTAAAGCAATTTCTTTGGCTTTTTCAAGCTCTCCTCTGAGAACGGAAATAAGAGCCTTTCCAGCCGCTTCCTCAAAGTCGGAGATACATGAATTGTAAATGGGATTTTCAAACTGTTCAAGAGCTTCCTCATATTGTCCTAGAAGAGCCATGGATCCGATCCGAATTCCCTGAACAAAACATTGTTCATCCTCTGGCATTGAAGAAATCAGCTGTATAGCCTCATTGTATCTTCCAGCCACAAAAAGGGACCTGGGGTCTTGTTCATCGACGTCCGAAGATGGAGGCAAAAGGGGAGATTGGAGTTTTTGCTCAAGCACTTTGATTAAAAAAATCGAGTCGATAGCGGCGCCTGAAGCAAAATCAGTCCATAGGCTAAAACCCGATCTGAAATTCTCGATAGCGATCTCGCGGGCATTCAATCCGCTAGCAAGGAAACCTCGTGCGATTAGATGTTCGATTTCCACGAACTTCTCAAAATCGGCAACCTGTTCGCTAGAGAGATCGGGAAAATCGGACAATTCCATCTTCCGAGCCATCGCCATCACCTCTTTCACAGCCAATTGGAGATTTTTGTACCCTAAATCATGTTCGGCCAACGCATTTTGATCCCCGTTCATCACAAATAAATAGGCTCTGACTTGCGATAAGATTCCTAATTCGAGGTGATCGATCGCGGCGCGCACCTCAGAGGCGTCAACAGGAAATTCTTTGGTAATCGACTCTATTATTTTTTCTTTAGCAGGCCCATTCATAATAGCCTCGATGTCACTCAGCACGGAAAATGCCTCTGTATATCGCCCTTCCCGGATCATTTTATCCAGCTCCATGACTGAATGCTGAAACCGTTCCGATTCATTTTCAAGCGATTCGGAAAACGTCGGAAGCATTGAGGGGGTCTCTGTCCTCATACGACGCATGGAAGAACGGTAGCTTGAGGAACACGCTGGACTGCTATTTGACCCGAGTTTTCCCCCTGGAATCTCTTCGACACTTGAAATCGTTGATAACCCGATAGAACGAATGGCATGAACCATATAAATAACTCCAAACTGTTTATTCAATCAACATGATCTTATTTGTCAGCATTTAAATCAATTCAATTAATTTTGTTTATAATTAATATTTTTTAATGAGCATATCTTTAGCAGGTGGTCGTCGAGCTAAAAAGTTGCGAATATCTTACTGGAGAGCACCAAGCGCAGTTGATCAATTATCTGGCGGTGACGAATTTGTCGATAGGATGATTGGTAAACTTTGGGAAAAGGAAATTGGAATACAGAAGAGCCTATCATCCTACTCATCATGCCACGTGTGATCATGCAGATCCTGTTCCTTTTTGAGGACACAAGCCGCTGTGCGCGGCTAAAGGATTCCAATCATGCTCACTTTATTAAGTAACTGAAGATATGCTCATGAAATACAACATCTCATAGGAATACTCCCTTTCCTGACTCCTGAGACCCGCCAGTTCAAAGCAGGGTCGCCCATCCCATTGTCTTTTTTCGGCGCTCCTCTTTTTTCTGGTCTGAGAGCTTAAGGGGCCGGAGAACTCCGGCCCCTTGGAATTATTGTTTAAAATAAGCGTCAGCATATCCTGCAGCGCCGAAACATTGGTGGTCCTTTCTGAAAAAAACTACATCGCCGTGTTCGAACATTCGGCAATATCCTCCACCCCAGTAAAAACTCACGAGGTCAAGCGGATCGTTTTCTGGATCGCCGCCTATTAAGGTCATCCCATCGCCTTTCACATAAACAAAATGATTGATCTCTGAATTGTTTTTTGCGATTTCAAACGCTTCCTCGAGAGAGATCCCTCTTTCCACCTGAACGGCATTGGCATAACCTGCATCGCCTTCAGGACCGCCATACTGAGCGCAATTTGGGTGGCACACAAATGAAATTTCTGTGTGTGCTTCTATTTGCTTGATTTCATTTACTGGATATATCACAATAGTTCTCCTTTTGTGTTGCTTGCAACGAACCGATGATACTAAACGCGGCAAATTAAACTAAACGATAAAAAATAAAATAACAAACAAAAGATATCTACACTAAATAAAACATAATTTCATGTAACGCAAATCGTTGGCTATAAATGGTAAAAGTTCAGTCCCCGAAGGGGACTGAACTTTACCAACAAACCACTCATTTCTTCTATTTGTGTAATAATCTATATTTTTGGTAACAAGGCGTAGAGAAGTTCCGTATGGCTAAATTGATCCATTTTGCCGAAATGGCCCGAGAGGCGATGCTCGAAAAGGGCTTTATTCCCGATTTCTCTGAGGAGATTATCCGTGAATTAGCTAAAATCCACGGCCCAGCGCTGCCCCATGGCTCGATCCGTGATATGCGAGAGCTCATGTGGGTGTCGATCGACAATGAAGATTCTCGAGATCTCGATCAGCTCACCTATGCCGAGAATAGCACGATTTATGTCGCAATCGCTGACGTCGACGCAATCGTGAAAAAGGGGTCTGCAATTGATCAAAGAGCGGCTCACAATACGACCTCTATTTATACTCCGGCGGTCATTTTCCCAATGCTTCCGCTCAAACTCTCGACCGACCTCACTTCGCTCAATGAGCGGGCCGACCGACGTGCGATTGTCATCGAGGTCAGCGTTACAGAAGAGGGGCGATTTGAACTCAAAGACCTCTATTGCGCTTTCGTCCAAAATCACGCAAAGCTCAATTACCCTTGCATCGGCGCTTGGCTGGAGCGCCGGATCTGCAAACATCCCATTCCAGCCATCGCCGGGCTCAAAGATCAACTCGCTTTGCAAGATGTGCTCGCGCAAAAAATACAAGAATACCGCAACCGGCAAGGGGCCCTTGAGTTCGGGGTCGTCAAGCTCTCCGCAGTGATGGTCGACGGCATCCCGGTTTCTCTCGAAGAGCAGGACAAAAACCGGGCTCACAGATTGATCGAAAATTATATGATTGCAGCCAATGTAGCAGCCACCCGCTATCTGAAGGATCGGAACCTGCCGACGATTCGACGAGTCGTGAGGATTCCAAAACGGTGGGAAAGGATTGTCGTTTTGGCTAAAGAGGCGGGAGGAGAACTCCCGCCTAAGCCCGACCCAAAGGCGCTCAGGCAATTTCTCCTCGATCAGCAACAGTCTGCACCGCTCCGGTTTCCCGACCTATCGCTAGCCATCATCAAGCTGTTAGGCCGAGGAGAATACGTCATGGGAATGCCAGGGCGACCATCGCTCGGCCACTTCGATTTGGCCGAACACGAGTATTGCCATGCGACAGCGCCCAACCGCCGCTTCCCCGATCTCATCATGCAACGACTTCTGAAAAGCGCACTTTTTCAGACGACGCCGATGTATAGCAATCAGGAACTCGGAGCATTGGCTCGCCATTGCACAGAAAAAGAGGATGACGCCGATCGACTAGAGCGACGATTGATCAAGTGCGCGGCAGCATCTGTGCTGCAAAAAGAGATGGGAAAAATGTTTGATGGAATGGTCACGGGCGCCGCTCCGAAAGGGACCTGGGTTCGGCTGATTTCCCCGCCCGTTGAAGGAAAGCTCGTCAAAGGGTTCGAAAAAGTCGATGTTGGCGATTTTCTCAAAGTCAAACTGATCAAAGTCAACGTCCTAAAGGGACATATCGACTTTGAAAAAGTATGATGATCTTTTATTGATCGATCAGAGGGTATAGAGAAAAATAGTAGTCTCTAAGAAGAATGGATCCAGCTCGCAAAATTTGTAAAAAATCTAACCCGTTTTGAAAAGCGTAAGTTTTAATGGGCTGAAAAGGAATATACTCACCAAGTTCGTTAAGACTTATTGGGTGAGCTACTAAAAGGCGTCATCCGGTTTTTTAGAAAAAGCGCTCCTGTGAAAGTGATCGCCGCTGCAAAGAGGAGAAAATAGAGGGGGGAGGCAGGGTCGTTAGTCGCTTGAAAGAGGAGGGTATAGATGAGCGGTCCGAGGCCGCCGAAAACCCCGTAGCCAAGGTTATGGCAAACCCCAGTGCCGCTATACCGAATATTGGGAGAGAAAAGTTCTGCAATCGCAATTTCGTAACATCCGAGATTGATTGCATTGAAGAGAGGGAGTAACAACCAAAGCCAAACCCAAAAATCTTTAAGCTCAAAGAGGAAAAACGAGGAGAGGGCCACGAGGATAGCACTGGTCATGAGCCAGATCCGTCTCCCAACGAGATCTGAAAGATAGCCGAAAATAGGGGTAAAGAGCGCCAAAGTCAGAAAAAGGGCGGTCGTAAAAAAATAGACATTCCCAATGGGGCGGTGAAGAAAGAGGGAAAAATAGGTCGGGAGAAAAATGAGGAAGGCGATGACTGAAGAGCCGAGAGCTGTGAGGCTTACTCCAGTAAAAAAGGCGGCGATGTCGCTTTTGAGAAGGTGAAGAAAGGGGTGCTTTTTCGTCCGGTTTTCCCGCTGCAATTGAGCAAAAACGGGGGTCTCCGCGGTCGATCTCCTCACCCAAAACCCGATGATGCCGATGAGAAATCCAAAAAAAAAGGGAATTCTCCATCCCCACGCAAGCATCTGAGAGTTCGAAAGGAGGGCGGTGAGGAGTCCTCCGACAATGGCCGCAAAGGCAGCCCCATAATTTAAGGACGCGATGATAAAACTCGTCCCAAATCCTCTATAGCGGCTGAGATGCTCAGCAGTAAATACGACAGCTCCAGGCAGCTCTCCGCCGAAAGAGAGCCCTTGAATAAAGCGGAAAATCAAGAGGAATAGAACCGCCCAGCCCCCAACTGTCTCTCTTCCCGGCAATAGGCCGATCAAAAGGGTCGAGAGAGCCATCGTTAGAATCGAATAGACAAAGACTTTCTTCCTCCCCTGCCTATCGCCCCACCAACCAAAAAGAAAACCGCCAAGGGGCCTGGCCAAATAGCCCACCGCTAACACACCAAAACTCTTCACAAGTCCGAGAAGGTAGGAATCTTCGGTAAAAAAGACTTGGCCGATGAAATTCGCAAAAAGGGCGAAAATCGAAAAATCGAAAAAATCGAGAAAACTGCCGCACGTCGACAGCGATACGATCTTGATCCAGTGTCGGTTTGAATTCATATTTTTGTCTTTTACTGAACATGGGCCGTCTATCGGCGCTGCGCACCCCGGATATTTGCCCCGCAGCGCCGATAGACGGCCCATGTTCAGTTTTACATGATTTGACTTATAAAAATATAGGATTTATAATTGTCGGAAAGAGTTTTTCCTCTATGACATTGAATGAAACATTTACTAGCATTGAACAAAAATTTAATATCGCTGGCGGCATCCCGTTTGTTGCGGTATTTTCATCTAGCGTACGGACTGTTGCAGGACAGATTCAGGCGATAGCTGGCATCGTCATGGCAGTCTTTTCATTGATCGCGCAACTCGTCGATCGGGCAAACGGCGATCAATGGGAAAGTAAAGGTCTCATTGGCGTCGAGCACATCGTTCACGGCAGTTTGAACATATTCAGGGGTATCGGGGAATCGATCATGGCCATTCTCCTCGTTGGCAGCCTGATCTTACTCGGGGCGCAAGCCGTATCCAAAAATGGATTTAACCCGATCTTTAAATACGGGCAGAGATTCTCGGCTCCCATTCCTCAACCAGGTGGAAAATAATCCTTGAAAGTCATGTGAAACGGACGATAGCATGACGGTTATGAGGATTATGATTACAGGAGCCTCCGTCGGCATCGGCGCCGCAGCGGCAAGGCTCTTTGCGAAAGAAGGACATGAACTGGTTTTGGCCGCAAGGCGCAAACATAAGCTGGAAGAGCTCCGCGAGGAGCTAGGCAATCGCTCCGAAGTATATGAGCTCGATGTAGCTTGCAGAGCCGACGTAGAAGAAGCTTTTCGCCATATCGGGCCGGTCGACGTCCTGATCAATAACGCAGGGCTAGCTATTGGCTTGGATCCCGCACAAGAGGCCCGCCTAGATGAATGGGAGCGCTGCATAGCTGTCAATATCAACGGTCTCCTTTATTGCACGCATGCTGTATTGCCAGGCATGGTGCAAAGAAACCAGGGCCACATCGTCAATTTGGGGTCGATTGCCGGAAACTACCCATATCCTGGCGGCAACATCTACTGCGGCACCAAGGCCTTCATCCATCAGTTTTCCCTCTGTCTGAAAGCGGATCTACTTGGCACCAACGTCCGAGTCACATGCCTCGAGCCAGGTATTGTCGAGGGAACCGAATTTTCAAAAATCCGTTTTCGCGGAGATGAGGCTCGTGCAAAAAAGATATACGAACAGGCCCAAGCCTTGACGCCAGAGGATATCGCAACTGCTATCGCCTTCTGCGTCAACGCTCCTGCCCATGTAAATATCAACACAATGGAGCTGATGCCCGTTTCTCAAGCTTTTGCACCCCTTTCCGTTTTTCGAAAATCCTCTCTGCTACTGGAGTGAGGCGCTCCGGCAAAAGCACCCTCCTTAAGCAAACGAAGCAATTGGTTTGAACTGCTGATCATTTGCGATCAGGATCATGAACTTTTTTGTTTTCACATAGCTGTGGATTTTTCTAACCGCTAGGACGTTTTCTCGCGAGAAATTGTCGTCTTTTATAAAAGCTAAATGGCCCATCCCTGCTATTACATATATTTTGCTGCCTGGCTCCATCTTTGAATGATTTTCATCAATCACTCTACGCATATGCAAATTTCTTTCTAGAAAATCCTTCTCATAGGCTTTCTCTGCTCGCTTCAATCTTTCTATAGCCCGATAATTTGCAAAAGAAAAAAGCTTCCGAAAAGTTTTGGTAAAAAGGGAATGATATATACCGAATTCTGTACGTGCTAGTTCCAATTCCGCACAAACTGGCCCCTTTCGAACATCCCATCCAAGAATTTTTAGCGGTTTTTTCACGTACTTCAACTGTTCGGACCTACGACTCCAACCAGGCGAAAATTTGTCATCGGCCTCCACAAGGACAAGATCATTTGCGCCACAAGTAGCATCGATTATTGTTGCTATATTTTTACAATGTTTGTTCTCATCGTGACATTCTCCAAGACAGATTATTTCAGCATCCTCTAACTTTGAAATGTTAGTTGCCGTCATCTGAAAATTCTCTCTTATGAAGGCGCTGAGCGCCTCTGGCTTTTCAGAAGGTTCGATTTCGGTTTTTTTATGTAAACAGCATTTCTGCATCCCTCTGCGGATTACTTCAACCCCTAAATGCAATATCGTCCCCGGAAGCAGGAGCTTTACCAGCGAATTGGTTTTTAAGCCCATCATACCCAGCACCCCCCCCCAATCCACCATGTATAAAGCTGTAAATCCCAAGATCGGCAATGAGCCTATATTTTTTTAAATTTTCTGGTAGCTCCGAATGAATCGCAGCCATTCTTCGAGCTGCCTCACCGATTAAATGGGCAGTTCCAAACATGATGACGTTAGAGAGATTTTCTGAAATGACGCCTGCGGTGCCTCCGACCGCGCTGCCGACCATCACCATCATCCCAGCGCCGACTACTAATCTCAAGGTTTCTAAGGTAACTTGTGGCAAATAAGTTCCCATTCTTGCGCAAATATTATTCATAATAAACAACCAATTTATTTTTTATTACAATTGTAAACTAATAAATAAAAAAAAATCAAACACAAAATAATAAACTATCGAAACTATAATGAGATATTCGCCCCCTAGACCTGGCGGAACAGACCCCCTGGCTGTGTTTTGGAGAGGAATACCAAGTCTATCCCGCATTTCTCACACATCCACGGAAAATCTGCTCAATCTGGCGTAACATCATATACTGCGGCCACCCCAAAAGTGTGAATTTGGGGTGGCCGCAGTATAGTTCCGAATCTGGAAAATAATTCCTTTCTTTGTTTGGTTGGATCAGATATACTGCTGGCAGTGAAATCTTTAAAAATTGACGTGAAATGACATTTAAAAATTTAAATTTAATCGCGGAACTTCTCCGCGCTATCGAAGAACAAGGCTATACCGAACCCACTCCAGTGCAAACCCAGGCAATCCCCATCATCCTCGAGGGGAGCGATCTGCTCGCAGGGTCCCAGACTGGTACAGGAAAAACGGCCGGTTTTACTCTCCCTTTACTCCAAAGACTGATGGCAAGCCCCCAAAGTAAACAAGTCCGCGCCCTCATCCTCGCCCCGACCCGTGAACTGGCCGCCCAAATCGGCGAGAGCGTGAAGACCTATGGGCAGTTTCTGCCGCTTAAGTCCGCAGTCGTATTCGGCGGGGTGAACATCAACCCGCAGATTCGGGAACTCCGTTCGGGGATAAGTATTTTGATTGCGACGCCGGGCAGGCTCCTCGATCACGTCTCGCAAAAAACGGTCGATCTCTCAAAGGTCGAAATCCTCGTCCTTGATGAGGCGGACCAAATGCTCGATATGGGCTTCATCCACGATATCAAAAAAGTCCTTGCTATCTTGCCCAAAAAGCGGCAGAATTTACTCTTTTCAGCGACCTTCTCCCCTGAAATCAAACAGCTCGCAAACAGCCTCTTGAATCAACCAAAAATGATCGAAGTAGCCAAACAAAACGCCACTGCCGAGGGGATTTCTCAAGTCATGCATCCGGTCGACAGCAAGAGGAAAAAAGATCTTTTGGCGGCGCTGATTAAAAAAGAGGATTGGAAGCAAGTGCTCGTATTTACGAGGACCAAGCACGGCGCGAATAGGCTGGCCGAACATCTGGAAAAAGAGGGGATCCGCTCTGCTGCCATCCACGGCAATAAAAGCCAAGGGGCCCGAACAAAGGCGCTGGCCGATTTTAAGGCGGGGAGTATGCGGGTTTTGGTCGCGACCGATATCGCCTCCAGGGGCCTTGATATCGATCAACTCCCCTACGTGGTGAACTACGAGCTGCCGAACGTCCCAGAGAGCTATGTCCATCGGATCGGACGGACAGGAAGGGCGGGGAAAAAAGGGATCGCGGTATCTCTCGTCTGTATCGATGAGAGAGACTTTTTAAGGGATATCGAGCGGCTGTTGAAGCGGGAAATTCCTAAACAGCTGATCCCCGGCTTCGAGCCCGATCCGAGGATTAAAGCTGAACCCATCGTCATGGGAAGGCAGAACTTTAGGCGACGGTGATCTCCTTGGCAAGGTAGACGTCCTGAATGGTATGGAGGAGTTCGATCCCCTTTTCTCTCGGTTTTTGGAACGCCTTCCGCCCCGAAATCAGCCCCATGCCCCCTGCCCGCTTATTGATGACGGCGGTGAGGGTCGCTTCATGCAGATCGTTTTTCCCCGAGGCGCCTCCCGAATTGATCAAGCCGATCCGCCCCATGTAGCCGTTGATCACCTGATACCGGGTCAAATCGATCGGGTGGCCGGTGCAAAGGGAGCTATACATCTTCTCATCGGTCTTTCCAAATTGCAGCGCCTTGAATCCGCCGTTGCAGGTCGGGAGTTTCTGCTTGACAATGTCCGCCTCGATCGTCGCCCCTAAATGGTTCGCCTGGCCTGTGAGATCCGCCGCATCGTGGTAGTCTTTGTCGGCGGTTTTAAAGGCGCTATTTCGTAAATAACACCAAAGGACGGTCGCCAGCCCTAACTCGTGTGCATAGGCAAAGGCTTTACTCACCTCGTCGATCTGGCGGCGCGATTCGGCCGATCCAAAGTAGATGGTGGCGCCAACGGCCACACATCCCATATCGTAGCCTTGCTTCACAGAGGCGAAGAGATTTTGGTCGTGGATCGTCGGATAGCTGAGGAGTTCGTTGTGGTTAAACTTGAGGAGGAACGGGATTTTGTGGGCATATTTCCGGGCGACCGATCCGAGGACGCCAAGGGTCGAGGCGACCGCATTGCACCCCCCTTCGATCGCTAAGCGGACGATATTTTCCGGATCGAAATATTCGGGATTCGGGGCAAACGATGCGCCGGCTGTATGCTCGACTCCTTGGTCGACGGGGAGGATCGAGAGATAGCCCGTCCCCTTCAGTCTTCCGTGGTTGAAGAGCGTTTGAAGGCTCCGGAGGGTCCTCGTATTCCGGTCGCTTGGGGCAAAAATCCGATCGACCCAGTCGGGGCCGGGCAGATGGAGTTGATTTTTTGGAACTGTCGTACAGGTGTGTTTGAGGAGCGTCTCTCCCTCAGCGCCTAGGATTTTCTCAATCTCTGCGTAGCTCATCACTGATTCCAGAATGCTTGAATTTGTTCAAATGTTTTTCCCTTTGTCTCGGGGACTAACTTTATAACAAACCAGAGGCCTAAGAAGCAAATGATTGCATAAAGCCAGAAGGTGCCGGCTGTTCCGAGAAGTTGGATGAGGGTCAAGAAAGTGAGCGAGACAAAGTAATTGCAGACCCAGTTCGAAAAAGTCGCAATCCCCATCGCTCTCCCGCGGATGCCGAGCGGATAGACTTCAGAAATAATGAGCCAAGCGACAGGTCCTAGGCTGACGGCAAAAAAGCCGACGAAGACGAGGAGCGCCACGACCGCTGTCAGCCCAGAGGCTTCGCTATGGGTCAGGAAAGAAAAGCCGAGGACGAGGAGAGCCGCTGCCATGCCGATGAGTCCAGCGATGAGGAGAGGCCTTCGGCCGATCCGGTCAATGAGCCAGAGGGCAATGATGGTCACAAGGACGTTCACAGCGCCGACCAGAATGGTGGCAAAAAGGGCCGTTTGCGCCGCTTCGTAGCCAGCGAGCTGGAAAATTTGCGGAGCATAGTAGATCACTGTATTGATCCCTGTAATCGATTGGAAGACCGCCACTCCAATGCCGATGAGAAACGGTTTACGCACAGAAGGGGCAAGGAGCGCTTTCCAGTGGGTTTTAGAGGTGGATGAATCCTCGTTATCGATGTCGACCGGGGTGTGGCGATGAGAGCTCACTTGAATGCGATGTAAGATTTTTTCTGCTTCGGCTTTTCGGTGATGGCTCTGGAGCCATGAGGGGGTCTCGGGGATGAAAAAGAGGCCGATGAATTGCAGGCCGATCGGAATAAAGGCGAAGGCAAACATGTCGCGCCAATCGCTCTTGGCTGAAAAAGAGAAGGTAACAATATAGGCGATCAAGATCCCGATCGTGATGCAGAGTTGGTTGAGCGATACGAGGGCTCCCCTGTTTTGGGGGGGCGACATTTCAGCGATGTAGAGCGGAGCTGCCATCGATACGATCCCGATCGCAAGACCTGAGATGAATCTGCCGGTCAGAAGAGTATTGAAACTGGAAGCCTCTGTGAGAGTCAGTACCCCGATAAAAAAGAGGACGAGGGTGAAAAAAAGGGTCTTCTTCCTCCCAAACTGATCGGCGATCACCCCGCCGACGAGGGCCCCGATCAGAGCTCCGATGAGGAGGGTGCTGACCACCACCTCTTGCTGGATCGTCGAAAGATTGAAATCATTGGAAATAAATAGTAAAACCCCAGAAATCACACTGGCATTGTATCCAAAAAGAATCCCCCCGATTGCCGCTACGCAGGAGACAAAAAGGGAGTAATTTGTAAACTTCGCTTGTTGACGCATTGAATCGCCTCCTATCTAGTTTTGGAGTGAAGCGATTTTTTCAATAAATGTAAAGGAGAAAGCTTTTTAAATAGGAACTCTCTGGATGGAAAATCGAGATCGGATGGTCGTGCGCCTGCCGGTGCTTTTCCAGGATCCGGACCGACCTGCCCGCCTCGCTTGCGGCGCGGAAAAGGATATTCTGGAAAAGGGCCTCGTCGACATGATAAGAGCAAGAACAAGTGAGAAGCAGACTGCCTGGCAACATATGTTCGATCGCGTGCCGGTTTAACTCTTTATAGGCGCGGAAGGCTTTTGCGACATCGTCCCGCTTTTTGACAAAGGCGGGCGGATCGAGGATCGCGACGTCATAATTCCAGTCCGTTTTTTTCAGAAAATCGAAGACGTCTTCGAGAATGAATTGATGGCCCGACAGTTGATTGAGCGATAAATTTTTCTCAATGCGAGAACCGCATTTGGCGCTCATTTCGATGCTGTCGACGTGCACCGCCCCGCCTGCTAAGGCTGAAATGGAAAAGCCCCCTGTATAAGCAAAACAGTTCAAAACCCTTTTCCCTTCGCTCAGGCTCCGGATTAAGGAGCGCATCTCCCTTTGATCAAGAAAAAGGCCCGTTTTTTGCCCTTCGAGGACGTCGACCGCATACCGGAGGCCGTTTTCCAACACCTCGACCTCCGAGCTAGGATCGCCGTAGAGCGAAAGCCGCACCTCGCCCAACCCCTCTTTCTTCCGCATAAAAGAGGTCGACTTTTCAAAGAGGCTCCGCGGTTTGAATTCCTCGATTAAGTATTCGGCGATTTGGGGTTTTAGCCGCTCGATCCCCGGGTTGGCCGCCTGCATCACGAGGACGTCGGCATAGGCGTCGACAATGAGGCCAGGAATCCCGTCTCCCTCGGCATTGATGAGCCGGATCGCATTGGTCCTTTCGGGATGGAACCACCTTTTCCTTAGCTCTGCAGCCTCCCGAATCCGTCTGGGAAGCGCCTCTTCCAAACTTTCCGCGCCAAACGCGAGCATATGTCCGAGGATCGAACGGCCCCGGTTGAGCATAGCGATCCCGAGCCCCTCTCCATTCGAGGAGAAGACCTTCGCAAGATCGCCGTCGATAAAAGGAGGGGCCGATTGGACAGCGCCCGAATAGATCCAGTGGTGCCTCTGCCGGATCGCCCTATCTTTCCCTTTTTTTAGATGAATGCTAATTTGTGCCCCTCTTTTTTCCTCTGAACCCTACCTGTCACGCTCCCAATGAGATCGTAATCGGTGCAATCGGTGATCTCCACTTCATACAACTCCCCAAAACCTGCCACCTTCCGCCCATCGTTGATAATGATCTGCCCATCGATCTCAGGGCACTGCCCTTTATAACGGGCTCTCAAGAGCCTCTCCGATTCGGGATGGAACCCTTCGACCACAGCGACGAGCGTCCGGCCGATCATCTGTCGATTCCGTTTTTTCACCTGTTTTTTCTGCGCAGCCGCGAGCCTCTCAAAACGGGCCTGCTTCACCTCTTCAGAGATTTGGTTCGGCAATCGGGCCGCATACGCCTCTTTTTCGAGCGAAAATTTAAAAATCCCCACATTATCTAAGGGGACTTTTTTCACAAAACTCACAAGCTCCTCAAACTGCTCCTCCGTCTCGCCAGGAAACCCAACCATCAAGCTCGTCCGGATCACAATATCGGGGATCTCTCTTCGGAGCTTTGTCAAGATTTCGATGATCTCCTCTTGTGAGCTCGTCCGGTGCATCGCCCTCAACATCTCGTTATTGATATGTTGAATCGGCATATCGAGATAGGGACAAATCCTCGAATCGCTTTTCATGATCCCGATCAACTCATCATCGATCTCATCGGGGTAGAGATAAAGGAGCCGGATCCAAAAATCCTTTTTCACCTTCAGCATTTCTTTTAAAAGGGAGGCCAAAGCCCCCTTTTCCTTCCGGTCTTTGCCGAAATCGCCGAGATCCTGCGCGATTAAAATCACCTCAAAAACCCCTTGTGATAAAAGGGCGTTAAACTCTTTTAACACCTGTTCCGCCGTCTTGCTTTTGAGCGGGCCTTTGATCGTCGGGATGATGCAGAAGGCGCACCGTTTTTTGCACCCTTCGGCAATTTTTAAATAGGCGTAGTGCTTTGGCGTCGAGAGGGTCCTCGGAACCTCGCCCCATTCGAGATAACTCCGGAGCGAAGTGACCGCCTCGCCAGGGACGTCGACCTGCACCGCTTCCAAAATTTTTTCGACGTCGCCAGAACCGAGGAGATAATGAATATTTGGAAACCGTTCTTTGAGCTCGCCGCTATATTTTTGAACCATGCAACCGGCGACGATCACCTTGGCGTCCCCTTTTTTGATCTCAAAAAGATCTTGGATCGTCCGGATCCCCTCTTGGCGGGACGATTCGAGAAAGCCGCACGTATTGACCACGAGGTACCCGGCCTCTTTTGGATCTGCCGTCACTTCGTAGCCAGCTTTGAGGAGAAGTCCGATCATCACCTCGCTATCGACGAGGTTGCGGGCGCAGCCGAGGCTGGTAAAATGAAATTTATTATTGTGAGCGATTTTTCTGTTCAGCATGCCAGAGAATTATAAGATTTGATAGATTGGATTGCAACCATGTTTCGTATCCTGATAAAAAAAGCTTTGATCCTCCTCGTCTCCATCTGGTGCGTCGTCACGGGGACCTTTTTTTTGATGCATGCGATTCCTGGCGATCCGTTCATCGGCGATCGGGTGATTCCTCAAGAAGTACTCGATTCGCTCTACGCCTATTTTGGTCTCGATGAGCCCCTCTGGGCGCAGTATCTTAAATATATAAAAGGCCTCCTCCGCGGGGAGCTTGGCCCCTCCATTGTGTATCAAGGACGGACCGTGAACCAGTTCATCGCCGAAGGGTTCCCCGTCTCTGCCCAACTCGGCCTTCAAGCGCTCCTCCTCGCCATCCCTACCGGCATCCTCCTCGGCACCTGGGCCGCCATCAAGCGAGGTCAGTGGCAAGACTCGGCCGCCATGATCCTTTCGACCCTCGGCGTATCGGTTCCCAATTTCGTTCTATCGAGCCTCCTCCAATTCCTCTTCAGCGTCAAACTTCATCTCCTCCCCGTCGCAAGATGGGGCGGCTTTGAGCACACCATCCTCCCGACGCTCGCCCTCGCAGCCCTTCCCACCGCCTTCATCGCCCGCCTCACCCGTTCGAACATGGTCGAAGTCCTCCAGCAAGATTATATTCAAACAGCCCTCTCTAAAGGACTCCCCCTCTTCCGGGTTTCTCTCCGCCACGGCTTGAGAAACGCCCTTCTGCCGGTGATTACCTATCTCGGCCCCGTCACCTCACAAATCCTCACTGGGAGCTTTATGATCGAGAAGATTTTCGCCATCCCCGGGCTTGGAGCTTGGATGATCCACAGCATCAATGGACGCGATTATCCGATGATTATGGGACTGACTGTGTTTTTCAGCAGTTTTTTAATGATCTCGATGTTTTGCGTCGATCTGATTTATCTGTTCGTCGACCCAAGAATCCGGTTTCAAAAAGAGGCCCATGTCTAAATTTGCGATCACCATCCTGTTTTTCCTTTTTCTCTTTGCCCTCATCGGCCCCCTCCTCTCCCCCTACTCCTATTCCGACATCCAACTCGAACTGAAAAATACCCCGCCCGGCGCCCAATTTTGGTTCGGAAGCGACGAACTAGGACGGGATCTCTTCACCCGCATCTGGTGGGGCGCCCGCATCTCTCTTTTCATCGGCGTCACCGCCGCCACGATCGATATGATGATCGGCGTTTTATGGGGATCGATCGCCGCCTACGCAGGCGGGCGGCTTGAAGAGGCGATGATGCGGATTTGCGACATTCTCCACGCCATCCCCTATCTCCTCATCGTCATCCTCCTCACAGTCATTCGCGGCACCGGCATCCTCACCATCCTCATCGCTATGACCCTCACCGGTTGGATCAACATGGCCCGGATCTGCCGAAGTCAAATCTTGCAGCTCAAACAAAACGACTACGTCACCGCCGCCCGCGCCCTCGGCGCCAGAGCGCCCCGCATCCTCTTCCGCCACCTCATCCCCAACGCGATGGGCCCCATCATCGCCGCCATGACCCTCACCATCCCGACAGCGATCTTCACCGAAGCGTTCCTCAGCTTTCTCGGCCTCGGCGTCCAAGCCCCCGCCGCCAGCTGGGGCGTCATGCTCAACGACGGCCTCAGCGCCATGCGCTACTACCCGTGGCGCCTCTTCTTCCCCGCCGCCATGATCACCCTCACCATGCTCTCCTTCAATCTACTCGGCAACTCACTCAGAGACCAGCTAGACCCAAGACTCCGCGAATGATTTCACTGAGTAGAAATCAGCTCTCATTGCCAAGTTATTGGCCGATGGTGGTATAAAATCATCCGCTCCCATATCTTGCAGTTATGCAGCAGCAATCTTTCGCCACCGGCGTTGTTTTTACCCTCCTTTCAGCGACAGGTATCGCTTTAGTAGGGCTTTTGGGAAAGCTGGGAGCCGCCGAATTTTCTCTAGAGGCGTTGATTTTTTGGAGATATGTCGCCGCCTTCATCCTTTGCACCCTTTTTTTGTGGGTCACTCGCAAACTTTACGATATCCTTCCGTTGGGAAGTCCAAAGATCCACTTTTTGCGCGCCTTTTTCGTGTTAGGCGCCCAATATAGTTTTTATTACTACATTCAGAAGAACACGCTGATGAACGGGCTTGTCCTCCTCAGCCTGGGACCGTTATTCATCCCATTTATTGAGTGGTGCGTGAGCCGCCATCCCATCGGCAAATCGACGTGGGTAGGACTCGTTATCTCTTTTGCGGGGATGCTTTGCATTCTTCAACCCGACGCTGGGATCTTATCGACCCTCAGCTTCATCGGTCTCTTCGCCGGGTTTTGCCAAGGCTGCTCGCAAGTAGTCTTTGGCCTCAGCAGCCACACCGAACGGACCGAACTCAGCACTCTGTACATGTTCTTTCTCTGCATGGTTTTTAGCCTATTGCCCTACCTCTGCTTTGAAACCAGCTCCCCTCACGCAATCCCTAACAATCCCGTGTTAGCCAGCCTCATTATCGCCCTCGGAGTCGCTTCCGTGCTCAATCAATTGGCAAGAGCTACCGCCTATCAGCACGGAACACCTTCTCGGCTTGCGACTTTTCTCTATTTCTCGATCCTTTTGGGCGGTCTCCTCGATTGGCTCGTATTTGACAAAGCCCCCAATGGCTTATCGCTGCTTGGGGCTTTTCTCGTCATCGGCGGCGGCGCGGCAAAGATCTATCTGCGCACCATTATCCTCAGAAAAAAAATTAAATAGCCCCTTCGGGGCCTGAACTGGGCAAACGGGAATTCCGATCTCAGGCGTCCCCTCCAAACGGGGGGCTTTCGGGACGCTTTTCCTGAAGATAGGCGGTCGTCCGGCCCCAGGGAAACCTGACCCAGAAACTCTTCAAGACGCGGCACCCCTCTAATGGCTCGCTGACGCTAATGATCTTTACCCCATTTGGGATCGATAAGTTCGGCCAAAGTCCATAGAGATAGATTACGCTCGCCTCTCCTAGATCTGCTTTCTCAATATCGAGCCTTTCAAACCGGACTTTTTTGATCCTGAAGAGCCATCGAATCAGCCGCGCTCCCCTGACAAATTGCGGAATCCATTCAATCCCAACCACTTTGCATCCGATGAATTGAGCAAGCCAAAAGCACCCTTTCCCTCTTCCAGCGCCCAGTTCGATCCACACATCGTCGGAACCCATCCCGCATTGCTCTGCAATCCTCTCATAGGTCGAATAGGGGGTCTCGCCATAGGCATAGATATTTTCAGCCCCCTTCTTCTCCAAAAATTTACGGCAGATCCGGTATGGATTGCTAAATAGGGCAATGAGTCCAAATGTCAGATCGATGAGGGTAAATGAAAGGTTTTTATAATAGTGACGGGCCGTGCGGAGCCGCTCTAACCAGATCCGTTTCCTAAAAATTAACATAAGTGCCGATATCGATCGGAAGGAAACTCTCGAAGGGAATTTGTCTCTCTTTCATAGCTAAATAGAGATCATAAGGGGGGCGGTTATGCGGTTCGTCGGAAAGATGGAAGGTGTTCCAGTGCATCCCCAGGCTGAAGAGCGATCGAACATCCTGATGGATCTGAACGGCTTCGTAGGGACTAATATGAACGGGCTGCATAAACGCTTTCGGTACGTAGGTGCCTATCGGGATCAAACTGAGATCCAAGGGACCAAAGTGCCTCCCAATGGCTTTAAAGTCTTTCGAATTATACCCAGTATCGCCAGTAAAATACAGTTTTTTCGAACCGATTTCACAAACATATCCGTTCCAATGGGTCTTATTCATGTCCCAGAGTGTCCGCCCAGAAAAATGCTGGGCTGGCACAGCGGTGATCTTCCCGTTCTTCACATGGACGCTCTCCCATCTCGGCAGCTCACAAACTGAGAGGATCCCCCGTTTTTTAAACCAAGGGGCTAGCCTCTCAGGGACAATCCACTGGATCTGTGGATGAAAATGGTGGAGCTTCGCGACGGTCTTGGCATCGAGATGATCGTAATGATTGTGGCTGAGGAGGACGACATCGATCGGGGGCAGGTTGGCCAGAGGAAGCGGAGGGTCATTGTATCTCCGAAGAGAGCGGATCGGGATGGGAGAACAGTAAGCACCCCAAACTGGGTCGGTAAGAATTGTAAGTCCTTGTGCATTAAGAAGATATGTGCTATGCCCAATCCACAGCGCATAGGGCTGGCCCTTGATAAGGCTTTGGGGAGAAGCGGGATAAAGAAAACCGGATGGCGGCGAGAGGGTGGGAGAAGGATTATTATAAAATCCCCCTTTCCAAAGGAGTACGTCCCAAAAGGTTCTGCGCAAATTGGGGGCATGCGGATTGGTAAAACGGGCTCGTCCCATACCCGCAAAATAATGATTTTTCATTTATCCTCAAGAGAGATTGTCAGCAGATTGGTAGCCAGTGGCTTAAATAATAAACATCAGCGACGAAGATTTTTAAGGCTCAATCTGCTATATTGGGGTTCAACTGGGCATTGGCCATTTCAATTCCAATAGATTATTTATGCATCAGCCGTTAACTAAATATCCTGAGGGTAGCATTCGGGAGTTGTGGAATATTTCATTGCCGCTTATGATTTCCACGCTGGCTTCTCTCTTCATGATTTTCACCGATCGAATTTTTTTAGCTCATTACTCGATCGATGCGTTGAATGCGTCTGTCAATGCAGGCACTTTCGCTTGGGCGCTCATGGCAGGAATTGGAATGGTCACCGCGATGTCGGAGGTGTTCGTCGCCCAATATAATGGGGCAAAGCACTATAAACGGCTCGGAATTCCAGTTTGGCAAATGATCTGGTTTGCCCTGTTGTCGGTTTTCTTCTTCTTTCCCGTGGCGGTGTGGGGGGCTCCTGCTGTTTTTGGCGGAGATCGGTATGCCGATTTAGAGATCCAATATTTTCGCTGGTTAATGGCTTTCGGCCCCAGCTATGCGTTGATGATGGCCTTTTCGGGATTTTTTATCGGCAGGGGCAAGACGAAGGTGATGATTTGGCTTGCGATCATTGCGAATTTGATCAACATCGCTCTCGATTGGGCGTTGATCTTTGGCGTAAAGGGGTGGATTCCTGAAATGGGAATCCAGGGAGCTGCGATCGCGACCTGTTTGGGCTACCTCTTCGAGTCGATCGTCCTTGGATCCCTATTCATGCGGAAAGAAAACCGGGATCGTTTCGGGGCGGCTCATTGGCGGTTCAATGGGAGCGAAATGCGCAAGTGCTGCCGGATCGGATTTCCGCAAGGGATCTTTTATGCACTGGAGGTGTTCGGTTGGTCTGTCTTCTACTGGATGATGACCGATTTGGGGGAAACGCACATCACAATTTCGAGTATCTGCCAGAGCTTTACGATCTTTCTCTCATTTTTTTGCGATGGATTGAGTCGAGGGGCCGCCGCTGTAGCGGGCAATTTCATCGGCTCCGGGCGCTACCATCTTGTCCGTAAGGTTCTCAAATCAGGTTTGGTTCTCCTCGCAGCCTTCTCTCTGGCCACCTCCCTCATCCTCGTCGTCGATCCGCTCGATACGGTGCGGCTCCTCTTCATCCAAAATCCAGACGCAGCCCTCCAAGCTTCATTGAAAACTTGCATGATCTGCTCGTTCATCTATGTCTTTTTCGACGGCCTCCGTTGGGTCTTCTCGGGCCTCTTGATCGCGGCAGGCGACACCCTTTTTCTACTCATCGCAGGGTCGCTCTCCGTTTGGGTCTTCCTCTTAGCTCCGCTCTACTTCATCGTCGTAAAGCAGAACCTTCCGGTCGAATATGCCTGGGGACTCACCGTCTTTTACGCCGCCCTCTTTGCTCTCATCTACTGGATCCGGTTTAGACGGGGTAGCTGGCAAAACATCAATCTTATACAGGCACGTAACAAAGAAGATACGCCTGCTCCAGGCTCTTCTTCCACGCCTCTTGATGTTTTGGGTTATTCGGATCCATACGACTGATTCGGGAGTCGTTCATGATGTATTTGGTTCCATCAGATCCAATGCAATTTGATGTGTAATGGCCGCCGCCATATTCGCCGTGGTGCTCGACAAAAGCGCTCAACCGGTATGTTTGCTGGCGACCGTCTTTTAAATTGACGGTAAACTGTTGCGGCGATTCAACGGGTGTGTGCAGTTTAACGGTGTGCCAAACGCCGAGCGTCCGCTGTTGTGTGAATCTCTTAATGTGAAAACGGAGGGCAGGAGGAGGATCGATCAAATCGATATGCACATTGTCCACCGGATAATCGCAAGAGACGCCATTCTGATCATAACGCCGTTGCGGCTCGGCATTCGGATTGTCGCGATATCTATCAAACAGCCACTCTAAAGTCGGAGTCTGATCCCCATTCTTTTCGAGCGGGAGGGACAAAAAACCAACCCGCTCCACCTTGGACGCCGGAAGCTGATCCATGGGGAGAATTCGTTGCACTTCGGGCGAAAAGGTGTAGGTGGTCTCGATGCGGCTCTTCAAGGAGTCCGGCGCGAGCGTGAGTACATACTCGAGAGCCTCCATAGCGTCGATTTGTGCAGCGGGGCTTGCAGGGATCGCGTGATTGGAAATGAGATGCAATGCGTTGCGCACATCTTGAGAATTTCCCTGCGACTGCCCTAGCCCCTCCGCCACAGCTTTATCATTAGCTTCATAAAAGGCGTGCAAGGTTTGCTTTAAAATGAGAAGATTGTTATTTAAAATAGGAACCTGGTCATCCAGCGGCTCGCGCATCCAGCGGGCCAGGCCAGGGTCTCGATTCGCCATCTGGAGGATCGCGTTCAACGCGCAATTATTGCTCTGATTGTAAAAACCTCTTGGAGCATCGGCGGGGATCCCCTCAGGCATCTTCCCATTCACTAGTTCAATCGGAGCGACGGGAGAGGATGGGGGGGCGAATAAAATCTGATGGATCGAACTCCTCTTTGAGAAAAAAAAAGCGGCCAACGCGCTCGCGCCAATTGCTACAAGGGGGAGGATAACAGCGTGGATAACGGCCGGACAGGCAAGCGCAGCCGTCAGAATACTCGCTCCAATAAACAGCAGAGGAATAACAAGCTGACCGATCGTATCAGCCACCCGACAAAGACGAGTACAAAGCGGAGGACTCCAATCTCTTTGTATCCCGCTGCAAACACCTCCAACGAGCGTCATCATTTCTCCTTACAGAGTGAAAGGAACCGATTCAGTCAATTCAGGATCTCCATAAAACTGGATCGGTCCTGGGTATCTATACTGATCTTCGATCTCCCACGATTTTCTCAAGAGAGAGAAGTTTACAAAAATTTTACTTTTGACGTCTACAAGATTTTTTTGAATCACCGGTTTCTTTCGACCCGAACGGATTTCCATATGCATAAGACGGACGATCGGGACCATTTTCATCGTCCACTCTTTCGGTCTTTGTTTTAGATTTTGAATGGAGCAGACGACTCCGGTCAGCTTCTCCCTGACGGCAAGAAAAGCGAGCCTGCCGAGAGCGTAGCAATAATTGGCGTCAAAATTTGTCGGAAGACACGCTCTCCCTTCATAGCCGAAGAAATGTTCCTGCGTGGCAAATTTCCCTTTGAATCCCCTCTTTTTCAACTCCTTTTTCACCAGATCAACCACCATTTTTTCCGTCTGGATTTGGGAAAGCTGCACGTTGCCGTGCGGATCGATTTCGAGTCTTAAATCTTTAGCCAGTTCTTGGAGCTCTGGGACAAATTCAAAAAGCCCTTCGGGGATCAAAATGATTCCATACTCTTTGCCTGCCTCAAAGCGCCGCTCTATCAAATCCCCGATCTCTCCCACAATCTGGGCCAAAGATCTCCTCTCTTCGCTGATGAGGGCTAAATTCGGATGGACGGCAAGGGCGCACTCGAGAGTTATATGGGAGGCCGATCTTCCCATGAGTTTAATGAAATGGTAATACTTTTTCGTCGATAGGGCGTCTCTTCCGATATTGCCGATGAGTTCAGCATATGTTTTGCAGGCGCTGTCAAACCCAAATGAGAGTTCGATCTCCTCGCTCCGTAAGTCGCCGTCGATCGTCTTAGGGACTCCGACCACGCACGTCTTGCACCCCTTTTTAAGGAAAAACTCGGCGAGAACAGCGGCGTTCGTATTCGAATCGTCGCCGCCGATGACGACGAGTCCGTCCAGTTGCCGTTCCAGCGCGCTTTTCAGCGACGCTTCCAACTGCGCCTCGGTCTCAATTTTTATCCGACCCGATCCGATTAGATCAAAGCCGCCCTGATTGCGAAAAAGGTCGACGTCGACAATTTTTTTCCACCGGTTTTCAACAATTCCGCCGGGCCCATCTAAAAAACCGATGAGTTCGGCTCCTGCATCGAACATCCCAGCAATCACATTATGCCCTCCTGCCGCTTGCCCACCGGAACACACGACTCCGATTTTCGGCAGATCTCCCCTCCCCTTCCCTCTCGCGAGCGCATAGACCGGGGCGTCGATCGTCTTCGGGAAAAAGGGGCGCAAATCCTCAGTGACTCTCCGAGAACCCTCTCTCTTTTCAAAACAAACAGCTTCCAAGTCTTTCAATAGATCGGGAATCGATGGCTGATACTCCATCCTTTTTTTGTGCAATGGACTCACATTGTCTAACATACGGTCTCCGCTAAGGCGATCTGAAGGGCTAGCCCCCCCTCTGAGGTCTCTTTATACATCGATTTCATATTTTTGCCTGTCTCTTTCATGGCTCTAATCACCGCGTCGAGGGAGACTCTATGGGTTCCATCGCCGCGAAGGGCGAGTCTGGCTGCATTGATCGCTTTGATGGCCCCCATCGTGTTCCTCTCGATGCAGGGAACCTGGACGAGCCCGCCGATCGGATCGCAGGTCATGCCAAGGTGGTGTTCCATGGCAATTTCAGCTGCGTTTTCGATCTGTCCGTTGGTACCGCCCAAAATGGCGGCCAGGCCTGCCGCCGCCATCGATGAGGAGACGCCAATCTCTCCCTGGCATCCCATCTCGGCTGCCGAAATCGAGGCGTTCTCCTTATATAGAACCAATAGCGCAGTCGCCGTAAGGAAGAAAACCAGAAGGCTCTCTTCGTTAAATAGGGGGGTGAATTTTTGGGCGTAATGGAGAACCGCTGGGATCACCCCTGCAGAGCCGTTTGTCGGCGCCGTGACGACTCTGCTGCCGGCGGCGTTCTCTTCATTGACTGCAAGCGCATATAGGCTCACCCACTCCATCACAAGAGTAGGATCTTGACCCATTAGATGCTCCGATTCTTTCAATGCCCGATGCAAAGAGGGGGCTCTCCTTTGGATATTGAGTCCTCCAGGGAGCTCTCCTTCCGTCTCGATCCCTCTCTGCACTGACGTCGCCATCGTCCGCCAAATCCGATCGATTCCGGAGCGAAGGGTCTCTTCGGAGTGCATCGCCTTCTCGTTTTCATAGACGATTTCCCAAATCGCCTTCCCCTCCTTCCGGCAATAATTCATGAGTTCTTCAGCGCTCTTATAGGGAAAGGGGACGATACGCTCCTGTTTAGCCGATCCTTGCTCCATGGCCTCCCGGTGCTCCAAGACAAACCCGCCTCCGATCGAGTAATAAACTTGGGAGAGGATCTGTTTTCCCTTCCGGTTGAACGCCTTGAACCGGAGCGCATTAGAATGATAAGGGAGCCGTTTCCCTTTCAAAAAAAGGATATCCGTCTCAGGATCGAAGGGGATCTCAAAACGGCCAAAAAGGGAGATTTTTTTTCGGGTTTGAATCGCCTCGACTCTTCCAAAGATTGCATCGGGATCGACGCCGTCAGGCGTCTCCCCTTCGAGGCCGAGCAAGATCGCGGTATCTGTCGCATGCCCTTTTCCAGTCATTGCGAGCGATCCGTAAAGTTCAATTTTGACTGTAAACGCGTCCTCTAAGATTTCCCGCCCTTTGAGTTCGACCAGAAAACGTCTGGCCGCCCGCATGGGTCCCACCGTATGAGAACTGGAAGGCCCGATACCGATTGAAAACCCTTCTAATACACTGACCGATCCCATAAAAATTTCCTTTTTTTTGCGAGCCTGATTTTCGCTGATTGAAACCGATCTAGGCAAGAAAAATTGCTTGAGGTATAGTATTCCCTTATGCCGACTAAATATATTTTCATTACAGGGGGGGTCGTCTCCTCATTGGGAAAAGGGATCACAGCCGCCTCGATCGCCCTCCTTTTAGAGAGCCGCGGGATCAAAGTCGCCCTACTCAAGCTCGACCCCTACCTCAACGTCGATCCAGGAACGATGAACCCGTTTCAACACGGCGAGGTCTACGTAACCGACGACGGAGCGGAGACTGACCTCGATCTCGGCCACTACTACCGTTTTTGCCATTCGCCCCTTTCGCGCGCCTCCAATTCGACCTCCGGTCAAATCTACGAAACCGTCATCAAGCGGGAAAGGAGAGGGGACTATCTCGGCAAAACAGTCCAAGTCATCCCCCACGTCACTGATGAGATCAAAAGCCGCATCCTCGCCTGCGCCCATCAAGAAAAAGATATACAGGCAGTGATCGTTGAGATCGGCGGCACGGTAGGCGACATCGAATCGCTCCCCTTCCTGGAGGCCATCCGCCAATTCCGCTACGAGCGGCCCAAAGATTGCATTAACCTCCACCTCACCTACGTCCCCTATCTAAAGGCGGCCGGCGAAGTCAAAACGAAACCGACCCAGCACTCCGTTCAAGGGCTCCGCGAAATCGGCGTCAGCCCCGACATGATTCTTTGCCGCTGCGAAGATCCTCTCTCTGAGGAGATTAAGGCCAAAATTTCCCTCTTCTGCAACGTTCCGCAGGAGGCTGTTATCGACGAAAAAGATGTGAGCGGGAGCATTTATGAAGTGCCCCTCGATCTCCACCGGCAAGGACTCGATGAGAAAATTTGCAAAGCCCTGGAACTCACGTCAAAAACCGCTGATCTCTCCCGTTGGAAAGAGATGCTCGGAACGATTCTGCATCCAAAGGGAAAAGTGGTGATTGGCGTCGTCGGAAAGTATATGGATACCCAAGACGCCTATAAGTCGGTCTTCGAGGCGCTCCATCATGGAGCCATCGCCGCTGGCTGCGGGATCGAAATCCGGAGGTTCGAGTCGGATCGGATTGTAGAAAACGGATCGGTCGATCTGGCCATCGGCGGATGCGACGGTTATCTCGTCCCGGGCGGTTTTGGAGAGCGGGGCTGGGAAGGGAAGGTTCTCACCGCCCGTCACTGCAGAGTGAACCAGATCCCCTATTTCGGCCTCTGTTTAGGGATGCAGGTGATGATTGTCGAGTTTGCCCGCCACATCCTGGGGTTAAGAGAGGCCCATTCGACTGAAGTGGATCGAAATACCCCCGATCCAGTCATTTCGATGCTGAGCGAACAGAAAGCGGTTCAGGATCTTGGCGGCACGATGCGCCTCGGCGCCTATCCTTGCAGGATCAAAGAGGGGACGCTGGCCTACGAGGCTTACGGGGAGACGTTGATTTCAGAAAGGCATAGGCATAGATACGAATTCAACAACCAGTATAAAGAGGCCTTTGAGGCGAAGGGGATGGTTTTTTCAGGCAGGTGGGAGCTTGGAGAGCTTTGTGAAATTGCAGAAATCTCGGCGCACCCATGGATGCTCGGAGTTCAATTCCATCCCGAGTTTAAGTCGCGGCCGTTGGAGCCGCATCCCCTATTTCGCGACTTTATCCGTGCGGTTCTCCACGCATCGAAAGTGGCCGCATGCTCAAGGTAAAAAAGATGGGGCGAGTGGCAGCAATTGACTTTGGGACCAAACGGATTGGCCTTGCCCTTTCGGACGCCAATCGGAAAATCGCCCTCCCCGTCGCCGTCGTTGAGGGGGGAAAACAGGCGATCCAAAATATCAGAGCCTCCCTTCCTCTCAAAGAGATCGACCTCGTCTTGATCGGCCTGCCTCTCGAAATGAGCGGAGAGAAGGGTTCTATGGCCCAAAAGGTCGAACAATTTGCCAAAACTCTCGAAGAGGCGCTCCAAATCCAAATCCTCCTTGTCGACGAGAGGCTCTCTAGCCGCGGCGCCGAAGTCCACATGAAAGAGATTTCTTTGAACCGAAAATCGAGAAATGAGAAGATCGATATGGTAGCCGCAACGCTCCTTTTGCAAACCTATTTGGACGCTTTGAAAATTTATGCTCAATCAGAATAGCCCCTTGGACGAGCCGGGAAGATCGGCGCGCAATATAGACCCTTGCGTGCTCGTCATCTTTGGCGCAACTGGAGATTTGACCGGAAGAAAACTGACCCCCGCCATTTACAATTTAGGAAGGGAGGGGATGCTTCCGGCCCATTTCGCCTGCGTCGGGTTCGCCCGGAAAGAAAAAACCCACGAGGCGTTCCGCGCGGAGATCAAAGAAGACATCAATCAGTACTCTCGGGTCAAACCGATCGATGAATCGTTCTGGAAAAATTTTCAAGAGCAGATCTTCTACCACACCTCCGAATTTGACGACGACGCCGGCTACGAACGGCTCGCCCAATTTCTGAAACAGATCGATTCGCGCCACGCGACCCGCGGCAACCGAGTCTTCTATTTATCGGTCCAGCCGAAATACTTCCCCCTCATCATCGAAAAACTCGACAAACACGGCCTCATCTACAACCCCGAAGAGACAACCGACCGGTGGTCCCGCGTCATCATTGAAAAGCCGTTTGGCCACGACTTTAATTCGGCAGCCGAGCTCCAAAAAAAAATCGCCGCCCACCTTGCTGAATCCCAAATTTACCGGATCGACCACTATCTCGGAAAAGAGACAGTGCAAAATCTCCTCGTCTTCCGTTTCGCGAACGCCATTTTTGAATCGCTCTGGAATTACAAGCACGTCGATCAGGTCCAAATCACCTTCTCCGAAGACATTGGCATCGGAAGCCGAGGCCACTTTTTTGAAGAAGAGGGGCTCTTGCGCGACGTGGTTCAAAATCACATGATGCAGCTTTTGACCCTCGTCGCGATGGAGCCCCCCGTCTCGTTGCAAGCCGATGCGATCCGCGATGAAAAAGTGAAAGTCCTCCAATCGATCCGCCCTCTGACCCCCACTGATTTTGAGCAGCATGTGATTCGCGGCCAATATGGAGCTGGCTTTATCGAAGGCAAACCGGTTCCCGCCTACCGCGCCGAAGAGAACGTCTCTCCCAAATCGAATATAGAGACCTACCTGGCCCTCCGCCTCTTTATCGACAACTGGCGCTGGGCCGGCGTCCCCTTTTATCTGAGAGGAGGGAAAAGGCTCCCCAAAAAAGGGACCGAAATCGCAGTCATCTTCAAAGATGCGCCCGGCGTCCTCTTCAACCAAAATGGGGCGATCAAAAACGATCCGAACGTCCTTGCCATCCGGATTCAACCCGACGAAGGGATCGCGATGAAGATCAACTGTAAAGTTCCTGGACCTAGCAGCCCAATCCAGCCGGTGAAAATGGATTTTCGCTACGGATCTTATTTTGGGAAGGCCCCCCCGGAGGCCTATGAGCGGCTCATGTGGGATTGCATTCTCGGCGACAGCACCCTCTTTGCAAGAGTCGACGAAGTAGAGCACTCTTGGCGCATCTATACGCCGCTCTTGGAATACTGGGCAGGGCGCCCGCCCAAACAGTTCCCCAATTATCCATCGGGAAGCTGGGGGCCGAAAGAGGCGGACGAAATGATCGGAAAAGATGGCAGATTCTGGCGTGTCCTATGACCATTCAACAAATTGTCGACCCAGGAAAAATAGAACCCGAATTATTGAGACTTTGGGACAAACTCGCCAAAGAAAAAATGAGGGCCTGCCTATTCAACCTCATCGTTTTCAATAAACTCTCCCCCCGAACCGATTACATCCGCAATATCGTCCAAAAAGTCTCTGAAAAATACCCTTGCAGAGTCCTTTTTATCTCCTCCGATCCCGAATCGGCCCATCCCTATCTCAAAACCGCTGTTTCGGTCGTCGGCAACGGGACAATCGCCTGCGATTACATCGATATCGGCGTCTCCGGCCCTGAAATGGAAAGAGTTCCGTTCCTCCTACTCCCCCACATCATCCCCGATCTCCCCGTCTCGCTCCTCTGGACGGAAGATCCGAGCGCGCCTCATCCACTCTTCGACCCATTGCTTAAACTGGCCAGCCGAGTCATTTTCGATTCCGAATCGGCAGACAGCCTTCTCGCTTTTTCAGAGACAATGTTAAGACTGAAGGCTGAAAGCGGCATCCACATCGCCGATCTCAACTGGGCCCGCACCGAAGGGTGGCGCGATCTCGTCGCCTCCCTCTTCCATTCAGGAGGAGCCTCAGAAATCAAAGAAGCGACACTCACCTACAACTCAAGAGAAACCGAATCGTTCTGCCACCTCAAAGTCCAATCGATGTACCTCCTCGCCTGGCTCGCCAGCCGATTACAATGGAAATTTACAAAAGGCTATCCAGGAGAGAAACTCACATTTGCGTTTGAAAAACAAGAAGGGGAAATTTTATCGGAAAAATGGGAAAAATTGGGTTCTGGCACCGTGATTTCGATCGACCTAAAGACAAATGACAGCTCACTCTACCGATGCGCCCGCGACCCGAAATTTTACCATCACGTCTGCATTCAAATCGCCTCAGAAGAAAAATGTGAACTCCCCTATCAATTTATGCTCGGGCAAACAGCCACCGGCCACTCGCTTGTGCAAGAAATTATCACCAAAGGGACCAGCGCCCACTATTTACAGATGTTGGAGGAGTTGAGGAGTTGGGATCAACTATGTTGAAATCATGGGACGCAAGACGTGACTATATCATTCCTGGAAATGCGAAGGAGACGATCGATTTTGCGGTGGAGCATTGGATCCATTCGGCAAGAAAAGCCATTCAGCAAAGGGGGAGATTTGCAGTCGCCCTCTCCGGAGGCTCGACCCCGAAAGCCATCTACGAACATTTGGAGAAAAAGACCGATCTCGATTGGTCCAAAATCTGGCTCTTTTGGAGCGATGAGAGAGCCGTCCCTCCCGACCATCCCGACAGCAACTACCGGATGGCTATGCAAAGTTTTGGCAAGCTCCCCATTCCCCCTTCTCAAATTTTTCGAATGCGAGCCGAAACTGAAATCGAACGCCAAGCAACCGATTATGAAGAAAAAATTCACCGCACATTAGGAAAAAATTTATTCGATTTAGTCATGCTCGGCATTGGGGAAGATGGGCATACCGCATCTTTGTTTCCAAACGGACAAAAAATAGTAGCAAATAATCAGCTTGTCATCGCAAACTATATTTCAGAGAAAAAAACATGGAGGATGTCTCTAACATTTACTTGCATAAACCAAAGTTTTCACTCTACAATCTATGCAATCGGCCCGTCAAAACATCTCATTGTCCCTCAAGCGCTTGAGGCGGCGATCGACTCCCCTTTTCCCGCCAGCCGAATCGGAACGGCCGAACGGAAGGCTCTTTGGATCCTCGATTCCGACGCCGCTCGCCTCCTAAAATAAACATTGGTATTTACTGGAAAAGACCATCTGCACTAAAATATCAGCCGTAAATGGAAATATAAACTCCTAAACAAGGGTGAAAAAATTTATGGCATCAACAACACAGGTATCCGCTCCAGTTAGCTCAGCTTCAGCTCCAGTTAGCTCAGTTTCAGCTCCAGCAACTAGCGAGACAATAAAAACAACGACAACTTCGTCTCTTTCAACAACCGGAGAGAGCAAAGAAGTCACATGGCAAAATTCTTGCTTCGACTTAAATGTAAGCTGGGCGAGAGGCCTTTACGAAACAAAAACTTCCGACGGCTTCCTCGGTACGATTGCAAAAGCAGGCTACTTGGTAGCAGCTGCACTCGCATTCCTCGTAGAAACGCTCGCAAACGGATTGGGCCTCCCATTCAACTTGCTCGTTTCCGCAAAGAACGTGATCAGCGACTCTTGCTGCCCTGCTGAAGAAGAGAAACTTCCAGTAGAGCCACCTAAGCCTGAGGTAAAAACTGAACCTAAGAAAGAAGAAAAAGTGGAGTCATCTAAACTTAGCCAACTCTGGACAACTTCCAGACAAGGACTTGTGGCTGGTTTAACTGGTTTAGTAGGAGCTGGAGTGTCAGCGCAGTTCGCTAGCGGCTATGTTGCTGCTGCTACTGCTGCTGAAACGGCTGCTGCCGGAACTGGAGGCTTCTTGGCTACCGGCTTAGGAGGCTACGCAGGTGCAGTCACTTTAGGTATGACTGGCGTTACACTCGGCCTTGGCGCAGCTTATGGCGGTTACAGACTCATGGGCCAATTCTTCCCTAACAACAAACCAGCAGAAGAAGCAAAAGCAACATAAATCTCGCCGATTTATGTCGATGAAGATGAAGGCTCCCTTTGGGGAGCCTTTTTTATTGCCCCATTTTTCTTCCGAGGAATAGAATAGCCCCCGTATGTCTTGGATACAGCCCATTCAAATGAACATGAGTATTTCTAACTCCATCCTGGAGAGAAGGCCCAAAAATTACCTCATCGCGACCGCTCGAAAAATAGCGATCTACCTCTTTTTTCCATTCGCGTTCATCTTGATCTTTGAGGCCATTGTAAAAAACTTTATTTTAATCAATCTGGCCAATACCGCCATTTCTATCTTAAATACAGTCCACGACTGTCTTTACCAAAGGATCGTCAGTGCTTACCCTCGGCATTGAAAGCACTTGCGATGAAACAGGGGCCGCTATTGTCAAAGACGGGCGAACCATCCTCTCCAACGTCCTCGCCTCGTCAGCCGATCTCCACGCCAAATATGGAGGGGTCTTTCCGGAGCTTGCCTGTAGACGCCACACTGAGGTCATCCTTCCCGTTATCGACGAGGCCATGAGCCAAGCAAATGTTTCACCCGATGAGATCGATCTCATTGCCGTTGCCAAAGGGCCCGGCTTAGTGGGCGCCCTCCTCATCGGAATGCATGTAGCCAAAGGGCTCTCGATCGCCTGGAAAAAACCGCTCATCGGGGTCAATCACGTCGAGTCGCATCTTTACGCGAGCATGATGCATTTAGAAGAAATCCCGACGCCTGCCCTTGGAATCGTCCTCTCCGGCGGCCATACGCTCTTAGTAAAAATTTTAAGCGTAGGAGAGTATCAGCTACTCGGGACGACGGTTGATGATGCGATCGGCGAGGCGTTCGACAAAGTAGCCACCTTGCTCGGATTGCCCTACCCAGGCGGCCCTCACGTCGAACAGCTGGCTTTGAGAGGCGATCTAAAGGCCCATTCCTTCAATCCAGGGAGAGTGAAGCGAAACCCCCTAGACTTCTCCTTCAGCGGGCTAAAAACAGCCGTCCTGTACGCTGTGAAGGGCGGAGGGCTCTACAGCGCCGATCTGGCCGCCGCTTTCCAGGAAACGGCCTTCAAAGACGTCGCAAATAAGGCCTATCTAGCGAGTAAAACGTTTCCTTGTCAGGCGATTTTTATGGGCGGCGGCGTCACAGCCAATCGGCGTCTTCGCAAGATCGTAGCGGACGCCTTTCCAGAGATTCCCATCTATTGGCCTCCTGGAGAGCTCTCCCTCGACAACGCCGCCATGATCGCCGGTTTGGGGGCCAGGAAGGCTCTCCAAGGAACCGACTCGCTCGATCTGGAAGTGCAAACACGCATTCCATTTGCCTAAAACGGCCCGTTTCAGTTATACTGCGGCCATCCCAAATTCACACTTTTGGGGTGGCCGCAGTATAAAATCCACTCCTTTACAGAGGTTATCCATGGCAAAAGGCGCACGAGAAAATATTAAGCTAAAGAGCACCGAGTCCAACGAATGTTATTGGACTGTGAAAAATAAGCGAAACACAACAGGGCGGATCGAGCTGAAAAAGTACGACTCCTCTCTCCGCAAACACGTCATTTTTAAAGAAGCAAAATAGACTTTGTTTGAGCTTTCTGTCGCTCTTAGATATCTAGTGCCGAGGAAAAAGTCCCTTTCCACGGCGCTGATATCGATCATGTCGGTTCTGGTCATCTCCCTTGTGGTGTGGCTTGTGATTGTTTTTTTGTCGGTGACAACCGGCATTGAGAAGAATTGGCTCTCTAAGCTCACCGCTTTGCACGCTCCGATACGGATCTCTCCGACCGAGTTATATTATAAATCTTACTATTACCAAATCGATTCTCTTTCGGCGGCCTCAGAATACTCCCCGAAAACGATCGGCGAAAAAGCAGAAAGCCCCCTTTCCGACCCTCATTCGGCCGAGATCGATGCGGAGATCCCCTCCTACTGGCCAAAGCCTGACCCGATCGATCCTGTGAAGAGCGCTTTTCGAGAGCTCTCTATGCTAAACCTCCCCTTTCAGGATTATGAGATTGGCGGCGCCCTCCTCCGGATTAACCGGAGCGGAGGAAGCGTCGTTTCGCAGATGTCGTATCTCCTCTCCTACCCGGACAAGAATCCGAAATTCTCCTCTTTGCTTTTGGACGCTCCTTTATCTAAAGAGTCGATTCTCCTCCCTAAAAGCTATAAAGAGAGCGGCATCCAAGTGGGCGATGCCGGGACCCTCAGTTACGCCGTCCCCTCCGCCCTTTCCACCCAGGAGCAAAGAATCCAGATCAAAGTCGGCGGTTTCTACGATCCTGGCCTCGTCTCGATCGGCAACAAATGCATCATCGTCCCCGCCGCGATCACCCGTAGCATCCACGCCTCAAGCCAAACCCTCTCGCCCGACGGCACCCCTACGAATGGGATTTTTGTCTGGTTTGACGATTTGCACTCTGCGGACAAGATCAAAGAGGAGATTGCCAAACGGTTCGAGAAGGCAGGCATTGCCCCTTATTGGAAAATCGACACCTACCGCGACTTTGAATTTTCCAAAGACCTCCTCCTCCAATTCCAAAGCGACCGGACCCTCTTTCTTCTCATCGCCGGAATTATTTTGCTCGTCGCCTGCTCCAATATTATCTCCCTACTCGTCCTCCTCGTGAATGATAAAAAGAAAGAGATCGCGATTCTCCAATCGATGGGAGCCTCGTTCAAAAGCATCGCCGCCATCTTCGGGCTCTGCGGCATTGCTATGGGAGCCATCAGTTGTCTTTTTGGCGGAAGTCTTGCGATCTTAACTCTCAGACATCTTGGCAGCATCGTCTCACTCCTGAGCGCGATCCAAGGGCATAACGCCTTCAACCCCGCCTTTTTTGGCCAAACGCTCCCCAACCAACTCAGCTATGAGGCGCTCCTCTTTGTCCTCATCGCCACTCCGATCCTATCGCTTGCGGCTGGCCTCATTCCGGCTATCAAAGCGAGCCGCATCCGCCCCTCATCCGTCCTGAGGTCCGAATGATCCTCAAGGCGAAACATATAGCCAAATCCTACTTGGAAACCACTCTCTTCTCCGATCTCTCTCTCACTCTGGAACAGTCCGAATCGATCGCGATCTGCGGCAGATCGGGGATCGGGAAAACGACCCTTCTCCACATCCTTGGCACTCTCGAAGAACCCGACAGCGGAGACATTGAGATCGGGGGCGAAAGGCTGACCCGCTCCAGCGCGCCCCGCATCCGGAACCAACAGATCGGATTTATTTTCCAAGCCTACAATTTGCTCGAAGATTTCACGGCTCTGGAAAATGTCCTTATGCCTGCCCGCATCGCAAGGAGCCTTGCGCCGCGGCTCAAAGGGGTCGAACTCCTCGCTCTGGTCGGCCTCGAGGCCAAAGCCGACTGCCCAGCCAAGCTTCTCTCTGGCGGCGAGAGGCAAAGAGTCGCGATCGCCCGCGCCCTTTGCAACGACCCCAACCTCATCCTTGCCGACGAACCGACCGGCAATCTCGATAGAGCGACCGGGGGAAAAATCGGCGAGCTTCTGATCTCATTGAAAAAAGCGGTGATTATTGTGACCCACGATCCCGAAATTGCAGGGCTGTGCGACCGGCAATATCTGCTCCAAGATGGGCGTCTCGCAGAGCTTGAATAGAAAAATAAAAGAACTATACTGCATTTCTCACACAAAATTCAAACACTGGTGAATGGAGCCAAGCCAATTGACGAAATCGAACAATCTCTTTAAATGACTCTCCTTATTGAGCCGATAGGGAACGATGCAGTTGCCATACATTTCCGGCACGTGAAATCGGGAATGCGTAAAAACTTTATTCCCTCCCCATTTTGACTCAACCATCTCTTTAGAAGTAAACACACCAAAGTGGACCGGCTTTGAACTCTCCGCACGGGCATCATCATAGTAAACTGCCAAATCTCCCTTTTGGGGCTTTGTAACCGGAATAAAGTACCCTTGAACGATCTCGGTAGCATCTGCCAAATTGATTAGGTTAAAATTCTTTCCAAAAATTTTACCTAAGGCATAATTGTAGCAAAAACCCTCATGCTCCTGATTGCGAATCGGATGAACAGTCATAGTTGGTTTCCCATCGACGATGGAATTGACGATTTCACTCCGATATTTTGGATCTACTTCCCTATTGGAAATGGCGAAACTACTGTTCGGAAATCCCTGACACACAGCAAAACGTCTTGTTTGAGCGAGGTTGGGAGTCTGTCTGTGATCTACTCCCACATAACCAGCCAATACCACGCCAAGTACAACCAGAACGCCGATCAGAGTTTTTGTCATCCATCTTGAATCTTGTCTTGGTTTCGAAGTCGTTTGAGTATTTTCAGATTTGGGCGCAGCAGCATTAGAAGTTATAGAAAGCGACATAAACACACCTTGTTAATATAATTTTTAACTACTCGACAAATAGAACCAAATTCGTTTTTCATTGGAAATTGTATTTTAATCATGCGTATTAGTAAACAATAAAATTTTTTTTATATTAACAATTAATTTTTTATGACGACTTTTGACATATACTGCGGCCAGGCAGTTCGTATTCATAATATATCAATTGATAAAAAACATCCCCCATGCTAACCGCTGAGTATGGGGCCATATACATTTTCTTCATTATTTTTCATCACTGTGTTTACAGTTTCTTGCCATAAGTCCCACCCTCCGGCGGCTGTCGCTGTACCTATCACCGCGATGCGGGTAGAACCGCAAACGATTCCCGCCGATTTTGAGTTTATCGGAGTGGGGGAAAGTTCTCATATCGTTCAGATTAGGGCGCGAGTGGAAGGCTATTTGGAATCGATCGACTACAAAGAGGGAAGTTTGGTCAAGACGGGAGATCTCCTATTCGTCCTCGATCAAAGGCCCTTTATCGCCGCTGTGGAGAGCGCTCAAGGAATGCTCGATCGGCAAAATGCGATCCTTTGGAACGCAGAGCAGACCAAAAACAGGATGGTTCCCCTCTATCAACAAAACGCTGTGAGCCAAAGGGATTTAGATCGGGCCCTTGCCGATCAGCTGGCGGCCGCGGCCGAGGTGGAAACGGCGAAAGCCGATCTCTATAAGGCGGCGATCAATTTGGGCTTTACGTCGATTCAGGCCCCTGTAACCGGTTTGTCGGGGCAGGCAAAATACCGCGAGGGGGCTCTGATCTCTCCTGGGGCTGGGGATGAAAACCTCTTGACCACTCTCTATGTGGTCGATCCGATTTGGGTGAATTTTAACATCTCAGATAATGAGCTCTTGCAACTGAAACAGGATGTAGCCGAAAAACAGGTGCAGTTGCCCAAAGACATGCATTTTCAGATCGAGGCCATTTTATCTGATGGGACAGTTGTGCCTACAGAAGGGGTGATCGATTTCAACAACCCGGCGATTCAACAGTCGACCGGAACCATGCTATTCCGTTCTGTTTTCCCCAATCCAAAAATATCGATTTATCCAGGTCAATTTGTCAAAGTGATCGTCAAAGGGGCCGTCCGCCCTGGCGCTATCGCAGTGCCACAAACTGCGCTCGTGCAAGGGGGCAAGGGGACCTTTGTCTATGTGGTGGAAAATGGGAAGGCGCTCGAACGGATGGTGGTTCCTGGCGATTGGTATAAAGATTTCTGGATCATCAATAGCGGCTTGAAGGCGGGCGATATCGTGGTGGCTATTGGAGTGAACAAACTGCAACACGAGAGCCCTGTGGCCATTCAAAGCATGCTTTCGAGTACATTGCCATGATCTCACGGTATTTCATCCACCACCCGGTTTTTGCGAGCGCACTCTCGCTTTTGATCACTTTTGCCGGGCTCATTGCCATGAAAAATCTCCCCGTAGAGCAATATCCGAACATCACGCCGCCGCTCATTCAGGTGTCGACCAATTACAATGGGGCCAATGCAGCAACGATGGCAAACGATGTAGCCTCTCCTCTAGAACAGCAGATTCTTGGGGTGGAAAACATGATCTACATGTATTCGCAAAACTCCTCCACAGGGGCGATGACTCTCGACGTCTATTTTGCGATCGGATCGAGCGCCGACATGGCCCAGGTGAACGTCCAAAACCAAGTGAGCCAGGCGATGGCCCAATTGCCCACAGCTGTTCAAAAACAGGGCGTCACCATCACCAAGCAAAGCCCTAATATCCTCCTCATTGTCGCGCTCCAATCCCCAGATGAGCGTTACGATCAGACGTTTGTGAGCAATTATGCGAATATCAATGTGGTCACAGATCTTCAACTCCTACCAGGGATCAGCAATATCTCGGTCATCGGCCAGAGGAATTACGCGATCCGGGTGTGGCTCAAGCCCGACCGGATGGCGCAAATGGGGATCTCTCCAAACGACGTGATCCAGGCAGTGAGCGATCAAAACTCAGACTTCGGTCTCGGTCAGCTCGGCCAAGAGCCCAACGTCCATCCGGTTCCATTGACCATCCCCTTCGCCGCGCAAGGGAGGCTCTCAACAGCCAAAGAGTTCGAAAATATCATTTTACGGGCCTATAACGATGGGGCGATGGTGCTGCTTAAAGATGTGGCCGACGTCACCCTCGGCGCCCAAGATTATACAGTCGATGGAGAGCTCGACGGGAAGGCGACGATCCTCCTCGCCGTTTACCAAGAATATGGGGCCAACGCATTGCAGGTCTCCGAATCGATCCATAAAGAGATAGAGAAGCTCTCGAAATTTTTCCCTGCTGGCTTAGAGGCTTCGATCCCTTATGATTCGACCCTGTTCATCAAAGGTTCGATCAAGGAAGTGATCCGAACCATTGTCGAGGCAGCCGTTTTGGTGATGTTCGTCGTTTTCCTCTTTCTGCAAAAATGGAGAGCCTCCTTAATTCCAGTGATGGCCCTGATCGTTTCGATAGTGGGCTCGTTTGCCGGTTTATACGTCTTTGGCTATTCGATCAATACCCTCACCCTTTTTGCCATGGTTCTCGCCATCGGAATCGTGGTCGATGACGCCATCGTCGTCGTGGAGAACGTTGAAAGGAATATGCAATCTTTAAACCTCTCTCCCAAAGAGGCCGCTTTAAAGGCGATGGAAGAGGTAAGCGCCCCGGTGATTGCGATCGTATTCGTCCTTTGCGCCGTCTTTATTCCGGTCGCCTTTTTAGGGGGCATTGCGGGTCAGCTCTATCGACAATTTGCGATCACGATCGCCATTTCGGTCGTGATCTCAGGCCTGGTCGCCTTAACCCTCAGTCCTGCGATCGCCGCCCTTGTGTTAAAACCGCAAAAGCCGGCGCGGTGGGCCGTCCTATTTAATAGCGGCTTCGAGAAACTCACTCAAGGATATCTCTATCTCGCTAAAAAGCTCCTTGCAAAAACGGTTGTCGGACTCCTCTGTTTCGCCGCTGTGTTAGCTGCGCTCGCCTATTTGTTCATGAAAACGCCATCGGGATTCGTCCCCGACGAGGATCAAGGCTATTTAATTGCGATGGCGACCCTTCCCGACGGAGCTAGTTTAGAGCGGACGATGGAGGCCGATCAAAGGATCGAAGAGATCGCCCGCAAACATCCAGCGGTCGAGCAGGTCGTCTCTCTGACAGGGTTTAGTTTGATCGAAAGCCTCGACCGGACAACCATTGGAACGAACTTTATCATCTTAAAAGATTGGAAAGAGAGGAAAAAGAAAAACCAACACGCAGATGCGATTTTACACGAATTGAATCGGGAGTATTTTGCCATCCAAGATGCGAGCGTCATCGTCCTCAATCCCCCTGCCATCCAAGGATTGGGGACGGTCGGCGGATTTGAGTTTTGGCTGGAAAACCGAGGCGACGGAGGAGATCGGGCGCTTCAAGAGGCGATCACCTCCGTCATCGCCAAAGCCAAAAGCTATCCGGCCCTCTCACCCCTCCAAACGACTGCCCAATTTAATAATTTGCAGTTCTATGTCGATCTCGATCGGTATAAGGCAAAGATGCTCGGCGTATCGATCAGCGACGTTTTTCAAGCCCTTGAGACACTGGTCGGATCGGTCTACGTCAATAATTTCAATAAATATGGGAGGGTCTATCAAGTCATTATCCAGGGGGAGCCTGCTCAAAGAGAAAAACTGACCGATCTCGGCAATATGTACGTCCGTTCCGCATTAGGTCCGATGGTCCCCTTGAAATCGCTTCTCACCATCGAGCCTATCCAAGGGGCCAATCTCGTGAGTCGATTCAACGATTTCCCCGCTGCCGAAATTTTAGGGGGGCCTGCCGCCGGCTACACCTCGGGGCAGGCGATTGCCGCCATGGAAGAGATCGCAAAAGAGCTCCCTCCCGACATCCGCTATGGCTGGAGCGGGATCGCCTATCAAGAGATTGCGGCGGGCGGAGCCTCAACATCGGTCTTCGTCGCCGCACTCATCATTATTTTTCTCATCTTGGCAGCCCTTTATGAAAAATGGTCTGCGCCGCTTGTCATCTTGATGGCAGTCCCTTTCGCCGTTTTTGGGGCGTTTTGTGCGATTACCCTGAAGGGGATGCCGAACGACGTCTATTTTCAAATTGGACTGATCACCCTCATTGCGCTCGCCGCCAAAAATGCCATATTGATTGTAGAATTTGCCCTCATGAAACGGAAGGAAGGGCTATCCATTGCTGCCGCCGCCATCGAGGCCGCGCACCTCCGCTTTCGGGCGGTCGTCATGACCTCGATGACCTTCATTCTCGGGGTCGTTCCCCTCGTCGTCAGCTCGGGAGCTGGCGCCGCAAGCCGCCATTCAGTCGGCGTTGGCGTCATGGGAGGGATGATCTCCGCAACGACTTTGGCCCTCCTTTTCGTCCCCCTTTTTTTTAAGCTCTTGCAAAGAGAGAAACAGTGAAAAAAATTGTGATTTTATTGTTTTTGGGGGGGTGCACGATGCATCCGAAATATGAGCGGCCAGAAATTCAAGAAGAGATGGCATGGCGCACGCCGCTTGCCACAGAAAATGCGGCGGACGTCGATTGGTGGAAACAGTTCAATGATCCTGTTTTAGATCGGTTCATCGATCAGACGCTCGCCAGCAATCAAGATTTAAAAGCAGCGATTGCCCGAGTGGATGAATTCCAAGCCAAACTGGTCATGGCCAGATCGCAGCTCTATCCCCAATTGAGCGGCGACGCCCTCGCCTCCAGGCAAAAAATTTCGACGTCGGTGACTGCCCTCCCCCCAGGAATCCAGCAGGTGTTCAACCTCTTTGGAACCCTCTTCAACGCCTCTTATCTCGTCGACCTTTGGGGTGAAGTGAGGAGCGGGGCAGAATCGGCCTACCACGAATGGCTCTCCGCCATTGAAGCGAGAAGAATGGCCGTACTCGGGCTGGTAAGCGCCGCCGCCAGCACCTATTTTCAGCTTCGACAATACGACATGCAGCTCAAAATTTCGAACGAAACTTTAGTCTCGCGAAAGCAATCGCTCTATCTCGCACAAATCCGGTTCGATCTGGGACTCACCTCTCTTTTGGAGGTGGAGCAGGCCATCACCGAAGTACAAGCTGCCGCCGTAGAAATCGAGACCCTCAGCATCGCCCAAGCCGAAGCGGAAAATCTCCTCTGTTTTTTGATCGGATCCCCATCTAAAGGACTCCCCCGCGGACTGAATCTCGATGAGGCCCGGACGCCCCCCTCCATCCCCGCGACGCTCCCCTCCGATCTTTTGACTCAGCGCCCCGACATCCGCGCCATGGAGGAGAGGCTCATTGCGGCCAACGCCAACATCGGCGTGGCCAGAGCAAAGTTTTTCCCCCAGATCCATTTAAACGGCGCCCTGGGAACAGAAGCGACTCAAATGAATCAGCTCTTCAAAAACAGCTCAAAAATTTGGGAATTGGGCTCCGATCTCATGCAGCCGATTTTCACCGGATTTGCCCTGACCGGCAATCTCGAACTGACCCTAGCTCAAAAAAAAGAGCTCCTCCATCTGTACCTTTCAACCATTTTAAAAGCCGTTGAGGAGGTCAATGACTCTTTAACCGCTCATAAAATTTATCTAGAACAAGTAGAAACAGAACGGATCCGGGTCGAGGCGCAAAAAAAATATCTCCTTCTATCGGATCTCCGCTACAAAGAGGGGGAAATCGATTATTTGACGTTTCTAGATGCGGAACGGGAGCTGTTCCGAGGCCAGCTCGACTTCGAACAGGCCAAGGCCAATAGCTTCCTCTCCTACGTGCAGATCTACCAAGCGCTCGGAGGCGGATGGGTCATTGCCGCCGATGAACAAGCTTTATCTCCTCAAGAATCCGTACAAAGATGAGATTGCTCTTTATCAGAATCTCCGTTCTTCAGACATTCCCAAATAGCGCACCGATCCATTCCTCATTTCTTCAGTTGGAATGATTTGACGAATCGGGAGTAAACTTTTTCATCCATTTTCCCCTTAAGTCCTTCCATCGCAATCAGGTAGAGCTTGTTGCCAACCATCAGAGCTTGGCCGCGGAAATAGCTAGAGCCCCCTTCAACGAGAAAGTCCATTGTGGGGATACCCATGTAGTCGACCATCTTGGCATAGACCAATTGATTTTCTGGGTTGTGGTTCACGATTCCGCTCAGGAGCCCTTCAAGTCCCGCTATTTCATGGCCTCCTGTGAGCGGCATCGGATAGGTTGCGATGAGGAGGAGAAAGACCCCTTTATCCTCATGAGGCGCAAGATAAACATCATAGGAAAGGCGGTTGACGCCATCGGCAAGCGGCAGGGTCTGCTGGATCATCTGCGGCGTACTCGGAAAAGAAATGCGGCACTCCCCGCTTTGAGAAAACGTCTGCTCCCAAGAAGACCCCGCCTCTGCATGGGCGACCGAACGGAAGAAGAGGTGGAACGCAAAGAGCGATAGAGCGAGGAACCAGATCCCGATTTTTTTGATGACTGTCTTACTCATGATCCACTCCTTGAGTGATTAAAAAGGTTTCCAAAGAAAATAAGGGCCAGAGGCCAAGCCGCCGACCGTATAAAACAATAAGCTCCAGAGAATGAGAAAAAAAATCGTCAGAATAATCCCCGCTACGACTACATTCAAAATTGCTCTAATGATGGTAAACTGTTGCACTTCGGCGAGCGTATTTAAATAAATCACGAACGACCAGATCGCCAAAACGACTTTCGCTATCAAAATCAGGAAGAGGAAGAGGACTTGCGAGGCGGGCAAAAGATGGGCGTCGGGAAAATTGAGAAAAAGCTGATGGCCGAAGAGGATGACCATCAGCAGCCAAAGGGGAATATTCAATACGATCGGGACGCAAGACCACGCATAAGCGGCTCGGACAGCCTTAAAATGACCCTGCCCTTTAAACCACTTCCCTACCCAAGTCACCACCCAGCTCCAAATCGTAAAGCTGATATAGCCGTAAATAGAGGAAAAAACGATAGCAAGGATCAAAATCCCAAGGGTCCCTATTCTCTGTCCCACCAAGACAGATTGAAATAAATTCATCAAGGAACAAAAACCGTAAATCGCGGCCAAAAGCCACAAGGAACGGTTCGGGTTTTCCGCAACGATCCGGGCAATAGTTGCTCGCGGATGGGTCCAAATAGAAATCCAGGGACTAGCCATGTTATTTTAGTTCCAATTGTCGGATGCCCCTGTCTATTGAAGACAGATAGAGGCGCCCGAAAACTCGACACTTGCTAAGTTGATTTTAATTTTTAGTGGCAATATTTACAAATTAATTACTAAGAGACGTAATTGTAAGTAATTACAAAAAAGGACAAGGAAAATCTTAAACTCAGAGGGCATTTGTCATGGAATGACAAACACCCTCTCAGTAACTACTCTTCATCTTCGCGGTCAGAATCTTCAGCTTCGTCCTCAAAAACGATCTCATCCGAATATTCGCACTCTTCATTTAAGACAACCTCGTCGCTTTCGAGCTCCTCATCGTCAAAAACGATCTCTTGCGGCAGTGGATTGTCTAAATCTTCAATCACTTCTTGCGCAGGTGTTATCGCTGCGGCAAAAAGGGCAATTATAGCCATGGCTAGCATAGGTACTCCTTTTAAGTCTGTAACGCTTTATACAAAGCGCCTCGAAGATCAGGATAATGGAAGAGGAACTTTGAGACAAGGATGTTTTGTAGATTTGGCAAAAAAAAGGGGCGCTCCACAGAAAGCAAACGCCCCAGATTCTATACTGCGGCCATCCCAAAAGTGTGAATTTGGGCAGCTTTCACGCTTGCCAAAATTCACACTTTTGGGGTGGCCGCAGTATAGGAACCTGTTCACTTCTTATGGCAGTTGCAATTGCAGCTAGATCCACAATGGCATTTGCAAGATCTGCATAGCATCCCAATCCCATATAAACCTGCCAAGCCGACAAGGGCATAAATCACCCGGGCGCCTGCCGACATCATCCCGCCAAATAGATCGGCGACTAAATCATACCCAAAAAAACCGACGAGACCCCAGTTCAACGAACCGATCACCATCAGCAGCAATGCGATAAAACGTATAGCTTTCATGTAGTCCTCCTAAAAAAGCTCTCCTAACCAGATATTACAAAATTTTTTAATCCTTGTCACTACTCATTTGTTGACTCGCTTAAAAGAATCTGGTAGCATCGAGGATAGACTTTTATGGCAAACTTTGATCATCAGTCTCTTGAGTATCTGAAAAAACTCTGCAGAATCGAGTGTACGGCAGAAGAGGGGGAGGATCTGTTCAATAGCCTCAACCGCATACTCCAGTATATCGAGCAGTTGAAAGAGGTCGATACCGAAAATACAAAAACTTGCCGCTACGTCCTTAGGGGGATGTTGAGGAATCGGATGAGGGACGATGAGATCAAAGACCTCCTGCCTCGGGAGAAATTTTTAGAAGGCGCCCCCGATCAGATCGGGGGGATGATCCGGATCCCCATTGTGATGAAGCCGAGTTCCTAATGAAACCTATCCACCATCTGTCAGCCGTTCAACTCCGGGACGCCTTTTTAAAAGGGGAGGTTTCGGCTCTCCAGATTGCTGAGATATTCCTCGCCCGAATCGCCGCGTACAACAAATCGTTGGGCGCCTTTCTATCAGTGCTGGATCCCCGTGCCCTTTTGAAGGCCGAGGAGCTCGACAAGAAAAGGGCCCGCAACCAGCCCCTGGGGAGGTTGGCCGGGATTCCCGCCGCGATCAAAGACAATATGCACATCGATGGGGAGATCACCACCTGCGGCTCGAGATTCCTCGCAAACTACAAAGCCCCTTTTTCCGCCACTGCGGTTCACCTCCTTGAACAGGAAGACGCCCTGGTGCTGGGGAAAACTAACCTCGACGAATTTGCGATGGGTTCTTCTAACGAAAATTCGGCTTTCTTCCCCGCTTTCAACCCTTGGAACCGCAAATGCGTACCGGGAGGCTCTTCGGGCGGTTCTGCAGCTGCCATATCAGCCCGCCTCTCGCTTCTCGCAACCGGAAGCGATACAGGCGGCTCGATTCGACAACCGGCCGGTTTTTGCGGCATTGTGGGCTATAAACCGACGTACGGGCGGGTTTCCCGCTACGGCTTGGTCGCCTTCGGCTCTTCGCTCGACCAAGTCGGCCCCTTGACGACGACGGTAGCCGATGCAGCCCTTGCCATGGAAGTGATGGGGAGACATTGCCCGCACGACGCCACCTCCCTCGATCTGCCGCCGGAAACCTATCGCCTTTCAAATCAATTAGAGCCTGGCACTGTGATCGGCGTCCCCTGGCGCTCCCTCGAGAATTTGAACTCCGAGATGCGGAAAAATTTTGAAGAGTCGATTGCAATCATGAAAGATCTCGGAGCCAAGATCGTAGAGATCGATCTCGACGTCCTTAAATACTCCATTGCCGTCTACTATATCCTAGCGACTGCCGAGGCGTCGACCAATCTGGCTCGATTCGACGGGATCCGGTACGGAGAAAGATCCAAGGAGGCCAAAACCCTCGAAGAGATCTACGATTTTTCGCGCAGAGAGGGGTTTGGCAGAGAAGTCAAAAAACGGATTATGCTGGGAACCTACGTCCTTTCAGCCGGATTCCAGGACGCTTTTTACAAAAAAGCGCAAAAGGTGCGCACCCTCATTATGGATGCGTTCGATCGGGCGTTTGGCTTATGCGATGCGGTCATGATGCCGATTGCGACAAGCGGCGCCTTTGAACAAGGGGCGATCCAAGATCCGTTGGAGATGTATCTGCAAGACATCTTCACAGTGCCGGCCAACCTGGCTGGGCTTCCTGCGATCAGCGTCCCCTCTGGCTATGATGGGCGGGGGATGCCTTTAGGGGTTCAGTTTCTAGGGCCCCAGATGTGCGACGTCGCAGTGATGCAATACGCCTACGCCTATGAGCAAGCCTCTAAACACAGCCGCATCCCGAGGGAATATGAGTGATTTGCCCTATGAGCTTTGGGAACCTGTCATTGGGCTGGAGATCCACGCTCAGCTCAATACAAAATCGAAACTGTTCAGCGGAGCCCCCAACCGTTTTGGCGATGAACCAAACGTCAACATCTCCACTATCTGCACAGGCCAGCCGGGGGCTTTACCGACGCTCAACAAAGAGGCGGTCCGAAAAGGGGTTCAATTCGGTCTTGCCATCGGGGCTGAGATTGCAAGGATCAGCACGTTTGATCGGAAATCCTATTTCTATCCAGATAGCCCCCGCAATTTTCAGATCACTCAGTTTGAAAATCCGTTGATCCGCGGCGGAGAGGTGAAGGTCGATGGGAAAAGCTTTAAAATCAACCGGGCCCACCTCGAAGACGACGCCGGCATGTTAAAGCATTTCACCACTTTCGCTGGAGTCGATTACAATCGGGCAGGCGCCCCCCTCATCGAAATTGTCTCGGAGCCCTGCATTCACTCAAGCGGCGATGCGGTAGGCTATGCGACCGCCGTCCGGGCGATCCTCCTCTATCTCGACGCCTCAGACGGCAATATGGAGGAAGGGAGCCTCCGAATCGACGCCAATATCTCTGTCCGCCCAAAGGGAGAACAGCGATTACGGCCGCGCGTTGAGATTAAAAATATGAATTCCTTTTCTTTTATGCAGATGGCCATCGACTCGGAAATTTCCCGTCAAATCAAACTCTATCTGAACCATCCTCACCGAGCGCATGTCGACCTGATTCCGCCAGGCACTTACCGGTGGGATCCAGACCGGAAACAGGCTGTTCTGATGCGGCAAAAAGAGAGTTCTGACGACTATAGGTATTTCCCCGAACCCGATCTGCCCCCGGTACTCCTCACAGATAGCTACGTAGACGAGATACGGATCGCCCTCCCCGAGCTGCCCCACGACCGTTATCGGAGATATCTATCGGATCTTGGCCTCACCGAATATGCTGCTATGACGTTGATCAATGAAAAGGCTCTCTCCGATTATTTTGAAGAGGCTCTGCAAACGTGCAGCCATCCACGCCCTTTATGCAACTGGATCACTGTCGAGTTTGCAGGTAGGCTCAAAGACTCGGGGACAACGCTCCGCCGTATGGGGATCCTTCCCACCCATATCGCAAAACTCGTGGAGATGATCGAACAGAATCAAATCACAGGCCGGATCGCCAAATCGGTTGCCGATGAGATGGTTTTAAATCCTGGATTGAGCCCAGAAGTCATCGTTGCAAGAAACCCCGATTACCGGCCGCTTGACGATCCGGGGGCCATTGAGCAGATCGTCGATCAAGTGCTTTCAGCAAATCCCCAATCGGTCGCCGATTTTAAAGCCGGCAAGGACAAGGCGTTTGCCTTTTTAGTCGGTTCTGTAATGAAACTGACGCGCGGCAAGGCCCCGCCGCAACTCGTCAACGACCTGCTCCGCAAAAAACTGCACGGCAGTCATTGATTATCATAAATGGGTTGACAGGTTCTTAGTGTTGTTCTTTCCATTTGCAGAAGCTCTGCTGAAGAGCATTCAGTTAAGAACTGGTTGACTAAGCCGAGGTATTTAAAGCTTCTCCGGGTGATGTAATGATTCTGTTCTTTCCCAGCGACTTTACGGGTATTTCGATTTACGAAATTTTGCAGCGATTCCATATCCCCTCTCCTCATCACTTGAAACACGACATCCTGGTAGAAGTATTCTCTGATATCGTCTAACGATTGAGTCCCTACCATATATTGGGGAGGCAATAAGACAATTTTTTCAATCTTCGATCCATTCAACATTGGAATCTGTTCGCATCGTATTGTTCTAAAAAAATCAGGGTCGCGCAAAAAAGAAACCCCATCTCGCAAGGCAAAAGTCTCACACCCCAGATGGTTCTCTCTCTTGACGGAAGAATAATAAGTACAAGAACGATCCAATTTGGCGTTCATAACGGCTCTTATAACTAACTCCTGCCAACTGAAAGCATTGCATTGTCCCATCCCTTCCCAAATTGTATTTTTGAAAGTCAAATGCCTCACATCTAAGGAACCCTTTGGCATGGGATCTAAAACAGCAATCGAGATATCCGCTGCCAATTTTTCAATACATACTGCCATTTTATGTTGGGGAAAATTGGGTAGGGTTGGCTGCTGATCTGTACGAATACAGGCCGAATCAACAGCGCCAACGATGAACGCCCCTCGCCAATTCCCCGGAATTCGCCCAATTTTTTGGAGTTCTGACGTCAGAGCTTCTAAAGTTTCGCATACAAATAAATGGGTCAGGCTATTTTTTTGGGACAAATAAGCAGCAACCAAAGCCACCCCTCGCATCCACAACCCAAAATGGCCAGGAACCCCATTCACATGACCGCAATAATGCCGGTGTTTGAGATCCAAGTCAGCCGCACTCGCAATTTTGTCCTCTAGTTGAATATAAGATTCATTGCATTGGATGGCCCTAATTTCGAGGTATTCACCTGAAAAATTGGAAAGTGCTATAATGCGCGCGGCTCGCTTTGGAATTTCTGGACGGGCTGCGACTGCGGCTTGGCCAGACCCGCCTAGAACTATGGGCTGACTGATGATCTTCGATTCCAATGCTTGGGCGCTTTTTGGTTCTGCCTGCGAACATAAAGTTCGATGCGCCTTCCACATCAACCCAAGAGCTGCCAATCCAAGTCCTACATTACGAACAACTTGCAACCAAGGAAAGCTCTTCTCAAGAGCAAGATTAATAGCTCCAACTACACAACAACCTAAAAATGATTTATAAGCGCTAACAGCATCTGTTATTCCGTACATGATAACAAATTATACAACAAACAACAGTTAATTTTATATAATTTTTTATACAATTTTTCTATCCCTTAAACACCGCGATTGCTTTTAAACTCGACTTAGACTATTAACCCGACTTATGGGATTTGTTCACTCTAAGCGACTTCTTCTCTTCTTACCTCTCATTTTATTGATCGGCTGCGCACACGACGCCCGCGATCCTTTGTCCCTGGCGCCCACAACCCCTTATTCCACCTGGACCCCCATGAAGGGCAATCACCTCGTCTCCTCTAAATACTGTAAAACCATGCTGCCGCCCCATTTCGGATCGGGCGAATTATCCCTTGCCGAATTAATAGACATCGCCCTGCAAAATAATCCGAACACAAAGCAGACGTGGGCTTCGGCCAGATCGGCTGCAGCCCAATACGGAGTAAGCCTTAGCGCTTTTTATCCGGAGCTATCCTTCAGCAGCTTCTACTACAGACAAAGGGCCGGATTTCCAGAAACCGGAGTGCCGACTGCTACCGCGGGCTCTCCTACTACTATTTCCGCTGGCACCCCTTCCTCTACGACCGCCGTCACAGAGAGTTATTTCACCGAAGCAGGAGCCGACATCCTTTTGAGCTACACCCTTTTTGACTTTGGTCAAAGAACCGCAGCGAGTCTTGCCGCGAGAGAGGCTCTCTATTATGCAGATTTAACGCACAATCAGGAGATCCAAACGACCCTGCAAACGGTCATGACCGACTACTATAACTATTTGTATCAACTAGCGGTCTTGCGAGCGGACGAGGCCAATTTAGAAAATGCCGACATGGCGCTCGACGCCGCCAACGAAAAATTCGCCCTTGGCCTGGCTGCACTCGGCGATGTAGCTCAAGAAAGGACGCAATATTTACAGAGCAAGATCAACCTGACCACGCAAAAACAACAAGTCGAAAACGCCTTCGCGCAGCTGGCTGTCGATCTAGGCCTTCCCGCCAATATTCCGTTCAAGGTGCAGAAATTCCCCGATCAGATTGTGGCCAGCCCTATCTTGGGAAGCGTCGAGGAACTGGTGGCTGAGGCGCAAATGCAAAGGCAAGACTTTCTGGCAGCACAAGCGAATGTCAAAGCCAAAGAGGCCTCTCTCACGCAGGCAAAAAGAGCTGTTTTCCCCACTTTGTCCACTCAATTGAGTTCGGGAAGATACGTCTTTGAAATGGGCCTCGCTGAACCAGAAAACCACTGGACCGCTGTCCTCACCATGACTTTCCCGCTCTTCCAGGGCTACTACTACAAAAACCAAATCAGAAACGCAGAGGCCAATGTCGAATTATCCAAGGCAGAGCTTTTGCAAACAGAACTCAGCCTCATTCAAAATGTGACCACAGCCCACATGGGGGTCAAAACGGCGGCGTCGAATTTGACCGATTCAGAGGAGTATCTCCTCGCTGCCGAAATGCAGTTCGATATCTCGATAACGAGCTACAAGGCGGGGACGATGACTATTTTGGACGTCCTGCAAGCGCAAAGCTCTTTGGCAAACGCCCGCTCGCAAAAAGCAGAGGCTGAAAAAAATTGGTTTTTATCGCTCGCCCAAATCGCCTATGCAACAGGATCTTTATGCGCAACCCCGAATGAGGAAAAATGTCGAAATGGCTCTTAATCTGTTGTATGATTTTAGCAGCGTGTCATAAAAAACCGGCAGAGGAGACACGGGTCTCTTATCCGGTGCGGACAGGAATCGCGATCCAGAAAGAGGCCCCCATTTTCATCGAAGCGCTCGGCCACGTCGATTCCATCACATCCATCCAAATCAAATCGAGAATCGAGGGGGAGCTGACCGGAGTTTACTTCACGCAAGGGCAAGAGGTCAAAAAGGACGATCTCTTATTCACCATCGACCCAAGGCCCTACCAAGCTGACGTGAAAGCGGCTCAAGCGACCCTCGACCAAAATTTAGCCAATTTAGCACTAGCTGGCGAGAAGGTAAAACGGTACCGGACGCTCGCTAAAGATGAATACTATTCCCAAATCGATTACGAAACATTGCAAGCCGATTTCGCCTCGACGGCCGCTCTCGTCGATCAAAATCGGGCAACACTCGATAGCGCGCTCATCAATTTGAACTACTGCTGGATCTACGCGCCGATCGACGGGATGATGGGGATCTTGCAGATCGATTTTGGGAATTTAGTGGCAGACGACGGAGCGACAATGAGTACACTCAACCAAATGGCCCCGATTTATGTCACCTTCGCAATTCCCGAATTCCAACTCCCTAAAATCCAAAAATACAATCGGGACGGGAACCTAAAAGTATTGGCAGCTTATGAGGATTTCACAGGGGAGATTTTTGAGGGGAAACTCCTCATGCTCGACAATACAGTCGATGAGAATACAGGGATGATCACCTTAAGGGCCCTTTTTGAAAATACAAAGCGGGAGTTATGGCCCGGCCAATTCATCCGGACGCGGCTCATTTTATATACGGTCTCCGATGCAGTGATCATCCCCTACACAGCATTGCAGTTGACCCAATCGGGGCCCGTCGTGTTTGTGGTGAAAGAGGACAAAAGCGTCGAGCAAAGAGAGGTGACGCTTGGACAAAGAGAGGACGAAAATGTCATTGTTTTAAAGGGGCTCGCAGCGGGTGAAAAAATCGTGACTGAGGGACAGCTCAATCTCTTCAATAAAGCTTATGTGGACATCAAACCATGAACCTATCGGAACCCTTCATACGCCGCCCCGTCATGACCCTCCTCGTGATGATCTCCATCCTGTTTTTTGGCTTCATGGCCTATGGGAGGATGCCGGTGAGCGATTTGCCGAACGTAGATCTCCCCACCATTCAAGTATCGGTCGGCTACCCAGGAGCCAGTCCCGAAACGATGGCCAACGCGGTGACAACTCCCCTAGAACAGCAGTTCATGACCATTGAAGGGATCCAAAACGTCACTTCATCGAGCAGTACTGGTTCCTCCTCGATCGTCCTTCAGTTCATTTTAGGGAGAGACATCGACGCCGCCTCAACCGACGTCCAAGCGGCGATCAGCAGAGCCGCCCCGGATCTCCCCTCGAATTTGCCCAGCCCTCCCACCTATCAAAAAGTGAACCCGGCCGCGACCCCCATCCTCTATTACGTAGTCCGTTCCGCCAATATGACCCTATCCGATCTCTACGACTACGCCAACACATTCATCGGCGAGCAGATCTCTATGATTGAAGGGGTTGCTGAAGTGCTGACCTATGGATCTCCCTACGCTGTGAGAATTCAGATCGATCCAGAAAAATTAGCGGCCAAAAATATCGGCCTCGACCAGGTCACCGAATCGATCCAACGGACCAACGTCGACCTCCCCCTCGGAACCCTTTTCGGCAATCGAGACGATTTTACCGTCGACGTCGATGGACAGATTCTCCGCGCTGAAGGGTATAATGAATTGATCATCAAGAACCAGGACGGGAATCTCGTTAAAATTAAAGATATAGGAAGAGCCCTTGACAGCGTTCAAAACGATAAATTTCTCATCAACTACGTCACTCGCAAAGGAACCGATCCATGCATTATCTTAGCGATCCAAAGACTTCCTGGGATGAATACCGTCCAAATCGTCCAACGGATTAAGGAGACACTCAAAAAACTCACTCCGCAGCTCCCGAGTTCCTTAAAACTCGATGTCATTTATGATCAATCGGAATCGATCATTGAAGGGGTCAATGACGTGAAGCTGACCCTGATGATCGCCTTTGCCCTCGTCATTTTGATTATTTATCTCTCTTTAGGCAAGGGGCTCAACACGGTCATCCCCGCCCTCTCGCTCCCGTTATCGATTATCGGGACTTTCTCCGTGATGTATCTGCTTGGCTTTAGCATTGATATCCTCTCTTTGCTCGCTCTCACCCTATCGATCGGATTTTTGGTAGACGACGCGATCGTTGTTTTAGAAAATAACGTACGGCACGTCCAAATGGGAACCCCTCCGATGGAGGCATCGCTGGAAGGTTCACGCGAAATCAGTTTGACCGTCTTGAGCATGACCCTCTGTTTAACCGCCGCCTTCATTCCCCTCGTGTTTATGGGCGGCGTCGTTGGGAAACTCTTCCGCGAATTTGCCGTCACGATCATTATCGCCGTGTTGATTTCCGGATTTGTCTCTCTGACCCTTGTCCCCCTCCTCTCCTCTCGATGTATCAAACCCTATTCGAAAGAGAACAAATCGAGAATGGAACGATATGCCGATCGAACCGCCGAACGGATGAAAAAGATCTATGAGCCATGCCTCCGCTTTGCCTTAAAACACACCATCCTCTCTCTATCCGTCGGAGCCCTCTGTATTGTTTTATCGATCGTCTTTTTTAAACTCGTCCCCTTGGATTTTCTCCCTCCAGACGACGTCGGGTTTTTGCAGGGCTTTACTTTAGCAAGAGACGGGACGTCCCCTTTTTTAATGAATCAATACCACCGAGACATCAACAAAATAGCCATTGAAGATTCCAACGTAGAATCGATCCTCTCCATCAGTTCATTTAGCAACGCGAACGAGGGGGCCCTCTTCTTCCGCCTAAAACCGTTTGAAAGACGCGAACCGATGGGTTCAGCCATGCGGAAGCTCAACAAAAATTTAAGCGGATTCCCCGGCATCAATGTGTATCTCTCTCCTCTCCCCTTGATCAACCTTCAAGTGGGAACCACTGTGCAAGCCCTCTACCAATACTCCCTCACGAGCATGGATCGGAAAGCCCTGTTTGACTATGCCCCCAAATTAGTGGCCAAGATGGAGCAAAACCGGGCTTTTACATCCGTTTCTAGCGATCTCCGGATCCATCAGCCCCAATGGGAACTCCATATTTTACGAGATAAAGCCTCGAATTACAACGTGAGCGCGGAGGCGATCGAAAATTATTTGCAATACGCCTATTCCGATAATCGAATCTCGCAAATCAACGCTGAGATCAACCAATACGACGTGATCCTTGAGACATTGCCGCAATTTTATCGCAATCCAACGGTCTTATCCAAACTCTACATCAGCTCGGCCAATGGCTATCAGGTCCCTCTATCAGAGATCGTTGAAGTGAAAGAGACCGTAGGCCCCCTCACGATCAACCACGTCGGAGGGCTCTCTTCCGTCGGCATTTCATTCAACACAGCAGAAAACGTTCCCCTCGGCGCCTCCCTGAATGCTCTGAACCAGCTCACCAGAGGGGAGATCCCTCCGACCGTTTACGGGCAAGTGATCGGAACCGCCGATATTTTTAAAAGCTCGTTTGCGAGCCTCAATTTTCTCCTTCTCCTCTCCTTTTTTGTGATCTATGTGGTACTGGGGATTTTGTATGAGAATTTCATCCATCCGCTGACCGTGATGAGCGCCCTCCCCCCAGCGCTCTTTGGCGGACTCTTCAGCCTGTACATATTCGGGCAAACACTCTCTATTTACTCTTTTGTGGGGCTGATTCTGCTGATTGGGATTGTCTTGAAAAACGGGATTATGATGGTCGATTTTGCCATCGTCAGGATGAGCCAGGGTCAGTCTGCCTACGATGCGATCGTCGACGCAAGCCTCACCCGTTTCCGTCCCATTATGATGACCACATTTTGCGCAATCATGGGAGGCGTCCCGATCGCCGTCGGCGTCGGAGGCGCCATGGCCCAGACCCACATGTCACTCGGCATCTGCATCGTCGGCGGACTCCTCATTTCCCAAATGCTGACCCTCCTTTTAACGCCAGTCCTTTACTACTGCTTTGAACTCATCCGAGAGAAATGTGAATGAAGTGCGGCATAGGGATCCCTCTATGAGCCTATCCGCAATGTGGGGAGAAAAAAATGGGAGGAGGTTTCGGGATGATTTTCTTGATTTTTGACGAGAGAAGATTCTTGAACATTCTCGAGGAAAAAAGGACAAAAAGCACCCGAAAGATCCCCAGATTTTTTGCCCCACATTGCGGATAGGCTCATAACTTGCCCTTAACTTGATGAACCATTGGTGGCATTGAAACTCTTCAGAAGTTCAGACACCCTCGGATCTTTCTTCGCCTCTCCGCCGACAAATGCGGCAGCAGCCCTATTTTGCGTGATGGCAGCAAGAACCACATCTGGATCATTCTGCATGAGTGGGCCGACATATTGAAGAGCTAAACCCTGTTTTTCGACACAAGCAAGCACAATACGTTTATTGTCTTTTAACCCGTATTCCTCGATTATGGCGGGGACTTGTTGTACAAACCAAGAAACAACTTCCTGATCACACTGTAGGTTCGGAGACATCCATTCGAATATCGATAGTACTGCCCCACGGTCAAATGATTGTCTCAATAAAAATTGAATAAACTGCCGATTATCCTTTATTTTTGAGCCTGTTTTGCTCAACAGGAGACGTTGATTCCCTGACGATATTTTTGGGCTTGCCAATTTAAAAATATCTATATCGTCTTTTAATTGAGCGTCCATTTTGTCGATTATTGAAAAACACGGCCAGTCGCCAGAAGAACGTTCTAATAGACGTATCATCACGTTCTTATCTTTCCATACATCTTTAGATATCGAATTTATCACATCTCTGCAATATGGATCAAAGCATAGTTCTGACATCTTTGATAATACACATATAATAATTTCTGGATCCTCCTGCATTTCTTGGCTTATCTCCTTCCATATCCTAGGAATTGCGTGTGCAGCAGCGCGCCCCACTAGCGGTAATATGACCTCCCTATTGCCGGCTAATCTCCCCCCCGTGTCAATGAATATCGATACAGCATTTGAGGAGCTACTTCCTTCCAATATAGGTACAACATATGCTAAGTCTTGAGCTCCCCTTATACGGTATAGGTCCCACCTATCTCTGTCACTCATGTTTTTCAATAGGCACTGAATAAATATAGGATTTACTCTCGTCGCTGAACTTGCCATCTGATATATCAACGTTCGTTGCGTACTAAAGTGCCCCATTCGGTTTGATTGGATCTGATTCCATGCGCATTCCAGTAGCTTCGGATTATTAATCATACAGGAATTGGGATGTGTGAAAAACACCTTTCCTTTAGAAGCCATCAAGGTCGTTTCGATCATGACAGGATTTTCTTGTAACTCCTGAGAAAGATCTTTATATATCGTATAATCTTTCCGTATGGCGATGCTGGCAAATCGATAGTCATTTCGAATCTCTGCCGGTAATGATAAAAATGTGTTTTTTACATTTCCACTTCTGCGAAGCACCTCAACAACAACTTGAGGATGATTTCGAATCTCTGCCGGTAATGATAAAAATGTTTGCTCCGCATCCTCACTCTTTTTAAGCGTCTGAATAGCAATAGATACCTTCTTCGCATTGCTATCTTCCATTTCTTGAAATTTTTGAGGATTCTTTTTTGTGTTTATAATACCCGCAATGACTGGGTCTCTCTGCATGTTTTGATCCAGTCGCTTGAGTATCTTTTGCATCTCCCTATCCGAATCATTTGAGGGAATGGACTGCAATGCTAACCCAACAATCATCCGATAATCTCGATGCTTAGACAATGCCTGCATGTTGTGTTTACAAAATGCTTTTCCAGTAGAGCTTACCAAAACTTGGCGGATAATATCTAAATCAGTCTTTAATGTTGCGTGGAGATGCTCATATACTTCGCTATTTCTTCCTAAGGCAATTAAAGCTATTGACTTTGTTTGCATCTGGGAAGACAATTGTTGAAACACGTTCGGAACAATATCCGGCGAACTATATCGAATTGCCTCAGTAGCAACCGAAATATTATTTTGCATCTGGGAAGACAATTGTTGAAACACGTTCGGAACAATACCCGGCGAACTATATCGAATTGCCTCAGTAGCAACCGAAACATTATTCTGTAGATTTGGGCTTAACGATTTAAATACTGCCGCGATATTGGCACCCTTTTGTCGAATGTTCTTAATAGCCTCTGCGACTTCTGGCTGGGGGTTACGTTCTATGTTTTCAATTGCTGAGGTTTTATGTGATGTATTAATTTGATTCATTTTACGTCTATAATTTAAATTATTTATTATATTGTACTATATTTATAAATATATACTCAATACAAAAAATAATACATAGACTATATTAATATTATTTCAATATAACTGGATAACGCCTGCCAAGCGCGTTTTGGAAATTTATCGGTATAAGACGGGCGGAGAATTTAGGGACAGTATGAGCCTATCCGCAATGTGGGGCAACAAATCTGGGGATCTTTCGGGCGCTTTTCGTCCTTTTTTCCTCGAGAATATTCAAGAATATTCTCTCGTCAAAAATCAAGAAAATCATCCCGAAATCTCCTCTTATCTTTTTCTCTCGACATTGCGGATAGGCTCATAGGTTCGCAAAAATTCTTCGATCCTAGCCTCGAAGTCTTTTTTGCTCATCGCACCGACATTTTTCATCGTGGGAACTCTCTCTCCTGCCCTGATGAACAAAATGGTGGGAAGCAATGTGATGTCGTATGAGTTTGCAAGTTCATTTTGAGAATCGATATCGATGGCTGCAAATAAAACCCTGCCTTGGTATTTCTGGCTCGCCTCTTCCATCACAGGTTGCATCATTTTGCATTGGCCGCACCAGGAGGCTTTCACATCGATAATGACAGGGATTTGCGATTCGGCCACTTGGCTAAAATTCGCCTTTGTCAGTTCAATCACCCGAGCATCGAGACACGCCCCAAAAAGTAAAATCAAAACAACGAGCGCTCTTTTCATACCTCTCCCATTTTTAACAGCCCTCTCTTGAACTGGCCAATGTCCAGTTGAATATTACAGATCGCCATACAGTTTTGTCAAGGACGGGGATGGAATGCTTTGAAGGCGGTCTTTAACCTACTTCCGCTCACGTGAGTATACCGATCCGTTGTCGCAATATCTTCGTGTCCAAGCATGTCCTGAATCAATCTCAGATCAGCCCCATTTTCTAGAAGGTGCGTCGCAAAAGAGTGACGAAGCGTATGCGGCGAAATCGATTTAGCGATCCCCGCTGATCGGGCATACGCTTTCACTCGGCTCCAAACTGCAATCCTATCGATCGGCTTGCCTCTGGATGTGATAAATAAAGGCCCATTGCCCTCCTTCACCTCTCCCCGGTGATGCAAAAGATATCGGTCTATTGCCTCGCCTGCTTTACGGCCGACAGGAATCAACCTCTCCTTTTTCCCTTTTCCCCTCACCTTCACAAATGTATCGCTTAAATCGTTCAGCTTCAGACCGCACAGTTCCGAAACGCGCATCCCTGTTGCGTAGAGCAGTTCCAGGATCGCCTTGTCCCGCGAGCCTAGAGGATCCTCCTCTTGGGGCTGGGCCAATAGGGCGTCCACCTCGCTCACAGTGAGAACTTCTGGAATCAGCTGCCACAGTTTTGGAGTATCGAAATAACGACCCAAATCGAGAAATATGTCTCCCTCTTTTTTCAAAAATCGGAAAAAAACTTTGATCGCAACGAGCTTGCGGCACACGCTCGACGGGGCGTTTTTTTTCTCCTGCAAATGACCCAAAAAAGCTAACACGTCTTCAGGGACAACTTCTTGCCAAGATTTCTCCCCCAGAAAGGCTTTGAAAGCGCCAATATCGCGCCCGTACGCCTCTATCGTGTGGGGCGACAACCCTTTTTCGGAGAGGATATAATCGAGGAAATTGAGGATGGATCGATTTTGGGCGTCTGGCAAGGCAACTCCGGCTGTTTCTCCGTTCCCAGAGTATCAGTTCCCACATTTTCTTTTTTAACAAACAGGCTGCTGATCGTGTAGAGGGTCACAGCGATATAAATCGTACCGGCTATACCAAAGAGGATGAAAGGGAGCGTCCCGCCAGACAAGAAGGCGATGATAAACATACCTGCAAAACTCAGGACAGAAGCAATGAGCCCCAACGTGTACAAGATGAGCTTGATTCTATTTTCTTGGCGTATCGTATTCATTAAGACCATCGTCTCTTTAATCGCCTCAGCGCGAGTACTTTTATCTCCAAGTCTCTCGATGAGATCATCGGCATGATTCAAAATCAATCGGAGGCTTTTATTGCTCGTCCGCCTTTTCATATATTTCACCTTCACCTCAGTGAGATCAATGAGTTTTTGCCGTAAAAGCTCCGTTTTTTGCTCGGGAGTCCAATCGGGATGTTCCTCATCGATTTGGGCCTTACAATCGGCCTTCTCCTCGGCAGTGACTCCGATCGAGTCTTTTAAAAACCGAAGAGCGCCGCGGAGGCTTTGCTCTTCGGTGAGTTTTGGATTTTCTAAATAATCGGAGAGCCGTTTATTGAATCTCTGACAACGGATCGCTCCCACCGCAGAGGCGCCTACTGCCAAAAGGGCGCCTATTCCAAAAAGGACATTGGAAACGCTCAACGATGTAGCGACAGCCGCTGGGGTCGCCAACGTATCGCAAAATTTCGCCCCTAAATAAGCGATAGAACCGGTCGACATCAGCCCCCCAGACAATATCCGCGCCTCCGCCCGTCTTTTCCCTTCGCCGTCTCCGATTTTAACCGATCTCTTATTTTCGGTGATCCCGTCATCGATCTCTCGAAAAGCAAAAAAGGCCCATAGTGCCCCGGCATAATAGCCCAAATGATTCGCAATTGGATCGTTCGGCCCCATTTCAGGAATCGCAAACATGATATTTCGAGCAAGCGTTAAACTGTCGTCCGCCAAACGCATCCCAGCCAAAATGCTCCCGTTGGCGCCTGGTATACTCGCCTGATTAATCGCCCGCACCGTTTTTCTCGTCTCCGCATTTCTTTCAAGGATCTCCTTCCGATCGATCTCCGTCCTTGGCAATTGACCGGTGTTCTGATAATAACGGACAATTCTCTGAATGCGATTTAACTCAGGGCTCTTGTTCAATAAAATATTCTCGCCCCCAACTATGAGGGTTGGCTTCCCTGTTTTGAATTGAATCTGAAAAGGGGTATCTTTATTGGAAGCAGACCTGTTTTGTATGGTGTCGTTATAAATTTTTGATAAACACTCTTCAATCTTTTTTTTATGCTCAGGAAACATTCTTTGAGTATCCAGAGAACTGGAACCAAAATTAAATCTATCGAAACGAATAGATAATGAAGTCATAATAACGCCGCGCCAACGTAATTATAACTAAAACGACATTTACACGATATAATCGGAATTATTTCATCGCAGATTAAAATGTTTTATGAATTGGCCCATGTCGAGTCAAATCAGATTCCAAGGAATGACAAGGCTCCATTCATCCAGCCCGCATTTCTCACACATCCGCGGAAAATCTGCTCAAGCTGTCACGCTATCTTTCGCCAATCGCTCGTCGCTCATAGGAAGAGTCCTATTATACTGCGGCCACCCCAAATTCACACTTTTGGGGTGGCCGCAGTATATGTGCCTTGGAAGATATCTCATATACCTTGCGTTTTAATGATGTCATGGATAATCTGCAACAATATTTTTGTAAAGAACTGATAATAAATTGTTTACACAGAAATATTATATATTATACCTTAACAAGTGGTTGCGCTCCATCTTTTTCATAATTAACAACTTACTATTAATAAGTAGGTATAATTATTAAATTGTAATAAAAAAAATTATATTAAAAAAAAAATCATTATGATACAATGAATTTTAATAAAATAAGAATTACACATGATTGCAACAACACCAATATTGCCGGATGTTCCAGATACTCGCCAAGCATGGATAAAAGCAAGAGCTGAGGGCATGGATAAGTCGCTAGCAGCCCGCATAGGAAGATTTATAGGCACAGCATTATTAAGAATCCTCACATTTAGATTATGGCTCATCCCTCTATCTGTCATTAAACAATATAAAGATCGGCACTCTTATTCCTTATTCAGAAATACTAATGGACAGCAAATTATTATTGATGGAAAAATTCAAAATGTAGCTGCGGCAAACAGAGTGATTGTTCCCACACGAATTCATAAATTTAAATTTCTGTACAGCCGTGATGGCTTATCTGTTGAAGACAAACTAACCGAACAAGATCGTCATGCGTTATTAATATTAAACGAAAAAAGCATTCAAGACAATGTACACGAATGTTCAAATAAATTATCTAATTATTTAAAAAAACACGTTGGTGTACTCAAAAGAAAATCATTTATTATAACAATAAATAACCTGTTAAAAACGTATTCTAACTCTAAAGATTATCCAATCCCTAAAATAAAATTTAAATCTTTTAACGATCTATTAACTTTTTTTAAATCAGACTCACATTACATAGTTAAGCTATCAATAATATGGCTAACTTTTGCAGCTAGTAATGGAGATCAAACAGATAGAGACATTAATAATATTTACGAACAGCGCATCAAACCTCAGAAAGATTATATAGATCGATTCGCAGATAAGATGACTGCTATAGCAAATGCGGAATTAGATGTTCCTCCACGATTTGGTAATACCGCAGCGATACAAGATTGTGATTTATTTTCTAGGGACAGATTTATCCATTTTATTAGAAGTATTGACTATATATCAATCAATCCACAAACAAAAAACGTAAAACTTAAAAAATATCTCGATGGTCTAAAACCGTATATCTCAGGCGCATCTGGAATGGCAAACAGTTTTTGTAAAGTATTAAATCATTTGCATATTCATCCATATTCCTCTGAGGGCGGACCGCTTTGCCACGCAATGGCTGCCTTCATAGTGGGTAGTGGGATGCATTCATATGAAGAGGTCTTTTATTCTTTTAATGAATACGCAAAAATACGTCCTCTTCCTTACTTAGATAATGCAGCCACTTGACATCAGCTTATTTAATCTGTTAATAAAACATATTAATCGAATCTTAAATCAGACCGCCAAATAAAAATTTTCTTGACTCCGATTTTCCCTTCTTGAATAAGGAAATTTTAAACAACTTGGAGATCTGGATGATCAAGAGCGGCAAAAAAGTTTCACTCGAATACACGGTTTTTCTCACCGATGGAACCCAAATCGACAGCAATGTCGGAGAGGATCCCCTAGTCTTTGTCCTCGGATCGCACCAAGTTTTTCCCGCTCTTGAGGAGGCTCTTTTGGGTTTAAAAATAGGCGACACGAAACAGGTTGTACTCAATCCCGAAGAGGCTTATGGCCCAGTGGTTCCAGATGCTTACCGAGAGGTGGATATCGACACCGTACCGGCTCCCTATCGCTATACTGGCGCTGTCCTCGGGGTTCAAGATCCGGCGGGCGGCGTCTATCCGATCCGCGTCCATGAAATCAAAGAGGAGAAGGTCGTTCTCGACTTCAACCACCCTCTTGCAGGTCATGCCCTTCGCTTTGACGTGAAGGTGATGGATGTTGATTAAAGAGTTGACGCCTAAGATTTCACTTGATAAAATCGGGCCCTGAATTTGCAGAGAGAATATCTGTGGCAAGCGTGTCGATCCGATGGAGACGTCTGAGTTTTGGATGCGAGCGCTCAGATCAGTTCCTCAGCGACCCTGTCATATAAAAGCCTCCCCTGCTCTGTCAGCTGCACTCTTGTCCCCATCCGTTGCAATAATCCAATCTCGCTCAAATGCTCAATGGACTTTAAACTGTCCAGAGGCGCATTCAATAGTTCCAAATCAACTCCTTCTATAACGCGAAGGTGTACGGCAAGCCGTTCTTTCACATTGGCTGGATAGGGGAGCTTTTCTCTAAAATCGACGGGGGATTCGGCCTCCTTCAGTCTCCGTGCGTACTTATGGATATTCGGGGTATTTTGGAACCGCTCCCCTTCCCAATCACTGAAAGCGGAGGGGCCAAATCCGAGAAAGGGGCGTCCCGTCCAGTAGCCGAGATTATGGCGCGATTCATGGCCGGGTCGGGCAAAGGCCGAAATTTCGTACCGTTTGAGTCCGATCGATTCGAGTTTTTCTAGCGCTGCCATCAAAAAACGGAGAGAAAGCTCTCCGTTAGGGGGTTGAATCTTCCGTTTATGAAAAGAGGTGTGGGGCTCAATGGTCAGATTATACAAAGAGAGGTGTTGGATGGGAAGATGGGGAAGTTGGTCTAATGTATAGCGCCAACTCTCTTCGGTTTGGCCAGGCAAATCGAACATGAGATCGATCGAAACATTATCAAAGCCCGCTTTTTGAGCGTCGAAGATCGCCTGCCGGGCTTTTTCAGCCGAGTGGATCCTTTCGAGGGTCTCTAGGGAGCGGTCGTCGAGCGATTGAACCCCAATGCTCAATCGATTGATCCCGATCGCTCTAAAATGGGTAAACAATTCAACGCTGCTCTCTTCCGGATTGGCTTCAATGGTGATTTCGCAATCGGCACTCCTTGAAATCCTGGCTAAAACCTCTTCAATCCCCCCAAATAGGGAGGGCGTTCCTCCGCCAAAATAAATCGAGACGACCGTTTTCCCCTCCAGCAAGATCTTTTGCCGCTCCCACTCCATCTCGAGCGCCTCGCTGAGCAATTTGTGATGGGAGAAGCGGTTGGGGATGACGTAAAAATGGCAGTAGGGACACTTCTTTGTGCAGAAGGGGATGTGAAAATAGAGAGAGATCACCAATTATCCGCATCGGGATCTTCGAGGATCCCCCGTTTCCAGCGGTTCCGGTCAGAGAACGGATCTTCCTCATCTTCCTCTTCCACAACGGTGGCCTCTCCCTCCTCGGTGCTCCCGCCGCCCCCCCCTTCGGTCTCTTCTTCGGAAATCGTCTCCATTTCATACGATTCGGTCTCCATATCCAATCCCGCATCGGTCATGTTATCGCCCATGTCCATGTCTGGCAGTGTGTGCGGTTCGGCGTAGGCTTGCCGCGAAGGGGAGCGCTTGGGAGTGACATATTCCTCCAGCTCGCCGCTCTCTTTCATAAACCGGAGCCGTTCTTTCTCTTCGTCGATTTTCGTCTTCAAGGAGCGGATTTCCTCTTTATGTTTAACGACGTCTTTTTTCGGCACCAGACCTAGGTTCATCCACTGCTCGAGATCCTCTAGCTCGGTTTCTAATTTTTTTAATCTTTCACTCTTAATATTCATGGGCCTCTATCCCTCGCTTCACTGCACCCTTTCCTATCCCACGGGCGAAAAAATGTAAAATCATTTTTTAAAATCGCCGAATAGTCCTCGTTAAAAAAGGGACAGAAAGAGCTTTTTACTCGAAAAACGAATTTTTCGGCAAGTTTATTCGTACTTGTGCTATGAGAAAAAGAGGGAGGTCTTATGCCTGCATTTCCGGATCATGCTCAATTGGCAAACGTTGCCCTAATGGAAGAGCTCTACAACCGCTATCTGTTAAATCCGGAGGGCGTCGACCTCTCTTGGCGCCATTTTTTCGAGGGGATCGATTTCGCCTCCCATCTCTATCATCGGGGAGAAAAACTCCAGGGGGATTCATCGAATTTGCGAATCTACGAATTGATCCAAGCCTTTCGCCGCCATGGACATCTCATGGCTGGATGCAATCCGCTGACAGAACCGCCAGCCTCTGTCTCGGAGCTTGAGTTAGAGACATTGGGTTTTTTCTCCTCTGAAATGGAGCAAAATTTCCCGACTCTCGGGTTTTGCGGGCCAAGCGAGGCGCCTCTTGGGGAGATCGTCGCTGCGTTAAAAAAGATCTATTGCGGCCCTATCGGATTTGAATACATGGATGTAGGAAACCGGGAGCTGGAACGATGGATCCAAGGTTTTCTGGAGCCGGCTCTTTCGATTCAACCTTCTATGGAGGATAAGCACCTTCTTCTGGAATACCTCAATAAATCGGAGGTGTTTGAAGCGTTTCTCCATACGAGGTATCCGGGACAGACCCGTTTTTCTTTGGAAGGGGCTGAGACGATGATCCCCTTGATTGCTGAAATCATCGAAACGGCCGGCCGTCTGGGCGTTGAGGAGATCCTGATCGGGATGGCCCATCGGGGGCGTCTGAATGTACTCACCAACATTTTAAATAAGCCGGCGGCATTGATGTTTGCCGAGTTTGAAGATGACACAACCCTCTCTTTTGCTGGAAATGACGACGTCCGATACCACATGGGGTTAGTGGGGGATTTCGAAACATTGGCGCACCGGAAAGTTGTGGTCGATATGGCGGCAAATCCCTCTCATCTCGAATCGGTCGATCCGGTGGTGCTAGGGCAAACTTTTGCAAAGCAGGTGTTGAAACGGGATGGAGATAAAAAACGGACTTTTCCCCTCATCGTCCACGGCGATGCGTCGGTTGCAGGGCAGGGGGTGGTCTATGAGTCGCTGCAGCTGATGAGGCTCCCCTCCTATTCGGTGGGAGGGACTCTCCATCTTGTGATCAACAACCAAATCGGGTACACGACTTTGCCTGAGGAGGGGAGATCGACTCGCTATTGCACCGATATCGCTAAAACGTTTGGCTGTCCAGTGTTTCATGTCAATGCGGAGGATCCGGAAAGCTGCCTGTTTGCGGCAAGGCTTGCCGTCGAGATTCGGCAAAAATTCCACATCGACGTCTTTATTGATTTGCTCTGCTACCGGAAATATGGGCACAACGAAGGGGATGAGCCGTCGTATACTCAGCCGCGCCAATACCAGATGATCCGTGCCAAAAAATCGATCCGGCAAATCTATATGGAAAAATTGATGGCTGAGGGAAAGTTGGAACAGACGCTTGCCCAAACGCTCGAGCTGCAGTTCCGGGAGAAGATGAAAGAGGGTGTGAAGGCCGCCCAAGAAAAATTGGCGGCTCCCATGCCGGAAAAGTCCTCCCTGATCCCCGATCTTTTCAAACCGTTTCCCTCTGCCGTCGACGCCGAGAGATTGAAGAGCGTGATCGAGACGTTTTGCCAAATTCCTGAAGGGTTCCATCTCCACCCGAAATTGCAAAAATGGGTGGACGGTCGGCTCGCCTCTTTCAGTGGAAATCTCGATTGGGCGACAGGAGAGTGTCTTGCTTTTGGAACCCTTCTTGAAGAGGGTGTTCCGATCCGGCTTGCGGGACAAGATTCGCAACGCGGCACATTTAGTCAGCGGCACATGATTTGGATCGACGGAGAAACAGCGAAGCCTTATTGTCCATTCGGCCAATATAAAGCGCGCTTTGACGTCATCAATTCTCCCCTCACAGAATATGCGGGGATGGGGTTCGAATATGGATATAGCTGGTCTGCGGCAGCCTCCCTTGTCCTTTGGGAGGCCCAATACGGGGACTTCAATAATGGGGCAGAGATCATCATCGACCAATACATCGTGAGCGGAGAGCACAAATGGAACACCCCCTCCTCTCTCACTCTCCTTTTGCCGCACGGCTATGAAGGGGCAGGACCTGAACATTCATCGGCGAGAATCGAGCGGTTTCTCCAATTGGCGGCTAATCAGAACATCCAAGTGGCAGTCCCCTCGACTCCAGCGCAGTACTTTCATTTGCTCCGAAGACAGGCTCTTCGCAAAACGAGAAAGCCTCTGATTGTATTTGCGCCGAAAAGCCTCCTCCGCTCTCCCGCCTGCGTGAGTAGATTGGAGGCGTTCACAACCGGTTCATTCCAGGAGATTCTAGACGATCCGGCGCCTCCGGCAAAAGCCCAAAAAGTTATTTTGTGTTCCGGGAAAATTTTTTACGATCTTCTGGCTGCGAGAGGACAATCAGATATTGCGATTCTCCGGATCGAGCAGCTCTATCCTCTCCATTTAGATTTGCTGAAGCAGCTCCTCGGCCGATATCGGGGATGTAAGAGCTGTTTATGGGTGCAGGAAGAGCCAAAAAATATGGGCGCGTGGAGCGCAATCGCCCCCTATCTGCAGTCCATAGCGCCGGGGCTTTGCTATGTAGGACGCCCTGAAAATGCGACGACCGCGACCGGATCGAATAAAAAACATAAACAAGAGCAGACGGCTCTGCTCCAACAGGCTTTGGGTGATGATGAAAATAGAGATTAAAATTCCCAAAATGGGGGAATCGATCGCTACAGCGACCATTGGGGCGATCCTGAAACCCTCAGGATCGGTTGTGCAGGAGGGGGAGGAGATCTTAGAAATCGAGACGGAGAAGGTCAATCAGGTGCTCTCTGCCCCTGCCTCCGGAACCCTGAACCTCAGTGTCATCTCTGGCGATACGGTGAAGATCGATCAAGTGATCGGGACGGTGGAAGCAGGGGCCGTGACTCAACCAACGCCCAAGAAGGAGGCCGCCCCCGCGCGCAAGACGGAGGCTGCCCCGGCGCGCAAAAAAGCGGATGAATACATCGCCGAAATCGGCAAGCCAGAGCCGTTGCCGCCCGCCCCTGTGGCAGCAGCGCCGCCCGTTTCGGGGCGGGAGACGCGTAAAAAAATGACGAAACTCCGCCGCGTGATTGCCGAACGGTTGGTTCAAGTTAAAAATGAGACCGCCATGCTCACCACCTTCAATGAGGTCGATATGAGCGCCGTTATCCGGATTCGCGAGGAAAATCAGGAAAATTTCCAGAAAAAATATGGGATCAAACTCGGATTCATGCCCTTTTTTATTAAGGCCTCCGTCTCTGCTTTACAGCAATTTCCCGACATCAACGCCCGGATTGATCGAGATGAGATCGTCTATCAACAGTTTTACGATATCGGAGTGGCAGTCGGAACGGAAAAGGGGCTTTTTGTCCCCGTGATTCGGAAAGCCGATCAGTTGGGCTATGCGGAGATGGAAAAAGAGCTGAAAATGTACGCCGAGAAGGCGCGGAATGGGACGATCTCCGTGAGTGAAATGCAAGGAGGGACGTTCACAATCACAAACGGAGGCGTATACGGATCTATCCTTTCGACCCCGATCCTCAATCCGCCCCAAAGCGGCATTTTGGGGATGCACAACATCGTCAAACGGGCTGTTGTTGTGAACGATGAGATCGTCATCCGGCCGGTGATGTATCTAGCCTTGAGCTACGATCACCGGATCGTCGACGGGAAAGAGTCCATTGCGTTTTTGATGCACATCAAAAAGAATTTAGAAGAGCCAGCGAGGTTTTTGCTTGATTTATGATGTCGTTGTGATCGGGTCTGGACCTGGTGGGTACACGGCCGCCATCCGAGCCGCCCAGCTTGGGTTAAAAACCGCTTGTGTGGAAAAAAACAAAACCCTCGGAGGGACGTGTCTCAATGTCGGCTGCATCCCCTCAAAGGTCCTCTTGCACGACTCGGAAAGCTCGACCGATTGGCTCAAAATGATGGAGAGGAAAAGACAAGTCATCGCCGGATTTACGACGGGGATCGAGGGGCTTTTCAAAAAAAATAAGATCGATTGGATCCACGGCGAGGCAAGGCTGACGGGATCCCACACAATCGACGTCAGCGGTCAAATTCTTGAGGCTAAACATATCATTCTGGCCACCGGTTCCTCTCCTATTCCCCTCCCCTTTTTGCCTTTCGACGAACAAAAAATCCTCTCGTCAACTGGCGCGCTCGCTCTCCCATCTGTGCCCAAAAGAATGCTGGTCGTTGGCGCAGGGATCATCGGCGTGGAGCTCGGCTCTGTCTATAAACGGCTTGGCGCCGAGGTGATTTTTATCGAGTTCCTCGATCGAATCTGTCCCGCCTTTGATCCCTCTCTCTCAAAGGCGCTATTAAAGTCGCTGACCCAACAAGGGATGGTCTTCCACCTCTCCCACAAAGTGACGAGAGCCCAAGGGACTACGCTCACTGTGCAAGGGGCCTCTGGCGAGATGGAGCTGGGCGGCGATGTCGTCCTTGTCGCTGTGGGGCGGAGGCCCTATTCGGAAGGGCTCGGCTTGGAAACAGTCGGCATTCAAAAAGATTTGAAAGGATTTATCCCGATCGACGCCTCATTCCGCACTGTACAGCCGCACATTTTTGCTATTGGCGATCTCGTCGAGGGGCCGATGCTTGCGCATAAAGCGATGGAGGAGGGAGTTGCGGCCGCAGAGGTCATTGCCGGAGGCCACACGGTCGTCAATTATATCGCCATCCCAAATGTCGCTTATACACACCCTGAAGTGGCGGCCGTTGGACTCACCGAAGAGGAGATCCGAGCGCGCGGCATTCCCTATAAGTCATCGCAATTTCCGTTCAAGGCCAATTCAAGGGCCCGCTGTATTGACGACGACGAGGGATTTATTAAGATGTTCGCCGAAGAGAAGAGCCGCCGGATTCTCGGGGTTCATATGATTGGACCGAGCGCCTCCGAATTGATCGCGGAGGCGACCCTCGCCATGCAGTTAAAAGCGACGGCCGATCAGCTCGCTGACACCTGCTTCGCCCACCCGACGCTCTCAGAGGCGCTTAAAGAGGCGGCCCTCGGACTCTTCAAAAGACCGATCCATATCTATACTGCGGCCACCCCAAAAGTGTGAATTTGGGGTAGCCCCAGTATAATATCAGTGCGGGAAAAGGACTGCCTATTCCTTACCTGAACTATAATACTGAGCTGCCGCTTTTCTGGCGGCTTCTCTCCACTGTGCCTCCCGCTCTTCCTCACGCCGCCGATCTTCTTTAAGTCTACGATCTGCCCCGACTTGAAAGTCCAATTCCCTCTGCAATCGATCCACTTTGTCCCACATATTTGAATCGGAATCCTCAAAACGATCAGCCGAAAGAGTCCGAGCGACAGTCTGAGCCACGCCCAAGTAGTGGCGTGCGAGTAGTTGGGCATCGGTCATGTCATGATCCACGCTTTTCTCATGAAGCTCGCCCAAAAGCTCCTTAAACACTTCCATTTGCTCATGAAAACTAGCATTTTTTTTGTTGCAAAAAAATTCACCTAAAGCAGCCGCTATCTTTATCCGTTGTCTAAGGACGGATGGCACATAATGATTACCATATCGATAGATGTATGCATCTGTCATATTGCACCTAGAATCACTATTAAGTAACTGTTCAATGCAGGCGAGCCAGTTTAGAGCTACGAGGATCTGATCCTTTTCCCTCAATGACTGGCCCTGTATTGCCTGTTGTATATAGGACAAGTAGAATTCCAAAGAACGGAGCGTACCCACTTTCTCTTGCAGCGACTGAGGTAGTTCTATTCGCAACGTTTTCGCTTTCTCGATTGCCTCTTTGATTGTTTTTTCGTAAGCGATGTTTGCTTGTTTCTCCGCCTCTGCTTTGTCTTGCATTGTTTGTTTAACGGTTTCTCTGCGTCGTTGGCAGTCTTGTATGAGCGCTGCGCTTTGGGTCATATCGAATTGCATACTAACGCTCCCCGAATCATATGCATTTCGAATACTCTCCACCAGGATTTTCAGATCCGCATCATTTTCAATTTCAGCAGATACATTCCGCCATTCCCATAGCACCAATTCTTCACATGAACGCCTCAACTCACGAATAGATGCGACCCGTTTGTTATTTAAATACCATTCCTCATTTGCGATCAGTTCTTCTTTATTTGGGGTCTGTGTTTCTTTTAAGGCTTGTTCTTGATTGAGGATTGCCGCCGCTTTGACTATGAAAGCAATGCCAGCGCAATGTCGATCTTCTACCTCCTTCCTTCGTGCGGCCGTTTTGACAAGCGACACATCGCTCCCCCCTTGCCCAGGAAATTCCTGCAAATCTGCCTCGAACGCCTTTGACATAATGCCTTTGACTTTATTCATAAGAGCCATGAATTCGGCATCATCTTGACAACCGATTACCGTCGCAAATTCGAGTTTGCTACTAAATTCGGGCTTGTCATTAATAGTATCCTTATCTATCGGGGACGTAATTAAAAATACTCCCAATCTCAAGCAGGCTTTTGTGTGATTCAGGAGCGCAGCCTTTGTTAAGTATTGAATTGCCTCAGTACGTGCAACTCGACTCTTACGCGGATCCAATACTGGGTACGGATACCGATCAGTGTAATTCAGTCCAAAACTATAGAACTTATGTGCTTCAGAGTCAAATGATTGAGGATGACTATTTTGTACTGGCGCTAAAGGTAACATAAAATAAAATCTCACTGTTTTTCAATGGACAGTTTAATCGATACGACGCATAACATTCAACTGCATTCTCAGAGCTTTATAATAAAGAAAATTTTATACTGCGGCCACCCCAAAAGTGTGAATTTGGGCACGCGTGAAAGCGCCAAAAATCGAGAATCCTAACGTGCCTTGTATTGGTTTAATACTAGGCACGTTAGGATCGTCTGGACAGTTTCAAGCTTTAAGGCATTTTCGTTCTTCATGGTTGGAAGGGCCTTGTCCCACTTTCTGCTGCTTGGCACCTTGGCGTGGATCCACCCCAAGATGCTTGCAAACTAGATCGTAATGCCTGTGCCAGTCTCCAAAAGGGAACATCGTGTTGAGGATACGCTGCTTATCTTCAGCAGAAATTGACCCTGAAGAGCACGCGAACACAATACCTCCAACTGCGTTTTTCTTAATAGCCTCAATAACACATTCGGCTCGTTCGCCATCTGAAATGCTTCCACTCTGTAATATTTTTCTTAAGAGATCCCAATGGCCGTACATGGCCGCATTTCTCGCTATCTGGCCTCGATCCTCTGGGGTCATGTTTATTCCTAATTCAGATAGGTACGTAAAGAGAGCGTCAATCACTTCATGTCGATCCTTTCGCGCTGCTGTATAAAGAGCAGCCTTGAATGTTTCCACCGATACAGCCTTGCTATCTAATCTACCTAAAATGGCGCGAACAACCCTTATATCAAAATGTGCGCCAACTAAAGCTAATTCCAGATCTTTCTGCGAAATAGGATGATGACCCGAAAGCAACATCTCGACACTCTCATAAGGAGCCGCCACGGCGGTCGCATAACTCAACGCCGCTCCTAGATTCTCACTGCTGACATCCCCGGTTTGCAGGACATAGCTAAGCACGGGAGGTCGTTGCAATACTCTCTTGTGGGAAATGATTTGCCCTCGCGTTGCATCTGAGATTGGTCTTGTTTGCAGCATCTTCGTCACAACACTTAGATAGCCCTGGGTGGCGCCCTCTAAGAGCCCCTGCTGAAAACCTTGATCAGAAACAGGAAAAGATTGTATACAAATTAAAGCCGCGTCTTCATCGCCCATGTTCATGAACTCACGAAATAGATGATCAACCGGTGGCACGTGTTGTATACACGACAGCTTTCTAACAAGAAATGAGAAATACTTCGAGGCCCCGCGCGTGATCGCCCATCGCACCACCTCACTAATACACCCAACATTGCGGTTAGATGAAACCATTGTATCCAGAACAGTGCGAACACGTTTGTCGTTGTTAACATATAGAGAAGATGCCATGATGCGGCTCATATCTATCTCTGTGATCTTTCCGGATCGAAAGAGAAGTTGGAAAATATCATCAGAATCGATCTTTTCCGGGACTGCGAGCAATGCTCTCCCCAGATCAGACATCAGAATATTCCCTGTGTGAAGGAGAAATTCAACCGCCGCAATGGGCTTCCTTTGCTCCACAAATGTGTAGAGGAGGTCCCCTCGGATATAATCTGAAATATGCGGTCGGCTTTGCAGCATACTCATGACGATCTCTGAATTTGTCACCTTTGCGGCCGCCAATAAAACGGACTGATCAGTAAAGCTCCCCTTCTTCACCATATCCTCGAGTTGTTTGATTACCTGTTGGGTTGAGGGATTGTTAAAGTCGATCATGCTTAGAATGCGCTCTTGTTGATATTCTCTTGAGCGCTCGTCCTCACCGAGCTCTTGCCGACAAGTAGGGCAATTGTTGTGCCCTCTCTTTGTCCACTGCTCAATACAAGCCCGATGAAACGCATGCTGAACTTTGGCTTTTGGATGATGAATACGAATCTCTTCGCCATCAAGCATTGGATCTTGGCAGATCACACAGTCTGGCGGTAGCAGGACTTTTGCACTTGGGTTGTTACTTTGGATCATTGCTCCTCCATGTTTCGGAAGAGGATAACATATCGATTGGATTGAATGGAATTTAAATGGGAAAGGCGACTGTCACTGGAGGGCTTTCTGATGAAAAAGAGTTAATATACTGCGGCCACCCCAAAAGTGTGCATTTGGGGTGGCCGCAGTATAATAGGATTCTTCCTATCAGCGACGAGCGATTGGCGAAAGATGTTACGCCAGATTGAGCAGATTTTCCGCGGATGTGTGAAAAATGCGGGCTAATAGCCGTGGGAATTGCCGCAGCCGCAGGACGCCTTCACGTTCGGATTTGTGATCTTAAATCCAGCCCCATGCAGCCCATCCACGTAGTCGATCACACAGCCCATCAGACGGTCTGTCGATTTGTGGTGAAGATGGATCTCGATCCCTTGCGACTCCAGAACAAGATCGCCTGGCTTCGCCTTCTCAGAATAATCAAGAAAATATTCGAAACCGCTGCAGCCTGCCGCCCGTTCGCCAAAACGGAGCCCCCAGCCAGCCTTCCCCTCTTCTTCAAGAATGGCGTTGTATTTTTTCGCGGCCCGCTCCGTTATAGTGATCGTGTCGGGGTCTTCTTGCTCTGCAAGGATCGCGTTCAATTTTTTTAACAGAGCTTCGATCATCTCGTCGCTCATCCCATGGCCGTACATGCCCGCCTCGATCGTCTCCCAGGTCGAAGCCGAACACCCCACGCAATGGAGCCCCGTATTTGTCATCTCCTGGGCAAGCCTCGGGCTCTTATGAGGAAATTTTTTGAAAATCTCATCGATTGTCATGTCGCGCGTAATTTTTTCTTCCATGGGTCTCACTTAAAATTTGATTTTTACACAACCGCCCTTGATCTTGCATTGGCAAGCTAGGCGCTCTTTATCCAGTTCGCCGAGAAAATCGGCTTCCGCTTGGTTGAAATCGGAGAGATTGCTCATCCCCTCGGTCACTTCGATCACGCAGGTCCCACACACCCCTTCCGTGCAGGCAAAGGGAACCCCCGCCTGCTCGCAAGCTTCGCTAATGGGGGATCCGTCGGGGAGATCCGCTTCCTCATGGGTCTCTTCAAATATAATCTTTGCCATACACCTAAAAAACCGCGATTGTACAGCCAATTTAGCGGGCTTGCCAATAATTTACAAGCACCCTTTGATCATCTCCTCGGCCGCCTGTTTCAACGTAATAATTCCTTCACTAAAACCGCATTCGACAAGGAGTTGATTTAAATATGACAACTCTGTTTTTAAATGATCAACTAAACTTTCTAATACAGCTATTTTGTTATTTAGTTCCATATACAACCTATTTATTATTTTTATTACCACATTCTTAATTATAGCTCTACCGCCTCAATTGTTGCAATTTAACAAATAGATATTAACAACTGTAAATTTTACTCATTTTGTTTTGATGTATTAAAAAATCAAATGTTGTAACAATTTAATTTCACGCTAAATAAGATTGATCTGTTGATAATTTTGTACTATAATATACACGAATTTATAACTTAATGATTAGAAATAATAATGATTGGAGGCTATATGCCATTTTCACTATCAAGTATCTTCGGACGCAAACCACAAGAGGCGCCGATATCAGATGAAGGACAACCAACGACAACCAGCGCGAGCGAACCATCTGCTCCAACCTTAGCAGCATCGTTTGAGAAAGAGTCTCGCTCATTTGAATGGAACACGAGCAGGCTATACCACAGCGCTGAGGGGGAATCGCAAACGAAAACTTGGCTCGTTAGAATCCTCTCTACGCTCCTCGTCTTCCCGGTTGTGTTGACTTTATTGCTCGACTTGGGTAGATACGCCGCCTTTAAAGCAGGTTTTGCCGACGGAAAAAGCTTTAGTTTGATCGACAAGGCCTCTGCTGGGGTTCAAGCGCTGGCTACCAAGGTCAGCTCCGTTTTTAAATCGACGCCGGTAGCCATGACTAAAGAAGCTTTCAATCAGAAAATCGCAAAAGCGATCAAGGGGTATGCGAAAAATTTGGTCGACGGCTATAGAGCCCTCAATGGCGGCTACCTCCATACAAACGACAGCTTTAGCTCCCCGTACGCCCTCGGCGCTGAAAAACAAATTCGGCAGGCCCAGAAGGCTCTTTTGGCCGAAGTCAATGCGTATGTTGCACAGAACGCAACAGGAACCTCAGACTACTTACAACATGCGAAAGTAGCCGAAGCAATGGTTCAAGCCTATATTTCAAAAGCGGCCGAGGACGATCTCTATATCTCAAATAAAGTAGAGAGAACAGGGCCTCCTGAATTCATTCGCGATGTGGCTCTCAGAGAATTTTTGAAGACGGGCGCAAGCGAAGGGACGAGCGCCTATATTCCCGGACATGCAGAACACTTTATCCGTATTGCAAAACAAGAGTCCGATTTTGCGGCAGGTCTTGCGAGCGGAGTCAAGGACAAAATCTTGACGCCAGATCAAGCCAAACAGGCTGTGCAGCAGCACGCTCACGAGGTTTACAAGACAGGCTTAGAAACAGGTATTGTCGAGGCTCGCACGAAAACCAAAGATCTCCTCAATGCAGGGATCAGAGAAAATCTAGTGACCGAGTCAGAGGCAGTGGCAGTGGCGGACAGCATTCGCCCAGACGTCGAGCTTCTTGCGACAGCTGCCGCCAAAGACATAGCGAAAGGAGAGACTTCAAAGGCCACAGATGTGCAGATCGAGCAGCAATTGGCTAAGATAGCAGATCAGTTAATTAGCGAGAAAAGACTGCATCCTTCTGAAGAGAGTGCATTTTTGACCTCGGCCAAGGCGCAGATTGCCTCCGTTAAGCAAGAAAGCACGGAAAAAGCTCTTAAAGAAAAAGAAGAGACGGAAGAACTCGAGGCCCAAAAATTACTCCAAGTTCAAAAAGCCGCCGACCAGACAGCTCTGGAAAATAAATTTTTAGGGATTTTGGATGTGATCGCTAAAAAACAAGCGCGTCAAGAGGCAAGTTTTGCCGAATACGATCAGGCTGCGAAAGAATTGAATGGTGTTGCAGAGCAATTAAAAGCGCTCGAAACTAAGCAGGTGCGCATCAATGAGAAGCAAGTGAGCATTATGCAGGCCGCTGCTGCGTATCTCATAGCGTCTAACGCCATTACCGATCACTCCAAGCTCAATCCTCTTCAAAAAGAAGAACAACTGAAGAACCTTGAATCACAAGGGTTTACTGAAAAAACAATCAAAGACATTGAACTGTTTCAGACCCTCGCTCCAGAACGTACAGCCATCATCAAAAAAATGGCTGAAATCGCACGGACTGTAGACGGACAGCATGAAGAAATTGTCAAATTAATCGGCGTCTACAGGGTCTATAAAAAGAATAATCTGGGGGCTTTGGAAGACGATAAGAGAGAGAGTATCTCACTGACAGAAAAACAGATACTCGACAAGCAAAAAAATCTGAAAACTAAACACGACGACTTAATGAAAGTCGGCGGTTTAGCGAGCCGATTTAGATCCGATATACCCGCTGCAAACAAAAATCCTGATCAGAATCGACAGGAAGTAGAGGCGATCATCGAATCGGCTCTAGTTGAACCGGGTGAAACGGCTCCGGCTCAGCCCTCTTTACCACGGCGACTGTATAACTACGTGTGGGGGATCAAAGCTTAGTGAGCGAGAAGATCTGTGAGTCCGACAAGGACGTCCCGTAGAACCTCAAGAGGTTTTTGGGCCGCATTGAAACGGGATATCAAGGACTCTGGATAGTGTTGCAAAAGTTGGCTTGTATCGCGGGTGTATACCTCCATCCGCGTGCGGAGCACGTTTGCGTCCATGTCGTCGTGCCTTTTCTCAATCAAGGCCCGTCTTTGCAGCCGTTGGATGAGCTTTTCGGTATCGGAGATCTCTAACACAATAATCCCTTCGATGTGGATGTGCGGCTCAAGGAGAGCTGCCTGCTTCACCGTGCGGGGAATCCCGTCGAGCAAAAGCAGTTGCTGGTTCGGAAAATAGCGATTCGTGGCGATCAGACCGTGGACATAATGGCGCCAAATCTGAATCGTCACCTCATCGGGCAATAGGAGCCCTTTTCCAGCATAGTGGTGGTAGAGCTTGCCTGCGGGCGACTCGGGGGATAGTCCTCGAAAGATATCCCCAGAAGAGAGGTGGAAGTGGTTCCCTGCGCTGCTTAAAAATTTACCCAACGTCCCCTTCCCAGAGCCAGGGGGGCCAAAAATCAAAACCGAGCGGAAAGAACCTGTGTGCCGGGGGATCATCGAATTCTCTTCCATAGGAATGTGTGTACTTATTTTTTTATTTTTTGTCGAGTATTTGTTTTAATCAATACCATTATTCGTAACTACATCATTTTCATATACATATCCTGAATGTGTTATAAATTAATTAGCATTGATTGCGCTTTAATTATTTGATACAATATTAGTAAAAATAATACAGATCAATCTATGTCAATGAATGCGACTCTGCCTCCGAATGTCTATTCCAATCATTTCTCCGGCGTCGGCAAAGGGACCCCTTTTATCGAAACCGATAATAAGGAACTCATCATCCGAAATGTAAGATTTGAGGATGGCCGGTATTATGATGTCCGGATTACAAGATATGGGCCGGATAAACGCCTGATTCCGGTCAATACGCAAACCCCTTTTCCGAAAGAGGTGATAGAGGCGATTCATGGGATTGCCGCGAGGATGTTTGGCGATGCATGCATGTATCAGCCAGTGGGGACGAGGATTTGGTTTACTGATATAGATCCCCAGAACCCGACATGCTTGGAAGAGATCCTCAATTACGATCAAAATAATCCGCAGTATACTCCCCTGGCGGACGGGGATCCGATTAAAGCTTACGCAAAAGAGATCCACGATCTTCTGTTCCACACGGTTGGAGGGGGATATTCTCCTACGGGATCGAGTCTGCTGTATCCTACATTGCATAAAGAAGTGGAGCCTTCCGCTCCCCCTCTTGAGGATGCGTCTAGGGAAGAAGGGGCTCCCGCCACGAGGAGACAGACAAAGAAGCAGGCCGATCTGATCAATGAAACATTGCCTGCCGGGCTCCAAAACGTATCGAAAAGCGGGTCGCCGTCATCTACCGACACTGCCCCTGTGGACAAAGTGGAAGCGCAGAAGCAGCATGTCGAAAAAGTCAACGGCGCTTGGGCCGCAATCAAAGGGAACAGTTTCCTTGCAAATGTGACGCATAAGACGCTCGCTGAATATGCGATCGGGCGCCAATCGAATGCAGATCCCACGTTAAAAAGGGCCTATGAGGCCTTTATAAAAGTTTTAAAAAATCCCTATTCTGTTGAAGAGGATTGTATTACAATGAAGTTGTGGCTCAAAAAATTGTATGATGCAGCCTATCTAGAGTACCAAAATCTCAGATCCACATATGACGAGCATGACGGCGGGTTCGACTCGTTTGAAGAGTGGTGCAAACATTTTGCTGCGAAAGCAGTCGTTTGTTGGATTAGGACGGACGTCGGCACCCAAGAATTGACACAGTACCTCCAGCGCTCGTCCACCCAGCAGGCAACGGGAAGCGGATCCTGGTGGCCCTTCTCTTCTACCGGCGGATAACAAATTTTTTCTTCATAGCGCGCAAAAGGGGCTCTATCTCCTTCCGTAGCGCGGGATCGATCCGATCGACCATGAGGACGCCGTTGAGATGATCGTTCTCATGCATGAACATCCTCGCGCGGAAATCATCAAGCTTTTCCTCAATCCATTCGCCCTCTCTATTTTGATACCGGACGGAGATCGACTTAGGCCGGGCCACATCGACGTGCAATCCTGGAAGCGACATACACCCCTCGCTCATCGTCACCATCTCTTCCGATGGCTCAGTCAGAACTGGATTGATAATCACCTCAGGTTCTCCGAAGGCGTATTGATTATTTTCGAGAGATATCTCCTCTCGAATCACGAAAATCCGAAGGGGGATCCCCAGTTGGGGTCCGGCAAAGCCGATGCAATTTTCAAAGGAAAGCATCGTCTCCAGCATCTCCTCGCAAATGCGGATCACTTCGGGCGTAATTTCCCCGACCGGCTTCGCTTTCGTTCGAAGATCGGGGTGGCCGTAATAGCGGATGGACAGCTTAGAGAGGATCATGAGCAGGTTCTTCCACTTTGACGGGAGTTGGAGGGACACTCTGGGATCTCCCCAATGAACCGCTCCATAAAGAGAGGATGAGACAAGAGAGGAGAAACGCCCCAGCGAGATAAGCGGTGAACCGCTTTAAAATCTCAGCGGTCGATGTGCCAAAGAGCGAATCGCTGTTGTCTCCTCCAAAGGAAGCCCCAAGTCCCAAGCTTTTTGCTTCCTGGATCAAGATGACAAAACAGAGGAGGACTGAGATCAATAAAAACAGGAACAGGAATAGATAAAATAAAAAGGTCATTCTTCTTTCTCTTTTTTAACTCGAGGTTTGCGCTTTTTGGGCACGCTGGCCCTCTCGATACTGTGAATGATTGCGGCGAGCGCCTCCGCGTCGAGGGAGGCCTGGCCCACCAAAACGCCGTCTACATCTTTTTGAGCGGCGATTTCAGCCGCATTGGCAGATTTCACCGAACCGCCGTATAAAATGGGGATGGCGCCGGCCTTGGCTGAACCAAACGCCTCGACTAGCCACTCGCGGCACGAGGAGTGAACCTCCTCGATTTGATCCGGAGTGGGCGTCTTTCCGCTGCCGATCGCCCAAACAGGTTCGTAGGCGATCATGATGTTTTGGGCGTCCTCCGCGGGAACGCCTGCAAGAGCGCTCGCTAACTGTTCTCTCAGAACCGCGTCGGTCTCCCCTTTCTGGCGCTCCTCCCCGCTCTCGCCAATACAGAGAATGGGTTGAATATCGTCCTGCAGCGCGCGCACCACTTTTTTATGGATCAATCCGTTGTCCTCGCCAAAAACATGCCGCCGCTCCGAATGGCCGAGCAAGACGAAAGAGGCTCCGGCCTCTTTGAGCATCAAGCCGGCGATCTCTCCTGTAAAGGCCCCTTCGCGGGCGTCGCTCATGTTCTGGGCGCCAATGACAATTTCGGTCTCTTTGGCCGCTTGAGCGGCTGCCGCAATCGCAGTGAAGGGGACAGATAGGTAAATCTTTACTTTAGATCCCGCCACTTTTTGAACCAGCGCCTCTATCGCGTCGGTGGCCTGGCGGGCCGTCTTATGCATCTTCCAATTCCCCACGACATAGAGCTTCTTAGCCATTTACAACTCAAAATTTTTTCCTTAAGCTTAGCCGATTATCGCTCGGATAGCAAGGGTTTCCGATAGAGCGCAAGACGCTCTTCTATTTTTTGACAGAGTTCGATCAAAAACCCAACCTCCCTTGGAAAGCGGTGTATTCGGACGCTAAAACATCGAATCGTCTTGTCGATCTCTCTATCCCGCTGCCGTTTCGAAAAGGGGTTGGCCATCTTGGCACTCCAAATTTTAAATTGCGGGAGCGCCATATTCACCATCTTGGCGGTTAACTGAAATAGGGGATCTTTTTCAGGATCCAAGAGGTTGCCCACGATCAAGGCAGCCCCCAGGCTCGTCTTCGAAAAATGGATAGACAGGTCAGTACTCATAAGACGAAAAGTGTAGCGTTTCAATCATTTTTTTGGCAAAATGTCTCTTTATGAAAGTCCTTACCGTATCTGAACTGACCTCTGCGATCAAATCTGTCCTCGAGCCTCCCTTTCGGGCGATTTCAGTGAAGGGGGAAATTAGCAACTTCAAGGCCCAGTCGTCAGGTCACCTCTATTTCAGTCTGAAGGACGCCAGTTCGCAGATTTCCGCAGTTCTCTTCAAAGGAAACGCGGCGCAGCTTCCCAGGACGCCCAAAGAGGGCGACCAGGTGGTGGCCCTTGGGGAGATCAGCCTCTATGCTCCGCGGGGCCAATACCAGATCGTGGTTCGGGAGCTCCAATTTTTGGGGGTCGGCGAACTGCTCCTCAAGTTCCATCAGCTCAAAGAGGAGCTGAGCCGGCGCGGCTGGTTCAATCCGGAGAGGAAAAAGCCGATCCCTAAACTCCCGAAGAGGATCGGCGTTGTGACAAGCCCGACTGGTGCGGTGATCCAGGACATCATCCACGTGTTGACCCGGAGGTTTGCCGGCTGTCAGCTGATCTTGAATCCAGTCAAAGTGCAGGGCGAGGGGGCGGCGCAAGAGATCGCCCAAGCGATTTACGACTTCAACCGGCACCGGCTGGCCGACGTCCTCATCGTGGGGAGAGGGGGCGGAAGCATCGAAGACCTTTGGGCCTTCAACGAGGAAATCGTAGCCAAGGCGATCTTTGAATCGGCGATTCCGATTATTTCGGCAGTCGGCCATGAGACCGATTATACGATCGCCGATTGGGCGGCCGATGTAAGGGCTCCGACTCCGTCGGCCGCCGCCGAAATCGCGATCGCAGAGAAGGCGAATTTGATCCGGTTTCTAGAGGGGGCGGAGCGATTGGTTCGGGAAAGGATTGGGGAGCAGCTGAGACAAAGAAGAGACCGGATAGGCGCCTTGAAGAAACATCCGCTTTTGAGTTCGCCTTACGGCCTTTTAGCTCCCCCCATGCAGCGGCTCGACGATTTATCGCGGCAAATCGAATACCGGATCTCGGAGCTTTTGCAAGCGTCTAAGGAGCGGGTGCGGGCTCTGCAGAAACATCCTTTGCTGAGTTCGCCCTACGGCGTGTTGGCTCCGACCCAGCAGAGGCTCTCCGATTTTGCAAGACAATTGGAGCGGCTCGATCTCAGGGCGAAGGTTTTGGATGGGCGGGAACGGTTAGAGCGGCTCAAACGGCACCTCCGCTCGCTCCATCCGCAAAATATCCTCGCAAAAGGGTATGCGATCCTCTTCTCTGAAAAGGGGGGTTCGGTTATCCTTTCAGCGAAGGATGTTCAGCCCAATCAAAAGTTCGTCGCTCAATTGCATGACGGCCAAATAGCAGCAACCATCAACCAAGTGAAGGAAAATGTCTGAAGGAACCCTCTCTTTTGAAAAAGCGTTTGAGCGGCTTGAACAGATCCTCAACACGATGAATAGCGGCAAAACAGCGCTGGAAGACGCGTTAAAACTCTTTGAAGAGGCTGAAGGGTTGATCCGCACATGCAGCGCCCGCCTGAATACAGCGGAGCAAAAAATCGAACAATTGATCAAACACAAAGGCGAAGTCGCTCTCGATGCTGAACAACGACCAAAAACAGAACCTTTCCGAACTCACCTTAGCTGAGCTGGAAGGGCTCGCGGCTGAAATCCGGCAGCGGATCATCGAGGTTCTTTCTGTGAATGGAGGGCACCTCTCTTCGAATCTCGGGGTGGTTGAACTCTCGATCGCGCTCCACCGGGTTTTCGACTCGCCAAGAGACAAGTTTATTTTCGACGTCAGCCACCAAACCTACCCTCATAAACTTTTGACGGGGAGAGGGGCCCTCTTTCACCAGATCCGCCAATACAAAGGGCTCTGCGGATTTTCCCATCCAAAAGAGTCGGAGCACGACCTTTTTTACGCAGGCCACGCCGGGACCGCTTTTTCGCTCGCTCTCGGGATGGCCAAAACACGCGATCTAGACAAGGGGAGCGAGTACGTCCTCCCCATCCTTGGCGATGCGAGCCTCACCTGCGGGCTCACTTTGGAGGCGTTGAATAACGTCCCTAAACACCTCGGCCGGTTTATCGCCGTCCTCAACGACAACGCGATGTCGATCTCCCAAAACGTCGGCAATATCAAAAATGTCCTGAGCAGACTGTTGAGCAATCCCCTTTCGAACCGGATCTATCACGAACTGCAGGCCCTGCTCGCCAAAATCCCCGGCTATGGAGCGAAGCTTGAAAAACTCGGCCAGAAAATGACCGAATCGATGAAGAACTTAGTCAGTCCAGCCCCTTTTTTTGAAGAGTTCAACCTCTCCTACGTCGGACCCGTGGACGGCCATAATATCGGCAAGCTGATCGAAACATTTGAGTCGCTGAAAAACGGGATCCGGCCCGCCCTGGTCCACGTCATGACCATCAAAGGCAAGGGGATGCCGGTCGCGATCGCCAATCCGACCTCTTATCACGGCGTAAAGCCCTTTGATCTGTGCAGCGGCAAGTTCCTCCCCTCCCCCGCCCTCAAACCGACCTTTCCGAAGATTTTTGGCCGCCACATCTTAAAAATGGGAGAAGAGAATCCCGACCTTGTCTGCATCACCCCTGCCATGCCGGCCGGCTCTTGCCTCGACGATTTTCTGCAGCGCTATCCCGACCGCTGCCTCGATGTAGGGATCGCAGAAGGGCATGCCGTCACCTTTGCCGGCGGGATCGCCAAAGGGGGAAAGAAAAAAGTGGTCGTCTCTATTTACGCCACCTTCCTCCAAAGAGCCCTCGACAACCTCTTCCACGATGTTTGCATGCAAGAGCTGCCAGTTGTGTTCGCGATCGATAGGGCCTTTATTTCAGGACCCGACGGGAGTACCCATCATGGCATTTACGATATTTCCTTTTTGAACGCCATGCCGAACATGATCATCGCGCAGCCCCGCAATGGCCATCTACTCAAAGAGCTCCTAACGAGCAGCTTGAGCTGGGGCAAACCCTGCGCCATCCGCTACCCAAATTTAGAAACAGACGAACCAGACCTTCCCCTCCAAACTCGGACGCCGGGAAAAGCTGAGGTACTTATGCAAGGCAAAGATCTCCTTCTCATCGCACTCGGCCACACATGCCAAACAGCCCTCAAAGTGAGGGAATTGCTTCTTGCGAAAGGGATTGAAACAACAGTAGTCGATCCGATTTTCCTCAAACCGCTTGATTTCGAACTCTTTAGCAACCTCCTCTCGACCCACCGCTTTGCTGCCACGATTGAAGAGCACTCAGTGAACGGCGGGATGGGGATGATCATCAACAACTTTCTGATCCAAAGTGGGATCCGGGCTGCCGAAGTTTTGAATTTCGGCGTACCCGATATGTGGGTTCAATTTGGCAGCAATACCGAACTTATGAGAGAATTGGGTTTAGACGCCGAATCGATTGCAAAGCGGATTCTACAGGAGTTTTTCGATGTTGATGATCGCCCTCTTTCCAAACGAGAAGAAACAGCAATCGTTTGAGTTGGCAGGCCAAATCCGCGAATTTCTTGAAGCTCAAGGGGTTGTAATTGTAGCCGAAGATGAAAAAGCAGAGGCCGTTGGAGCGAAACCCCTCTCTTCGGTCGATCCGATGCAGATCCAGTTTTTGATCTCGATGGGGGGCGACGGGACGATCCTCCGGCTCTGCCACCGCTACAGCCATCTGAACGCCGCCATTTTGGGCATTAATTTGGGCCATCTTGGCTTTATGGCCGATGTGCCGGTCACAGATATCTACCCGAGCTTGACCGATCTCCTCAATGGCGCCTACAAGATCGATCACCGGCTGATGCTGGAAGCAGGCGCTCTTCGCGCAGTCAACGACATCGTCATCCACCGGGCCCAAAACTACAGCCTGATCGAACTTGCGATCGAGGTGGACGGGATCTATGTGAACACATTTACTGCCGACGGGATTATCATTGCGACCCCGAACGGATCGACCGCCTATTCCTTGGCCGCAGGCGGGCCGATTTTAAGCCCTGACTTGGAAGCGCTCGTGATCACCCCGATCTGTCCCCATACGATCTCGAATCGGCCCATCGTTTTATCTCCCGGCCGGAAAATTAAAGTGAAGTACTTAAGCGACTATGGGCCGATCGAGGTGAGGGCCGATGGGCTGGAGGCCATTTCGATGGAGAGCGGGACAAGTCTAACCATTCAACGCTCGTCGCGCGCATTCAAATGGGTCAATCTCGACCGGCATGAGTATTTTTCCACGCTCCGGACTAAGCTCGGCTGGTCGGGGAAGTTAAGATAAGGAGCTGTCACAGAATCAAGCTTTGCAGACACAGGGAGAGCTTCATGTTCCTCTGAACGGCGAGCCGAGCCCTCTCGACCGCCTTTTCTACCCCCCTTAAATCCGCCGGCTCTCGCTGAGGCTCGCCGGGGAAAAAAAGGAGCTCCTCACACGCTCCTATTTTTCGTACATGCTGATCCCTGTGCCACATTAAGATGAAAGTAAAGAGATACTCTACCCTCCGATTCACCCGCACCGGATCCTCCTCACTCCCCTCCTCGACCAGCTCTTCTAGCTGGGTCAGTTCCAGAGTCAGTTCCGGATAGGGACGCCTTTCCGCTAACAACCGAAACAGAATCTTCCTGTGCTCCTCAAACTCAGGGTGCTCAGCGAGCTCAAAAGCCCGTCCCGCGGAGCCGTGAGAGAGCTTTGCGTACCGGATAGGATGCCCCTTCGCCTGGAGCAGAGCGGCGATCTCCTCCTCCGATAGCGGCTGAAACTTCATCATCGAACAGCGCGATCGAATGGTCGTGAGGATCTCCTGCGGGCGGCTCGATAAAAGGATGAACGTCGTATCTGGCGACGGTTCCTCAAGCGTCTTGAGCAAAGCATTCGCGCTCGCAGGCTGCATCCGCTCGGCCGCTTCTAAAATGAACACCTTTCCGGCAGACTCGAACGGAGCTTCATGCTCTTTGTCGATCATTTCCCTGAGCGTGTCGATCGGATAGAGACCGCTCTTCCCCTCCGGTTTCAGCAGATGCAAATCGGACGATCTCTCCGATCCGAGTAAAGCCGTTGCCAATCCCCTCGCAAATAGGCTTTTGCCGATCCCGTCCGGCCCTGAAAAAAGGAGCGTTTGGGGAAGCCGATTTTCCAACATAGCTTTTTCTAGGTAGGCTTTGATCGGCCCGTTTCCCAAAATAGACTCGAACACCGTTTAGCCCCCCGAAGTGAAAGGTAGAATCATTTTCATCGCCTCTTGATAGACCCGTTCAGAAGGAAGCGTCGCATCGATCAAGCGAAAGCGATGCGAGTCTGCTTGATGAATCTCGATATAAGCCTCCCGAATTTTTTTATGGAACATCAGCGTCTCCGCCTCGATCCGGTCCTGCTTGCGGACCCTGGCCGCCCGATTTAAACCGAGCTCAGGATCTAAATCGAGATACAAAGTGAGGTTCGGCTTGAGCCCTTGTGAAATGAATTCGCAAATTTCAGAGACCTTTCCCATGCCAAGTCCCCGAGCAGCCCCCTGGTAGGCGACCGACGAGTCATTGAATCGGTCGCAGAGCACCACCATCCCCGCCTCAAGGGCAGGACCGATCACCTCTAAGATGTGCTGCGCGCGCGAGGCCAAAAAGAGGCACATCTCCGCATAGGGGGAAATAGGCCCCGCGTGCCGGAGGAGAAGAGTCCTGACTTCCTCGCCAAGACCCGTACCGCCCGGTTCACGCGTTTTAAGAACCGTGGCCCCCTCAGAGGTGAGCTGGCGGGCAATCGCCTCAATCAGAGTCGTCTTCCCCGCCCCCTCACCCCCCTCAAAAGTGATAAAAAGTCCTTGCCGTCTCGCGAATTCCACAAGGCAAAATCATAATCAAACAGTCAGATCTCAACAATATTTTTTTTCTGTTGCGAGCCTTGCGGCATAATGAAAATTGTAAAAATGAAGATTATTAAAATAGAAAAAACACAGTTGAAACTATAAACCAATATGATTACAATAAGACAAAAAGGGTGTGGAAAGTATGATGAATCAAAAAATTCCTGAAATCATTTCTTTAGCCATCCTCTCTTCCCCTATAGCCTCGATCTCAGCGAGGGAAGAAAAAATATCTTTACCCCCATTCGTGTCAGAGAGAACTTCTATACGGAGAATGCAATATCTGCTCGCCTCCGCCCCTAGATTGGAGATCCCACAGATCCCCGATTCTGCGATCGCCCAATTCCCCTATTGCGGGGTATTAAAAGAAGATGATAATGGATTCGTCTATCTAGACGTCGATGACGATTACATTCACGAACTCATCCATTTTATTGACTCCGAAGGATTTGAGGAACCCCCCTATTTTGGCAAACCGGAGTTGGTCGGAGCCCACATTTCGGTGATCTATGCAGCAGATGCGAGAGAGATGAACATTGAAGAATGCGGTAGAGTATTTCACTTCACTCCCCTCGAATGCAAAATTGTTCAACCGCCCAATTGGAGCGATATCGAATCGGTCTATTTAATTGAGGTGGACGCCCCTGAACTCGATCTCCTCCGGGCCAAGTATGGATTGCCGAAAAACGAATTTGGATTTCATATCACGATCGGCGTTAAGCCAAAGAGGGGATAAGGGGTGGCCGCAGTATATTGTTAGACGATCTCTGACTGGACATTGGCCATTTATTAAAAATACTGATCCTGTTACATCCAGATTTATATGCGACAGATCATAAATCCAAAAATCACTCTGCTAGGACTCATTCTGTCGGGCTGTCAGGTAGGATCCCAATACCAAACTCCCGAAATCCCCATCGCACACTCCTGGAAAACCCATCCAACAATGGTGGCGCACCCGCCAGTTCAATGTTGGTGGGAAGTTTTTCAAGATCCGCAACTCGGCCGTTTGATGGATCAGGCGATTCATAGCAATCCCTCTCTATTAGCAGCCTCTCAGCGAGTAGAACAAGCGAGAGATTTTGCCAAAGTGGCAAAATCGAGACTGTTCCCCCAGCTCAATTTCGACCCTTCAGCAAGTAATGCCCCTTCGACCGTCCATACTTTGGGTTCCGCTTCTAATCCCCCCCCTGTTTTAGTAAAAAACCATATCGATAAATATACTCTCCCTTTCACTTTACTCTACGAGTTCGATTTTTGGGGAAAGTGGAGGAGTCAATATCAATCGGCTCTTTTCCAAGCAGAATCAGAGGTAGAGGGCTACCGAACCTCGCTGCTCCTTCTGACCACAGACCTTGCCAATGCATATTTTCAGCTTCGTATCCAAGACGCCCAAATTGATGTTTTGAGAGAAATCTTACAAACGAGGAAAACAGCTCTCCATATTCAACAATCTCGCTATGAAACCCAATTGATCGATTACACAGACGTCACTACCTATCAAACTGATTATTCGACTGTTGAAGCAGAATATTATGACGCGTTAAGAACAAGGGTTCTTTTTGAAAACCAAATCGCGGTGCTGATCGGCACATCTCCTTCCGAATTCAAGCTCGATCCCATGCCGCTCAGGACATTGCCTCCACAAATTCCAGTCGATCTTCCTGCAAAAGTATTACTTCGCCGACCTGATGTAGCAGAACAAGAGAGGAAAATGGCTGCTCTTCACGCGGAAATCAATGTGGCCTATGCCTCTTACTTCCCTTCAATCGATCTCACAGGTGTTTTGGATATTCTTTCAAATGATTTTATTAAAACTGTCAAAAATAATTGGTTAATTGGCGGCAATCTCATTGAAATTCTCTTTGACGCAGGCGAAAGACGCTCCAATGTGGAATTATTTACCGCGAAATTCAATGAAGCGGTCGCATCTTACCGGGAAAAAATTCTGGCCGCTTTTCAAGAGGTGGAAGATTCCCTCGCTTCATTGGATTGGATCGCTCATGAAATGGAGTCCATTGACACAGCCATCGACGCCACCCAAATTTCCCACAAAATCGCCTTAGATCGATATAAATTCGGACTTTCCAGCTACTTAGGGGCCGCGAACCGCGAACGGATGACTCTTGACGAAAAGCGACGCTCCCTTCAGCTGCTTCAGTTGCGCTATCTTCATACAATCCACTTGATCAAAGCGATTGGCGGAGGATGGGAATAGATTATGTGGATCGTCAAACTGGCCCTTTCTCGTCCCTACACCTTTGTCGTTACGGCGCTTGCGATCCTCCTCTTTGGAACCTGGTTTGCCATTCGCATCCCTAAAGACGTCTTTCCCGATATCAACACGCCCGTAGTCAGCGTGGTCTGGTCTTATGCGGGAATGACAGCCAAAGAGTTTGAAGAGCGGATCACCTCGTTTAGCGAATTTTCCCTCTCCAGCACGGTGAACGGCATCGAACGGATTGAGTCTCAAACACTCAATGGACTCGCCTTAATCAGGCTCTATTTTCACCCAGATACAGAAATCCAAGCTGCCATGGCTCAAATCACTGCCACTTCTCAGGAAATTTTACGCCGGTTGCCCGTCGCGATCACCCCTCCTGTGATTTTGCTCTATTCTCCGTCGACCGTTCCTATTGTTCAATTGATGATTTCAAGCGATACAATTCCAGAACACAATCTCTATGATTATGCCTCTTATCGATTAAGGCATTTAATCGCAGTGATCCAAGGACTCACCTTACCTCCGCCCTTTGGTGGAAAGGTTCTAGAATTAATGATCGACACCTACCCCGAAGCGCTGCAAGCTCGAGGGCTCTCTCCAGCAGATGTTCAAAATGCGATCAACCGACAAAATATCATCATCCCAACCGGAGATGCGAAAATTGGAAAAATCGACTATTTTCTCAATGCAAATAATACACTCGACATCCCCGATGATTATAATAACATCCCCATCGCTGTAAAAGATGGATCCATTATTTATTTAAGAGATGTAGGATTTGCACACGAAGGATTTCCCCCTCAAATCAATATCGTGCGGAATAATGGTCATCGATCTGTGCTGTTGAGCCTACTCAAAAACGGGAACACATCGATTTTAGAGATCATTGAAAAATTAAAGGAACTCTTGCCTGATCTTCGCGCTGCGGCCCCTGTTGGAATTGAAATGAATCTCCAAGGCGATCAATCGATCTTTGTCAAAGAGGCCATCGGAAATATATTTAAAGAAGGCATTTTAGCCACTCTGCTTACAGGAATACTTATTTTATTCTTCCTCAGAAGTTGGATCCATACAGCAATCGTTATTATTTCTATTCCCCTTTCGATTTTGGCTAGCATTCTATTTTTAAATCTCATTGGCTACTCCTTAAATTTGATGACGTTAGGAGGACTGGCATTAGCCATTGGGATCTTAGTCGATGATGCGACAATCACAGTCGAAAATATTCACAGGAATTTAAGTCTGGGAAAACCATTACATGAAGCGGTCATGGAGGGATCTAATCAGATCGCCGTCCCCGCTTTTGTCTCCTCTCTGGCCATCTGTATTGCATTCTTACCGATTGCGCTTTTGGCTGGGCCCTCGAAATTCCTTTTTGTCCCGTTTGCCTATTCTGCAGTTTTCGCCATCGCCGTTTCTTACTTTCTCTCCCGCACTTTAGTTCCTGTGATGATCTGGCGTTTATATAAAGAACATCAATTAAAAACAGTACCCTTCTTTGTCCATTGGCAAGAGAGGTATGAGAAAGCGCTGGCATGGTGTTTAGAAAATCGGGGAACAGTCTTCTCTGTTTTTGGTTTGATTTTTTGCAGCATTTTTATTTTATTTTTCTTCATAGGCACCGATTTTTTCCCCTCTTCAAACTCTTCTCAACTTAGATTGCATGTCAGAGCTCCTCCAGGGACGCGTATCGAGGTGACAGAGGAGATTTTTGGAGATGTCGAAGAAGAGATCCAAAAAATCATATCCAAAGAGGAAATTCTCTCTATTTCGGACAATATCGGGCTGAATCCTATTCCCTACACTTTGGCTTTCGGAGATAATGCTACGATCGGAACATGGGACGGTGAAATTCTCATCTCCCTTAAGCCCTCAAGAAAACATAAAATTGCATTTTATCAAAACCAGCTTCGAACTCATTTAACCCAGCAGTTTCCTGAGTGCACCTTCTATTTCAAACCCGCTGATCTGATCGGCCAGATCCTCTATTTTGGGCTGCCGGCGCCTATCGATGTGAAAGTGATCGGTTATGACGACAAGAACAATTTAGAAGTCGCCAGAGAATTAGTCGATCGCATTTCACGCATCCCAGGAGCTGTCGACGTCCATTTACATCAAGACGTCGACGCCCCTGAACTATTTGTTAACGTCAACCGTCTTCTATTAACGCAAGTCAATCTGACTCAGAATCATGTAGCAAATAACCTGTTAATTACAAATAGCGACAGCACAGTCGTCACGCCGAATTTCTGGATCAATAAAAAAATGGGACTTCCTTATCTCATTGCGGTCCAGACTCCAAAATATCGGGTCGATAGCATCGAAGCATTGATGCGGACGCCCATTTCCTATCCTTCTTCGGAGAGAATCCAACCCTCAGGAGCCAGCCCTCAACCCCAAATGTCTTCCGGCAGCCGTCTTCCTCCACTAGAACAAAAAACGTCGGAGCTCTTGAGCAATCTGGCGACATTAGAACGTAGAACGACTCCTGGAGTAGTCAATCACTATAACATCCAGCCAACCTATGATATTTATGCAAATATCGAAGGAATCGACCTAGGAGCTGTTTCGACCCAAATTCAGGAGATTATCGATGAACTACAACCTAAAATGGCTCCCGGCAATGAAATCCGCCTCTTGGGGATGGTCCGCACCATGCATAGCTCTTTTAAATTACTGGGACTGGGACTGATAGCAAGCATTCTCCTTATTTATTTTATTCTGGTCATCAATTTTCAATCCTGGGTAGATCCTTTTGTGATCATTTTTGCACTTCCTGGAGCGCTAGCAGGCATTTTTTGGGCCCTATTTCTCACCTCTACTTCCATCAGCATCTCTTCTTTGATGGGATCCATTGTTGTGATGGGACTGGCTACAGCCAATAGCATTCTCTTGATTACATTTGCAAATCAGGAATTGCTCCAGGGGAAAAGTCCCTTGGATGCAGCGCTTTCTGCCGGCAAGACGAGACTTCGGCCTATATTAATGACAGCCTGCGCCATGATTGTTGGCATGCTCCCGATGGCCTTAGGAATTGGGGCTGGGGCAGAAGCGCAGGCGCCGCTGGCTAGAGCCGTTGTCGGAGGGCTTCTTGTAGCCACGATTTCGACTTTATTTTTGGTTCCAGTCATGTTCTCATCCTTACGCAAACAATCTAATCCCTATTTGGAGTCTCGGTGAAGGACAAGAGATTGATGATTTTTGGAGCGGCATTTTTCCTCCTTTTAAGTCTTTTTACCCCCTTTTATTTTCTTTACCGATCTCGTGTAGAAGAACGGGTCGCCCATTCTAAAGAAATAGAGAGGCCTCCTCTAGTACGAATTATGAAAGTTTATGCTGAACATAAAGACAGCGAACTCGTGCTGCCGAGTTTTTTAGATGCCATCAATATCACCCCGATTTGGGCACGGACAAACGGTTATTTGCTCAATTGGCTTGTCGATATTGGAGATAAAGTGAAAGAGGGCGATCTCCTAGCTCATATCGATACCCCTGACGTAGATCAAGAAGTGATTCAAGCTGAAGGCGATTTGGGCGCGGCAATGGCCAAAGAAAACATCACAAAAATCACAGCTGACCGGGGCTTGCGGCTGTATCAGCATAATCCTGAAGCCATCTCCAAAGAGGAGATCGATCAAATGGTGGCAGATCACCAGCAGGCGCTTGCTGATATAGAAGCGGCAAAAGGGCGGCTTGGACGATTTAGGTACTTACAGGGATTTAAAAATTTGTACGCCCCTTTTGATGGAACGATTATCGAAAGGGCCATCGATATCGGATCGCTCATTACTGCTGGAAGCAATAATTACGCGCAGCAAATGTTTCAAATTGCTAAATCAGATGTATTGCGTGCCTTTATTAATGTGCCTCAAAATTATTTTCATTTGATTAAAGATGGAATGGAAGCTGAACTCAGAATTCCCCAGTTTCCAAAAAAAATATTTATCGGAAGGGTCGATCGAAATGCTGGCGCACTGGATCCAGTGGCCCGCACTTTACTCACTCAAATTAATATAGACAATAGAAAAGGGGAGCTTTTACCGGGTCTTTACGCTGAAGTAAAATTGAAATTTAGCCCAGAAAAAAAGAGTTTTATTGTTCCGATAGAGGCGGTAATTATCCGTGCAGGCCCCCCTTATATTGCTGTGGTGGGAGCGAATAATAAAATCCATTTCCGGGAAGTCAAGATAGGCCGAGATTATGGCTCTTATATCGAAATTATCGATGGGCTCGGTCAAGGCGATGAGATCGTGGTCTCTGCAAATAATAGAATGAGAGACGGAATGGAAATTAAAAAAAAATAGAGGGGTTGCAAAACGCGCTTCGCAGCACAAAATGCAAAATATATACTGCGGCCACCCCAAATTCACACTTTTGGGGTGGCCGCAGTATAACCTTTATGTTTCCAAATCTCGTAAATAATCATTTCCATGTAGTCTTCTACGCCTTTCCCTTGAGCCGACAATTCATTATGCGTTTCAACATATTTTTCAGCTAAAGATCTATCTGGGAAGAGAAGGTTCTCATTTAACAGATCTTTATAAACAACTAGCTCATCAAAATAGCCGAAAATTATTTCATGAAAAATGGAAGAATAAATGGTTGCTTCTTCGTCACACGCCCCAACATCATACCCTAGTTTAATCGCCTGATCTTTCAGAAAAATTGGCATCTCTGATGGACTAGAAAGGACATGCAACAAAAAACAATTCCCCAATTCTTTCACTCTTAAACATTCATTAATTTTTTTTTTAAACTCAGATGTATTTCCATTGACTTCAAAAAAACACACCAACTCGCCTTCAAATCCTTGATACTTACTAACCGCCTCTTGTACAGACAAGTCTGGAATTTTTTTCTTTTGTATTAAACTCGGCCAGGAATCATACGAAGGAGGATCTCTTTCTATCAAAATGAGCATATGCATGATTTCCCCTCCTTTTAATTGTTTACCGGAATATGTTTTGGGCCTAGATGGATATGATCCATACCACCCCTTGCATCCCAGTGAGGTTTGCCTCGATCATCTCTATTCGGGAATTTGTACTCTTTTGCCCAGTCGAGCAAAGGATCAGCATCCTCATTAGAGACCCCCTGGGTTCAAATCCAAGTTATTGGCCAATGGTGGTATACCGTTTCTGTATATATACGTTAAAGATATAGGGGGAGGCCGCAGAATCTGCAATATCCATCGTGTTACCTAAAGTGCTTTGAATGCCGCCTACGATGTACCCCAAGAGAGTCGGCGAGGAGCTTAGATCATCAAAGGAAAAAACACCGTTTGGAAAAAGAGGTGCATGATTAGCGGGTATAAATCTCGCCTCAGCTCCAAATAAAAGGGGAAATCCAGGATGGGTAAATTGAGAAAGAATAGTCGGGTATTGGTTGGCCATTAAATATTGAGAAAAATTTCCATTTGCATCGATTTTCACGGTGGTCACGCTATTAGTAAAAGGGAGCTCCTCATCGGGCACAATCATTCCGCCGCTCACTTGGAGATAACTGATCCCCCCAAATGACAGAAGATACATATCGTTCGTACTTTTTGAATAAAGACCTGCGCGGGCGCAATCATAGTTATTCATCCCCTGTTTAAATGTATTGGGGTCGGCGGGATCAGCCATGGATGAAGCGCCGTCTCCTTTGATCATTACGGGGACTGTCCAAATACCTGCTAATGCGTTTGGCGTAAACACACCGCTGAGAGCCACAACAGCAGGAACGTAACTAGTAGCTGTTTTCTGCATAATTGGAAATACAGATATATCTCTTCGTCGATAGTTTGGATTTGGATCGAATTGCTTTTCCGGTTTTATATAGAGATCGACGCCGTTATCGAGGATTTTAAAGATCCGCACCTGCTGCGTGTAAATGCCGTTTGAGCCAGCCGAATAAAATCCTGGAAAATTTTGGCCAAAGACCAACAAAAACGGCTGATGGGGACTGACCTGCGTCAAAAATCCGCCGGCTACTTGAATGAGCGGGTGAGTATTCTGACGCACGTACTTCGCTGCTGACCCATTGCCGCTCTCTACCCAGCTCATCAAGCCTGGGACGTCGATCGCTGTGATTGTCGATTTAGTGCTAAACTGACCCGTAGGCGTATCGACCCCATAGCCGCCAACAATGTACAACGTATTGTTGACTTGGAAGTATTGAGACGCTGTTACAGATAAAGCGTCGATTTGCGATTGGCTCAGTTGGGAGGAGGGATCGAGGAGAGATTTGGTCGCAACGGTTTGAGAGTCGGGGTCTACGACATAGACGATTGTGTTCTGTTGACGAGGAGGAAAGTTATTATCTCCAATATCAAACCCGTGAAGGCCGTTCGTTCTTCCAGCTATTAAAAGGGCTTTCCCCTGATAAACGGCCCATGCGAAGGATTGGATTCCAAATGCGTTGAGGTTATCCGAGGGGAGCTGAAAATCGGCGAGGGTAATAGAAATAGTGAAAGGCAATGAGTCGGGGGGAAAAATAGGACTCAAATCCGATGTTTGATTTTGACCCCAAAGTCTTGGAAATGAAATGGTTAACAACATAAAAATGAGTAAACTAAACATATTGAGCATCATCCTCCGTGGGCCGCTTTCATAAATGCATCGGGGCTTTGCCTCTCTGCGGCAACGCCCGGTCGCCTCTCCTCTTCGGGCAGAATAAAATCTCCGATAAATATTTGACTGGATTGGGCATCTCGTGTTGAAGTCCAGAGAAGCTTCCGGCCATCCGAACTAAAAGTCGGCAATCCATTAAAGCTTGCCTGGTAGGTTATACGATACTCCGCTCCGGTCTCAACATTGAGAAGATAAATCTCATACTGATTGTGTCCGTTGATTGACCGGGTATAAGCGACCATTTTTCCATTCGGATGCCAATAGGGAGCCCAATTGACCGCCTGATTGGACGTCAATTGCCTTTCATCAGTGCCATCCCGGTTGATGAGATAAATCTGTAGGTAATGGGTCCGTTCCCTATCCGCTCGAAAGACAATTGTTTCTCCGTTAGGAGAGAAAAAGGGTCCTCCATTGTAGGAGGATTGGGTGTGTGTGATTTGTCTTACATTGGAACCGTCTCCGTTCATGACATACAAATTCATGCTCCCGTCTTGATTGCTCGCATAGACAATTTCCGATCCATCGCTTGAATAAGAGCATTCAGCGTGATAAGCGGGTCCGGACGTCAAAGCCACAAGATGGCTCCCATCGGGATCTGCTTCATAGATATTCATGTAAGGCGTCAAATCCCACTTATACCTGCCATTCTCAGAGGATTGCTGCTCTTTCCAAGCACCGTTTTCGGGGCTTTCGTGGCTAGAGGCGAAAAGGATTTTTTTCCCATCCGGTCTAAAATAGGAACACGTGCAGGCGCCTTTGCCCGTACTCACCCTGATGGGGATACCGCTGTTCAAATCCATTGTGAAAATTTGAAACTGTTTTTCCCCTACAGGGATCGCCTGAAAGACGATTGTATTTCCATCCGGAGAAAAATACGCCTCTCCCGCCCTTTCGAAGCCCATGCTTGAAAAAGTCAATTGCCGGACATTAGACAGATATTTTTTTTCCAATTCGGAATCGGAATAGACAAAACTCGAAATCAGGCAAACAAAACAGGCGACTATGTACAAACGGACTATTCCCCTCAAAAAGAATAGAGAACATCGTAGACCAAAAAAATTTTTTCATCAATAAAAATTTATTTGCCCACATCGAGCGATCTATGTATGCTCTGATGTCGAGATAAACTCAGGCTAGGAGCATGGGTATGTGTAAAATCGGCCTCTATTTCATATTTCTTCTTTCGATCGCCGCTGCTACTGCAGACGAGTCTCAATCTCAGTTGTTGACCGATTGGGGTGTAGCTGGCAATTTTTTTCGAACCGCTCAGGGCGAACAAAAAGAAGCAATGCCTCCTAGGCAAGCCAACAATCCCCCTCCGTCAAGACGCTATTTAAAACCTTACCCTGGCCACTGCCCTTCCTTGATGATCGGCGGAGATATTGCCCTCGCATTGGATGGTTTTAGAAGTTTGCCGGACGGAAGCTGGGCTGGAAATAGCGGCGCTTTTGCAAGTCTCAATCTCGCAATTGGCATTCCGAAAGAAAAATATGGTTTTGGCGCACAACTCGGCGGCAGCTACGGCCTCTATGATTGGAATGGGAGAGGCTCGACAACAACCGAGAATTCAAAAACCTTGCAGCAACAAGGGTTTATCACGGCGGGTCTATTCAGGGTAACCCCCCATTCATCGGGGTTTAACGGAGGGATCGTTTACGACTTGATGTTGAATAAAGAATTCGGCGTCTTTGCTTTGAGTCCGATTTTAGGGCAAATACGGGGACAATTCGGCTATTTGATTCAAGGAGGCAACGAAATCGGGGTCTGGGGGGCGGTGGACACCCAGACAGCTCATGAAGTGACCTCTGAAATTCCCGTCAGATTCCGATCGATTTGCCAAGTCAGTATCTATTGGCTCCACTCTTTCAAAAATACGGCTGAAACCATGCTCTGGGCGGGAACTCCCTACCGGAGAGGGCTGATGTTTTCTTCTGGGAGAGCCGGCAATTATCTTTTTGGCGCCAGTTTTAGAGCTCCGCTGACCCGAGCCTTGAGCGTGATCGGACATGGTTCCTATATGGGATCTCATAGCGGTTCAGCCTTCCAAGAGTCGAGCAACTATGCATCCAATGTCTGCTTTGGCCTGAACTATTCTTTTGGGGGCTGCAAAGCAGGTCAAAGACCTTATCTCCCCTTAGCCGACAACAGCCATTTCATGGTGGACACCAATCTCAATGAATAGACATGGCGGCCACCCCAAATTCACACTTTTGGGGTGGCTATAGTATAGCCGGATAGGCTCATTAGGAATCTACGACCAGCTCCCTTTCAATATTTTGAGAGTCACAACCATCTTCAAAAGATCGCCGGCCAGAAAAGGGACAATGCCGAGAGTCAACGCTTTGGCGCCCCCGACAAACAGCGCAAGATAACCGGCTCCAGCCAAATAAATAATCCCATTCCCGGCTGCTAATGCCAGGGCCGCACTGGCCAGGGTCCGTCTTCTTTCCACAATCGTTCCTACGACAAAGGCCGCAATCAGATATCCGATCAAATAGCCGCCTCTCGGCCCCATTAAGTGGAGACAACCGGCAGCGCCGCCAGCAAACACAGGGAGCCCCATCGCCCCTTGCATGAGGAATGCGAAGACAGCGGCAGCCCCTCTCCGAGCGCCCAATAGGGCCCCCATGAGCAGGCATACCGAGTTTTGCGTCCCGATCGGAATGGGTGTGAACCAAAGGGGGATCGAAATCGATCCAAATAGGCAAATAACAAAACTGGCGAGCAGTACGAGGATAAAGTCCCGTCCGGTCACTCTTGGGTAAGTCAGCGCTTGCATAAATTCTCCTTATAAAATGGCGCCCAGTTAATGCATGGGGAGGCGTATTCAACGTCAGCGTGGGTCGCCCATCCAGGGATCGACGAAATCAACATAGCCCCCCTTTTTTTTAAAAAACAGAATTTATCATGATCGGCGGTGATTTTTCTTCCAAGAGAAAAACGGCGATGGATCGAAAAATCTTCTTTGAGGGTTGAAAAGCGCATCGCATAGGTATTAGTGGTCGATGGGGTCGTGCGCCAATGGCAGGAGGCGGTGGCGAAGATTTTTGAGCTCAATTTAGGATAAAGGGTGTATTTATCAAGGTGGTCATAGAGCGTCACGTAATCTGCCGCGGTGGAAAACCCCTCGAGGAGCACATCGATCCACCCGGGACGGTGGAGATAATCGTCTTCGAGAAAATAGACGATCTGGTCGGGATGGAGAGCGAGGCTCGCTACATATTCGAGCATCCGGAGAAAGGAGCCAGCCTCGGTCCCCTCATTGATTTCAATCGCCTGCCCCTTTAAGAAATGATCTCCGTCTCGGGCCGTATCGAGAAAGTGAGTGAGCCGGATCCGCTCATCGAGGGTCGCTAAAAGATTTCTGTAGCATGCCTCTTTTGAAAAGCCGGCGGGCCGCTGTTTGTGCTGCGAGGCCGCCGAATAATGGCAATGCCTCACGAAGACTTCGACTGGCCGCTGCGGGGACCCTTTGACTGTTTTACGTCTAAAAAAAAACATTCTTAAACAGGCGGAAGGAGTTTTTCTACTTGAGCTAAAAGGGCTTTCCCCTCTTGATGGGTCACCTGGGCAATCGCCTCAGAAAACGGCATCCATTTTCCATCGTGGATCTCTTGCTTTTGCAGCTCGACCGCCCCGCCCACCTCGGCAATAAAATAAAAGACCTGCTTGAACACTCTCCGCCTTTCGAGGATAAAAGTATATTGCTCCATCAAAGGTTCCTTTTGAAGCAACTGAATCACATCGAGGTTGGTCTCCTCTTTGAGTTCCCTAAAAGCGGCCGCCTCGCGGCTCTCTTCCCCTTCAGCATGCCCTTTGGGAAATCCCCAATAGCCGCTCCGATTATGTTGAATGAGAAACACTTCCCAATGGCCTTTCTTCCTTGAAACCGGTATAATGCCGAACGATTCATCTTTTTGCACTATTACCTCGATATGGCGCAAATACAAGCGTCGAATTATGGCCGCCAAACCCAAACGAATTGGAAAGGGCGGCTGTCACTGTATGCGGCTGGGCTCTACCAGCAACAATGTCCAACCCCTCAAGGGCAGGCTCTGGATGGTCAAGATTGACCGTCGGATGGAGCCTACCCGTTAAAATCGCTTGGATCGTAGCGACTGCTTCAAGACCTCCTGCTGCACCCAGACAGTGGCCAATCATCGATTTTGTCCCATTGATTTTAATCTTTCCCGCATGCGCTCCAAACACCTTTCGGATCGCCTCGATTTCACACAAATCGCCAGCGAGAGTCGAGGTGGCATGAGCGTTGATATAGTTGATCTCTTCTTTGGCAATTCCTGCGTCTTTAATAGCGTCCTCAATGCACAAGCCCACTCCCCCGCCATCTTCGCGCGGGTTGGTCATGTGATAAGCGTCGCAATTGACCGAACCTCCCAAATACTCGGCGAAAATAGGAGCTCCCCGAGCGAGGGCATGTTCGAGCGTCTCGAGGACAAGGACGCCTGCCCCCTCGCCCATGACGAAGCCATCTCTTTGCTGATCCCAGGGACGGGACGCTTTGGCTGGATCATCGTTTCGCGTCGATAGAGCGCCGATCGCAACGAATCCGGCAAGACCGATCGGGGTGATGGGGGCCTCCGCTCCGCCGCAAAGCATGAGATCGGCACGCCCCTGCTGGATCTGTTCGGCTGCCGCGTGGATACAAAAATTGGAGGTCGCACAAGCGGTTGAAATCGAAAAATTGGGCCCCATAAATCCGATATCGATCGCTAATAGAGCCCCCCCCATATTTGTGATGATATAAGGGACGAAAAAAGGGGTAAGCCGCTTATAGCCTTTGGTCAAAATAGTCTCCACACCGTCATAAAAAATAGACATACCGCCCATACCAGAGCCAATGACAATGCCGCACCGTTTTTTGTCGAGCCTGGCCAAAGCCTCCCCATTCAGCCCTGCCCGCTCGAGAGCCTTTTTGCCGCTCACAACCGAATAGCGGATGAACGGATCGACTCTCCGCGCCTGCTTCTTGTCCATGTAATCGCCTACATCGAAATCGCGGACGGCGCCGGCAAAACGGGTCGGATACTCGGCGCAAGGGAACCCCTCGATCGGAACAATGCCGCTTTTCCCTGCGAGGAGCTCCCCGTAGAAATGGTCGACGTCCGTCCCAAAGCAGGAAACGATCCCCATCCCTGTGACAACAATCCGTTTTTTAGCCATGTAAAACCCAATTTTTATTTTTTCAGTACGATGATCATATCAAAAAAAGGGGGGCCTAGCAACCCCAAAATTACCGGAATCTCCGTCTCGGAGGCCCCCAACTTTTTTTCCGCGGCTTCATAGAGGCAGGCTTAAATTTGGGTTCCATACCGGGAATGACCGTCGGGGTCATCTTCTTACCAGTAAATCTTTCAATTTGCTGGACGACCCTGAGATCCCGGTGAGCGGCAAAAGAGAGGGCCACTCCGGTAGAACCTGCCCGGCCCGTCCGGCCGATCCGGTGGACATAGTCCTCTGCGCTCATCGGAAGGTCGAAATTGATCACGTGGCTGATCGCCGGGATATCGATCCCCCTTGCCGCGACATCGGTCGCGACGAGGATCCGAATCGCCCCTTTCCTCAAGGCGGCAATCGTCCGGGTTCTTTGCCTTTGATTCATGTCCCCATGAAGAGCGCTTGCCGGATGGCCGCCCACAGAGAGTTTATCAGCGAGCTCATCGGCTTGGTGCTTGGTCGCGGTAAAAACGATCACCTGCGTGAGCGCCTCATCGGAGAGCAAATGGTCTAAAAGCCGGTATTTATGCTCGATATTGTCGACAGTGTGAACCTGCTGCTCAATATTTTCTTGGGTCGTTTCAGCTGGCTCGATGTGGATTTCGAGAGGATTGTTCAAAAGTCTCTTGGATAATTTGAGTACATTTCCCTTTAAAGTGGCCGAGAACATGAGCGTCTGCCGATTTTTCGGAGTCATAGAGGCAATGTATTCCACCGGCTCCGCAAATCCCATATCGAGCATCCGGTCAGCCTCATCGAGAATGAGCATTTGAACGCGGGACAATTGGATCCGGCCCCGCTCGATGTGGTCGATGAGACGGCCTGGAGTTGCAACGAGAATATCGTAGGGTTTTGAGAGCTGTTTATTCTGCAGAGGATAGGGCATGCCTCCATAGATGCAAACCGTCTTGATATGCGGGAGGTGCTTGCTGTACTTAGCGGCTTCATTGGCCACCTGCATCGCTAGTTCGCGCGTCGGCGCGAGAATGAGGACGCGGGGCCCTTTTCCAGCCATCGCCGTTGTGAGTTTATTCAAAGCGGGGAGAATGTAGGCCGCTGTCTTGCCCGTTCCAGTTTGGGCGCATCCCTGAAGGTCGCGCCCTTCGAGCGCCTTTGGGATCGCCTGCTCCTGGATGGGAGTGGGCGTTGTATGGCCTAAATCGCCAATTGCTTTTTGCAGTTTTTCATGTAATAGTTCGAATGTCATGTTCTTCTTTCATTTAAAGGGTTAGCCAGTCGCCGGCTTGGAGACGTCGATCTCAAGATCTACGATCTTGCTACCGCTCCAGAGCCGTTCTAAAGAATATCTTTCGCGTAGGCCGGGGCTAAAGATATGGACCGTGATGTTGCCATAGTCCAAAACAGCCCAATCCCCCGTCTTCAGCCCTTCGGCGTGGACGAGGTTTTCTCCTCTTTCATCGAGCTCTTCGATCACAGCTCGAGCGATGGAGGAGACATGCCGATCGACATTCCCTTCAGCGATAAGAAGAAAATCTGTAATGCTAGAAAGCCCTTGAACGTCAAGAGCTAAGATATTGAACCCCTTTTTGTCATAGACCACCTGGGCGATCGCGTTAAGGGTCTCAAGGGGGGTTCTACTCATCATCTGCAAAATATTAAGTTGGGCACATTTTTCAAAAGCGAAATTTTCAGCGTGAGTATAAACGATCGGACGAGATGGTGTCCAGTTTAATTGCGGATAGGCTCTTACAACTCCCTCTAAAAACTATTTGAATGCGCACCCTAGCCCTGCAAGAGCCAATTTTATTTAGGTGGTAAAAAAAGCCATTCTAAATAAAATTGGCTCTACTGCAGGGCTAGGGTGCGCAGCGCTGACTGGGCTTTGCGCAATCACAGAGAGGATCCATGAAAATTCAGAAAATCGAGACAGATAAGGCTCCGAAAGCGATCGGCCCCTATTCCCAAGCCATCAAAGCCGGATCTTTTCTATTCTTATCGGGAATGCTCGCCATCGATCCCACATTGGGTAAAATCGTAGAGACGACCATCGAAGGACAGACCCGCCAGATCTTCCACAACATCGAAGAAGTTCTCGAAGCGGCAGGACTCCATTTTGGACATGTAGTCCGAATGGAGGTCTTTTTAAAGGATTTAGGGGATTTTCAGGCGATGAATGAGGTCTATGCGAAGATGTTTCCTCAAGAAGCGAAGCCCGCCCGTCATGCCTTCCAAGTCGCGCGCCTCCCCTTAGACGCCCTCATTGAAATTACCTGCACGGCGATGATCTATACTGCGGCCACTCCAAATTCACACTTTTGAGGTGGCCGCAGTATAGCCCGCATTTCTCAGACCAATTGCTGAATCAAAGAATGGAGCAAATCTTTGGCCAAATCGACGCCGATGAGTTTGTCCTGCTCTAAGAGATACACTTCGTGAGGATGGATCGCATTGCAGAGATTTTTGAGGCTCTCTGTCTGCAGCACGATGTAATCGACCTCATGTAAAGAAGAGAGGAGATGGATGAACTCATCGTCAGGTTCAGTCTCGCGCACATAGATGATTAATTCCTCCCCTTCTTGCCTTGAGAGTTTCCGGATCGTCCGAAAAAGGGTATTCGACATGGTCTGTCCTTTCTCAAGGACGAGGAGGGAATATTTTTTACCCTGTAACACTTGATGCAGGGCGTAGGTGTGGCTCTCATCGAAAACCTTTGTATCCGAATCGATCTCTAAAAGCCTCTCGGCCAGTTCAGAGAGGGTGATCTGGACGCAACCGAGCCGTTCGATCGAGAGTCCTGCTGCGATATTGGCCAGTTGGGCGGCCAATTGGATATCGAGTCCATTGGCAATCCCTAGACAAATCATCGATAACACTGTATCTCCTGCGCCGGTCACATCCTTCACCTCTTTGGAACGGACGGGAAAGTCGGTCTGCTCCCCTTGTGTATTGAATATGGAAATCCCCGCCTCAGAACGGGTGATCAGAAGGGTGTCCGCGATAGAGAGGAGCCGCCCGGCCACCTCATTGAGCGGAGCGTTAAGGGGGCATTTCGCTGCGGCGTAAGCCTCCGAGAGGTTTGGCTTGAGGATGGTGGCCCCTGTATATTTGGAAAAATCGATCCCCTTAGGATCGACAATGGAGGGGATCTTCGCCTTGTTCGCAATTTGGAGAGCCGATCGGATGAGAGAATTCGTCAAAAACCCTTTCCCGTAATCGGAGAGGGCGACGACGTCTACTTGGGGAATGAATTCCTTGAGCCGTTCAATGAAAATCTCTTCTAACTCGGCAGAGAGGGGCGCGATCGTCTCAAAATCGACTCGGATCAACTGCTGGCTGTCGGCAATCAGCCGATTTTTAACTGGCGTTTTGTAGTGCGGTTCTATGAAAAGACAAGAGGTGTCGGCTCTAGAGAGCTGCCGCCTCAATTCGTCCCCCTCTCGGTCGTTCCCAATGCGGCCCATCGCGAAGACAGCCGCGCCCAGCGTCGTCAAATTGAGTACGACGTTGCCCGCGCCGCCCGGCCTCGACTCTTGATGGATCACCTCCATCACTGGCACCGGCGCCTCGGGAGAGATCCGCTTCACTCTCCCCGTCGTGTAGGTGTCGAGCATGAAGTCTCCAAGCACGAGAGCCTTAAAGGGACGAAGATGACGGAACATCTTCGCTAATTTCACCATCGATCGTTTCTCATCAGATACTCCTGCACATATTCGCAAACCGCCCCGCTAACCGGAGTCGTTGCACTGTACTTTGGATCAGAAGAGAAGATCTTATTGAATTTATCCCTGTTTGCGCAAGTATAATTCTGATACTGCCCAGCAAGATCGGGCGGCATATCGATGTAGCCGATATTCGTCCGCTTCCCAAGCGCTTTAAAAAATGCGTCGGCAAGTAGATTCCAGCTGGTGGGGATCCCTTGCCCAATATTGAAAATACCGGAGATGTTCCGATACTGCGGTTCGAGAAACGCGCAGGTCATTTTGACCGCATCCTTCAAATAAATGAAATCGCGCATCTGCCCTCCATCGGCATAGAGAGGATCGTTTGATTTGAAGAGATAAACCGCGCTGCCGTCGTGAGATTTTTGCATCATTTTGAGAACCATCGAGGCCATGCGCCCTTTGTGGGACTCGTTGGGACCGAATACATTGAAGTACTTGAGCCCCACGACTCGGTTCAGCACATTTTCGCGCTTCATCCACAAGTCGACGAGGTGTTTGGAAAACCCATACATATTCAAAGGACGGAGGGTTTCCAAGGCAGATTCGTCGTCTTTAAAGCCGAGAGATCCATCGCCATAGGTGGCTGCGGAAGAGGCGTAGATGAATCGCTTGTTGTGACTGAGAGCCCATTCAGCGAGGCGAATGGTGTAGCGGAAATTGTTTTCGAGCAGATAGTCGGCGTTCGATTCTGTTGTATCGGAACAAGCGCCTAAATGGATGATCGCATCGACCTCTCCCTCTTTGGAAAAGAGCCAATCAAAAAGCGTATGCTTAGAAATGAGGTTGATAAAGCGTTTGCCGAGCAGATTCTTCCACTTTTCGCCGCTTTTTAAATCGTCGACAAGGAGTAGATTCGTATGTCCCAAATCATTCAGATAACGGACAACTCCAGAACCGATCATGCCAGCTGCGCCGGTGACTAGGATCACTTTCTCTTTTGTCATAGCCTCTCTAGATTCAAATAAGAGAGGCTAGCATATTGGAATTGGAGCTGTCTACATCGATGTTCTAGTTGCTATTCGGATTCTGATTACCCCAGTATCCACTAGATGCGCCACTCGCATGCTGCTGGACCGGCTTTGCCTTGCTTGGCAGATACAGGTTAGGATCTCCTTCTTGCTTTATTAGCGCGTCCATGGCGTCACGGGCTTTGCTCAAATCCTTGTTCACTGCACATGCGCAATTCAGCCACCAACCACCATCTCGCAGAATCTCTTTTTGATGGTCAGTCAGTTTTTTTAGGGCTCTCTCAAAGTTGTCTATAGCCTTCTGACAATCCGAACCGTCCAACTTTTTCAATGCCACCGGTGGCAACTCTTGCTTGCTTTCAGCTCGTGGCTCTGCAGAGCGCGGCGACGAAGTCCCTGTTGAAGACATCGCCGATGTTGCAGCTTGTGCCGTCTTCTGTTGTGCTGAATGTATAACGGGCTGATTCTCGCCGGAACTATTAATTGATCTGTTATTGCCAGCATTATTATGTCCACTAACCGAATTCATATTACCTCCATTTTAATGTTTATTATTGTAAATTATATCACAAACAAATATTTTACTTAACAATAAAAAAACAAAAAAACCACAATACATTAATCATAAATGACTTACACAAAAAAAATCTACATAATTGAACGACGCCAAAGCCGCAGCCCCCCTTTTTTAGACGGCTTATTCGCCTCATATTGTCCCTGTTGAAATTATTTTCTTTTTTAGTTACAATAAACTGTTTAACAAACAAATAAAACAAATGCCTATAGACAGTATAAAATTAACTACTCAGTCAAGATTAAATTTAGAACCGCCTAAAGGAAAATTTCACCGATTTTGTGATTGGATGAGAGATCACAAAAGAGAAATTGGAATTGCCTTATTAGTGATCGGCATTGCCTCTTTGGCATTTGGGATGGGCGCCGTGATTTGCATCCTCCCCGTTACACATTTTACTACAGTTAGTGTTGCATCATTTGCTATTAAATTATTTATTTATAAGGGCGGGGCGATTTGCGGCCTATCTGGTGATGGTCTATTATTTTTTACAGCGGTCGGCTCGGTTATCGGGGGCGGCATGCTAGCCGGTTTGGGCGGAGGATTGTGGCTCGGAACGTCTAGAGAGAAGGGCCTTCAAGCTCAACAGCGCATGACGAATCAATCTTGAACACGCCAAGTTATTGGCCGATGGTGGGATCAATGTATACTGCGGCCACCCCAAATTCACACTTTTGGGGTGGCCGCAGTATACCAGCTCGATAGATCGGGACGGTGCAGAGAACCAAACGGATAAAATACGACGCCAGGAATCGGACTCGGCTCCCCTCTCAGGCAAAAAAAAGCTGTCCCGCTGCCCGTCATCACGACTGTGGCAAAGCGCTTGCGAAGCTCTCTTTGGAGGATAGCGAGCCGCGGCTCAAGACGGAAGGCGGGCGTCTCTAGGTCGTTGAAGAATTGGGGGTAATGGCTGAGGGCTTGGCGCGGGTCGCGCGGCAGGCTTTCGGCAGGGCGAGTGTTTTGGTAGACGAGGGGCGTCGAGAGTCCGTAGGCGGGCTTCGCAATGAAACCAGAGAGGGGCTCTGGCAAATGGTAGGGTTCGAGGATTTCTCCCCGTCCAGTGCAGTAGGCGGCGCCCGATGAGAAAAAAAAGGGGACGTCCGAGCCGATCTCAGCGCCCATTTGGATCAGTTGGTCTTGTGTATAGGGGCGGCCTGCTAACTCATTAAAGCCCCAAAGGGCCGTGGCCGCATTGCTGCTGCCGCCGCCAAGCCCGGCTTGAACGGGTATCCGCTTTTCAATATGGATCTGAACGGGCGGGAGCGGATAATGGCGTCGAAAGAGGGCGAGGGCCCGAGCCACAAGATTGGTGTTATCCTTGGGAATGGCTGGATCAGTACAGCTAAGGGCGTCGGCGTCCGCATAGCAAAAAAAAAGGCGGTCGAATAGATCGACCGCCTGAAATAAAGACGCAATATCGTGATAGCCGTCGGGCCGCTTTTGCAAAACTCGAAAAAACAAGTTGAGCTTGGCGGGCGAGATGAGACTATTCAGACTTGTCTTCTCCCTTTTCTTCGGCAGGGGGCAATGGAGCGGTGACCGCTTCAATCCCTGTCGCTACCACTCCTTCCGGAATAATCGAGAGTTGGCACTTGGCTTCAATCCCCTCTTTCAGCTTGAGAGAGATGATATGAACGCCTGTCGTTTTAATCGGCTTGTTCACAAGAACCGATTTCTTTTCAACCGGCAACCCTTTCTCTTGGAAAAGCTGGGCAATGTCAGCTGCAGAAACAGAACCGTACATATGCCCTTCTGGGTCGACCTTGACACGGATCTCGAGGGAGCTCCCCTCAACTTGGGCGGCAAGCTCTTCCGACTCTTTCCGGTCGATGACCGCTTGCTTGGCCCGCTCAGCTCTCAGCCTCTCTTGCTTGCGGAGCGTATTGGGGCTGGCAACCACTGCAAACCCTTGCGGGAGAAGAAAATTCCGGATATAGCCAGGCTTCGCCGTTACAATCTCCCCCTTCTTACCGAGGGCTTCTACGTCTTGGAGCAATAACAATTGTTGTTTCATGGGGCCTCTCCTATTCTTCCGCTACGAACGGGAGCAACGCCATATGACGGGCGCGCTTGATCGCTCTTTTGAGGACTTTTTGATAATAGTAAGATACTCCGGTGATCCGTCTCGGCAAAATCTTGCCCCGCTCAGTAATGAACTGCTTCAGAGTCTCGGTATCTTTATAATCGATTGTATCGGCTTTCGATGCGACAAAAGGACATGTCTTTTTCTTTCTCGTAAATGGGGACGAGGCGTCTCCAACTGGCTGTTGCTCCCGCTGCTGGCTCTGTCCATACTGCTGGAATGATTTTTTTGGACTTGGATACATGGTTAGCCTTGGGTTTTAATGGGTTGAAATTCGAGTGTGTCGAGAACTTTCTCTGCCCGCATGGTCAAAAATCGGATGAGATCCTCGTGAAGATGGTACTCCTTCCAAAGCTCCCCAATGATCTGGGTCGGCGCAGTAAAGTAGAGCACGTAATAGTACCCTTCTCGTTTTCCATCGATCTCATAGGCGAGTTTCTTCCGCCCTTGTTCGTGAATTTTATGGATCTCGCCCCCTTTCTCGGTGATCCCGTCAGTGATCTTGTCAAAAGCTTTCTTGCGGGAATCTTCGCTCAGCGTCGCGCTAAGGATATACATCCCCTCATAGAGCCCTTTTCGCTCATTTTTCTTCATTTCCATCTCCAATGCTCGGAGTCGATGAATTTTTCGTATTTGCAAAATTCATCGCACTGGTTAATCCTTTGTCCAGCCAAATTTCAACGGCCTGAACCACCCGCTCCAGAACGCCTGGAACAAGCTTTTCTTCCCCTTCAGAGAATCGGGACAACACATGGTCTGCCAACTCCCCCTCTGTTCGGTCGCCCACCCCTATCCGGAGCCGGGGATACCGATTCGTCTGCAAAGATCCTTCAACGCTCCGAAGTCCATTATGACCTCCAGAGCCGCTATTGATCCGGATCCGCAACTGTCCCAGCGGAAGATCCACATCATCGGTCAAGATGAGCAGACGGGACAAATCAATCTGAAAGTAGTGCATTGCGAGCGCTACCGCCTCGCCGCTGAGATTCATGAACGTCAGCGGCATCAGCAAAATCACAGGATCCTCGCCGATGAGTCCACTGGCGAGAAGCCCTTTAAACTTCAGCTGTTTTTTGAACTCAAGCCCATGTTTCCTGGCGAGCCTCTCAACAGCCGCAAAACCGATATTGTGACGCGTCCGATCATAGGTTTTGCCGGGATTTCCGAGTCCTACGATCAAAGCAGTGTCAGCCACAACTTATGCGGTTCCCGCTTTCTTGCCGACCACGACAACCACTCCGGAAAGATCGGCTGCGACCGGGGTGACATGTGCAGGAATGGCGATATCAGCCAACGTTTTCGACTGGCCGACGTTCAATTCCCGTACGTCAATCGTCAACTCTTGCGGAATATGTTTAGGTAAGCAAGAGACTTTGACTCTTCTGACTACTTGGCGCAAGAAACCGCCGAGCTTCACCCCCACGCATTCAGCAGCGCCAACGATCCGAACCGAAACGTTCACCGTCACAGGCTGACTTTCAGTCACAAGGGCAAAGTCAATATGTTCGACCTCATAAGAGGCCACATTATATTGGATCTCTTTGATGATCGCTTTATGGCGCTTATTGTGCCCTGGTTCCACTAACTCAAATAAAGTCGTCGCCAAAAGCCCCGGCTGGATATTGCGCAAAATCGCCTTGATCTCATCGCCTTTTACGTGAACTGGAATCCCAGGTACGTTGACGCCGTATAAAATGGCAGGGATATTCCCTTCACGGCGGAGCTTATTCGTCTCCCCTTTTTTTCCAGTCGTTCTTGTCTGTACTTCTAGTTTCATATTTTTCTACCTTTTAAATAGCGACGAAATCGATTTTGCTGAAATAACGCACTCAACAGCCTCTGCAATCAAGGGAGCGATCGAAAGGACATGCATCCCCCCCTCCTCTTTGATCTGGGGCACCGAATTAGTCACAAAAAGTTGATCTATCCCCTTCAATTTAGGCCCGCCCATCAAGAGAGCGTGCGTCACAACGGCAAAAACGGTTTCCGCACCGTGTTCTCTACAAACTTTCGCGGCAAGCTCCAGGGTCCCTCCAGTCGAACAAATATCATCGACTAAAATGGCACTCTTCCCTTGGACGCTTCCGATGAGGGCGTTGACTTCCACGTCCCGCCCATCGATCCGCCTCTTATCGACGATCGCGATCTCCAATTTCAACCCTTCCGCGAATTTTCTCGCCATCTTATTGCTCCCAATATCTGGAGAGACAATGACAGCCTTTTTCAACGGCAATTCCTTGAGAGCCTTCACAAATAATTGACGGGCATAGAGATGATCGACGGGAATATCGAAAAATCCCTGGATCTGCTCTGTGTGCAAATCCATCGTCATCACCCGCGTGACCCCCGCCCTCTCAAGCAAATTGGCCACCAACCTCGCCGTGATCGGCACTCGCCCTTTCTCTTTCCGATCCTGTCTGGCGTACGGATAATATGGCATGACGGCCACAATGCTCCGAGCCGAGGCTCTCTTCAGAGCATCGGTTAAAATCAACAGCTCCATCAAAAAATGGTTGGGATGACGGGCTGGGGACTGCACCACAAACACATCTTTCCCTCTCACATTCTGGAGAATCTGCGCTCCGATCTCTCCATCAGGAAAAGTCTCTATCAGCACCTGCCCCAATTCAACGTGCAAGATTTTTGCCACCTCACAGGCCAATTCCGGATGGGACGATCCGGCAAAAATCATGAAATCCTGAGCCATCTTCTCACTTATTTTGGGGCGGAAGGATTCGAACCTCCGCATGGTGGTACCAAAAACCACTGCCTTACCGCTTGGCGACGCCCCAATACCAAAAAATTTGAAGCAATCATCATAGCGAAAAAGGATTATATTTGGCAAGGAATCCAATCTCAGTCTATACAGAAAATCATGAGAATCGTTCATTTATCTGCTGAATTTGCCCCGATCGCCAAAGCGGGCGGACTCGGAGAGGTGCTCGTCGGCCTTTGCCGCGAACTGACTTTGAGCCACCACGACGTCGAGATCATCATCCCCAAATATGACTTTATCGACCACTCTAAGCTCCCGTATTTAAAGATGGAAGTGGCTAATTTTCAGTGTATTAACTACAAAAACACAATGTGGTCGGCCCAAGTCGAGGAGTGCAGCCTCCATCTTCTGGAAGCTCGGCACCCGGCCGGTTTTTTCCATCGAAAAAAAATCTATGGATTTGAGGATGATACAGCCCGTTTCACCTATTTTTCCCGTGCGGCTTTAGAATACCTCCGTTTGGAAAATAGACCGATCGATATCCTCCATCTCCACGATTGGCACACGAGCCTTTGCGCCCCACTCGTGAAGGACGTTTTTAACGAGCTGAATATCAAGGCAGTAGTCCTCACCATCCACAACATCGAATACCAAGGGAAATGTGCTACTTTCGATCTCGATTGGATTGGGATGAAGGGCCCGAATTATTTAACTGCGGATCGGATGCAGGACGACGATCCGAAATTTCCAAAGACGATTAATTTGTTGAAAGGGGGGATCGTTTATGCCGATGCGATCGTCCCTGTCTCTCCCACATATTCTACTGAAATCTTGACTCCGGAGTATGGGTTTAATCTGGAAACGACTTTGAGAAAAATGCCGAAGAAGATCAAAGGGATTTTGAATGGAATCGACACGACGATTTGGGATCCAGCCAAAGACGAACGGATTGGGGCCCATTACACGGCAGAGTCGGCCAAGATAGGGAAGGAGGCGAATCGGAAAAGGCTGAGCGTATATGGAATAGATCGAGAAAAACGGCCTTGGGTCGGTGCGATCACCCGCTTGGTTCCGCAAAAGGGGCCTGAGCTGCTTGAAGAGGCCCTCAAAACGACTTTAGAATTGGGTGGCTCTTTTCTTCTTCTCGGTTCCTCGCCGATACCGAAAATCCAGGAACATTTCGAGCGCTTAAGCCAAAAATACAAGGGGCATCCCCAGGTCATGCTCCACGGCCACTACGACGAGGACCTGGCCCACCTGCTCTATGCGGCGCTCGATCTGTTGGTGGTCCCCTCGCACTTTGAGCCGTGCGGACTCACCCAGCTGATCGCCATGCGCTATGGAACAGTGCCGATAGTACGCGCAACAGGCGGGCTCAAAGATACAGTATTTGACTGTGAAAATTTCCAAATCCCGATTCAGCGGAGGAACGGGTTTTCCTTTGCAGACGCGACCCAAGCCTCGCTAAATAGCGCTCTTCAGAGAGCGTTCCGTTTGTATAGGGAAGAGCCGTTCACTTTTCAATCGCTGATCCGGCGCGGCATGCAGTCCGACTTCAGTTGGAAAAAACCGGCGCAGGAGTATTTAAAACTCTATAGGTCGCTGTTAAAAAGCGCGCTTGATATGAACCCAATTCGCATAAACATAGTCCCCGAGCGAAAGGATCGTATAGAGCGCTGCGATAGCAGCGGCAAAAAGACTGATCTCTTGAAAGAGGGCAAGGGTGATTAGCCCCGTTGTATAAGGGATCATCAGAAGGATCACCAAAAAGGCGACGGCTCCCTGAAGAAGAGTTTTCATTTTCCCGCTAAAGCGGGCAGCAAGCGCCACTCCCCGGAGCGCGCAGAGCGTCCTCAACGTGCTAATCAAAAGATCCCGATATAAAAAGACGAAGACTAAAAGGAGCGGGAGCTCTACAATCCCTTGCGTGAAGGTGAGGAAGAGGGAGATATGGGTGATGCTATCTGCCATTGGATCGAGAATTTTACCGAGATCGGTCACCTCATTCCGTCTCCGGGCGAGCATACCGTCGAGGACGTCCGAAGATTCACAAATAATCAGGAGGAGGAGGAGGAGATAAGGGAGCCACACGAGAGGAATACCGAGAGAATCCCTCTCCAAATAGAGGATAGGGAATAGGGGGCTCAGAAAGATCCTGAGCAAGGTGAGATAATGCGAAGGATTCATACCGGTTCAAGAGTAAACAAGGATCAACTTTTTTGCAACGCCAGTTGTCCGCACGCAGCAGCAATGTCTTTTCCCTTCGTGTAGCGCCAAGTAGTGTTGATCCCCGCCTCTTCTAAAATAGAGCGGAAATCCTCGATCTCTTCTTTGGCGGGCCGCTCCAACTTAAGCCCGTCGACCGGATTATAGGGGATCAAATTGACTGTACACTGCTTTCCCGCTAAAAGCCGCGCCAGTTCCTCAGCATGTTTTCCATGGTCATTGACGCCGGCGATGAGGGTGTATTCATAGGTGATATCGCGCTTTGTCTCCTCCGAATATTGATCCATCGCCATTAAAATCTCCTCAAGCGGATATTTCCTCGCGTAGGGGATGATTTTCTTCCGGATATGTTGGTTCGGCGCATGAAGAGAGAGGACCAGATTGACTTTAAGCGCCTCCTTGGAAAGCCTGCGGATCCCTTCGACCACCCCCACCGTTGAGACAGTAATCCGGCGCTGGGAAATATTGAGTCCGTCGGGATGGTTAAAAATTTCGATCGACCGGACGACCGATTCATAGTTCTCGAGAGGCTCGCCCATCCCCATGAAAACGAGATGCGAGACCCTCTCCCCTTTTTCTCCGAGGAACCGGTGGATGTGGAGAACCTGTTCAACGATCTCGGCCGTGCTGAGATTCCGGAGGAGCCCCTCTTTGCCCGAAGCGCAGAAGGCGCACCGCGCTGGGCAGCCCACTTGACAAGAGATGCAGACTGTCCTCCGATCGCCCGATAGGATGAGAACCGACTCGACCCGCTTTTTGTCGGGGAGTTCCCAAAGAAATTTGATCGTCTCCCGATCCTCAGATTCTAGCGTCTTTAAGAGTCGAATCACTGGAAAGGAAAACTGGCCCGTCAACTTCGAACGAAGTTCCTTAGCCACATTGGTCATCGCCTCGAATGAGAGGGCCCCTTTCCGATAAATCCAATCGAAAATTTGAGCGGCGCGGAACGGTTTTTCCCCGTTTTGCCCCATCCAAATCTTGAGTTCTTCCAATGAAAACGAACAAATTTCTTTCATGACAGCGGGAAGTATAGCATAATCGGAAAAAAGGGGATAGCCATGCTAAGCAATCCATTTCTCTACTGGGTGGACAAAATCTATGGTTTCTTTATTAAAATAGGCTCTAACCTACAGAGCCTCTTTCTGTTATACATGAGGATCACCTGGGGCCACCAGCTCTTTTTAGCCGGTCTGCACAAGTTAAACGACATTCCCGGAACGGTCCTCTTTTTCACCAAGCTCGGGATCCCATCCCCCCTTTTTCACGCCTACGAAGTGGGGATTTTGGAGACCGTGGGAGCTCTCTCTATTTTTTTCGGCCTCGCCTCGCGGCTTTTTTCGATCCCTGTGATTTTCGTGATGCTGACCGCCCTGAGTACAGCGCACGGAGAGACGCTCGGGAACTTTAAATTTTTAAGTGAACCGTATCTTCTCGTCATCCAGGAACCCTATCCGGTGTTAGTCACAGCGCTGATGGTGCTGATGTTTGGCCCGGGACGGATTTCAATTGACGCCTGGCTTAAACGGTGGGTGAGCCACCAACCCAAATATTAAAGGATCAACTATGAAAAATAAACTGCTCTTCACATCCTTGCTGTTTTTGACGGCTGTCCCCCTTCTTGCAGACACTTCGCCGCCGCCCCCTCCTCCAACCTGCCCTTCGCCCTCCTTTCATGTGGGCGCTAGTTTTGTCTATTGGCAGGCCATTGAAGGAGATCTCCAAATTGCCGAACTGATCATTGCAACGCCCAATGCTGTAACAAGTCCCAATCTCTATCAAGAGATCGCTTGCCCCTTTCAATTTATGCCGGGATTTAAATTGAACCTTGGAATGGATTATCACGAGGTGCAAACGTGGGTCGAGTATACGCGCGTTCATGGGACAAATCAAAAAAAGCTCACCGTTCCATCTGGCGATGTCGGCTATTCTCCCTATTTCACCTTGGGAGGGGGACAGTTTAGCTCGCTCGATCACAGTTGGGCGCTCCATTATGATATGCTCAATTGGCTGTGGTCTACAAACTTAGTGCAAAAGGGGAGGTGGACGCTCTCTCCCTATTTTGGGCTCAAAGGGGGCTGGATTACGCAAAGCCTGACCCAAGATGGAACCCCTTCCGGGCAAACTTTTATTGTTGGGAATCACTATCATTCCCATGCTTGGCTTTTGGGAGGAGGAGGGGGAATCAAAAATACAATCGATTTATGGCGGGGATTTTCTATCCTCTTTTCGATGGATCTCAACCTGCTGTATGAGCAAATGAAGATCAAAGCGGCCAATGGGAGCACCACAAATCCCAATCTGATCACCAAAGATTCGATGCATGTCGATTTGCTCAACCCTAATTTCGACGTCTCATTTGCCGTCAATTGGAAAAGCCCCACCTGGAAAAACCGCTACTCCTGTGAGTTCAGCGCCGGATATGATCTATTATTCTACGCCCATCAAGATGGACTAAAGACCATCCGAATCGTCCTCTATGGAGCCGATGTAGCCGACCTGATGTTCCAAGGACTCACCTTAACGGGCCGGTTCAACTGGTAGGGAGAAGCGGCGGGCCAAGTAAAGGTTTGGCCGCGCCAAAGCCTCCGGAGCTTTGGCGCGGCCCATTTAGCAGGTTCTTATTGTTTCCCAGACTCTTCCGGACTCAGCTGATCCACCACTGTCTGTAAAATGGAAGGGGTCGATCCGAGATAGGTATCTTCATCCAGAGCCCAAATCATTGCGCCGCCGAGCGAATTGTCCCTGATGTATTGGCATTTGACCGCAACAGAACTCAATCCGCTCGGATTATATGGGGGATTGAGAGGAGCATCGAAACTGACCCATTTTCCGCTCTGTAGATTGTAAGCATACCAAGTTTGCGTATCGGGATTGTATTGGGCCGTAGTGTAATAGGTTGAAGCATCCAAATTCACAGCCAGAGTACTCGATGAGAGTTGATAGCTATAGATCGGGACGCTTGTTGTCGAAGAGAGCTGGAAGGCGCTTTGCGTGTAAGAGATAGGGGAAGCGCTTGTATCGGGCAGGTATTGACAGATTTCAATATAGGACAAATATCCTTCTTGACTGGTCAGAGGACCTGGAGCATCGGCGCCGGTGAATGGACATCCGGGACCGTTGGGCGCCTGAGTTGGATCCCACTGGGAAGGGGTTTGAAGTCCAACATAAGTGTGTCCGTAAGTAGGGATGCCGACGACCAGCTTATCGGAGGGGATTCCCGCGCTCAGATAATTCGAGACCGTTTGCTGAACTGAAAAATTGGCGGTTGTCGGATAAGATGCAAAGGGAGCGTTATCGCCCGTCACTGTGTTATTCTGTGGAGCATATCCTGGTCCATAGTAGTCATAATTCAATAAATTAATCCAGTCGACATAGGTCGCACAGTGAGCCAACCATTGGTAATAAGTAGAAGGATCGGAAATATTGACCGAATACATCATCCCGTCGAACATATACGAACCATTGACGAGGCCTTGGGACACGGGTATTACGGAAGGTGCGGTCATTGTGAGAAGGAGAGGCCGCTCGAAATTTCCATGCAGAGCCGTCGAGAGCGCTGAGAGGAAGTTGAGAAAATTTTGGTAATCGGCGCCCGATCCTCCGTGTTCCCCTGCGCAAGCGGGATACTCCCAATCGATATCGATTCCATCAAAGGGGTAAGTGTCCGAATTGCAAATCGTGAGCGCTGAGGCGATAAATTGGTCGGTATAGGTCGAATTGGCGACGAGTTCGGAGAAAAATGAATAGGTGATATATCCATAAGTCCCTGCTCCGTTCGTACAAAAATTCCATCCTCCGATCGACAGGATCACACTCATATCTGGATAGGTGTTTTTTAAATCGGTCGCCTGAGTCCAAAAACTGACAGGGGGAGGATACTGGTTGATATCATCCCACTCTGAAGGGTAAATCCCCCAATCGGGCTGCACGACGTTATTGCCCCCGTTTAATGAGCCATAATGAAAAAAAGCAAAAGCATAATTAAAAGTCGTCAGACCTTGTAAGTAGGGGCTGATCGTCGAAGGAGAGGAAGCATATTTTCCTCCGTCGTAAGAGGTCCAATACTGCGCCCAATTTTCATAATAGCCAACGACGCGGTACACCGTCGCGGAGAGCTGACATGCAAAGCACAAGAGCGGAAACCACATAAAAAAACGTTTCATTTTTTTCTCCGATAAAGTCAAGCAGTATAAAAAAAAATTTATTTTTCTGCAAGTTTTCACTTTGCACCGATACCGATAATGTGGGTGAAGGACGCTTATTTTTTATAATAACCACTTTATTTTCAATGATTTACAATCAGTAAAAAAAATAAACAGCACATCGAGCAATCACATAAAAAGAGCATTTAATTTGATTTTTCGATATACTCCCCGTGTTCATCTTAAAACAGGAAATTATCATGATCATCCAGACCGCCACAGTGAATCCTCCTTCAACACCTGCCTTTTTTCCAACCGAGGAGAAAGCGATATCCTTACCGGAGACCCAAAATACACATGCATTCAGTTCGCAAGAGATAGGCATAAATTTTGCAGGCACATCACAAGTCATCCAATCAGCTCAGAGCGTTTTTACAAAGTTCTTAATACTAAAAAGTCTTCAAGAAGCCGAAGCGTGGGTGAAAACATTGCCCTCAGGAAAACTAATCCAATATTACAGGAAAAAAGAATACTATACATGTAGTTTCATAAGTATAAGATCAGATTGCACTATTCGTGCCTACATAATTACCGCCAACGAAAGAGCAAAGAAACCTACAAGAATGTTATTTTCTAAAATTTGCCCTATGGAAGGAAAGTGTTTCTCACACTATCAAGAGCCATTTGAAAAAATAATATTATATGCTGATCTAACAACAGTTTTTTCATATCAAAAAAAAGAATATCGATTGGCCCAACAAATTACTAATTGCACAGAATTTGTCAGAATTGAAGATACAAAGACAAAAAAAATACATCAGATATCGCTGCGGACTTTTTGTTCATGTCTAGACTTGGTATTCACCGCTGACTTCCTCGAATTAGTGCCACGAAATGCTTTGGTAGTGCGACAAAATGCTTTGGTAGTGCCACAAAATGCTTTGGTAGTGCCACAAAATGCTTTGGTAGTGCCACAAAATGCTTTGGTAGTGCCACAAAATGATTTGGGATAAACGACTCTTTTGAAAATCTTCTAAATTGCCTCGCAACGTGATACGCGTTCCAGTCAACTGTAAAAGTTCAGTCCCCTTCGGGGACTGAACTGGGCAAAGGCAAGGGCACGACGGGAACGGACACGGATTCCTTTGCCTGAGTCATCTTTGTCAACATAGCAGGTCTCTCGAAAATGGCACAAGTCAGGAAAATACATCAGATATCGCTGCGGACTTTTCGTTCATGTGTAAACTGGAGATGAACCTGAATAACAGATTGAGCACCTTTTCTCGCGTCTGTGTGAAAAATGCGGGTTATACTGGACATGGGCCATTTCTCAGCGCAAGATCACTTTTTTTACTTTTTCATTCGCGAGGCGCGACCCGCGGGCGTGGGCTCCTTTAATGGGGATTGCTTTGAGGGGAAAATTTCTATTTTTGATCTTTTTTCCCCCTTTCGTTCCAAATTGGAGTTCGATCTCTGCTTTCTCATCTGCAGAAATATGTTCGAGATCCACATTTTCGTCGAGAAATCGGTAGGTTTTATCGAGAATGAATTGATCGACAATGAACCGCTTGGCCCACACTTGGCCGCTCTCTCGATTTTTATAGATGACGTTCATCACCGTTTTTTTATCAGCCACGCCCGTCCAGACCAATTTCTCCACATATTGCTTCTCGGGGATCGGAATCACTTTATAAGTGCCCTCTTTAGTAAAAAGGATCATTTTATCGAAGTTGGTACAGCCGAAGTGGGAAGCTCCTGAAACTTTAGTCCCGACAAAGCCGCTTTGCAAATCATAGCCGACCCGAATCTCCTTCGTCTCGATGGCCCTCCGGTCGATCTCCTCAATGGCTTTGATGCGGGTTTTGCGGGGAAACTCCTTGCCATACTTCACCACTAATTTTTTGAGGTGATCGATCGCATATTTTTTGACGTTCTTGAGATGTTTCTCCACATTGCGATATCCCTCTTCAAGCGCTGCAATTTCGTCCTTATTCTTATCGATGTCGAACTGCGAGATACGCCGAATCGGAATCTGGAGGAGCTTCTCCCGGTCACCGTGAGTCGGCTCTCGGATCAGTTTTTTCCGGTAAGGGACAAAGGATTCACTCAAAGTCTCATGGATCTTTTCGAGGGTTTTGACCGTCTCAATTTTTTTATAGAGCCGGTTTTCAATGAAAATCCTCTCAAGCGACTTGTAGAAAATTTTCTCAAGGAGCAGGTTTCGCTCGATTTCGAGTTCTCGTTTTAAAAATTCGACGACCTTCGCTGCATTATAAGCGAGGATTTCGTTCACATCAGTCTCCCAAGGGAGTCCCTCCTTAATCACAATAATCTGCGAGTTAAAGGAGACTTCGCACTCGGTAAATCCATATAGCGCATCGAGAATCTCCTCCGCATATTGGCCGCGAGGGAGCTTGATCTCAATTTCGACACTTTGCGCCGTGTAGTCGTTGATCGCCTCAATCTTGATTTTCCCCTTCTTGGCCGCCTCGTCGATCGATCGGATCAGGCTCTCCGTCGTCGTCCCGTAACAGATCTCTCGAATCACGAGCGTTTTGGGATCCTTAATCTCGATTTTGGCCCGCAGTTTGACCTTACCGCGCCCCTTATCGTAATCGCTTTTATCCATGATGCCGCCAGTGGGAAAATCGGGAAAAATCTTAAAATTTTTCCCCTCAAGGCAGGCGATCTCAGCCTCGAGGAGTTCGGTAAAATTGTGGGGCGGGATATGGGTCGCCATCCCAACGGCAATCCCTTCGGCCCCTTGCATCAGCAGCAAGGGAATTTTGGCGGGCAAAGCGACTGGCTCGACGTTCCTCCCATCATAAGAGGGGATTTGCTCCGTGATGTCTGGATTGAAGAGCGTCTCTTTAGCCAGTTGGGAGAGCCGCGTTTCAATATATCGGGCGGCTGCCGAAGGATCCCCTGTGTAGATATTGCCAAAATTTCCCTGCCGGTCTAGTACAAAGCCCTTATTCGCTAAATTGACGAGCGCCTCGTAAATCGGGGCGTCGCCATGCGGATGGAGCTGCATCGTCTGACCGACGATATTCGCCACTTTGTGGAGCTTATCATCATTCTGCCGCCATAAAATCTCTAAAATCCGCCGCTGCACGGGTTTGAGCCCATCGGCCACATTCGGAATCGCCCGGTCGAGGATGACGTATGAGGCATATTGGATAAAATGATCTTTCATCTGCTCTTTCAGATCATCCATTGTCAATCACCAAATTTTTCATAATAAAAGTCTTTCTCGCGGGGGTGTTCTTGCCCATGTAAAATTCGAGGGTCGGCTTCACGTCGGATAAATTCTGAATCACCACGGGGAGCAAACGGATATCCTTCGCAATAAATTGCTTAAATTCGTTCGGCGAGATCTCTCCGAGACCTTTAAAACGGGTGATTTCAATCCCACGGACGAGCTCTTTCTCCGCTTTCAATTTCTCCTCCTCCGAATAGCAATAGAGCGTCTTCTCTTGATTGCGCACCTTGAACAAGGGCGTCTCCAAGATATGGAGGTGGCCGTTCAAGACAAGCCCCTCGAAATAGGTCAAAAAAAATGTGATTAATAAATTCCGAATATGCATCCCGTCTACATCGGCATCGGTGGCTAAAATCACTTTATTGTACCTCAAGTTGGCGATGTCGTCTTCGATATTGAGCGCCGACATGAGATTGTACATCTCCTCATTCTTATAGAGCTGCTCGAGTTTCATCCCATATACGTTGAGCGGCTTGCCGCGGAGCGAAAAGACTGCCTGCGTCAGTGGATCGCGCGTCATGACGATCGATGCTGAGGCCGACTCCCCTTCCGTCAAAAAAATCACCGACTGTTCCCCTTCCTTCGATCCGTCTCCAAAGTGGAACTTCGAATCGCGAAGCTTCGGGATCTTGAAGGAGATTTTCTTATGCTTCTCTTTGGCGTCCTTTTTCACCGCAGCCAGCTCTTTTCTAAGCCGTTCGTTAAAAAGAATCCGTTCAAGAATTTTTTTTCCCGTCTCCTCATGCTTAAACAGCAAATTTTGAACCGCGTCTTTCACCTCTTGAAGGATCGGCCCCCGAATTTCGCTATTCGAGAGCTTATTTTTCGTCTGGGACTCAAAGACCGGATCTTTGACCTTCACAAGAATCGCCCCTACAATCCCTTCCCGAACATCGACCCCCTGAAAATTCTTCTTCGCATATTCGTTGACCCCCTTCAAAATCCCCTCTCTGAAGGCTGATAAATGGGTTCCCCCATCTTGCGTGTATTGGCCGTTCACAAAGGAAAAATAGGTCTCGCCATAACTCGATGCGTGGAGAAAGGCAAATTCGATGTGCTGGCCTCTGTAATGGAGCGGCTCATAGAGCAAATCCTCCTTCACCTCCTCGTTCAAGAGATCCAGAAGACCGTTTTTAGAGTAGATCTCCTCCCCGTTGAAGACGAGGGTCAGTCCGACGTTCAAATAAGCATAGTGTCGCAATCTCTTCAAAATCAGTTCTTTATGAAATGCGAATTTTTTAAAAATCACCGTATCGGGGATGAACTCGACAAAGGTGCCGTCCTCCTCTTTGGTTTTCCCCTTCTTTTTCTCCTTGAGAACCCCTCTCGCAAAGTGGACCTCGACAAATTCCCCGTCGCGGACGCTTCTGACCATGAAATGGGAGGAGAGGGCGTTGACCGCCTTCATCCCGACCCCATTCAAGCCGACCGAGAATTGGAAGACATCGTCATTGTACTTAGCTCCGGTGTTGATTTGGCTGACACACTCGATCACTTTGCCAAGCGGAATGCCTCGGCCCCAGTCTCTGACCGCAATAGTTGAGGTTTTTTCGTTGAGTTGAATATCAATTTTCTTCCCGTATCCCATGATGAACTCATCGATTGAATTGTCAATCGATTCTTTGAGCATCACATAGATTCCGTCATCGGGGTGGGAGCCATCTCCGAGACGGCCGATATACATCCCTGAGCGGAGCCTTATATGGGCGAGGGCGTCTAGCGACTGGACGGTGCTTTCATCATATTTTTTTGCCATACCTCAGCTCATACCACTTTTCGGCTTTTTTGGTCGCTTGAGTTTTCAAGCAACCGCCTTGCGGAAGAGATTCGTCCCCCATCGAAGAGTGACTACAGTCAGCAAACTCATGATGATAAAAGCCTGGATCACAACAGGAGCGCCGATATGGCCGGCTGTGAGTTCGCGCGCTGCCTGCACGACATAAAAGAGGGGGTTGAAGTGGGCAACGGCACGGAGCCAAGTGGGAGCGAGCTCCATTGGCAAGAGCATCCCTGAAAGGAGTGTGATGGGGAGTGTGATCCCTTGGATGATGGGGGCTAGCTTGTCTTCGCTTTTTGTGATCAGGCCTAGGGCGTTTGCGAGGGTCGAGGAGCAGGCGAGGAGGAGGGAAAAAAGGGAGAAGAGGATGAGCATCCCTAGCGGATCGAACCGGAAGCCGAAGGGAAGCGCGATGAGGACGAAGAAGAGATTCTGAAAGAGAACCGCTACGAGATCGCGCAGGACAGGGCCAGCCAAAATAGAGAAACGGCTGCACGGGCTGACCCGAAAGCGGTCGATCACCCCATTTCGAAGTTCGTCAATGACGCCCCATCCGGCAAAAAGGCCGTTATAGAAGGCGGTCAGAATCAGCATCCCCGGAACGAAGGTATTGAGGATGTTACCCTCGGGAAATCCAGGGGCGCCAGCAAAATTTTTGAGCAAAGGGGAGAAGAGGGCAAGGTAGAGGATCGGCGTCGAAATGCCCATGAAGATGAAGGGGGGATTCCGGAGGAGCTCGAGGAGTTTTCTCTTGTAGAAGAGACGGATATCAGTGAGTATTTTCATGATTTTCCTTGCGTATCGCTCTCGCGGAGAGATCTTCCTGTTTTTTTGAGGAACACGTCGTCGAGGGTTGGCATTGAGAGGGCAATTGTTTGCAGGTGGATTTTTTCCTCATCGAGAAGGCGGAGAATTTGAGGGAGGGCCGTTTCGCCGTCTTCCACATAAAGGCGCATACTTTGCTCCGCCTGCGTCACTTCGCGAACAAACGGCCGTCTCATGAAAAGTTCCATCGAGCGGAGATCGATTTTTTGCCCTTTTTTAAGGCCGATTGTCACAACGTCCCCTGCGATCTCCTTCTTCAAATCTCGAGGAGTTCCCTCAGCGACAATCATTCCATGATCCATAATAGCCAGCCGATCGGAGAGGAGATCGATTTCGTCGAGATAGTGGGAGGTGAGAAATACGGTTGTCCCCTGCTCGCGGAGAGAGCGGATTTGATCCCAAAGGTTGGCCCGATTTTGCGGATCCAAACCGGTGGTTGGCTCGTCTAGGAACAGTACATCGGGGCGGTGCATGACGCCTAAGCCAATATCGAGTCTTCTTCGCTGACCTCCGGAATAAGTATTCACAAAACGGTCAGCGCAGTCGGTCAGATTGAGGATCTCGATCACTTCAGCCGCCCGTTTTTTGGCGCACTCCAGCGTCATCCCGTAGAGCTGGCCCTGCAAAAGGAGGTTTTCAATCCCCTTCGCGTCCCGATCGGTGCCGCCCGCCTGGCTCACGTAGCCGATCCGTTTTCGAACTTCTTGAGGATCCTTCCTCACATCAAAACCGCTGACCTGCGCATCGCCGCTATCGGGCTGCATGAGAGTGGTGAGCATTTTCAGGGTCGTGGTCTTCCCTGCGCCGTTTGGACCTAGAAACCCGAAGATTTCCCCAGGCGCTACCGCCAAATCCACCCCTCGAACCGCCTCATAGGGACCCTTTTTGGCGGCAAAGCTTTTTCGAAGATCTCTAGTATAGACAATGTGTTGCATAGCATTCCGGAAAACGAAATGTCCACGATGCTATCAGAGAGCCGATTTTTTGTCCCAACTTTTTGAGCTCGACTGGCAAAAAATCGTGCGTACCCAGAGCCATTTCTTATATACTGCGGCCACCCCAAAAGTGTGAATTTGGGGTGGCCGCAGTATAGTTCGTCGTCCAATATTAGGCTGCCTGCAGAACTTGTCTGAGGATAGCTTCAGCCCACTCTACCAACTCCATTAAGGCTCTTCGGCAACCGCTTCGATTTTCTGGGCGCCGACGACAAGGTCGTTCTCTTCTTTCAAATTGACGAGGCGCACTCCTTGGGTCGATCTGCCCATGACGCGGACGTCGCTCATCGGAATCCTTACAGCTTGTCCTGCAGAGGACATCAGCAAAACGCTATCGGAATCGACGACGCTCAGCGCGCCGACAACAAGCCCATTCCGTTCGGAGACAATGATCGAGCGGACTCCGACGCCGCCTCGGTTGGTCTGTCTAAAATCATCGACTTTCGATCTCTTGCCAAACCCATTTTCACAGACGACAAGGATATTCTCTTCGGGGGTAACCACTTCGCAGCTGACTACTTTGTCATTCTCGTTTTTCAGGGTCACTCCGCGAACGCCCCTTGCGACTCTGCCGACGGAGCGGACGAGCGATTCGTCGAAGCGGACGGCCATGCCGTTCTTGGTGAAGAGCATGACCTGCTGGGCTGGATGGGTCATACGGGCGGCGATGAGCTGATCTCCTTCATCAATATTCAGGGCGTAGACCCCTTTGCGGCGGGGGTTGCTGAATTCAGAGAGTTCCGTTTTTTTCACGACCCCTTTCATCGTGGCGAGGAGGATTGAGGCCCCCTCTTCATCAAAGCTCTTTACTCTGAGAATGGCCGCTACCTTCTCATTTTCGCTTAAATCCTCTAACAGGTTAATGATAGGGCGTCCCTTGGTTCGGCGGGCCCCTTCGGGAATTTGCCAGACTTTGGTCCAATAGCATCGCCCAAGGGTGGTAAAAATGAGCAAATAATCGTGGGTAGAGGCGACGTAGATGTTCTTTAAGTTATCGGTCTCTTTCTTCATCTCCATGCCGCTCACGCCAGCGCCGCCTCGCCGCTGTTCGCGGAAGGTGTCGATGGGCATCCGCTTAATATAGTCGTCGCTCGAAATCGCAATGACGACCTGCTCGTCGGCGATGAGATCTTCCATCGCAAATTCCCCTTCGGCGGCGATGATTTTGGTTTTCCTCTCCGCTTTGTGTCCTTTTTTCAGATCTTCGAGCTCTTCACGGATAATATCTCGGACGAGCGATTCAGAGGCGAGGACGGCCTGATAGTGGGCAATCTTCAGAAGCAAATCTTTGTACTCGGCGTCGATCTTCTCGGCCTCCAATCCCGTGAGCTGGTAGAGGCGGAGGTCGAGGACGGCGTTGGATTGCTTCTCGGAGAGGCCGAAGCGCATCATCAACTCGGTGCGGGCGGCGTCCCGATTCGAGGAGGCTCTAATCACTCTCACCACTTCGTCGAGGTGATCGAGCGCCTTTAAGTACCCTTCTAAAATGTGGGCGCGGGCCTCGGCTTTGGCCAATTCATAGCGGGTTCTGCGGCGGATGACGTCGATCCGGTGATCGATCCAGGCAGAGATGAAGTGCTTGATATTCATCGTCCGAGGCAAACCATGATCGAGGGCGAGCATGTTGCAGCCAAAGGTGACTTGCAGATCGGTATTTTTATAGAGCTGATTGATCACAACATCGGGAATCTCGCCCCGTTTGAGTTCGAGGACGATCCGGAGGCCGTCTTTATCCGATTCGTCGCGAATATCAGAGAGGCCGGTGATCGTCTTTTCATTGATCAATTCGGCAATCCGTTCGATGAGTCTCGATTTATTGACGTTGTAGGGGATTTCATCGACGACAATCTGTTGCCGGTTATTGTTCGCAATATCTTCCACTCGCATTTGGGCGCGAAGGATCAGTTTGCCTCTGCCGGAGTGATAGGCCTCTTTGACGCCTCGATAGCCGCAGATGACGCCGCCTGTGGGAAAATCGGGGCCGGGCATCACTTTCATAATCTCGTCGATCGTTACATTGCGGTTGTCGAGGACAAGGAGAGTCGCTCCGATGAGTTCGAGGAGATTGTGAGGCGGAATATTCGTCGCCATCCCGACTGCAATCCCAGAAGAGCCGTTACAAAGAAGGTTGGGAAATTTCGCCGGAAAGACGGTCGGCTCGTTCTTGGTTTCGTCGTAGTTCGGAACCATTTCGACGGTCTCTTTATCGAGATCTTCCATGAGGGCCATCGAGGCGGCGGTGAGGCGCGCTTCAGTGTAACGCATCGCGGCGGGCGGATCTCCGTCGATCGAGCCAAAGTTTCCTTGGCCGTTGATGAGCGTATAGCGCATGACCCAATCTTGCGCGAGGCGGACTAAAGTCGGATAGATCACTGTTTCACCGTGCGGGTGGTAATCGCCGGAGGTGTCGCCCGAGATCTTGGCGCATTTACGGTGCTTGGCGCCGGGGGTTAGGTTCAGCTGTCGCATGGCATACAAAATTCTCCGCTGCGACGGTTTAAGCCCATCTCTCACATCGGGAAGGGCGCGGGAAATAATGACCGACATCGAATAGCGAAGATAACTCTCCTTCATCTCCTCTTCAACGTTGCGCGCTACGATCGTCTCATCTTGTGTATACGACATGCAATCCCTTAAATATCCAAATTCTTCACAGATAGCGCATGAGTCTCAATAAAGGCTCTGCGCGGTTCCACCTCTTCTCCCATCAGCATGGAAAACATCCGATCGGCAGCAATCGCATCGGGAAGGGTCACTTTGACAAGGGTCCGAACCGCCGGATTCATCGTCGTATCCCAAAGCTGATCGGCGTTCATCTCTCCAAGACCTTTATAGCGCTGCACTTCAACCCCTTTGCGGCCATTGCTCCGGATCGCATCGATCAATTCGCGGAGGGTGTACCACATCGTCTTCTTATTCCCCTCCTCTAGCACCTCAAAAAGATCTCCATTCGCGATCAAATACTGATCGAGCGTCAACCGATAACCAGCCAGCTTCTCTTGCAGCGCAACCAGCCGGTTGACGTCGTAGAGCTCCATGAAAGCGAGGGATTTAACGGTAAAGGTTCGCATCTCCTCAGTCACCTCTTCAGGGGGGATCGACGCCAACGTCTCTTCGTGCGTCCTCTTCTGAGCCTCTCCGTTCTCCTTCTTAAACTCGATGAGTTCCGCTTCGCTGTAAAGAAACTGGAGCTTATTTCCGGCAGCTACCTGATATTGCGGATACTGATTGCCCTGTTTGGCTTCAGCAAATTCACGGAACGGAATCCCTTTCCGCTCAATGGAACTGACAAACGTCTCAATATCCATAATCAGATCCATCAGCTTCTCGGTCTCTTCCTTGTCGTACGATTTTTCTGAACCCGCTCTCCGGACTAAAATGTCGCTTAAACCCAATTTCATCAAATACTCATCCATCTCCCGCTCGGAATGGATATATTGGCTCGTCTTTTTCCGCGTCACTTTAAAAAGAGGGGGACGGGCAATATAAATATAATTGTTTTCGACGAGCGCCGGCATATGGCGATAAAAAAATGTGAGAAGGAGCGTCCGGATATGCGATCCGTCCACGTCGGCGTCGGTCATGATGATGATTTTATGGTAGCGGAGCTTTTCTAAATGGAAATTTTCAGCGCCAATCCCACAGCCGAGGGCTGCTATCATCGCGCACACTTCGGTGTTTTGCAAGATCTTCTGGATCCGAGCCTTCTCGACATTTAAAATTTTGCCGCGGATCGGCAAAATCGCCTGAAATCTCCGGTCTCGCCCCATTTTGGCCGAGCCGCCCGCAGAGTCCCCCTCAACAATGTAGATCTCGCAAAGTTTCGGATCCCGCTCCTGACAGTCGGCTAGCTTGCCGGGCAGCCGCGCCCCATCGAGCGCCGTTTTCCGAAGAGTCAGCTCGCGCGCCTTCTTCGCAGCTTCCCGAGCTTGCGCTGCGATGACCGCTTTTTCAACGATCAGCTTAGCCACCGATGGATTTTCGTCTAAATAAGTCGTAAGTCCTTCGCCCACAATGATTTGTGCAATACTAGCAACTTCGTTGTTCCCCAGTTTTTGCTTTGTTTGCCCTTCGAATTGGGGGTTCGGAACTTTCACAGAGATGACGGCGCTGAGTCCCTCGCGCATGTCGTCGCCGCTCACAGAGATCTTGTCGGCTTTGACGAGGTTGTGAGACTTCATATAGTTATTGAGCACGCGGGTGAGGGCCGTCGAAAACCCTGTTAAGTGGGTTCCCCCCTGCCGGGTCGCAATGTTATTGACATAGGAGTAGATATTTTCAGTATAGGTGTCGTTCCATTGCATGGCCACTTCAAATTCGACGGGGCCGTCGATCCCCTCCTTGACGCCGTGAAAATAGATCGGTTTGGGAAAAAGGGGGATTTTCCCCTCATTGAGATAGGAGACAAATGAGGCGAGGCCCCCTTGATAATTGAAGCGGACCGATTCCCGATTGGGATCCCTTTCATCTTGAAAGAGGATTGTAATGCCTTTATTCAAAAAAGCGAGTTCTCTCAAACGCTTGAGTAAGATATCATAATCGTACGTTGTGACAGAAAAAATCTTCTCATCGGCCCAAAATTCGACTTTGGTGCCCCGTTTTGTGGTGGGTCCCAATTTTTTCAGAGGACTCACCGGTTTGCCCCGCTCGAAGGTCATTTCATAAGTATGGCCCCCTTTGGAAATAGTAGCGACCAGTTTTCTGGAGAGAGCGTTGACGCAAGAGACGCCAACGCCGTGGAGGCCGCCAGAGACTTTGTAAGTTCCCTTATCGAATTTTCCGCCGGCGTGCAAAATCGTCATGACTACCTCGAGGGCCGTCACGTCTCTCCCTTGCTTCTTCGACTCCTTTTCGTGGATTTCGATCGGAATCCCCCTGCCGTCGTCCTCTACAGTCACTCCGCCGTCTGAATGCAAGGTAACGACAATCTGAGTGCAGAATCCCGCCATCGCCTCGTCAATGCTGTTATCGACTACCTCGTAAACGAGCTGATGGAGCCCATTTGTGTGCGTGTCGCCAATATACATGCCAGGACGCTCTCTAACTGCCTGGAGCCCCTCCAAAACAGTGATCGAACTCGCATCGTATTGTTTATCTTCAGCCATTGTCGTCATTCTCTTTTTTACCCCACCCGAAACACCAGATTTCGGATTGAAAATTTCTCCTGAAGCCGGGCTAACAAGCGCGGTCTTTCATGTGCCACTAGCAAACTGTAGAGAGTAGAGCTTTTTACTTTCACGGTCAAGACTCCGTCTCTGAAGGAGACCGGTTCAGTGAAAGGGGCCATTTTTTCTCCTATGAGTTCGTGCCAAAAGCGATAGATTTCCTCTTTCGGATCTTGGGCTTTTCTACCTAGATCGGAGAGCATTTCAGGGAGCAGTTCAGCCATCTTTTTGACCGGATTTTGGGTCCCAAAATAGTTTCTAGGGGTGCGCGATCTCATAACCAGTCACTCTATCAAAAAACAATGTAAAATACAAGACCCTCTCAACTGGACACTGGCTATTGATCAGCGCTGATAAACGGCCAATGTCCAGCTCAAAAGAAAAAGTTGCTGACGCCCCAAGCGATCATAAAGTAGATCGTCATCGAAAGAAAATCGTTAAACGCCGTGATAATCGGACCTGCCGATATCGCCGGATCGACGCCGATCCGCGAGAAAAAAAGGGGAGAAAAAACGCCGAGAAACGTCCCTGCAAAACAGCCGCCGACGAGACCGATGCTCACGATCGAGGCAACGGCGCCGGGCGTCGTTGACCCGAGGGCTCCGCCGCTTAAAAAATCGAGCAAATAGACAAGGACGCCGCAACCGACGCCAAAAACAGCGCCGGTAAAAAGGCCGCTGAGAAGTTCTTTGACAATCGTCTCTCTCCGGCTCCCTGCCGAAAGGCCTCCGACGGCCATGATCCGGACAAGGACAGTGCTGCACTGGAGCCCGATATTGCCAGACATCCCCGTGATGAGCGGAACGAAACAGAGGGCGAAGGTCAAAACGCCCCCTTCGTGTCTTTGGAAGGACGACATGACCCCCACATTCAAAAGCCCCGCCGTAAGGGTGACGAAAAGCCAAGGGGCCCTTGAAAGGAAACGGCGCAAAATCGGATCGTGCGAGGTAAATTTTTCATTGGTCCCTGCCATCCTCGCCATCGTCTCGTCAGCCAAATCCTCCATCGCCTCGACAATATCGTCATGAGAAATGACGCCGATGAGTTCATTATCGATATCAACGACCGGCAGCGAAGAAATTTTATACCTTTCTACAATGTCGATCACCTCTTCGCGGGTCGCATCCACTGTCACTTTATGGAGGACAGGGCGCATGACCTGCCTCAGGGGGGTCTGGGCGGGGTTGATCATCATATTCCGCGCCGGGACGTAGCCTTGGAGCTCCCCGGTGTGATTGAGAACGAAAATCCCCTTCGTAAAATCGATCCGGGGATTATCCCTGATGTAGGCTGCCGCCTCGCCAATAGTCAGCTCCATCGTAAAGGCGAAGAACTCGGAGGTCATGAGTCTCCCAGCGCTTTTTCGGCTATGCTTTTTGAGTTCGCGGATCCGCATCGCTTTTTTCGAGTCGATCAGATCCATCAGCCGCCGAAATCTCCGCTCCGGCATGTCATCGACGACCCAGACCGCCTCGTCGGTGGGCATCCGATCGAAAATTTTCTTGAGCTCAATATCGTCGAGCTGCCGGAATAGGGTCAGCCGAGTATCGCTATCCGTATTGATGATAAATTTGATTTTGTCATCCCGGCTTGGGAGATTTTCGTAAAGGACAGGCCGGACATTCGGGGGAAGGTGGCTGGCCGCGTAGGCGAGGTCGATCGGAGAGTGTTCACAGGCGATTTTAGCAATATCGTGCAAGCGGACTTTCGAAGTCTGCTTATGAAACGTTTTTTCTAATTTCTCCTTGAGCAAATCATCAATGCGGCTGGTCTGGGATTCCCCTTCTTGCTCTTCCATCCTGTAATCCCCCATTCGTCGCCGAGATTCTAGACGATTCCATTATTTATCTCTAGAAATTAAATCCTATTTTCTTTAATATCGGCTCCCATATGCACGACCCAGAAAAAATTCGCAATATAGCGATCATTGCACACATCGACCACGGGAAGACCACTCTTCTCGATAGCCTCCTCAAACAGGGCCACGTATTTCTTGAACACGAAAAAGTGGCCGAACGGGCCATGGACAGCTACGACCAGGAAAAGGAGCGGGGCATTACCATTTTTGCCAAGCACACCTGCGTCACTTACAAAGATTATAAAATAAATATTATCGACACTCCTGGCCACGCCGATTTTTCGGGCGAAGTGGAGCGGGTGCTGGGGATGGTCAACTGCGTCCTTCTTCTAGTCGACGCCCAAGAGGGGCCAATGCCCCAGACCCGGTTCGTCCTCTCCCAAGCGCTCAAAATGGGCCTCCGGCCGATCGTTGTCTTAAATAAGATCGACCGCCCCCACGCCAATCCAGACAGGGCTCTCAACCTCACCTTCGATTTATTCCTTGAACTGGGCGCAAATGACGAGCAGCTCGATTTCCCCTATATCTACGCTTCCGGGTTCAACGGCTATGCGATCGACAAGATCGGAGACGCGCCAAAGGATTTGACGCCGCTGTTTGAGATGATTCTGCAAAAAGCTCCCGCCCCCTCAGGCAGCCTCGATCTCCCCTTCTTAATGCAAGCGGCGACCCTCTCTTATGACGACTATGTGGGGAGGCAAGCTTGCGGCCGGATTCTGGAAGGGACGATCCGGAAAAACGACATGGTTACCCGAGTCGACCGGAATGGGAATCACACAAACCACAAAATTGTCCGGATCGAAGGGCACATGGGGCTCAAAGAGGTCGATCTTCTAGACGCAGGGGCAGGCGATATCGTCGTCCTCTCGGGCATCCCAGAAATCGAGATTGGCGATACAATTTGCGATCCGGGTTCCGTGCGGCAATTGCCGCCGATTACTCTCGCGGAGCCGACCGTATCGGTCGAGTTCCTCATCAATGCCAGCCCTTTCGTAGGGAAAGACGGCAAGCATGTGACGATGAATAAACTCCGCGAACGGCTCATGAAGGAGAAGCGGGCCAATATTTCCCTCAAAATCGAGGAGATCCCAGGCAGAGACGACGCTATTCAGGTCTGCGGCAGAGGGGAGCTCCACTTGGCCGTTTTGATTGAGGCGATGCGGCGGGAAGGGTATGAGCTTGCGATCTCCAAACCGAAAGTGATCACGAAAGAGATCGACGGAGTCCTCATGGAGCCGATGGAACGGGTTCATATAGAGGTTCCCGAAAATTTCTCCGGCACGGTGATTGAGGATCTTTCCCGCAGAAAAGGGGAAATGCGCTCGCTGGAGACCTCCGAGCATGGGCTCACCACGATGCAGTTCCTTGTCCCGACGAGGGGCTTGATGGGCTATCGAAACGACTTTTTAACCCGCACCTCGGGACTCGGGATCCTCACCTCGATTTTCGAGACATTCGCCCCTTGGAAGGGGGACATGGCAGGGAGAGCCCGCGGCGTACTCATCTCCAATAGCAGCGGCAAATCGAACGGTTATGCTCTCTTCAATTTACAAGAGAGGGGTTCGCTCTTCGTTAAACCGGGCGATGAAGTCTACGAAGGGATGGTCGTCGGCGAACACTCCCGAGACAACGATCTCGTTGTGAATGCGACCAAAGCCAAACAGCTCACCAACGTCCGCGCCGCGGGGAGCGATGAGAACATCATCCTCACGCCGCCGCGGAAATTCACTCTCGAGCAGGCGATCGATTACATCGCCGATGACGAGCTGGTAGAGGTGACGCCCAATTTCATCCGGCTGAGAAAAGTCTATTTGACTGAAATCGACCGGAAGCGGCACTCTCGATGAGATGTCTAATAAACGGTTTATTTTAGCCAGTTTTCTTCTGGTTCTTTTAGCGATTTTAATACCGGTTGAGCACAAGTACGACAAGCTCTTCCGGTATTACTCGCTCACCCTCATTCCTGAAGGGCTCAAGGTTTCAGCAAATTACGACAAAAAAATCTATTTTTATATCTCCGATCTCATTGTTCTGGCCCTCCTGTGCATTGTCCCGATCAAACGGAGCGTCCTATGGCTCCTCCCCCTCTTTGCCCTCGCCTCGATTATCGCCTCCCCTTTTTACGCCTACCCTCTCCCCTATATCCGCCTTTTGCAGCTCTTCACTCCCATTGCCCTTTTTTCGATCGTCTCCACCGCCTTTTCTCCCAACGAGCGCTCTAAAATCACCCGCTACATCCTCATTGCAGTTGTAGCAGGCGCCCTGTTTCAATCCTTTGTCGCCATCGCCCAATACCTGAACCAATCGCCCATCGGCCTCCGCCTCCTTGGCGAGAGCCCCCTCAAATCTGTATTTTATATCGAAAATGGGAGCCGCTGGCTCCTCGACGCCCTATCGAATCGCCCCGCCCACACACCCATCGTCCTCCGCGCGCAAGGGACATTTTCCCACCCCAACATCCTTGGCGGCTTCCTCTTCTTCTCCCTCCTTGCCACCTACGCCCTCTGGATGCAGGCCAAAAAAATCCGCTGGCTCCTGATCCTCGCTCTTCCCATCCAATTTTTCGCCATGAGCCTCTCCTTTTCCAGATCGGCCCTTTTCGCCTGGGCCCTCTCCACACTCCTCTGGTTTGGCCTCATGGCCTATCGAAACAGACAATTGCCGCGAATCGCCCTCCTCGTCTTGATCTCCTTTAGCTTCAGCGCCGCGCTCCTTTATAAACAGTATGTCCACCGCGGCGGCGTGATCAATTACAACGCTCTAGCGAAAAGCTCCGACGATATTCGGAAATTCCACCAAAAAACAGCCCTCAAAATCATCAAAGACCACCCCTTTTTCGGCCTGGGCTTTACCCAATTCTCCGAGCGCTCGGATCCCTATTTCCCCCCTGACGCCCCCGGCCATATTCGCTCGACCGGGCCTCATAACATGTTCCTCTTTCTCGCCTGCGAGACAGGACTCCTCTCAGTCGCCGCCCTCCTATTTTGCCTCGCCTCACGGATCCTCTTGTTTTTCAAACAGCCGCTCACCGTCGAAACGATCACTTTCGCATCGCTCCTCCTCGGCTTTATTTTCATCGGCTGCTGCGATTTTTATCCGATCCTGTTTCAGCAGGGAAGGCTCCTGTTTTTCCTCATCGGAGCCCTCTTGTAAGATGATTTGAGGCGCTGGCTTTCGGGGATGAAAGTGATCGTTGATTGTTTTCATTCGGCCAAATTCTTCAGCTCGCAACATCCGTTGATAATACCCTCGGAGATCCCCCTCAGCAATCCCTTCCCGTCGCGCAGACAGGGTCATGTAAGCAAGAGTGATCCGGTCTAAACATTGGCACACTTTTTTCGGGAGTACCTTCGCTGGAATCTCTTGGCCAACTGGGCGTCTTGTCACATAATGTTGGATCAATAATTGCTGCCAACGCCTCAGCGACACAGGCATGGCCTGCACATGTTGTAGATTGTCATATTTGTCCATAAATTCATTAATTTTCCGAATGTCCAAGGCTTGAATGTGTTTTTTTATCTTTTCGCCGCAACAAAATAGCGTTTTAGCTGCATGCCCTTTCTCTAACAGATCCGTGATTTGTTGCATTTCTTCCATAAGCGGACTTGGCGCCTCAACATTTTGAGGAGGCTCTGGGTAATCTCCCATCTGGACTCGTAACGAATTCGGCGTAGTGGGGGTGGATGCCATGACCCTCCTTTAAAAAATTTTACGATCTAAAAATATATTGAAAACCTACATTCTTTACAAACTGGTTGCACAAGTATTGGAAAATTTCTATTGTCCGGCTTGAATGGGCTATAAGAAATGGATCCTTCCTATTTTGGCGGCGATCGGGGCGATCGTCGCCCTCTGGGTCGTGTTTTGGAGTCAAAGAAAACTCCCTGTCCCTCCGATTGAATTTCCGGCGCCGACATCGCCTTACAGAGCGGCCATCTATGGAGCAGGGATCATCGAAGCCTCGACCGAAAACATCGCCATTGGGACTCCGTTTGTGGAACCGGTCGTCGCTATCTATGTAGTCGAGGGGGATCTAGTGAAAGCGGGAGATCCCCTTTTGAAACAAGATACCCGGAGCCTCGAGGCGTCAAAGAAGACAGCCGAAAGCCAACTGTCTGCAGCCCAGATTGCCTATAAAAACCAGAAGACCCAATTTTCTTTTTATCAAAGGCTGACCGATCGGAGGGCCGTGAGCGAGCAGGCATATGCCTCCGCCTACTACGCCATGCTCGAGGCGGAAGAACAGGTTTATGTCGCGCAAAATCAGCTGCAACAGGTGGAGACCGACATCGTCCGTTCGACGATTTGCGCGCCCGTTGACGGAGAGATTTTGCAAATCAATGCCCATATCGGCGAAATCTACGCTCCGAACTCTTACGGCGTCACACAATCTTACTCTAATTTGCAGACGGCGCAGATTTTGATGGGAACCGTCTCTCCTTTACAAATGCGGATCGATATCGACGAGGAGGATTGCTGGCGCTTTCAAAAGGGAGCGCGGGCCACCGCTTTCGTGCGAGGCAATGCGAATATTTCCTTCCCGATGAAATTTTTGAGAATAGAGCCCTACGTCATTCCGAAAACCTCTTTTACTGGCGAGACGATTGAAAGGCTCGATACAAGGGTTCTTCAGGTTCTCTACCAGTTTGACCGGATGGATCTTCCAGTCTATGCAGGCCAGCTTTTAGACGTCTATATTGAAGCAGCAACGCTATTCCAAGGTGAAAGATGAGGATCTGGGGCGTGCTCCTTATTTTTTTCGGTGGATGCATGGTAGGTCCGAGATATCAAACGCCCGAAGTGGCCATGCCCGAGCAATTTTCCGAGGGGCAAGCGCCGATTTCCGATGAAGATTTATGCCAGTGGTGGAAGCAATTTGGCGACCCGATACTCGATGAGGTCATCGATGAAGTGATCCAGGGAAATTACGATTTCCGAATCGCCGTAGAGCAAATCATCGAAGCGCGGGCCCAGTTTCAAATCCAAAATTCGACCCTTTGGCCGACGATTGATTTAAATGCGGTAGCGGTTCGGCAGCGCTTTAGCCAGAATTTATTTACGACCGCTGCCAATGCAGTGGCCTTCGCAAGCGGAACCACCACGTCGGGCATCGGCGCAATCACAGGCCCTCCCGTGCAAAATTTTTTCCAATTTGGATTCGACGCCGTTTGGGAGCTCGATTTTTGGGGCAAATTCAGGCGGGGCAAGCAGGCGGCGCTCGATCAATGGGAAGCGAGCCAATTTTTGGCAGACAACATCTTGATCACTGCAATCGGAGAGGGGGCGCGCGATTATATCGCGATCCGCTCTCTTCAGAGACAGATCGAAGTATTGAGAAAAAAGATCGCCGCCGACGCACGCGAACTGCAGTTATTGCAAGTCCTTTTCGATGCAGGAATCGATAATGAAATTCAGATCCAAAACCAGATCGCGACGCTACAGAGCGACCAGGCAGCTCTCCCCGTTTTAGAAACATCGTTGAAAGAGACGGTCTATGCTCTCGCCGTCCTCATGGGCAAGCCGCCTGAGGAGCTCTCCCACCGCTTTAATGAGACAGGCCGGATGCCCCTTTTTTGCGGCAAAGTGCCTGCAGGGCTCCCCTCCGATCTTCTCCGCCGAAGACCCGACATCAGAGCTTCTGAACGGCAGCTAGCGGCTGCGACCGAACAGATCGGGATTGCGATTTCTGCCCTTTTCCCAAGCATCGCCCTCACTGGCAACGGATACGGCTACGAGGCGAATACGTTTTCGAAGCTCTTTAAGCACGGGAGCAGCCTCTGGGGCATTGGCCCTAGCATCAACTGGGATTTGATCGATTTTGGAAAAACGAGAGGTCAGATCGACGCCGCAAACTCGGTCCAACGGCAAGCGCTTTTATCCTATGAGCAAACGGTGATCTCCGCCTTGCAAGACGTGGAGGGGGCTCTCGTCGCCTATTTCGACGAAGAGCGGCGCAATGGCGATATCACGGCGCAGCTAGCTGCAGATGCGAGATCCCTTGCATTGACAAATGACCTATGGCAAGCCGGGCTTGCGAGCGAGTTAGAGTCGCTCGGAGCGCTCAAGACGCTCCTCGATGCAGAAAGTACGTTGATTCAAAGCGAACAGGCGCTCGCCGCCGATCTCATCTCTCTTTACAAAGCTCTGGGAGGGAACTGGCAATGCTCCTCTACGCCCTAAAAATGTTGATCGGCGATCGGATGAAATATCTCGGTCTCGTGGTCGCCCTCGGGTTTGCCTCCTTCATCATCAGTCAGCAAGGGGCCATTTTCGTCGGGATCATGAAAAGGACCTTTAGCTATATCACCGACACCTCGCAACCCGATATTTGGGTGATGGATCCGACCGTACAGTACATTGACGATTTAAAAGGGATGAAAGAGACTGTTTTGTATCGGATCAGAAGCCTTGAAGGGATCGATTGGGCAGTTCCCCTTTATAAGGGGACGATTCAGGCAAGACTTTTGAGCGGCGCCTTCCAGACCTGCGTCTTCATTGGCATCGATGATGCGACTCTCATCGGCGGCCCCCCTGCCATGGTCGAAGGGACCCTTCACGATCTCCGCTTTCCCGACGCCGTCTTCGTCAATCAGATCGGCGCTGCCGACAAACTCGCCTCGCACGGCGTCCCGTTGAGGGTAGGCGACGTGATGGAACTCAACGATAGGAGGGCCTACGTCGCCGGGATCTGTTCCACCGCAAGGACGTTCCAATCCCAACCCGTCATCTATACGACCTACAATAACGCCACTACCATCGCCCCCCTCGTCCGCGACGTCCTCACCTTCGTCCTCGTCAAAGCGAAAAAAGGGGTAGCTCCAGAGACGCTCTGCCGTCAGATCCGCGCCATCACCGGATACGCCGCCTACACCAGCTGGGATTTTCAAAAGCTCACGATGTTCTACTATGCGAAATACACAGGGATTGTCGTCAATTTCGGAGTGGCTATCCTCCTCGGCTTTATTATTGGCGTCGCGATCGCAGGGCAAACCTTTTTTAATTTCATCCTCGAAAATATCCGCTATTTCGGCATCTATAAAGCCATGGGGGCCACCAATGCGCTCCTCATCAAGATGGTCTTTCTCCAAGCCGCCATGGTGGCCGCCATCGGCTGGGGCATCGGCATAGGCGCCGCCGCCCTATTCGGCTGGCTCCTCCGCCATACCGAACTCTCCTTCTCGCTCCCCTGGTGGCTCTACCTCCTCAGCGGCGTTTGCCTCTTCTGCATTTGCCTCATCGCCGCCCTCTTCAGCATCATTAAAGTAATCCGGATCGATCCGGCCATTGTATTCAAGAGTTAACAGATGAAAGTCGTCTGCAAGAATGTCACAAAAGTATTCGGCGAAGGGACGACGAGGGTGGACGCCCTCCGCGGCATCGATCTCGAAGTTAAAGACGGCGAACTTTTGATGATCATGGGTCCCTCCGGATCGGGCAAAACGACCCTGATTTCCGTCATCGCCGGCATGTTAACGCAAACAAGCGGAGAATGTCTCGTCGGAGAAAAAGATTTGAATCGCCTCCCCGATCTCGAAAAAACCCGGTATCGGAGCCAACACATCGGCTTCGTCTTCCAAGCCTTCAATCTCGTCCCCATGCTCACCTGCGCTGAAAACATCGCCATCCCCCTTCTCTTGAATCGCGTGGATCGAAAGAGCGCCGAGCTAAAAGCAGCTGCGCTGCTTCGAGATTTAGGAATCGGAGAAAAAGCCGGCGCCACCCCCGATCTCCTCTCGGGCGGCCAGCAGCAACGGGTCGCGATCGCCCGCGCCCTCATCCACGACCCCGACCTCATCGTCTGCGATGAGCCGACCAGTTTTTTAGACCACGAAACAGGCGCTAAAATCATGGAACTCCTCCGCAAAATCGTCACCGATCGGAAGAAAACCCTCATCATTGTCTCCCACGATCCTCGCATCGCCCACTTCGCCGACCGGATCGTCCGGCTCGAAGACGGGAAGATGATCGGTTGACAAATCAACGTCTCTTTGTTATGCGATGATCATGATCAGAAAACTCCCTTCAGGGGGATATCGCCTCTATTCGCGCAAGAAAAACCCCAAGACGGGCCGGAGAAGGAATTTGGGGACTTTCACCACCCGCGCGGCAGCCGTTCAGCACGAGCGGGAAATTCAGTTCTTCAAAAGACGTTGAACGAACGAGAATCAACCCAAGAGATCGTCAATCGTGATCTTGGCAAAGGTTTTGTTTTCAGTATCTTTAAATCCTCAATAAATGTACGCTCCCATCAGCCACAAAGGTAGGTATCTATGTTTAAGAAAATATTGAACGCGCCAGCCACCCGCTCCCTTTCCCGTTCCCGCCATCATCATTCCCATTAATCTTCTCCCCATTTTACTGATTTTTTTCGCGCGTTAGCGTTTTTTTAATTTTTATTTTTGGAATTTTATGAAATTTATATTTTTAGTGCTCATTCTTCAAACGATCTATTGGTATATTGGTAAACGTTCTTCTAAGAACATCAAAACCCAAGACGATTACTACCTAGCCGGCAAAACCGTCACCTTCTTTCCCCTCATGATGACCTTCCTCGCCACCCAAGTAGGAGGAGGACTCGTCCTCGGCGCAGCAGATGAGGCTTACAAATATGGCTGGGCCATCCTCTTTTACCCCCTTGGCAACGCCCTCGGCCTGATCTTTCTCGGCCTCGGCCTCGGCCGAAAACTCGCCCAATTTCAAGTATCGACCGTCGCCCAGATTCTCGAAGTGATCTACCGCTCCCCTCTCTTGCGCAAAATCGCCTCCATGCTCTCTGTGATCTCCCTGTTTATGATTCTAGCCGGCCAAATCATCGCCTCCAAAAAATTCTTAGTCGCCATGGGCGTCCCTAGCAACGCCATCTTTGTCGCCGTCTGGGCCAGCATCATTCTCTACACCGTACGAGGCGGCCTTAAAGCCGTCATCGCCACCGACATGGCCCAAGCCACCCTCTTTACCCTCGTGTTCCTCTTTGCTTTCAGCTGGGTCGCCTACGACGGCCCATTTCCCGCATCCATCGAATCATATGCCGTCGCCACATCGAAATACACCGGATGGCTCCTCATGCCCCTTCTCTTCATGATCATTGAGCAAGACATGGGACAAAGGTGTTTTGCCGGAGAATCGCCTCGCACCGTCTCCAAGGCCAGCTTCTGGGCCGGCATACTCGCCATGCTGATCTGCATTATTCCGGTCTATTTTGGCGTCCTCGCCAAGAGCCTTGGCCTCATCATCCCCCCCGGAGCGAGCGTCCTCATGGTCGCCGTCTCCACCCTCACCAATCCCTGGATCACCGCCATCGTCGGCTGCGCTGTCCTCGCCGCCGTTATCTCAACCGCCACCTCGCTCATCAGCGCCATCAGCTCGAATCTCTCGAGCGATTTTTTCTCCAAACAAAAAAGCCTCCGCTCGATGCAAATCCTCACAGCAGCTCTCTCAGCAGCAGCCATTATTTGCGCCTTCTTTTTCAATAACGTCGTAGAGATGCTCATACAGAGTTATGAGCTTTCTCTGAGCTGCCTTCTCATCCCCATCCTCACCGCTCTCTTCAAAAAGCAGGGGCATTTTATCTCGGGCATTCTCTCGATGGTTTTTGGGATCGCCGGATTTTGTCTTTTCAAATTCGTCTCCCCGCCCACCCCATCGGAAATCGGCAGCATTCTCCTCTCGCTCGCCGGCTATAGCATCGGCGAGTGGATAGCGTTCACGCAAAGAGACAAGGTAAAAAATCGAAATCCTGGCCTTGCTGAATGAGATTCAGGACTCGAAGGGATTATACCACCACCGGCCAACAACTTGGATTTGAACCCAAGCCAAGTCATTGGCCGATGGTGGTACATAATGGCGGAAGAGGTAGGATTCGAACCCACGGACCCCGGAAGGGCCTCCTGTTTTCAAGACAGGTGCAATCGGCCACTCTGCCACTCTTCCAAAAGAAGGACTGATCTTACGCCTTTTAAGTCTTTTTAATCAAGGAAATTGCTCCAAGAACCGGAGATCGTTCTCCGTAAAGAGTCGGATGTCTCGGATGTCGCCCAAAAGCATCGTCAGCCGTTCGATCCCCATCCCCCAAGCATAACCCGAATAGCTCTCTGGATCGATATTGCCTCTCTTCAGAACGTTGGGATGAATCATCCCTGCGCCGAGAATCTCCAGCCACCCTGTCTGCTTGCAGATCCGGCAGCCAGCCCCTTTGCACGAAATGCACCGGACGTCGACTTCAAGGCCGGGCTCCACGAAAGGAAAATAGGAGGGGCGATAGCGGGTCTCCACCTTTTCGCCAAGGAGCTTACCGAGAAAGTCATCCATCGTCGAAAATAGATCGGCAAACGTGACGTTTCGATCGATGTAAAATCCTTCAATCTGATGAAAAAAAACGTGGGATCTGGCCGATATGTCCTCATTGCGGAAACAACGGCCGGGTGCAATGATCCGGATCGGAGGGAGGTATTTCTCCATGGCGTGTACCTGGACGTTGCTCGTGTGGGTCCGGAGGAGGAGATCAGGAGAGAGATAAAAGGTGTCCTGCATATCGCGAGCCGGGTGGCCCTCGGCAAAATTCAACCCTTCGAAATTGTAATAATCGGTATCGACGTCTGGACCGAGCTGAACGGAAAATCCCATGCCGACCAGTATATCGATGATCCGATTCATCGCCTGGGTGACCGGGTGAAGCCGCCCTTGACGGGTGCGCCTGCCTGGCAGGGTCGCATCGAGCCACTCCCTTTTCAGCCGTTCGTTGAGTTCGGCTTGCTTCACGCGGGCGAGGCTATGGTCGCAATGGGCGATCAACTCCTCCTTCAAGTCATTAACGAGCTTGCCGAAGTGAGGCCGCTCTTCGGGGCTGCAACTCTTCAAAGAGAGCATCAGCGCCTGAACGGGCCCCTTCTTGCCCAGATATTTGGATTTGATGTTCTCAAGATCCTTCGAATGGACGGCCTCCCTCAGCTCACTCATGAACTTGGAGCGAAGTTCGCCAATCTGCTCGTGAAGGGAGGCCATAAAAAAGACCCCTTAAGCTACAAGACCTTGCTTAGCCGTCCCTGCAATCGCCGTAAACGCACCAGGATCGCGAATCGCAATTTCAGCCAAAATTTTCCGATTCATCTCACAGCCTACTTTTTTCAATCCATTGATGAAGCGGCTATATGAAAGTCCGTTGAGTTTGGCGGCTACCCCGATTCGGGTAATCCAAAGACTCCGGAAATCGCGCTTCCGCAGCTTCCTATGCTTATAATTGAACGCCAGCGCAGACATCAATGCGTCTTTACTGAGCTTCAAGTGATTTTTCCGATCTCCGTAAAAACCTTTACAGCGCTTGAGGAGCCTCTTGGTTCTTTTGCGGGCCGCGACCGAATTAGTGACTCTAACCATGGTTAAGCTCCTATCATTATTTTATACATCTTCACTTGTCCTGCATCGACAAGCCTCGATTTGGCAAGGCTTCGCTTGCGCTTCGAACTCTTCTTCGTCAATATATGGCGGCGTCCAGGACGGGTCCTCTTTAATTTTCCTCGTCCAGTCACTTTAAAACGGGCCTTCATCGCCTTCCGTGTCTTCATTTTAGGCACTGGTTGATTCTCCAATTTTCTTTTCGTTTGTTTTAGGCCGCTTCCCTGTCGGCGATAAAATAGTCGTCATCGTACGGCCCAATAATTTCGGGGGCGTTTCAACAAGCGCTATATCAGAAAGCTCCTCGCAAAATTGCTTGACCACTTTCTGTCCAAGATCGATATGCAACATCTCTCGACCTCGAAACACAATGCTGATGCGCACCTTGCACCCCTTGAGGACAAAGTCCCGGGCGTGCTTCACTTTCGTCTGGAAATCGTGAGTATCGATGTTCGGCTTGAGTTTGATCTCCTTCACCTTAATCACGACTTGCGCTTTTTTACCCTCTTTCTCTTTCTTTGCTTGATAGTAGCGGAGTTTTCCATAATCGATAATCTTCGCAACAGGAGGCTTCGCCGTCGGGGCAATCTCCACTAAATCGAGCCCCATCTCTTCCGCCTTAGCTAACGCTTCCCGGAAGGTCAATATCCCCAGCTGCTCGCCATCCTCTGTGATGACTCTCAGCCGATCTGCACGAATTTCTCTATTGATTCTCAAGCTCTACCATCATAAGGTTTTTCTCCAGCATTTGAAACAAAATTCTCTCCACCACGGCTGTCATATAAAAACCGTCCGCCAAGAACCCTTTCCTCGACGCCTTCTTCACATGGACCAGAGGGTGGACTCTACCCAACCCGTCCTCTACTAAATAATCAACCTCCCGCCCCACAGGGACAGTAGAATGATCAAAGCCTAAGATAGTAAGGGTTTTTCCAATCGATTGCAAGAGGGAAATCATTTCCCCCTCGGGTTTTCCAAAAAAACTGACTTGAATGCAGGTCTCGCCGGATGTCGGCATCCAGATTTCGGCCACCTTCGCCACCCCCATCGAGCGGTGGAGTTCAAGCCGATCGGCTCCATAAGGCCCTCCGATTTCGAGGGCGTTGACAAACCATTTTTTTTTTAAAAATTGAGTGAGTTCCTGTCTCATTTTCAGCCCGGCTGGGAGCCAAACATCCCCTTTCCAGAGTTTCATCCGCTCCCCTAATACAGCTGGTTCCGTATATTGATCCAATTTTTTCAAAAATTGTTTGAGGGCGTCTTTCGACTGTTCGCACCAGCCGAGAATTCTGATGCTATTCTCAGGGAGTGGTTCCATGGAAATTTTGAAAGCGGCAAGACCTGCTGTATTTTTGAGATGGGGGCCTGGGCTGAGGTCATAAAATTTTCCGATTTGGATCAATTCGACGAGCCCCTCTTCTCCCGAGAGTTCCCCCAAACGGGACAAAAGCCCCTCACTTTTGAGCAGTTCGGCGGCGCTGAAAGGGACCATTTCGAGGGTGCGGATCTCCCGTTTTTCGCGGATGATCTGCCTCATTTTTTCTTCAACGAGGTGAATGTGAACGGGGTAGGGGATAGAGAAGTCGTAATAAAAGCCGAGGGGGGTCTCGCCGCCGCCCAACAGGTGAACGCCGGGGTAGAGTTCTGAGAGGGCCAAAGCGGCTATTTCTGCCGCTGTGCGGCGCAAAGTCGAGATATCCAACATGAACCATCAAGGTTGGGATGTAGCTGACTCGAACAGCTGACCTCTACGATGTCAACGTAGCGCTCTAACCAACTGAGCTAACACCCCTTTCAAACTTTAAGCATCATAGCCAAATGGGGAATAAATGGGAAGAAAAATGGGTTGCGCGGGTATAATATCGGCATGCGCGCACCTCATCTTTTATTGGCAAAAAATTATTGGAAGGGGCTTTTAAAAAGCTCTGATTGGGCGATCGACTCTACGTGCGGCAATGGATACGACACATTGTTTTTAGCGGGAATTTGTTCTGTGATTGGGATCGATATTCAAAGGGTGGCTGTACAAAACACAAAGGCTCTTTTGGAAAAAGAGGGGCGGCAGGCATTGATTTATTGTTTGTCGCACGAGGCGATCGACCAGATCCCCCTCCCCTCGCCTCCCAAGCTGATCGTCTACAACCTGGGTTACTTGCCGGGAGGAGAGAAGTCGATCACGACCCAAACGGAATCGACCTTATCGAGTCTAGATAAAAGCCTCCGTTTGCTGGCGCCCGGAGGCGCTCTTTCAGTGGTGTGCTATCCGGGCCATGAGGAGGGGCTCCGCGAGGAGCAGGCAATTGGAGAGTGGGCTGCCCGTTTGCCGTATGCCGTGGGGTCGGCGTGCCATCATCGGTGGGTAAACCGGACAAGAGCCCCTTCGCTATTTTGGATTGTGAAGAAGTCGAGTGAAGGTCTGTTCGCCGACCCATGAGCATCCGAGCGGGATGTGGGGCTTGAGAGCGCCGTGGTAATCGGAGCCGCCGGTAGCGATGAGTCCTCGCTCTTTGGCAATTTTTAGCCAGGGGAGCTCGAGCGCTTTAGCGAGCCTTGAGTAATAGCATTCGAGCCCGTCGAACGGGAGGTCGAGCAGTTTTCTTAAAAAAGCCCCTTTTTTAATGAAGTGGGGGTGGGCGAGGACCGCCTGTCCCCTCGCTTTATGGATCTGATCGATCACTTCGCGGGGCGAATATTTAATGCCAGAGGCGTAGCAAAGCCCCCCTTCTTTCAGATAGATTTCAAAAGCCTCCTGTATGGTGGCCACATACCTTTTCCTCACCATCATTTGGGCAATGTGAGGCCTACCGACGGTCCGCTCCGTTGCAAAGGCATTCAACTCCTCCTCAGAAATCGGCATCTTTCGCTCTGCTAGCTTCTTCAGAATCGCCCGATTCCGCTCTCCTCTCCTCTCTTGCATCAGGATGAGAAATTCCTTTAATCCCGCGTCGTTAAGATCAAAGCCATAGCCGAGGATGTGGACCGACACGTCGTCCAATTCAGAGGAGATTTCGATCCCTGGCAAGAGGAGGACGTCAAGACTCTTCGCTTCCACAAAGAGTTCAGGGGTATAAGCGTCTATCGTATCGTGGTCAGTGATCGAGAGCCCTTGCAAATCAGCCTCCCTAGCTAGGCGAAGAAGGGCGAGAGGAGCGTCTGATCCATCGGAACAGTTTGTGTGGCAGTGGATATCAGCGCGAAATTCTTTAGGCATCGATCATTCGGATTTCAGGTTCGAGACAAACTCCAGTTTGCTCTAAAACCTTTTCCTGCACAAGTCGAATGAGCTGTTTAACCTCTTCGGCAGAGGCGTTCCCTCGATTCACAATGAAGTTAGCGTGTATTTCTGAGACTTTCGCAGAGCCGACCGAAGCCCCCTTAAGGCCGCATCGGTCGATGAGGGCCCCCGCAGAGACGCCTTGCGGATTGCGGAAAATACAGCCGATGCTTTTTTCTTTTAGCGGCTGGGTTTTTATTCGGTAATCGATGATCTCTAATTGCGATTTCCGCGCCTCTTCCGATGGCGTTAAAGAAAAAGTGGCAGAGAGGATCACCCCACCCATTTTCTGAAAAGGGGAACTCCTATAGCCGAATGCAATCTCTGAGCGGAGATATTCCCTATGGCGGCATCCGTCAAAAAAAAGGACCGATTTCACGCTCTTAGAAGTCTCTGATCCGTTTGCGCCAGCATTCATAAAGACGGCGCCGCCGACAGTCGCAGGAATCCCCGATGCGAATTCGAGCCCTGACAACCCTTTGCGGGCCGTTTGGACGCCGAGTAGAGAAAAAGAATACCCAGAACCGGCAGTCACCTCTCCGCCATTCCAATTGCAAAAATCGATTTTGTTGAGAATCACAAGGCCGCTAAATCCTTGATCGCTAAATAAACAGTTAGAGCCTTTGCCAATAATCAGCTTAGGGAAATCGAGCCGAAAGACCTCGTCCATCTCTTCGATGGTGGCCACTTCGACGAAATAACGGATGGGCCCGCCGATTCCAAATGTAGAAAATTCAGACAGGCTGCGGCACGTTTGGAGCTGGAGCGCCATGTTTTTTATAAACTCCATCTAAAATCGCATTCACAAACTGAGCGCTTTCGGGAGTCCCAAACTTGCGGCAAAGACGAACCGACTCGGCAATCACAATCTGGGCTGGAAGAGAGGGGTCGAATAAAAGCTCAAAACACCCGAGGCGGAGGAGAGTCTTCTCAACACGCGAAATCCGCTCAAACGTATACTCAGTAGAGGCAGCAGTGATGATTTCATCGATCTCGGTTTGCCTCGCTAGAATCTCGCCCACCCGGCTCTTCGCCTCAAGCATTGCCCTCCGGGTCGTCTGCAGCTCCTGCATCATAAACGGAACCATCGCGTCCGACTCAGAGCCGAAATCGGCGCTATACAAGATCTGAAAAACGGCTTCTCTAAATTTTTGCGGAGGTAGGGGCATGGCGTCCGGGGTAGGTTTTCGGGCAGTCTACCAGATTTCCTAGTTTATGCATACTCTTTGTAAACAGAAGATCTAATCATTGTTTCTTGGTGGGCTGACCCTGACCCCGTCGTCGACCCCGTCGTCCTCGAGTTTGCTTTGCCAGATCAGATGCGGCTTGCCCAACTGCTTGAGACGATGACAAACTATGTATATATCCACCTCCCTGGTTAGTAAAAGGAGGTAGATGCTCAAATGGGCCGTATTTTTCATTCCGTTTCAAAGGGAACCTTTTGGCGCTCTGCGTTAATCGTTCTGCCTCTATTGTTCGTTGTTGGTATGCCTCCATTTGTCGTTGTTGTTCCTCCATGTGTCGTTGTCGTTGTGCCGCTAGCTGTTCTTCTTTTTGTCTCTTCTGTTCTCTGATGTTTTCGTTCTTTTGATCCCTCTCTCGCATTGCCGCTATTATATGCGATTTATTTTTTTTTGGCTCCGGCGGCAACATTTCGCAGAAGTCGCGCGCGGCCCGTATAGTGAAAAATCCAGCTACGAATGCGCTAATTGCCATAACCAATGTCTTTAAACTGAAAAAACCCGTAATAAACTCAGAAACTCTACCAGGCGCCGCAAAAGTTCCTCGAGCAGCTAATCCATCCACTGACTTCATGAAAGCTCCAGGCGCCGGACAAGTTCCTCGAGCAGCTAATCCATCCACTGACTTCATGAAAGCTCCAGGCGCCGCACAAGTTCCTCGAGCAGCTAATTCAGCCACTGACTTCATGAAAGCTCCAGGCGCCGCACAAGTTCCTCGAGCAGCTAATTCAGCCACTGACTTCATGAAAGCTCCAGGCGCCGCACAAGTTCCTCCAGCATCTAATCCACCCAATGCGACTCCTGACCCCGTGACCGTCGAAGCTACTCCTGCTGCTGTAGTACCTGTCGCTGTAGACGCCTCACAAGTAGCCGTTAATCCAGCTACCGCTTCCATGAAAGCTCCAGGCGCCGCACAAGTTCCTCCAGCATTTAATCCACCCAATGCGACTCCTGACCCCGTAACCGTCGAAGCTACTCCTGCCGCTGTAGTACCTGCCGCTGTAGACGCCTCACAAGTAGCCGTTAATTCAGCTACCGCTTGCATGAAAGCTCCAGACCCCATACAAGGCCCCGTAACAGCTAATCCGCCTCCTGCTGCTGAAGAAAAAGCTCCCATGTATACGGCCCCTCCAATGCCTAGTCCTGCGGCTAATCCCAATCCGCATGCAACAGGATGATTTTTTAAAAAACCATATATTTTATTTACCGTTCTACGAAACAAACTGGGAGTTTCTATTTTGACTGGATCCGGTTGTTTTAATTCTATGGCATTTTTGTTATTCTCTGGATGACTCGGATTTGGGTTGGTCAATTCTTTTTGAGCGGGAAAAACAATGGGATGGAAACGGTTCGCTAACGTAATGACTGCATTAGGAATCAAAACAACTAAATTTCTTAATAATTCAAAAAAAGCCACCACACATGCAACAATTTTTTTGACACCACCTTGATTCCAGACCTGTTTACTGATATTGTAACCAGATACTAATTTTTGAAATCGTTCATTTTGCACTTGCAGAACGTGTGATTCCATGAATCCTGACACTATTTTCATTTTGTTCCATATTATGCGAGACGCATGATGTTGCAAGGATTATACAAAAAAACCAGAATATAGATACAGTAAATAGAAAAATAACAATTTAATTAAAAATTTTTATTTTCAAGTGTCAGGGAAATTGCATGATATACTGCGGCCACCTCAAAAATATGAATTTGGGGTGGCCGCAGTATAAATCTCTTGACATAGCCGCTATTTCTCACAGAGCGGAAGAAGTTCGCGAGTTCCCACTTCCAGCGGGAGCTGCTGCTCTCGCCACTCTGATCTTGCTTATTTTTACTGAAAATACTACAATGGCCCTCTTACCCTCTTGGGGACTGGGCCGTGATAGGTGTATTTCTCGATACAGAAACAAATGGACTTAACTCGCAGATTCATAGAATCGTTGAGCTCGCTTTTCAGATCGTCGATCTGACGAGCGGCGCATTGAAGGAAGAGTATCAAACACTCATCGCCCCCTCCATTGAAGCGTGGGAAAAGAGCGATCAGGAGAGTTTGCGGATCAATGGATTCACTTGGAATGAGGTTTCGAAGGGAAAAACGGCTCGCCACGCTTCACAGACAATCATCGACGTATTCACCCGTTGCGGCGTTCGGAGAAAAAAAGCCGTATTTATCTGCCAGAATCCTTCCTTCGACAGGATCTTTTTTTCTCAGCTCATCGACCCCGATACCCAAGAGCTGCTCAGCTGGCCGTACCATTGGCTCGACCTAGCCTCCATGTATTGGGCCCTCTCAATCCGCAAAGCCAAAGAGAACATGGGACCGTTTCCCTGGGAAACGGGGATTTCTAAAGATCTCATCGCCGCGCAATATAAGCTGCCAGGCGAAGCGAAACCCCATCGAGCTATGAACGGGGCGCGCCATCTGCTCCAATGCTACGAGGCGGTAGTCGGCTTCCCGGGAAACATTTAATAACTCGATTTTTCGAGCCGCACCTTGCCGCGGAAAATACGGTAGATCCATGCGCCATAGGCGAGGACGAGGGGAACGCCGATCACGACCACAATCAGAAGCAGCGAGAGGGTTTTTTCACTCGATGCAGAATTGAAAATAGTCAGGCTATTCGTCTCTGGATCCATCGTCGAGCGGACAATCGTCGGATAGGTGCCGAGGCTGAACAAAATCAGCAGCAGGGCAATGCTCATCGAAGAGAAGATGAAGGCCCACCCGTCTTTCCCTTGGCTGACGAGCCGCGGAATATTGAGGATGGCGAGAAGGGCAATCAGCGGAAAGATCATCGCATAGGGGTGGTCGAGAATATGTTGAATCATGTGGGGCATATAAATCACCGTTGCAACGGTGGTGAGCAGATAGAAAAAGATGAAAACGGCAATCGCCTTGTTGATCCATTTCCGAACCACTTCGTGCGCCTCTCCTTCTGTTTTCATCGTGAGATAAATGGTCCCATGCATGGCAAAAAGGGACATCGCCGTAATGCTTACAATGATTGAATAAGGGCGGAAAAAATCGGCGAAGGCGCCGACATAGTCTTGTTGCGCATTGAGGGGAATCCCTTCGATCATATTGCCGAGGAGCAGGCCAATCACCAGGCCGACAAGGATGCTCGAAAGGGAAAACATCACATCCCAGAACGAGCGCCAGAGCGGCGACTCCCTTTTGCTCCGGAATTCAATGGCGGCAGCGCGGAACATCAGGCCGGCAATCAAAAACATAAAAAGAGTGTAAAAGCCGGAAAAAATCGTCGCATAGGCGTTCGGGAAGCCGGCAAAGAGCCCTCCCATCATAATCACAATCCATACTTCATTCCCATCCCAAACGGGGCCGATGGCGTTCAGAAAGATCCGTCTCTGGTTGTCGTTTTTTGCAAAGAGGTGGAGCGCCCCGACGCCGAGATCAAAGCCGTCTAAAATACAGTAGGCCATCGATGCGACGCCTAAAACAATATACCACAAAAACGCCATCAGAACCTCGCTTCGCGGTAAACCATGTCGTCGGGAGAGATCTCCTCAGGGCCGTGCTTGATTTTCCGGTCGAGGAGGAAAAGAAAAAGGGCAAAGAGGAGGATGTAGATAAAAAGGAACATGGTGATCGAGCCAAAGACTTGAGAGGCGGTGATCGCGGTGGAAACGCCTTCGCTTGTCCTGAGCGCTTTCCAGACGATCCACGGCTGTCTCCCCACTTCGGCGGAGATCCATCCACATTGCTGGGCGATGTGGGGAAGGATGACGGAGCCCACCATGGCCCAAAGGAGCCACCGTTTTCGGTCGAGCGTTTTTTTCCGCCCATAGTAAATACCGAGCGCCGCGATGAGGAAGAGGAGTCCCCACACGGCGACCATGATGTGGTAGGTCTGGAAAGTGAGGGGCACGTTGGGCCACTCATCGCGGGGGATCTGGTCGAGGCCGGCGACGGGCGTCTTGAAATTCCGGTAGGTCATCAAACTAAGGGCGGCAGGGATTTTGATCGAATGGACGGTCTCGCTCTTCCCATCGACCCATCCGACGACCGAAATGGGGGTCGAGGGGACCGTTTTATAGAGCCCTTCGAAAGCGGCGAGTTTGGCGGGCTGATACTGGGCGATGAGCCGTGCGCTCGAGTCGCCCGAAAAGAGTTGGAGGATGAGCGACACGCTGGCAAAGCTCAGGCCAATGTACATCATTGAGTGGGCGATCTCTTGGTGTTTTCGTTTAAGGAGGTAGTAGGCGGCGACGCTGATCACAAAAAAGGCCCCTGTAAGCCAGCAGCCGAGCAGTACATGGCAGAGACGGTCGAGAGTGGAAGGGTTAAAGACCATCTCCCAAAAAGCGGTGATTTCAGCGCGGGGGCCGAGGGGGGTGTCGACAATGTGAAAACCGGCAGGGGTCTGCATCCACGAGTTTGCGACGACGATCCAAACAGCGCTAAAGTGGGCGCCGAGACAGACGCAGATATTGGCAAAATAGTGGAGTTTAGGGCCGACCCGATCCCAACCGAAGAGGAGGATGCCGAGAAACCCAGCTTCTAAGAAAAAGGCAAAGACCCCCTCAGCTGCAAGCGCGCTCCCAAAGACGTCGCCGACAAACCGAGAATAGCGGGCCCAATTCGTTCCAAAGGCAAATGTCTGCACAAGCCCCGTTGCCACTCCGAGAGCAAAGGTCAAAGAAAAAATCTTGATCCAAAAATCGGTCATTTTTTTGTACTTGACCTCCTTTGTTTTCAAATACATCCCCTCCATAATGACCAGCATCAAGCCGAGGCCGATGCTGATGGGAGGATAGAGATAGTGAAAACAGGTGTTCAGAGCAAACTGGATGCGAGAGAGAAATAATACGTCCATAGAGAAAATGCCCATGTTCTAAAATATTCAATCTTAGTATATGGAGGGGTAATGAGTAAAACATTTTTTTTTCTCCTCTTGTCCGCTCCCCTATTTTCCGACCTTCTGCTGAAGGATCTCTCCTTGCAAGGGGCTGAAGAGATCGCGCTCGAGCTGAACAAAAATTATCTGATCGCCCAAGAGAGCACTATTCAAGCCAAGGAGAGAAAAAAACAGGCTGTCTCCCGCTGGCTCCCCGCGATCGGCTATCGGGCAGAATTTCGGGAAATCGACAAAAAAGAGCTTTTTTTCAACGTATTTAGTTCGAAATTCGCCTTCAGCCATCAGGGCTATAGCAGCATTTTGCAGCTCAGCCAGCCGATTTTTTCGACCGATCTGATTTTCGGGCTCAAATCGAAGGAGCTGGAGGCAGAGGTTTATAGTTATACTCAAGCCAATACAAAAAACGAACTCCTCCTTGCCGTCCGCGATCGATACTACGCCGTCCTCCTCTTCGAAAAGGCGCTCCTCATCGAACGGGAGAACATCGATTATCTCGCTTATGCACTGCAGCAAGAGCAGGGGAAATTGGAGGCGGGAAGTTCCACTCCTTTCGAGGTCAATCAAAGCAAAGTCTCTGTAGCTAATGCGATCTCGCTATATTACTCTACGCTCAAAGATCTGAAAAATGCGAGAAATGCGCTGATTTTAACGCTCGGAATCGATCCGCTGCTCGAACCAGAAATGGGGCTCCGCGAGGCTAAACAGCCCATCGAGGCGATTCCTGAGCTCGCTCTAAAATTGAAAGAACTCGAACAAAAATTCAACTACCGGATGGATACGTTTCCGAGCACCAATGACTATTTGCTCCACATCGACCGGCTGGAAAATGCACGGAAGCTCACCCTGTTTTCCCCTGAAGAGGTGCAAAATTACCTCGATTTGGCCCTCTCGCTCAGGCCCGATCTCCTCGCCCGCAAACTCGAAGTAGACGTCGCAACCCAAAACGTCAATACGAAATTGGGAACCTATCTCCCCAAAATTTCGGGCTATGTCCGTTATTCCTATAACGACGTCGACCTGGGGACCCGTCCCTTCTTCAGAGAGGCCTACGACTGGTCGGCAGGGGTCGTTTTGAGTTGGAATCTCTTTGACAGCCTGCTGAGAGAGCATGAGGTGCGAGAGGCCCGGTCGGTGAAATCTTCTTCGAAAATCAGCTACGATCAGGAGTGGCAGCAGATCGAGGTGGAGATCCGGAACGGACTCTATCAGCTCGAAGAGGCGATGCTCACCTATTCCTCTGCCACTCAAGCGGTTTATGTCGCTGAACAGGCCCGTCTACAGGCGCAAGAAAAACTCGAGTTTGGAAGAATAGCCCCCCTAGAATACCGCGATTCAGTCAATCAGCTCGCCCAAGCCCGCAACCAACAAAATCAGGCAAGCTTCGATCTCCTTGCAGCATATTACCAAATCCGTTATTCAACGGGAGTGGATGCAAACTAACTATGGAGCTCTCTATATGAAGATGAAATTGATTTTGACCTTGGCCCTGACACTATTTCTCGCCGGCTGCTCGTGCAGCAAGGAAGATGAGGAATTTACCCCCTATCCAGGCGGAAAAAGCTGCTGCGACGAACAACCTAAGTAAAGACAAAAAATGAACCGCGTGAAAAGATGTGCGCGGTTCGTTGTTTTACTTGGGCCCTTGCCATTGATCGGCGCATAGAGACCTGGAGTTTGGACTCATTTCGCGCCGAAGCGGCGCAAAATCAGTTCAAATTTGAATCTCGCAGCTTAACAGTTGTCTAAATTTTCAACAGAATTTAAAAGAATCTCTTGTTAAAAAAACGATCATGGGTTGGAATTTTTTGTTGCTAACACAAAAAAACGGCCAAAAATCCCATGATCGGAACAATAGGTTCGTTTTTTTCATTTTTCACTCTGTTGAAAAAAACAAAATTCTCGCGTACAATGGATCTGCTCTATGAGATCAAGACCGATTCTACAGCGTCTTCCAACACGCAGAGTGCCAACACGTTACAATGTGTTATTTGAGAGAGTATACAGCTCTCAAAGTTATTGTTGGACAACCCCTTACTATTTCAGGTGACGAGGATTATTCAATATTGCCTGACAATTCGAACATCGCACTAAAGCACCATCGTAATTCACAGATTGCCAGGTATCTAGGCACATAGGGCATATTAGCCATTTGTCGTCACCAATTTGAGCTGTCTCCTGAATGGAGGGGTCAGAAAATTCTAAATCCATTGATTCTTTGTAAGATTTAAAAATGGCAACCTCCCGTTCTTCATAATCTGTTATATTATCTTGAAAATATGGTTCATTTATCCATTCAGAAAACATCCAAACTGGATAATTTTCAAAAGCTTCAATAATTCCAAAAACCCAAAAACGAGAAAGGCGATTATCTATAATTTCAAAAAAATGCATAGGTCTTGCGATAGGAAATAAATCTCGCGCTCGATCGCATATATAATAACAAAGAACCCCGTGATTTATAATCATTCCATACACGGTATATATGGCTCCTATTTCCAAAAATTCATAAGTCGATTCTCGTTTTTCATTTAAAAAAGAATTTTCACCAGAAATGCATTTCACTTTCATAAAAATCATTTATTTTTGAATTTAAAACCATGCCTTGCTCCCGTTATCCTATTTTCCCAGTAATGAATATCAATCTTGGTTCCATCCGGCTTTTCGTGGGTGTGCTCAACTTTTTTCCATTCCTTTTCAGGATATCTGGAATCTTTGATTTTGCCTTGCATTATTTCTTCTTTAGAATTTTGTGGTTTTGCTTTAGCCTCTTCAAGGGTTAGCTGTTCGCTTAGATTTTTAGGATCTACCCTTACTTCATTTTTCGATAGACTGTGATTTTTATCTAGATAGACATACCCACCATATCCTGTAGAGCAGACCTTTGTTCCAGCAGAAGATCCCAGCGATGAGATCAATCCTTTGGCAATCGTCTCAGCTATCCCTTTTGTACTCGTCGAAATGTGGCGTGTGTCTATCAGCTGCTGGGTGGCCCAACCGATAGCGACCGCCGCCATGAGGGTTCCCCCGATAGCCCAGCCCACCGGATGCGAACAGAGGGCGGTTGCCACCCAACTCGAGGCCCCCCACGATAGACCAATGAGGGGGAAAGCAAAGGTTCCACTTGGATCAATGTTCCGGAGAGGATCGTTGTGGAGATAGGTATATAAATTGGTCCCATCCATGAATCCTGCGGGATCGGTAGTACTCCATCGAGCGGAGGAAGGATCGTAGAACCGCTTTTCAAAGGCGTAGAGTCCCAATCGACTGTCGAATCGCTTTGCGCAATATCGCCACGGGTTCAAAGAGATGATAGGAACGAGATCCTCTCCGAAAGCGGTATAGTCGTAAGATCCGGCGATTTGGCCTGTTGCATCGATTAGCCGTCGGATATTGCCTCGGTAATCGCAAATGGGAGCAAAAACCTCATCTACCAGTTCGATCGCGACGGGTCGGAGGGGCAATCCTGGGATTTTTAGTTCCTTTGTTTGGCCGTCCGGATGGAAGGCGCCCAGCTCTTCGATCCCATGATAGAGATAAATTTCACGGAGGCCATTGACGGTTTTTGCAATGCATCGATCCAGCGCGTCGTAAGAAAAAACAATCTGTGTCTCGCTATTTTCCGCTTCAGTCAGTCTGTTCAGGCTGTCATAGCGATATTGAAATTGGCTATTTTGTTGGAGATTGCCATTGAGGTCATGATCGAGGGTGATAGGCTCATCGAGGAGATTGTATACAGTCGTATGACCGTTTTTTTCAGAACGGTTGTGGTGCAGATCGTAGGCGTAGATACATTGGCGGTCGGGAAGATGCTCGAGGGTCAACTCGGATTGATCGTTGTACTCATAAGTCCCATCGGAGGAGATCGATCTGATCCGAGAACCAGGATCAAACTCAAGGGTTTGTGTGAAATAGGGGCTAGTGATCGAGGTTTTGGCTCGATTGGTATTCCAGGTATGGGATTGGGAGCCGAGATTGTGGATGAATTCTTCGGTAATGAGATTTCCGGATAAATCATAGGATGAGTAGGTGTGGATATAGAGCGGCTGATGAGAGGCAGAGAAACGTTGAACAGTTTTTAAATAGAGGGCCTCATAGATATAATGGGCAGAACTTTGATCGGGAAATGTGATCGATGCGAGGCGATTGAGGGGGTCGTAGGTTCTTTGAACAGAGATCCCATTGATCGTTTCGGTTAAAATATTGCCGAAATCATCGAGGATACGGGTAAAGACGTGGTGGTCGTCAATGGCAGAAAGGAGCTGTCCGTTTAAATCATGTTCGAATATTTGGTGAATAGAGTCGTCCGAAGAATCGACAAAATGGAGGTGGCCAAGGGGAGTATACTCATAGGTTAAGCTCGTTTTATTGGGGAATGTTTTCGTGCCAAGCAGGCCCCCTGGTTTATAAGTATAGGTAGTGGTTCTAGCGTCAGGAGAGCCGTACGCTCGGGTCAAAGTTTTTATCCGATTTAGACTGTCGTATTCATAGCGTGTTTTAAGCGACGCCTCTTCTTTTTCGATGAGATTGCCCGCAAAATCGTATTTTTGGATTTCTTTATACAATGCGCCGATCTGCGTCGAAGTGAGTCTCCCACAGGCATCAAAGATTTGAGTCGTCTCTATCCCATTCGGGTCTGTTGAAATCGTTTGCAGATGGGAACTTTCCAGATATTTTGTAGTAGTGCTAAAGCCAATCGGATCTTTCCATTCGGTGATCCGTCCAAATGGATCGAATATGGAGGTCTCCACAGCCGCTTGATTATGCGGATAGCGAGTGGTAGAAATTTGATTGCCGTCCGGATCCCATCCATATCCGATCCGGTATTGCAGCTCCCCTTTCAGATCGGTTTTCCGAATCTCGAGGATCTGATCTAACGGATCGCGGTCATACTCCGTTTTAAGAGTGCCGCCCTCTGTGACGGCTGCGAGCTGTCCAATCGGATTGTATTCAAAGACTTTGGTTCTACCGCAAAAGGTTTCTTCCCTTTTTCTTCCGGCGCCGTCGTATTTGTAGGTCGTGATCCGCTTTTCTTTATCCGTGTGGGTTTCGAGATGGAATGAACTATAAGTAAAAATCTCTTGGGCGATCTGTTCTTTCTGAAAGGAAAATTTTTTTTTAGTGGGTCTCTCCAACACATCGTAAAAATATTCGGCCGTCACTCCTCTCTGATCCGTGTAGGATCTCATTTTCCCATTTTTATAGTAGACGTATTTTTCAGACGTCCCATCTGGATAGATGATCTCTACGGGAGAACCATAAGCGTTATATCTATAGTGGGTTGCGTGGTTGTTTGGATCGATTTTCTCAATGAAGCGGCCTAAGCCGTCATAGAGATTTTTATTGACTATGCCGAGGGGCTCGTCTATCCGTTTGGGCTGAGCTGCTACGGAATCGTATTCTTTATATTCGGTATCGTTGCCAAAAGGATCCGTTTCTTTGATCAGCCGGCTATAGATGTCGTAATCGTAGCGCGTGGTGTGGACGATTTCTCCTCCTGTTTCAACCTTTTCTTTGAGCCGGCCTGCTGCATTGTATGCCCTTTCAGTTTTCAGCCGGTTTGAGAAGGTCGCCGATGTGAGGAGAAAGCCCCTCGGATCATAGCTCGAAACAGCCGTACATTGAAGGGGATTGGTCTCTGAAACGATATTGCCTTGCTCGTCAAACTCTTTCTTAACAGAATAGGCGAGCTGATCATCGGAACCAAACACCTCCTCTTCTGCAACGTTCCCCCATTTGTCATAGGTTAGCTTCGTCTTCTTGATGAGCGAGCCATCCATCGATCTCTCTTCAATCTGTTCCGGCATGTGTAAAAAGGGGGCGCTCTGCCGGAGAGTATAGTTGACGATGCGCTGTTCAGTGATATCCCTCATGTCGTCCGGATCGTCATGGCTGCCGTCATCGAGGATGGTTCGAATGAGGTTATTGGAGGCGTCGTATTCAAAGAATTCTCTAACATGAACCCCTTCGCCTCTCGTGTACTTACTTTTCAACAGATTGGTTTTATCCACATAGCGAAAGGTGGTCGTCAGGCCGTCTTCGGTCTCTTCCTGAAGAATGAGGTTCATCCGATCTTTGGAGAAAACACGCGAGATCGTATACGTTTCAATGGATCCCGATCCAGTGAGATCGCCCGTCATCCTCTCTTTTTGCGGATTGTTGAAGCTGTCATACTCTTCGAAAGATTTTCGATAAAAAAGGCGATTGTCCCCATCTCTCCACTCGATAAAGGTCAAGCGATGATCGGCGTCCCAGCCATAAACCTTGAGTTTAACCGTTTTGCCATCGGGGGCGAGCCATCGGATCGATTGGGGGAGCATCTGATGAGAAAAAGTGTAGATTGTTTGACAACCGTCTTTACGAGTCACGGTAGTCGTTCCTGATTTTTGATTGGATATCGGTGGATCGATATCGATCGTGTAGAGAGGGATAAAGGCGTCTTGGTTTCCGTTTGGAAAGTGGAGCGTTTTGACGCGAAGGGGGGAGCCTTGATAAGTCACTTTCACAAATTGAGATTTCCCGAAATGGATCATCGGCAAATAATGGTCATACTCAAAACTCTCTCCCCGATATTCAGGAGTGGAGGCAGTTTTTAAATTTGGGATGAAAGAAAATTCATCCGTGAATAGCCCGCACTTCTTGTCGAGTTTTTTAGATCTGTTGGTGGACTCATATCCGTAGGCGGCGGTTTGCCCAGTGTTGGTTCGCGCTCCAGTTACCGCCATATAGGGGACGCCTCTCGTTCCCCCCTGTACTCTCCTTTGCTATTTTTGTACTCGCCGCAAGTGCCTTTGCGGAACCAATCATGGATCAAGAGTTGATTGGGGAAGGTCGCGGTATCGAGGATCAAAGAGGCGTAGAGGTGTTTTTCTGAAGGATCGAAACTTTCGATCAGGATCTTGTTTTCCGAATAGGAGTACTTAACGACTTTCCCGTTGGGAAGAATCTCCTTGGAGAGATTAAATACCTGATTCCCTCCATGGTAGATTCTCTTCGTCCCATCGGGAAACGAAACCTCAACACCCTCAGGTTGAGGGATAACTTGAATATTCCTCGGATCAAAACGGCCTGAGGGGGTATCCCCCGAGGCGTTGCTTACGCCTGAGAGATCGAGCCATTTCCCACTCCCGGAGGCGAAGGAATAGATGGCGCCATTTGTATCGGGAACCTTCCATCGCTCGGGAGCTAACAACTCCGCTCCCTTCCACTCCAGCCTTGCATGGGGGAGAAAGACCCAGCCTCTATGACTCTTCTGGATAGACTGTAAAAAAGCTCTTTCATTGGAATACTCTTGCATTTCCGAATGGCGGAGCGGCGGAGGGGGAGCGATCGAACCGGGAACAAAGACGCGGAAAAGGCTTAAAGGTTGGGTTCCCTTGGCTACCAAATCCACGGAACTTAAAGAGAGCTGCCCAGACAATGGGTGGACGCAGCCTCCGATCAAAAACGAGCCGTCGCTCATCAAAGAGGCGATCTGATCGGGACTCGATCCGATGAGTCCAATTTCTTCATCTGCCGAGAGAGAGAACGCCAACAAAACAGCAATAAAAAGCGCACGCATCGTCACCCCCTTGAGAAAGGACGAGGAGTTTATAGAAATTCAAGAGGCGTTGCAAGAAGATATTTTGTTTTTTTGAAAACGACTGAGAATTTTTTTCTACCACTTGTCTTCAACTCCCAAAAACACTACAATCGTCCTGGGGCTAGTCATGAATATCTTGCAAAGATTTATCGATTTTTTGTAAAAGGACAATCTTATGAGTTTTTTTCATTCGATCACCCCTTTTATCGAAGTCATGATCATCGCGGTCATGCTGAACTACATCTTGTCTTTCCTCTGGAATACGAAATCGATGGATCTCGTCCTCGGCTTCCTCGCCTTTTTTCTCATTTTGGGCGTTTCGAGCTGGCTCAATCTCCCGGTCCTCCATAAAATCATGATCCTGGTCGGCAATGTCGCCGCGATTGCAGTGATCATCATTTTCCAGCCTGAACTGAGGGTGGCCCTCTCCAAGCTGAGTCTGAAAAGCCGCAGATCGAGAGAGATCACCGAATTCGACCGCTTCCTTGACCAGCTGGCAAACTCCGTCTACAAAATGTCGGAAAAGCGGATCGGCGCCCTCATCGCTATGGAAAACGAAGATTCCCTCCAAGAATATGCCCAAAAAGCGGTGATGCTGAACGGCGAGTTTTCGCCGGAGCTGCTCGAAACGATTTTCTCTACGAACACCCCCCTTCACGACGGCGCCGTGATTTTAAGGGATAAAACGATCCTGGCTGCCGCTGTCATTCTCCCTTTGATCGAGGATTCTTCTCAACTCGCTAAATCGATGGGGACGCGCCACAGAGCGGGGCTCGGCTTAAGCCATATGACCGACGCCCTTGTGATCGTCGTCTCAGAGGAGACGGGCAAGGTCTCTATCGCAAGAGAGGGGATTATGACCCGCGGCGTAAAAATCGATCGCTTTAAAGGGATCGTCCGCAGTATCTTCAATCCTCCGGCCCATAGCATGAAAACAAAATTCAGTTTGATGGAGTGGTTGAAGACGTGAAAAGCCTGTTATTCCGCCTATTTATCGAAAATTGGCCCCGCAAGTTGGTCTCGCTCATCTTAGCGGTGATCGTCTGGATGATGGTGAGCCACTCGATGACCGTGAGTAAAGTCGTCCAGAATATTCCGGTGAGGGTCGTCAATTTGCCGCTCGATAAAACGATCGAGGGGATGCAGCTCAACGGCTATTTAAGCAAAAGGGTCTCTCTCACTCTGATCGGCCACAAATCGGCTCTCGAGGAGATCTCGGCAAAAGATTTCGAGATCTTGATCGATGCGAAGGACAAATCGCACGAGTGGATCGCCTCGATCGAAAAGAAACATTTAGTGAGCCTCAACGCCGATCTCGATATCGACAAACAGATCTCCCGCATTTTGCCTACTGAACTCATTATCCGTCAAAGCAAGCTGATCAGCGACCGGATCCCGATCACAGTGACGCAGCCAATCGGAGAGGTTCCAAAAGGGTACCAATTCCTCGATATTTACCCCTCTCAGCTATCCGTCTCAGTAAACGGCCCCGAAGAGGCGGTCAAAAGGCTCAAAACCCGGGGCCTCAAACTCACCTTTAATTTGAACGATCTCCGGCAGGAAGATCTCGACGCTCTTCAAAGCGCTGTCTTAGCCGACAAATCGGATGAGATCAGCTTTTTCGTCCCCGATTCATGGAAAAAAATCTCCCTGCCTCTCCTCTCTGAAACGCCGATTGAGATCGATGACCCCCTCGCCAAAACCTTGCGGATCGATTTTTCGCGCCAAGACCTGCTGCCGATCGGGTTTTCGATCCCGGTCACCGTCTTTTTCCCCCCCAAATACAGCAATACTCTCAATCCAGAGACCTACCCGCTCGCTCCAAACGACTTCATCGCCAAGAAAAATGGGATCAAGGTATTCAATGCGCCTCTCTATGCACAAGGGGTGAGTCGCCTTTTTTTAGAGACGGTGAAAGATCGGATCGAAATGGTCATCATCGCCTCACCTAAATCGGAACGGGAGACCCTTCTCTGGAACGCCCAGTTCCTCTCTCCCCATGAACTCGAGGATCGGTATGTAGCCAAAGTGATGGCCGAATCGAATGACATCGTTTCTGATGCGCAGCCCCATCTCATCGAGGAGTCCCTCCGCAATCGCTTCCGGAGCTATATGAACCGGTTTCGCCTCTACACTCCGAACAACCGGAAACTCTCCCTCAAAATCGAACTCCAAGCCAACGCGATTTCAGTAACAGCGCAAAACTATCCATGAAACACGTTGTTCTCCTCAAATCCCGCTCCAACAACCACGGCGGCCTCGAAAAATATGCCTCCCGCATCGCGCAAGCCTTTCTCGATCAGGGGGCCCGCATTTCGATCTTGACCACGGGAGACGCCCTTCGACATCCGGAGATCCCTGTCTTTACGACAAAAACCCTCCCCTGGCCTGCTTTCCTCCGGATGGAGCAATTCGACGCTTTCGTCCAGAAGTGGCTCAAGAAAAATAGGGCCGATCTCGTCTTTGGAATGGATAGAAACCGGTATCAAACTCACATCCGGGCGGGCAATGGAGTCCATGCTGCCTATCTGAAAAGTAGACTTTTTACCGAAGGGCGTCTCAAGGCCCTTTTTTTCCATTGGAATCCCCTCCACCGCAAAATCCTCGAACTGGAAAGGAGCGCCTTTGAAAATCCGTCTCTAGAAAAACTGTTTACTAATTCCCATATGGTCCGGAGCCAGGTGCTATCCCATTATGCGGTCGACCCAGCCAAGATCCAGGTGATCCATAATGGCGTCGAGTGGCAGGAAATGGAGGGCGATTTCACAGTTTGGAAAGAACAAAGAAAAGAGGGGTTCAAAAAATTTTACCTCGATCCAAACGTTTTCCATTTTCTCTTCATAGGGAACGGCTATTTGCGCAAAGGACTCGATCAACTTCTTCTCGCCTTGTCTGAGCTTCGAAACGAACCGTTCCACCTCTCTGTCATCGGCAAAGACAACCAGATCGATCTCTACCGGGCCAAAGCGGTGCAGCTCGGCCTGAAAGACCGGATCCATTTTTTCGGCCCAAGTCTCGATATCCGCCTCTTTTATCAGCTCGCCGATTGCCTCGTCATCCCCTCGTTTTACGACCCCTTTGCAAACGTCACTGTCGAAGCGCTCGCCATGGGCCTTTTCGTCCTCTCGTCAAAACACAACGGAGGACATGAGATCTTGCAGCCGCAAAATGGCGCCGTGATTGAAGATCTTCTCAGTGTGGACGCCATGGTCGATGCGCTCCGGATCGCCCTGCGGCGTCGAAAAACAGAAAAAAGCGCTGAGGCGATCCGGGAAAGTGTGAAACACCTCGATTTTTCAAATCAAATGAAGATTTTGATGAGGAACTGTGGATAAAGAGAAGTGGCTCTATTATGCCATCCGGATAGCGACCTATCCGTGCAGCCTCATGCCCTATTCCTGGCTCCATCGCCTTGGCAGGCTGTTTGGCAAGATCGCCTTTTATTTCATGCGCGAATACCGGAAAAGGGCGTTGAGCAATCTCGCTTTGGCCACCGATTTGGCGCTGAGCCCCAAAGAGTTGGTCTGGACCGCGAAACAATCGTTTCAAAATCTCGCCATCAACTGTCTCGAATACCCAAAATTGGGGAGAGAATCTGATTTTGCGGGGGTCATCCACTGCGAAAATCCAGAGATCGCAGACCGGATCTACAAAACGGGCCAGGGGATCATTTTTTTTTGCGGCCACCAATCGAATTGGGAGGTGCTATTTCTCGACGGCACGAGCCGAATGAAAGGGGTTGCCATTGGCAAAACAATTAAGAATAAGAGGCTCTATAACTGGATTTTATCGATCCGCGAAAAAAACGGCGGCAAGATCATCGCTCCCAGAAACGCCGTCCGGGAAGGGTTCCGCGCATTAAAAAAGGGGGCCTTTATAGGGATCGTCGGCGATCAGGGAATGCCCGACAGCGGCTACTCATTCCCGTTTTTGGGCAGACGGGCTTGGACTTCGACTGCCCCTGCGCTCCTTGCCTATAAGACCCATTCCCCGATCATCTTTGCCTCTACGCGGAGGATCCGGGGCGGCTACCGGATCCGCTATCACGAGCCTATCTGGCCCGATCTATCGAGGCCTGTCGAGCTGGAGATCGTCCGGATGATGGATCAGACCTTGACCCTCCTCCAAGAGAGCATCCAACAGGCTCCAGGAGAATGGCTGTGGCAACATAACCGATGGAAGCAACAGACCACCCACAACCTCTACAAAAGATTTCGGCAAGACTGCATCTGCATCATCCTCCCAAGCGAGGGGCTCGATCAACTGTTGCCCCATCTGCCGACCCTCAAAGAGATCTATCCCCTCGCCTTTTTATTTTTAATCGTCCCTGAGAAGAACCGACACATTCCTCTGATTCACGCCGACGAAATATATTACTATAAGACTTTAGAAGAGACCCTGTTAAACGATTTCCGCTTTAAGCTCGTGTTCAATTTCACCGGATATCGACAGATTCATAAACACTACGAACGGCTGAGCGCGTTTGATGTGGTAGACTTGGAGAGTCTCAAAAAGCTCGCAGCTGAACATTTGCCGCCCCACCACAATTTATCTGACGTCTTCAAGCGGGCTCTCTGCCGGCCTGGCTCTATTTGGCATAAGGAGGAAGAACATGCCCGCTGAACGTTTCTTTTTTGACGGCGATCTCCATGGAACTATCGAAGTGGAGGGGGCCGAACACCATCACTTGGCTCATGTGATGCGGATGAGGGTGTCCGATGAGGTCGAAATCGTCAACGGACGGGGCGCCATTGCGTCCGCTAGAGTGGCAGAGATCGGTAAACATAGCGCAAGGCTCGATATCCTCTCTGTGACGCAAGATCGGATCCCCTCACCGCTTCTCACCCTCGCCGTCCCCCTCATGCGCCTCGCTAAACTCGAACTCGTCATAGAAAAATGCACGGAGCTCGGCGCGAGCGCCTTTTGGCTCTACCCCGCGCAGCATTCAGAAAAGGACGACCTCTCCCCGCATCAGCAAGAAAGGCTGAAATTCATCGCTATCTCCGCCATGAAACAGTGCGGCAGGCTCGATCTCCCCGCAATAAAGCTCGTCGGTTCTCTTGACGATCTTTTTCAAGGGTCGGAGCTTTATCGATTCGGCCACCCGCAATCGGAGTGCAACGCCGCATACTCTGAGGAAGAATCTATTTTTATTTCCGGTCCCGAAAAGGGATTTTCGGAGAAAGAACTCACGATTTTAAAAGAGAGGGCGCAGGGGGTGCGGTTGCACCGCAATATCCTCCGCGCGGAGACCGCCCCCATCGTTGCCGCCGTTCTGCTTGGATGAGAAGTAAATTTTTTAGTTCGCTTTCTTAAGTCTATGTATTTTATACTGCGGCCACCCCAAAAGTGTGAATTTGGGGTGGCCGCAGTCTATCATCTTTGTCATCAAAAATAATTTTAAGAGGAAAAATATGTCGATCCAATTTGAGGGCTATCATCAGAGTTATCATAAAAATACGATCGTCCATTTAAACCTTACCGCCAAAACCCCACGATCTACAGAAAGATTGTTATCAATAGCATTTGTCAAAAAAAAGAACCAGGAATGCGTTATTAGATTTAGTCAATGCGAGGAGATTGCCAAAATCATGACAATTCAAGGGGAATCCCTCCCATTAGATCGAGAGAGTCGGCAATATGAAATCAGAGCAGAACGAGCCCCCCTCTTTTTTGGTGCGATCAAACAGCTGCAGGAAAAGGGATGCAAAATATGGCCAAACAGCACAGATTTTGCAAAAACTCTATTAGCGCTCCAAAAAAATAGATATATGGATCAACCCGTGCCACAAATGCGAACAGCCTTAACCCTCAGTGATCAAGGAAAACTCATACAAAACACCAAAGATATGAGGGGGGCGATAGCTTTTGCAGAGCGTTATCTCTCTTATGGGTATCTATCTACAGCCCTTTTTTGGGTCTGTGAAGCCAAAAGATATGCAGACCCTACTAAACTAAGAACACACATTAATTTAAATGAAATTACAAAAAAATATCACATCATCGAATCTATGACTATGTTTAATAAAGATGAAGAGGGTGAAATAACAAACGCGTTCGCTCTATCTTCTTTACTGGAAACATTAGATTTATCATCATCTCATAATTACTCTCAATTTGCTGTCGGCAACATTAGTTTGCTATTACAAAACACACAATCAATTAAAACAGTGACCCTGTCTGTACACAACCAACAGCAAGGAACACTTATAAATAAAACGACTATTCCATATATAATAAATGCACTCCGGTTCAATACCAGCATTGAAACATTAAATCTCCCTAGGGCTGACATCAATAACGAGCATCTTATGGAACTCATCTCGGCCATTCAACAAAACCCACACTCAAAGATCGAACATCTCGATCTATCAGGCTGCCGCTTCAGGGATACCTGTGTTGAGCCGGTCATTCAATTCATTAAAATCAAAAAAATCAAGACATTCAATATACTCAATTCAGGCGTCAACACGCCAAACGTGAATCAAATTACGCGAGCCTGCGCTCTCAACAAAACCTCAGCGGCCGCTAGAAAATGGTTTTTTCCCCATCGCTAAACTCTGTGATCAGGCGGAGAATACGGTCGAGTTCGACTTGCGCTTCAAAGGCCGATGGAGAGGGGCCCGATTGGATCATCCGATAAAGGGCTTCCCTCTCTTCAACAAAAAGAGATGCCTTGTTGTGTGCCCGATTCTCGTACTCATCGAGCTGCCGCCGAATGAGGGCGATTTGAGCTTCATCGATTTCACGGGCGATCTTCTCGACGTCAGTCTCAATCTTCTTCTGCTCTTTCTCAGCGCTCTCCAACTTTTTTTGCAAAACAGCGATCTTTTGCCGTTGCTTTTTCGGGCTAAGCGATTGTTGGACAAGGAGAGACTCGTTCCCACCAAAACAGGAGGCTAAAAGAAGGGGGAGCCAGAGGAGAGCGGTCGATTGTCTCATTTTAAGCCCTCTACAAATTCCCTAAATTCAGGGTCGTTTTTAAACACGGTAAATGCCTCTTCATTCAAAATCTCTCCGAGGTTTAAATTCCCAAATTGCCAAGCAGTCTGGAGCCACCCCCCCGCTGGCTTGGCCTGGCGCTGACAGGCAAAAGCGCGGGCGTTATTAAGGGCCATTTTCTGGCTCGGATCGATCTGGTAGCATTTAGCTGAAAGCTCCGCTACAAGCGGATAATTCTTCTCTTCTGCAGCCAGCTCGTGCAACAGGCAAAGAGAATCATCGGCCAACTGGTCTTTAATCGGCAAGAGCAAATCGTAGCAATCTTTTTTTCTCCCCTCTTTGTAGTCGAAAAAAGCAAGATACTGCTGCGCGGCCACGGCGAGGGTGCCGCCAGAGGCTTTTTGCCGTACCTCTTCCAAGAGCCGCTTCGCTTCGGCTGTCTGGCCCGCTTGGAGGGCCTCTTCCGCTTGCATCATGAGTTGTTTATTCCCCTCTTCCCTGTCGTCGCTAGTGGCCCGTTTGCTTTTCCGCCAAGAGTCAAAACTCTGAAAGGCAAAGAGGAAAAAAAAGGCGCCGATGAGAAACTGCTGCAGCATAAAAAAATACAAAGCAAAAAGAACTGCGATGAGAGACCCGATGAGGAGGGAGGCTTTAAAGCCCCGGACGCCAAAGGCTGCCTCAAGGACGATCCGGAGGAGTTGCCCTCCGTCGAGAGGGAGAACAGGGAGAAGGTTCACGACAGTCCAAAACAGGTTGGCAATTTGGGTCGCTCTCAGGATTTTCAGAATGGGGGGAGGGAAGGAGATTTGAAGGAGCGCCGTTGCAAAAAGAAAGAGAAAAAAGCCGAAGAGCGGCCCGTTGAAGGTGATGACAAACTGCTGCCAAAATTTGAGTTTGGGTCCGTCAAATTGAGTGAGGCCGCCGAAGGCGACGAGCTGAATGCGAGCTTTTTGTTTAAAAAAGACTGCGGTGAGGGCGTGTCCAAACTCGTGGATCAGGACGGAAAAAAAAATAATGCCGAGCCAAATGAAAGCGCCTATCACTGTTCCGCTGTTGATCCAGCCGATCAAGCCGGCAAAAAGCCAGAAAAAAGGGTGGATAGAGACAGGAATGGATCCGGGAAATTCGATCATCTCTTCATCGCCCTTTGGACGGCATGTCCCATTTCAGCGGGACTTTTTGTAATGGTGGCTCCCACTTTTTCAAAAGCGGCAAATTTATCGGCGGCTGTCCCCTTGCCCCCCGAAATAATAGCGCCTGCATGGCCCATCCGTTTGCCGGGCGGGGCGGTGGCGCCGGCGATGAAAACGGCGAGCGGCTTTGTGAAGTGGGCTTTCACCCATTCGGCTGCTTGCTCTTCGGCGTCTCCGCCAATTTCGCCGATCAAAAGTACCGCCTGAGTCTCTGGATCGGCTTGAAAAAGTTTCAGGATATCAATGAAATTCGTCCCGTTCAGCGGATCGCCGCCGATCCCGACACAGCTCGATTGACCCATGCCTAGCTGAGTAGTTTGCCAAACAGCTTCGTAGGTAAGCGTACCTGAACGAGATACGATTCCGACGTTCCCCCGTTTATGAATATATCCGGGCATAATCCCGATTTTGCATTCGCCAGGAGTGATGATCCCCGGACAGTTGGGGCCGATGAGCTTTGACTGAGAACTGTTCATGACCCGCTTCACCTCAAGCATATCGCGCACAGGAATCCCCTCTGTGATGCAGACGATGAGAGGGATCCCCGCATCTTCGGCTTCAAGGATCGCATCAGCTGCAAAAGGGGCGGGGACAAAAATAAGCGTCGCGTCGGGATGAACGGCTGTTTTCGCCTCCCAAACAGTGTCAAAAACAGGGACGCCCAACACCTCGATTCCCCCTTTGCCCGGCGTTACGCCGCCGACAATCTGAGTCCCATACTCTTTGCACTGCTCAGCGTGAAATTTCCCCGACTGGCCGGTGATCCCCTGGACGATCACCCTGGTTTTTTTATTCACTAAAATCATACTGACCCCTTCGCAGCTCGGACTGTGAGTTCCGCCGCCTGCAATAAATTTGTCGCTATCATGATTTTCAGACGACTCTCTTTAAACAGCCGCTTCCCCTCCTCAACATTCGTCCCTTCCATCCGGATCACAATCGGAATTTTAATCCGCTGCTCTTGACAAGCGTGAATGACCCCCTCCGCGAGCGTTGCGCAATTCATGATGCCTCCAAAAATATTGACTAAAACGGCCCTCACATTCGGATCGCCGAGGATAATCCGAAACCCCTCGGCCACTTTTTCTTTCGAGGCGCCGCCTCCGACGTCAAGAAAATTGGCAGGTGCGCCGCCGTGAAGGCGAATGATATCCATCGTCGCCATGGCAAGCCCGGCTCCGTTGACCATACAGCCAATATTCCCGTGCATCGCGATATAAGCAAGCTCAAACTCTTTAGCCGCAGCCTCTTGCGGCGATGCTTGAGTCGGATCATAAAAAGAGAAGATCTCCGATTGGCGAAAGAGAGCGTTGTCGTCGACGCTAAGCTTTGCATCGAGAGCTAACAGATCGCCCCCTTTCGCAAGGACGAGGGGGTTGATCTCCAAAAGCGATGCATCGGAGTCGATGAAACACTTGGCGATCCCCTGCGCAAGTACGGCCCCCTTGCGGGCCAAATCCCCGCTCCAGCCCATGAATTTCGCCAAGCGGAGAATCTGGTAGGGGCGCAAATGGCCATTGAAGGCAAACGGCATCTTTAAAATCTTTTCGGGCGACTTCTGGGCGATCTCCTCAATCTCCATCCCCCCTTCGGGCGAGGCGATGAGAAGGGGAACTGCCCGATCCCGATCAATCAAGGCGCCGATATAAAACTCCTTCTCGATCTCGATCGGTTGGAGAGGAGCACCCGTTCAGCAACAACCCCCTCCGGGCCAGTCTGCCCGTTGACCATTTTCATCCCAATGAGCTCTTGAGCGCACCGGACAATCTCCTCTTTGGACTTCGCGAATTTCACTCCGCCCGCCTTTCCCCTGCCTCCGGCATGAACCTGGATTTTCAGCACCGCCTCGTTCCAATGGTGTTCATCGGCTACGCGCCGCGCCTCTTCAACAGTGGCCGCGACACCGAATTCTGGAATCGCGATCCCATATTTTTTTAAAATTTTTTTCGCTTGATACTCGTGGAGGTTCATAAGCCCCATTCTTCCATGCTTTCAACCCTGTTATAGCACGGGGAGAAGGAAAGATTCAATTTTCTTTTCTCAATAACCAAGATGTGCTAGTCTGTCTGGTCTTGTCACTCCGGTGTTTATGCGCAGTCTCAACCCATGGTCTGTCTTTCCCCCGAACTTGGAGGCGCCTGTAGCGAGATCTCTGAGCATCCAATTTATTTTGCAGGCTCTCATCGATGCGTTCGATCTTGTGCAAGAGCTGAAGGGATCTACTCCGTTCCAATTAATAGGGATGCATCTAAAAAAGGAGATCGCCTCCATTTCCAAGGAATTGGAAAAAATCTACCTTTTTTCTTTAGAAAACCCCTTCGCCCAAAGAGGGAGCGTCCTCGATAAACTGTGCTTTTATTCAGAAATCTTGCTACAAGCGTCTCATGTCACCGATCCCGAAGTGACCGTAGTGATGGAGGAGATGAGAAAATCGATTCTTGTCATGAAATCAAAAATCATGGTGTGGAAAAAAGTGCCGAATCGGTACCCTCTTGAAGAAATGCTCGAACAACTGATGGGGCTCTATTCTGATCTTTTTGATAAACTCTGCCGTTTTTTCACAGCCCTCTCCCCCTTCCTCAAGGAGGCCCGCTCAGATGAAAATTTCCTTATTTATCTCATTGAGAATAAAGACCATTTCAACAGGCACCTCGGAGAAAGGAAGATCGAGGAGCTTTTGCAGAGTTTTTTCCCCGCCGGCCACGATCAGCTCCGCGCCGCCATTCACGAGGGGTATACGCGAAGAGGCTTCACCACATTCCTCACCTCTGTGGAGCCGCTCGTCGACGCCATCCAATGGGAAACGCCATGCCGCCCCGAGATGAGACAGTAGACTTAATCGTTGAGCTTCTAAGAGAGTACGGCCCTGTCATGGCCAGTTCCGAAGATGCGGAATTCTTTAGAAAAGCCAAATATAAACCACAGAAGCTCAAGGTAGAGACGAAGATCGAAATCCCAGTTCCGCCGAAAGTGGCAGAGCCGCCGCCCCTTAAAGAAATTGTAGCGGCGAAAGAGGCCGTGAAGGAGCCGAGACCGTCGTTTGATTTATTGTCGGTGAAAAATATTCTTTCTGTAGTGGCTCCGGAACTGATGATTTTGAACGAGACGCCGAGCGACGAAACAGCTCGGAAAATCGCGGAGCGATGGAAAACCAAAAATCAGAGCGCGCCGATTTCCATTCTCGTCTACCAAGAACAACCGGAACAAAGGGCTTTTTTAGAGGAGATCGCCACGGCTTTGGACGTCTATTTCGGCCCCGCCAAAATCGTCCAAGCCGAAGGGATCGAAAAAGAGAAGCAGTGGGGCGCCTTTTTGTCGGTCGCCGGCTTGAAGGCGGTTGTGGTTTGCGACTATACACTTTGGCAATTGGGCGCTCTCATGCAATTTTATAAAGAGACCCCCGCTCAAGGGATCCGTGTACTGGGGAATGTTCCAATCTTTTTGCTCCCCGACCTATCGCTCTATTTGAAAGATCCCTCGCTCAAGCGCTCTTTGTGGAGGGCTTTGTGTCAGAAATTTTCGTAGAGGTTCTCCTCGATCAAAATTTAGCGAGGCCGCTCGATTACATAGCGCCCGCCCCCTTTCGGGTTGAGGTGGGGATGCGAGTTGAAGTGCCGCTGAAATCGGCGCTGAAAAAAGGGACGATCACAAAAATCAAAGATAGCAGTAAATGGCCCAACGTCAAACCCATAGCCAGGCTCCTTTCCGAAGGGGGAGAATTGTCGGAGGCCCAATGGAAGCTTGCCCATTGGATGGCGAAGTATTATGCTGCGCCGCTGCAGAGAGTTCTGAAGTGCTTCATTCCGGTCAATGTTCGGAAAGAGGTGAAAGAAAAGACGCAGATTTTTTTGAGTTTGGCCCAAAGCCACAACGCCTGCATCGAGGCGATCGGACAGCTCAGATCGAAGCATCCGGCGCAAGCAGAGGCGCTGGAAAAACTCCTTCATGTGCCCAAGGGAGCCTATTTAGCCGACCTGGACGTATCAGAGAGCGCCGTCAAAAGCTTAGTCAAAAAGAAGTGGATCGAAGCGCGGGCCATGAGGGTCAATGCAGATTTATGGCTCGAAGAGGAATTTTTTCCGACATTTGCCAAAGTCTTGAATGGAGAGCAGCAAGCGTGTCTGGAGGCGATATTGGCCTCAGAGAGCCAAGGCCGTTTTGCCACCCATTTGGTGCATGGAGTCACCGGCAGCGGCAAGACCGAAGTGTATATGCAAGCGATTCAGGCCGCCTTAGAGCGAAATAAAACAGCGATCATGCTTGTTCCCGAGATCTCCCTCACCTCGCAGACCATTGAACGATTTAAAGCCCGTTTTTCGGAGAAAATCGCCATTCTACACCATCGGCGGAGCCTTGGCGAGCGGACCACCGCCTGGGAAGAGCTTCGGAGAGGGGAAGCCAAACTCGTCATTGGCGCTAGATCGGCCCTCTTCTGTCCTGCCCAGAACCTCGGCCTCATCATCGTCGACGAAGAGCACGATAGCTCCTATAAGCAAGGCGATGAGATCCCCTGCTATCATGGGAGGGACACTGCAGTGATGCGGGGCTACTTTGAAAACTGCGTCGTCATCCTCGGGAGCGCCACCCCCTCCATTGAATCGCGCTACAACGCCGAGATCGGCAAATACCAATTCCACGCCCTTAAGACGAGGGCCACCTCAGCCCCCCTTCCCTCTGTCAAGATCATCGACATGAAACGGGCCTTTGAGCTCTCCGGCGGCTTTACCCATTTTTGCGATGAACTGCTCGACGCCTTAAAAAAGCGGCTCCAAAACGGCGAGCAATCCCTTCTCCTCCTCAACCGGCGGGGCTACCACCGGATGCAAGTGTGCAGCAGCTGTCGGCACGTCATTAAATGTCCCCACTGCGATCTCTCGCTCACCTTCCACAAAGAAGCGAACTACCTGCAATGCCATCTCTGCGATTACAAACAGCAAGCCCCGCGCAGATGTCCTCAATGCGAACACCCCGAATCGCTCCAGTTTCGCGGCTTTGGAACTGAACACGTCGAACGGACCCTCCACGCGATTTTGCCCGAAGTCCGAACCCTCCGGATGGATCGGGACACCACCGGCAAAAAAAACAGCCACGAAGAGATGTTTAAGCAGTTCCGCGCCCACAAAGCCGACGTCCTCATCGGCACGCAGATGATCGCCAAAGGGTTCCACTTCCCCTCAGTAACGCTCGTCGGCGTGCTCAATGCCGACGCAAGCCTGGGCATTCCCGATTTCCGCTCCTCTGAACAGGTCTTTCAGCTCCTGACCCAAGTCGCAGGGAGGGCAGGGAGAGCCGAACTGGCTGGCGAGGTGATCATCCAGACCTTTTTGCCCGACCATCCAACGCTACGCCTCGCCGCCGCCCAAGACTACCCCTCGTTCTACGCCACAGAGATCGCCGAGAGGCAAAGCTTCTCCTACCCTCCGTTTTGCCACCTAGTGAAACTCCTCTTCTCCGACAAAGATCCAGAAATCGCCAGAGGCCTGGCCGAAGAGGCCCGCAAAAAACTAAAAAAGCTCCTGCCGCCTCCCGTCGAAATCCTCCCCGTCATGCCATCCGGGCATGCGAAAGTGAAGGATCTATACCGCTTTCAATTCCTGATCAAAGTCTTTAAGATGAGTCAAATGGGGGAGCATCTGAACGATCTCCCCGGCGCTAAGGTGGATGTGGATCCGATTTCTACTTATTTGTGAGTTTAGACCGGTATCTCTGGCTTTTGTTGGCAACCCAGCTTGCCCGTTGTTCTTGTTCGCGGCGCACTCTCTCTGCATCTGAATTTTCTATATTCGTAGAAGCAGGCTCATTTGTCACCCGCAGCGCATCCTCTTTTGGACCCTCTTCTGTAGTTGATCGCACAGGCTGAACAACCACGGCTTTTGGCGTCGGAGATTTCGTAGTCATCTGCTCCTTCGCACTCGTCGCTTTTGCTGCCTCTTTTTTATCTTGTTCAATCTTTTGTTTGAGCGGGTTTTGTTTACGGCTCGTTAACTTGTAACATACGTATGCAGCAAGACTAAAACAAATAGCAGCGGAGCAAGCCGCACGCAGAATAGGTTGCCAACCCCCTCCATTGTCACAAAATACAAAAGGCAATTCATTTAATTCATTTGTCTGGAGAGTTGTACCCGCTTGAAACGCCTCCACCGCGACACGCACAGCCCGCTCGCCCCCATACTCTATTCCCATCTCGGTTACCAGTTTTCCTATCCTAAGTTGTGATGCGGCATGTTGAGGCAATTGTGTGATTTTGTCAAATGAAAAACTATTGGCTTCCTTCCACAGACCTATAAAAATCCCTAGATATTCGCCCATCATATCCGAACATTTGAGCGAGGTGTCCAGCAATGCGCTATATGATTGCGTAGCTTGATACCCAAAATAGGCTCCAGCAGACACTAAAGCCGTTGCGCCTGCAGCGCCCATATATTTTATTGAATTCATGGCATACCGTTAATTTTATTCCTTATCACTATATTTTAACAAAAACTATAATAAAATCAAACATAAATTTACAAAAAAATCACTTACATTGAATTTTAAAGAATTTATTATTTAACAACCCATTAAGCTGGAAATTGGCCATTTATCGGCGCTGCGGGGCAAAGATCCAGGGCGCGCAGCGCCGATAAATGGCCAATGTCCAGCTTAAGGGAAATCGGAGGGGACCGCTGAAAGAAGAGTTTCGGAAACGATCGTTTGAGCCTCTTTGAGAATCTGGTTCAAATGCTCTTTTCCGAGAAAGCTTTCCCCGTATATTTTGTAGAGGCTCTCCGTCCCTGAGGGGCGGGCGGCAAACCACCCATTGGCAGTGATCACTTTGAGTCCGCCGATGGGAGCGTTGTTGCCTGGCGCTTGGGTCAGGATAGATAGGATCTCCTCTCCTCCGAGTTTTTTGGATCGGATTTTGTCTGGACTCAAGTTTTTCAAAATTTTCTTCTGAGCCGCGGTCGCAGGGGCCTCAATGAGGGCATAGGCTGAAGTTCCAAATTCAGCCGTTAAATCTTGATAGAGCTCTCCGGGATCTCTTCCGAGCGCTGCTCTCATCTCGGCCGAGAGGAGGGCGAGAATGATCCCATCTTTGTCTGTCGTCCAGACGGTTCCGTCCATGCGGGAAAACGAGCCCCCTGCGCTCTCCTCCCCTGCAAAGCTGAGAGAGCCGTCCAAGAGCCCCTGGACAAACCACTTGAAGCCGACAGGAACCTCATAGAGCTTGCGGCCTAGTTTATCTGCCACTCGATCGATCATTCCGCTACTGACGAGAGTTTTCCCCACAGCGGCCCGTTTCGACCAGTGGGGGCGATTTTGAAACAGATAGAGAATGGCAGCCGAGAGGTAATGATTCGCCGGCATGAGTCCGCAGCTCTTAGCGACGATCCCGTGCCTATCGTGATCTGTGTCGCAGGCAAAGGCAATATCGAAGCGATCCTTCAAACCGATGAGTCCAGCCATCGCATAGGAAGAAGAGGGATCCATCCGGATCTTCCCATCCCAATCGACGCTCATAAAGCGAAAAGTGGGGTCGATGGTTTGATTGACGACAGTCAGATCGATCCCGTAGAGATCGGCAATTGGCTCCCAATAATGGAGACCAGCGCCGCCGAGCGGATCGACTCCAATGCGAATCCCCGATTTCCGGATCGTCTCCATATCGATGACAGAGCCAAGATCTCTGATATAGGCTTTGCGGTAATCATACTTCCGGACCGTTCCTGCCGACCCAATCCTCTTGACGCCAGAGAGTCCCCTTTCCAATAATTCATTGGCTCTCTCCTGAATCCAATCGGTGGCCGATGGATCCGCGGGGCCTCCATTTGAAGAATTGTACTTAAAGCCCCCCTGATCTGGAGGATTGTGAGAAGGGGTGACCACAATGCCGTCGGCACACCCGGTCTTTCGACCTCGGTTATAGACGAGGATCGCATGCGAAATAACGGGAGTCGGCGTATATTCGTCTCCCTCAGAGACCATCACGGCGACTCCGTTCGCGGCAAGCACTTCAAGAGCCGTCTTAAAGGCTGGCATAGAGAGGGCATGGGTGTCCATCCCTAAGAAGAGGGGTCCGTCGATGTGGTATTGGTTCCGATACAGACAGATCGCCTGAGTGATTGCGAGAATATGATGCTCGTTGAAGCTCGCGCTCAAAGAAGAGCCGCGGTGGCCGGAGGTGCCGAATTCGACCCGCTGCGCAGGGACAGAAGGATCGGGCACGCCTTTGTAATAAGCTTGAATGAGTTTGGAAGCATCAATCAGCAACTCGGGAGGCGGCAATTTGCCTGCAAGGGGGCTTATGTTCATCGCTGCCACAAAATATAAGTCGATTCGAGAGGAACGGCCACTCCAGGAAAATGAGGGACGATCCTGGCCGTAAAATCCGAAGGGGGCGCCGCAAGCGGGACCTCTACTCGATACCAGTGCCCATCCTGGCTCCCGGAAATCCGCCCCTCGTATTGCATCTCTTGGGTCAAGGCTGCCGAATAGAGATCCACTTTGAGCGCTTTTGGATCGAGATCGGCAAGATATACCTCCACTTCAAATTGGCGCTGACCGTTTTTTTCCTCCACCTTCACCGAGCCGAAGCGGAGCCGCCCCCAATTCTTTTCGATATTCTGGCGCCACTTGAGGATCTCTTTACCCATGTGCCCGTTATTTTTGGCCCGCTTTACATAATTTTCCGCAGCAGGCAGATAGAATTTTTCTGTATATTCGCGCACAGCGCGGTTCGAAGAAAAATAAGGCGTGAGCCGGGCCATGCTCTCGCGGATTTTAACCGTCCAGTTTACGGGGATCCCCCTCTCATCTCTCGTATAAAATTCGGGGATGATCTCTTTTTCCAAAAGCTCATATAAAGCATTTGCCTCAGCCCAATCCCAACCCGGATCTTCGCCATGCTCCTCCCTATCTCCAATCGCCCAGCCCACCTCAGGAGTATAAGCCTCAGCCCACCAGCCGTCGAGCTCCGAGAGATTCAGCCCTCCGTTGACCAACACTTTCATTCCGCTCGTTCCGCTCGCCTCCCAGGGCCGCCGAGGGGTATTGATCCACAAATCGACTCCGCGCACCATATGCGCCGTTAAAATCATATCATAATCGCTGAGGAAAACGACCGAAGAGCGAGCCTCTGGTCTTGAAATAAACTGCATCCATTTGTGGATCAGGGCGTGCCCTCCGGAATCGGCTGGATGGGCTTTGCCGGCGATAATCAGCTGTACAGGCCGCTCCTTATGGTTCAAGATCCTCAAGAGCCGCTCTTCGTCTGCCAAAAGCAGATCGGGTCTTTTATAGGTCGCAAATCTTCGGGCAAACCCGAGCGTAAGGACATTCGGATTTAAAATGGATTTGACTATTTCGACCCAATTCGGATCGACCCCTCTCGCTGCAAAATATCTCACAAGCCTGGAGCGGGCATACTCGATCAGACCCGCTCTCGACCGGTTTCGCATCTCCCAAATTTGGCGATCGGGAAGAGAACGTATTTTGGTATGCATTTCCTCGGTTTTCCCAAACCACGGCTCGTTGCCGCAGGCCTCCGTCCAAAGAGCCTCGGCGCTGAAGGAGGCCCAAGTTGGCACGTGGACTCCGTTCGTGATAAATCCGACAGGCACCTCTTCTTCGGGAAAGCGGGGAAATAGCCCTCTAAATAGGCGCCTGCTGACCACGCCGTGCAATCGGCTCACCCCGTTCACAAAGCCGCTCCCCCGAATCGCTAGATAGGCCATATTAAAATCGCCGTAGGGTTCCAATTGGCCGAGAGAAAGGAGCCGCTCGAACGAGATTTTTAATTCCTTCTCTGTATATGGACGCAAATATTTCTCAATGAGTCCGGGGGGAAAAACATCGAACCCCGCAGAGACCGCTGTATGGGTCGTGAAGAGATTGCCCGCCCGAGTCACAACCAAAGCCTCTTCAAAGGAGAGGTTCTCCTTTTTCATCAAGCTGCGAGCCCGCTCTAAAACGACAAAAGCGGCATGACCCTCATTCATGTGACACACTTCGGGCTCCAATCCAAGGGCCTCAAGGAGGCGCCATCCGCCGACGCCGAGGATGAGCTCTTGTTTGAGACGCAGTTCCCGATCGCCCCCATAAAGCTCGCTCGTGATCGCTCTGTGGGCAGGGAAATTAGCGATATCGTTGCTGTCCAATAAATAAAGGGTTCTCCGCCCCACTTTCGCCTCCCACGTCCTAATCCGAAGGGGCCAACCAGGCAACTCAATTTTTAGCCGGAGCCACTCCCCGTTCGGCAAACGGAGCGGCTTGATAGGCAATTGGTCTGGATCATTGTAGGGAAAAAGCTCCTGTTGATTGCCGTCTTTATCGATGAATTGACGAAAATACCCTTGCGAATAGAGGAGCCCCACTCCGACGACAGGGACAGCCAAATCGCTCGCCGCCTTCAATTGATCGCCCGCTACATTGCCGAGCCCGCCAGAATAGATCGGAACCGCCTCGCTCACCATGAATTCCATGCTGAAGTAGGCGGCGCATTTCAGCGGCCCCCCCGCATGATTTTGCTCAAACCAGCTCGGAATATTGAGAACCGCTTTCCTTTTTTTATATAGAAACTCGACCCGGCTGCTAAATTCCGGATCAGCCAAATACTGTTTGAGCGTATCGATCGAGACTGCCTGCAAAACGGCCCAAGGATTGCTCGTCAACTCCCATAACTCTCCGTCCAGTTTGCGCCAGATCTCATCTGTGCTGTGCGTCCAACAAGAACGGAGGTTGAAGGCGAGATACTCTAAAAGATCGTACCCCTTGATTTTGGCTCTTTCGAGGATATCGAATGGTTCCATATAGCTCCGAATCCTAAAATAAAAACCAAAGTTTGTAAATAAAATTTTTTTTCTTTTTTAAATTGGACATTGGCCATTTATACTGCGGCATGAATTTGGGGTGGCCGCAGTATATCAGCTCTGCGCGCCTTTAATCGCCGGAATGAAAAACAGAACTCTATACAGTCTTCTCGCTCTCACATCGGTCTTCGGTTGCGGATAGGCTCTCAGATATGTTCGTGCGTGTAAGATCCGCGTTTATATATGATTCTTTCCCACCCGTGATTTTTCATATAGCTAAAGACCCGCTTTTCCCAAACATCTCCGCGAGGATAGTGGGCGCCATCAGCGCGGATCTCGTCATAAATAGGCCCCCGGAAATCGGCCGTCCGGACTAAAAACATCTGATCGGAAAAGCCTTTATCTGCCACGAAAAAATTCCATGTACGTCGGTAAGACTCTTCCTGAGCTTCGCGGTAATTGTCATTCCATGTGAGATTAGCCACTTTAAATCGGGGGTTTTTCTCCATGCAGCGGATCGCCTTGCCGATCCAGTTGACAGGGCGCTTCAAATAGACGTCGCCTGTCATATAAAGAAGATAGTCCCCTTTCGCCTCGCGGATCGCCGCCAAGGGTCCGAGCATATTGTAATATTGCCAGTCATTGAAATCGCTCCGCTGCAGTCCAAAATCGGACAAAGTATCTGTCGCAACCACATAGCGGCTTAAAACCCTTGAATCGACCTTCTCCTGAGCTTTTCTTTTGAGCAGATCGAGATCGTTTACATTATTGAGGATGAGAAGCCGCTCGGCGAAAGGGAAACAGTGGTTGCCGATCTGGAGGAGAGCCAAATAATCGCGATCGAGGAGAAGGCGCCGCCAATCCCGCTCCCAGCACGAGGTCGCAAAAGTCACTTTCGGTTTCATAAAGGGGAGGATATCACAAATGGTTGGCAGTTTGGAAGAAGGGAAAGCGTATTGGAGCCATGACGGAGAAAGCTTTCTCGGAAAAGAGCATTTAAACCAGATTCTCAAAGAGGCTCAAACGATCGTTTCCGAAATTCTTCTTTCAGCGATTCCCTCCGATTTCCCTTAAAACAAGAGGAATATCTAGATCATAGATTGTTTGGGAGAAATTTCCGTAAGCGCCCGTCTGATAAGACTCCTCTTGAGAGATGATTCCTCGATTGGACATGATGCAGGTGTAGTCGAGGCCTCTCGCCTCGGCGAAGATCCGGTAGTCGACCGTATGGGTGTCCGGCGGAAAAATCTCTATGACTTTGGCCCCCGGCGGCAAAAAGAGCGAGTGGCTCAGCCCGTTGCCGTGGACGCTGATCAACACATCGGTATTTCCAATGATGTTCACCTGCTTTTTGAAAGGGAGCGTCGCAAAGTCCTCCACTCGTAAAGAGGCGTTGCCCATCATCCGGATAGAGGAGAGGAGCTTCTCCTCGAGGGTCGGATCGAGAGTGCGGGGAGGGGAACGCTTTAAAAAGGTGACCCGTAGCCTTTCCTCATCGTTGATTTTGGTTCCTGCATAGGCATTGACCCGATCGGCAAGCTTTTGGAGAGCCTCTTGTGGCAGGGAGTGGCGGGCAAAACCTAGCATCCGGTTGAGTCTTTGGCACTCAGGATCCCGATACGAAATCCTCCGATCGGAGGTGAGAACCCGTTCGAAACAGTAGGGGACTTTTTGAAAGGTCTCTCGAAACTCCACCCAGGTCTGCACTTCTGCATTGGGGAATAGGGCTCTCAGTACGTGTTTATTGATCCGGTTCGGCCCCTCCCAAGCCATCCGCGCTGTTTCTCCGGCCGACGCGATGACGATGAGCTTCACATCTTCGGAATATCGATCGCCATAATAGGCCCAATCTCCCACAATGTGTTCCAGAATGTGAAAAAAATGGTAGGTGCAGCAAGTCGATCCGAGCCCCTCAAAAAGGAAAAGGGTCGTCCCAGCCACTTTTTGCGCATGTTTGAGAGGCCTGTGGGTATTTTTGAACGCATAGCCCCTCGTTTCTCGCATATCGATCGCCCTTTTAGTCAGATCAGGGTTGTTTAGCACGACGAACGTCGACGTCTTCGGGACATAGTAGAGATCTTCGAAAAAGCAAAAAGGGGTGGGAAGCTCTTTGAGAGTCGGAGTCGGTTTTTCGGCCCAGAGCATGGCGCTGAAAAACAGGAATAATAGAATTTTTTTACCAATGCAGATCATACAGCCGATTGGGTTATACCTTGTACATCATTGCAGTGACGGCTTTCACCGAATGGGAGCGTTACGAACTCAAATGTCTCTTGCTGACACATCGTGGATGTCTCTGCCCGCAAAACGACGTGAGCGCCTTGTAGGATGCAAGGGCCAGCCTGCTGCTCAACCAAATATCTGTGCAGCCAGTGATGCTGGAACTTGTAGGGATCCGTTTTATTAGCATAAGTCTGACCCCAACGTTTCCGATTTACACAGAGCTCTAGACTCTCTTCGTATTCTTTCCTCTTGTTAAATTCCCGAAAAAATCGCCACGGGGTGTCTGGTTCATTGTTTTCTTTGATGCGTATTGCAAATGACATATAGACCCCTCTAAAATCTGGTGAGGATTCTACACCCATGCATTATTTATTGAAAGAAAAAAATTTATCTATACTGCGGCCACCCCAAATTCACATTGCTGTGAAGAAATCTCCTCTAGAACTTTTTTCAGTACCTCCCGCCTGAGATCTTTGTTACACTGCTTCCCGTGCAATACACTGAACAATGTCCAGTCAAAACATTTATTTAGAAGGGCTGCTGAATCGGATCGCCCAAATCCCCCCTGCGCAAACAAGAGCGACGCCGATCCAAACCAATAGGGCCGGCATTTGTTTATAAAGCGCCCAATCAATGAGGACTGCGTAGACAACTGCCGCATAACAAAAGGGTCCTAACTCGGAGGCCTTTGCGTGATGGAAAGCGCGAACAAATGTCCACTGCCCCAATGCAAGGCAAAGACCGATCGTGATGAGTCCACCCCATTCAACAAATCCAGGCTGCACCCATTCATAGATCGAAAAAGGGAGACAAATCATTGTGCCGGTCAAGAAATAATAGAATATCACAGTGTGATTGCGCTCTGTATAGGAGAGAACCCTGATGGAGACCATATTGACGCTTTGCAAGATCCCTGCGGCAAGCGCAAGGAAAGCCCCCGCTTGAAAAAACTCTTTCCCCGGATTGAGGATCAGCACAATACCGATAAAACCGGCGATCAAACCGGGCCATAAGAAGTGGTTGATCGGTTTTTTAAGCCAGATCAGAACGACAAATGGGATCCAAAGAGGCGATGAATTATTTAAAAGCATCGTATCGACCAGCGACGTCCGTTGCACAGCTAAAAAACTGAGCGCAATCGCACTGATGCTGGCCATGGATCGAAAGAGGAGGAGTCCAAATCGACGGGTGCGCATTAACCCCCATCCATGTTTCTGAATCCAAGGAATCAAAGTGATGAGGCCAATCAGATTCTGTATAAAGAGGATGGAAGCAAGCGGTATCGTTTTACTTGTAAAACGGGCAATGATAGTCATAAAAGTAAATAAAAGCCATGCGATAAGAATATAAACAATGCCGACTTTATGACTGCGATGGGTTGTATCCATATCCGACATTGTAAATGGCCAATGTCCAGTGTAACTGAAATAGTAGACAAATTGCAAAAAAAATCCTCCTTCCTATAAAACGAATATATACTGCGGCCACCCCAAAAGTGTAATTTGGGCAGCGTCAAATCTGCCCAAATTACACTTTTGGGGTGGCCGCAGTATAAGGTTGCATTAGATCCCGATCCGCGCTAATAAAAGGATAGGCTCATGATTGAGACCTACAACAAAACCGAGGGGGAGAGCGAGTTCAAGCTCGTCCCCGATTTTCGCTCAGGGAGCTGGATTTACGCCAAAGAGGCCAATCTCGAAGATTTGAGCAAAATTGCCGAGGCGGCTGCGATCGATATCACCGATATCCGGGATAGTTTGGACAAATTCGAGTTGCCCCGGATCGAGCACATCGACGACAATATCCTATTTTTCGTCCGCCATCCCGGCAATCATGAAATCGGCCTTTATACCGAGACCTTGACAATGATCTTGACGAATCAGTATGTGATCGCCATCTCCCCTCACCGCTGCGAGATCATTGAAAATCTCATCGCGAGCCACACAGCGCTCGGGACAAACCAGAGGCCAAAACTCATCCTCCACATCCTTTTGAAAATCACTCAAGATTATACGAATAGCATCAAACGGGTTCGGGCGAGCATATTGGGAGCCGAGGAGCCGCCAAAAATCGTCGATAGCAACTCGATCATCGTCCTAACCAAAAATGAAGAGATCCTCAACCAATACCTCACCTCAATCGTCCCAATGCGCAATCTCCTCGAGAGCATGGCCTCTGGCAGATACATGAACTTCTATGAGGCCGACCTCGATCTTCTCGAGGACTTGATGATCGCAATGCGCCAATCAGAAGATGTTTGCAGCGTCAACATCAAAAGCATCCGGTCGCTCCGCGATTCCTACCATATTATTTTTACCAACGACGTCAACCGAACCATTAAGCTTTTGACCGCCGTGACCATTATTTTCACCATTCCGACAGTGATCGCATCGGTCTACGGGATGAACGTGAGCCTCCCCTTCCAGGGGAAACCTTACGCATTCATCCTCCTCATGGCGATCACCCTCGCCGCATCCATCGTGGCTGTCGCCCTTTTCCGCAAAAACCGCTGGCTATAAAAATTTTATTTATCTATACTCTCTTCTTTTTTGGAGGTTTTCATGCTCGCCACCCTACTTTTCGCTGCGGCACTGATTTCGAGTTATCAAGAGCGGCTCTATCCGGAATGGAAGCAGACTTTTTCCATCGATGAGATGATCTACGAGGAAAAAACTGAATTTTGGGATCTAACGATTTTTGAAAACAGCCGGTTTGGCCGCGTGCTTGCCCTTGACGGAGTCATCCAGCTCACTGAAAAAGACGAATGGATTTACCACGAGATGATGGCTCACGTCCCTCTTCTCACGCACCCCGATCCGAAATCCGTTCTGATCATCGGCGGCGGTGATGGAGGGCTCTTGAGAGAGGTACTCCGGCATGAGGCGCTGGACAAGGTGATTCTCGTAGAGATCGACCGGTCGATGATCGAGCTCTCCAAGAAATACCTTCCCAGTATCTCCAAGGGGGCCTTTGAACATCCAAAAGCCACGATTGTCATCCAAGACGCTGCAAAATATGTGAAGGGAACCGATCAAAAATTTGACGTGATCCTCTGCGATTCCAATGATCCAGAGGGGCCTGCCAAAGGACTATTCACCTCTGAATTTTACGGCGATTGCAAAAAAATCCTGAAGCCAGGCGGGATTTTCGTCAATCAAAATGGGGTTCCCTTCATGCAAAAAAGCGAGCTGAAGTTGACAGTCGAAAACAGAAAACCCCATTTCCGACATACCACATTTTTCGTTGCGCCAGTTCCGAGCTATGCGGGCGGCCTCATGGCCTTCGGCTGGGCCAACGACAAGAAATACAGACCCTCGGAAAAGACCCTTCGCCAACGCCTTGCCAAGATCCAAGGAACCATGCGCTATTACACGCCAGCCGTTCATAGGGCAGCCTTCGCCCTCCCCGGCTATATATTGGACGATGAGACGCAAAGTTTCCCATTCCCGCTACAGCAGTAATGGCTCTCCAAATATTTCTCTTGAAGGCAATTTTTGTGATTTGCTACACTTCCTCGCTTAACAAAAGGGTGCGCGCTTATGACCTTGTTAGAGCCGTTAACAAATGTGGAAGAGGCCAAGCATCGTCTCGGAGAGATTGTAAAGCCATTTCAGCAAGAGCTAAATCGGCAGCAGAAAAAGTCCGATTTCATCAAAAAATGCATCCAGTGCATGGAAAAGAATGACTTTTTCCAATTGGATGAGCTGCTCAAAGCCAAGCAGGTTGGAGAGGTCTTAGAGGACGCAAGTCTTGGGGGCTGCGAGCCGATTTTCTCTCAGTTGCAAGGGTATGCAGACGAACAAATTGAGCGGTATAAGTTGGAATTTAACAACGGTTTGATGGAGGCCGCAGAGAGGGCGGGGCTCCCTATGCGGATCGAGTTCCCCAAATTTTTTGTGCTGCGAGGGATCGATGGTGAGGTAAACTTTGCTACGAGACGGACGGTGTTGGGAGAGCTCACGATCAAATCGTTCGATCCAAAAAGGATTGTATCGGCTGCTCTAAACCTCAAGAGGAAGCTGTATGACTCTGTTTTTCAACCGGAGCTATTCATTGATTCTTTATTTGCGTGCTATCAGGAGATCCTGAAAAAAGAGAAGCAAGGGATGGGGGATGTAGTTCCTATTCTCCAGTTGTACACCGACTATGTTTGGTCGTTGCAGAGTAAAGCGTTTTTGCAAAATATGGACAAGGCGAAGTTTAAAGGCTATAGCGTTGAGCAATTTGCGGTCGATCTCTGGCGCTTTTTTACTTCGAATGTTTCTGCTACGAGTGGCGGGTACTGCATTCGGTTAGCTTCTGGCAGAATGAGGACGCTTTGGCTTATCGATCAACAGGGGGAAAAACGGCAGATTTCCCACGCCTCTTTTGCGAAGGCTTAATATGATTACAAAAGAAGATATTGAGCAGCTGAAACCGTTCCAAGCCAGAGCGATCATAGAGAGTCTTAGGAAGGGGCTTACTCCGACGGAGTATGTGCCGTTTTTCACTGTGGGGCGCCAAAATTGGCTTAAGTTTGTCGAGGAAGATTTAGATGGCTTCATCGGGGAGGGAGGCGGCAAGGTGCGGTTCATCAATGGCGATTATGGGGATGGAAAGACCCATTTTATGTCGGTGATCTGTCAGCTGGCGCTGCAAAAGCAGTTTGCCGCCTCTTTTGTTGTGTTAACGCGCGATATTCCTATCCACAAGTTCGAGCTCGTCTACCAAGAGATCGTTCAGCATGCTGCGGGGGCGATTTGAGGGGGTGGGCGTCCGGGCGTTGGTGCAGCAGTGGGTCGAAAAACAAAAAAAAGTGGATGTTGACCGGGAGACGCTTCTTCAGTCTTTGCGCAGGGTTCCCAGGTTGGATGTCAACTTTGCCAATGCCCTAATGGGGCTTTTGCGGGAAGCTGCTGACAATGAGCCGCCAGAAGAGACAGCGGCGATGCAGGAGATGTTGTATCAGTGGTTAGAGGGGAAAAAGATCCCTAAGAAGAATCTGGCGAAATTCCATATTTTTGAAGTTTTGAATAAGTCGAATAGTAAGATGTTTTTGCAGTCGCTGATCTCCTTTTTGAAGCTCACGGGCCATAAGGGATTGATTGTCCTTTTGGACGAGCTAGAGACTGTGTTGGCGCAAGGGAGTTCTGTTCGCAGCGCGGCTTATGAAAACATTCGGTTGCTGATGGATAACGCCGAGCATTCTGAATATTTGCAACTGTTCTTTTCTCTCATTCCCGATGTGCTTTTATCGGAAAAAGGATTTAAGTCCTACGATGCGCTCTGGAGCCGCGTCCGTTCGGTGGGGGATTCTGAGGGGGTGAACTACCGCGGCACGCTCATCGATCTGCATAAAACGCCGCTCAAGCGGCCAGAATTAATCGATCTGGGCGTTTGTTTACGAAAAATCCACGAAATCTCTTATCGCTGGGAGGCTCGGGACATGGTTTCTGAAAATCTGATTGCAGATATGTGCAAAAAACAGGAGGAGATGGGAATTTTGAGCGAAGTGCGCCTCTTCATCAAGCAGATGATCCGTTTCCTCGATATGGCGGAGCAAGGGCATATTCAGCAAGACTTTAATCTGGTCGACAATCTGCTCGCCAGCCACCAGGAAATGGAACGAGAAAGAGCGGAGAAGCTTGAGCCCGCGTGGGATGCATAAGATGGGCGCCTTTCCTGTACGACAAGCCATCGAACGGCTGAGAGCTGGACTCTTCGATCCAGTCGCGGTGGATCGTTTGACGATGGAGGAGGAGGGACTCGTCCAGACCTTTTAAGGGGCTTGAAAGCTCTGGAGAAGGGGCAGTCGGGTCATTTGTGCATTTGCGGCTCGTATGGGCAGGGGAAATCCCATAACCTGACTTACTTACAGAGACAGGCTCGCGATCAAGGGTATGCGACGAGTTTCCTTCAGCTCGATGTAAGGGAGACCCCTTTTCATCAATTTCCGGTTGTGTACCAATCGATCATGAAGAATCTCTCTTTGCCGACTGGGGAGTCGTTTGCTGCAAGATGGAAAGAGGGCTTGTTGGAAGTAGCCGACGACATGCCTCATCGTTTTCGGATGATTCTGCAGGCCCTCCGCTCTAAAAATAAGCTCCTCCTCAAAAAGGGAGGGGTGAAGAGTGGACTCAAACCCAAAGACTTCGACTATTGGCTAGGAGAGGCATTGGCGGGCCACGATCTCCCTATTTCCTGTCTAACACAGATCTTGAAGGCTAGAGGGGTGGAGGGGTATCGAGAACAGCCGCTTGACTGTCCGCGGAAATGACCCATATGTCCAAATGATCCAATCTCTAGGCACACTCCTTCATGCAATGGGCCTCAAGGGCCTGGTGCTGTTTTTCGACGAGGCGGAATCGATCGCGCAAGGGCGTCTCAGCGCAAGGGTTAAGAGCTATGGAATTCTCAGTCAGTTTTTTCAGCAGAGCGGCTTTGTGTACCCTGTGTTCGCGTTCACAGAGACTTTTTTCGATCAGGTTCGCTCTGAGGAATATGGCGGTGAAATACCACGATTTCCCCAAAATTACTCTGAGACTTGGAAAAGTGTGCAGATCGTCCGATTGCAGGATTCCTCTTTGGCGCGCTGGGAAACTCTGCAGGATCGACTCATCACTCTCTATGCGGAGGCCTACCAAATCGACATTACGGCCAAAGCTCTGGAAATCAAACAGCAAATGAGAGTCCTTCTCGGAAAACTAAACAGCCAAGAAACAAGATTCAAACTAAAGGCGTTGGTTCATCAGCTCGACATCTTCTGTACTGGAACAGCTTCCTAACACGTACCGCCCCTTTTTCGGAAGATTTGGCTTTTTAACGGCCGCACAAAAAGCGCTCGTCCAGCCGATTCTTGAAAAAAGAGATGTCATCCTCCAAGCGGGTACGGGATTGGGAAAAACAGAGGCGGTATTAGCCCCTGCGACAGAGCGGCTGATGACTCATCAGGGCCATTTCACGATCCTCTACATCGTCCCGACCCGTGCATTGGCTTTGGATATGCATCGGAGGATTCAACCGCTCTACAAACAACTGGGGCTAAAATCGGGGATGCGGACGGGGGATGGAAAAACTCTACAAGATGCAAAGCCCCACCTCCTGATCCTCACTCCAGAGTCGTTGGATGTCCTCTTGGGCAGCCAAAATATGGAGAATAAATATTTTTTAAAACATGTTCGTGTCCTCATCATCGACGAGGTGCATACTTTTCTCCGGACGGAGCGTGGATCACAGCTCTCCCATCTGCGGCGCCGGCTGGAAGTGCAGTCTAAGGGAGGTCTGCAAACATTAACCCTGTCGGCCACCATTACATATCCAGAGGACATTCGTTCCTTTTTTCATCTAACTAATGTGTTTTATTATCAACAATCTGCGGCCCGGAAGCTAGAGCCTTGCTGGGTGCACATTGTGGATGAACGGCGGGAATTAGTTCCTTTTTTTGATGATCTTCCGTGCAAAAAGTTATTGGTCTTTGCAAACAGCCGTAAAAAATGCGAGCAATTATTTGAAGCTTTGAACTGCGAAGGGAATTTTAAGGGCAACGTCCTACTGCACTATTCCAATCTTTCTACTAAAGAGCGACGCTTCATTGAATCGTCCTTTCGCGATCGGAAACAATGTCTTTGCATCGCCACCAGTACGTTGGAAATGGGGATCGACATCGGGGATATCGACGGCGTTGTGTTGATGGGGCCTCCACCCTCGACGATGGCCTTTTTGCAGCGGATCGGGAGGGGTAACCGGAGGCAAAACATCCTGAAATTTTGGGGTGTCTGCTATGGCGCCGAGGCGGAGCGCCAGCTCCTCCGATTTCTCGCTCTATTTGAGCTTGGCAAGGAAAATAGAGTAGAAAAACGTCCCGCGACAAGCCACCATAGTGTGTTGTTTCAGCAAATTTTATCGTGTCTCTATGCAAAAAAAGCGATCTCACTCCATTCATTACATCCCCTTTTTACCGCAGAGGAGCTCCCCGTGATCATGGAAAAGATGGGAGCCAAGGATTGGCTGCAGCCGATGCCAGAGCCGGGATTATTTTCTGGCGGATGGCGCTATAAGATCGCTTTGCAAAGACAACAAATTTGGAGCAATTTCCCTCCGGCAGATGAAGAATACGAGGTGATTTTAGAAAAAGAGGTGATCGCTTCACTCCCCTTAGCTGTCATCAAACAGCTAAAGATCGGCGATATTTTTCAACTCACGGGGAGAGGATTGAAATTGCTCCAAATTGAGGAAAAGAGAGCCTCTCGAGAAGTTTTCGTCGAAGCATCGGCTGAGCCGGTGAGTGTAGAGCTCTCTTGGAGTGGCTGTGGAGCGCCGATCTCCTTCGAAGTGGCCCAAACGATGAAATCCAAGTTATTGGCCGATGATGGTATACAGCTGCAAGGCTTACTGACTCGTACACGGCGTTTGTTAGAAAATGCACGCCGGCCTTACAGAGAAGACGGCCCTCTTTACGTCCGTCGCTTGCAATCCGGCGCCTACTGTTATGAGACGTTTTTGGGCACGGTTGGAAATTTTATTATTTACCACCAGATCAAACATCAATTGTCTGCCAAAATGGAAGGGCTATTTGTCCGTTTTGATGAAATTGCCATTGAAAGCAATGAGTGGATCCCCTTCGAAATCCTAACGCTCCCCTACTCTGTCCCTCTCTTTCAGGAGTGGGTAGAAGCGTATTTACCTCTTTTGCGACAGGCTTTTTCGTGGAACAGTTGGCTCTCTTCACTGCCGGACGATCTCCAAATAAAAGAGATCTGTGCTAGCCTCCTAGATCTGAGGGTGTTAGAGCGTTTTGACAAGTATCGGACAGAACCGAGCCAAAAGCCTCCGCCGCTTCTCGTCGAGAACCTCCCGACAGAGAAGTTGATCCCTCTAGTGGGTAGGCCATGGTCATTGGAAGACGAGAGAAAGACGTGGGGGCAGTTCTTGTTTCCCGAAGTCCCTCAAGGCGTGGAGCGTGGGTTGACAGCGAACCAACTACAAAGCTATGTCGCGCACCAAACCTGTCCGAGGTTGGCCCATTTTCAGCGTGTTGGTTTTGCCATAGAGCCCCATCCCCGCCTGCAAACGGTTTGGCCAAAAAGCGATTTTAAAAAACAGATCCTCGCAACATTGGCGGGTGTACGCTTCGAAACAGCTGATTTTACGTTGAGACAAGCGATTGACGATTGTGTAGCCAGCCAAACCTCTCTATTTTTAGCGGGGGTAAAACTAGCCATCGATGACCCCTTCCCGATGAGAGGGAGTCCCGACCTGATCTATCTGAAATACGAAGGCTCCCATGTGCGCCTCGAGGTGTGGGACGTCAAGCCCCAAGAGACGCTCTCCTATGCCCAAAAATGGAGGCTTGCCTTCTACGTCTACTTGCTAGAGCGTCTTTTACCAGGGGTTCCCGTGACCCTTTCCCACTGCGCAGGCCTAGTCCACCGGAGCGGGGCCGAGCAAAAACGGACCCCTTTCGCGCTCCTCCCTTTTAGCAGTTGGATGCCCCACCTCATCGCTGGATGGAGAACCGATGCGATGAAACCTCCCGACCAATACGCTTTGCACTCCAGTTGCACCTCCTGCCGCTACTTTTCCTACTGTTACCAAGAGACCCTATTGAAAAGCCAAGCGCCCCCGCCCGCACGACCGATTGTCTGTGTCAAACCCGAATCTGCCGATTTTCTCCCCAATGCTGATGATTGGCCATCGATCCACTCTTTTCTCCAAAAACATTTTACTTGGCCCGTCGAAGGGCATCTCACCGCAACCCAGGTGGCTAGATGCTTAGGGCTGATGACAGACCCACCCCCACCGCTCAGTCTCTACCACGACGATGTTTCCGTCCCCCCTGACTTATACAAACAGATTTGTACCTGGTGCGCCTCCCACGTAAAAAGCACCTGCTCTGCTGCGCCGCCTCCAACCGGTCTTATCGATACCTACCTATCCATGCAGCGCAGGGAGTGGGAAGAGCGGACTCTTGCCACACTAGCCTTTCAGAAAAACCCCCTGGCAACGCGCGTGGAGCAGTTTCGTGCCATTGGCCCCCTAACGTTTTTAAGCGTCATTTCAGAAAAGAGAGAAAGCCGCTACTTCTTTTCGATCGATCCCAAAGCGCCCGTTGCCAAATTTCGGGTCGGCGACTTCCTCAAACTCTCTGCCGCGCATAGTGCGCAGATTCAGGACGGCCTTACCGTCATCCTCACCTCCTACTCTCCCGAAGAGGGGACGCTTTCCATTCAGCCTCTGTCTGACAAAATGCCCATCGGCAAAAACCAATTATACGCCCTCGATGAATGTGCGACAGACTGGAATGCGCCCAAAATCGAAACCGTTTTACAAAGGCTCAAAGACCCTAAATTTAGACCCGAGATCATCCACACGCTCCACGGCCACGGAAAACAGGCCCCCATCCTTGCAGCAGAGTGGGTAGAGCAGTGGTACGCCAGCCATGCCGAAGCGGCGAGCCTGAATGCGATGCAAAAACAGGCTCTGCTCCTCCCCTTTTTAAAAAACATCGGCCTCATCGAAGGACCTCCAGGCACCGGCAAGACACACCTTCTCGTCTGGACATTGATCGCACTGATCTCTCATGCACAATCGATCGACCGCCCGATCAAAATTCTGGTGACAGCCCTCACCCACCAAGCCATCGATCAAATTTTACTCAAACTCGCGCGCACCCTCGGCCCAAAAGAACAAATCCCCATCTGGAAATATGGGCGCTTTACCGAGGCCAAGTCTGGCGTAGAGCCACTGCCAGACGCTAAACCGCCCATGCAAAACACGAGCTTTATTCTCGGCGCCACAGGATTTGGCGCCTACCAGCTCCTCGAGGGCAAACAGTTCCCGCGCGTCTTCGACTGGGTCATTTTTGACGAAGCCTCGCAGATACTCCCCTCCTACGCGCTGTTAAGTCTCGTCTTTGGAAAAGGAAACGCTCTATTCTACGGAGACACCCAACAACTGCCCCCCATTGTGGCAGTAGACATCCCCGCCCGCTCCATCTTGGCAGAGCTCATCTCCCGTTTCGAACCTCAACATCGCCTCCGATTGAAAGAAACCCACCGGATGAATGGACCGATCTGCCAATTTGTCAGCCGGCATTGGTATGACCAAGAGCTTCAGAGCGCCGTAGCGAACCCAAAGACTCGAGCTGCCGCATTATCCTCTGTTTTCTGACCCCATCGACGCCTACCTCGACCCATCTAAGCCATTAACGGTTGTGCCCGTAGAACATGAAGGGAATCTCCAATCCTCAAAAGAAGAGGCCCTCTGGATCGCACAAGCAGTCAAGCGCCTTACTGTAGACTACTCCTTTCCCATCGAAGAGATCGGCATTATTTCCCCCCATCGGCTCCAAAACAACACAATCCTGAGCGCTCTGAAAGAGACCCTTCCTTTCGCCATCAGACATCCCAAAATCGATACAGTAGAGCGGATGCAAGGCCAAGAATTCAATCTCGTGTTTTTCTCCGCCACAGTATCCGATCGAGAGACCCTCCACAGCCCCTTTTTGAAAGACTACCGCAGATTCAACGTCGCAATCAGCCGAGCAAGGAAAAAATTTCTCTTCGTCGCCAGCCCCCTCTTTTTCAAATCCTTCCCCAGGACTGAAAAGGAACTCATCGCCCACTTTCCCTTTGAGGATTTTTTCATCCGCTCTAGTAAATTTACCCATAGCCCACCTCCTGTAAAGTAAGTGGATATGATGTCATATAAAGATTTTATGTTCTATCTAAAGATATGCTCATGCACAGACAATTAGCATATTACAAATTAAACCAGCAGTAGCGCCGGATTCTCTAGATATTTTTGAACAGCCTTGATGAACTTGGCGGCCTCGGCCCCGTCTAGCACTCTGTGGTCGGCGGAAAGGATCAAATGCATCCGCTTCCCCACCACCACTTGCCCCTGTCTCACGCAAGGACACTCTTCGATGCCGCCAATGGCGAGGATCGCTGCTTGGGGGGGATTGATGATGGCGGCGAAGTCGCTCACTCCGAACATCCCCATATTGGAGATCGTGAACGATCCCCCTTTGTACTCCTCGGGCTGCAATTTCCCTGCGCGGGCTCTTGTCGCAAGTTCTTTGACTTCAAGCGATATTTCACCGAGGTTTTTGTAGTCGGCGTGACGGATGATCGGGGTAATCAGCCCCCCTTCCACAGTGACTGCTACGGAAATATCGACCGTCTTAAACAGAATGATCGACTGGTTCACTGAATCAAAGCCGCTGTTGGCATTCGGGTGTTCCCGGAGAGCGAGGGCGCAGGCCCTAATCACGAAGTCGTTGAACGTCACTTTTACGTTCCCGCTTTTGAGCTGCTCGCGCGCCTCAACAAGGGGGGCCGCATCGATCTCTTGTCTCACATAGATATGAGGAATAAAACTCTTGGCTTGCTGCAATCTTTGCGCGATCACTTTGCGCATCGGGGTGAGGGAGAGCTCCTCATAGCTGCCGGGCGTCTCGGTCGGCGCCTCCCGTTTCCCAAAGGAGACTGTCTGATCGGGCTGCGCGAGGTCGAGATCGCGGCTAACGACCCTCCCGCCTGGCCCGGAGCCTTTCACCGAGGCGATGTCGAGCCCCTTCTCTTTGGCGAGCTTTTTCGCGAGCGGAGAGGCTGGCGTGCGCCTACCGGAGCCACCTGTTGGAAAGGCGAACTCATATTTTTCCAGAGGCGGTTCCGGCGCGAAGGCGGGCTGCTGCATGGCTGCCGCAACAGCAGGCTTGATAGAAGCGGTAGGGGCGGCTGTAGACGGAGCAGCGGCTTTGGGCGGCTCGGGCTTAACCTCTGGGAGTGCGAAATGTTCGTTTGCTTTTTCTGTGAATAGGGCAATCGGCTGATTGACGACAGCATGACCCCCATTCGGAATCAGAATCTTCCGAAGATACCCCTCGTCGAGGGCATTGTATTCGATGGTCGCTTTATCGGTGGCTACATCGACGAGTAGCTCCCCTGCCCCGACTTTGTCCCCTTCTTTCTTGTGCCATTTGGCGATCGTCCCCTCTTCCATCGTGGGGGAAAGTTTAGGCATCGTCACAGTGAATTGCATAGCACACCTCGCTTAAAAGCACTATATTAGGCGAGGACTTCTTCCAGGGCAACTAAAATTCTCTCTTTATTGGGGAGAGTCTCTCTTTCCAGCCCTTTGGAATAAGGCATGGGGGTCTCCCTCTGGCAAACGCGGACTAATGGAGCGTCGAGATCGTCAAAACAGTGCTCGATGATCTGGAAGCCGACTTCTGCCGAAATACCGGCAAAGATATGCCCCTCTTCAACGATCACACATCGATGGGTTTTACGAACCGACGAGGCCACAGTCGCAATATCGAGCGGCTTGATGGTTCTTAAATCGATGATCTCTACCGCGACCCCTTTTTTGGCCATCTCATCGGCCGCCTCACGGCAAAATTTCAACATCCGGCTATATGAAATTAAGGTGACGTGCTTCCCTTCTCGGATCACTTTCGCTTTGCCGATCGGGACGAGATACTCTTCGGTCGGGATCTCCATCTTTTCCCCGTACTCGAGTTCATTCTCGAGGAAAATGACCGGATTGTTCGACCGGATCGCCGATTTCAAAAGACCTTTTGCATCATAAGAATTGCTCGGCGCAATCACGATAAACCCAGGAAGATTGCCATAGATCGCCTCGACGCAGTGGGAGTGCTGGCAAGAGACCTGCGCCGCAGCGCCATTGGGGCCGCGGAACACGATCGGCACTTTAAAACGGCCGCCCGACATATAATGAGCCTTGCACGCGTTTGAAATCAATTGATCGGCCGCCACAAAGGAAAAATTCCAACTCATGAACTCGACAATTGGCCTAAGCCCAGTCTGCGCTGCGCCAATCGCAAGGCCTGCAAAGCCGTTTTCCGCAATCGGCGTGTCGATGATTCTCTCAGGGCCCCACTTAGCAAGCATCCCCTTAGTCACTTTATAAGCGCCGTTGTACTCCGCCACCTCTTCGCCGATCACAAAGACAGTTCTATCACGAGTCATCTCCTCATCGATCGCCTGGCGGAGCGCCTCTCTAATTTCAACAATCTGCCCCCCCATCACTTCTCCTCCGGCGCAAAGACGCCCTGCTCAAGGGTCATCGGATCGGGCCAGGGACTCTCGTCTGCAAATTTCATCGCCGCCATCACGATCTCCCTTTGCTCTTGATCGAACTCTTTGAATTGCTCCTCAGTCAACATCCCTTGTTCAATGAGACTCCTCTTTAAAAGGGCGATCGGATCCCTTTTTTCCATTACAAGAGCCAGCTCCTCCTTCGTCCTATAATGGCCCGGATCAGAGATCGAATGTCCTCTGAACCGCTCTGTCACCGCCTCGATGAGGACAGGGCGACTCGTTTCAAGGGTTTTTTGATACACCTCTTCAAAAAGGGCATAGCAATCGAAAAAATTGGAGCCGTCGACTGTGTAGGATTGGATCCCATAGGCCTTCGCTAAATTCTCCCCAATGGGCTCCATACAGACCGCGCGCGAAACGGCCGTCCCCATCCCCCACTGATTATTCTCAATCACATAAATGCAAGGGAGATCCCAAAGGGCCGCCAAGTTGAGCGATTCATGCACCGCCCCCTGCACCACCGCCCCATCGCCGAGAAAACAAAAACTCGCCCTATTTTTTTGTTTGAGATACTTGATGCTGAACGCAGCTCCCGTCGCGATCGGCACATGGCCGCCCACGATGGCAAGGCCTCCAAGCATCCGCTCCGAATAAAGGTGCATCGAACCGCCCCGCCCCATCGCATTCCCCGTAGAGCGCCCGTAGAGCTCCGCCATCGCCTCATTGGGCGTTACACCCAGCAAAAGAGCCAGAGCATGACAGCGGTAAGTCGTTGTAAACCAGTTATTTAAGCCTACGGCAGCCGTACATCCTGCTTGGATTGCCTCTTGGCCCATGTAAGAGTGATAGAATCCCCCCACTTTCCCCTGCTGGTAGGCCTGCTCGCCTCGGATTTCAAAATTGCGCACCAAGAGCATCTGTTTGAGGACGTTCAGCAAGCTTTCCTGACCGAGCTTGGAGGCGATCTTGCCGGGATCTCCCCTAAAAAAGGTGTAGGCGGGACTTCTTTTCATGATTGCAGAACCTGTCTTGTCAGCTTAACCGACTTTGGCGCCGTTGTCAATAGGCACCCCCGCCGCCAATTCCGGGCATGCCGTTCCCATAGTTAGGGACTATGTGAGGGTTGTTGGTCACAGGGACCGCCCTGAGATCGTCGTCCGGATTGTAGGCCTGAAAACAGCCTGTTAAAGCGATGAGAGAAAGACATATCCAACGGTTCATGCATACCTCCAAAGAGGAGAATCATACAGAAAAGACGAGAAAAAGTTGAGAAAAAAGTCGAAATTCGGCTTACTAACTTCTTGTTCAAGAGGTTTTTATGCGCCCCATATATTACGATACAGAGACAACCGGGGTCAAACCGGGAAAAGACCGGATCATTGAAATCGCCGCGTTCGACCCGGCAGAAGATCGGAAGTTTTGCATGTTCACAAATCCCGGCTGTCCCATCCCCCCCGATTCGACAGCGATCAGCGGGATCACCGACGAGATGGTCAAAGGGGCCCCTCCTATCCAAGAGGCGCTCCAAGCGTTTACAAACTTTTGCACTGGCGAATTTGTCCTCATCGCCCATAATAATGACGCTTTCGACAAGCTTTTTTTGGACGCCGAATTTCAAAGAGCTGGCCTGTCTATGCCTAACTGGATCTTCATCGACTCTCTCAAATGGTCCCGCAAATACCGAAGAGATCTTCCGAAACACAGCCTCCAGTTTTTGAGAGAGGTCTACGGAATCGAATCGAACCAGGCCCACCGGGCGCTGGACGACGTCTACGTCCTGCATCAAGTCTTTAGCCGTATGATCGATGATCTGGAGATGAGGACCATTCTCTCTCTTCTCAGCCAAACACCCCCTGCATCCGACCTACAGAAGATGCCCTTCGGCAAACACGCCGGCAAACTCCTGACCGAGATCCCAAAAGAATACGCCAAATGGCTCGCCCGCGAGGGGGCTTTGGATAAAAAAGAGAACGCCCCTCTAAAAGAGGCCTTTGAAAAACTCGGTTATCTGGCAGGTGCATCTTGAATATTGCAATTATCGGCTGCGGCTACATCGGCTCAGAGGCCGCTCTTCGCTGGAAGAAAAAAGGGTACACGGTCACCTCAACCACCCGCAATCCCGATCGGCTCGAAGCCCTTGCCAAAGTATCGCAAAAATCGATCGTCCTAAAAGGCAATGACGAGGACGAATGGGTTCCCTTGATTGCAGACAATGACGCCATCGTCGTCACAGTGGCTGCCGACAGCCCGGATCAATATGAAAGCGCCTATCTCAACACCTCTAAAATCATCCGCCATTTAGGCCTCGAGATGGATTTGCCCCGCCACCTCATTTACACAAGCAGCACATCGGTCTATGGCGATGCGCACGGGCAGTGGGTCGACGAGCACTCCGAACTCCTCAACAAAAGCGATCAGGGGAAAATCTTGATTGAAGCAGAAAAGCACTACCTATCTCTGCAGGAAGTAGGCTGGCGCGTCACGATTCTCCGTCTCGCTGAAATCTATGGACCCGGCAGAGAACTCTCCCACCGCGTAAAGCAAATGGAAGGGCACACCCTTCCGGGAACAGGCGGCCACTACACAAACATGATCCACAGCCATGACTGCGCTACCGCGATGGACTACGCCCTCCGCCATCAGCTCGACGGAATCTACAACCTGGCTGATGACGAACATCCCACTCGAAAAGAGCTCTACGACGCCGTCTCAAACAAATTCCATCTCCCCAAAGTCCATTGGGATCCCGAACACCCCTCTCTCCACTCCGGCAATAAAAGGGTCTCCAACCACAAAATCAAAGCCGAAGGATTCGTCCTGCACCACCCTCATCGGGTTTTAGACTGAAGAGAAAAATGGATTGTCAACAAAGAACGTGTTAAGATACAGTTCCCTTCTTTCAACTGTAAACCAAGGACTGTCCTTATGGCAACGATCGCAAGAGCTCTCCAGCAGAGTGGATATGGAACATTTCTTTCTTACCTTTCCCAACCCGTTCAGCCCAAGATACATGTTTTTTCTTTTCAGGATGGACGACTGATATGTAGCCAAGGGAACTGTCATGATTCCCGTTATCCTCAAGCCGCTAAAATTGGTTCATCCGACAAATGAGTACCTGTAGAGGGGAAAGGCATTAAGTCCTTAGATTTTTATAAGTATTGATTATTCAGCGCGTTGTGATTTCTAGAAGGTCTTGACTGGCGGGTAGAAACAAAAGAAGCAGACATATAAAAGGAGCTTGAATAAACACCCTCACGGGAGGCTTCTTCTATGTCTACTTCTCTCTTGTATCATGCATACGGAATCAGCGGAGTTCAATACCAATCTACCAAATTTGAAGCGGGGGCGATTACGATCCACGCTATAATGGTCGATCCATCTCAATGCAAATGTGGCTGTACGCGCACAATCTTCAAGGGACAAAAAAAGCGGCAGTTTAAAATGGTGCCGTTTGGCGGCAAGCCCTGTTTTCTAAACGTGCTGCTACATCGAGTAGCATGTCCTCAATGTGGCCATAAATGGTGGCCTCGATTGCCTTTTATGAAAGGCAAATTCCGAATGGTGCGCTCCATGATAGCACACGTGCTGGATCTTTTGCATTTTAGCACTCTCTTGGATGTCTCTCGATTTCTAAAAATTAGCTGGAATGTCGTGAAGAGGATCCACAAAGAGAAATTGACTGCTCTCTATAAAACAATTCCTCTAGAAGATTTGGAATACATTACCGTCGATGAATTCAGCATACGGAAAGGGCATGAATACATGACCGTTTTCACAGATCTACGGTCGGGGAGAATTATTCACGCTGTAGAGGGTAGAACTATAGAGGCGGTAGCTCCCTTTTTCAAGAAACTGGCAAAGCACGCACCAAAGTTAAAAGCAATCGCTATGGACATGAGCAAATCGTACTACCCAGCAGCACAAGAGTTTTTGCCGAACGTAGATGTGGTATTTGATCATTTTCATGTGACGGCTTTATTGAATAAAGCCCTGGACGAGGTGCGCAAAGATCAACAGCAAAACTTGAGTGGGGCCGATGCAAAAGTACTGAAGGGAAGTCGGTTTTTATTCCTAACGAATTATGACAACTTGGATCTAGAAAACCAAACACGATTGGGCGCCTTATTGGCTGTAAATGAACCCTTGTTTTTGGCACATTCCCTGAAGGAGCAATTCCAACTTTTCTGGGAGAAAGACTCTGTAGAGGAGGCGGAACATTTTCTCGTCAGATGGGGAGTCGATGCTTTGGCAACAGGGCTCAAACCGCTAAGACGAGTGGTCAAAACATTACACCAATACAAGACGGGGTTATTGAACTATTTCAAACATCGAATCTCGAACGCCGCAGCAGAAGGCATAAACAACAAAATCAAGACAATGAAAAGGCAGGCTTATGGGTTTCGAGATATTGAATATTTTAAATTGCGACTTTATCACCTACACGAGTCCAGGTACGCATTTGTCGGATGAACCCTAAAATTTCTAAAATCGTCGAAAAGATTCACCGATTTTTCTGGGAAACTTTTCAGCTGGATGGATTGGACGGTTCAGGGAAAATGGCGCCCATTTTCATTGACTGGAACCAAGATAATGCAAGCTGGTCGTGCCGCTCTAAAGTGGGTGCTAAGGAGGTCTCTTGCTCGTTCCAATTTCACAATAAGCATATAGAACCGGACGTCGTGGCCCACGAATGGACACACGCGATTATCGGGCATTTAGCTCCTTTACGTAGAGGAGGACAACCCGGAGCCTTAAATGAATCTCTAGCCGATATTTTTGGACTTGTTTTTAAAAGTTGGGTAACAGGTAAGCCTGAATGGCAGATTGTGGATCGCGATGTACGACAACGTCCCGCCCATTTTCGCAAATCATCGAAAGCGCATGGCCCTGAAAATGACTTTGGGTATGTACACGAAAATAGCTTAATTCCAAGCCATGCTTTTTATCGGGTAGTTCAATCTATGCGACGACCCAACAAAATGGAGATTATAGCCAAAATTTGGTTTAAGGCTTTAACGCAAATGAGGCCGCATGAAACATTCGTAAATTTCGCAAGAAAAACAATCCGCGTTGCCCAAAATTTCTATCCTGACAACAGAGCACAAAACGACCGGCTTGTCCAGATGATCACTGACAGCTGGAACTATGTTTTCCGCGAATGTATGAGCAATGCGGGTTAGGACAGCTCTGCACGATTCAGACTGGCCCTAAGCTGGTTGGGAAATTCGATGAAAAATTTGCGTCGAAACGCCTCTTTCGATGATGGGCTGGCTCTCCGGCTGATTTCAGATGGTGGAAAGGCAGCTATGCAAACATCTCTTGCGGCCCGCAGGGCTTCTTCAAAAAGGCCTTCTTGTTGAAATCTCACAAATTCAGCAAATGTGTGCCCTCTCACCCCAATGACCTCCTTTAGCAGGAGCACATGCAATCGGATATAATCCGCTTCACTTTGATCTAATTGATTAAGAAGATCGGCAGCTCGCATTTCAATATCAAAATGATTAATCCAGTTCACGATTTGGAGATCCACTGGGGCATTGATTTGTTGGAAATGATCCCCTCTCTCCAGAGCATGACTTTTGATCCAAAATGAGCGGAGATATCGGCCATGCTCTTGAAACTCTTTATTAACAAATGGTTCCGAAGTCGTCAACCAATGAGCATTCAGAAAAATACGCCCCATTGCAGCCGCATCATGGTCAATCGGAATTAATCGATCTCCTTGAATCAGAGCATTAGCCAAGTGTCGGTCTGTATTACCCAATAAGACATCCAATAGAGCCATTTTCTGAACGTCCAAGATCGAAAACTCGCCCATTTTTGAAGGGAAATCTGAAGAACGGAGATCGGTCGCGTTGTCTACTGCATGGCTACAAATTCCTCTGATCGTTCTATCCCCAATTTGAATCGCGATTTTCTCTAAACACGGGATGCCAAAAAAACCATCTGAATCGATCCGTTGCGCCAATCGATCTCCAGGATGTAGATCAGGGCGATTCTTAAAAAAACATAATGTTTGATTATTGGCTCCCATTATTTTTGCACCATCAAGACGGATGGGTTCTGAGGAAAAAGGGTTGCAAGGAGTACTCTTTAACATAACTTGATTGAGAGGAGGGGCTTGATAAGGAGATCCATACATAATTGCAAATGCAACGAGAGCTACCGTCACGATTTTTTTAACACTCAAATGAGCCAAAGCCCTATACGCTATACCGAGCGGGGCGGCACAGTAATTTGCAATTCTATTCACAATAAATCTCCATTTTGTATATGAAACTTGACATTTGCCAGCGAGATTATATATCAAAACAAGTTTTAATTCTATATAAAATGCAGTATTTTTGATAAAAATAATTTGACACCTAACATTGTGGCCGCAGTATACCTATTTGAGCAAATGATACCCTTTTGCAATTAAATGGGTTCTCACCTCTCGGATGACGCCAGCGAAAGACTGCGATTGGGTCACAAACTGGGCTGTCTGTCCGTTTTCGAATGCCTCGATGTCGGGGTGCTCTTTGTGACAGAGGGCCCGTTGCACGAGGTGGCAGAGGAAGGCGTTCGCTGAACATTCCTCAGAGATGATCCGATTGAGTTTTTTATAACCGGCCATCGTTTCCGGATCTTGGAGAGCCAGACCCATGTTGAGGGCGATCGTCGTCCAATCTTCAACGTCTTGGAAAAAGGTCTCTTCGACCCATGCCCCCTCTTCGACAGGCACATTATAAAGGAACCCTTGCGCTATGCCATTGATGCAGTGGAGGGCGCCTGGATAGTTAGAAAGGCGGTTATTCGCCAGCGCAGCGAGATCTTTGAGGAAAAAGCGGGCGTGTTCTCTCCCGTCATAAAAAAAGGCTTTCCCTTGCGACACCGCTTCAGAAAAGGATTGATTGCCCCTGACTGCCACCCAATCGCCGCTGAAGGCGAGGAGGGCTCGAAAGTCGCTTTGGGTGATGAATCCGGGACAGAGGATGCGCAATTTTTTCCCTTCAGGCTGCAACGAGATGAAACAGGTGTGCTCTTTATAGTAGACCTCAATCGATGCAACCCCTAAATCCCATTCGAGGAGGGGGCGGCCTGCTTTGTTCTGTTTTTCCGAGAATTGGAGAAACCAGCTAAGATCGGGGACGCAAAGATCGATGCTTTGCAGATCGTGTTCGAGCGATTTGAGTAGGGCGTGAAGGTAGATGGCCCCGCCGATGGGCGAGGTTAAGTAGGCGAGATAAAACCGATTGTCTGGAGAGCGCCACTTCTGAAGATCTTTGTTCTTCACATCCTCGAAGAGGGCCTCGCAGGGCTTCCGGATCAACACCCCTTTCTCTAAAAAATGGAGTCCAAGAGAATAGTTGCCCGATTGGGGGTGAAACCAATTCGATTCGAGAAATCCGTATTCCCCTATGCACTCCATCCGGACTCCAACGGAGAGCTTCAGCTCTTCGGTGTGGGGATAGTAGGTCGGAATTTGCACAATCAGATCGGAGGAGCGGAGCTGCTCGATCGCTTCTGGAGTGAAGAGGCTGAAGGGGCACTCTTTATCATAGGGGATCACAATCGATGATTCGGGGAGGGAGAGGCGGGTCAGAGTCTCTTTCTGGATCAGGGCCACAAAATGGAGATCGAGGTCAGGAAGGCGCCCTTTGAGGAGTCGGAGCACTTCAATCGCAGCGACAAAATCGCCGAGTCCATCATTGATCACCCAAGTAAAAAGGGTCACTTTCCCTTTGACCGGTATTTTGCCGTAAAGACTGAATAAGGCCTTGCTCAATGTTTCCCTCTTTAGACTCGGGAGATGCGTGAAATTCCTTTTGATGTGGGATTGAGAGGGTTGATCTCGACAGTAGAGTCTGGGGAGCCCCCGGTAGATCTTCGGATAATAGCGGCTTAAACCCAGATCTGTAAAATCTTTCGGAGGAAATGCCTCGAGAAGCGTCTTCTCGATGTGGATGGGGCCTCTGGCGCCAAACAAATGCTGGTATCCTTCGATGATTTCGGTCAGAGGAAGGGGCGCCTCCGCAGGCGGTGCGGAGAGGTTCTTTAAGAGAGTCCGTATCTCTGGATCGTTGGGGTTAATCCCCTCTTCATCGATCTGTTTTTGACAGCTTTGGAGCAAGAAATCGAGCAACTCGGTATGGAACTGGCTATTTTTTGACACAAAAACCCGTTAAATAAAGATAGCCTCATAATCGATTTTTGAACTCGTTGTCAATATAAATTTACGCAGGGGCGACTTCAGACCGGTGATATACCTCCCACAAGATGCGGAATGGGAGACAGTTCTCTAAGAGAGAGGACAAACTCCCCTCCCCTAATTTACGCCCTCGGTCAAAGAAGATGATCTTGTCGGCGTGCTCGATCGTCGATAATCGGTGTGCAATGAGGATTTGAGTCACTTCCCCTCTGAGCTCTAGCATCGCACTCTTGATCCGATTTTCTGAGATCGCGTCTAAAGAGGAGGTCGCCTCATCTAAAATCAAAATAGGGGCTCTCTTCACAAGGGCTCTTGCAATCGCCAGCCGCTGCTGCTGGCCGCCCGATAGGGTCTTCCCCATTTCGGCAAGGAGCGTGTTGTATTGACTGGGTAAATCGACGATGAATTCATGGGCGTACGCTTTTCGGGCCGCCTCCTCAATCTCCTCGGAGGAAAAACTACGGCCAAAGGCGATGTTCTCAGCCACGGTGTCAAAAAAGAGGAACGGTTTTTGAGGGACGAAGGCGATCTGCTCTCGGAGCGATTTTTGGGTGATGGCGTTCAACGGGATGCCATCAACACGGATCTCCCCTTTTTGCACTTCATAGAGGCGGGGGAGGAGCTGTACGAGGGTCGATTTTCCAGCTCCGGTCGCGCCGACGAGGGCGACGACCTGTCCCCGCTCAATCGTAAAGCTGACGTCTTTGATCACCCACTCATCGCGGTATTTGAACCAGACGTGGTCAAATTCAATGAGATTTTTAAAACCGGAGAGGTGAATGGCTCCATCTTTGTCTTCGATTTGGGGCTTGAGATGAAGCACCTCGAACATCCGCTCGGCAGCGATAATCCCTTTTTGGATATTGGTATTCTCTTCGGCAAATTTTTTGACCGGCTCGTAGAACATGTGAAGCAGACAGCAAAACATCAGGAGCTGTCCAACAGTCATGTGGAGCGAATAGAGGCCAAAGAGGACGACGACAGCCAGACAGCCAGTGGCAATAAAGTGGAGGACGGGGCGCGTCAGAAGCCCGTATTTGGCGCTTTTGCTTTCAAGGTGGGCCATCCGGTCGTTTTGCTCTTTGTATTTCCGGAGGCTAAAGGCCTCCATAGCGAAGATTTTAACGGTCTGAATGCCGGCGAGAAAATCGAGGAGGACCGACGCAAAGGTCTCTTGGTTTTTCTGGATCTGGCGAGTGATCCTCTTCACTTGCCGAGTGAGAAAAATCACCGGTAGGATGATGAGGGGAAGCCCAAGAAAAATAATGAGCGAGAGCTTCCAGGAAAGATAAAAACAGGCAAAGAGGGTCGAGACGAGCGTAAAGGGGGTTTGGAGATAATTGGTCAGGCATGAATTGAGAGAGGAGGCGATCTGGCCGGCGTCGCCGACGGCGCGCGACGAGAGGCTGCCGAGGTTCTGTTCTTGGTAAAAACTGAGCGGGAGCGACTGGATGTGTTCAAAATATTGTTGCCGGAGGTCGCGAGTGACCCGGATCGAGAGGATCTGGGTCATGTAGCGGGAGGAAAAAAGGGTCATCGCTTTAAACAGGGCGACGGCGACGAGGATCGATATGAGAAGCGAGAAATTTTGTTCAAAATCAAAACGGGCGGCGACTTTGTGCATGACCCAGAGGAGGGGGTTGGAATCTTTCCTCTGAGCAATATAGATGGCCGCCTCTTGTTTAGTGATCACCCCGTCTTCGTTTAGATCGATCGCCTCCCAGCGGCGGGTCACATCGGCAAGGCTGATTTTGTCTTTGACTTTCTTCCCCTCAGGACTGAAAAGGGTGAAAAAATCGGCCCCCGTATTGGCCATCAAACCGACCGAAAACATCTCGCACTGGGTCGCCATGGTAAGGAGCAAAAGGGAGACAAAGGTAAGGATCGATAGAGTGAGGTGCTTGCTATTCCTGAGTACCGCTTGCAATAGGAGCTTCATGAGAACAGAATTTACCCATTTTCCGGAATTTTTGATAGCGATTTTCTAAAAGAGTGTCGATCGGCACTGTTTTTAGAGAACTCCACTGCTCTTTGATGAATGCTTTTACGTTGGCGAAAACTTCCTGTGGATTAAAGTGGGCGCCCCCCAGAGGTTCACTAATCATCTGATCGACGATCCCCAACGCAAGCAAATCCTCGACATGCATTTTTAAGGCGGCTGCCGCCAGGGCGTTTTTACTCGAATCTTTCCAAAGGATTGAGGCGCACCCCTCGGGAGAGATCACTGAATAATAGGCGTGCTCTAACATCCCGATCACATCCCCCACGCCAATCCCTAAAGCGCCGCCCGAACACCCTTCGCCGATCAAAATGACGATGATCGGGGTCGGAAGACGGGCCATCTCCCAAAGATTGTTCGCGATCGCCCACCCCTGGCCCCGCTCTTCCGCACTCAAGCCTGGATAGGCCCCTGGAGTGTCCAAAAGGGTGATCACGGGGAGATTGAACTTGGCAGCCAAATTCATGCATCGCATCGCCTTCCGATACCCTTCCGGATGGGGCATGCCAAAATTGCGGTAAATCCGACTCTCGGTGTCTTTCCCCTTTTCCTGGCCGATCACCACATATTTCTCCCCATCAATCATGGCAAGCCCTGCGATGATCGCATGATCGTCCTGAAAGGTCCGATCTCCACAGAGTTCGACAAACTCATCCGCCATTTGCTGGATGTAGTCGATGGCGTGCGGCCTTTGCGGATGGCGGCAGATCGCGACCCGATCCCACGGCTTGAGCTCCGAATAGACCTTTTCTCTCAATTTTTCGAGTTTTTTTTCCATTTTGATGAACTCCTCTTTTGAAAAGAGGGGGTTGCTTTTATTTTGCTCTTTTAATTTAGAGAGAGTCTGCTCTACCTCGAGGATCTGCTTTTCGTGGGGAAGGACAGTCATGGCTTGTACTCCTTGACAATTTCAACGGTTGTGGGCTTCGTGATCACAATCGCGAAGATCTCTTCAATGTCTTCCGACGCCATCCGGATGCAGCCGTCACTATCGTGCGTCCCGAGTTTGCTCCGGTCTTCCATCAACTCTCCATTGGGGCCCTCTATCCAAGGAAGGCCGTGAATCCCATATCCTTTGGCCGCTTCAGAACACCCTTCAATCTCTTTTTCAAAGGGGAGCCAGCGGGTTCCAAAGACCCGGATCATCTCCACTTTTGCGTCCTGAAAAAAACCGGTGACGCCCGGCTTGTAAATCACAACCTTTTCTCCAAGGCCATATTTCCCTACCGGCGTCAAAAAACCCGATGGACGGCGCGAATCCTTCTTGCCGAGACCCACCCGATAGGTCTTCAGGAGTACTTTTTCATTGCCGTCGATGTAATAAAACCACATGCGGCACTTCGACAAATCGACCGCGAGATGGAATGTGATCTCCTTCCCCGGTTTGAACACGTTAAAACGGTCGCCGGGACGAACCTTTTGCGTAAAATAGTCGGCTTTTCGGTTCAGGCTCCTGGCAATGAAGTGGCGAGAGGTCTGGTAATGGGAAGAGTAGTCGGCAATCCATGCGGGTCGGTCTTTCAGCCAAGGGACTCTACTGGTGAATGAGACTGTCTCGACAATGGGAAGCGACAGGGAGTCGACGGCAAAAAGCTGGGGAATCCGGTCGATCTCCTGAACGTCTGCAGACGCCGCAGCGCTCGGCGCAGGCTGAATCGGAATCGGAGCGGCGGAGGTCCCAAGAGCCATCTCCTGCACCGGCTCTTCCACCGCCTGTTTTGGTTCTCTCTTCAGCCACCCCATGACGCCAATAGCCCCAAAAAGGAGAACCGCGACGAGCACAAAATATTTCACTTTCAGCCTATGTGTTGACCCCCATTATCGAAAAGGGGGGAGTATTTTGCAACCCGGATCAATCAAATATGGAGTGGATAAAAAAAGAAATTTGGGAAAGGAGCGGATGGAGCTCGAAAAGAAGGAGAAAGTCGCAATTCCAAAAACAGCCCTCCCCTGCCAGCGGAATCAATTGAACTTTATGGGGCTGGCCGCTCTCTATCTTCAGTTTGCCGTTAAAAATGGGGCCCCTAGCCTCTCCCTGATACCGGTTGAGGCTCCTCGGCTTAAATAATTCCTTGTCAATCTGACAGTTTTTTGCCTTCACATAAAAAGCAAAGGAGAGCGGCTGCTCGGAACTCAACCCTACAAAACGGAAATCAAATCTCCGCTCCCTCTCTTTCATTTCCAACCACACCTCTGGGAAGGCGGCTGTCCGAGTCCACCCGTCAAGTCCCCGCCCCTGAATGCCAAACACAAGGGAGGCGCTTTGAGGGCCAAAGGCCCTGATCTCGACATCCCCTTCCCGGATCACTCCAAGAGTCGTCCCATCTCCATCCAAAGTCAAGGCCATGGACGGGGTCAGCGTTAAATTGAAGCCGGGACCCTTTCCTAAAATCGGTTTTATATCTCCATCGGCCAATGGCTTGGATTTGGATCCACACGAAAGCTCCTGCGGATCGTCGATCCCCGGGGCTTCGGCGCGGGTCCAATTCCAAGTGATTGGCCGATGGGGGTATAACCCCCGGATCAACTCAAAGAGCCGCCGCCCTTCCGCTTCATCATACTCCTGATCGGGACACCACAAGGAGGGGAAAGGCTCTAATTGCAAAAGCCACGAAACAAGCTCCCCCGCCTCATTTTCACGGCCTGCCCCTTTCCACCGTAGAGCGAGCTGGCACAGTTTAGACAAAGACATCAGTTCCATGGGAACTATTCAATAAGTTTCCGCATTTTCTTGCCAGGAGTAAATTTGACAGCTTTGCGCGCAGGGATCACAATCGCGACCGAAGCGTTTTTCGGATTTCGGCCGATTTTTTGCTTTCTCTCTACAATTTCAAACACTCCAAAATCGCGAAATTCGAGCCGGTCGCCTTGGGAAAGGGTATCGGTCATCGCATCGAGGAAAGCCTGAATGACGTTTCGAACATCATTGGGATGCAATCCCTTTGATGTGGATATCGTTTGGATCAGCTTCTTTTTGGTAATAGTCGCCATGTCAGCGCTCCTCTTTTGGCTTTGAATACTTTCTTGATTTTCAGACAAGCTGTTTGTCTCCTTTTTTGGAACCGCAGCCCCAAACTCATTTTGTAAAGGGGTTCACGAGTTCAAAATAACGGTTACCGAATATTTTTCAAATCAATTTTTAGATATCTGGATTAAGAGACGCTTTTTTTTGCCGACGCTGAAGAGAAGATAGGAATGATCGATCAGATCTTTCATCGAAATGAGAAAAGCCGGATCGACGACCCTCCCGTTATTGAGATAAGCGCCGCCGTTTTTGATCAGCTTTACCCCTTCCGACTTGCTCGAAACAAGCCCGACCCGGACAGCAATATCGACATACCTCTGTCCAATCACCTCACCTAAAGATAATTCGGCGCTCGGCATATCAGCAGCCAGTTCCTTCAAAACAGATCCGCTCAAAGAGGCCTCGCTCCCCGGCGCCATCCCCTCGGTCACCTTCAACGCAGCCTTGAGCCCCTCTTCGCCATGAACAAACCGAGTCACCTCCTCAGCCAGCCGCCTTTGAGCGCTATTGGCGACGCTCATTCCCGCTTCGATCTCCTGAATCTCCCCCATTTCGAGAAAAGTGAGCATTTTCAATAGACGGATCACATCGGCGTCCGAAATTTTTATCAAATACTGGTAAAACTGATACGGACTCAGCTTAGCGCTCGAAAGCCAAATCGCCCCCTCTTCGCTCTTGCCGAATTTTTTCCCGTCGCTTCGCGTCAAAAGGGGAAAAGTCAACCCATACAGCGTCTCTCCGCCCAGTTTCCGGTTGTACTCGGCGCCAGCCGTGATGTTGCCCCACTGATCGCTTGCCCCCATTTGCAAAGTCACTCCATACTCTTTGCACAAGTAATAAAAATCATACCCTTGCAAAATTTGATAGCTAAATTCGGTGAAGCTCATCCCCTCTTCCGACTGGAGCCTCGTTCGAACCATCTCTTTAGCCATCATCGGGCCAATCCGAAAATGTTTTCCTACATCTCTGAGGAAATCGACTAGACTGAATTTCCCCAGCCAATCGTTGTTATTGAGAATCACAGGCCGAGGCCCTTCGGGAAAATCGAGAATTTTTTTGAAAAACGCCTCCAGACAGCGCCCATTACGGGCCAGAGTGTCCGGATCGAGGAGATTTCTCTCTACGCTTTTCCCCGATGGATCGCCAATCAAACCGGTTGCCCCCCCCAAAATCGCAAAAGGGGTGTGGCCGCACTTCTGAAACCACGCGAGTCCCATAATCGGCACCAAATTGCCCAAATGGAGGCTATCTGCCGTCGGATCAAAACCGACATAAGCCTTGATCGGTTGATTCACCCGCAAACGGAGATCGGCGTGCGTCATCTGGTCGATGAAGCCCCGTTCCTCTAAGAGATCAATCACATTTTTCATGAGGCGATTGTAACGCAAAAAACGTTTTACATCAAGACGGATCAGCCGCTTTCATACAGTCATGCAAATGGCTCATGGATCGAAAGCTCTGCTGAGGTGTTCCATATCGGCCTTCAACTTTTCAGCAAAAAGATGGATTTTTTTGCTGATTCCTGCGGGATCTTTATTTTGGTTAAAAAGCCTGATATTGGTCTCTTTTTTAATAGGGAGCCGGTGTTTGGCGTTATCGGCAATCCACTTGTGGATTTTATCGGTCGTTTCCTTCAGCGCTTTGGGGGTGATGAGCTCTTCTTCCGCTTTCCACTGTTTGACCAGTTTTTCTCTGGCCCGTTTTGTCTTTAAACTTTCAGGAGCGATCGGTTTTTCTTCTGGTTGTGCTGCGGCCATTCAGGACCTCCTTGACCAGCGCAGCTTATAAAAATTTGATTTAAAATTCTATATTTTTTGTATACTGAGGCGTATGTCAGAAGAAGCGAAGGCTGCGGCGGGCCGAAAAGCCGCTGAGTGGATTCAGAATGGGATGATTGTCGGACTGGGCTCCGGATCTACGGCGGAGTGTTTTATCCGCAGCTTAATAGAGCGCTGCCGGAAAGGGCTCCGGATCCAAGCGGTCTCCAGTTCGAGAGCCTCCGCCGATCTTGCAATAAAGGGGGGGATCGAGGTTCTCGATATCAATGAGGTTCCCCGGATCGACGTCACGGTGGACGGGGCCGATGAGATCGACCCGAAAAAGAGGATGATTAAAGGGGGCGGCGGAGCGCATGTGCGAGAAAAAATTTTAGCCAGCAGCAGCGCCGAGATGGTCGTCATTGTAGACAATGGCAAACTCGTTCCAACAGTGGGGAGAGGCAAACTCCCCGTCGAAATTTTATTTTACGGCTCTCCGGCCACTCGGATGAAAATCGAGGAGCTCGGCTATCTGGGAAGGTGGAGGATGAATGAAGACGAGACCTTATTCATTACCGAAAACGGCAATTTGCTTTTAGACGTCGCGTTTGATTCGCCGCCCAAAGCCCCAGAAGCGCTCGATGAGGCGATCATCAACATCCCTGGAGTCGTAGACACCGGCTTTTTCTTCGATTTGGCGGGAAGAGTCATCGTCGGATACCCCGATGGGAAAACCGAAATTCGTTAACTTTTTTTGAAAAAGAAAATTCGCTGGCGTATTTGTGGAGGTTATGGCATGAACGATGCTCAAGATGGGAAAAGCAAAAATCAAACCTCCAAATGCGATCGGCCCCTATGCGATCATCCAAAGCTTGGGCACAGGGGGCATGGGTGAAGTCTACCTTGCCGAAGATCCGATGTGCGGAAGGCGAGTCGCTCTCAAAAGGATCCGGCCCGAGCTGAGATTAAATAAGACGATTCAAAACCGTTTTTTGCGGGAGGCTCAAGTAGCTAGCGCTCTCAGCCATCCGTCGATTGTCCCGATTTTAGCGATCCAGACGCACCCGCCCGACGTCTACTACACAATGCCTTTTGTCGACGGGGTCACCCTCCGCCAAATCCTCCGGACCCATCAGGATCAGGAGATCCATCCAATCATCAAATCGATCCCCTCTCTGGCCCGTATTTTTCTCCAAATTTGCGAAGCCATCGCCTACACTCACTCAAAAGGGATTTTGCACCGCGACCTCAAACCGGAAAACATCATCATCGGTAAATACGGCGAGGTGATGATTCTCGATTGGGGGATCGCCGATTTCATCGACCATATCGGAGAGGACGAACCTCTGCCGGAAAATAGGATTTCAGGAGAAGATTTGACCCGTCCGGGCAAAATCACCGGAACGCTCGCTTATATGGCGCCGGAACGGCTGATGGGCAAATCATCGTCTGTGCAAACCGATCTCTACGCGCTCGGGGTGATTTTGTATCAGATGCTGACACTGCAGCTCCCTTTTCTGAGAAAGACGATCGCCGCATTCCGCAAACAGGTGCGCACTGAGCAGCTCATCGATCCGATCGAAATGGCCCCTTATCGAGATATTCCGCATCAATTATCCGAGGTATGCCGGAAATGTTTGGCCCGTTCGGAACAGGATCGCTACAAGACAGCCCTTGCGCTGATCAACGAAATCAAAAGCTACATCGAAGGACGCCCCGAATGGATTTTATCTGCGGAGTTAAAGCTGGATCGGAAAGAAGATTGGCAGTTTCAGGAAAATATTCTCCTTGCGAAAAACATCGCAATCACCCGCAGCCTGGATGTAACCGAGTGGGCTGAATTGATGATCTCGAAAGGGGCCTTTGCCAATAATATGCGGCTCGAAGCAGAGGTTCGTTTGAGCGAAAAAGGGCATGGCCTTGGATTTTTGCTCAGCGTTCCCGAAGAGCGGCATAGCTTGGAAGAAGGGTACTGTCTTTGGACCTCTCACGCAGGATGCAAATTATTCCGAAACAATGTGCAGCTCATGGAGGCAAAGATTTTGCAGCCGAAAACATGGCACCAGATCACCATCGAAAAAGTCGACGACCATTTGAAATTTTTCGTCGACGGGAAGTTGAAGATCAATTTCGCAAGCCACTTGCCGCTTGCCGGCAACCACGTAGGGCTCCTTCATAAGGATGGGGATTTTGAGCTGAAGAATTTAAAGGTGTACGACGCGAGCCACAACGCAATGGTGGGCTGCCTAGCGGTACCGAATGCATTTTTAAGCCACAAACTCTACGACACGGCCCTCCAGGAATATCGACGAATCGGCCAGTCATTTCCAGGTCGAATCGAAGGACGTGAAGCCCTTTTCCGAGCCGGCCTGACCCTCATCGAAAAAGCGCGAGCGGAAGAAAACGACCAGCTCTATCACCTGGCGCTAAAAGAGTTCGAGAAATTATACCGGACTCCAGGCGCGCCCCTTGAATATTTGGGCAAGTCGCTCGTCTATGAAACGCTCGGAGACGTCGAAGAGGAGGCAAAATGTTTAGAACTGGCGCTCCGGAAATTCCCGAACCATCCGCTGCTCCCTATGCTCAAGGAACACATCGTCTACCGGATGCATGAAAGTTCGCTCAATAATCGGGAATCGGCCTATAGGATTATTCTCCTCGCCATCCGCCACATCCCCGATCTTTTGGAAAACCCAGACACGCGCCATCTCATCGAGAGCCTAGAGAAAAATTGGGAGCGGCTCCCCTTTATTGAAAAGTGCGACGACCGGCTCAATTCAATCGCCATCCTTCTCGCTTTTTGGCTGGCCAAAGTCCCCATTTTAGTCGAGATCGCGCAAAGCGTGCAAGAAAATGAGGTGCTATTCAACAACGCCTTGGTCTGTTTGCAAGAGTTGGAAGCGTCTGACGCCCTGCAAAAATTTGCGCCGAGAAAACCGAGGAAGAAAAAGACCTTGGTCGTCTGGAATCATCTCCTCAGCCAAAAAATAGCCGAGGCCAAGGCCGTCTTCGACCGATTTCCCGAAGAGATCGTGCAAGAGACCTCGCCGCTCCACTTCCCCTACGGAGCCTATCTCTACTTGACCGAAGGGAGAGACGCCGCCTTCCGCCACTTCGGATCGGTTCTGGAAACCCCCTACCCCCCAACGACCGCCCTCCCAAGCCTTTTTCTCACCAACCGGCTCGAAGGATGGATAGAACACGCCTTCTGGTGGGAAAAAAAAGAACTGCACCGGCAAATCGAACTCTTTTATCGGTCCGTAGGGAAAAAACCGTAAATCCAAAAATAAAAAGGTGGAAAGATGTGGGAAACCCATTTTTTCATTGATCTTTAATGACCCCGCATGGCAAGATCTCGGCTATATTATTCTAAATGGAGATAATGATATGCAAGCAACGCGACCCACATCAGCATCACAGCCACAGGAGTTCTTCCACCAGGAACCCCATGTAGACGCCACGGAGACGCCTCTGTCCCTTGTTCCAATACAACAGTCACGGTCCATAGAATCGACAGAGTCCATATCATGGCAGCGATATCTCGTCCAGCTTTCATATAGCGCTACTCATGCTCTGATGCCTCCAGATAATGTGTTTGTTAACACAATAGTAAAGCGTCATGGGAAGCTTTGGGAATCTACAGCCCAAGCTATTGAAGCCCTTGCAACCAAGAAGTTTTTCCAGCCAACTTTCAATGAACAAAATTATATTGTTATTTTTTCTAAACCAAATGTCACAAAGGAAGAGAAAGAAGAGCTCAGGAATCAGATATTTAATTTGAGAAAACCCGAAAACGCTAGTTGGCAATGGATTGACATAACAAGCGGAGAAGAAGATCCCAAATTTCTATTTCAACCCCAACGTAGCACCATCAACGGCGGCTATGGCGTCCTTGATGCTACCTATGCAGATGGGCTGTACGCCTTTGGTTCAACACTCGTATCAAGGATCCATAAATGATGACCGAGCTGCCGAAAGCTTTTGATCTGGGACTCATTGAAGGGAAGTGGTATGCCTTCTGGGAGAAGGGGGGCTACTTCTCTGCCGATCCCAGATCAGAAAAACCCCCTTTTTGCATCGTAATCCCCCGCCAAACGTGACGGGGGTGCTCCATATGGGGCATGCTCTTGTCGACACGTTCCAAGATATTTTGATCCGAAAATCCAAAAATAAAAAGGTGGAAAGATGTGGGAAACCCATTTTTTCATTGATCTTTAATGACCCCGCATGGCAAGATCTCGGCTGTACCATTCTAAATGGAGGTGGTGATATGACGGTAAGCAGAGCGTCCAGCGAATTCGGAAACCAGCCGCAACAAACGATCCAATCAGAGATGAACGGAGGGGACCCTTCGAACGTATTAGAGCCATTGCAGAAAGTGCTAGAGGAAAACTATTTTAAGGAGCTTGGACACAGGGCTAATCATCGTCTGACTTATGAATTCCCCAAAGACTACCTAAAGGAACGTTTTGGAACGTTGTTTGCTGACGTGATCGACCAGATAATTTTATATGCACACAGCCATAATTACGGATTAAGTTTTGATAAGAATAAAAAGATTCTAGTTTTTTCGGGAACAAGTCCAGATCCAGCCGAAGTTGGGCATTGGCGGTGTTTCATAGCCGTGAGCAAGAGTCCGGCATGGCGTCTCGAACAGACTGAACCTCCGAAAAACACATTTGAATGTAAAATTGTGCCAAATGAATATAGATCGCTATGGGAGCCAAAAAAAGCTTCATGCCAAAGGATACAAGAAACCATATTGTCAGAGCTGCCAAGTAGGCAAAATCAAGGTACTCTAAGACAGATTGGGGAGCTTGGTGCATATATCTGTAGAGATGAATCCCCCTCGCACAGAGGCGAATGGGAAATTCGAGATCATGCAACGAACACCAGAGCAAAACAACCCCCGACTCCATCTGATATATAAGCCGATACGTCATGAATGACCTGCCGAAAGCTTTTGATCCGGGACTCATTGAAGGGAAGTGGTATGCCTTCTGGGAGAAGGGGGGCTACTTCTCTGCCGATCCCGGATCAGAAAAACCCCCTTTTTGCATCGTAATCCCCCCACCAAACGTGACGGGGGTACTCCATATGGGGCATGCCCTCGTCGACACGCTCCAAGATATTTTGATCCGATGGAAGCGGATGTGCGGCTTTGAAGCCCTTTGGATTCCAGGAACCGATCATGCAGGCATTGCGACGCAAACGGTCGTTGAGAGGAACTTATATGCAAAAACAGGGAAGCGGCGCAAAGATTTTGAGAGAGAGGAGTTTCTGACCCATGTGTGGGCATGGAAGGAGCTCAGTGAGGGGCAAATTTTGGGCCAGCTGAAAAGGCTTGGCTGCTCTTGCGATTGGTCCAGGCTTCGGTTCACCATGGATGAAGGGTGCAATCGGGCTGTGCGGAGCTGCTTTAAGAAAATGTACGATGAAGGGTTCATCTACCGAGGCGACTACTTGGTCAATTGGGATCCTGTAACCCAAACAGCCCTTTCCGATGACGAGGTGGAACACGAGGAGCGAGATTCGTTTTTGTGGCATATCGAATATCCAGTGGTCGGCGGAGGGCGGGTGATCATCGCGACAACGCGGCCAGAAACGATGCTGGGCGATACAGCGGTGGCAGTCCATCCCACAGATGAGCGGTATGCAGATCTTATTGGACGAGAGGTCAGGCTCCCTTTAACCGGTCGATTGATCCCAATCATCGCTGATCCGTTTGTCGATCCAACGTTCGGTTCAGGGGTCGTTAAGATCACGCCTGCGCACGATTTCAACGACTTCGAAGTGGCCGAACGGCATAAACTCCCTCGCCTGAATATCATGACCCCGGACGGAAATATCAAAGAGGGGGCCTACGCGGGCCAAACGATGGAGGAGGCGCGGGCCTCAGTCTTAAGGGATTTGAAGGGTCTCGTCGTGAAAAAAGAGCCCCATCAACTCCGAGTGGGGGTCTCTTATCGCTCTAAAGCGGTGATCCAGCCTTACCTCTCCAAGCAGTGGTTCGTCAAAATGAGCCATTTCAAAGAAAAGCTGATCTCTGCGGTCAGAGATAAACGGGTAGAGCTGATTCCCCCTCACTGGGAACAAACTTACTTCCACTGGATTGAAAACTTGCGCGACTGGTGCATCTCCCGCCAACTTTGGTGGGGCCATCGGATTCCGATTTGGCATCATGGCGATCAGATGATCTGTTACGAGGGAGAGGGAGATCCTCCGGGGATCGATGAGGACTGGAAACAAGATCCCGACGTCCTAGATACATGGTTTTCGTCAGCCCTTTGGCCTTTCAGCGCTCTCGGCTGGCCTGAAAAAACGGCCGACTTAAAAAAATTCTATCCGACTGCAACTTTAATTACGGGCCACGATATTTTGTTTTTTTGGGTCGCCCGGATGATCATGATGGGTGAATACGTCATGCATCAAGTTCCGTTTCATAAGACTTTTCTCCACGGCCTTATCTATGGCAAATCATACTGGCGAGAGACGCCGCAAGGCCCCGCCTATGTAAAGCCAGAAGAGAAAAAAAAATACGATCTCGGAGAGGCTTTGCCAAAAGAGGTGGAATCGAAGTGGGAAAAAATGTCCAAATCTAAGGGCAATATCATCGATCCTCTCGAAATCATCGATGAATATGGAACCGACGCCATGCGCCTTGCTCTCTGTTCGAGTGTCACCCACGCGCGGCAAATCGATCTCGACCGGCGAAGATTCGAAGAATATAAAAACTTCGCCAATAAAGTTTGGAACGGCGCCCGTTTTGTATTCATGAATCTCGAAGGATTTAGCGCTGAAAGTTTAGCTCAAGGGATCGATTTTGAGTTGTTGACTCTCGAAGATCGGTGGATTCTATCGCTTTTAGCCCGAACGACGGGAGAGATCAACCGGTGTCTGGAAGAGTACGCGTTCGATCGGGCAGCCGTACGGGCCTATGAGTTTTACTGGAACGATTTTTGCGCAAATTATCTGGAGCTGGCTAAGCCGGTTTTGTTTGGAAAATGGGGCGCTCCAGAGCTGAAAGCGAATAAGCAGCGGCTCCTCGTCATCCTCCTCTGCAACGCGATCCGGCTCATGCACCCTATCTCCCCTTTTATCACCGAGGAGATTTTTTCCCTTTTAAAGGCTCAATTCTCCAGTTTAAAACCAGGAGGGGCCGATCTCTACACGGAAGAGACGATTCGGGCCCTCCTCTCCCCTGCTTGCATCGTCGCGCCATATCCGACAGTCATGGGCGAGGCGGACAAAGGGATCGAGGCCAGCTTCCAACAAATGAATGAAATCGTCCGACAAGTGCGCAATATCCGCGCCGAAATGCAGCTCCCCCCGTCAGAAAAAACAGAATTGATCATTTTCGGCGCCCCAAAAGATTGGAAAACGGTCGAGGCGCACCAGAATATTTTACTGGGGCTGACGCCAACTTCAAACCTCCAGTTTACCAGCGAGGAGCCAAAATCCTTCGGGGCAAGCGCCCTTGTGGGGTCTTTAAAATTGATGATCCCGATCCCTGAATCGTTCAAAGCCAAAGAGAGGGCGCGCCTCGAAAAAGAGCGGGACAAACTCGAACTTGTACGGGCATCGACTCGGGAGAAATTGGCCAATGAAGAGTTCCGTTCCCGGGCCCCGCGCGAGGTCGTTGAAAAATTAGAGCAGGCGCTCATCCAAACAGAAAAACAGCTCTCCGATATCGCATTAAAATTGAGGTATACTGCGGTTCATTAGCAGTTCAACTGGGCTTTGGCCATTTCAAGATTCCGCCTGATCCACATCGATGAGCTTTGTCCAGAATTGGTGTTCCCAGGTTTCAAGGATCTCCTCATCCTGGTCGACTACTTGGATGCGGTAGGTCAAAATCCGCTCATTGAAGAAGTTAAATGCGGTGTAGCCGCGGGCCTGCTGCATAGGACGGGAGATCACCTCCTCTTCATTATCCCAAAATCGGACAGTGAGAACCAACTTCAATCGCCGATCCGCGAGAAAGGAGGGAAAGCGCCAGGCGACGAGCAGCCTCTGCCCTGTGGGCGGCGACTCTTGTCTCGGATCGGGCGTTCCAACTCGGCTGCTCGCCAAAAAATTCCGGTCGACCCACTCCTGCTGCACGTAGAGGTGCTCTTTATAACAGCTCATAAATAGAGTGGACAAAATCGAAAAACAGACTATCCTCAAACAGATGAACTTCCCCAAAAGCGTCGCTGGCATTATTTTTTCTCCTGACCGCGCCTCTCTCCTCCTCATTAAACGGAGGGATGTCCCCGTTTGGGTTCTCCCTGGAGGGGGCATCGACCCTGGAGAGAGTCCAGAGAATGCGGTTGTTCGGGAAATTTTGGAAGAAACGGGCTTTACTGTCAAAGTCGATCGGCTCGTCGGCGATTATATCCCCATGAACCGGCTCGCCAAACGGACCTATTTATACGAGTGCGCGATCCTGGCCGGTCATCCGATGCTGAGCCCGGAGACGCGAGGGATTCAGTTTTTCCCTATCCAAGGGCTTCCTCCTCTCCCTCCCCCCTATTTAGAGTGGATTCACGATGCGGAACTACAGATGGCTCCTGTAGTCAAAAAACTGACGTCAGTGAATTATGCAACGCTTCTAAAAAATCTAGCCCGCCACCCCATCTTGGTTCTCCGATTCCTTCTGGCGAGAATGGGATTGACTATCAATTCATAATTTTAATAGGTCGTGCCGATTCTGGCGATATACTGGGCCCGGTGAGGCTGTACCGGGCGCAGTATAGAGATACTTTCTAAAGGCTACATCAGGAGAAGGGCGAAAACGAAGGCGAAGAGGGCAAACGACTCGACGATTCCGAGGGCGGCAATGGTCTTGCCGTAGACTGCGGGCTGCTTGGCGGAGGCTTGGATCGCGGTGACGGCGCATCTACCTTGGTAGATCGAAGAGGTCATGATGGCCAATCCGACAAAAACGCCGATGCCGATGCCGCTTAAGGGGGAGAGGGTCCCGTCGAGAATGTGCCCTTTCATCACAATCATGAGGATAAAGCCGTAAATCGATTGCGAGGAGGGGATCGCTGAGAGGGCGATGAATTTTCCATGTCCTTCATCCACGCGGGTCATCACGCCGTGGGATGCCATGCCGGCGATCCCGCAGCCTATCGAGCTGCCTAAACATCCAAGACCCATCACAATCGCAGGGCCAATCATACCGAAATCCATAAAATCATACTCCTATTTAACTTTGCGTATCCGAAGGGGGTCAAAAAGGCGACCGCCGCCTTCAAAACTGTAATGGTACCACTCTAAAAAATTGAGGCGGAGCCCGTGGATCACGCCTGACATAATGGTCAGGGTGAGGTTGACGAGGTGCCCGATGATCAAAATAAAAACGCCGGCAATGACGCCAGACTTGATGGCTAAATCGTTGAATGTCCCTGCCATAATCATGCCGGCCAAGGCCAGGGCATAAAGGCGAAGATAGGAGAGGACGTCGGCAAAGACTTGGATGGCGTTCGTCAGCTCGTGGAGGGCTCCCCATTTCCTCTTTTGGAGGAGGGCGATCAAGAGGACGAGAACCAGCCCTCCGTAAAATAGCTGCTTCCCAACGGCGTAGGCGACCGGTTTCGAGAGGACGCCCATAAAGTTAATGAAGGAGGTGGCCTCCAAAAAAGAGGGGAAATAGAGATAGCCGCCGGCCATAAAGAGGATCCAACCGACGCCGGTCCAATTCCGAAATAGGTAACGGCCAAAGGAGAGGCCAATGTGGACGACGCCGATAAAAAGGGCCAGTTCGAGGAGGATGTTGTCGTAAAACTCTTCCTGGGCGATGTAGGTGGGCTTCCCTTCGATGAGTTTGTGCGCCTTGACCAAAAAATCGTGCCCGTCAGTGGCCGTTGCAACATCGGGGGTCTGTTTGACATATTCCTCATAGACGTCGTCTTTCTCTTCCAAGTGGTATTCGGCTTTTTTAACGGCTAAATAGTGGATAAAAGAGGCTTTGCGGAACGGATTGTTAGGGCCGATTTCAATGCCAAAAAAGGAGGCTGTGAAAATGCCCCAAATGATGCATGCAGAGGAGAGGATGAGGGTCAGTTTGATGAATCTTTTTAAAGCGCCGAACGCTTTTTTGCATTTCCACTTGAGGAAAAGGCCGATGCCGAGATAGATGAGGCCGTAACCTGCGTCTGAGACGATCATGGCAAAGAAGATTGAAAAAAAGATAATGATCCAAAGAGAGGGGTCTTTATCTGTGCAGGCGGGGGTGTCGTATACTTGAACAAGGTCTTCGCCGATTTTTGCCGCGCCCCTGTTTTCCTGATAGGTGGGGATCCGGTCTTTCGGTTCGATCGCGATCTCCTCAGCGTACACGTCAAGGCTGCTCAAAAGCCCATAGAGGGCTTTGATCTTCGTCTCTGGAATCCACGCTTGAATGGCAAAAAGATCGCCGAGCAGGGTTCCTGCGTCATGTTTAGCCAGCTCCAAATGGTATTCATTGAGATAGTCGAGAAGGCCGCTTTGCAAATAGGGAAGGGCGCGGGCCGAATTGTGGATGTTCTCTTCCAGTTCGGAGACTTCGAGGCGGAGCGCCTGGAGCCGTTCGCGGAGTTCAGAGGCCGGTTTTTCGATCAAAATCTCGATCATTTTGGGGTATTGGGTCCGCTCTTTGTTGATCGCAACAAAGTAGTCGAGGTCGTATTGGGTTCCGACATAGATCACAGTGGACGGGAGGGTGATTTCGCGGGCCAAATCGCTTTTCATGCAGAAGAACTGGAAGACCCTCTTCGATTCCTCTTCCAACAGATCGAGTTCGGGGCGGGAAAAATGGCCGAAGGCGGAGATGCGGGCTATTTCGGCGTGGAGGATCCGTTCCTCTTCAAGGAGACGTTCATATTCGGCATGCCATTTGACGATCTGTTCAGCGAGTTCCACCGGAGCTTGCGAGGGCTCATACAGATCGAACGTTGGGGCGCTGTGGGCGCGGGCAATCTTAATGGCCGATAAAATCGTCTTCGCATCCTGAGGCATCTCAATCGCCTTCTTATGGGACACTCCGATGAACTCCATAAATCCTGCCCGTTGGGCAAGGACAAAAAAGCGATCCATATTCGATTGGGTCCCGATCAAAAGATACTTGCGTAAATCGACAATCATATTTGCGCCCTCCGGAGGAGAATTTTCCGCTTCGCCACTTTCGCTTGAGCGACTGCGGAGAGCTGCTGGTCTCCGAGAAAAATTTTGATTTTCTTGATGTTCTCCTCCGCCCTTGGGATGAGCACTTTTTCAAAGAGATTCACCCGAATCGACACTTCCCTGAGTTCTTTCTCCAGGGCCCGTTTTTTTTCCTCAGCTACGCTCACCTTTTCGCGGGCCGTCACAAGATCGCGGAGCTGCTCGGTCGCAGGCTCAGTCCAAGCGGGAGTGTCGAAAAGGAAATATTCCGGTTCGCGGAAAATCACTTTCTCGAAGATCGGGATCTCTACGCCGGCGATGTTTTCATAGTGCTTTTTCACATGGAGAATATCGGCGTATTGCTCGATATTGACCGTCACCTTCTCTAAGAGGAGGGAAGAGAAGCTTTCGACGCGCTTCGAAATGGACTGAAACTCGACTTGGAGTTTCTCGATTTCGATCATGACCATGCTCACTTCGAATTGGAGCATCGCCTTTTTCAATTGGAGCGTCGGGAGATACCGCTGGAATTGGATGAGGCGGGTCTGCTGTATGCGGAGCTCGGTTTTCGTCAGCTTCAGAGTCATTTTTGCGGCGTGTGTTCCTTGGGCCAGTACTTATCTGCAATCTGCTTTTTAATGCCGATCTCTTCAAGCTCAAAACACTCGGCAAGCGTCAGCCAGCCGAGATCGAGCGCCTTTTCAAGAGGAAGGTTGATCTCCAAATTCATCATCCGATCCTCAAAGAGGAACGAATAGCGGAGGAGCTTCTCATCCCAGCGGGAGAGGCGAAATCCCATCCCCTGCCGTTCGCGCGCTTTTTTCGAGTCGGCGTAGAGGCGGATCATCGTGTTCGCAAGATCTCCGTGGTCTTCGCGGGTCATTTTGCCGATCACGAGCTGCTTCAGGCGGGAGAGCGAGCCAAATGGGTCGACTCTGCCGCCGTTCAGATAAAATTGCCCTTCTGTGATATAGCCGGTATTGTCGGGAATCGGGTGGGTGACGTCGCCCCCCGGCATCGTCGTTACAGAGAGGATCGTGATCGAGCCGCTCCCGTCGATGTCGACCGCCTTTTCATAGCGGGAGGCGAGATCGGAATAGAGCGAGCCTGGATAGCCGCGGTTTGAGGGGATCTGATCCATCGTGATGGCGATCTCTTTGATCGCATCGGCAAAAGCGGTCATATCGGTCATCAACACAAGGACGTCTTTCCCCTCTAAAGCGAATTTTTCCGCAACGGAGAGGGCCATATCGGGAACCAAAATGCATTCGACTGCCGGATCTGTCGCTTTGTGGATGAACATGACGGTCCTTTCAATGGAACCTGCTTTTTCGGCATTGTCGATAAAGGATTGATAATCGTCAAAGCGGAGCCCCATCCCGGCGATGATCACCACATCGACGTCGGTCTGGTTGGCGATCCGCATCAACAGGGCGTTGTAGGGCTCCCCCGCAACGGAGAAGATCGGGATTTTTTGCGACTTGACGAGACAATTGAAGACGTCGATCATCGGGATATTGGTCCGGACAAGCTCTCTTGGGACAACCCGCTTCGTCGGATTGAAGGAGGGCTTCCCAATATCGACCTCTTCGCCGAGAATGTCGGGGCCTCCGTCGATCGGCTCGCCAGTCCCGTTCAATCTCCGCCCTAAGAGGGCGTCGGAAAACGTGGCTCGAACCTGCCGGTTCAAAAAGGTCACTTGGTCCCCGGTCGAGATCCCGCGCGTATTTTCAAAAACTTGGAGCGTGACGAGATCCTCGTCAAAACGGAGAACCGAGGCGTAAGTGGAGCTTCCGTTCCTTTTCTGAATGCGGGCCACCTCGCCGAGGGCCACCCCCTCAGCTGCCACTGAGATCAGATTCCCCCGCATATCGACAATTCGGTCGTAAATTTTTCTCATGGCGCTGTCTTCTCTTTAATTTTCAACTCAATGGCTGCCATTGCATCGTGATATTTTTGCGAATGGAACGACAAGAAGTTCATGTTTTTTAACTCGTTTTGCAGATTTAAAAAGAAACTGCGGGCTGCATCGTGGACGTCGAATGGGAAGCGGGCGCCAAAGATCTGTTGGATCAACCGGAACATCTCGATTTGCCGCTCAAGCGGGCAATAGGCGTCCTCTTTGTCAAAGGCGTTTTGCTGCAAATAGCAAAACTCGTACAGTTCCGATTTAAGAAAAATGACCATATCGTCAATGGCCACGCCATCTTCTCCTACGACCTCCATCCGTTTGCCGATCTCGTCCCCTTTCCGGAGGATCTTTTCAGCCTCTTTGACTTTCTCCTCCCAATGATCCAAACGGGGATTGAGTTCAACCCCTACCTGGTTCAAATATTTCGTCCAGGAGATCAGCGGATCGATCGCCGGATACCTTCGGGCGTCAGAGCGGGAACGGGAGAGGCCGTGGAAGGCGCCCACGACAGAGAGCGAGGCTTGAGTGACTGGCTCTTCGAAATTCCCGCCCGCAGGAGAAACGCTCCCTCCGATTGTGAGAGTTCCGCTCCTGCCGCCGCCGAGATCGACGACTCCCGCCCGCTCGTAAAACGAGCAGATCCGCGAAGCGAGATAGGCGGGAAAGGCCTCTTCGCCGGGGATCTCTTCGAGCCTACCCGACATCTCGCGCATCGCCTGAGCCCAACGGGAGGTCGAATCGGCGAGAAGCAAGACGTCGAGCCCCATCTGCCGATAGTACTCGGCGATCGCCGCCCCCATGTAAACGGAGGCCTCCCGCGCCGCCACCGGCATCGAGGAAGTATTGCAGATCATCACCGTCCGCTTCATCAGCGATTCATTTGTGTGAGGGTCGATCAGTTGAGGGAAGGTTTGGAGTACTTCGACCACCTCGCCCGCCCGTTCGCCGCACGCGACGATCACGACGATATCGACGTCGGAGTACTTCGAGAGGTGGTGCTGCATGACTGTCTTCCCTGCGCCGAAAGGGCCGGGTGAACAGAAAGTTCCCCCCTTTAAAATGGGAAATTGGGTGTCGAGAATCCGCATTCCCGTATCCATCATCCGCTGAGGGCGCACTTTCTTCCCCTCCATCAGGGCCATTTTCACTGGCCAGCGCTGGATCATCGTGAATTCACAAACCCGCCCCTTTTCATCCTCTCCCGTTGCAATCACCGCGTCGATCGGATAGGCCCCCGGCTTGGCTACATGGGTGATTTTGACAGAGCCGAATTGGGCGAAGGGGACAAAAATGAAATGTTGGAAGCGCCCTTCGGGAACAACTCCGAGCGGATCGCCCCTCCTCAGGAGATCGCCCGCTTTAGCAATCGGCTGGAAATCCCACCGCTTTTGCCGGTCGAGCGGAGGCAAATACACCCCGCGGGATAGATACACTCCCGTCTTCTCCGCCACTTTTTCTAGCGGATTTTGGAGCCCGTCGAAAATAGTCGTGAGAAGGCCGGGTCCAAGCTCTGCCTCAAGCAGGTGACCTTCGAAATGGACCTGAGTCCCATATTTCACCCCCCGGGTGTCTTCGAAAACCTGGACCTTCGCCTCGTTTCCAGCAATCTCGATCACCTCGGCAAAAAGGAATTCCTCTCCAACCTTCACCTTGGCCACCTCTCCCTGCCGAATGGCCCCGTCAAAACGGACATAGAGAAGATTTCCAAACCCTTGCACAACCGTGCCGGTCGCTCCACGCTCTTTATTCATAGTTGTTCTATCCCCTTCTCTTTATCCGGTTCCCCGAGCGTCTCCGCAATGAGCAGCCGAGCCGCATAACTGAGGACCCTGTCAATCCCAAAATCTTGCGGCTCTACCATCTCTCCAATGGCTTTGAACCGATACTCCAACACAGCGCGGTCGATTTTTCGCGGATCGTAACTATTTTCCATAAAAATGGTTTTTAAATCTTCGTATTCCCGCGGCGGGACGTAATCCGAGGCGTCTTTCTGAGCGAGAAGATCGGCTACAAGAGGATCGGTCGGATCTTCAAACTGCAATTCGCGAACCAGATCCTTTCCAGATCTTTTGGCCCTAAGTCCAGTCAAGACCAGCCTGAGTTCCCTCTCGAAGCGAAAATATTGGAGAAGAAAGGCTGGAAGGTGCGGATCGAGGTCGCGGTATAAAGAGACGTAGAGCAAAGGAAAATAACGGAGACGCTCTTCGGTCGATTCATAGGTTTGCAAATAATCGATGAGAAATTCGGGGAGCGCGTCCATAACAAGGAGCTTCTCCTCCAAATCTTTCGCCTGCAGCTGACCTCGGTCGTCGAGAGGAACCCCTAGCCAAAGAGCCTTGATATTATACAAATCGACGGGCCTCAAAAGCTCTTTGACTTTTTCCAGATCCTGAGCCGTCAAATTCAAATCGAACAGGGAGAGCAGCTCCTTGAACGACATTTCGGGCGTCGCTCCGATCGTCAAGGGGGGGAAGGCGGTAATCAGAAAATAGTAATTGGCCATTTTACACGTTAAATATCAGTTCTCTCAGATCGCTCCGAATATACTGTCCGATCAGTTCGCGGATGACCGCATCGGAGACGTCGATCGTGATTTTGCGCTCCTTCATCTGGATTTGCACCCCCCCCCCGATATCGGAGGCCACGACCGTCTTATTTTCGAGCCGCTCTAACACTCTGACAGCCAACAGGTCATTGATCGCCCTTGGAGAGATCCCCTTTGGAATCGAAGCGAAGAGATCGTCCTCAATCCCCTTCTCTTCAATCGATTTAACGAGCGCGTTGAGCAAATTGGCAATCACCTTTGGCTCAGACGCCGCCTCAGAGACCAAAGAAACCAGCTCCCGGTTGAACAGCTCCTTTTCGATTTTTTGCCTGAGCTGTTCCATCCCTTGCCTACACGCCAAGCCCAAAGAGGCGTTAAACACCCTCTTTTTCTCTTCCATCTCCGCTTCAGCCTGCTGCAAGAGGGCGCTCGCAGCCGCCTTCGCCTCCGCAACCACCTGGGAAGCTTGAAGGTGAGCATTTTCCACGATTTCCCGAGCCTCCTGTTTGGCCGGCTCGAGCGTCTCTTTCCTCAGAGAATCGCAAATCTTCTGGATCTTATCTTTTCCCGTCTCTAGCCCTTTCATCTCCACTCCACACAAGTTCTCAAATCTAGGATTTTACACAGATTGGGAATTTTTCGCGCATCCTATCTTTTTTCGAGGGTTATGGAAAGAAAATCGCAAAAAATATATAACTATAAACAAGTTGTTAATCACCGGCGCTCAAACGCCCCGGGCAACCCTTAAGGAGAACAAAATGAAAAGATTTGCAATCATATTAGCTACAGTGGCAACGCTTTCCAGCAATGGTGCGTTTGCACAGTCAAACAAACAGATGGGATCAGGCGCACAAGCCGGAACCATGATGACTACAAACAAGTTCGCATGGGAAATCGGGTTGACAGCCCTTATTCTTGTGGGCCTTGTCGCCGGACTCTCAGCAGGCGCAGCCGCCAGCACTCCCTCTACTTTTTCACATTAATATCACCAGTCAAGTCCCGGGAGAACGTCCGGGACTTGTTTGAAAGTGGCTGTTGTGAGATAAGGCGGGGTAAGATGAGAACAGCGATCCTTGCCCTTCTATCCATTGCGGTCTGTACGTCGGGGTTTGCGCAAGAGTCCCGGGAGGCTAGGCGTTCGCGCCGAGGTCAAGCGGCTGGCTATGCATCTCGAGACGCGACAGTGATGTCGATGATGGGGTGGGGACTTGGGATTGCCGTTGGGATTGCAGCGCTCTGCGCCCTCATCGAAAATAATGCTGGCTCCTCTACCTCCAGCAGTAGTAGCAGCGGGGGAAGCGGAACAACAACCCACTAAGGTTTATCCATGTACAATTTGATTGCCCTTTTCCTATTGATATTCGCCTATGCGGACGCCAAACAGTGTATATTCCTCCCCCCAGCTGGATGGGAGATCGCCCAACTGAAAAACCGATCGCCCCACATCGAAATCGGCTTTATCGGCAAAGGGACCGGAGAATTCCGCCCTTCGATCAATTTAGCAGTGGAAGAGATCGACGGTTCTTTAAAAGATTATGTGAAGGCCGTCAAAAATCTCCAAAGCGCCGATCCGACCATCCAGTGGCGCGATCTGGGGAAACTGTCAATGAAGAGCGGTCAAGGGCGCCTGACCGAGATGACGAATAGCTCTCCTTGGGGAGATCTCAAAATTCTCCAAGCCTTTTTTGTTGAGGAAGGGAAAGCGTATATTTTGACAGCTGCGGTGTTGAAGGAAGATTTTCTGAAATTTCAAAGTCAACTGTTGCAATCATTTCGCTCTCTCGCGATCATTGAAGATCTATGGACGCCGATCGCGGGCGAGAAAGAAAAGAGGGAATTCCAAGCGTTATTTACAAGCCTTGGCCATTCTGCCGAAAAAGATCTGGAATGGGAAACTGTGCAGGCACAGATCGGATCAAAGAGGGAGTTGGGGCCCTACTGGCAATTTCTTGCGCTGCAAGAGGGACATGCTAAAATTTACGGGACCAAGTGATGAGAAAATGGATCGTTATTTTTCTTGGGGCGTCCGCCATGCAAGCCCAGGAGACAGGCGCCGCCTCGGTTGAGAGTGCGCAAGTGGCTCAAGCGAGCCAGTGGCAAAATTGGACATTTGCAGGAACCGCGATGGTGACCGCGGCAGCAGGCGTTTGGATCTTAGCGGCGGACGATGGACACAGCGCGCAAGTGCATTAGAGCTCGTAAGTCAATAAATCTTGGCTTACAAGCCCTTAGTATGAGTATTGGCCTCTTGACCGCCGCTTGCTCAGCCCCCTGTTCTTGGCAGATCGACTCCATCCAGACTGGTAACGGAGCTTTCGACTCCTCCCGCCTTCAATACGCCTCGACTCAGGCCCACTGCCCCATGCTTTTCGAGATGATCAAAATCGGCAGCCGAGTCGAAGCCTTTATCAGCCTCACCCATCTCCGTTTTACCTCTGACGCCCAAATGAAAATTGTCTTCACCATAGACGATCAGCCCCTGGAAGATGTAGTGCCGGTCAATGAGGGGGCCATGCGGATCCGGCTTCTTCCCCAAACGACAGAGCGGATCATTCAATCCTTGCAAGAGGGGAAAAAAATAGTTATCCTTGTAGACGGTTTTAAAGAGACCCTGGATCCAGACCAATTTTCCAGCTCCTTTGCCAAATTTATGAGGGAAGGGAATTTTTTCGAGAATTTTTTCAAAGGACCGACATGAGCCAGAACCAACTCGATCAACTCAAAAAAATGACCGTTGTCGTAGCAGACACCGGGGACTTCGAGACGCTAAAGCAATATCAGCCGACCGATTCGACCACCAATCCCTCTTTGATTTACGCCGCAAGCCAGCAACCCCAGTACCAGCACCTCCTCGAAGAGGCGATCCGCTTCAGCAAAAACCGGATCCTCGCCGAGATCCTCGATAAAGTCTTCGTCAATTTTGGTCTCGAGATCCTTAAAATTGTCCCCGGGCGCGTTTCGACCGAAGTGGACGCCCGCCTCTCGTTCGACGTCGAAGGCTCGATTGCCAAAGCCCGCCACCTCATCGCCCTCTACAAAACGGCTGGCGTCGACCGGAAGCGGGTCCTCATCAAGCTCGCCTCGACCTGGGAGGGCATCCAAGCCGCCAAAGTTCTTGAAAAAGAGGGGATCCATTGCAATATGACCCTCCTCTTTAGCCTGCCCCAAGCCGTCGGTTGCGCAGACGCCCGCGCAACCCTTATCTCCCCCTTCGTCGGCCGGATCCTCGATTGGTTTAAAAAAGCCGAGGGAGTTGCGAGCTATCCACCCGCTCAAGATCCTGGCGTTAAGTCTGTTACAAAAATATATCACTACTACAAAAAATTCGGTTACACGACCCAGATCATGGGCGCCTCGTTCCGCAATAAAGAGGAAATTCTAGAGCTTGCTGGCTGCGATCTCCTCACCATCTCCCCCAATTTCCTCGAAGAGCTTCAAAAAGGGACTGGATCCGTCGTCCGAAAACTTGACCCGGTCCAAGCAAAGACCAGCCCTATTCAAAAAATCGATATCGATGAAAAAACATTCAGGTACCTCCTCAATGAAGACGCGATGGCGACCGAAAAACTCTCGGAAGGGATCCGCAATTTCACCAAAGATATCGTCAAACTCGAGAACATGATCCTGGATAAGATGAAACAGTTGTGATAAAATATATTCACCATGTTTGGCTTTTTTAAAAAAATCCTGTCCCCCTTTGCCAAGAAAATTAGGGCTCTTTTTACCAAAGCCCCTGATGATGCGGCCTTTGAGCATCTGGAACAAATTTTTTACGAGGCCGACCTCGGCGCTGCCGCCTCGGCCGAGCTCGTTGAGAAAATCCGGGCGCTCTACAAGAAAAAACCGACCCTCGCAACAGATGAAATCCTCGCCTTTGTGAAACAGGATCTTTTACAGGGGATGCTCGCCTCTCGGCCTATCTTGAACCATAAGCCCCACGTCATTCTCCTTGTCGGCGTCAATGGCAGCGGGAAAACCACGACCCTCGCCAAGCTCGCCTCCCACTATACTCGGCAAGGGAAGAAAGTCCTCGTAGCAGCCGGCGACACCTTTCGAGCCGCCGCCATCGAACAAATCGGAGCCTGGGTCCAACAGGTCGGCGCGGAACTCATCAAATCGCAGCCGAACAGCGACCCGTCCGGCGTCGCCTTTGACGCCGTGGCCGCAGGCATTGCGCGCGGCTCCGACATCGTCCTCATCGACACGGCCGGTAGGCTCCAGACCAAAACCGACCTGATGCATGAATTGGCTAAAGTGCGGCGCGTCTGCCAAAAACAGCTCCCCGACGCACCCCACGAAATCCTCTTAGTCATCGACTCTACTATTGGACAAAACGCCATCGACCAAGCAAAGACCTTCCATCAGTTCACTCCTCTAACTGGCATTGTTTTGACCAAACTCGACGGGTCGGCCAAAGGGGGCGTCGCAATCGCTATCCAAAAACAACTCGGCATTCCCATTCAATGGGTCGGCGTCGGAGAAAAGGCCGAAGACCTAGAGATGTTTGATCCTGAAAGCTATGTGGACGCTTTGCTCAATCATTGAGCATTTATCTACCGGTGTGATACGATGGGGGACGTCTAAAGGTGTCCGATGGCCAATCCCTCTCGCGAAAATGTTTGGAAGATGTTTGATCAACTCTCGGCTACCTATGACCGGGTCAATCGGGTTGTCTCGTTTGGACAAGATTTGCGCTGGCGCAAGAAACTCGCCGCCTTTCTCCCTCCGCAAAAAAATCTCAGAATTCTCGATTTAGCGACCGGAACGGGCGATCAAGCGCTGGCCCTGATGCAAAGCGGCGCCTCCATCCAATCGATCATTGGGATCGACCTTTCAACGGAGATGCTCGAAATCGCCAAACGAAAGATCCCCGCAAAAATGGAATTCTTTCGTGCCGACGCCGAAAAACTCCCCTTCAAGAACATGAATTTTGACGCCGCTACCTTCTCTTTTGGCATCCGAAACGTCACCGATCCCCTCCGCTCGCTCAAAGAGATCTACAGAGTCTTAAAGCCAAAAGGGCGCTGTCTCATTTTGGAGTTTTCACTTCCCCCCAAACCGATCCGCGGATTTTTCCTCTTTTATTTACGCCACATCCTCCCTCGGATCGGAGGGCTCATCTCCCGCAATCGCTCAGCCTACCGCTATCTCAATCAAACCATCGAGCATTTTCCTTCGGGGAAAGAGTTTTGCCTCCTGATGAAAGAAGCGGGATTTGGCCGCCTTCGCGAAATCCCCATGAATCTAGGGAGCGTGACCCTTTACGTCGGAGAAAAAGGGTGAAAAAAATCTATTGGGCCGATCGGGAAGGGATCTCCCCTCCCCCCCATTGCACCTTCCACTTCTGCCCCTTTTCATCGCTCCATGAATACTCCTCCGCTGTCCGACAAACCGATCTACCCACCCCCGCCCACTTTAAAGTCGTGAAGCGGCGCTATTCTCCGACCCAAGAAGAGTGGAAGAGGGGCGTAGAACAAACCCTCCGATTGATGCAGCAAGAAAAGCTCGAAAAAGTGGTCCTTGCCCGCACCTGCACCCTTGAGCTCGAGGAGGCCCCCGACCCGTTTGCCATCGCAGCCTCCCTGAAACCGAAAGCGCAAGGCGCCTTCCTCTTCTGCGTCCAATCGGACACAGAAGGATTCCTCGGCGCCACTCCCGAGCGGCTCTTCGCGAGAAACGGGCGGAACTTGCGAAGCGAAGCGGTTGCCGGCACGAGACGGCGGGGCGTGACAGCAGAAGAGGACGAAGCTTTGCAAAAAGAGCTCCTGAGCAGCGCGAAAGATATCAGAGAATTCATTCCCGTTCAGACCTATCTTAAAAACGCCTTATCCCCCCTTTGCCTGACTCCCCTCTCCTTTACTCCGGTTACGGTTCATCGGACCCAGAATGTACAGCACCTCTACAGCCAATGTTCCGGAATATTGAAAAAAGAGACCACGGATCAAGAGATCCTATCGAGCCTCCACCCAACTCCTGCCCTCTGCGGCGCCCCCAAACAAAAAGCCTATTCGGTCATTCGGGAATTCGAACAGTTCGATCGAGGGCTCTACGGCGGCGTGATTGGATGGACAACCTCTGAGAGCTCTGAATGGATCGTTGGCATCCGCTCCTGTCTCATCCGAGGCAAAACGGCGACCCTTTTTTCCGGCACTGGCGTCGTCGAAGGATCCGACGCGGAAGAAGAATGGGACGAACTCAATCAAAAATTAAGGCTCTACGATGGGATATTCATTTAAAGAAACTGATCCTGGCCGAGATATGCCTTGTCCCTGTAAAAGCGGACACACATACGGCAACTGCTGCCTCCCTTTTCATGAGGGGCAGCTACCAGAGACGGCCCTCAAGCTCATGCGCTCGCGGTATTCGGCTTACGCCCTTTGCCTCCCCGCCTACATTATTCATACAACCCATCCTGGAAGCCCCGAATTTTCGCATCATACAGCCCAATGGTCTAAAAAGATTTTTGAGTTTTGCAAAGAGACAGAATTTAAAAATCTTGAAATCCTCCATTTTTTGGAAAACCCTCCCTTCGCCACCGTCACATTTACCGCACATCTCATTCAAAATAAAAGAGATGTATCTTTTACAGAAAAAAGTTATTTTGAAAAAATAAAGGGAAAATGGCTCTATCGGAGCGGTCAGTTGGCTGAAGGTCATGCACCCAATTTAATGACCATCCATCCACTTCGACTCCTCCCCCTCGCCTATTATGGCGCCCCTATTTTGCGCAAAATAGCCGATCCGATCCTGAACATCACCGACGACATTCGGAAGCTGACTCAGGAGATGGTGGAGACCATGGATGCGTGTGACGGGATGGGCCTGGCAGCGCCGCAAGTGCACCATTCGATCCGACTGTTTGTCATTCGGAAGCCCGTTGAGATGGCAAAAGGGAATATAGAAATGAGGGAAGAAAAAGTCTTTATCAATCCGGAATTATCCATGCCGAGCAAAGAGACTTGGAAAGCCTCGGAAGGCTGCCTCTCCATTCCCTCTATTCGCGCCGAAGTGACACGCCCTCGGGAAGTGACTGTGGAATATTTGGATCTAGAAGGGAATAAAATCAAAGAAAGAGTATCTGGATGGGAAGCTCGCGTGATCATGCATGAAACCGATCATATAAACGGCATTTTATTTCTCGATCATTTGGACGCAGAGGAGAAACAAAAGCTCGAACCCTTCCTCAAATCTCTCGAGAACAGAATCCACGATGGGACTGAGTTATAAATTGATCAAAAGACCCTTTTTTGCGTAAACTGCCTATTTTGCCCAGATGGTGAAATTGGTAGACATGCCAGATTTAGGTTCTGGTGCCGCAAGGCGTGTAGGTTCGAGTCCTATTCTGGGCATTTCATGGATCCTTAAAATCATTTGACGTCGATGGCCATCGGGTTCATCGGCTTTTCGTGGAAGCACTGGATGGTCAGGCGGAGCGATGGGTAAAAGAGATGTTTCCCCTCTCCGGTCTCATCGAGTACGACAAAGTATCGGTATCCGTTCTTCGCTGCGATCGCAGCAGCCCGTTTGAGGGCGTATTTCCTCACTTTTTCTGCAGGGGTGAATTCATTGGCCCTGAATGTAACGACAAAAATATCCTTCCCTGCGCGGAGATCGGAATAGCCGTTTGTAAAGATCCCCTCTTTTTGATAGAGGGTGGCGCAAGATGCGAGCGCCACCATGGAAACAATCAGCAGTTTACCGATTCGCATGGTCGAGTTCTTTCATCAAATCGGAGAATTTCCCTTGATAAGAAGAGAGGATCGAGTAGACCTTTTCCTCTGTTTCGTTCGAAGGCTTCACTTTCCCTTTGGCAAGGGCATTGAGATCGGCTCCATCTAAGTTGCGCGCGAGCCTTTGATCGAGCGTGGCGGCGGCAATGCCAACAGCTTGCTTGAGCGACAAGTCTTGGAAAGTTTTCGAAGCCTCGACCATTTTATCCATCTTCTCCATCCGGAGGGCGATTTGCTGTTCCTGTTGCTGCTGCAAAGAGACGTCGCTAGAGGGGATTTCGGCGTGAAGGATTTTGTATTCATACTCTATATCGATGTCGATCAACCTATTTTCATCTTCATTGGCCCCTGTTCCTGGCGCCATAGTAAGAAGAGAGTGGAGGCGAGAGAGAGCTTTTTCCTGTTCGGGCGTTGTGAGATTCGCCGCCACAGAGCGAACTTTTTCAGCGAAGAGCGAGTCGTCGCTATCAGAAATAGCTCCCAATAAATCTCTGTTCTTCTCCATCCGAAGGTCGGTGAACCGCTGTTCCCACTCTTGTTGGAATTGGAGCGGAATCTCTTTCTCGCGCATCTGTGTCAGCCCAGATAGATCGGCTGCTTTGTGAGAGGCGTCCATTCCACTAAAAAATTCACGATAATCCCCGTTTTGATAGGCGGCGCGGATCGATGAAACCGTACGGCTGCCCAATTGATCTGCCGATTGTCTCATTTCCGTTTTTGGGTCTTTCACCTCCATCGAGGCAAGAGGCGCAGCGGCGCATAAGATAGCAGCTAAAATTGTACTTATATTTCCCATAGATAACCTACATTTAGTTAATTTAGATACACTATAGTATACACACAATTAAAAAAGAATGAAAAACAATCTTTTAGTTATAGTAATTAAACGCAAATACGCCGCTTGCAAATTCAATGGCGTTTCTGCCGCCCAAGGTGAACCAGGGTCCAAAAATGATCCCGATGTTGGCATTAAAATTATATTCGATGGCAGGAGCCAGGCTGAACTGAGCGCCCGGAGGGGCCGCGTTGAGAGCGGCCGTTTTCCCTTTAAAACGGGTTTTGCCAGACCAAGCGCCGACAATATCCATAGCAAAGGCCCAATGTTGTGTCAAATTCACCTCTATCGCCGAATCGATCTGGAAATTTTGAGCCGGGTAGACGGTGCCCCTAGTCCCCTTTTCTCCGCCGTAAACATTCAAATTTTTTACATAAACTGGAGCGGGCCATGTATACTGGAAGCTCGTGCGCCAAGTCAAAAAATGGCTCCTCCCCAAATAAAACATGTTGCCTACAACAAGACTCGCGGCCGTCTGCCACGACCCCATGCCCCCCACATCAGTAAGCCGTTTTTTCGGATCGAGATTGCGGTATTTTCCGAGAGGCAAGGTCTCCTTCAAAGTGAGTTTTACGGCGACGTTCCATTCAGTGAGAGTGCGAGTCGGATGGTAGAGCTGAAAATCGAAGGCGATCGGCATATCTCCGAGCGCCCATTTTGCGGAGGAGTCCGAATAGTTATAGAAAAGGGTTGGATTGCACTGAAAATCGGCCCAATTGTTGACGCCGAATGCGAGGAGCGTCTGAAAGTAGTTGTTCCAAAAATTTTCCTTTTTGACCGGTTGCCAATGGCCATCGTAAGCGCCGGTGTTGGCCAGTCCGTAAATATACGGTTCGATATTATAGTGGCCGAAAGGAATCGTCAAGGCAGAAGGGGCCAGAAGGGGGCCAGTGAACCAAGGAGCGCTAATATTCGGGTGGGGCTTGAGAGTGCGGTGGAAGGGGACGTGGATCGGATAAAGGGGGAAAGCGCAAATGAGAGCAGACAAAAACAATCCCCGTAGCATATAATTTTCATCATATGCGTTGTCTGTTTTTTTTGGTTGCTCTTTCTACGCTCTTCGGAGAGTATATTCAGATCGGCAAAGAGATTCTATCCGTGGAAGTCGCAGACACCCATGAGTCCCGTGCCAGAGGACTGATGGGGAGGGCTGGTCTACCTGAAGGAGAAGGGATGCTGTTTGTCTATGAAAAAGCTGAGCCGCTCATCTTTTGGATGAAGAACACCTACATTCCCCTCTCGGTCGCTTTTTTTGACGAAAACCGTTTGCTCATCAATGTCTTGGACATGGATCCGCCCGTCGGAAATACCTTTATCCGATACAAGAGCGCCGCCCCGGCCCTCTATGCGTTAGAAGTGCCCCAGGGGTGGTTTAAAAATCATCAAATTGGCGCCGGCGCCTCATTCGCTTTTCTAGAGCCGGAGCCAAAATGACGAAAAAAACACAAAAGCGTCCATGGGCCGTATTCGTGGCCATTGTTTTGGCGATCGCCTTTGGGAGCTATGTCGGCCGCCACACCAGTGTGTTCGACATCACATTCTATGCGATGGCGGATACGGCCGGCGCCATTTTTCTCAACGCCTTGATGCTTGTCGTCGTCCCGCTCGTCTCCTCATCGATCATCAGCGGGATTGCGCGGATCGGCAACGAAGGGGCGTTCGGCAGGCTCGGAGGCAAAATGTTCCTCTTCTACATCGGAACGAGCCTTTTGGCTATTCTGATCGGCCTTTTCTTTGTCAATTTGATCGCCCCTGGAACCGATTATGCGGGCGCCCCGCCGGGCCTAGAGGAGGGCGACGCCTCGGCTCTCAAAGAGAAAATGATGCAAAAAGGGGCTGGAGCGCTTCTCGAAGTGTTGATGTCCATCGTCCCCTCCAACATCGTAGCCGCGTTTTCCCGTGGAGAAATGCTTGGCCTCATTTTCTTTAGCATCCTCTTCGGCTACGCCCTTTCAAAAATCGAAGGGCAAGCGAGTTCCGTACTCCAGAGCTTTTTTCAGGGGATTTTTCAAACGATGATCCAGGTGACCCAGATCATCATGAAATTCTTGCCCATCGGGGTTTTTTGCCTGGTAGCCAAGGTCTTTATGTCGACGGGGGTCAGCTCCTTAAAATCGGTGTCCCTCTTTTTCGTCGCAGTGATGCTCGGCCTGATTGTCTTTATGTTCATCGGACTCCCCCTTCTACTCAAATGGGTCGCCCGAGTGAGTCCCATCCGCCATTTCCAAGCCATGGGCCCTGCCCTCGCGACCGCCTTTTCGACCAGTTCCTCCTCGGCAACTCTCCCGATCACGATGGATTGCGTAGAGAAACGGGCCGGCGTCTCCAACCGGATTTGCAGTCTGGTCGTCCCCCTCGGCACATCGATCAATATGTCTGGCTCCGCCCTTTATGAATGCGTAGCCGCTATTTTCGTCGCCCAAGCCTATGGGGTCGAGCTGAACTTTGCGACCCAATTCCTCATTGTGCTCCTCTCCTTGGTCACTTCCATTGGCGTTGCGGGGATCCCCTCGGCAAGCCTCGTTGCCATCATCATTATTTTGAGGGTCGTCGGATTGCCCGTCGAAGGGATCGGCCTTTTTGTCGCAGTCGACCGTCTTCTCGATATGTGTCGTACCACGGTCAATGTTTTCAGCGATAGTTGCTGCGCTATTTTGGTCGCGAAAAGCGAAGGCGAGGACGAAGTTTTAAGCAAGCCTATTTTATGAGGTATATATGGCAAAAGGGACTGTGAAGTGGTACAACAAGGAAAAAGGGTTTGGATTCATTATGGCCGATGAGGGGGGAAGGGATATCTATGTTCAAACCAAGAATATTGAAACCCCAGACGAACATCTCATGGAAGGGCAGCGGGTCGAATACGAACTCGAACTTGGGCGGAAGGGGCCTGAGGCGACCCACGTTAAAAATCTATCTTAGATTTTCTAGCTGCCGCACCATCGCCTGCAGCACGAGCCGCAGGTTGTTTCGGATTTTACCGCCGATGAGCCAGCGCACTGGCCATGCAAAGAGTCCCCGGATCTCTACTTTATAAAGAATCTGAGAGCCAGATCTCATGGGCCTGACCGCATGGCTAAAAAGGAGACGGACGAACATGGTCTTCCAGAGAATCGAAAAACTCTCCCCTTTTTTCACATTGAGAATCTGATACCGGAATGAACTCTTCCCTTGGATTCCCTCTTGCAGTTTATTTTCGTGCGCCCTCTCCCACGCCTGCCACACCGTCTCAGGGGGAACCCGCACCTCAATCCGCTCTTCCATAAATCACCTCCCAACACTATATAGGAGATTATGATATCTTCGTTGATTTTTTTATTTTCTTTCTTAGGACCCGAACGGGCCTTTAGTGGAAAATATCTCTATGAATCAGAGAGCGGCGTTTATAGATGCGCCGTTTGCCAAAATCCCCTTTTCGACTCTCAAGACAAATACGATTCAGGAGCCGGATGGCCCAGCTTCACAAAGCCGATCGATTCAAAGAGCGTTTATTACCTAGAGGATCATACCCTTCCAATAAAAAGGTATGAGGTCCTTTGCCGCAAATGCGACGCGCGCCTCGGCCATGTGTTCCACGATGGCCCACCCCCAAAGGGGTTGCGCTATTGCATCTATTCCATTACACTGATGCTCGACACACAGATTCATTGAAGGCGTAATATGAAAAAAATTTCTTGGCCTACCCTCCTTTTTATCGCCGGGTATCACCTCTTTTTGGCAATCGCCCTCCCCATTTACTTTATGCACCACGCCCCCTCCTTCGGCCTTGTGATGACGACGATTGCCCTCGTGTTCTTGTCTGGCATGGCGATCACCGCCTGCTACCACCGGTATTACTCACATAACTGCTATAAGGTTCACCCGGCCGTTGAGGCGGTTCTCCTCTTTTTTGGCACCTTGGCGACCCAAGGGAGCGCCCTCAAATGGGCCCACGACCACCGGCTCCACCACGCCTACGTAGACACCGACAAAGACCCCTATTCAGTCAAAAAAGGGCTCCTCTACGCCCACATCCTTTGGATGTTCTACCAATCCAATGAAATCGACCCCAAAGTCGTTGCAGACCTCTCTCGGAGAAAAATGCTCCAATTCCAACACAAACACTACATCTGGTGCATGCTGGCGACCAACATCCTCACCTTTCTTGCCGTTGGCTCGTTTTTCGGAGATTATCTCGGAGCCTTTATCTTCGCCTGGTGGGTTCGTCTCTTTTGCCTCCACCACACGACCTGGTGCATCAATTCGCTCGCCCACTATTGGGGGACGAAAAATTATAGCCAGGAGCACTCGGCCGTCGACAATTATCTGATTTCCCTCCTCACTTATGGGGAAGGGTATCACAACTACCACCATACGTTCGCCCACGACTATCGGAACGGGATCCGCTGGTATCATTTCGACCCATCCAAATGGCTGATCTGGACCCTTCACAAACTCGGCCTCGCCTACGATATAAAGAGAGTCAACAATTACCGGATTGCCCGCCATCTCCTCTTACAGCATAAAGACGAACTGATTCAGAAACTCAAAGAGTCAAGCGCCGTCCAAAAAGTGGTCGAAGTCGCGGAAAAGCTCTCGGCCAAGTTGGCGCAAATGCAGACCCTCCCGGACAGAAATCAGATCAGGGCCATGAAGAAAAGTTTAAGAGACGACTGGCGCGAATGGCGGCAGATCCTTAAAAGAGTTCAGAAAGAGCCCCGTTTGCCTGCCTGAGTTCTTCCAAGCTCATCGGTTTGAACCAGGGGGAAACCAGGTACCGAAGAGCGAGAAAGCGACTCGCTGGCAAATAGTGGAAATGGACGTGGGGTACTGTCTGCCCTGCCATCCTCCCGTTTTTTTGCAAAAGGAGGTAATCAGTGTTCCCATATTTTTTTCGAACCGCTGCGTCGACTTTTTTGACCGTCTCCTGCAGCGCCGCCAAATCCTCAGGGGTCAGCTCTTCAAATCGCTCCACATGCCGCTCTGGGATGATCAGCACGTGACCGGGAACAGCCGGCTTATGCGTAAGCACCCCCAGCGCCCCATGTCCTCGATAAAACACTTGTCGCTCCAACACCTCCCTATCGCAAAATGGGCAGCCCGCCACCGCTTTCCCCTGAAAATCGATCTGGAAAAGCGCTAAAGCCAAGAGAGGCAAGGTCAATAGAAGGATCATTCTTTTTTTCATTTTAATCTCCGTGACATTTATACAAGACCTAGTATATAAAGTCTAAGGAATCAGACACCGGATACTTTGGATGGCGTTTGGAGATCACTCTCCACTGGCTCGATGGCGGAAACGCCTCTGGCCGTTGCATGCGTACGAACTTAAGAAAGTCCTTCCGCTTCTTTTCATGAAATTCTTTATTTCTTTCACCTATGGGGTTCTCACCACCATGAAGGACGCCTGCGTGGTTACGGCAAAAGGGTCTGGAGCTGAGGTCATTCCCGTCTTGAAAGGGTGGATCGTATTGCCGATCGCGCTGGGAGCTACCCTCCTCTACTCGAAATTAGCCAACGTCTTCCGGAGATCAACCCTTTTTTATGGGATTATTCTTTTTTTTATGGCTTTTGTATTTCTGTATGGATTTATCCTCTATCCGAACCTCGATACCCTCTCTCCCCATACATCAGCCGACTGGCTTCTCGAAAGAATGGGGCAAGCCAACACCCATTGGATCGCCATTTACCGAAACTGGATCCAATCGCTCTTTTTCGTCCTTGCCGAGCTTTGGGGCGCCATCGTGATCTTTCTCCTCTTTTGGGGTTTTGTCAACCAGATTTGCAATTTTAATGAGGCGAAACGTTGCTATAATCTTTTCATTGCCGGCGGCGATCTGGCCCAAATGTTCACCGGCCCCCTTGTCTGTTATTTTACGGGCAAATACCTCGCCTCCCAGTTTGAGATCGCGCTTCAGAGCCTTGTCTGCTGCATCCTCTGCTTCGGCTTTATGATCATGGCCCTACATTGGCTTTTGACCCGTAAAATCCTGAAAGACGAGCGGCTCTATCAGCCAGAAAATAGGGAGCAGCAGGTGGATCAAAAGACCAAGCTTTCCTTACGCGACAGCCTGAAATTCATCATCCGCTCCCCTTATCTCCGCTATATCGCCGTCATGGTCGTCGCCTATGGCCTCACGATCAACTTGACCGAAGTCACCTGGAAAGCGAATCTTAAACTCGCCTACCCGGAAACAGGCGCCTATCAAGCCTTTATGGCAACCGTTAGCTCATCTGTCGGCGTCTGCTCCTTTATCATCACTGTTTTTTTTAGCGGCATGATCATCCGCAAACTCGGCTGGCATTTTTCCGCCCAACTCCCGCCCATCGTGATTGGAGCCACGAGCCTCATCTTCCTCACCCTTTTCTTAAATCAAGGATGGCTCGGCGCCTCGCCCCTCTTTCTGATCGTCCTGTTTGGCGCTTTCCAAAACGTCTCGACCAAGGTGATGAAATACGCTTTTTTTGATGCGACGAAAGAGATGTCCTATATTCCGCTAGATCAAGAATCAAAGGTGAAGGGGAAAGCAGCCATCGACGTTGTCGGATCTAGATTGGGCAAATCGGGCGCCGCATGGATCCAAATCGTACTCATCCAGCTCTCAGGAACAGGTTCGGTTCTCTCCATCACTCACTTTCTCCTTCCGCTGATCGCCTGTACCGTCTTTTTCTGGATTTTTTCAGTCAGACAGCTAAACAAACAGTTCAACCGGGACAAAAAACTGGTTGCGGAAGGAATTTAGGCAGCGCCGAGAAAATGAACCCATTCGCTAGGAAACCATGTATCTAGTTGTCACAGGCGGCTCTGGATTTATCGGGACGCATCTTTGCAAAGCGCTTCATCAACAAGGACACAAAGTAGTGGCTGTAGGGCCCAACCCGCCCAATCATGAGAACAAGGAGATTGTTTTTATTCAAACCAATCTGGCGGAAGGAGAAGTTCCTCCGGTGTTTGCCGATTGCGATGCAATCATCCACCTTGCGGGAGCCAATATTTTTCATCGTTGGACGAACAATTATAAACAGCTGATTTTGGACAGCAGACTGACAACTGCCCACGCGATCTATCACTTTTTGTTAACACAGAAAAAAAGGCCCAAAAGTTTTATTTCCGCATCCGCAGTTGGATTTTATGGGGATCGGGGGGATGAGATTCTTGATGAACAAAGTAGTTATGGAACAGATTTTCTTGCCTCTACCTGCGTAGCATGTGAAAAAGCAAGAGAGATGTTCTCCTCTTTGGGGATGCGCGCTGTATCTATACGTACAGCCACTGTTTTGAGTCCAGACGGAGGAGCTCTTTCTAAAATGCTCCCTCTTTTTCGATGGGGTCTTGGAGGAAAATTAGGACACGGAACACAATGGTTTCCCTGGATTCATATAGACGATTTAGTGAATATCTATATGCAGGCGGCCTGTGATCTACGAATCATCGGCCCCATCAATGCAGCCGCTCCGGAACTCATTCGGAATATAGAATTTACAAAAACGGTTGGATCGATCTTAAAAAGGCCTACAATCTTATCCATCCCCTCATTTGTCCTCCGATTAGGTCTTGGGGAATTTGCCACTGTGCTTCTCTCAAGCCAAAGAGTGTTACCTCGCGCCCTAGAGCGTCTAGGGTTTTCTTTCACATACCCGACCCTTCAAAAGGCGCTGACTTTGTCAATCTATACTGCGGCCACCCCAAAAGTGTGAATTTGGGCAGCTTTGATGCTGCTCAAATTCACACTAAGATGAATGCTGAACAGGAAGGCCATGCTTAAAACACTTTTTTGGACCCAGTCGCGGCCACGTCTGCAATTGATCTAGAGTGTAGCCCACATTTCTTTTAAATTTTTTGCCTTCAAAAAAAATAGGCAAAAATATAAAATGATTTATTTAACAACCTCTTCACAGGATCTTTATATGACAAATTGGTTCCCCTCCCTATTTTTTAGACCCAGCGTGTGGACTCAAATGAAAAATGGGGGGCGTTCCTTACAGTGCCACTTAGATGTGAACGGTGTTATTTTAGGGCAAGAAACAATAGGCGGCAAAATAACACCTACGGAAGAATATGCTTCTATTATATTAGCCAATGGAACAGATGGAAAATGGGGGGAATGTCAAAAATCACAATCTTATAAAACTTATGTATGGGAATATTTACATCCAGGACCAAATAGCAGCTCTCAATTAAGGGAGACAAGAAAACAAGCTTTAAAACAGTTCGTCCGGACCCTCTCTACCGATCGCCATCCTCTTGCTCAAAGCGTGGAGGCACAATATCAACAGATCATTTCTCTTTTAGACCCTTCTCCCATTTTTCCTGGATTCCCTCATTTAATTCGCACTCTCCAAACAAATCATATCTCTCACAATTTCATATTTAGAACCTTTGCTGAAGATGGTGAACGAGTCAAAAAGTATCTCGAGGAACAATTTCCTAACATGGTTCTACAACAGGCAAGCTTCGATCAGGATGCTGGTTTTCATTACCAAAAAGGTAACAAAGAAATCGTTACCAAAGATCGAAATGAATTCAGCAAACTTATCAAAACAGGACATTGGCTAATTAAGGATAATTTTGAGAGATGGAGAACAAACCAAGAACAGGGAAATTATGGAAAATTATTTCCTTTCTCATCGGATCCTCAGGATCCAGTTCTATCGATTTTTGCAGACGATAATCTCGAATTCGTTGCAAGCGGAGAAGAAAGAACTATCGTATGCTGTTATGATACAGCAACGCAAAAGTTGGTCAACACTCAGCAAGCATCACCCCATTTGATAAAAATAAACCCGGTCAAAGCTGTCTTAGAGCAGGATTATTTAACTACTCGAGTTTCCCAAGCCGCAGAGCAGCTTTTAAACGCCTCTCGGAGCAGAATTCCATTTTTGAAGATCGCTGTTGTTGCGGCTGTTTTAATAGCGAGCCTCCTTGCCTATGCGTACGATTAACTTGACAAAAGAACACTAAGACCGGACATTGGCCATTTAAAGTCAGATAAGCATCACGACACCAAGAATCTCAATTTCGATTATTAAGTCTGATTTATTGGTGATGCTCGGGTTCGATAGCCGTCTTAAGACCTGGATGCCGATCATAAAGATCTTGTAGGTCACAAATATACATACCATACTCCCAATCCTGAGAAAATTTGCCGTATAAATAGTTTTGAAGTTGGCCAGATCTATCTACAATCTCTTCATATGTCCTTCCATCTTTGGAAAAGACAACCATCGCTTCTGTATTCTCTTGGCTCTCTGGATGCGGCTGATATTTAATCACAATTGCAGGATAGCCCTCGACCGTTCTTGCGCTCATAATTCGAACTTGTGCTCTTCGCATCGCTCGGTCTACTGGCTCATGGAGGCTAGATGTTGAGTACGTGGTTCCAACAGGTATGGTAACCACACGTGCTCCATACATATAAGGCCCCATATCCATGTCTATTGAAAAGGAAAGGCGGGGTCGTTGAACCCTGGCTCCGGATTTGAGTGCGGAGCAGATAAGAAAATAGGGATTCTCTTGGCTCAAGCATATATCGAAGGTGCCGATCACCTTCCGAAGGTACGGGATAGTCTCGCATTTTCCAACGATCCAGTTAAACGTGCGATACCAGCAATGCAGTTGGCGATTGCGAGCAATATTCAAGCGCTGCTCCCCAATTTCACTTATATCTAAGACGTTATAATTAATTTTTGTAATGGCGACCATTAGTATCTCCCCACTCTGTTTGTAGTGGGAGCATTATCATGTTTCTGGCCATAGCTTGCAAATAGTTTTTTTTGGGGTGGCCGCAGTATAGCACCCCATTCAGGCCATGGCAGCACTATGATTGGAGATTCCCCCTTCTAACGCCCGTATCGCTGCCTTAGGCAGATAAACCCTCTTGAAAGACTACCTCGTAATCGGCTATACTCCTGTCGGCATTTAAGGAGAAGGGTTCATGATGCAAGTATTTTCTTTATCTTTTGTTCTAGCTTGTTCGGGAAGTCTCCATTTTTCCCCTCAAGAAATCCCTACTCAGCAAATGGAAAAAGGGGATTTTTTTCTTGAGGCAGTGCCGCGTGGCCAGCCTATAGAGCAAGCCGAAGTGAAAATGTTATTCCATATCGAGAGTTTCCAATGATCCCGACCATGAATCATCAATTGCCTCCGCCAACACATCTAGAGTACGTACAATATTTCGGCCCAACTTCCGAAAGGTGTATTGAGGCAGGGTGTGATGTTGTTCTAAAACGTTCCAATTCTTCCCAAATTTTCTCGGCAGAAAACTTAAACCTCATAGAACAAATAATAGAAAATGCGGATCAAGACACATTAGTTTTATTTGATGTAGATCAAACTTTAATTACTCCGGATGATCCCATCTTAAAGCCCAAATACGATAAGCTCCTTGATGACCTGATGGGAGGAAAAAAATTTATCACGGATGAGTCTGGCAAAACCAGATACATATTCCGAGAAATTTTAATGCACGCTCCCCACTCACTGATTGACCCCAAAAGTCTTGTTCTAGTGCAAAAACTGCAAGCGAAAGGCGTTCCCGTGGTTGCTTTTTCAGCCGCTCCTGGAGGAAAAATTGGAGAAGTCGATAGTTTTGTTGATTGGCGCATTAATGAATTGCACCATTTTGGTTTTGATTTTCAATCAATTTTTCCACATATCCAAACTTTGGAACTTCCAAAAGATACGGATTTAGAATTTCCTCCGATCTATAAATCAGGCGTGCTTATCACTTCACTGCATGACAAAGGCCCAGTCCTCTTGAATTTTTTCAAAGAAAGTAACTGGACTCCCAAAAAGGTTATTTTTATAGATGATCAAATGTCTAATATTCGATCTGTTATTGAGTCATTAGAAGGGCATACTGAAACGATTGGAATTCATTATACAGGAGCCAGTCTTATTCCTTGTGCACTCGAAAACAAAGCAGCTAAATATCAAGTGGAGCACTTTTTAAAAACTGGCAACTGGATTTCTCAAGCTGAGGCAATGATTGAAAATGAAGCGAGCGCAGTGCTAGTTCCTGCACTGAATGGAGCAGCCAAAACGCCTACAAGAATTTGACCTACACCAAACCGAAGAACTTTTAGCCATTCTCCACGGCCCTTTACTGCTATACGCTCCTTTCCTTGCCGTATGTGCGCGGTGGCTTCCTCTGATGGCGATTCGACTTGTTGTAGATGGAGGATTTGCCAGCACAGACCTTGCATGGACTGCGCTGAAACTCAATATCAGTTCGATCTCCCGCCTCCGTCTTGATACACGTATTTTTGATTTTCATCTGAAGTGAGAAGCGGACCTGGCTGGCCGGAGTATATGATGTGTTGTATTTTTCTGGTAATTTTTATTTTTAATGAACAGTTTTTGAGTCTTGCTGTCCCACCTGTGTCCCACGAATACCCCCATCCATTGTTAAAGAAGACTTGAATAACGGGAGGTGAAATGATATTCTTATTGAAGATAACTTGAATAACGATCCGTTTTGAGTTCCGTTATTCTCGATAGCTTTCATAACCCAAGGCCAATCCATGAGAAGCGGCAGATACATTACGCAACCCCACCAGTACAAAGCATTTATCCCGGCCCATCTTCCGCCAGAACCTCCTATTCACATTGAGGGGGACATCCAAAGTCTATTGACCAACGCCAACATCGCTATCGGCAAACTTGATACAATGGGCTATTTGGCTCCCAATTTAAATCATATCATCGCCATGTACGTTCGCAAGGAAGCTCTTCTTAGCTCACAGATTGAGGGAACGCAAGCCACGCTGGAAGACATCTTTGAATACGAAAACGAAATTCCTCTTAAGAACGCAAACGATGTTGAAGAGGTCGTGAATTATATCAAAGCCCTTAACTACGGCATGAAAAGGCTCGACGAATTCCCCATGAGCATTCGCCTGATCAAAGAAATTCATGCGATCCTTATGGAAGGTGTCCGAGGCAAAGACAAGACTCCTGGCGAATTCAAAAAAAGTCAAAACTGGATCGGTCCTGCAGGCTCCACTCCGAGTACGGCCTCATTCATCCCACCGCCTCCCAAAGAAGCGATGGATGCAATGGGAGCGCTCGAACTCTATTTGCATAAAAACACAGATGTTCCTCTCCTTGTGAGTTGCGCCCTCGTTCACTACCAATTTGAAACCATCCACCCTTTTCTTGACGGGAATGGCCGATTAGGCAGGCTCTTAATCACTTTCTATCTCTACTGGAAAAAAGCCCTACAGTACCCCACCCTTTACCTCAGTTACTACTTCAAAATGCACCGCCAAGAGTACTATGACCGTCTGAATCTCGTGCGCGATAAAGGCGATTATGAACAGTGGGTAGCTTTCTTTCTCAAGGGCGTTATTTGGACTTGTGAATCCGCTCTACAAACCATCAAAAAGGCACTACAACTGCAAGAAGATCACAAAAAGCGCCTGATCAAAGAAAAGCTCTCAACCCCTTACGCCATCGCTTTACTTGGGTATCTTGTTGAAAAGCCTCATCTCTCCATCAAAGATGCAGCAAGCCATCTCAACATCTCGTACCAAAGCGCCAAAACACTTACGCATCAGCTTGTAAATCTGGAAATCTTAAAAGAAACGACGGGTAAACGCCGCGACAAACGCTATAGTTATTGGGAATATCTCGACCTATTGTCAGAGGGAACATGAAAAAGCCAAAACTCAAAAAAGACTTTTAAAAAAAGCCTGGAACCCGTGCTACAAGAGGCCAAAGATGGCAATGCTGATGTATATTTTGTTGATGCCGCTCGTTACTCAACTTTCGACTGGGCATCTTTAGGCAATAAAATCAAAAGCACCGCTTGTTTTTCGCAGAAATTACTTGTTATCTCGGGTACTGCTTAATAAAGCTTGCGATAGCTGAAGGGAGATTGTGGATAATGGTGAATTCATTTACAAAATCGTCTATCCGCTTATCTCCTTTCGGTTGCATCCAGTATTCAGGGAGAATTTTGTTTAGACAATGATGACAGATTAAGTCGACAAGCCTTTCTTTTTCCCAATGAGTTAACTTGTATTGTTTAATAATAGATTCTTCAACTCCGATGTGTACGATTTCGTGTAAAATGGTTTCTGCAATGCTTTTCTTGAGAAACTCACCTTTCTCATTGGTTAATAGAATTACTGTTCCTGTAGAGGGGTTATAATTACCTCCAGGTCCATACAAAGTTAAAACAATCTGATACGTTTCCTTGAAATCAAAGTTCCAATTTCTAGACAGCTCAGATAGTTTTTCAAGTCCTTTATTAACAGATTGTTGAGATTCTTTAACCTTTGCAAGACTGGAGTCAAACGCATGCTCGTCATAAATTTGTGTAATAAAAACGTCCTTTAAGACGTTTTTTTCACTTTCAGATAGTTTTTGAGAATCCTGGTACAGAACTTCTAGATTCGGGTGGGTAGGCAAAGCTATATTATATCCATTTTCTTTAAACCAGGGCAAACGGTTGGCTAAATACTCAACAAAAGAAAAGGCTTCGTTAGACGTTTGGGAACGAAATACAAGTTCTGGTAGCTGATCGTTAGTAGCTTTTCTTGCTGAAAACGCTTTTTGAATCTGTGCTATGGCTATATCTAACGATTCGCGTGCATAACTGGAGGCTTTTGCACCATGACCTGCCAAATGATTTGCCCCTTGTTGGCAATAAACATACGTGGGTACACTCGCTGCTTGCAATCGATCTGCATATTTTTGAGCAGCGTCGCGAAGATCATCTTGTTCGGCTAAGATAATGACAGCGGGAGGTAGCTTGTTTAAATTGCTAGCCACTAAAGGAGACACATAAGGGTTGTTGGCATCATTTGGGTCTGACAAGTATTGAGTGGCTTGCCATCGGAGCATATCGGGCGAGTCGTTTTGTCTTTGAATTGTTCCCTTACAAGTTAAATCAGGAGCTGGATTGATGAGCACCTGTAGATTTATGGTTGATCCAGATCGATCTTGATTCATAAGGCAAAGGGCAGCTGCCATATTTCCCCCAGCGCTATCCCCAACTACTGCAATTTTATTCGTATCGGCGGAAATCTCAGGACCATGTTCGCTAATCGATGTCAATGTGTCGTAGCACTGTTCAAGAGGTAAGGGAAATTTTCCTTCGGGGGCAGTTAGATATCCTACTGAAACAACAACTGCTTTTGCTTTAGAGCATAGGTAGCGTGCTAAATTGTCATGTGTATCGAGATTTCCCGCTACCCATGTCCCACCATGGACCAATAGAATGCTTAGGAAGCTATTTCCTTCAGCGGGTTTGTAGATGCGAATAGGTGTATTTCGACCCTCTCGGTTTATGCTATGGTCTGTCACAGAAAAAACGGTTGGTGTTGGAGCTTCAATGCTCATAATACGCTGATTGATTTTATCATGCACCTCCTGTGGGCTCATATCCCACCATGATAAATTTGAAGCGTGGCTAGGTTGCATAAACATTAAAGCTCCGCAAAAAGCTGCTGCTGTAAAATTTTTTTTCATCGTATCTAATCCATTGAAATTGGCCTCGATAATAACAGTTTTTTGGCAATAAGTCAAAAATTGAAGGAGGAGTATAGTTTGGTTAATAAAATAATTTTTTTGCTTATTGATTTTAAAAAAGTATGAAAGGTGTATTCACCTGCTGGCCACCGGTGATATACGGCAATCCAGTAGCAAAAGTTCTAAAGACGTCAGCTCCATGCGAGTATTGGTTGTGGGAAGGGTGGCTTGCCCATGTACGTTCGCAAGGAAGCTCTTCTTAGCTCACAGATTGAGGGAACGCAAGCCACGCTGGAAGACAGCTTTGAATACGAAAACGAAATTCCTCTTAAGAACGCAAACGATGTTGAAGAGGTCGTGAATTATATCAAAGCCCTTAACTACGGCATGAAAAGGCTCGACGAATTCCCCATGAGCGGCAGTGCTAGCGATGACAAAGGCAATAAGGCTGAAGTCGAGGTGCAAGTGAATAGTGATGGTTCTGGGCAGGTGGACGTGTCAGTCACTCATGATGAAGACTCAGATAACTAATAAAATAAATGGGGAATAATTCCCCATTTCTCCATCATTATATTTCACCGATTTCTGAGGGGCCATGCGAGTTAAAGCTATTCTTCTTTTGATTGCCCTGTCGGATCCCATTCCTTCAAAAGGATTTTTTGAATTTCTTCCGTAAGAAACTGCTTAGCACGAATATTTTCACTCATTGTGGAGCTCCCGGAATAACTGTTATCCTAAAATATTTACAGCCTACTTATTCATAAAGCTTTCCACCCATGAGGATGTCGGCAAAGACTTTCCAATCAGGCTTTTCAGGAACTGCCAAGCCTTGGTTGATATAAAAACCATCCATATCTTCTACCCAAGAGGCCATAGCTTCTAAAAAGGTTTCAATATCTTTGTTTTCCCAAGAAGATAAATTTTCTAAATAATCATTTTTTAAATCTCTTAAAAAATTTATGAAATCTTTTTTTGTTTGAATTGTTTTTACTTCCGAATACTTCATTTATTCCCCCTAATTTGGATGGAGATACCGCCATTTGTGTTGGAGAATTTCCATACTCTAGCAGTTAATAATCGGCTTTTCTTTTAATTGCTCAAACACAAAATCTTGGGCAACAATTTCTATTGTTTCATCATAAAATCGAAGAACGTAATGTTTACATTTATCTAAAATTCGCAACTGCTCATAAAACTGAGGTAATCACCCCGAAGCGGGGCCCCGATTACCTCGATTTCATGGGCACTGTTTTTCACCGTCTAATCTGTGTTCGTTGAATAAAAAATTTAGGTGATTGTTTTCTAAACATTTGCTATTGTATCCAGCCATACAAGGCATGCACAAATGCAAGATTCCTCAAAAGTTCAAATTTCCTCTTCTCTTATCGATCAGCTTTCTAACGAAAACTTCCAACTCCGTCAACAAATTGATACAATGACCAATGCCTTGGCTGCACAAAAAGAACTGATCCAGCAACTCAAAGATGAAATTGCTCGCCTCAAAGGACAGAAGCCAAAACCGGACATTCCCCCCAATAACCTGGAAGGGAAAAAGAACAAGCCCGATCTATATAAACGAATTAGCCTCATCGATGTCCACGAGATGCGCGTTTTGTTCATTTCACCCGCGCAATTCACAACGAGTTTTGATGTTTCATTGTCGTCTCGCGATTTTTTCATAATCACTTCACCTTTGTTGCAAGAACGAACAGTTGAACTTTCTCGATTAGCTAGACTGATGATCAAAAATATTAGGAGAATTGGAAAACCTGGGCAACCAAGAGGCAAGAAACGTAAAAAGAAAAAAACAGTACTAGAAATCCACACCAAATTGGAAATTCAGCCTGAAAATATTCCGGATGGCGCTAAATTCAAAGGTTATTGCCATTATACAGTGCAAGACATCCTCCTTAAACCACACAATATCCAATACAAATTGGCTCGATGGGAACTACCTGATGGCACTTACGTAACAGGGCAACTCCCTAAAGATATCCATGGGCACTATGGCCCAGAATTGGTGACTTACATCCTTCACCAATACCATGCTTGCCGTGTTACAGAGCATCTTCTATTAGACCAGCTACGCGCTATCGGTATTTTGATTTCCGCAGGCCAACTGAACAATATTTTAATTGAGAACAAGAACCCTTTCATTGAAGAAGCTGCAGAGCTAATGCTTGCTGCCACAAGTGTAGAAAACCAGGTGCAAGTGGACGATACAGGCGGTCGGCATAATGGGCAAAATCAGTACACAACGGTCATAGGGAATCGTTGGTTCAGTATTTTTACAACGACAGAAAGTAAGAGCCGGAAAAATTTTCTCCAATTGCTTCAAAATGGAAAAGAAGAATATGTGATCAATCAAGATACCCTGGAATATCTGTCACATGTGAACGTTGCTGAGTATCTGCCTGGCTATGTCTCTCTGTCCTTAAATAGCAAATTTGCAACACTCGCAGAATGGGAGCAATTTTTAAGGGAACGTAATGTTACGAAGGAATCAGAAGTTCGTTTTCTCACAGAAGCAGCTTTGTATGCATCTGTGATACAAAATGGAATCTCACGCGAACTGGGTGTGCATAGTGATGATGCAGGGCAGTTTTATGTATTTCAACATTCGCTATGCTGGATTCATGAAGATAGGCACTATAGAAAGCTCCTCATGACAACTGACAAGTCTCGATCTGAATTGGAACAAGTCAGAGAGCAAATATGGGATATCTATCAAGACCTTAAAACCTATAAAGAATCACCCTCTCAAGAAGTTGCAGAGAGCATAAGCAAAAAATTTGATGCCATTTTTCAGCAGAAAACGTCCAGTCCTACCTTGAATCACCAACTGGAGAAAACTCGTGACAAAAAGCAAGAACTACTTATGGTTCTGCGGAGGCCGGAGACGCCTTTGCATAATAACAGTTCGGAAACATGTGCCCGTGCGGCAAAAATAAAGCTGAAAATTTCTGGGGGAACTCGTAGTGAAATGGGGCAGAAAGTTAGAGACACCTTTTTAAGTCTAAAACAGACATGCCGAAAACTCGAGATCAATTTTTTGTCCTTTTTACAGGACAGAGTACGTGGGAAATATGCGATTCCTCGTTTAGCAACCGTGATTTTTGACCGAGCGCTAGCGGCTGCTGCAGACCCACCCGCACGAAACTCAAATGAAGCTGTAGAACATTGTTTGCCTCTCGTTGGGTAATTCGCTGCCAGGAGAAATCACATTGCAAGATGCTTGCCTCCTGGGCTAGAATAATCCAGTTTTAGCAAGCTTTCAGAAGCGAATTAGAAAATGTGTAAATGTAAAACAAGTTGTTCCACATATCGATGCGATTGTCTAAAAAACGGTCAAGGATGTACTGAGAAATGTCGTTGTGTTAATTGCCATAACCCTCTGAATGGACAAGACACGGAACATCTGGCATTGTGTGCTATACAAAATATTCGTATCGTCAAAGACCTTAAAGATAAAGAATTATCCAAAGAAATACTACTGCCGTGTGAATGCGAAAGCATTCCCTTGAAATCCTTGCTGGGAGAATATGACTGTTCTAAATGCCAAGAAACTTATTGGTTTTCTTTTTGCTGGAACGATGTAGCTGCAGACAATTGTAGTTGGCATTGTGAGATTTGCAAAACATGTAGAGATTGGAGAGAGTGGCATTGTGACAAATGCAATAGGTGTACTTATGGTGTGTCACTTCCTTGTGAACATTGCGGCAAAAGGGTCCATATGCAGATTGGTAACCGAGTCCCATTTCTGGAGTGATTACCTCAATTTTATGAGCACTTGCTAAAATTCTAGATCGTTCTTGTCCAAATTCACGTATCCAGGGGGAATCCAATATCTCAAAAAAAGCTCCATCTACAGGCAACTTAATCAGATATCCTGTTGTTGAAAATTCTTCGTTGGTTACTTTATAAGCTACAATTCTTTCACACTGTAGACTCCAATAAGTATCATCTTCATCTTTGTGATAACTTATTTTAAATCCTTTACATTGAGACAAACATAAGAGCTCACAATCTCTTGCCCATGTTCCCGCCGCAGGGATGTCTATTTTTTCAATTTTCATATATTTCCTATCTTGCATTCATTCTATCGGACCGATGAAAGAAGTACCTGGTGGCCCACCTCTTATTTTAATAACATCACTAGGTTTCAAGTGGCTCCTTGGGTATATAAAAACGAGGAAGGTATTTAGTTTGCCCGCGAAGTTCTCGAGCAAGCGTGGAATTCAACATCCAATTGTGATTGGCTTGACCACGAAAGTAGCATCTTTCTTGCCTTTCTCGCAGCAGCTTTATAAGTTCTTCGATCGATTGAGGAATGAATAATTGCATGTGGAAAGTGTCCTAACGCGCAGAATTTTGCGCTAAATGCAGGCGTGAACCAATTTGGCCAATGTTTTCACTGTAGGATTTTTGCTTTTCAGAGTGTGATACATCGTCGATCTAGCCATTTCGCTTTCTCTGGCGATCTGCGTCTTATTCACAGCTTCCAAATAGATGCGAATGACTTCGATCACGCCTTCAGAATCTCCGTTCTTCAGGCATTCCCAAATAGCGCGGCCGATCAATTCCTCATTCAATAATTCTTCTGTTGGATTGCTCTTGCGAATCCCCGTACCTTTTTTGAGCTTCATTTTACGCTTCCTCGTCTGACGAGACGTGCTTGTTAAAAATTTTCTTCGCTTGGCGGATGTCCTTGTCTTGACCATTTTTATTTCCTCCGAGCAAAAGTAGGATTTCTTTCTCAGGAATCTCGGCATAGTAAACACGTCTACCGTTCTTCCATCTCAGCTCATATATCCCATCCCCCACTTCTTTGTGATCGCCGAAGTGGCCCTCATCCTGGATATTAGCTACCCTCGATCTCACCTGCACCTGACTCTTGGCCGTCTGCTCATCGAGCCATTCGTCATATTCAGGGGTGTTATAGATGGTGTAAGATTTCTCTCTCATTGTATGATATATTGGACGTTTTGTCAATTAATTAAATATTATCTGCTTATTATCAGATGCTTATAATCAATCCTTTTCGGGGTATTCTTCGGGGAATAAAAGTTCCTCTTTCGACACCTTACCCCCTGTCGCTTCCTCAATCTGCTTTGCAAGCTTCACGCTAGGATTTTTAGTGCCGCTTAAGATGTGTTGAAGATGCCCTCTTGAGATACCAAGTTTCTCTGCAAAGTCCTTCTTTGTCATCTTCATCTTGAAGAGGTATTCATCTAGCTTCACATTTACTCCAAAAATTTCTTCACCAGAATAGGCTGTTATCTTTTAGATGACAATACTCAATCTTTTAGGGGCAAAAGAGATTGTCTAAAAAGATGACACGTGTTATCTTTTAGACGTCAACTTAACCAGGAAAGGAATTATGTCACCAAAACAAGAACTCATCCGTCAACCCCAAGAAGCCAGAGATTTCGTTCAAGAAATCCAAAACACGAAAAATCTTGCTGAAGCGCTGATCAAGACCAAGCAACTACCAACAACTTGGCTCTGACGGCATTTTCGCTGTGATCCAAAAAGCAAAATCCCTGAATATCAACTGTGATTATAGGGGATGGGGGAGGTCATATGGCTCCTCATTTTTCTCTTTGGAAAGCTTATTCGAATCACCACCTTTTACACTAAAAATCAATGCCCGGAATTCGGCGGCAGGTTAGTTGCGGATGCAATATAATGAGGAGAAAAAAGAGGGAAATTATAGTGCTTCCAGAGCAGAAAAGAAAAGAATATTATCGAGCCTTATTGGATAAAAATAGGGATTATGAAGGGGTATTTTTTGTAGGAGTTAAGACCACAGGAGTGTTCTGTCGCCCCACATGCCCTGCAAGAAAACCAAAGATAGAAAACTGCGAATTTTTTGAAACTGTTCAAGATGCTCTTTTAGCATCGTTTCGTCCATGTAAACGGTGTAAGCCCTTATCTCATCCAAACATCGTTTCTAAACTTGTGCAAACTCTGGTGGAAGCCGTTGAAAAGAATCCTGAAAAACGGTGGAAAGACAGCGATTTTAAAGAACTTTCTGTTGATGCATGCACCGCGAGACGGCAATTTAAAAAGCGCTTTGGTATGACTTTTGTTGCCTATGCCAGAGCCAGAAGAATGGGACTTGCTATGAAGCAAATCAGAGAGGGGCAGACAGTGATCGATGCGCAGCTTTCCAGTGGCTATGAATCTGGTAGTGGGTTTAGGGATGCTTTTTCAAGGATTATGGGAACTCCCCCTTCAAAAGGAGAACACACCCAAGTATTAAAAGCCTCTTGGATTGATACTCCTTTGGGTCCCCTGCTGACAGTGGCCGATGAAGAGTCACTTTACCTTCTTGAGTTCGTCGACAGACGTGGATTAGAAAAAGAAATTCAGCGTCTTAGAAAGAAAACTAAACTCCCGATTATCCCAGGAAAACCCAATCCAGCAATACAAATCGAAGCAGAACTAAAAGAGTATTTTGCAGGTAAAATTCAAGAATTCAAAACACCACTCCTTCTTCTCGGCTCTCCATTTCAGAAAAGAGTATGGGAAGAGCTACAAAAAATACCAAGGGGAGAGACAAGATCCTATGCTGAAATCGCAAAGGCCATCGGAAAGCCTTCTGCTTTTAGAGCTGTCGCATTAGCGAATGGAGCAAACCAGATTGCCATTGTGATTCCTTGCCACCGCGTAATCAATAGCAACGGCCAATTAGGGGGATATGGTGGAGGGATCAAGAGGAAGGAGTGGCTATTAAAACATGAAAGAAAGTAGCAAGCGATGCTTTGGATCTGCTCCTGGCAAAGAATTCTACGCAGAATACCACGACAAGGAATGGGGCATTCCTGTTTACGATGATAGGCATCTATTTGAGATGCTCATTTTGGAAGGAGCTCAAGCAGAACTCAGTTGGGAGACTATTCTCAAAAGGCGAGAAGAGTATAGACGAGTCTTTTACCATTTTGATCCTATGAAAGTAGCGAACATGACTGATGGTGAATGAAATTCCCTTCTTGAAAATCCTGGTATTCTTCGCAACCGGCTGAAAATTTATGCTGCGCGCCAAAATGCGTCTGTTTTTTTGCAAATCCAGAAGGAATTCGGTTCGTTTTCTAACTATGTTTGGAATTTCGTGGATCACAAGCCAGTTCTTACGAGAAGAAAATCTTTCAAAGACATCCCCGTCTCTACTCCACACAGCTGCGCTCTTTCAAAGGATCTCAAAAAAAAGAGGGATGACTTTTGTGGGCTCCACCATCATGTATGCCTTCATGCAAGCCGTTGGTCTTGTGAATGATCATCTTACCGACTGCCCATGCGCAAATCGTTGATCTAAAAGAAATTTTTCTTCATCTTTCAAATTATTATGGATGATCGGTTTCGCTACAAATGGTGGGCACTTCTCGGAGTTTGTCTGCTTGCATTTACAGCCTTTCTAGACGCTACAATTGTCAATACTGCATTGCCTTTTATCCAAACCGCACTCAACGCAAATATTCTTCAACTGCAATGGATTGCAAACATCTTTACAATTGTCCTCAGTATGACTTTAATCGCGCTTGGTAAGTTTGCTGATCTTTGGGGGAGAAAAAAGATTTTTTATGCAGGAGTGGTTCTATTTGCGATCGCGGCTTTTGGTGCAGGTTTAAGTCCAAATACGGAGTTCTTAGTTCTATTTCGAGGAATGCAATCCCTCGGCGCTTCAGCCATCTTGGTCGCTTCTACCGCTTTACTATCGAATGTATTCCCAGAAAAGGAAAGAGTACGAGCGATTAGCATCTATGCGGGTGTGACTGGATTTGGATTAATGATCGGTCCGTTTTTAGGGGGTATCTTAATCGCTCTTCTTGGGTGGAGATGGGTATTTTGGATCAACCTTCCCCTGATTGCTATTGGACTAAGTGCCTGCTCTTTTAGTCTAAAGGGCCATTCTCACAGCAAACCATCAACCCGCATTGATTGGATGGGGCTGCTACTTTTGATTCTCGGATTAGGATCTTTGCTCTATGGTATTATTTCTGGCGCACAAAGCAACTGGGATTCGACAGCAAGCTGGATCTGGCTTAGTTTGGGGATCATTGCCTTGGTTGTTTTGCTGATTTTGGATGCGCGTTCTCAAAATGCCCTTCTGGATCTTCATATTTTCAAGAAAAACCTCATTGTTTTGGCTGCCTTAAGCTGCGCATTTGGTGGTGTGGTTTCTACAGTTTTTATGTTCTTTGATCCCCTATATCTGCGAATTCTTCGAAAGTTATCTCCCTTCCTGATTGGGCTTCTTATTGCCATCATACCCGCTGCGCAGGTGATCATCTCTTTTTCATTCAACCGATTGGATAAGTGGTTTGGAACTGCCAACCTTCTTTTTGTTTCAAACTTAATCGCCTTTGTCGCTGTCGCTCTTCATCGCTTCCTCCAACTGGAAACGCCTTTGATTTTTTTAGCTTTACCCTTCTTTTTACTAGGCATCAACTGGGGTTTGAGTAATGCTGCAACGATGACGGCAGCCAACCAAGTCATTGCGACTCATGAAATTGGAGCAGCCATGGGAATGATTTTTACTATTTGGAATCTTGTGGGATCGATTCTCTTGGCTGCTAGCACGGCTGTTTTTCATGCAACAGAAACGCATACATCTTTTCTCCCAGCTTTTCACAGTGCAATAGATTTTAACATCTTGTTTGCTGCAATTGTCCTTTTGGCAGCTATTTTGGTTCGAGTGCGGCTAAAAAGAGAATCGGCTCGCATATAGAAGAACGTTTCAATAAATTCCGATTGCTCTTGTTGTGCTACTCATACCATTGAGTAAAATTCTCCAGGGCATCACGTTCTGTCCTATAAGAATTCAAGGGATGGCTTAAGTCTCTATAACCCAGTGCAATTCCACAGACTATATCCACTTTTTCAAGAGCAAGAACGTCTCGCACGACATCAGGATAATCTGCAAAGGACGCCTGAGCGCAAGCAGCAAGTCCTAAGCCTTCCGCAGCGATGAGAAAATTCTGAATAAATAGGCCAACGTCAAGCCAAGATCCTTTTGGCATCCCCTTGTCGATAAAAAGGAGATTGTTAAGATATAAATAAATATTTTACATCCAAGTTTTGCCCCTATGGGTAAAAATTCTTTCCTGGTATTCTCCTAGGCTAGCGATAAGTAAAGAGAATTTTCGTGGTCAAATTTAAAAAAATTTTATGTGGTTTTCTTGCTCTTGTTTTTTCTACACCTCTTTTAGCCTTTTCTGAATTAAATATTCTGCAGCCAGCTACTTATAAAATTGATACGTCAGTAGGAGGTATTGCCATTTCGGATTCCAAACCAAATGGATCTGACAATGCTCCTACGGTTATTTTTATTCATGGCCACCTCTGCAACAGGGGCTTTTTCATCCATCAAATGCAGTCGCCGCTCCTGGCCAAATACCGGCTGATTAGCCTAGATCTTCCTGGTTATGGAGAAAGCTCCCCTCCTGTGAATCCTGAGGAAACGTATAGCTTTCCTGGTTTTGCGGAGGTTGTTTCAAAAGTTGTCCGTAGATTGAAGCTTAAAAATATCGTCGTGGTTGGATGGTCCTTAGGCGGCCACGTAGCCCTTGAGCTCACCTCACGGATAGATGGATTAAAAGGCCTTTTGCTTACAGGAGCTCCGCCTATAGAGGTTTCTGCAGAAGGCTTAAACCGTGGCTTTCGCGTTGCGAATCCAAAAATCTTAGAATGTTGTGGTAAAGGAAATCTCTCTCAGGAAGAAGCAGAACTCATGGCGACCATTTGCGGATATGATGGCTCAAAGGAAAAGCGATTTATTGTGGACGCCATTTTTCAATCAGATGAGGGTGCAAAAACAATCTACCCTCAATCCATTGCCAGAGGAATAGGGCAAAATGAACTAGAAATTGTAAAAAAGTGGCCTCACCCCATTGCTGTGGTTGCGGGACAAGAGGATGCTGGCATTAATACCGACTACATCATCAATGAAGTGGATTTCCGCAATCTTTGGAGAGGAAAAGTCCACATGATCAACGGGGCCAGGCACGCGGTGCATATGGAAAAACCCAAGGAATTCAATGCTATTTTATCGGCATTCCTTGATGAAATTTGGAGCGATAAATAGGAGTGGGTTCACTCTTGGCCTGGGAGTGACAACAAGTACTGGTGCTGCGTTGATGGGTCTCGGGCTTGCAACAACTACCTATCATGCTCAGGATATTAAATTTCCCGCGATTTCTTGGAAAAATACTGATGTATACGCACCAGATAGACCTTTGCCTTTAACAGAAAGTGGAACTTAGAGATGGCAGCATCATTCAACTAGCTAGCAATTATTTAGAAAATATATCGAAACATGAGAAACCTCTATGAAAATAAAAACTAAAGGCAAGTGCTCCAAGTGCGGAAAAACCTATGCCGCAGCGCAAGCAGGAGCTCACTTACTCGCATGCGCTTTGAAATCCGACACCCCCTCACCATCGATAACAGAAGGATACCTGATCCGAATCTCATGGTCTGAACAGCCTGGAATGTATTGGTCAACTGGGTCACTGCCAATTCCGGCGCTGATTATGTATACTCCTCTCAAAAGCTATTTTCCATCCCATGGAATTCCAATCTGGCTCCTTATCTGCAAGATGATCATAACCAGCTGGGATCACGGTTGATCACCTTTAAACCCTGATTTTCTAATATCAATCAGATAAAAGGCAGGCTCTTCTCGATTTTTCCGTGGACTCAAGATGGGGATCAGGTCAGAATGCCCCTTGGCTTGATGAGACAATTTAATTTTTTAATGCTTCCGATCCCCACGGATACTTTATATGGATAGGAGAGCCTTCGCGAAGGATATCAATTCGACATATACCTCCTGATTTTCCGATTACCGCTGGCATTGATCCTACACCGGACAATTCACCATTTTCATTAGCTTGAAGCTGGAAATAAAGGACTTCATCACATGAGGTAGAAATACAATTTAAAGATTCATGAGGTTTAAAACCTCTGCCACTGAGTTGATATATAGAATATTTAAAACTTGATGCACTAATTTTCACTTCACCTCCATCTTTTGCGACAGCCTCTGCAATTACTACTTCTTCGTTTGTCTTTCTGATACCAGTCCCTACTCCTTGACTGCAACTTACCTCGCTTAAAGCCTCAGCATATGTTTCTTGACATACAGGATGATCGCGATCTGAGCGAGTATAATACCTTATCACGCCATTACGCGATGTAATGCAATAGATTTTCTGTGCTGGAAGCTCGAGTCTATCTGGGCCATAAACAAAAATCATGATTTCTACATTTTTGGAAGTAAATGGATATTCATGAAGGTAAGGTCTAATATATTGGTTATTGTTGATATCAGAAAGATATTCATTAATGGCACAAATTAGCAATTCCCTTGCCTGCTCTAAATTGACTTCTTGATAATAATTGAAACTCATGGCCATCATCTGTATATCATCCATCATTCTTCCGCCAATGCCTATTAAGATGAGTTTTTTTTCTTTCTTAAGCTTCTCAGCGGTTCTATTTGTGATTTTATCTGCTATTTTTTCATAATCTGGTATTTGATCTCTAAAAGAAGAGCAACCGAATACAGAAATAAAAACAAACAAAACCAGAGATAAATTAAAAAAACGTCTCATTGTACTCCTCCATAATCTTCTATATAGTTTTTAATATGACGCTCTATTGTTTCTGCAAAAGTAGGGCTTAAGAAATCATGATCAAAAAAAGCTCCTTATTATTTGGAACATCTAAAACGAGTTGACGAAGTTGGCTGATGGCTTTGTGTGACAATTCTTGAGCTGTTTTACTAAATTCATCAAATTTCATAAATTATTTGACCTTTGGATTATTGGTTCTGATCCTGCTATCGTTATTTTTTTACCAGCCAATTTCTGAAAAACTAATTCCGTTCAAAGTATTCTCCATGCCTTGCCTCATGTAGGGAATCATTTGTTTTGGAAGAGCTTCTAAAGCGAAGAATTTTAGATAGGCGCATTTATCTGGTTCTTTATTCTGAATTGAACCTTCATATTTGGAGGCTTTGAAAAAAAAGGCAGCTCCCTCTCTTCCGCAATCTTTGCCGTGAATAATTGAAGTAAATTCTAGCCATGCAGTTTCTATATCGATTCCAAGCTCTTCTTTTGCTTCTCGAATTACTGCTTGAGTTGCGCTTTCATTTGGTGGATTGATCTTGCCTGCAGGGAGTCCATACAAATCATCTGCATATCCTGTATTTTTTCGTTTTTGCAATAGGATTTGACCATTTTGAATAAGAATCAGGCAAACAGATATTGGATAAAATTTTTCATTCATATTTAGACAACCTATCAATTACGATTATAGAAGCAATGTTGTGTATGACGAGAGAGAGAGCGTTTAAAGGCCACCCCCGATACAGTTTAAAGACTCCATTTCGACTGAGTAAATGCGATGGGGTCAAATTTTGTGCTTGCTTTAAGGTATTTGCAATATCAAATGGAGCTGATACCAAACTCACAATCAATGCGACTTCAACTCCAATTTTGGTCAGCTGTGGAAAAGATAAAGAGTCTTTAAAAGACCTAGAGGATTGATCTCTAAGATATTTTTGAGCTGTCAAAAACGCAACCCAATTCACAGAAAGTTTAGACCAATGGGTTGCAAACCCTCGCCATCCGTCTCTATAGGCATTTTGAAAACAAAATTTGCTTGTTCCTCTGAAAGCAGATACAATCTTTGCTCTTTCTAGAGGGGTGGAAACAGCGGCATCAATTGTAGCAATTGATAGTCCAGTAACTGCCTGCTGACTTAAATTTTCTATTTGATATCTCTGTAACAAAGATGGCATCCCTGTGATCATGGGCCAACACCAAACTTGTTTTATGCTGGTTTTCAGCAATTGTGGAGCCAATCCTTTATAAAAAGCACCTATCCCTTCTTGTCGCAGTAAAGCGATAGCTATTCGGATACTCTTCGATTCACCTTGAGAGCACTGCTGGCGAATTTTAATCACCTCCAGAGGGTAAATGAGGGAATGCACAGATATGCCTCTTCCAATCCCACATAAGCTACTCCATGCCAAATTTTCTTTCCTAAAATCTACTCTGCTGCTCATTAGACCTGCTCCAAGACTTGAGCTTGTTTTTTCCGTAGAGCAAGAGCAATAATCCCGCTACTTAGTAATCCTAAGAACATCCAGTACCATACAACACTCGATACCATCCCTGTTTTTTGAAAACACCAAAGAGCTAATGCGGCAGTAGGGCTCCCTAAAGCCTGGGTACCCAAAGCATAACCCAAGGAGATCACTGCATATCGACAAGTAGAAGGGATAAGCTGTTGTGCCCATGCGTGAAAAGGTGCAAAGAAAGCGACTCCAAAAATTACAAATGCCATTCTCACTCCAATGACACCCATCAAAAGGGACCCTTTTAAGGATAAAATCAATGGTATAGCGAAGAAAACGACCCCCAACGAAGCCGATAACATCAACTTTTCTCTGGGAACTTTAGAAGCTACCCAGCCAAAAAAGGGCAAAGCACAAAAATCCAAAACCAGTAAATAGGTGTTGATCTTCATAACTTCAGTTTTTGAAAGCGTAGTTACTAGGGGAATAAACCCATTCATGAGAACAAGAGCTATGGAATAGGTTGCAGAAGCAAATCCCGAAGTGATCATAATGCATACAAGTGGCTTACGGTAAGTCCAAAGCGTGTTCCTTAAATTCGTAAAAGTATGCGAAATTTTTACAGATGATTGCATCGTCTGAGGAGAACGACGAATCAAACAACCAAATAGAGCTGTTATACATCCAAATAGATAGAGGAATCTCCATCCTGAAGTAGTAAGATTGTAGTAACCAAGTAGAAAGACTCCTAGTGAAGCTAAAAGATGCCCTCCCATCGTGGAAGCACTGTAAAGACTACTGAAAAGATCGTGACGCCTTTCTGATGAGTTTTCTAAAAGAAAAATGGCCCCACCCATTGTTTCTCCAGCTGCTAAGAAATTTTGTAGCGCTCTTCCTATGCAAAATATAATCGGGGCTAATATGCCAGCTTGGCTGTAGGTAGGACTGAATGCAATACATCCTGATACAAAAGACATGCCTGCTAATGTCAAAAATAGAGCCTGCTTTCGCCCATAAACATCTCCAATATAGCCAAACGCCAGCGATCCAATAGGACGAGCTAACATCCCCAAAGGAATAATGGCGTAAGTTAAAATGAGGGCTACAATAGGTTCTTTGTCTGGAAAAATTAGAGGAGCTAAAAAGGGGGATAAAAAGCCAAATAATGCTGTGTCATAATGTTCAAAAAGATTGCCAAGACAGGCATTCCACAATTGTCTACGAGAGGTTGTCATCTTCCCCCTCTTATTTTTTGTCGAATGGACTGTATTTTTTGAGCAGTTACATTAGGAGCCTCTTCATCCATCAAACCACCTGCCATGGCTATTCCATCATCTGAGCGAAGCTCTCGATAGACAGGTTCAACGCAGGATAAATTCAGACCTCCTATAGCTACGATTCGATGAGGAATGATAGCTCGCACGCTACGTAGCCCATCCATTCCCCATAATTGATCATTTCTAGGGCAGGTTTTCTTGGATGGCGATACTTTGACACTAACGTAATCAACTTCGCTTCCCTGTCCTAACGCTAGAACCTCCTCCATTGTCTTTACAGAGGTACCGATGACTGCTTTTCTGCCCAGTAGTTTACGGGCTTCCAAGTGCGGGAAGTTGTCTTCAAGGTAAATTCCTTCCGCATCCACAGCACGAACAACATCAAAGGATTGAAGTGTGTTGATAAAGAGCGGTACACCCTTAAGCATATTCTTAAGGCGCAGCGCCGTTTTTATCGTCTCAGACAAATTGTTTTTATGATCTCTGAATTGAACACATGATACCCCTCCCTTCACAGCAGACATGATTTTTGAGAAAAATAGAGTTTCATCTTGAAAAGATGGTCTATTTGCTACGAGATATAGTGAAAGATCAAAGGCTAGTCTACCCCTTGGAATAGGCAGTCGACTCCAAGACGACATTGAACGGCAAATTGGCAACATATCGGAACTCCTGGTTTAAGAAAATGAAACCACCAGGGAGAAACGATAAAAAGAAAATAAGAACGACGATTCTTTGTATACATTCACACTTCCTACGCTGGCTCTACCCAGATCAGGTATAAGGGACTCTCTCAGCTAAACTACTTTTAATAGCTTAGCACCCCTGGTGTTAAAAAAAGACGAGTGTATACCTCGGAATTGTTTTTAGCAAGCGGCCAAAAAAGTTAGCAGCAGCTCCCGCGAAAAGTGGGAGCTGCGAAAAATATAGAGATTTTTTAAACGCCTAAAATTTTTAGACAACCTCCTCCGATAGACCATCGTCCCGTCTTCAGAAATTCAGAAAATACACCCTCTTGAACCAAAGATCCTTTTGAACTTTATTCTCTAGGAAGTATTCGCTAGTTCTACGAACCTTACCCCGCGCCTTTTACCCATTGCGGCATATAAAGCAGCCCATGAGTCAACGTGGAACTCTAAAACATACATGCGCAATTTTTCCCAAAATCGAGTCTTTCTTTTTGCCCTTTCGAGCGCTTCTTGCAATAGGCCACAACATCTTTGTTGTACCTGATCAATCAAAAACGCCAAAAACATAAGCAGCCCGAAGACATGACTCAGGTGCTTGTAGCCATGTCCAAAATTGTGTTCAAACTGATAGCCTTGGTTCTTGAGGGTGTTAAATGTCTCATTCTCAATGTGCCATCTCGCTCTACCTGCCCTTGCAAGGGGATATACGTTGTCTTGTGTAACTAACAGATCGGTGATCCATGAGAAATGGGTCACTTTGCCTTTTTTATCGCGTATCACGCAATCAATAAAATTAACCGACAGATCGTGATTCGAATCATTTAGTGGAACGCCATTATAAAACTGCACTTCGATCGATTCCTTTTTAGTTGTGATGGTCTTTTTTTCTAAAGGAACTCCCTTCAACCATTCAAAAAGACTCGGATTGCCCGTAGGGTTGACGTTGACTATAAAGTGAGCCCCTATCTCTAAGATACGTCGAAGAGACGGTCCTTTTGCGCTTAATGCATCCTCCCCGGCAGGCGGGCGAGGTAGGCGAGCGACGAATAGCCTGTGCCGAAATCGTCCAGCGCAAAGCGCACGCCAAGCGCCTTCAACGCCTTCATCTTGTCGATGACGCCGCCGACATCGTCCACCACGACGCTCTCGGTCAGCTCGATCACCAGCCGATCGGCTGGCGCGCCGGCGGCGATGAGCGTTTGAGCGACCTGGTCGATAAAGTCGGGCTGGCTAAATTGCCGGGCGCTGACGTTGACCGAAAGGTGCAAATCGCGCATGCGCGGCTCGCTCGCCCACAGCCGCAATCGATCGCAGGCTGTCTCCAACGCCCAGCGGCCGATCGGCAGGATCAGTCCGGTCTTTTCGGCGAGCGGGATAAACTCGCCAGGCGGAATGACGCCGCGCAGGGGGTCGAGCCACCGCGCCAGCCCCTCGGCGCCGATGCAGACGCCCTCGCTGTTCACCTGCGGCTGGAAATATAGGACAAAGCGGCGATCGACGATCGCCGCGCGCAGCGCGCTTTCCGCGTCAGCCCGCGCAGCAAGCGCCGCCTGCATCTCGGGATCGAAGAAACGCAGAGCGTTGCGCCCAGAAGCCTTCGCTTCATTAACGGCGATGTCGGCCTGTTTCATGACCTCCTCGCCGTCTTGCCGGTCGCCTTTGAACATGGCGACGCCGATGCTGGCGCTGAATTGGCGCGGGCCCCCTTTCAGTTGGTAGGGTACGCTGAGCGCTGCGGCAATCTGTTCTCCGACCTGCTTGGCGACCGTCGCCGCCTCGTCGGGGTCTTCGCTGAGATCCTCGATCAGCGCCACGAACTCGTCGCCGCCGATCCGCGCCGCGCCGCCGGCGTCGCCGAGACAGTCGACGAGACGCTTGCCGACCTCTGTCAAGACCTGATCGCCGATCGCGTGGCCGCTCGTCTCGTTGAGCAGTTTGAAATCGTCGAGATCAATGAAGAGCACTGCGCCGCATCGGTCGTTACGCCCGCTGCTGGCGACGGCATGGTGCAACCGGTCGCGCAGCAGGCGTCGGTTGGCGAGCCCCGTCAAACGGTCGTAATAGGCCAGCCTGACGATCTCCTGCTCGGCCTCCTTGCGCTCAGTGATGTCAGTCGTCATTGCGACGAAGTGGGTCGTCTCGCCGCCCTTGCTGCGTACGGCGGCGACGGTCGTCCAGGTCGGAAAGGCTCCGCCGGTGCGACGGCGTTCGAGCAGCATTTCGCCTCGCCAAAAACCCTTGCGCTGGACGATCTTGCCGATGTTGAGGATGGTCGCGCGGGTAGTCAAGTTGTCAACGATCTCGGAGGGGATACTTCCAATCAGTTCGTCTTCAGTCCTCTAAGTCATTTCTAGAAAGGCGCGGTTGACTTTGAGAACGCGCAAGTCGGCGTCGAGGATGACGATGCCCTCCTGCGCGTCGAAGGCCGCGGCGGCGATCTGGAGATCCTGTTCGTGTTTGCAACGCTGGGTGATATCGCGAGCGATGCCGGCTGTTCCGGTAGTGGCGCCGCTTTGGTCTCGCAGCGGCGCCTTCTTCACTTCGAACTGGACGAGCGCGCCTTCTGGACTGGTTTGTTTATATTCCTCCGAAACAATATTGCCAGTTTCGATCGCCAACCGGTCGCTGGCGGCGAAAATTTCGGCGAACTCGATCGGGTTGAAGTCGAAGTCCGTTTTGCCGATCACCTCCGCCTCGGATCTGCCGACCGCCCGTTCGAACGCCGAGTTGCAGCGCAGAAAGCGCCCTTTGACGTCCTTGACCCAGAGGATGTCGGGGATGGCCTGGAACAGGGCGCGCAGCTGGGACTCTTGCGCACTGAAATCGAGATAGGTGAGCAGACTGGTGAGCGCTTCCTCCAGCCGCCCGCCGATCGCTTCAAACTGCCGCCGGTTTTCCTCCAGCAGGCTCTGCTCGCCGATCGAACGCAGCAGCGCTTGATGGCACGAGGTCAAAGTGTTGAACTCGCGGTTCAGCCGTTCGAGCGTCGCCTGAGGCGGCTCGCGGCGGATGTCTACCGGGGTGACATCGAGCATGCAACGCTTCCCGGAGTCGCGTGTGGAACGACGGCAACCGGCGCCGGCCTGTCATGCGGGGGCGCATCGGCGTCGGCGACAATCCGGATTGCGACCGGGATGAGCGTACGGCGTCATGCCATTGCGCCACGCCCGAAGGCGTGTTCGCAACACGTCATGGCCGGAAGTTGGCGCAAACGCGTAAATTATGCGTTAGCTCCTAGTGCACTTATTCAGACGGAAGGCACAGGGACGTTGGCGAGCTTGTCGAAGATGGCCCTGGCGCGAGTAGTTCAGAGGAAGGGATAGGACGCCTCGTTGTGGGCGGCAATGTAGCGGGCAATGGCCTCTTGTAGGGCAGCGACGGAGGCGAAGGCGCCGCGCCGGATTCTTCGCCGGGTGATGGCGGAGAAGAAGCCCCCGACGGCGTTGGGCCACGATGCGGAAGTGGGCGTGAAGTGGAGCGTCCAACGGGGATGATCGGCGAGCCATTTGAGGACGAGCGACTCTCCAGAAATAAGCATGTTGTGGCGGCCCCTCTCCTCAAACGTCGGTATCGCAGAATCTCTATCTCGTTTCTCAGAACAGGTGTGCGGCGTGGTGATGATCCTGGCATAAGCCTGCCTGCCGCGGGCGGGGTCAACCGGGCAAGCTGAAAGCGGGAAGCATTCACGCGGAAGGGGTTCGAGACAAGTCAAACAGGCCGCTCGCTCGAACGTCCAAATCTTCTGTTTTGGGCGGAAAGCGGATATCTTGAGTGCGTAGGGCGCAAGAGCGCTTCGCGCCCATTTCGGCCGTTCGATCGATCGTCGTCTCGCCTCGGAAGCCCACGCTGAGACGAAGGGCAGACTTTGTCGATGCCAACGGGAAGCAGACTATCCTGTACTCTTCCTCGGCGGCCGTTACTCCTTGAGGCGACTCCCATTACAATGCGCCAGAAGCCACTTGCGGTCGATCGCAGTCAAATCTTGTCGGCGTCGCCCTCTCGAACTGCCTCACGATGGCGTGGCGCCAGGCGCCAGCAGCCGAACTAGCTTTGCCTCCTCATCAGCGAGGAGGCGACGAAGCAGATCCAGCTTCTTGCGATCGGTTTCCGAGGCGATCAGTTGTCGGAAGCGTTCGATATTAAGCCGAGCGACGTAAACTTGCATGGAAGGGATCCCCGTTCGTGCGGGCGTTGCGAGGCGTTCTGGGCTGCGCGACAAAGGAGGGCTGCGCGACAAAAGCGGGCGGTCGCGTCGCGGGCTACTCGGCGACCGCCCGTACCGAGACTGGTCATGCTTCTTGGGGGACATGTCCATCCTCCCTCTCGGCAGCACCACGAAAGCCGCAACCGCGCTCGCGCGTAAGGCTCAGAATCTACTCATTCCACGGAGCTGGCGGGCACTTTTGTTAGTGTGAGATTGTATTCAGCGTGAACGTTCAAGATGGACCGGCGACAGAGTTCAATATTTCCTCTGCCGAAGCCGGCCAGTCCGCTCACGGCAAATCATTTCCGCTCTGCGCCCGTCTTGGCGGTCCGGCCGACGATGGCTCCATCGCGGAAGTGGACACTGGGGCTAAGGGCGCGCTCAGCCGCCGCGGGTGGCATGCCGTGCCTTTTACTGTCGTTCGTCTCAGGCGGACCTACGTCAAGAGTCGAGAATTCAAGAATTCCCACGATCCTTCGCGTTCAACGCGGGCGCGTAGAATTGGAAATTGTCCCGACCGACGTCCTTGGCGCGATACATCGCCGCGTCGGCGTTTGCCAGCAGCGTTTCGACATCCGTCCCGTCGTCAGGATAGTTGGCGACGCCAAAACTGCACGTTACATGGAACGTGTGGCCATCGAGATGAACGGGCTCGGCGATCGCCGCTCGGAGCCTTTGTAGGGTCGCGGCGAGAATGTCGGCGCTCTTGGCGTGATCGGCCAGCAGGATGATGAATTCATCCCCACCCAGCCGCGCCACCGTATCGGTCGGCTTGAGGCAAGCGACCATCCGGCTCGCCACCACTTTCAAGAGCCGGTCGCCGACGCTGTGGCCCAAGCTGTCGTTGACGCACTTGAAATTGTCGAGATCGATGAAGGCAACCGTCGCCCAGGTCCCGTTTCGCTGGGCGCGCGCCGCCGCCTCGGTGAACCGATCCTTGATCAAGGCGCGGTTGGGGAGGCCAGTCAGCGCGTCATGGTTGGCCATGAATTGAATGCGGTCCTCGGCGAGTTTGCGTTCGATCGCAATGCCGGCGGTGTGGGTGACGATATCGACAAGGCGCGTTTCAATCGGCGCCGGCGCGCGCACCGACATCGAGTACATCGCAAAGACCCCTAGCACCTCGCCATGGTTCGACAAAATCGGGGCCGACCAGCACGACCGATAGCCGTGCGGGGCGACCACGTCGCGAAAGTCGGCCCAAAGCGGATCTTGTGCGATATCGGTGACGACGACGGGTTCGCGCCGATACGCGGCAGTCCCGCACGATCCCACGTTGGGACCAATGCGGACGCCATCGATTGCTCTCACGTAGCTCTCCGCCAGAACTCGGCGCGGCGCCGTGGCGCAAATGAATTCGGTCTTCGTCGAGCAGTAAGATGGAGCCGAATATACCCGTCAACTGAGATTCGACCAGACGGACCAGATGATCGAGGACGGCGGGCAACGGCTCCCCCTTCGCAATCAATTCGAGCAGCCGCGCTTGTCCGTCCCGCAGTTTGTCCGCCAACACACGCGCGGAGACGTCTCGCGCTATGCCCATCAAACCGAAGACTTCGCCATCGTCGTCGCGTAACGGCGCTTTCGTCGACGAGAGCCATTTGTGGTCGCCCAACTTGGTGACGACGGCCTCCTCGATGTCGACCTCCGAACGTCCGCTCGCAAGAAGTTCCATCTCATGCGCACGGAAACCGCGCGCGGCTTCCAGAGGATGAATGTCGAAATCTGAACGGCCGACCAGATCGCTGGTCGTGGCGAGACCACAATCCGCCGCTAGCGCTCTATTGACGACGACAAAGCAACTCTCGCAGTCCTTGATCCAGAGGTAGTCAGGCACTTGGTCGATCAAGAGCTGCAGCGCCATTCGCTCGTCGACAAGGCCGCGCTCGGGATTCTGTCCGGTCACGTCCTCATGCGTCTCCACCCAGTCGCCGTCGGGCGTCGATTGGCGAACGATCTCGACAAGTCGCCCGTCCTCGAGCTTCTCAGTCCGAGTGCTCAAGGCGGCAGCGGCATCGATCGAAGGGGCCGCAGCGAGTTCGGCGTCGTTGGCGATGGCGGCCGTCCCCGCGGCGACGCGAAGTTCCGCGATCTCCGACGACGTCGTGCCTGGACGAAGCAGTTCGGGCGCAAGGCGATAGATCTCCCTGTAGCGGCGGTTGCTGAGAACCAAGCGGCCCTCGCCGTCGAAGCGGCAAACGCCCAGCGCGATCGCGTCGAAGGTCGTCAGGTAGCTTAGCGCCTGCTCTTGCAGTCGGGCGATTGTAGCGTCGCGATCATCCGCGATGACTTCATGGGACTCCGTCGCCAGTCTCGCGAGCGCACCCAGGCCGTTGGCTTGGGACCCCTTCGCAACCTGGGTAAGTGGACTTGCGCGCAATGGCGGCCTCTCACCTTCGGCGGGCACGGCACGCAAATCCGACCGAGAAGCTTCCAAGAGTTCAGGAATGCTAGTCCGCGCGCACTAATAGCCCGTGAACCGGCGGCGAATATCCATCAAGCTGAACTTCGTGGTTAAGGATTCGCGACTGCAAAATGTCGCAAATGCTTCCGGTCTCGCAGATTGATCGACGAAAGTCGCTCTCTCTGGCGTCGGCGTGTCGAGCGCGGCGCGCTTCGCGTAAGCGGTCGCGCAACAGTTCGGCCGCGACGGCGAGCGCTGCGTTGGCGCGCCGCGCCGTCTGACTTTCGCCGTGGTTGTCGATAGCGGACACACACCGAAAGAAACGCCCCGCGCCGAAAGGACGGCCGCGGGGCACAGAACGGCGCGCCGGCCGGGGGGAACAATGCGCGCCGAGTTCAATGTCTGACTCTTTCGTAGGACTGCGCAACGGACGCCGCAAGGCTGCCTGCAAGCGGGGCTGTAGCTTTTCCGCTCCGCTGCCAGCGTCGCCACGATGTCGCCGGCGGTCCGAATGCTTTTGCGCCCTCGGAACCGCAATGCGAAGGCGATGGCCTATTCGAGGTCATCGCGCGATCGCAGCGCCGGTTCGTGAACAATACAAGGATATACGCGCGTCAGAACAATCCGCAAAACCGAGCGCAACGTCGCAAAGCCCCAAACAAAACGGCCCGCCGGAAAACCGTAACGGGCCGTGTAGTTTGCGTAAGGGCGGAGGGAGGAGGCCGCCCGCGTGACGAGAACTCTAGGCGGGATTGATTAAGCTCGTCTTATCGCGGTGGATTGGCTCGGCGGCGGCGACCGGAATGCGCCCACCGATCTCATTCAGGCGTATTTGGTCGAATACCGAAAGCAGACATTCTGTCGGGCGGCGCCAGTGGCTTTCATATTCTCGGATCTCGTCCGTCCACGCGACCATGGCTGGGCCGCGGTCCCTCGCCAACAACCCATATCCCGACCTGCCGGGCCTCGGAGCAGAGATCGAATATCTCGATCATCAGGCCGGCCCCGGCGAGATGCCGCGAATGTTCCCGGGATTGCGCAAAGTGGACTTGCCCGGCGGCAAAGCTTTGGGGAGTCGAGCGCACGAAAACGGGCGCACATAATGGGACGCATAATCGGATGCGATGACGGCCAGCGCCCTCACGGCGAGCGCGCCCGCGTCTCGCGCGTCAACTGCCGAGCGAAAGTCGAAGCGCCTGTCTCGTCGGTTTGTGCAATGCACAATAATTGACCAGCCTAACTGCTGCCGCGCAGCGGACCACTTTTGCGCGGCGCAGGCGAATTCGCCGCGCCAAGCCGTTGTCGGCGACCAACGGCCGCCAAATACCCTCGAAGTCCAGACAGCAACGCCGACTTTGCGCGGCGGAATTTGCCCAAACGCGCTTCGGCGCCCGATCGGCCGCCAGCGCCAGAAACATCAATTAACTGAGCAACTTGTGGTTTTCGGCGCCGCAATTTTGCGCGCGACGGCCGGAGGCGTTCGTGAGACCATGGCGGCGCTCATTGGAATCGTTAGACGCCCTCTCTGGTCGGCTAAGGGGGCGTCGGGGAGCAGAAAATGTCCGTCTTGGACGGCTCGGCGACGGCCCACGCAGCAGCGGCGCGACCCGTGCGCCAGCATCAGGCGTCGCCCGAAGTCGCGCTGATGGGAATCTACGAAATCTCGAAGATTCTCAGCGGGCCGACGCGCCTCGAGCAGACGCTCGCCAATGTGGTGAACGTGCTGAGCTGCTTTTTTGACATGCGGCTCGGCATGATCGTTATTCTCGACGCCGACGGCGAACCGGAGATCATCGCCACCGCGGGGTGGGCGACCGAGGCCAAGGGCAAGCCGATCGAAACCCTGCCGCGCGTCGTCATCGACAGGCTGGTCGCCACGTCGACGGCGGTGGTCGCCGAGGACATAACCAAGGATCCGCTGTTCGCCAAGGCGGCGGATCTCATCACCCGCCGGCTTGACGGCCGCATTTCATTTCTCGGCGTGCCGATCAAATCCGACGAACGGGTGATTGGAACGCTGTCGATCAATCGCGTCTGGGACGGCGAGCGGGCGAGCGGCTTCGATGACGATCTGCATTTCCTGCGCATGATCGCCAACCTCGTCGGACAGACGGTTCGGCTGCATCGGATGTTGTCGGCCGAACGCAAGCGCTTTCTCGACGAGAAGCGAAGCCTCGAAAAGGCGCTCGACGGGCAATTAATCGACACGCGCCGTGGCTCGGCGCCCAAGGTCGACGGCATCGTCGGCGAAAGCGCCGAGATCCGCAAAGTGCTGAAGACGATCGAGGTCGTCGCCAAATCGAACTCGACGGTGCTGCTGCGCGGCGAAAGCGGCACCGGCAAGGAATTGTTCGCGCGCGCCGTGCATGATCTTTCGGCGCGCAAGAGCAAGCCGTTCGTCAAGCTCAATTGCGCGGCGCTGTCCGAAAGCGTGCTCGAATCGGAATTGTTCGGCCATGAGAAGGGCGCCTTCACCGGCGCCGTGGGCCAGCGCGCCGGGCGCTTCGAACTCGCCCATGGCGGAACCTTGCTGCTCGACGAAATCGGCGAAATTTCATCGAGTTTCCAGAGCAAGCTGCTGCGTGTGCTCCAGGAGGGCGAATTCGAACGTGTCGGCGGAACGCGGACGATCAAGGCCGACTTTCGCCTCATCTGTGCGACCAACAAGGATCTCGAAGTGGCGGTCGCCAAAGGCGAGTTTCGCGCCGACCTCTATTATCGCATCAACGTCATTCCGGTGTTTCTGCCGGCGCTACGCGAACGTCCCGGCGACATCGCGCTGCTGGCGCGCGCCTTCCTCGATCGCTTCAACGCCGAGAACAATCGCAAACTGACTTTGTCTTCAGGCGCGATGGATGCGCTGAAGCGCTGCTATTTCCCCGGCAACGTGCGCGAACTCGAGAATTGCGTGCGACGGACGGCGACGCTCGCCCATGGCGAGGTCATCGCGCGCGACGACCTTTCGTGCGCCGCCGGCGACTGCCTTTCGGCGCTGCTGTGGACTGGCAGTGGGCGCGGCGCCTTCGCCGACCCGATCGGCGAACTTGCCTCGGGACGAACGATCGTGGCGCCGGCAGTCGAGCGGCCGCCGGCGCCGAGCGCTCCGGAAGCGCGCGCATCGGCTCGCGAACTCGCCGAAGCCGTCGCGCCCGACGGGACCTGCACGCGCGCCGAAACGGGCGACTGCCCGGCGATCGCGCCGCGGCTGACCGAGAAGGACCGCCTGCTCGATGCGATGGAGCGGGCCGGCTGGGTTCAGGCCAAGGCGGCGCGCGTCCTCGGCATCTCGCCGCGCCAGATCGGCTACGCGCTGCGGAAGTACCGCATCGAGATGAAGCGGTTCTGAGCGCCTAAGCGAAGCAAATCTCCGGGCGTCGTTGCCGACGCGGCCGCTGGCCGAACTTTTCGCCGGTGCGGCGATCAGAGCGAGACAAGGCGCTCGCGCGCCTGACGCGGCCGGCACCCGCGTCTACGGGCGATCGGCGCGCTCCGCTCTGTCGGCAACGCGACAAAACCGTGTCCGAGAGATTTCAGCGGCGCCCAGTCTCAACATAACGCATTGATATAACACGTAGACAAATCTGGCACGACCCTTGCGCCAATCGGCTGCGAACAACAGGAATCGCGCTTATGGGTCAGCCCGTCACGATCTCGCTCGACAGTCTTCTCGCCCCCGTCGACTTCGACGCGATGAAGCGGACCGCCGCCTCAGGCGGCTGTTCTTCGTCGTCTTGCGGCTCCTCGGCGCGCCCCGAGGATATGGACGCGGACGTATGGGAGCGGATCAAGGACCACCCCTGCTATTCCGAAGAGGCGCACCATTATTTCGCCCGCATGCACGTCGCCGTCGCGCCCGCCTGCAACATTCAGTGCAACTATTGCAACCGCAAATACGATTGCGCCAATGAGAGTCGGCCGGGCGTGGTGTCCGAAAAGCTGACGCCCGACCAGGCGCGGCGCAAGGTGATCGCTGTGGCCAACGAAGTGCCGCAACTCTCGGTGCTCGGCGTCGCCGGCCCGGGCGACGCCTGTTACGACTGGAACAAGACGCAGGCGACGTTCGCCGCCATCGCCAAAGACATTCCCGATATTAGGCTCTGCATTTCGACCAACGGTCTCGCCCTCCCCGACCGCGTTGATGAGCTAGCCGACATGAACGTCGACCACGTGACGATCACCATCAACATGGTCGATCCCGAGATTGGGGCGAAGATCTACCCCTGGATCTACTTCCGCAACCGCCGCTGGACGGGCGTCGAGGCGTCGAAAATCCTGCACGAGCGGCAGATGCAGGGCCTCGAAATGCTCACGGCCCGCAGCATCCTGACCAAGATCAATTCGGTGATGATCCCGGGGATCAACGACGAACACCTGATCGAGGTCAACCGCTGGGTCAAACAGCGCGGCGCCTTCCTGCACAACGTCATGCCGCTCATTTCCGACCCCGCCCACGGCACGCATTACGGCCTGACCGGCCAGCGCGGCCCGAGCGCGATGGAGCTCAAGGCGTTGCAGGACAAGCTCGAAGGCGGCGCCAAGCTAATGCGCCACTGCCGCCAGTGCCGAGCCGACGCGGTCGGGCTGCTGGGCGAGGATCGCGGCCAGGAGTTCACCGTCGATCAATTGCCGGAGTCGGTCGACTACGATCCCGCCAAACGAACCGCCTATCGAGAGTTTGTCGCCGTCGAGCGCGACGACCACGTCGCGGCCAAGCAGGCCGCTGCCGCCGCGATTCAGGAAGCCGCCGTCGAGGGACAGTCGATGCTGGTCGCCGTCGCCACCAAGGGCGGCGGACGGGTCAACGAGCATTTTGGCCACGCCAAGGAATTCCAGATCTACGAGGCCTCGCCGAAGGGCGTCGTCTTCGTCGGCCACCGCAAGGTCGAGGCCTATTGCAAGGGCGGGTTCGGCGAAGATGCGACGCTGGACGCAGCGATCGACGCGCTCGAAGGCGTTCGCCATGTGCTGTGCGCAAAGATCGGCGACTGCCCGAAGGACATGCTTGAAGCCGCCGGCATCGCGGTGAGCGACGCCTATGCTTACGAATATTCCGAGACGGCTATCGGCGCGCTCTACGCCGAGATCTTCGCCCGCGCCCCCGGCCGGGCGGTCGCCTGACGCACAATCCCGTTCGTTTCAAGCAAGAGGAGACAAGACAATGGCCTTCAAGATCATCGCTTCCCAGTGCACCGCTTGCAGCGCCTGCGAATTCGAGTGCCCGACCGGCGCCATCAAGTTCAAGAACGACACCTACATCATCGATCCCAAGGTCTGCACCGAATGCGAAGGCCATTTCGACACGCAACAATGCAGCAATGTCTGCCCGGTGCCGAAGACCTGCGTGAAGGCCTGACGGCGCTGACGACGGGCGAAGCGCGCGTGGGCGAGAACGAAGCGGTGGACCTCGAAGACGGCCCATTCGACTGGCTGGGCAATCCTGTGCGCTGCGCGGACTGTCCTTACGAGGAGACGCGCGCCGCTGGCCTGTGCGACCTCGGCAAGACCTGCGTCATGGATCGGCGCGCGCGACGCATCGATCGGTTCTTCGCGCTCAATCCGGCCCAGGCGGAGCGGCATCTCGCCCATCCCTATTTCGAGGTGCGCACGCTCGCGGCGCGCTACGCTTCGCCGTTTCGGCTGGTCGCGCTGATCGGCGACCCCGAGCCGGACGTGCGTGCGATGGTCGCGCTGCGTCTGCCGCTGGCGCGGATCGGGGCCCTCGCGCACGATCCGGACCCGCGCGTGCGCATCGCCCTCGCCCAGCGCCTTAGCGGCGAAGCGCTCGCCGCTTTGTTCGACGACGTCGACGATTCGGTGCGTCTGGCGGCGGCGCGGCGGGCCGAACCGGCGCTGCTGCTTCGCGTGATCCACGACGGCGACCCGTCGGTTCGCCGGGAGGCGGCGCGGCGCGTTCCCGCCTATGCGCTGGTGGCCATGATCGCCGATCCCGATCCGTTGGTGCGCATCGAAATCGCCGAGCGGCTGTCCGAAGACGCTGTCGTCCTGATGATAAAGGACGAGGATTTTCGCGTTCGATTCGTTTGCGCCGAACGTCTGCCGGTCGCCGCGCTTGGCGCGCTCGCCGACGACGCGGATGAAGTCGTGCGCGACCTCGCGCGCCAGCGATTGAAACCGGGAGACGCGTGATGGGACTCGCCCGCGAGCAGGACATCGAGATTCGCGCCGCGCCGCGCTTCCTGCCGGGCGAAAAGGTGCGCGCGACGAAGCAGGTCAAAAACGACGGCACCTACCCCAGGCGCGAGATCGGCGACATTCTCGTGCGCAAGGGCGAGGTCGGCTACGTCAGGGACATCGGCACGTTCCTGCAACAATTCTACATCTACGCGGTCGAATGGGTCGACAGCGGCACGCTGGTCGGCATGCGCGCCAAGGAGCTGGTCAGTCTCGACCGGGCCATGCCGGCTGCGCAAAATGCGCAAGAGACCTGCGGCGAGGAGAACGGGCGATGAAGATCATGATCCGCCGCGGCGACAAGGGCCTGTCCGCCTACGTGCCGAAGAAGGACCTGGAAGAGCCGATCGTCGCAACGGAGCGCGAGAGCTTGTGGGGCGGCTCGGTCACGCTGCGCAACGGCTGGACGCTCATTCTTCCCGACATGCCGGCCGAAACGCGCCTGCCGATCACCGTCAACGCCCGCAAAGTCGGCGAGGAGGACTGACCGTGGACGCTCTGCTCGGCGCCGAGGCGCGCCCCGACGTCGCCAGCCAGCTCGCGCGCGTAAGGCGCGCGCTGATTGGGGATGAACTCATTCCCTATCTCGGTCCAGGACTGCTTGCGCTTGCCGGCGCAAACCTTCCCACCACGCCCGAAGCCGTCGCCGGGGCGTTACACGCCCGCGCGCCGGCGCCGGCGCGCATCCGCACCAACATGTGGTCGGTCGCGCAGTTCATCGAGAGCCGGCGCCATCGCAAGACGCTCGACGCGTTCATGGCCGACATCTTCGCCGCGCCGCCCCCGCCGTCGCCGTTGCTCGCCTTTCTCGCCCGGCTGCCGCTCGCGCTGATCGTCAACGCCTGGTACGACGACGCCATGGCGTCCGCGCTGCGCGCCGCCGGACGGCGCGACTTCGTCGAAATTCAGGGAGTGGCGCGCGCCGGCGTGCGCGGCGACGTGTGGACCAAGACTTACGATTGCGACGGCGCGCCTTGCGACGACGGCGCAGCCGACGCCGCGGCCACGGCGCTCTATTCGCCCCATGGCGGCGTGCGACCGGCGCGCAATTTCCTCGTCGCCGATTCCGATTATGTCGAGGTGCTGACCGAAATCGACATCCAGTCGCCGATCCCGGCGACCGTGAAGGCGCGGCGCGCGGAGCGGGGTTTTCTGTTTCTCGGCTGTCCTTTCCACGACCAGATGCTGCGCACTTACGCCCGCCAGATCATCAAGCGCTCGAAGGGGTCGCATTTCGCCGTCGTCGAGAGGGAAGCGCTGACCCGCAACGAAGCCAAGTTCTTCGCCGATCAGGATATCGAGATCATCGACGCGCCGCTCGCCGCCGCCGCGCAGGCGCTGGTCGGCTGAGCGGACGCGCCCCGTCCGCCCTTGCGGGGGAAGGCGTCGCGGCGAAGCCGCGACGGATGAGGGATCGCGCCGTCAGGCGCGCGGCTTCGACGAAAACCGAGTTCATCCGTACGCATGGTCCGACGTCGCGGCGATTCGCGGCTGTATCGCCTAGGCGGCTTACGCGCAACTCCTCATCCGTCATGCTCCCCATGACGCCTGCCCCCGCAAGGAGGAAGGGGTCGCGCTTCTGCTCGGCGCTTCGTGTTGTCGCGTTTGTCGGGGACGCGACACAATTCTGTCGAGGCCCACGGGCTCGCCAAAAGTCTCGCAACGCATTGTTATCATGACGCGTTTAGCCTTAGCATACGACTTGGCACGATCCTTGAAGTCCTTGATCTGCGAGGCGGCGACATTCGCTGCCGAGGTCTTCCGGGCGACCCTCCAAGGCGCCCCTCGCGGTGAAAGGAACTCGGATCATGGCAGCTCTCCGCCAAATCGCTTTCTACGGCAAAGGCGGCATCGGCAAATCGACGACGTCGCAAAACACGCTCGCCGCTCTCGTCGATCTCGGACAGAAGATTCTCATCGTCGGCTGCGATCCCAAGGCCAATTCGACGCGCCTCATCCTCAACGCCAAGATGCAGGACACGGTGCTCAGCCTCGCCGCCGAGGCGGGATCGGTCGAGGACCTCGAACTCGAAGACGTTCTGAAGGTCGGCTACAAGGGCATCAAGTGCACGGAATCGGGCGGGCCCGAGCCCGGCGTCGGCTGCGCCGGACGCGGCGTCATCACCGCCATCAACTTCCTCGAAGAAAACGGCGCCTACGACGACGTCGACTACGTCTCCTACGACGTGCTCGGCGACGTGGTGTGCGGCGGCTTCGCGATGCCGATCCGCGAGAACAAGGCGCAGGAAATCTACATCGTCATGTCCGGCGAGATGATGGCGCTCTACGCCGCCAACAACATCGCCAAGGGCATCTTGAAATACGCCCATTCCGGCGGCGTGCGCCTGGGCGGGCTGATCTGCAACGAGCGCCAGACCGACAAGGAGCTGGAGCTGGCCGAGGCGCTCGCCAAACGGCTCAATTCGAAGCTGGTCCACTTCGTGCCACGCGACAACATCGTCCAGCACGCAGAACTGCGCCGCAAGACGGTGATCGAATACGCGCCCGACAGCGCCCAGGCGAACGAATACCGCCAGCTCGCCAACAAGATCCACAACAACTCCGGCAAGGGCACCATCCCGACCCCGATCACCATGGAAGAGCTCGAAGAGATGCTGATGGAGTTCGGCATCATGAAGAGCGAAGAGCAGGCGCTCGCCGAGTTGCAAGCCAAAGAGGCGGCCAAGCTGGTGGCCGCGCTCTGACCCTGGCGGCGCGCGCGGCGCGGGCTTTGACCCCGTCGGCGCGCGCGCCCAGGCGACCCATTTCGTTCGACAGGAGACCCTCATGAGCCTCGACTACGAAAACGACGGAACCTTTCACGAGAAGCTTATCGAGGAAGTTCTGGCGCAATATCCCGACAAACTCGGCAAGCGCCGCCGCAAGCATCTCTCGGTCGCCAAGCCGGCGGGCGAGGACGAAGTCGCTGGCGAAGTTCAGCATCTCACCGAATGCGAGGTGAAGTCCAACATCAAGTCGGTGCCCGGCGTGATGACGATCCGCGGCTGCGCCTATGCCGGCTCCAAAGGCGTCGTCTGGGGCCCCGTCAAGGACATGGTCCATATCAGCCACGGACCGGTCGGCTGCGGCCAGTACTCCTGGTCGCAACGCCGCAACTACTACATCGGCAACACCGGGATCGACACGTTCGTCACGATGCAATTCACCTCCGACTTCCAGGAGCGCGACATCGTATTCGGCGGCGACAAGAAGCTCGACAAGGTCATCAACGAGATCAACGAGCTGTTCCCGCTGGCGAACGGCGTCACGATCCAGTCGGAATGCCCGATCGGCCTGATCGGCGACGACATCGAAGCCGTCGCGAAAAAGAAGGCCAAGGAAAGCGGCAAGACCGTGGTTCCGGTGCGCTGCGAAGGGTTCCGCGGCGTTTCCCAGTCGCTCGGCCACCACATCGCCAACGACGCGATCCGCGACTGGGTGTTCGACAAGAAAGAAGTCGTGTGGGAGGCCGGTCCCTACGACGTCAACGTCATCGGCGACTACAACATCGGCGGCGATGCCTGGGCCTCGCGCATCTTGCTCGAGGAAATGGGCCTGCGCGTGGTCGGCAATTGGTCGGGCGACGCGACGCTCGCCGACATCGAGCGCGCGCCCAAGGCCAAGCTCAATCTCATTCACTGCTACCGGTCGATGAACTACATCTGCCGCCACATGGAAGAGAAGTACGGCATCGCCTGGATGGAATACAATTTCTTCGGGCCGTCGCAGATCGAGGCGTCGTTGCGCAAGATCGCCAAGCACTTCGGCCCGGAGATCGAGGCCAAGGCGGAGGCGGTGATCGCCAAATATCGTCCGCTGGTCGACGCGGTGATCGCCAGGTTCAAGCCGCGCCTCGCCGGCAAGACGGTGATGCTCTACGTCGGCGGCCTGCGGCCCGCGCCATGTCGTCAACGCCTATGAAGACCTCGGCATGGAGATCGTCGGCACCGGCTACGAATTCGGCCACAACGACGATTACCAGCGCACCGGCCACTACGTGAAGAAGGGCACGCTGATCTACGACGACGTGACCGGCTACGAACTCGAGAAGTTCGTCGAGAAAGTCCGGCCCGACCTGGTCGGCTCCGGCGTCAAGGAGAAGTACCCGGTGCAGAAGATGGGCATTCCCTTCCGCCAGATGCATTCGTGGGACTATTCGGGGCCGTATCACGGCTACGACGGCTTCGCGATTTTCGCCCGCGACATGGACCTCGCGATCAACAATCCCGTCTGGGACATGTTCGACGCCCCGTGGCTGAAGCCGGAGTCCTTGGCTGTCGCCGCCGAATAGTTTGAGCCGCCCCAAGGGACAGCGATTGGGCCCCGCGCCGCGGAGCCCGACCCCAGCGTCAGTTTGCAACCCCAGTTCTGCACGGCGCCGCCGTATGGCGCGGCCCGGCGACAAGAGGAACGGAACCATGCCCCAGTCAGCCGAACGCATCCTCGACCATGCGCCGCTGTTCCGCGAGCCCGAATATCAGGAGATGTTCGCGCGCAAGAAAGCGACGCTCGATTGCGGCGTCGGCGACGCCGCCGTCGCCGAACAGGGCGAACACACCAAGAGCTGGGAATACCGCGAGAAGAACCTCGCCCGCGAGGCGCTGGTGGTCAATCCCGCCAAGGCCTGCCAGCCGCTCGGCGCGGTGTTCGCCGCCGCCGGGTTCGAGAGGACGCTGAGTTTCGTCCACGGCTCGCAAGGTGCGTCGCCTACTACCGCTCGCACCTTTCCCGTCATTTCAAGGAGCCTTGCAGCGCAGTTTCCTCGTCGATGACCGAGGACGCCGCTGTGTTCGGCGGCCTCACCAACATGGTCGACGGGCTCGCCAACGCCTATTCGCTCTATGGGCCGAAGATGATAGCGGTGTCGACGACCTGCATGGCCGAGGTCATCGGCGACGACCTGCAATCGTTCATCCAGACTGCCAAGGACAAGAATTCGGTCCCGCAGGAATTCGCCGTGCCTTTCGCGCATACGCCGGCCTTCGTCGGCAGCCACGTCGACGGCTACGACGTGATGGTCAAGGGCGTGTCTGGAGAATCTTTTGGAAGGGCGCCGAGCGCAGTCCGAACGGCAAGATCAACATCTTCCCGGCTTCGACGGCTTCTGCGTCGGCAACAACCGCGAACTGAAGCGTCTGCTCGACCTGATGGGCGTCGACTACACGCTCCTGCCCGACGCCTCCGACCAGTTCGACACGCCCTCGGACGGCGAGTTCCGCATGTTCGACGGCGGTACCAAGCTCGACGACGTCAAAGCCGCGCTCGACGCCAAGGCGACGATCTCGCTCCAGATATTGGAACACCCGCAAGACGCTGGACTACGCAGAGAGTCGTTCGGCCGCCAGACCGCGTCGTTTCCACTATCCCCATCGGCGTCCCGCGGCAACCGACGAACTGCTGATGAAGATGTCAGAGCTTTTCGGGCAAGCCGATCCCCGAGTCGCTAGCGCATGGAGCGCGGGCGGCTCATCGACGCGATGGCGGACAGCCAGTCCTGGCTGCACGGCAAGAAATACGCAATCTACGGCGACCCCGATTTCGTCCACCGCGATGGCGCGCTTCGTCATGGAGACCGGCGGCAAGCCGGTCCATTGCCTCGCCACCAACGGGACCAAGGCATTGGGAAGAAGAGCTTGCCCCCGTCCTCGCGGCCTCGCCGTTCGGCAAGGACGCCAAAGAAGATTTGGGCGGGCAAGGACCTTTGGCACCTGCGCTCGCTGCTGTTCACCGAGCCGGTCGACATGGTCATCGGCAATTCCTACGGCAAATACCTCAAGCACCAGACACTGGGACGCCTTTGCTGCGGCTGACGTTTCCGATCTTCGATCGTCACCACCACCACCGCTTCCCGCTGTGGGGATACCAGGGCGGCCTCAGGGTGCTGACGACAATTCTCGACAAGGTGTTCGACAAGCTCGACGCCGACACCATCGTCCCCGGCAAGACCGACT